>JBNJJK010000008.1:0-210629 GCA_051750125.1 Pseudomonadota bacterium
TCCCCATGAAGAGTAGCGGAAGGCCGCCCCCCGGAGCGCCGGCCGAGTCGTCAGGCACCTATACCGCAGAAAACCCAGCCAACCGGCTGGGTTTTTTGTTTGAGGCGAGCTATTTACTGGCGTGCTTTATGTGTAGCACCTAATATGAAACGGCATTTAACTGTTCACTATCGTGATAAAAGGAGTACGGTGATGTATAAAGGACTTAAAGCCATTGGTGTCGCTATTTTATTAGCATTTCTTGCCGTCGGTTTGGCAGCCTGTGAGGATGATCAGGGGCCGGCAGAAGAAGCGGGCGAGAATATTGATGAGAGTATGGAAGACGCCGGTGAAGAAATGGAAGAGGCCGGCGACGAAATGGAAGAAGCTGCTGAAGAGTAGCGAGTCGCAAGCTATCCAAAAAAAGCCCCGCTGCAATTGGCAGCGGGGCTTTTGCGTTGGTGAACACTAAAGATTAACGCCAGTCCACACGGTCAAAGATGCGAATGGCTTCGGGATTGTTTTCACCAAGGACGTTGATGTTGACGTCGTCTTTCTTGAAGTTGCCCCATGATTCGAGGACAGGATCACGCTTCACATTATTGACGACGGGGAACTCATTGTTACCCGAGGCGAAGATCTCCTGTGCCGTGTCAGAGGCGAGGAACTCAAGGAATCGAACGGCGTTCTCGCGGTTAGGCGCGCCATCAACGACGCCGGCACCGCCGACATTGACATGGGTGCCGCGGTCATCCTGGTTGGGGAAGATGATGCCGACCTTGCGGGCAGCTTCGCGATCAGACTCTTCATCGGATTTCAGCAGGCGAACGTAGTAGTAGTGGTTGGCTACTGCGAGGTCGCATGCCCCGCTGGCAACGCCCAGAATTTGGTCGGTGTCACCGCCCTCTGGATCACGTGCCATGTTATCGACAACGCCTTGGGCCCACTCTTCAGCACCTTCTTCACCGTGATGCTCAATCATTGAAGCGAGCAGTGACTGATTGTAGATATTGTTGGAGGAGCGAATGCAGACGCTGTAATCAAGATCGTCGCTGGCCAGGTCTTCGTAGCTGCTTATTTCGCTGGGGTCGACATTGTCACGGTTATAATAGATCGCCCGGGCACGTTGGCTAAAGCCGAACCAGTGTCCTTCGGGATGGCGCATTGAATCAGGCAGGCGTTCATCGAGCACGTCTGACTCAATGCCTTGGAAAATGCCGTCCTGCTCTGCACGCCAGAGCCTGCCGGCATCGACCGTGATCATGATATCGGCAGGGCTGGCAACGCCTTCACGCTGAATGCGCTCGATCAGCTGATCGGAATCGCCTTCCAGGATGTTGACTTCGATACCGGTTTCTTCGGTGAAGGCATCATAAAGGCGCTCGTCGGAATCGTAGTGACGAGCCGAATAGACATTAAGCTCATCAGCCAGCGCATGGCTAGCGAAAGCGGTGCTGGCGATAGCAACCGCCAGTGGAGCGGCAAAGCGGACAGTCTTCATCGTCAATATCCCTAATTGTTGAATGATAACAAGTTGTATTATCAACATGATTATTGAAGCGTTTTGTGGCGTTAAGGTCAAGCCTATTTGGCGTTGAAGCGTGCATATAGGTCAAATAGAAAATAGAATGTTAATTACTTTCAAACGTATTATGCGGTTCCCATTTCGCACAGGCGACCTGCAACTAGAACGGTGGCGCAATGACGGCAACGATGAAGGCTACGCAAAAGGCGCTCAATGAGACTGCGCTTACTATGCATCAGGTGCAGCACGCTTTTGACCAGCATACCGTTGTTAAAGGCGTGGATTTGACGGTAGCCCCGGGGGAGGTGGTCTGCCTGCTGGGTCCTTCCGGCTGTGGCAAGACGACCTTGCTGCGCATCGCGGCGGGCCTGGAAACGCTGCAAGAGGGTAGCGTCAGCCTGGAGGATGAACAGATTGCGGCGCCGGGGCTTCGCCATGTTCCGCCGGAAAAGCGTAATGTTGGCCTGGCGTTTCAAGATTCGGCGTTGTTCCCCCATCTATCCGTTCTGGAAAACGTCACTTTTGGTCTCAAGCACCTGCCCACAAGCAATAGGCGTGAGCGAGCCGAGGAGCTGTTGTCGCAGCTGGGCATGGGGGACTATGCGTCGAGCTATCCGCATATGCTGTCAGGTGGACAACAACAGCGTGTGGCGCTTGCGCGGGCCTTGGCGCCCGAGCCACGGCTGATGCTGCTGGATGAGCCATTTTCAAGCCTGGATGCGCGGCTGCGCGACCGGATACGCGACGACACCCTGCACGTGTTGAAAAAGGTTGGTGCCGCAACGCTGCTGGTCACCCACGATCCTGAAGAAGCCATGTTCATGGCGGATCGTATTGCGCTGATGCGCGAGGGTCGTATTGTCCAGACGGGGACCCCAAGGGAGCTCTACTGCTCCCCAAAGGATCCATTTGTGGTGACTTTTTTTGGCGAGGTCAACGAGGTTGATGGGGTGGTCGAAGAAGGCCACGTCGCAACGCCGGTCGGCTGGGTGCCTGCAGACGGCCTTGCCGATGGTACGCGGGTTCAGGTGATGATTCGTCCTGAGGCCCTGCGGGTCATCGAGCGCGACTTGCCTGCCGGTGCCCATGCGCATAGCCACATCGTGATGGCCAAGCTACTCGGTCGAAGTAGCTTGCTGCACCTTTGTGCTCATGCGGACAATGGTCTGGAAGCTCACCTGCACGCCAGGGTGCCGGGTGTCTTCCTGCCCGCCGAAGGCCAGCCGATCGATATACATCTCGATTTATCGCAGGTGTTCGTGTTTCCCGTGCATGCGACGGATCCTGCCTCGTCATAAATGAACGCTTGCCGCTACGACCCGGCACCCGGGCGTGAGCGGCGCATCGCCATACTCAGCAGTATCACCGGCAGGATGCCGACCACCACGATGGCCAGCGAAGAGGTAGACGCTTCGGCCAGGCGTTCATCGGAGGCGAGGTTGTGCGCTCTCACCGCCAGCGTATCGAAATTGAACGGGCGAAGAATGACAGTGGCCGGAAGCTCCTTCATGACGTCGACAAACACCAGAATCCCTGCCGCAAGTAAGCTGCTGCGCATCAGCGGCGTATGCACATAGCGCAGTGTGCCGCCGGCGGTTTGCCCAAGGGTGCGCGAGGCGGCATCCATGCTGGGGGTCACCTTGCCCAGGCTGGCTTCAACGGCGTTGAAGGAAACCGCCAGGAAACGCACCACATAGGCGTAGAGGAGAATAAACGCCGATCCGCTGAATATCAGGCCAACAATCTGGCCGTTGTAAGCCTGCAAACCTGTATTGATGACGTTATCCAGCCAGGCAAAGGGGATTAAAATACCCACCGCTACCACCGAGCCGGGGATAGCATAGCCCATGGCCGCGATACGCGTGGTAAAGCGTGCAAGCCGCGTATCGTATACCCGAACGCCATAGCTGAGCAGTACCGCTGTGCCGACCGCTATGACGGCCGCCAGCGCCGATAAGCTGAGGCTATTCCATGCAAAGCCAATAAAGCGCGTTCCCCATAGCGAATCTCCTTCCGTCAGCGCCAACTGGAGCAGTATGCCGCTGGGAAGCAAAAAGCCAATGGTGATCGGAATCATGCAAGCCACTGTCGCAGCGGCCGCCCGCCAGCCGTGGAGGGCGTATTCGGGTAATTGCTGATATCGATTGGTGGTGTGGAAGTAGCGCCGTTTGCCACGCGACCAGCGTTCGAGCAATACCAGAACAATCACAAAACTGAGCAGGCAGGCAGCCAACTGGGCGGCGGCCACGGGCTCGCCCATGCCAAACCAGGTGCGATAAATGCCGGTCGTGAAGGTATCGACCCCGAAAAACTGGACCGCGCCAAATTCATTGAGCGTTTCCATCAGCACTAGCGATACACCGCCCACCAGCGCAGGGCGTGCTAAAGGAACCGCGATGCTGAAAAACAGGCGCCATGGGCCACGGCCTAGGGTGCGACCGACGTCGAGCACGCAGACCGACTGCTCGAGAAAAGACGCGCGGGCCAGCAGGTAAACATACGGATAAAGCACCACGGTAATCAGCGTCGCGGCGCCGCCAAGCGAACGAACGTTAGGGAAATAGTAATCCCCGTGCTGCCAGCCGAACAGATCGCGCAAGAGGCTTTGCAGCGGGCCGGCAAACTGCAAGAAGTCGGTGTAGGCGTAGGCAATCACGTAGGTGGGGACTGCCAATGGAAGCAGCAGCGCCCATTCAAATAAACGCTTGCCGGGAAAGCGACACATGACCACCAGCCACGCCGAACCGGTGCCGATGATCAGGGTCCCGATCCCTACGGACAGCACGAGCCAAAAGGTATTGTTTAAATAACGCGGTAACACCGTGCCGGCCAGATGCTGCCATACGCCGTCGGTCGGCAGTACGATATGGGTGAAGACCACAACGACAGGCAGCGCCACCACCAGTGCGACACAGATCAGCACCATCGACCAGGGGTTCCAGCGTTGCTTTGTGCTGTGCCGCTGCGCGGCTAACTCACCAGAGATGGAGCGTGACACGTAAAGACTCCTTGCAGAAGCAAACGGATATCGCGGCGACATGCGGCGCGCACGGCGAGGCATAGTATCATTGGCAGCCGCCAGCTGCAGCCGCTTGAATAACGGTCGGGGCGAACCAAAAAGCCCGGCTTGGCGCCGGGCGAAGTTTGCTTATGCAACGGGTGTCGATTCAGTAGCCGACCATCAGGCTGGGCAGGCCAGTAATCAGTACGGGGAAAAGTGCCATGAGGGCGCAAGCAATCAGGATGAGCGCCACGAACGGAATAACCGCTTTGTAGAGGTCGACGATCTCCACCCCAGGCGGCGCGACGCCTTTAAGGTAGAACAGCGCATAGCCGAATGGCGGAGTCAGGAAGGAGGTCTGAAGAACGACCGCCACCATCACGACAAACCACAGGACATCGATGCCCATCGTCTCGACAATCGGCAACATGATGGGAAAGCTCAACAGTACGATCCCCGTCCAGTCGAGGAACATCCCCAAAATAAACACCAGGAAGAGCATCAGCAGCAGGGCGCCGAATGTACCGCCGGGCATCGACAGGACCAGCTCGCTGATGACCTCCATGCCGCCGCCAATTGAGAACACGCCGGTAAACGCCGTCGCACCCACCAGCACCAGCATTACCATGGTGGTGGTTTTGCCTGCCTCAATCATCGTGCTGTAGCAGGTGGACAGCTTACGGTCGCCGAAAATCATGAACAAGATAAAGGCGATAAACACACCGATGGCGGACGCTTCGGTGGCGGTGGCGACGCCGGTGAACAGTGCCCCTAAAACGCCAAGAATCAGCGACATCGGCGGTACCACGTACTTTGCCAGCATGATCAGGAGCTGCTTGGTGCTGACTTCAGCGCGCTCTTCTGCTGGTACCTTCGGGCCGTAGGAAGGCTTTACAAAGCAAATGATCAGTACGTAAAGCGCATACATGACGCCGAGCATCAGGCCAGGTACGAGGGCACCGGCAAACAGGGCCCCGACGGAGACCGGCGAATAGCTAGCCATCAGAATCAGCATAATGCTGGGAGGTATCAGGATGCCCAAGCAGCCGCTGGCCATGATGACGCCGGCGCTCAGCTCCTTGTTGTAGCCGTACTTGAGCATCGGCACCAGGGCAATCATACCCATTACCGCAATGGATGCACCGACGATGCCGGTCGTAGCGGCGAGCAATACCGACACCACGACCACGGTCAGGGCCAGGCCGCCACGCAAGTTGGCCAGCAAAAGACGCATGGCATCGAACATTTTCTCGGTGACGCCTGAATCGTTCAAAAACCGCGCCATCAGGATAAATAGCGGGATCGCCACCAGAACGTAGTTATCCATGGCGTTGCCATAGACGTTATTGATAATGATGCCCAGGGTATTGGTGCCGGGGCCGAGGAAGGCGCCGATAACTGCCACGCCGCCCAGCACGAAGGCCAGGGGGTGACCCATGAAAAGGCCGACTAACAGGCCGCCAAACATGAATAAGGTGAGTAGTTCTGCACTCATGCGTGGTTCTCCTCACGCAGCTGGATAATGGCGCGCAGCACAATGGCAATGGCCTGCAATAAAATCAGTACCGCGGCCAGCACGATCACACCTTTCACCGGATAAACGGGAATGGATACCATGCCGTAGGTGGTCTCGCCCCGACTGATGGAACGCTCGAAAAAGAGCCAGCCGTAGGTCAGCATCAGCCAGATGAACGGAATGAAAAAAATCACATAGCCGATGATTTCCAACACCGCCTGCTTTTTACGCGTGAGCAGACGCTTAAGGACGTCGACTTCCACATGTGCATGGTGACGAAGCGCATAGGCCGCCATCAGCATGAAATGGGCGCCGAACAGCATCTTTGTGACGTCAAAGGCCCAGTCGCTAGGACGCCCTGCGAAAAAGCGCATCGCGATGTCATACAGTACAATCAGCGTGATGACCGCGATTAAAGGCGCAATGATTCGCCCAAAACGCTCATTGAACGTATCAATGGCTTTTGCGATCGCATGCATGGGAGGTCTCCCGGTTTTCAATGTAGGCTCTTGACGAAAAAACCGCCCCGGCTCTGTTGCCGAGGCGGTTATCGACGGCTAATTACATGCAGGCTTCGAGTTCTTCGAGCGACGGCAGGTTGTCGATGGAGCGGCTCATGTTGAACGGCACGGTCACATCACGCCAGTTGGCGTAGTGCTCCATGTAGCTGATCATGGAGTGGTAAACCTTGGCGTGCATCGGGTCTTCACAAGCGCCGCGTAGAATCACCTCGTTAGTCACATTCTGAATCTCGGCCAGGTCTTCCTCGGGTAGCGTGCTGATCTCAACGCCATCTTCCTTGAACTTCACGGTGGCGTCGGTGGATTCACGCTCAGACCAGGCCAGTGACCACGCCATGGTGGCTTCCGCTGCGATCTTCAGGGTGTCCTGGGTGTCTTCGGAAAGCTCATCCCAGGCGTCTTTGTTGATCATCACGCCAAATACGCTGGCAGACTGGTGCCAGCCAGGCGTGGACCAGTAGTCCGCCACTTCGGAGAATCCGGCATTGTAGTCGACACCCGGCGTGGAAAATTCGCCGGCATCGATCACGCCACGCTCGATCGCCTGGTAGACTTCGCCGCCAGCCAGCGTGACCTGCGAGCCGCCCAGTTCTTCAAGTACGCGACCCTGGTCGCGGCCCGAGAGGCGTAGCCGCTTGCCCTCGAGGTCAGCAATGCTTTCAATGGGGGTGCCACCCATGAAGCCGGACTCGTTGTTGGTGATCCCGTAGGGCAGGTACACCATATTGTAGTCACCGTATACTTCCTGGTAGAGATCCCAGCCTCCCCACTGCAGGATCCAGTTCATGTAATCCACGCCATTGAACAGGCTGGTGGTGGTGGCCAGCGGTGAGAAGGCGGGGCTGCGTCCGGCCCAGTAGCCTGGCCAGTCGCCCGCGGCGTCGATGGCACCGGTTTCGGTGGCATCGAATACTTCGGTGCCAGGCATGAGCGTGCCGCCGGAGCGGAAGTTGATCTGCAATTCGTCGCCGGCCAGCTTGTTAACCAGTTCGACCCAGTGCTGGTCGATCTTGATCAAATCCAGGTTGTCTGGCCATGTGGTGGTCATGGTCCACTCTTGCTGGGCATGAGCGGTGGAGGAAAGTGCGGCGAATGCAACGCCCGCCGCGAGGCTTGTAATGGCAAACTTGGCAGTTTTTTTCATGTTGTAGATCCTGTTGGTCGCCGTTGGATTTATTAGGTAACTGTGGATGCAGTTGGTGCAGGATGCATGGATTACGTTTACGTAAAGGTGTGTTTTGCCCTGCCTGCTTAAATTAGCACACTCAGGGCGTTGCAATGCAATATCAGCTATTTACCCAGCCGGCGGCTTTCGGACTTCTCTGGGGACCTTATGATTTTTCACAAAATCATAAGGTTAGTGCTTTTTATACCGACGGTGATGATGGCGAATGTGTGTGAAAAGCGTTGAAAGGGACTCGCTAATGCAACCAAAGTTGTAAGCTGTTTATCCCGATGAGGAGACTTTATGCCGCCGTTATCTACCGACGACGCGTTAGCGTCGCGATCCATCGCGCTACTGCTCCACCAGGCAAGGCGATTAGCCCGGCGACGCTGGCGGCAGCTTGTCTGGCTGCAGGGTGACGCCGATCGTTGTCGGGCGCTGGCCGTGGGGCTATGGCAGGCAGGGTCCTGGTCGTCTCCACTTTGGGTAGGTGACCACGCCCCCTTGGCGCCTTCTTTGAAAGCGGGGCGGGCGGCGACTCGGCTCGGTACCGAGCACCAGCTTGTGGTGGTGGATGCCCACGAGGGCGCCGGTGGTTTCAGCCCGGATGCTCTGGGGGCGATTGGCGGCACCCTGGCGGCGGGCGGGCTGCTGATCCTGATCACTCCGCAGCGGTGGGGGACTCAGCCTGACCCTGACTACGCCCGAATCGCCGATTATCCTAGCGAGTGGGCGATGCTTAGCGCGCACTACCTGGCGCGGCTCGCCAGGCAGCTCAGGGCATCGACGGAGGTGATCCACTGGACTCCTGAGGCGCCGCCCCGCCTGGGGCGGCTGCCGCCCACACCGGCGGCGCCTGACCCCCCCCACGATAACGCATGCATGACCCTGGATCAGGCCGTGGCCGTCAGTGCCCTTGTGGGGCTAAAACGCCGCCGTCCCCTGGTGATCACCGCCGATCGTGGACGCGGCAAAAGTGCCGCGATGGGCATTGCCTGTGTACGTTTGTTGCGCGACAAGACATCGCGCATCATCGTCACGGCACCGCGCCTGGCGGCTGTCGAGAGTCTGTTTGAGCGCGCAGCGTCCTTATGCCCGGAGGGGCATCGTAGCTCGGCGGATCGCTTCGTGCTGGGCGAGGGAGGCGAGCTATTGTTCGTCACTCCCGATGCGCTGAGAGAACAAGTGGCGGCGGGCACGCTGGGGGGCGACGGCAGTTATCTGATGGTGGATGAAGCCGCCGCGCTGCCCGCGCCGCTGTTGGCGCAATGGCTGACGGCGTTTCCGCGCATTGCTTTTGCCACCACCGTGCACGGCTACGAGGGGTCCGGGCGAGGCTTTGCGTTGCGCTTTCGTGGCGTACTGGATGCGCAGACACCGGATTGGAAGGCGCTCACGCTGACAGACCCGGTGCGCTGGCAGGCTGACGACCCCCTTGAAGCGACACTTAACCAACTGCTGTTGCTAAATGCACCGATGTCGCCAGCGCAAGACGACTTGACGGTCCGCTATGCTTCCCATGAAGTGGACCGGGAGGTGCTTGCCGGGGACGAGGCGGCGCTTGGCAAGCTTTTTGGTCTGTTGGTGCAGTCCCACTATCGCACGACGCCGAGTGACCTGCGTCAGCTGCTGGACGGGCCTGGTATGCAGCTGCGCGTTATCGGCCCGCCCCAGCGGCCGCAGGCCGTCCTGGTGACCCGCGACGAGGGCGGCTTTACGATGGAACTTGCCCACAAGGTGGCGCGCGGCGAGCGCCGGCCTCAAGGGCATTTGATGGCCCAGTCACTCGCCGCTCATGGTGGCTGCCGTGAGGCCCTGACGGCGCGTTGGCGGCGGGTGGTACGCATTGCCAGTCATTCCGAAAGACGTCGCCAGGGGCTGGGGAGCAGGCTACTCAGCGACGACCAATCTCAGGCCGCGGCGGAAGGCATCATGCTGTATGGCGCGACCTTTGGCGCCGATGCGGGGCTGCTGTGTTTCTGGCGCGCCCAGGGATTTGTGGTCGTGCGCCTGGGCGTGACGCGTGAGCCCTCGAGCGGCGAGTTTGCCGTGATGGTGGCAAAGGCGTTGGCCCCGTCGGGGGAGCGCGTGTTGAGCGTGCTGCACGAGCGGTTTGTCGCCTCGCTACCGGGTTTGCTGGCGTTTGAACTGGCGCATCTGCCGGCGGCGGTGGTCAGCCTGCTGGTCGAGGAGCTGCCCGAGCGCGCCTTGACCCAGGCCGAGCGTCAGGATATCGCCGATGTGGCGACCGCTCATCGGTCGCCGGCGCTGGCGCGGGCATCCTTGCAGGCTCTGGCGCGCGAAGCGAGTCGCTGGCCATTGTCGGCCACTGGCCAATCCGCCCATCAGCAGCTTGCCGCCTGGGCCTTCCAGAATCAGCCGCTTGCCGATGCCCCCGCCACGTCCGTGCGAGCCCTGCGTCAGGGAGTACAAACCCTGTGGAACGAGCAACCGCTTTCCCCCGAGGCCGGGGACCGTTAAAGTAAGTTGGTTATCCATGATAAAGAGCTTCCATGAACGAACATCTAGACGCGCTGAGCCCTGCGCTTGTGTGGCGGCACTTTCGAACGCTGTGTAATACCCCCCGCCCCTCCGGGCATGAGGCGCAACTGGTCGCCGTGCTGGAAAAATGGGCCGACTCCCAGGGCATCGACCACGACCGCGACGCCTTTGGCAATTTACGCCTGCGTAAGTCAGCGAGCCCCGGCCATGACCACATCCCTGGGCTTATCCTGCAGGGCCATCTGGATATGGTGGCCCAGGCCAATGCCGGCCATGCGCACGATTTTCAGCGCGACCCCATTCGCACTTATGTGGCCGACGGCTGGCTGCACGCTGAAGGAACCACCCTGGGCGCGGATAACGGCCTGGGGGTGGCGGCGATACTCGCGCTGCTTGAAGACCCCGAGCTTACTCATGGCCCCCTGGAGGCGCTGTTCACGCTTGAAGAAGAAAGCTCCATGGGGGGCGCGCTGGGTCTGGCCGACAACTGGCTTGAGGGCCAGCAGCTGCTGAACCTCGATAGCGAGGATCACGGCGAGGTCTTTATCGGCTGCGCGGGCGGGGCCGATGTCGTCGTTGATGCCAAGCTCCCAAGCGCTGCGCTGAGGGCCGACGAATGCGTGCTCAGGCTGTCGCTGACGGGGCTGAAAGGCGGTCACTCGGGTATGGATATCCATCAGCCGTTGGGTAACGCCAATCGGCTGCTGGTGCGCGTACTGCGGGCGCTGGAACACGTCGATGCCAGGCTGATCGACTATCAGGGCGGCACGCTGCGCAACGCCATACCCCGCGAAGCCTTTGCCGACATCGCGCTGCCCGCTGACGAACAGCAAGACGCGCTGGCCCTCATCAATGAGCTGGCGCATACCCTGAGGCGTGAGCTGGGCAGCGGCGATGCGGGCCTGACAATCGCCGCCGAGCCGGTTAGCCAGGAAGGTGCCGAGCCGCTGACCCTGGATGCCAGCACCATGCTGGTGGCGGCATTGCACGCAGCTCCCTGCGGCGTCGAGCGGATGAGCGCCGACGTGCCTGGGGTGGTGGAAACGTCCAATAACCTGGGCGTGGTCAGCCTTGCGCAGGGACGGTTTCATGTCTGTGCGCTGGTGCGCTCGCTACACGACAGCGCCGTGGTGGCCATGGCCGACCGTTTCAAAGCCTTGTTCGGACTGATCGGCGCGCGGGTCAGCGTGGAAAATGCCTACCCCGGCTGGGTGCCCAACCCGGACGGAGCGCTGCTCAAGCGCTTTAAGGCGTGTCATCAGGCGCTCTTGGGGCAAGAACCCGCGGTGAAAGTCATCCACGCAGGACTTGAGTGCGGCATTCTGGGCAGTAAGTACCCGCATCTCGATATGATTTCGTTCGGTCCGACCATCCGTGGCGCGCACTCGCCGGACGAGCGCGTTGAGCTGGCGACCGTTGAGGAATTCTGGCGCTTGCTGCGTGCCCTGGTTGAATCCCTGGCCAGCCGCTAAACGCAAAAACGGCACCCTTGGGTGCCGTTTTGCTTTCAGCCTGATGCGCTTGAACACTTATTTGCTTAAATAGGCGTTGAGCATCCAGACGGTTTTTTCCTGCTCGCGGATGTAATCGCCCGCCTGTGCGGCGGTGCCTTCATCATCGGCATCCGACGCGATGGATAGTAGCTCGCGTTGGAGTTCGATCAGCGTTTGATAGCCGCGCAATACGCCGTTGACGCAGGCCGTACCGTCATGAACGTCCTTGTCTTCCTGAATGCGCGAAAGCTCGATGTAGTCGCTGTAGGCGTGAACCGGTTTATGCCCGAGGGTCAGGATACGCTCGGCGACTTCGTCGACCTTGGCGAGCAGGTCGGTATAAAACTCTTCGAATTTAGCGTGCAACTCGAAAAAATCGTTACCCCTGACGTTCCAGTGATAGCCCCGGACGTTCATGTAAAAAATCTGATAGTTGGCCAGCAGGTGGTTGAGCTTTTCTGCCAGTTGGCTGGCACTGCCTTCGTGTAGGCCGATGCTGTTGGTATCGGACATGTCCTGCCTCCTTGATGATTATCGCCGGGCGATAATGGATATTGATTAACAGGGTAAGAGGCGGCGCCCGCGTTGCAAAGCAAGTTTTATGCATGGCTGCTATAGCGCTAGCGCATTACCCATCAACCGATACCCGTTAAATGCTGGCGAGGGCGGGGCTTTTCAAGGGCGGGAGGCCTGCCATAGCCGAATCAGGCTTTCACAGCGTGCTTCCAGCAGCTCGGCCGTGCGCGGCAAGGCGTCACTTAATGCCATCGGGCCATCGGCAAGCGCAAAGGCGGCGGTCACCCCCTCCTGCAGACAGGCCTGCCAGCCATCGCCCAGGCTGCCTGCTAACACAATCACTGGGGTGTGCTGCTGCGCGGCTGCTCGTGCCACGCCAATGGGGGTTTTCCCGGCAAGGCTTTGCCCGTCCAGCCGCCCTTCGCCGGTAATGACTAGGTCGGCCTGCTCGAGCAGGGCGGCAAAGCCCGCCTGCTGCATCAGCATCTCAATGCCCGGCTTCAGGGTGGCGCCTAGAAACGCCCGCGCGGCAAAGCCCATGCCGCCTGCGGCCCCTGCCCCGGGGCAGTCACGATCATCATGGCCCAACACCTGCGCCGCCAAGTCGGCAAAGTGACCCAGGGCGTGGTCGAGCTGGGCCACGTGGCTGGGGGACGCGCCTTTTTGTGGTCCGAAGACGGCGCTGGCGCCACGCTCGCCGAGTAGCGGGTTATCAACATCGACCGCTGCTTCGACCTTCAGGCGCGCCAGCCGTGGGTCGAGGCCCTCCAGGCGAAGCGTCTCCAGGTCGGCAAGCGTTGCCCCGCCAGGCGGTAATGGCTGGCCCCGAGCGTCCAGCAGCTCGGCGCCCAGGGCGTGAAGCATCCCCGCGCCGCCATCGTTGGTGGCGCTACCGCCGAGTAAAAGCAGCGCCTTATCAGCGCCGTGATCGAGAGCTGCAAGGAACAGTTGGCCCACGCCATAAGTCGAGGTATAACGGGCGTCGCGCTCGTGGTCGGCGAGGGCCTGTAGCCCGCTGGCTTCTGCCAGTTCGATAAACGCGGTACGCTGGTCGGCGAGCCAGCCCCACGCGGCTTCGCATGGTCGGCCCAGGGCATCCTGAACGGTTTGCTGACGGCGCTCCGCGCCCGTTGCCGCGATCAGGGCGTCAAGGCTGCCCTCGCCGCCATCGGCCAAGGGGCAAATGAGCGAGTGACAGTGAGGGTCGGCCCTTACCGCACCACGCGCCATGGCGTGGGCCGCATCTTCGGCACTCAGCGCATCTTTAAAACTATCGGGACAAAACAGGATATGCATGGGCACCCTCGTCGTCGATCATGGTCTATAGGGCGAGCTTAGCGCGCAGCGCAATGGCAAACCAGCATCATCCGACAACCCAAGGAGCGGTTATGAAGTGGACGCCTTTCAGTTGCCTATGCCTGCTCGCCCTCGGTGGGTGTCAGGTCATGCCGTCATCGCTGCCCAGCGCAGAGCCACCGCCGGCCGAGTCGTGCTATTTCCCAAGCGATGATCCCGCCACCTTGACCGCCAGCGTCGATGTGCTCACGGAGTGGGGCTTCAGTCTGGACGCCAGCGACACTCAATTAGGCTTGCTGAGTGCCAGCCGCGAAAAAACGCTGCATGGCTATTCAGACCTTTACGCTGAGCCGCATCTGCGTCCGCGCTCGGGGCTGCATTTGTCCGGCGGACTGGGTGTCGGCGGCGGTTCCCGCCTGGGTGTTGGTGTTGGCTTGGGCGGCGGCTTTAGCCAGCCGCCGGTCGAGGTGGAGCGCGTATCGCTGCTCTGGGACCGTCAGCATATGCGGGTATCGCGGGATATCCGCCGGTTTGATCAATATGGCAACTTGCGCGCAGGGCGTAGCGCGAGTACCGAGGCATTTTGCCAGCAGTTACAGCGCGCACTGAGCGTGCAAACGGCGACAGGAGACCGTACACCATGAAAGGAATTCGTTGGGTCGCCGTCGGCTTGCTGATCATGCTCAGCGGCTGCGCGGTAACTCCATCACCGGAGCCTCGTGAGCTGGTCTATCAGGCACCTGCCGAAGAGACCTTTCGTGCTGCGGTTAGCCTGATGATAGAACAAGGCTATGTAGTCCGTCATGCTGACTTATCGCTGGGCCGTGCCGAGGGCATGCTGGCGCGTTGGCCGGGTTACCGGCTATTGCTCGATGTAAACGAGATGGGCAATGCCAGTCAGGTGAGTGTCTCGGCGTGGCGTGGTGGGCAGCCGGTGCCGCCTATTCGACTGGATCCCTGGTTGGTGGCGCTCCAGACGCGCCTGGGACTGGCCCCATGAAGCTCGACAATCGCTGGCTGGCACGCAGCCGGGTGGGTATTGTCGGCGTCCTGGCGCTGTTGGCAAGCGTGAGCGCCCTGGCCCATCCCCACGGGTGGATTGATATCAACGTGCGCCTCATCACCGATGATCAGGGCCGGGTAACCGGCCTGCACCAAACCTGGCAAATGGATCCGTTCTACAGCCTGGTGGTGTTCGACGAGCTGAATCGGGTGGAAGGGGCGACGTTGGACGAGGGTCTGGATCAACTGGGCGGAGAAATACGTAACAACCTTGCCAGCCAAGAGTATTTTACCCGCGTGCGTGTTGATGGCGAGCTGCAGCCACTCGGCGAGGTAAGCGAATATACCGCGATGCAGCGCGACGGACGGCTTACGTTTATCTTTATCTTGCCGCTTGCTGGTACCCCGTCGCTTGGCGGTAGCACCCTTGAGTATCAGGTCTATGACCCGACCTATTACCTTGAAGTGGTGCACGCCGCCGAGGACGAAAAGCCTCGCGACGATGCGCTGGTGCTGCGCGGTATGCCCGAGTGCGAGCTGTCCGTGCTGCCGGCGGACCCTGACCCTGAGCGGGTTCTGGCGGCGTCCCGCCTGGATGCGGACGAGAGCGGAGAGCCCGGCCTTGGGCGCTACTTCGCCGAAACCGGCCAGGTCGTGTGTCCATGATGGCACGGCGTCTTCCCTGGGGGTGGCTGTGCCTGCTGGCGCTCTGCGTGCTTGGCGTGTTCGTCTATTATGCGCTTTGGCAAGGCGGTTTGACGTCGTTGAGCTATACCCTGCTTGGCTGGCAGCGGGAGCTGCATCGCGAGCTGACCCTGGCGCTTACCGCGCTGTCCCGGGAGTCTGCGACGACGACGTGGGCGACGCTGCTGGGCGTGAGCTTTGGTTACGGGGTGTTTCACGCGGCGGGCCCCGGCCACGGTAAAGCGGTGCTGGCGACGTTTCTGATGTCCCATGGTGGCGCGATCGGCCGGGCCCTTGGCCTCTCGTTTGCGGCAGCGCTGCTTCAAGGGCTGACTGCCATTGTCCTGGTAACCGTGCTGGTTTACGGCCTTGGCTGGGTGACGCGTCAGGCGATGGGCAGTGTGGTCTGGGTGGAATACGCCAGCTTTCTACTCGTAGCTGCCTTGGGCGCATGGCTTTGCTGGCGGGCCATCGGCCAACTGCGTCGCGCCTATGCTGTGAATGACCACGACCACGACCACGACCACGACCACGACCACGATTGCTGCGGTGGGCATCATGTGACCCCTCACCAGTCGCTGGATTGGCGCACGGCGCTAATGACCGTTGGCGCTATCGGTATGCGACCGTGCAGCGGGGCCGTTCTGATGCTCGGCGCCGCGGGCCTGCTGGGGCAGTTTACGATGGGCGTGGCGGCCGTGGCCGCGATGTCTCTGGGGACCGGGCTGACGGTGTCAGTGCTTGCCCTGGCCAGCGTTGTGGCGCGGGACTGGGCGCGACGGCGCCTGGCGAAACAAGGCGCTACCCCGAAACGTGCCCAGCGAGCGGCCAGTTGGCTAGCGCTTGCGGGAGGCGTGGTGATCGTTGCCTTGGGCGTCTCGCTCTGGGCCGCCGGGGCTGCTCAGCCAGCGGGGGATCCCGTACTGGGGGAGCCGCCAACCTCAACGGGCAACCCGCTTACCGGGAACCGCTAAGGGGTAATTTCGAGCGTTGCCATGACTTCCGACAGACGTGCTTGCATGGCTTGCAGCTCGGTGGGTGAATAAGCCTCGGGCGTGCCATGTCCCCATACGGGCGCCGGCCAGGCAGCGTCGTCGTGGCGGCGGATCACTACGTGCATATGCAACTGACTCACTACGTTGCCAAGGGTTGCCATATTAAGTTTGTCACCACCGAAAGCCGTTTTCATTGCCTGGCCTAGCTGGCTTGCCTCCCGCCACAGTTGCAGCTGCTCGCTGTCCGATAGCTCAAATACCTCACTCAGTGCAGCGCGCCGTGGCACCAGCACCACCCAGGGGTAACGCGCGTCGAGCATCAGCAGTGCCCGGCACAGCGGCAAGTCGCAAAGCGGCAGCGTATCGCCGGCCAGGCGATCATCAAGCTCAAAAGTGGGCATCTGGAGTCTCCTTGGTTGCCTACCGGCAAAGTAGGCGAAATTGGCAAAACACTGTTACTCTAAAAGTACTTCACTCATACGTTCTGAGTTGGAGCATCCCGGATATTGAATGAACTGTTAAGGAGAACACGATGAAAAAACTACTCGCAATGAGCTTTATTCTTTTAATGTCAGCGGGCGCACTCGCGGGCTGCAACACCATTAGCGGTGCCGGCCAGGACGTCGAAGAGGGCGGTCAGGCTGTTCAAGACGCTGCCAATTAAACGCCCAGCGTGACAGCGGGCCGGCTTTGCGTGCTGGCCCGCTGCGTTTTAACCCTTTCTTGTTGGTTTGACGATGAGGGAGCATCAAGGATGACATCTCGACAACCCTATCGGCTCGCCCTGGTGGCGTTCATGCCGCTACTCGTTGCGGCCTGCGCGCAAACGCCGGGCAATGGTGGCGAAGCCCCGAGTGCGCCGCCGCCTCCGCGAGTTGATAACACGCAATCCTCAGATAACGCGCAAAAGTCTTGCCGTTTGGACGCTATCTCCTCCGCCGTGGGGACACCTCTTGCCGACACCTCCGAGGCGGCGTTGGCGCGGCAAAGTGGCGCCGAACAAACGCGCGTACTGCGTCCGGGTGACGCCGCTACACTAGACCATCGGCCAGAGCGGCTGAATATTCACCTGAACGACAATGACGTGATCGAAGAGCTAAGCTGTGGCTAGCCGAGGATGAGCACCACACAGGCCGCGGTGAGAAGGCCCATGGTGACGTTGAAGACGCGCCATGCGCTGTCACTCTTGATCCATTGACCGATGGCGGTGCCAAAAGCGGCCCACAGTGCGATGCAGGGCAGTGCCACCACTTCGGCAAAACCCGCCAGCACCAGTGCATTGACTACCGGCTGGCCACTTTCAGGCAGGAAACCGGCCATTAGTGCCAATCCCATGACCCAGGCTTTCGGGTTGGCAAACTGAAACATGGCCGCCTGCCAGAAGGTCAAGGGATTTCCTTGTGGCATGCCGTTGAGGTCGGGTGGTGGGGCACTGGCGATTTTCCAGGCAAGGTAAAGCAGGTAGGCACTGCCCACCCAACGAAGCGTGGTCTGGACCACCGGAAAGCGTTCAAACAACACGCCCAGCCCCAGGGCAATCCCCGCAAACAGCAGAAAACACCCGCCCAGGATCCCCCACATATGGGGCATGGTGCGCCTGAAACCAAAATTGGCCCCTGACGCGGTCAGCATGACGTTATTGGGGCCTGGCGTAAGCGTCATCGACATCATGTAGAGCGCGGCCGGGCCGAGGATTAACCACTCGCTGTTCATCGGTTTTGCTTCCCTGTGGATTAGTCGTAGCGGTCCTTCCAGCGCTGGCGATTCACCTGTTCCTTGAGCATTTCGAGCACGTCATAGAGCACCTGTTCGGTGACCCTGTTGCTGCCTTCATCGACGGTCAGCCAGCTATCAAAGCCGTTTTCAGCGGCGCCCTCAACGAGCTTGCGAAATTCCGGGGAATGAATCCCCAGTGCCACCTCGTCGACCATCCGCTGAGCGACGCCGCTTAACGAGGCTTCCATGGCGCTGGTGGCAGGCTCGCCCATGGGCAGACGGCGTAACCGCTGGATTTCGGGGCTTTCGCGAAGCGTGCGGCTGACCAGGTCGCTGATGGCTACCATGATCGCCTGCCGGTTGTGCTGATAGGCAGTGCCCACCGAGGTTTCCAGCCGCTGGGCGATCTCCTGGATGAGCTGCTGTTTGCGGGGCATGACCACGCGGTCGATCACACGCTCGGTCAATGAATCGCTGGCGCGGATCTGGTGCTGAACGTTGCCCAGCAAGCGCAAGGCGATACGGTCGGACAGTTCTTCCAGAAGGATATCGTAATATTTGGCCAGAAATTGATAAATCGTCCAGTTTTCGATGCGAATAAGCCGCAGGCGATGTAGTCGATGCAGCAGCGAGATAACGCGCAAAATGCGCAGCCAGCGAAAGCCGCTCAGCGGGATACAGCCCAGTACGTCGTACCAGTGCACAAAGGGATAGAAAAACCAGCGGTGGTAGCGACGCTCGGCAATGGCCACCGCCCAGCCCAGCAGTACGTCGGCGATAAAAATGCCGACAAAAAACAGGTCGATGGTGATGAAGCGGCGATGTATCGCCGAGTCGTAGAAGCTGTGGAAGCCCGGCGACAGCCCCTCGATGGCCTGGCTGATCGGGCCGAGCAGGAACAGCGAGTCGAATAACAGTAAGCCAAGGTTGATGATGACGGCCGCCAGGATAAAGAAGTCCCAGCCGATGTGCGCGTACTCGACGCCTTTGGGCAGGTGGGGGTAGCGCTCCCTGGCAGGCATGGAAACTCCTTTGGCGTGGGGTTGCGGTGTCGCGTCAGACAGGGTTCAGGGCGGTGTTTGTGAGTGGTGCTGCTGTTGGGTGAGTTGTTCTTCGCGTTCGGCCTGTTTGCGCATTTTCTTGCGCAGGGCGGCTTTCTCGAAGCGTAGCTGCTGCAAAGGCGTTGCCAAGGAAAGCGGCGGCACCCGGGCGGGTTTTCCGTCGGGGTCCACGGCGACCATGGTGAGGTAGCAGCTATTGGTGTGGCGAATCAGCTTGTCGCGGATATCTTCGGCGACGACCTTGATGCCGATTTCCATCGACGAGCGGCCGACATGATTGACGCTGGCCAGAAAGGTCACCAGTTCGCCCACGTGAATGGGCTGCTTGAAGAGTACCTGGTCGACCGACAGCGTGACCACGTAGTGGCCTGAGTAGCGGCTGGCGCAGGCATAGGCCACTTCATCGAGTTTTTTAAGAATCGCACCGCCGTGGACTTTGCCGCTGAAATTCGCCATGTCGGGCGTCATCAGGACGGTCATGGACAGTTCGTGCTGTCCCGGCAGTGCGGTCAATGAGGTATCCGACATGGGCTGAACCCCAGGTTCCAAATATTATTATCGGGGACAGCGCCTGCCTCTCTGGCAGGCGCTGACACGTTGCGGCGGCTTAGAACCACACCAGACCCACCGAGATGATAGCGCCGGTAATAAACAGCTGTATCAGGCAAAAGCCCATAATATCCTTGGCTTTCAGGCCCGCAATGGCGAGTACCGGCAGTGCCCAGAACGGCTGCAGCAAGTTTGTCCAGGCATCTCCCCAGGCAACGGCCATGGCGACGCGGGAAATATCCGCCCCCAGTGCTTCCGCCGCGGGCAGCATCACCGGCGCCTGAACGGCCCATTGGCCACCACCGGAAGGCACAAACAGATTGACGATACCGGCGCTGATGAATGACCAGAATGGCAGCGAGGTTTCGGTGGCAAACGACACTAGCCACTCCGACATGCTCTGGGCCAGGCCCGACTCCACCATAATGGCCATGATGCCGGCGTAGAACGGGAACTGGATGACGATCCCAGCGCCGCCTTTGATGGCTTCGTGGAGGCTAGTGAGCAGGCTTCTCGGCGTGCGGTGCAGCACAATAGCCAGGAACAGGAACAGGAAGTTGACGACGTTCAGGTTCAGGCTGCCGCCGCGTAACAGAAAATGGTCGATCAAAAAAAGCAGACCCGGGATGCCCACCAGCCATGCCAGCGTCGTGCTGTTTTCCAGTTTTTCAGCGGGGCGGGTGATGCGGCCCCTGGCTTCGGGTTCATCGTCCAGCAATTTGCTGTCGACATAGACGCTGTCCTTCTCGTCCGGCAGCATCAGTCGGTTGACCAGCGGAATAGAGATAAACAGACATGCCACGATGGCCAGATTAAAGAAGGCAAACACCGTTGAACCGGTGCTGATGACGCCGATGTCATCGGCGGCAAAGTGGCCCTCGGTGGCAATAGTCAGCGGAATCGACCCTGCAAGCCCGCCGTGCCAGACGACAAAGCCTGAGTAGGCGCTGGCCACCAGCAGGCGATAGTCGACGCGGATCAAGCGTGCCAGCTCCTTGGCAAACAGAGCCCCCACGACCAGCCCAAAGCCCCAGTTAATCCAGCTTGCCGTTAGCGACACCAGGGTCACCAGAATAATGGCGCCGCCAGGGGTTTTGGCGGTGCTGGCGAGGCGTTGCAGCAGGCGCTTTACCGGCGGGGAGCTGGCCAGCATGAAGCCGGTGACCAGCACCAGCAGCATTTGCATGGAGAAGGTCAGCAGCCCCCAGAAGCCATCGCCCCAGAAGCGCAGGACGGCCAGGGGCGTTTGGCGTTCGATAGCGATGGCGGCAACGGCGGCAATCAGGGTGAGGAGCAGTACAAAAATGTACGGATCGGGAAGATAGCGTTCCACCATCTTCACTGCCGGTTTGGATATCATTTTCAACATGGCTGGCTCGCTTTATTCATTATTAGGAAGTGCTCCATTAATATACGGGGCCGGGGCAGCTTTTTCATTACCGGATAAAGATTTGACGTGCGCATTATTAACGCCAACAGGTGCGGCGGTAATGCCGATAATAGCCTATTAAGACAGCTGAACGAACGCAGGTAAATAGCGTAAAGGCAAGCCATAGCCCATGGTTTCCCATCTCCTGGGTCAACCACCAGGCGGGCAAGTATACCGCCAGGCCAATAAAGATGCTGTTGCGCATGGCGGCAATGGCGGTTGTACCGATGAACACCCCGTCCAGTAAATAGCTCCATACCGCGATCAACGGCATCGCGACCATCCATGGCAGATAAACCGCGGCGGTGTCGCGCACTTCTTCAAGACCGGTGAGCAGGGCGATCAATCCATTGCCGCCAAGGGCAAACACCAAGGCCGCCCCGGCGGCCGTCCACCACGAAAAGCGTGCCGCCGCCCCAACGGTGGCGGCAAACGCTTGCCAGTCGCGACGCCCGTAGGCACGCCCGACGAGTGACTCAGCCGCGTGGGCAAAACCGTCCAGCGCGTAGCTGGTCAGCATGATGAACTGCAGCAGTACAGCGTTGGCGGCGAGGGTGGTGTCTCCCTGGCGGGCACCCTGGGCGGTGAAGAAGGCCATGGCAAACAGCAGCCCAAGGGTACGAATAAACAGGTTGGCGTTGACGTTAAACAGCGCCGTGTACGCAGAGAGCACCCACAGGCGGCTGCGTAAAAAGTGGCCCTCGAGGGTGTCTAGCTGACGCAGCACCAGAAAACCGCCAAACAGCAGGGCGCTATAGTCGGCAATCACGCTGGCCCAGGCGACCCCATCGCTGGTCAGGCCCAGGCCCATTACAAACCAGACATCCAGCACGATATTGACGCTGTTGGTCAGCACCAGAATCATCAGCGTGACCCGGGCGTTTTGCTGGCCGAGGAACCAGCCCAGAATGGTGTAGTTGGCCAATACGGCGGGGGCGGACCAGAGGCGAATTTCGGCATAGCGTTCGGCCAGCGCTGTCGCGGCCTCGCTACCATCCAGTAGCCAAAGTCCCAGGGAGACGATCGGCGAGGCGAAGATGATCAACAGGCTGCCGATCACCACGGCCATGATAAGCGACTGGCCCAGCAGGTTGCGCACGTCGCTGTCGCTTTCGCGACCGACCGCCTGGGCCACCAGGCCTGTGGTACCCATGCGCAGAAAACCAAACCCCCAATACAGAAAGCTGAACAGCGTGGCGCCAAGGGTGACGGCGGCCAGGTAGCGTGAATCGGGTAGGTGGCCGACCACCGCCGTATCCACCAGCCCCAGCAACGGGACGGTAATGTTGGAGATGATGATTGGCCAAGCTAGGGCCCAGATCCGCATCAGGCCTAAGCAGCCGTGATGATGCGATACTTCTTGAGTAGCTCTTCGTGTGTTTCAGGCCGTTCCGGGTCGAGGGGGATGCAGTCGACCGGACAAACCTGCTGGCACTGGGGTTCGTCGAAGTGGCCGACGCACTCGGTGCACAGGTTGGGGTCGATTACATAGATCTCTTCGCCGGGCGAGATCGCATCATTGGGGCATTCTGGTTCACAGACGTCGCAGTTGATGCATTCGTCGGTAATCATTAAGGCCATGGGTATACCTCGCGAATGACGGGGCGCGATGGGTCGCAGATCATGCGACAGTCCATCGGTCGCCACCGTTTCAGAGTCTAGTTGCCAGGTGGCGTAGTGTAGTGCTTACGTAGCGTCTCTGCGACCTGCGGGTGAACCAGGGGCGAGACATCGCCGCCCAGCTTGGCAATTTCGCGCACGATGGTGGAGGAAATATACGAGTTTTCCACCGCCGGGGTGAGAAAAACGCTTTCGAGCTCCGGGTTCTGGGCGCGGTTCATGTTGGCCAGCTGCAGCTCATATTCAAAGTCTGACACCGCACGCAAGCCCCGCAGGATGATGGTGGCGCCCTGCTCGTGCATCATGGTGGTCAGCAGGGTGGAAAAGCCGATCACCTTGACGTTGGGTAGCGAGGCGCAGACCGCCTGCACCAGCTCGATACGGGTCGATAAGTCCAGGTTCGGGCGCTTGCCGGGGCTTGCAGCAACGGCAATGACGACCTTGTCGAACATGCGGGCGCCGCGTTCTATCAGGTCGAAGTGGCCGTTGGTGATGGGGTCGAAAGTGCCGGGATAGACGGCAATATTCTCGCGTTGACCCCTCATGGCGTCGACTCCTCATCGTCAAGGCGGCCAAACGGATTGTCGCTTTCCAGCGAGACCGCATGCGCGTAGCCGGGAATGTGAATCCGGTCTGCCTGAATATCCAGTTCAGGGCCTTCGAGCACCGCCTCGCCAAACTGATAGCGGGGAGTGTAGTGGCCCTGGTCGGATTGCTCGAGATATGCTGCGGCGTTCTCGCGCACGCTTTCACGGCGGGTTTTCCAGGCTCGAATGGCCGCGGCCCCGTGGCGCTGGATCAGCAGGCGCTCAGTCACGGCGGGCGATAGCACCACGCCCGTGGCGTTGTTGCCGCCGAAGCCTTTGGCGTTGACGAACGCTGCATCGGCGTTGAATGGCTGCGCTGCCGACGAAAACCGCAGGCGGTCAGCGTAAACGTCGTCGGCCACCGTATCTAGCGTCGGTATGCCAGGCAGCAACTGGTGGGCAAAGCTGCCCAGCGCGCTCACCAGTTGGTCGCCGGCAGCGCTTCCCTGGGAATGGCCGATAAACGCTTTGATAGCCACCACCGGCCAGTCGCTGATGCCATTGGCGCGGGCAATTTCGTCGAACACATGGGACTCGGTAATACGGTTCTTGGGTGTGCTCGTCCCGTGGGCGTGCAAAAAGCTGCGCGATCTCAGGGCCTTTTCGCCCAACATGTTGCGGACCAGCGATGCCGACTTGCCCAGGGTAATATAGTTGCCGATGCCCGGTGCCGAAATCGAGCGTTTGAAACCGTCGGCGTTGACGAACACTTCCGGCACAGCGCCTAGAATATCGGCGCCGACTTCAAGCGCGAGGGCGTCATCCATCAGCAGCACGAACTGGCTGGCTTCCGCCATGGTAAAGCCACAGTTGCGGGCAAAGGGACGGCAGGCGCGCTGGTAATCAGCATCCGTGAGGAGTTCCAGAGTGTCGAGCGCCTTCAGGCTGGCATCATCGGCAAGTGCCCCCATGGCCCGGAAGCCCTCGATAATTTCGGGGGTAATGGGGGCATCCGCCGTGCCGACCATTACCACGCGGCGGCGGCCGGCGCGTATGTCGTCAATGCCCAGCCGCAGGTTGTAAAGGAAGCTCGCACAGGCCCCGAGCGCTGCGCCGGTACCGCCGACACTGCCCAGCACGTAAGCGTTCAGGAAGTCAGCGGGCATCTGGCCGTAGCCCAGCGGCATCTGTTTCGACGTGGCACGCTGCCCACTGACCAGGCTTTTCAGCAGGCCGCCCCAGCCCTGGTCGTCCAACTGGCCGATGGAGTTGCCCGCGTACACGGCTATGTGGTCCGGGTTGAGCTGTTGGCGCAGGTGTTCCCATGACAGGCCGCTGGCGCCCAGGCAATCGCTGGCGCCGAATACCGTCATGGCCAGACCGCGGGGGTGATGCACGCTGCGATAAAGGGCGGTGGGGTCAAAACCGGTAGGCAACTGCGCGGCGGCGCACACCTTGGGCGTTTGCGCATCGGGCAACAGCGTTTCCATCGTCCCGGCGGGAACGATGACTTCGACCATTCGCGCGTCGATTTCCCGCACTTCCCAGTGGCTGGGCAGGTGGTCGGGCAATTGCCGACGCCGCAGTTTGAAACGCAGCGGTTCGTCGAGCTGCATGCTCACATGGCGGTTGGCCGGAAGCCCCGGTGCGCTGAAGCGCGGGTCTTCGTTGCGACGAATCAACGTATGGTTGAGGATTTGCTCGCGTAATGACGCCGCCGGTGCGGCCAGAGGCTGCCCTGCGCTGTCGTGCCATCCCTGTGAAGACGGCGAAGCCAGGCGCATCAAGGTCGCGAGGCTTTCCAATGTCTGGCGTTGCTGGTCGGCGGAGAGCGCATCAAGCACGGTGCGGCGGAAGGCCTGATGGCCCGAGGTTCTGCCGGCGGAGTTGATGCCGCCCATGCCGACAATCACCGGTAAGTGAGACAAGCCGGGTTCCTCGTGGTGCGGTGGTTTAAATAACAATTATTGGCATCGCGTAACGCTAGGTGTAACAAGCTGTGGCTGCAAACGCTAAATCAATAGACAAGGGTTACACCCGCCGCTTTGCACTTAATAAATATGGCACTATACGTATGACTGCCAATGATCATATCACCGGGCGTGCAGCCGCGTCATGCCGCAACCGCGCCGGACTGATAGAATCACATTTTTTGCGCTGTTTATCCTGCACAGGCATCCAAATCGCTTTCGAGAGACACTATGCAGCAACCTTCGCGCCCCGTTGCCTCCAATCAATCGGGCCCTCATCACGATCTGGCCCGCCGGGTCAGCCGTTGTTTGGCGCATCCGCTGCGCAAACCGATTGCGGCGCATACTCAGCAAGCATTCGACGCGGCGGCCGAGTGGCGCGCGGTCCAGCCGGGCCGCTTGATCCTGGATGCCGGCTGCGGGGTGGGGCTCTCCACGCGGCGGCTGGCAGAGCAGTTTCCGGACCATGCGGTGATCGGGATCGACCGCAGCGACGACCGGCTCACGCGGTCACATGGTGAACTCCCAGCGAATGCCCGGCTGGTGCGCGCTGATCTGGTGGATTTCTGGCGTCTGGCCCACGTGGCCGGCTGGACACCGGAACGCCACTATTTGCTATATCCGAATCCTTACCCCAAGGCATCGCATTTGAAAATGCGCTGGCATGGGCACCCGGTATTCCCCACACTGTTGGCGCTTGGTGGCCTGCTTGAAGTGCGTTCAAACTGGCGGCTTTATATCGACGAGTTCGCGTTGGCCGTCGCTCAGGTGACCGGTCAGCAGGCCGAGGTAAGCGAATGGGTGCCCGACGGTGATTATCTGACGCCGTTCGAGGCCAAGTATCACCAGAGCGGCCAGGCCTTATGGCGGTTGCGCGTGGCGTTGGAGTCCGCATGACATTTGTATATCTGGTATTGGCCATCATTGCCGAGGTGGTCGCCACCAGCGCATTGAAAGCCTCTGAAGGGTTTACCCGGCCGCTGCCCAGTTTGCTGGTGGTCGGCGGTTACGGCGTGGCCTTCTACCTGTTGAGTCTGGTGCTGCGCACCTTGCCCGTGGGCATCACCTACGCCATCTGGGCGGGCCTGGGTATTGTGCTGGTGACGCTTGTGGGCATGGTGGTGTTCGGCGAAAAGCCGGATGCGGCGGCGCTGGTGGGGATTGGCCTGATCGTCGCCGGCGTGGTGATGCTCCAGGTGTTTTCGAAAATGAGCGTGCATTAAGGAGAAGCGGATGTTCCGCGTTAGCTGGCAGCGTTGTAGCAAAAAACACTGGGGGCGGCGGTCGGCAATCTGCGTCGTGAGCTTGCTGGTAAGCTGCCCGCTTTGGGCAGACTTTAGCCGCCTGGCCCAGCTGCAAGACAAGGGCTTTGCTATCAGCGCTGAAGCGCGCCTGCTCAACGGTGACGCAAACGCCGCGCCGCTGGCGAGCATAGAACCGAACCGCCAACTCTCGCCGGCGTCGGTCACCAAGGCCTACCTGGCCGCCGCCGCGTTACAGCGTTACGGCCCTCAGCACCGATTTACCAGCCAGTTGATTAGTCCAGGGAACGTTACGAACGGCGTTTTAAGCGGCGATTTGATTTTCGAGGGTGGCGGTGACCCGGGGCTGACCACCGAGGATATATGGCGCCTGGTGCAGCGCCTCCAGCAAGCCGGCGTGCGCCAGGTGGACGGTGCGCTGGTCATCAATCAATGGCGCTTTGGCCCTGTCGAGTGCATTACTACAGACCGTTGCGATGCCCAAACGCGGGTGGCAAATGCCTACAGTGCGCCGCTATCCTCGGCCGGTGTCAATTTCGGTAGTTGGTGCGCCAACGTGGCGCCGGCCTCGGCCCCCAATGCGCCTGCCCGCACATCGCTATGCGACGGTCAGGCGTTGCAGGTCATGGTGGATAATCAGGTGGTTACCAAGCCTGCCAACAGCGGCACCCAACTGACCGCCGAGCGTATCACCACCGCCGAGGGCGATATGCTGCGGCTGAGCGGGCAGATATCAACCAACGCCCAACCCCGGGATGTCTACCGCGGTGCGGGAGATGCGGCTGAACTGACCGCCGAGGTATTGCTGGGCATGCTGAGTCAGGCGGGGATACAGGTACGCGACGGTTGGCATCTGAGTTCAATGCGTCCGCCTGGCGATGCGCAGCGACTTGCCGCCGTGGATAGTAAGCCGCTTCAGGAGCTGCTGCTGCGTATCATGAACTACTCGAATAACTACATGGCCGATGTATTGGCGCTCAGCCTGGTGGAGTCACCCCAGGCACAGCTTCGCCAAGCGGGTCTGGCGCTCGAGCAATATGCCCAGAACCTGCCGGGTCATGGGCCCTTGACGCTGTACAGCGGTAGCGGTCTTACCACCGAAAATCGCACTTCCGCGCGCGGCATCAATGTGATGCTCACCGACATGTTCCATGAAAGTGCGCTGTTTCCGAGCTTCATCGCCGCCTTTCAGTCCCCCGCCAACGGCGTGATGCGATTTATTCGACGCGGCTCGGATACCTTTCAACACAACGTCATGTTAAAAACCGGAACCTTGAACCAGCCGTTTGCCGTGCGCGCTGCCGCCGGCTACTTCCGCACGGCGAAGGGCCGTTGGGGCGTCTTCAGTGTACTGGTCAACGGCAATGCCACTACGCCCTATTTAAACTGGTCGCAGGTGCTGGATCCGCTGACGCAGGATCTCGATACCCTGATACTCGCCAATTAATGACGTGACTTTGAGGCAATCGCCATGAAACCTGGGCATACCGGCTTGACGCATTTGGCGCATTCCACGCGCTATTCTCTGAAGGGATTGAAAGCGGCGTTTCTCAACGAAACAGCGTTTCGTCAAGAGGTCACCATTACCGCCATCCTGCTGCCGCTGGCGTGGTGGATTGGCGACGGACCGGTAAGCTGGCTGCTGTTGGTGGGCAGCTGCTTTATGGTGCTGATCGTCGAGCTTCTCAACAGTGCGATTGAAAACGTGGTGGATCGCATCGGCACCGAGCACCACGAACTCTCCGGGCGGGCCAAGGACATTGGCTCAGCGGCGGTGATGCTGTCGCTGATACTCGCGGGGCTCACCTGGGGGCTGTTAGGCTGGCAAAAATTCATCGGCTAGCCGTCAAGGCTAGAATCAGGGCAGCGAGGGCATTATGCAACTCAATGAAGCGTTCCTACCGTTTGATACCTTACCTCAAGCGCTTCAGCCCGTGGCCGGGCAGGCGTGGCAGCGCCTTCGCGAGGCCTTGAGTCAAGCCGACAACGTGGCCGACATGACCGACCAGCCGCTGCCCTCCGCCGACTGGTCCAGTCTCTCGGCAGAGCGTCGTGTCGCACTGACACGCGTGCTGGCGATCTCCAGTTTTGCCGTCGATACGCTCATTCGCCACCCTGATTGGTTGGCGACGCTCGATAGTGGTGGTGAGCTGGATGCCACCCCCAGTCGAGACGACCAGATTCAACTGCTGGCCGATGCGCTGGACAGCGCTGACGATGAAGACGCCATGCAGCGGGCCCTTCGTCGCTTTCGCCAGGCCCGCATGCTGGGCATCGTATGGCGAGACCTCAACCGTCCGCCGGGGTACTCCATGTGGGATACCGCCCGTGCGGTGTCGCAGTTGGCCGAAATCTGCCTTGAGGCGGCGCTCGGCTGGCTCGAGCAGTTTTATGCGCCGCGCTGGGGGCTGCCGGCGCCAACGCGCGACGCAGACCCCCAACGTTTGGTGGTGCTGGGCATGGGCAAGCTGGGGGCCGGTGAGCTCAATTTATCGTCGGATATCGATCTTATCTTTGCGTTTGCCGAAAAAGGCGAAACCCAGGGGGGCCGCAAGCCGCTGGAGCACCAGGAATATTTCACCAAGCTTGGACAGAAACTGATCGCCGCGTTGGATGCCATGACCGCCGATGGGTTTGTCTTTCGCGTGGACATGCGCCTGCGACCCTTGGGCGATGGCGGACCCTTGGTGGGCAGCTTTGCCATGCTCTCCAGCTACTATCAGGACCAGGGGCGCGAGTGGGAGCGCTATGCCATGCTCAAGGCGCGGCCCGTCGCCGGGGATGTGTCGGCGGGGGCGGAGCTGCTGGCCAGTCTGCGGCCCTTTGTCTACCGCCGTTATCTCGATTTCGGGGCGATCGAGTCGCTGCGCGAGCTCAAGGCGATGATCAACCGTGAGGTCAAGCGCAAAGGTATGCAGCATAACATCAAGCTGGGGCCCGGCGGGATTCGCGAGGTCGAGTTTGTGGTGCAGGCATTTCAGCTGATTCGTGGCGGGCGTGACACCGAGCTGCAGGTGGCCTCGTTGCAGACGGCGCTGACCCGGCTGCCGGCGCTGGGGCTATTGCCCCAGGAAGTGGTCGACGACCTGCTGCCCGACTATGCCTTTCTGCGCGATATCGAACACGTGCTGCAGGCCCTGGAAGACCGCCAGACACAAACCTTGCCCAGCGACGACCCCGACCGCGAAAGGGTCGCGTTTGCCATGGGCCACGATGACTGGCCGAGCCTGGTGCATCAACTGGACGAGGTGCGGGAGCGTGTGCGGCGGCATTTTGACGCGGTGATTGCCGAACCCGAAGACGAAGTGGAAAACACAAGCGACGAGCAGACCCCGGGGCTCGAGCAGTGGCGGCTGTTATGGCGCGGAGAGCTGGAGGAGGACGACGCCTTGGCCCGCCTGGAGCAGGCAGGCTTTCAGACGCCCGACAAGATCCTCAACCGACTTTCTCGCCTGTACCATTCGCGTCAGGTGCAGAGTATGCAGCGCATCGGCTTCGAGCGTCTCGATGCGCTGATGCCCATGCTGTTGGATGCCGTGGCCGACAACGACACGCCGGACACCGCGCTGGCACGTGTCCAGCCGCTGATCGAAGCCGTGCTGCGGCGTACCGCGTATCTGGCCCTGCTGCGTGAAAATCCGCATGCCCTCGAGCACCTCATGCGGCTGTGTGCGTCCAGTCCCTGGATTGCCGAGCAGCTGGCCCGCTACCCGATTCTGCTGGATGAGCTGCTGACCCCGGACACGCTCTATACGCCGGCCGACAAGGAGCGTCTGGCGGACGAGCTGCGCCAGACGTTGAATCGCCTGCCCGAAGACGACGAGGAAGCACAGCTGGAAGCGTTGCGGGTATTCAAGCACGCCCAAATGCTGCACGTGGCGGCCTCGGATATCGCCGGGACCCGGCATTTGATGAAAGTAAGCGATTACTTAACCTATATTGCCGAAGTGATCCTGGATGCCGTACTGGCGATGGCGTGGAAGCATATTACCGCCAAACATGGTGTGCCGAGTGGCTGTAACGCGCGGGAGCCTGCGTTCCTGATTGTCGGCTACGGCAAGCTGGGTGGCATCGAACTTGGCTACGGGTCCGACCTGGACCTGGTGTTTCTCCATGACAGCGATGGGCAGGGGGCCACCGACGGGCCGCGACCCATTGATACACCGGTATTCTTCACCCGCCTGGGCCAGCGCATTATCCATTTGTTAACGGCGGTCACCCCTACGGGCAGCCTCTACGAAGTGGATATGCGTCTGCGGCCCTCGGGTAATTCCGGCCTGTTGGTGACCTCGCTGTCCGCTTTTGCCGACTATCAGCGTCAGCATGCCTGGACCTGGGAGCATCAGGCGCTGGTTCGCGCGCGCGTGGTCGCGGGCAGCGAGACGTTAGCGGACAAGTTTGATCAACTGCGTGGGGAGATTCTCGGGGGCGAGCGGGACGTCGCGGCGCTGCGCGATGACGTGGTCAAGATGCGCCACAAGATGCGCGACCACCTGGCCTCCAGGCAGGAGGGCGGTCGCTTCAATCTCAAGCACGATGCCGGCGGCATGGTGGATATCGAATTTCTCTGTCAATACGCGGTGTTAGCACTTGCTAACCAGACCCCGGCGCTGCTGACCTATCGCGACAATATCCGCATTCTAGAGACTCTAGCCGACAGTGGGCACTTACCCCAGGAAGAGGCAGAGCGGCTACGCGAGGCGTATCTGGCGTATCGCAGCAGCACGCACCGGGCGGCGCTGACCGGCGATAAAGCGGAAGGTCAGGCCGCTGACTATGAGGCGCATCGCAACGCCGTCATGGCACTATGGCAGCGCTTTCTTGAGCCTTGATGGCGCGCAGGGATATATCATGGACAACTGTTGGCAGGGAAAGAGAACGCAATGATCGGCAATATCATCAGCACGCTGCTGCCCGTTTTTCTGATTGCCGGGGCGGGGGCGGCGTACGGGCGGTTTCGCACGCCGGACATTCGCAGCCTGAATACCCTGAACATGGAGCTGTTCGTCCCGCTGCTGGTATTCGCCGTGCTGGCCGATCGACAGGCGCCGCTGGCCGATTATGCCTGGCTGGCCGGCGCTGCCGTGGCGGTGGTGCTGGGGTCGGGCGTATTGTTATGGCCGGTCGCCCGCTGGCTGCGTCTGGACATCAAAACCTTTCTCCCCCCGATGATGTTCAACAACTCCGGCAATATGGGGGTTCCCCTGCTGGTGCTGGCGTTCGGCGAAGAAGCGCTTCCGGCGGCGGTGGTGGTGTTTATCGTCGAGATGCTGCTGCATTTTTCGGTGGGTCTTTACATGCTCGACCCACGCACGTCGCTGTGGCGTTTGCTGCGCATGCCCATTGTGGCCGCGAGCCTGGCGGGCCTGGCCATCAACGTCAGCGGGCTGCCGCTGCCGGTGTGGCTGCTCGAGGCCATGAACATGCTGGGTGGTGTATGTATTCCGCTGATGCTGTTTGCGCTCGGGGTGCGGCTGCTCGATATCGATTTCAGCGACTGGCGTACCGGCCTGCTCGGCGCCGTGCTGTGCCCGCTGTCGGGGCTGTTGATTGCCTTGCCGCTGATTGTGCTGCTGCCGCTGAATAGCCTGCAGGCAGCCGTGTTACTGGTATTCGGCGCGCTGCCGCCCGCTGTACTCAATTATTTGGTCGCCGAGCAGTATCGGCTGGCGCCACAGAAGGTGGCGTCCATCGTGCTGATCGGCAACCTGGGCAGCCTGGTGGTGATGCCGTTGACGTTGGCGGCTGCCTTTATCTGGCTCCACGCGCCGCTGTGATGGATGCGACGGGGTCACTGGCTGACCCCAGGCATCACGGCCTGTCATTGGGCGTTCTGTCCGCCGTTTCGTTTTTGATTTCGTACTGGCCTTCGAGTACATCGTGACGACCGCTCTCCGGCGATGACGCTGACCGGCTGCCGCCAATATCCTGCGCCTGTTGCGCGCGCATCTGGTCCATGCGTTTTTTCATCTTGTGGCGGACGAACGGCATCATGGCCCAGCCGACCAGCAGGAAAAACAGGCCAAGCACCACGCCGACGATCATCAGCAGGCCAAACGCCAGCCATGTAAAAAGCAGTTTCAGGCTGCCCATGACGCCGTTGGGCTGGGTTTGAGTCGCTCGGGCGCGCCACTGATGTGCGGCCTGCCAAGCGGCGTTACGTTGATCTCGATTCATCTGTGGCATTGATGCCTCCTCAATCGGTACAGCCTTTTGAACGCGCAGGCTTAGGAGAGTTCAGGCAGGGCGTTAATTTGGCGTTGCATGCAGTGCGGTCAGGCAGGTGTTACGATTTTCATTAGGCGCAAGTGATTTGCGTACCATGCATATCTGACAGGGTGTTTTATGGCGAATCATGGAGGAAAGTCGGTATTCATCGCCTCGACGGTGATTATCTTCGGCCTGGTTGTTATCGGTGCGTCCTTCCCCGAAAGCTTTGGCAGCGCTGCCGAAGCCGCGTTAACCACCATTACCGAGCTCTTTGGCTGGTTCTATCTGTTTTCCGTGTTTGGCTTTGTGGTGTTCTTGTTTGGCCTGGCGCTCAGCAAGTACGGCAAGGTGCGCCTGGGGCCGCAAGACAGTCGCCCCAACTACAGCTTTTTTTCCTGGATCAGCATGCTGCTGGCCGCCGGTTTCGGCGTGGGGCTGGTGTTCTATGGCATGGCAGAGCCAATGCTGCACTATATCGACCCGCCCTATGGGGATATGGAGGCCGAGACCGAGGCGTCAGCACGCTACGCCATTCAGTACAGCTATTTTAACTGGGGGATCCACCAGTGGGCGGCGTTTTCAGTGGTCGGGCTGATCATTGCCTATTTCCAGTTTCGTAAAGGCCAGGCGGGGCTGGTGTCGTCGGTACTTTCCTCGGTAACCGCGAAGTACCCCAAGGCCCGTCCTTATGCCTCATGGCTCGATGTGTTCGCCGTGGTGGCCACGGTGATGGGGGTGGCGACTTCACTCGGCCTTGGCGTATTGCAAATGAACGGCGGTTTGAACGCCGTCTTCGGTCTTCCAGAAAACGGGTTTTGGCAGTTTGTCATCCTGTTCGTGATGTTTTGCGCTTACATGCTCTCCACCTGGTCGGGGCTGGATAAAGGCATCAAGCGGCTGTCGAACCTGAACATGATCTTGTGTATTGGCTTGATGCTTTATGTGCTGTTTACCGGCCCCACCGTTGCCATTCTTGAAACCATCACGGTCGGCATTGGCGACTACCTGCAGAACTTTATCGGCATGAGCTTGCGCACCGCACCGTACAGCGATGAAAACTGGGCCAGTAGCTGGACCATCTTCTACTGGGCCTGGGTGATCGCCTGGTCGCCGTTCGTCGGCACCTTTGTGGCGCGGGTATCCCGTGGGCGAACCATCAAAGAGTACGTGTTTGGCGTACTGCTGGTACCACCGTTGCTCGCCTGCCTGTGGATCGGGGTGTTTGGCGGTGCCGCGCTTAACATGGAAATCGTCGGCGATGACATTGGCCTGGCCGCGGCTACCCAGGACAATATCACCGTGGCGCTGTTTGAGATGTTCGACCTGATGCCATTTTCCGGCGTGCTGTCGCTGATTGCCATCATGCTGATTTTTATATTTCTGGTCACTTCCGCTGACTCGGCGTCATACATCGTGGCGCAAATGACCGATAATGGCTCCATCAACCCGCCGCTCTACAAACGTGTGATATGGGGCGTATTGATCGCGGCGATCTGCTTTACGCTGATTGTGGCGGGGGGGCTGACCGGGCTCCAGTCGGCCTCGGTGCTTTCAGCGCTGCCGTTCACCTTTATTCTCTACATGATGGTGATCGTGCTGGTGCGCGAACTACGCGCCGACCGCAAGGCGATGCTGACCCAACTCTACCGTCGTCATGGCGAAACGCCTGTCGGGGCCGATGCTTTTGAAGCCGAAGAGCTCGGGGAAGAGGAGCGCTTACGTCGTGCGCCCAACGTTGTGAACCGGCGCATTAATCACTGAGGGGTTTCCCATGAAGGGTAACGACTGATGGCGAGGCAAGCACGGCATGGGGCCACAAGGCGGCAGTCCAAGGGGGCTGCCTTTGACCGCTGGCTGGACCGTGTCGTGTGTATAGCGGTGATAACGGCGCTGGTGATAGGTATCGCCGCCGTCATCGCTCACTGGTGGCTTTAGCCCACGCGTCTTATGCCAGGTTTCAAGCGCTGCGCGTACGGGCTTCGATGCGATTCCGGCCGCGCTGTTTGGCGTGGTAGAGATGCTGGTCTGCCAGGGCCAGCAGTGCCGTTGCACTAAGAGTGGAATGCGTCGACGTGCTGGCGACGCCCATGCTGGCTGTCAGGTGGGTGTGGGTACTCGAATAGGCGTGCGGGATCGCCAGCGAGAGCACCGCCTTGCGCAGGCATTGGGCGACGTCCAGGGCGGCGGCTTCATCCTTGCCCGGCAAGATGCAGACAAATTCCTCGCCGCCGTAACGTGCCAGTAGTTCCTGATCAGGGTCGATACAGTGGTTCAGTACCTGGGCCACCGCACGCAGGGTGTCATCCCCCATGGCGTGGCCGTAATGGTCGTTGAATTCCTTGAAATTATCGATATCGATAAAGATAACTGCAAGCGGCTGGGCGTGCTTTTGGGCGCGCTGCCACTGCTGCTTGTAGAAAAGGTCGAAATGGCGGCGGTTGGCAACGCCGGTCAAGCCGTCAATATGCGATAGATGATGTAGCTGGTCGCGCTGGTCCAGGCCCTTTTGGAAAGCCTGCAGCAGGTGGTCTAGGCTGTCGACCAAATGACCCAGTTCATCCTTGCGGTGGCCGCGTAGCTGTGGTTTCGCCCACTGGCCGGGGCGTTCAGGGTCGGTATGCGCGATGGCGTCATGCACCTTGAGCAGCGGCCGGGTAATGAAATAATGGAAAAAGGCAATGATCAACAGGCTGAGGATAAAGGCCTCTGCAACGCTTGAGCCCACCACCGAAACGCTGCGTGCCAGAAATTGCTGCGTCAGGCTTTGCTCATCAAGTCGAAGTTCCACTGCGCCCACCTCGGCGTCGGGCAAGTCGGCCGCCACGAAGTAGCTCAGCGGTTCCCGATAGTGCAGCATATCGCCAAACAGCCGCTGGCTTAACCAGCTCGTTTCAACCGCATTGGCGGGCGCAAATTCGGCAAGCGCGGTGCCGAAATCGTCGCGGATGGTCACCTGGGCAATTTCGTTATCGCTGAATAGCCCGTAGGCAATCTGGTGGGCCAGATCAGGGTTCAGTTGAAAAGCGGCTTCGGCGGCGGCGCCATTGACGATCGCGAGTTGTTGCTCAACCCGTTGGACCACGTCCTCACGCATTGATACGGCGTGATTGAACAGCTCCAGGCTGCCGGCAATCACGCTGATCAATATGGCCAGCAGTAAGGTGAGCAGCGCTTGCTTGGAAGTCAGGCTGCCTGAACGTAGGGGAAGGGGGCGCTTGGTCATGGCGAAGACACCTCGTATGACTCGCCAAGGGGAGGTAGGTGGTCTTGTAGTCGTGCCATGAGTTGCTTGGAAACACTGGGGTGGCAGGCCAGATAGAGCGGTGCGCGATAAAACGTAAACAGATGGTGTAGCGCCACGTCTTGCGCGCCGGCCAGAAACTCGCCGGTGGCTTTGCCGGTGACGATCACATCGACCAGGCCGGCGTCGAGGCGCGCCAGGTTTTCACGCTCATTGCGGGCGCGTAATACGTCGATACCCTGGGCTTCAACGTAGTTGCCGACCGCGTCTTCACGGAAGCTGCCGACGCGCAAGGGGGCCAACTGGTCCATCGATCTCGCCTCGATGTCGCGCTCGGCAAGACTGAACGCGGCCCACTCGTTGACGGCCAGCGGGCCTGCCCAGCGAAATAGTGTCTCGCGCTCGGCCGTCCGGGTGGTCGAATAGACGCAGTGTTGCTCGCGCAGACGCGCGGCGGTGTAGGCCCGTGCCCAAGGCAGCAGGCGAAATTCTGCGTCGATATCCGCCGCGCGCAGCGCCGTGCGCAATACCTTGGTGGCGCTGCCGAGGATCTGCCCCTGGCTGCCGGCATAGTTGAAGGGCGGATAGTCTTCGGTATTGATCACCAGAGGCGCCGCGCTGACCGGCAGGTTCACCGCCAGCAGCATCGCTGCCAGGCAGGATAACCATCGGGGCGCGATGCCCCGTGGGGGGCGCAGGCTAGTCGTCATGATGGGTAGCCTCTGGCGCGGCCTGTTCGGCACGCACGTCATCCAGTGCCTGCTGCAGTCGATCAACCACCCCTGAGTCCGTGGCAGGGTTAACGGCAAAGTAAAGGTGGGACTCGCTTAATGTGTGCACCGCCTTCAGTTGCTGGCTATCAACGTCTTCCTGGGAGGCAATCCAGCGCGCCACTTCATCGCTGTAAGCCCATAAATCGACTCGCCCGCGGCGCAGCATGTGCAAGGCGCTGCGGTTATCGATGGCCGGCCGCAGCAGTTCTGCCGGGTAGCCGGCCTCCTGCAAGGCATGCGCCCCGATGTCCTCACGGATGACGGCAACGTTCAGTCGTTGTTGAATCGCATCGTCCAGCGACAAGGGAGCTGCTGCCTCATCTTGCCACGCCAGTAGCACCACGCGGTCCCGGGCGATCGGCCCGACCCATTTGAAGTGGGCCTCGCGGGCGGGGGTCCGGGTCGTTGAAAACAACACCGTGTTGGGTTCGCTTTGGGCAAGCTCGTAGCCGCGTACCCAGGGATAATAGAGAATAGCCTGTCGGGTGAACGGGGTGTCGGTCTGTTCAAACATCGTCTCAAGCAACGCCACTGCCGAGCCTCTTAGCTGGCCTGTCCGGGCGTCCAGATAGTTGTAGGGCGGGTACTCTTCGGTGACAAATGAGAGCGACGAAAGCGGGGGTGACGCGCCGTGAGCCATTGCCAGTGGCGCCAGCAGAACCAGCATCGCCACCGACCACCGCTTGGTTACCGGTTTTCGCAGACCGCCCAGCCCCCACGCTCCCTTCATCGGTTAACATCCCTGTTATTTTCTAATCAATCAAACTTAGAGCAAGCAATGGCGACTGTCATCTCTATTCTTCCAACGGTGGCGTGTCGCTTTTATACGCCAACCTGCTAGGCTGATGGCCTTGCTGACTGGTGAGAGAACCCCTCGTGCACGCTCAACAGACTAATGCTGCTGCAAACTTTGCTTCGCGTCGTGAAATTTTTGGCTGGGCGATGTTCGATTTCGCCAACCAAGCCTATACGCTGCTGATCATCACCGTGGTGTTCGGCGAGTTGTTCACCACCGTGATCGTGGGTGAACGCGGCGACAATTTTCGTCTTGCCAACCTGCTCTGGAGCCTGGCGCTTGCCACCAGCTATCTGTTGGTGGTGATAACCGCACCGCTGTGTGGTGCGATCATGGATCAGCGGGCGGAAAAGAAACGCTTTCTGTTCGTCAGTTATCTCGCCACCGTCGCGTCCACGGCGATGCTGTATTTCGTGGCGCCAGGCTACGTAATACTTGGATTCATCCTGATTATTATCTCCAACTACGCCTATTCCATGGGCGAGTCGTTCATTGCCGCTTTTCTGCCGGCCTTGGGACCACCCGAGGCGCTGGGCAAGATATCCGGGTTCGGCTGGGCATTGGGCTATATCGGAGGGCTGTTTGCCGCCGGCTTCACGCTGGTGATGCTGGGTGAAGCAAGTGCCGAGAATTTCGAGCGCATCCGCTGGGTCGGCCCCTTTGCGGCCGGCTTTTTCCTGATCGCGGCCATTCCCACCTTCCTATGGCTCAGAGAGCGTGGGACCCCCCAGCCCGAAAGCGGCGCTTACTGGCAGACGGCATATCGCCGAGTGACCACGACCCTGCATGAACTCAGACACTTCAAAGATCTGATGGTCTTCCTGGTGTCGCTGCTATTCTCCATGGCCGGCGTATACATCATCATTGCCTTTGCGTTCATCTATGGCGCCCAGGTGATTGGCTGGGAGGCCGGCGTGCGCAATATCATGTTCATTATTGTGCAAATTACCGCCGCCGCCGGGGCGTTGGGGTTTGGTTGGCTACAGGATCGGCTGGGCGCAAAGCGTACCTACCAGATGACGCTGACGCTGTGGATTTGCGCTATCCTGGCGATCTGGCTGACCCCTCAGGTAACCGACTGGGTGAACCAGGTCACCGATTGGCAGTGGCAAGCCCAGTATGTCTTCCTGATGGTGGGTTGTCTGGCAGGGTTGAGTCTTGGCTCGAGCCAATCGGCAAGCCGTGCGCTGGTGGGTTTATTCTCGCCCTCCACGAAATCTGCGGAGTTCTTTGGCTTCTGGGGGCTGGCCAACAAGCTGGCCGGCGTCATGGGTATCGTGCTGCTGGGCGGTCTGCAAGCCATGGTAGGTCTTCAGGCGTCCATCTTGCTGTGCGCGGTATTATTCGGCGTGGCGATGCTGATCTGTGCCCGGGTCAATGAAGCACGCGGTCGTCAAGCCGCGCTTGACTGGCAGCCGTCTCGCTAGCGGCTTGTGTCGTTAGTGGCAATATGCTTAGCTGCATAAACACAGATCCCAACACAAGGAGTTGATATGGGTATTGAAGTCGGTGGACTATTAGGACTTATCTGGCTGGTCATTGTTGTCTGGGCCATCGTTAAGGTGGCGAAAAGTTCAGCGGGTGGTTTGGCCAAGTTGCTGTGGATACTGGCGCTGCTGTTCTTTCCGCTGGTCGGGCTGATCATATGGTTCTTAATGGGCCCCAAAGGCTAGCGCGGTGTTATTAATACGCTAGACACAAATAAGGCAGGCCCCAGGCCTGCCTTATTAGATAACTTGACACCTTTTACGATTAGCTATGTTCTTCACCGGGAGGCGCCTTGTAATGCCCAGGGATTTTCAGTTTCTCCCCGTTCGGCAGGTCGCGCACCTGGGTGGGAACGTAAACACGTTTGATAACACTTTTGGGTTTGCCACTTCCCATGGCCTTTTCCTCCTGTCAGATTGTCGACAGTTCGCATCTCCACATTAGCTGTCGTCGTGACAAGAATCAAGCTAGGCGTGAAGGGGTAAATGAATAAGAAACGTGGAGATTGCATCGCCCGGCAGGCGGTTGGGCACTTTTGAGGTATCCTAGGAACAAACATAAACAGTCTGCTTTTGTTTGGGGGAGGCAGGCGATAAGACACATAGATCAAGCGGAGTTGACAACTAGGATGGTGGACCACTTAGAAGAACAGTTTCAGGCGCTTGGTAGTCAAGAAGCTCACAAGCCTGACTACCCAGATCAGGATCATGTGCTCATCATTGAGGACGACCAGCGCCTGGCGGAGCTGACCCGTGATTACCTGGAAGCCAACGGCTTTCAGGTAACGCTGGAGGCCGATGGGGCAAAAGGGGTGGACCGCATCCTGACCCTGCAGCCGGATCTGGTGATTCTTGATTTAATGCTGCCCGGAGAAGACGGGCTGGCGATCTGTCGTCGCGTACGGCCCAATTTTGCAGGTCCGATCATGATGCTGACGGCGCGCACGGACGACCTGGATCAAGTGCTGGGGCTGGAAATGGGGGCCGATGACTACGTGCCCAAACCCGTCCAGCCTCGGGTGCTGCTGGCGCGTATGCGTGCGCTCTTGCGGCGTGCCGACGGGCCGTCCCCCGACGGCGAGATACGCCTGCGCTTCGAGAATCTCGAGATCGATAATGCCACCCGTGAGGCGTGGTTGTCCGGCGAGCGTATCGATCTGACCAGTGCCGAGTTTGACCTGCTCTGGCTGCTGGCGCGCAATGCCGGGCGCGTGCTTACCCGCGAAGAAATTTTCAACGACCTTCGGGGCATCAAATACGACGGCCAGGATCGCTCGATCGACGTGCGCGTGTCGCGAATTCGTCCCAAGATCGGTGACGATCCCAATCAGCCCCACCGTATCAAAACGGTACGCAGCAAGGGCTATCTGTTTGTAAAAGACAGCTGATCACACAGAAGGATAGCCTCATGCGGCGGGTGCTCAGCCACGGCTCGTTTTTACGCTTTTATCTGCTGCTGGGTGCCGCGCTGCTGACGGTGTTTCTCTTTGCCCTGGCAGGCCGCGCCTTCATCGAGCAGGTAAGCCGCGAAGACCGTCGAGAGGCACTCGCGGCGTTGCCGATGTCGCTGATGGCCCGGCAGCTCGCCGACCTCCCCGCACGCGATCGCCAGACGCAGCTGTCTGCCTGGTCCGAGCAGCTCGATATGCAGCTCAGCCTGATGCAGATAGAGAATGCGTCGCTAAGCTACTTCGAGCGCGCACGGCTGGAACGGGGGAAAGTGCTGGTCGCGACGTCCCCCTGGCGATTAAAGCGCCGCCTTCCCGATCAGCCCTGGCTGCTACAGGCCGAACTATCTACTTGGCGCGAGCAACAGTGGTACGCCACCATGACCATGCTGGGTGCCTGGTTGGCGCCGCTTGACGCTACCGAACGCCTCGAGCGGCTCGGTGACGTGGAGCAGGGAAGCTGGCCGATTGCGCTGTTGAACCGGCCGCCGGGCGAACTCAGCGATGCCCAGCAGGAGCAGCTTGCTCGCGGCGAGGTGGTGACGCGGCTGCACGGCGAACAGCTCGATATCAGCTTTGTCTATCAGCTTCCGGACGGTTCCCAATGGCTGGAAGCGGGCCCTGCCACCCGGGGTACCAACCTGCCCTTTAATCTTCAGCTACCATTGCTGATGGCCTTGATGGTCGTGCTGGCACTGATTATCTATCTGGTGATGCGCAGTATCGAGTCGCGCATGGCCCGACTCGAACTCGCTGCCACGCGCATCGCCAGCGGACGGCTGGAAACACGCGTCAAGGTCGAAAGCGGTGATTTCCTGGGGCGCCTGGGCATGGCCTTCAACGGCATGGCCAATCAGGTGCAGTCGCTGCTGCGCGGCCAGCAGGAAATGATCCGGGCCGTGTCCCACGAACTGCGCACACCGGTTGCGCGTATTCGCTTTGCGGTACAGATGGTCGAGGACATGACCGACCAGCCCGCGATAAGGCGCCAGCTACAGGGCATCGATGCCGATATCGCCGAACTCGATGAGCTGGTCGACGAAATTCTCACCTACGCCCGCCTGGGGGGCGAGTCGGTCAACGGAGCGGAGCTGGAAATGTCGCTGGTCGAATGCCGGGCGATGGCCGAACGGGTGGTTGATACACTCTCGCCTCTCCACGAAGGCTTGGCTATCACCCTGGCGCCGGGGCCTGACATCGAACTGCTGGCCGAGCCGCGCTATCTGCAGCGCGCTCTTCAGAATCTGGTCAGCAATGCCTGCCGTTACGGACAGTCTCAGGTGGTCATCGGTCTATGGGATGAGCCCCATCTGGTGCGCATTGACGTGGAAGACGATGGGCCGGGGATTCCCGCCGAAGCCCGGGCCGATGTGTTCAAACCCTTTGCCCGCCTGGACGACAGCCGGGCACGCAGCTCAGGTGGCTACGGGCTTGGGCTGTCCATTGTGCAGAAAATCATGGCCGGCCACGGGGGTAGCGTGACGGTGGATACCAGCCCCTCCCTGGGCGGCGCGCGGTTTACGCTGCTGATTCCGCGTCGCGAGTCGCCGGTTTGATTCCACTCAACACGGCAAACGAGGTTTCTTTCGCCGTGCGCAGAAAATCCTGCATCCACGGTGCCTCCAGCGTTTCCTCCCGCACGGCCGCGTAAAGCGTGCTCCACACTCCCTGTTCCCCGAGTTTGACTGCGCTGACGTAGTCGCGCTCCAGATACTCAGTGAGCGCCCAGTTGGGCAGCGCGCAGACACCACGCCCGCTGGCGACAAGCTGCATCATCATGATCGTAAGCTCGGCCGTGCGGATTTCCCGCGGGCGTACTTCGGCGGGTGTCAAAAACTGGGTGAAAACGTCCAGCCGGGATTGCTCGACCGGGTAAGTGATCAGGGTTTCATCGGCCAGTGCCTCGGGCGTGACGAAGCTGTACGCGGCAAAGGGATGCTGGCGGGCAACCGCCAGTAATCCCTCGTAGCGGAACAGAGGGGCGTAGTGAACGCCGTCCAGCGGTTGCGGGTCAGCGGTGATGACCAGGTCGAGCTGCTCGCGTGCCAGTGCGGGCAGCGGGTCGAAATGATGGCCGCTGGGGATGTCGATCTCCACCTCGGGCCAATGGTCGCGAAAGTAATCCACCGTGGGCATCAGCCACTGAAAACAGCTGTGGCACTCGATGGCCATGTGCAGCCGGCCAAGTTCCGTCCCTGCCATGCGTGCCAGGTCCCGCTCGGCTTTGCGCACTTCGGGCAGAATCTGGTCGGCGAGTGCCAGCAACCTTAGCCCGGCGCGGGTAAATTCAACCGGGCGGGTCTTGCGCACAAACAGCGGGCTGTCCGCACGGTTCTCGAGGTCTTTTAACTGGTGCGAGAGTGCCGACTGGGTGAGGTGGACCCGCTCAGCGGCCTCAACCAGAGAGCCGGTCTCGCGCAGCGCGAGGAGGGTACGCAAATGGCGTAATTCAATCATGGTGAAAACTTTTCATGGTTGGTATTAGAAACTTTAGTTTGATTCACCTATCGGTGGTGCCCAGACTGTACGAAATCATTCACGTTGCAAGGTTTCATCATGACAGTTTCTCATATTCTCGGCTATCCCCGTATTGGTGCACAGCGTGAGCTTAAAAAAGCCACCGAGGCCTACTGGCATGGCGACTGCTCTCGCCAGGCCCTCGAAGCAACCGGCCGTGAGCTGCGGCTACGCAACTGGCGCGACCAGCAGGCCGCCGGGCTTGACCTGGTCAGCGTCGGCGATTTCGCGTTTTATGATCAGGTGCTGAATGTCTCCGTGCTGCTGGGCGCGGTGCCCGAGCGCTTTAATGCGGGTCGCGAAGTGGCGGCAGGCGATGTTGATCTGGATACCGCCTTTCGCATGGCACGGGGGCGCGCACCCAGCGGTGAGCCTGCCCCCGCCTGCGAAATGACCAAGTACTTCGATACTAACTATCACTACCTGGTCCCCGAGCTACACGAAGGCCAGCGCTTCACGCTGGCCTCCAATCGGCTCTTCGACGAAGTCGACGAAGCCCTTGGTGCCGGGTTTACCCCCAAAGTCACCCTGACCGGACCGCTTACCTGGCTGTGGTTGGGCAAAGCCAAAGGCAGTGAGTTTGACCGCCTGACGCTGCTCGACAGCGTCCTGGACGTCTACAGCGAGGCGCTGGCACGACTTGCCACCCAGGGCGTTGAGTGGGTGCAGTTGGATGAGCCTGCGCTGGTGCAGGATCTGCCCCCGGCCTGGCATCAGGCCTTTGAACGCGCCTACCATCGACTGCAGTCCGCGCCCTTGAAGCTGATGGTGGCCAGCTACTTTGGCGGCCTGGGCGATAACCTGTCGCTGGCCACCCGTCTGCCGGTGGCGGGGCTGCACATTGATGCGGTGCGCGCGCCGCAACAGGTCGACCAGGTGATCGACCGCCTGGGTCCCCATCAGGTGTTGTCGGTGGGCGTTATCGACGGGCGCAATATCTGGCGCGCCGATCTTGCGGCGCTACGTGAACGCCTGCGCCCGCTCAAGGTACGCCTGGGTAAGCGGCTCTGGCTTGCGCCCAGCTGTTCGCTGCTGCACGTGCCGGTGGACCTGGATCAGGAAAGCGAACTCGATGAATCGTTGGTCAGTTGGCTGGCCTTTGCTCGCCAAAAACTTGATGAGGTGGTCACCCTGGCCCGCCTGATCGATAACCGGGCGACCGACATGGACGAGCAGCGATTAGCGGCGGCCACCCAGGCGCTTGATGCCCGGCGTGATTCAGCGCGCATTCACCAGCCGGCGGTGAGTCAGCGAGTGGCGGCGGTAGCGCCCGGCGACAGCCAGCGTCGCTCTGTTTATGCCGAGCGGGCGGTAGCACAGCGCCGGGCGCTGGCGCTGCCGCTGTTTCCGACCACCACGATTGGCTCGTTCCCGCAGACCCACGACATTCGTGCGGCGCGGCGGGCGTTCAAGGCTGGCACCTTGAGCCAGGCCGACTACGAAGCCCAGATGCGTGCAGACATTGCCTATGCCATCGAGCGCCAGGAAGCCCTGGGTCTCGACGTGCTGGTACACGGTGAGGCCGAGCGTAACGACATGGTGGAATACTTCGGCGAACAGCTGGATGGCTTTGCCTTTACCCGCTTTGGCTGGGTGCAAAGCTACGGCTCCCGGTGTGTCAAACCGCCGGTCATCTTTGGCGATGTGTCGCGCCCGGCGGCCATGACCGTACGCTGGAGCGAGTATGCGCAAACGCTCACCGATAAACCCATGAAGGGCATGCTGACAGGCCCGGTGACCATCCTGCAGTGGTCCTTTGTACGCGACGATCAGCCGCGTGAGACGACCTGCCGGCAGATTGCTCTGGCGCTACGCGACGAAGTCTTGGACCTGGAGCGCGCGGGTATCCGGATCATTCAGATCGACGAGCCCGCACTGCGCGAGGGGCTACCGCTGCGCCAGAACGCGTGGCAGGGCTATCTGGACTGGGCGGTGGAATGTTTCCGGCTAAGCGCGGCCGGCGTCGACGATGCCACCCAGATCCATACGCATATGTGTTATTCGGAGTTCAACGATATTATCGACGCGATCGCGGCGCTGGACGCCGACGTGATTACCATCGAAACGTCGCGCTCGGATATGGAGCTGCTGGACGCTTTCCAGGACTTTGCCTACCCCAACGACATTGGCCCCGGCGTTTACGACATCCACACGCCGAACACCCCTGACGTGGCCTGGATGATGGCGCTGATGGAAAAAGCGCTGGACAAGATTCCCGCCGAGCGGCTGTGGGTCAACCCGGACTGCGGCTTGAAAACCCGTGGCTGGGCGGAAGTGGAGCCGGCGCTGGCCAATATGGTCGAGGCGGCCAGGCAACTGCGCGCGCGTTACGCCTGAGCATAGGCTTCGCGCCCCAGTGACGTTGAACCCCGGCTCGCAGCCGGGGTTTGTGTATGGGCGAGGTCAGCTCTTGGTGGCGTACGCGTAGAGCAGCGTTTCCTGAGCGCTGATGGCATCACCGCCGCCCGGATCCTGAAGATGGTAGCTGCCGTCGCTGTGGAGCAGCCAGCTTTGGCAGTTATCCACCAGGTAGGTTTCCAGATCCTTGCGTACCCGCGTGGCGAGCTTTTTATCCAGCAGGGGAAAGCAGGTTTCAACGCGGTGAAACATGTTGCGTGACATGAGGTCAGCGCTCGAGCACCAGATTTCCGGCTTGCCGTCGTTATGGAAATGGAAAACCCGGGTGTGCTCGAGGAAGCGTCCGATAATCGAGCGAACGCGAATGTTGTCCGACACGCCCGGCAAACCGGGTTTCAGACAGCACATGCCGCGAATGATCAGGTCGCACTCCACCCCTGCCTGGGAGGCACGATACAGCGCCTTGATGAGCTGCGGCTCGGTAAGCGAGTTGCACTTGATAATGATATGGGCGCGTTTTCCCTTGCGTGCCACCTGGGCTTCACGGTCGATCATTTCCATTAACCGGTCGTGCAGCGTAAACGGCGCGTGGAGCAGCGTATCGATCTTGCGCGCGCGTCCCATTCCCGACAGCTGCTGAAATACCCGATGAACGTCGGCGCACAGCGCCTTGTTGGCGGTCAGCAAGCTGTAGTCGGTGTACAGTTTGGCGGTCTTGGAATGGTAGTTTCCGGTGCCCAGGTGCGCGTAGTGGCGCAGTTCGCCCCGCTCGCGGCGCACGATATGCAGCATCTTGGCGTGGATCTTGTAGGCCATGATGCCGTAAATCACGATGGCGCCGGCTTCCTGCAGGCGCGAGGCCAGCTGCAGATTGTCGGCTTCGTCAAAGCGTGCCCGCAGCTCGATGACCACAGTCACTTCCTTGCCCTGGCTGGCGGCATCGACCAGCGCGCTGACGATGGGCGAGTCGGCGCCGGTACGGTAGAGCGTCTGTTTGATCGCCAGTACGTCCGGGTCCCGCGCGGCCTCGCTGAGCAGGTCCTCGATGGGTGAAAACGACTGAAAAGGATGATGCAGCAGCAGGTCCTGCTTGGCGATAGCGTCAAACAGGCTGCCGCCTTTCAGCGCCTTGGGCACGCCGGGCGAGTAGGGCCTGTAGAGCAGTTCGGGGCGGTCGACGTCGCCTAGTACGGCCATCATCCGGGTCAGATTGACCGGGCCTTGTACGCGGTACAGGTCGTCGTTTTCCAAGCTAAACTGACGCAGCAGGAAGTTGGTCAGGTCGTCCGGGCAGTTGTCGGCGACTTCCAGCCGCACGCCGCTGCCGTAGCGGCGTGCCAAAAGCTCGCCACGCAGCGCCGAGGCCAGGTCGGAGACCTCTTCCGGGTCGACGCTCATGTCGGCATTGCGCGTCAGGCGGAACTGGTAGCAGCCGCGTACTTTCATGCCTGGAAATAGCTCTTCGGCATGGGCATGAATCATCGAGGACAGGAACACGTACTCGGTGAAGCCCTCGCTGCACAGATGCTTGGGCAGGGCCATCAGGCGCGGCAGTGAGCGGGGGGCGGGTAGAATCGCCATGCCCCCGGCGCGCCCGAAGGCATCCTTGCCTTCAAGCTCGACGATGAAGTTGAGGCTTTTGTTGACCAGGCGCGGGAAGGGATGCGAAGGGTCCAGCCCGATAGGGCTGATCACCGGCATGATATCGTTGTTGAACAGTTCCTGGACCCAGTCCTTTTGCGCCTTGGTCCACTGGTCGCGGCGGCGAAAACGCAGTCCCTGGGCTTCCAGGGCGGGCAGCAAGGTATCGTTGAGGATTTCATACTGCCGGACGATTTGCGCGTGGGCGATCTGGGAAATCTCGGCAAGCACCGCCTTGGGGAGCCGGCCGTCGGCCCCCGTCGAGTCATCGCCCAGGGCGATCTGGTGCTTGAGCCCGGCAACGCGGATTTCGAAGAACTCATCCATGTTGGATGAGAAAATCAGCAGGAACATCAACCGATTGAGCAGCGGATGGGCGTCGTCCAGCGCCTGTTCCAGCACCCGGATGTTAAACTGCAAGTGCGACAGCTCACGGTTGAAATAGAGCTGCGGATCGTCCAGGTCGGTTTCCTGCAGTGCGTCGCGCGCTTGCACGCCTGTGGGTGTGCGATTGACGCGCAGCGGAGAGGTTTCGCTGTCGCCACTGCCAGGCTCATGAAGCGGGTAGGGCGAATGATCAGTGGCCTGGTCGTCCATCGTGACTGCCTCCGGCGTTAGTCGACTCTGAGCATACCATTGGCTGATACGCGTCTGTTAACGCAGTATGCCGGTAGAAGATGACAAAGACGTGTCACGACATTGTCATCTAGGCCGTCCGGGGTCAGCGCGTGCGGGAAAGCAGTCGCGCCGCATCGAGAGCGAAATAGCTCAAGATGCCGTCCGCACCGGCGCGCTTGAAGCACATCAACGATTCCAGGATGACCGTGTCGGCGTCCAGCCAGCCGTTATCAAAAGCGGCTCGGTGCATGGCGTATTCGCCACTCACCTGGTAGGCGTAGGTGGGAACGCGTAATTCGCGTTTGACCCGTTGAACGACATCCAGGTAGGGCATTCCCGGTTTGACCATGACCATGTCGGCGCCTTCGGCAATGTCCATGGCGACCTCGTGCAGCGCCTCATCGCTATTGGCCGGGTCCATCTGGTAGGTTCGCTTGTCGGCCTTGCCCAGGTTGGCGGCAGATCCGACGGCGTCGCGGAAAGGACCGTAATAGTGCGACGCGTACTTGGCGCTGTACGCCATGATACGCACGTTCGGGAGATGTTCCTGTTCGAGTATCTGACGGATAGCGCCGATGCGTCCATCCATCATGTCGGAAGGCGCGACCACATCGGCACCGGCTTCGGCGTGAGACAGCGCTTGCTTGAGCAGGGTGTCGACGGTGCGGTCGTTGAGTACGTAGCCGTCTGCGTCGATGATCCCGTCCTGGCCGTGGATGGTGTAAGGGTCCAGGGCCACGTCGGTGATGATACCCAGTTCGGGCAGCGCTTCTTTCAGGGCGCGCACGCTACGCTGGACGAGACCGTTGGCGTTGTAGGCTTCTTCGGCGAACTCGGTTTTCTGTTCGCTGCCGACTACCGGGAACAGCGCGATCGCCGGGATACCCAGCGCATAGGCTTCGCGCGCCTGCTCGATAAGCAGATCGATCGACAGGCGTTCCACACCCGGCATGGAGGCAATGGCTTCGCGCTGTTGACTGCCTTCGAGTACGAAGACCGGCAAAATCAAGTCGCCAGGGGTCAGCGTCGACTCGCGCATCAAGCTGCGGGAGAAGTCGTCGCGGCGCATGCGGCGCAGACGGGTCGCGGGGAAGTGACGAGGGGTTGATATGCTCAACGATATTCTCCACTGAAACTCGCAAATGAGGTGCCTGTCGGCCTTGACTGAGTATATCAGCCTTGACCTTCGGCGAAAGCCGCCTTGTGGCCCGCCCAAAGACTGACTAAAGTGGCGCAAACGCTGCTGAACGAGCAGGCCCTGCATAAGGAGAAAAGCATGACCAAACAGGTGGCAGTGATTCTTGCTGGCTGCGGTGTATACGATGGGTCAGAAATCTACGAAACAACCCTGACGCTGCTGCGCTTGGACCAGTTGGGAATAGGATATCGTTGTTTTGCGCCGGATATCGAGCAGCACCATGTGGTAAATCACCTCACCCAGGAGGACAGCGCCGATGAACGCCGCAACGTGCTGGTGGAGTCCGCACGGCTGGCGCGCGGGGATGTGAGCCCGCTGACCGAGCTGGCCGCCGATGAGTTTGACGCCGTGATCGTGCCCGGCGGCTTCGGGGTGGCCAAGAACCTGTCTGACTTTGCCAGTGCCGGCGACAGCATGGAGGTATTGGAATCGTTCAAGGAGGTGCTATCAGGCTTTCGCGAAGATGCCAAGCCGATTGGTCTGATTTGCATTGCACCGGTACTGGCGACCCGCCTGTTGGGCGATGGCATTGCGGTGACGGTGGGCAATGATCCCGGCGTCTCGGGCGCCATCAGCGCCATGGGCGGTTTGCACCGCAGCTGCAGCGTCGAGGATATCGTGGTGGATCTGGAGCACCGCGTGGTGACGACGCCTGCCTACATGCTGGCCACAAGGATCAGCGAAGCGGCCACAGGTATTTTCAAGCTGGTCGACCGTATCGACGAAATGATGGGCTGATGGGCTAGCCAGCTAGGCGACCCTCCTGGCATCAAAAAGCCGCTGTCCTGGACAGCGGCTTTTTTTGCAATGCGAATAGTATATTCCCTTATTCTTCCGTCTGCTCTTCAGCGGCTTTTTCGTCGCGGCGTTTGCGTACCAGGCGGCCGAACAGCAGGCCGACTTCGTAGAGCAGATACATCGGTACGGCCAGCAGGCTTTGTGAAATCACGTCGGGCGGGGTAAGCACCATGCCCACCACAAAGCAGCCCAGGATGATATACGGGCGCTTCTGGGATAGGCTCTCCACCGTGGTGGCGCCTGACAGAATCAGCAGGAAGGTGGCCACCGGGATTTCGAACGCCACGCCAAACGCAAAGAACAGCTTGAGTACGAAGTTAAGGTACTGATTGATATCGGTCATGACCGTGACGTTTTCCGGGCCCGTCTGGGTGAAAAACGCAAACAGCAAGGGGAATACCACATAATAGGCGAACGCCGCCCCGGCGTAGAACAGCAGGATGCTGGACACTAGAATCGGAATCGCCAGCGCTTTTTCATTATCGTAAAGCCCCGGTGCGATAAACGACCACGCCTGGTGCAACACAAAGGGAATGGCGATAAACAACGCCGTTACCATTGTCAGCTTGAAGGGGGCGAGAAACGGCGAGGCCACTTCCGTCGCGATCATCTGCGACCCGGGTGGCAGCAACGCCATCAACGGCTCCGCCACGAAAAGATAGATATCGTTAGAAAACGAATACAGCCCGAGAAAAACCACCAGAATCGCGATAACCGCTCGCATCAGCCGCGAGCGCAGCTCAATCAGGTGCTCGATGAGCGGCGCTTGCTTCTGTTCATTATTGGGCTCCTGCGAATCACCAGACGTACTCATGGGTGCTTGCTGTCCTTGGTAGGTGACTCAGCGTCGGGCGACGCTGGCGCTTTCTCGCGGACCGTTTCCAGGGCGTCATCCAGGTGCGAGGCGGCACTGGCAGCGCGCTGTTCCGACTCCGTTGATGTAGTGCTGGACGGCGTTGCCGGCTTGTCGGCCTCGGCGATACTTTCCACGTCATGCTTGGCCTTGCGCAGGCTGTCATCGAGCTTTTTTTGCTGATCGTTGAGCGTTTGGCGCAGGTCTTCGGCTTCCAACTGGGCGCTGATTTCGCGCTGCATGCCCGAGACGGTGCGCTTGATCTTGCCTACCCAGAGACCCACCGCGCGCGCGGCGCGCGGTAGGCGTTCGGGGCCGAGTACCAGCAGCCCGACGACGCCAATGACCAGAATTTCAAAAAAGCCAAAGTCGAACATGGCTTATTTGCGCTCGTCGTTGTTTTCAGCTGCCTGCTTTGCTTTTTCTTCTGCCTGGACATCGTAGGTATTGCCAGGCTCGTCGTGACGGACTTTCGCCTGTGGCTGCTCGTCGTCCTTCTTGTCAGCGTCTTTGTCCTCTTCATGAACGGCTTTCTTGAAGCCCTTGACCGCACCGCCGAGGTCTGTGCCGACGTTGCGAAGCTTTTTAGTGCCGAAAACCAGGATGATGATGCCTAGCACAATCAGCAACTGCCAAATACTGATACCACCTAACATATGCGTGTCCTCGTGATGGGGGCTACGTTGCAAAGCCTTTAGGTTATTGTGTGCGGGCCGCTTTTTCGTCGTGGCCGGAAAGGCCGAAACGGCGTGCTAATTCGTCAAGTACGTCCTGATGATCGAGACCCAGATGCGACAGCATCACCAGGCTATGAAACCATAGGTCGGCGGTTTCAGCGACCAGCGCCTGTCGCTCCGCCGGGCCACCCTGCTCGGCGTCTTTGGCGGCGAGCAGCGTTTCAGTGGCTTCCTCGCCGAGTTTTTCGAGTATCTTGTTCAATCCCTTGTAATGCAAGGAAGCAACGTACGAATCGTCCGGCGAGGCGTGGCGACGTTGCTGCAGTACCTCGGCAAGCGTATCCAGCACAGGCGCATTATTGGGCGTTGAAGGCGTCGTGTCCATGGGGTTCCTCAGGTTCTTAAACTATTGCCATGCCAACAGCAGCAGGCCGATGCCGGCAGCGACAAGAACGGGCCATGGCTGGCCGCTGGCCCACTGAGTTAGCGGCTGCCAGGCAAGCGCCAGGCCAAGCAGAATCAAGCCGATACGCAGGCGATGGTGTCGCTTGCCCTGTCGAGCCAGCTGCTGTCGCATGGTGCTGATGGCCGTCACCTGCTGATGGCGCTGGCGGTGCTCTTGCTCCATGCGGTTGAGTGCCTGGTGAGCGAGCACCGGCAGCTCCGGTAGCTGGTGCGAAAGTTCCGGCGCCTGGCGTTTCAGCGAGCGCCATAGCCCCCCGAAGCCTGCGCGCTCTTTCATCCATTGTTCCAGGTAGGGCTTGGCCGTGCTCCACAGGTCCAGGTCAGGGTAAAGCTGCCGACCCAGCCCCTCAATATTGAGCAGAGTTTTCTGCAACAGCACCAACTGCGGCTGTACTTCCATATTAAAGCGCCGCGCGGTCTGGAACAGCCCCAATAATACTTGGCCGAAGGAGATATCTTTCAACGGTTTTTCGAGTATCGGCTCGCAGACGGTGCGAATGGCCGCCGCAAACTCGTTGGCGCGGGTGTTTTCACCCACCCAGCCTGACTCGATATGCAGCGCCGCGACTTCGTAATAATCCTGGTGGAAGAACGCCAGCAGGTTGCGTGCCAGATAATCCTGATCTTCCCGGGTGAGACTGCCCACAATGCCGCAGTCAATGGCAATATACTGCGGGTCTTCCGGGTTTTCGCAGTTGACGAAGATATTGCCGGGGTGCATGTCGGCATGGAAGAAATTGTCGCGGAAAACCTGGGTGAAGAAGATTTCCACCCCGCGCTCGGCGAGCTTTTTGAGATTGGTGCCGTTGGCCTTGAGGGTCTCGAGATCGGCGACGGGCACGCCGCGAATGCGCTCCTGGACCATCACGTGGCGGCGGGTGAACGGCCAGTAGATGGTCGGCACGAACAGCAGCGGCGAGTCCTTGAAATTACGCTTCAGCTGTGAGGTGTTGGCAGCTTCCTTGTACAGGTCGAGCTCGTCGAACAGCGTCGCTTCGTAATCCCTGATGACTTCCACCGGGCGCAGGCGGCGTGCTTCAGGAACCTTGGCGAGCAGCTTGGCTACCTGGTACATCAACGCCATGTCCTGGCGCATGATGCGGTCGATGCCGGGACGGATGATTTTGACCACCACGTCCTCACCGCTGTGCAGCCGGGCAACGTGTACTTGGGCGATCGAGGCCGAGGCCAGCGGCGCCGGGTCGAAAAAGGCGAAGGCGTCACTGAGCGACATTTCAAGCTCTTTCTCGACCCGGGTGACCGCGTGTTCGCCGGGGAAGGGCGGCACCTGATCCTGCAGGCGTCTGAGTTCGTCGGCGATGTCCTCGGGTAGCAGGTCGCGGCGGGTGGAAAGCATCTGACCAAACTTGATGAAGATCGGCCCCAGCGCCTCGAGCGCCAGTCGCAGGCGCTCGCCGCGTGAGCGCTGGCCGATGGGCATCAGGCGCAGCGGCGAAAACCACAGCAGAAACCTCAGCCACCACGGCAGCCGATCAAGCGGCAGCAGCGTATCCAGTCGGTGGCGGGCAATCACCCAACTGATGCGAAAAAGCCGCAGGCTCATTGGCGGGCCCCCGCACGTAGCCGTCGGTCGAGGCGCCTGAAGCGTGCTTCGAGCCGGTCGGTGGCCACCTCCAACGAAGTAAGTTGATCCCGCAATACATCGCGCTGCTGACGGCCGGGGAGCAGGCGGGCCTCTTCGAAGACGTATTCGGAGACGTCCTGCACCAGTTCGTCGCGGGTGCGCAGGCCCCACTCGGCCGCACGCCGCATCCCCTCGGCCAGCGAGTGGGCGGGGGCGTCACCCAGCCAGCGGGCCAGCTCGTTTTCCCAGTCGAGATCCAGGTCCAGCAGCAGCGTGCGCGTCGCTTCCAGCAGGTGTACCTGGCCACGGATAGCCAGTTTGCCTTCGAACATCAGCTGCTCGACCGAGGCGCCGCCCAGCCAGGCCGACAGGGTTTCCGGGGTCAGCTCGACCACCGCATCGGCATGCCTGTCGTCCAGGTCGTCGCCGCGCAGCAGGTCAATCCCGGCCGCATGATAGTGCATGAGCAGCGCCAGGTGCGGCTGTTCAAAGCGCACCAGCAAGCGGTTGCCCGCCAGCGCCGCCAGCCTTGCGGGTGACGCCGGGTCTCGGGCGAGAAGGGCGTTCAACGTGCGTTCACATCCGGCCAGCAACAGGGTCGGGGTTACCAGCATGCTGACCTCTCGGTGGTTGGTGTCATAGCTTGATGCCGCGGTGAAGCGCGACGATACCGCCGGTCAGGTTGGTGTATTCCACGCGCTCAAGCCCGGCGTTTTCCATCATGCCCTTCAGGGTGTCCTGATCGGGGTGCATGCGGATCGACTCGGCCAGATAGCGGTAGCTTTCGCCGTCGCCCGCCACCAGTTCGCCCATCTTGGGCAGCAGGCGGAAGGAATATTCGTCATAGGCTTTCGATAGCAGCGGGTTGTTGGGTTTGGAAAACTCCAGTACCAGCAGGCGACCGCCGGGCTTGAGTACCCGCGCCATGGAGCGCAGAGCGGCATCCTTGTCGGTGACGTTGCGCAAGCCGAACGCAATGGTGATGCAGTCGAAGCTGTTGTCGGGGAACGGCAAGCATTCGGCGTTGGCCTGGACGTACTCGACGTTGCTGCCCACGCCGTTGTCCATCAGCTTGTCGCGCCCCACATTGAGCATGGAGGCGTTGATATCGGCCAGAACGACCTTGCCCCGCGGGCCGACCAAGCGTGAAAACTTGAGCGTTAAATCGCCGGTGCCGCCGGCAATATCGAGCACGTGGTGGCCTGGGCGTACACCGGCGCGTTCGATAGTCAGGCGCTTCCAGACGCGGTGGATACCCATCGACATCAGGTCGTTCATGACGTCATAGCGTGCGGCGACCGAATGAAACACGTCGGCTACCCTGGAGGCTTTTTCGTCGAGCGGGACTTCCTGGTAACCAAAATGGGTGGTGCGCTTATCCGTGGGGCTCATGGGGCTCTAGCTCCCGAGTTCGAGGCGAAAAGCGTCGACCAGGCGGTCGCCGCGTTAAAAGGTTGGCACCATTGTAGCCTTGTCCGCCCTGGCTTGTCTGCGTTTGCCGCTGGGGCGCGACGTCACAGCTGCTTGAACTGGATGCTGGCAGGCTCGCGAGAGGCGCCGGCCTCGTCAAGCCGCTGCAGGTAATTTTCCCAGTACTCGTTCTGGTGCTGGGCCAGTTCGTAAAGGTAGTTCCAGCTGAACAGGCCACTGTCGTGGCCGTCGTCAAAGTGCAGCTTGAGGGCGTAGTTGCCGGCCGGGGTGATGTTCTGCAGCCCCACATCCTTCTTGCCGACCTGCAGCACGGCAGTATCGCCACCGTGGCCGCGCACCTCCGCGGAGGGCGAGTAGACGCGTAGCAGTTCCACCGGCAGGCGATAGCTTTCACCATTGGCGTAGCCGAGCTCGAGCTCGCGGGTCGGCTTGTGGTAGTGAACGCGGGTCGGGGTGGGAGCAGTCATAACGTACCTCAATATGGGCTTGGCGTCGGGTGGCGGTCAGGTCGCACCCAGGCTCGGCATCCTTGCCGAGCCAACGCGTTAGAGGATATAGCGCGACAGATCTTCGTCGACGGCTAACTCGCCCAGTTGGGCATTCACATAGTCGGCGTCGATCAGCAGCGGGCTTTCCATGTCGCCGCCCTTGAAGGAGGCCTCTTCGAGCAGCCGCTCCATGACGGTATGCAGACGGCGCGCGCCGATATTTTCGGTGCCCTCGTTGACCTGCCAGGAGATCTGGGCAATGCGCTCGATGCCATCCTCAGTAAACTCAACGTCGAGTCCTTCGGTGGCCAGCAATGCCCTGTACTGCCGGGTCAGCGATGCCGACGGTTCGGTCAGGATACGCTTGAAATCACCCGGCGTCAGTGCATCCAGCTCGACGCGGATGGGCAGGCGGCCCTGCAGTTCGGGAATCAGGTCCGACGGCCGCGATAGGTGGAAAGCCCCCGACGCGATGAACAGGATATGGTCGGTTTTGACCATGCCGTACTTGGTCGACACGGTCGAGCCTTCGATCAGCGGTAGCAGGTCACGCTGCACGCCCTCGCGGGAGACTTCGCCACCGCTTGACTGGCCACTGCCCTTGGCGACCTTGTCGATCTCATCCAGAAAGACGATGCCGTGCTGCTCGACCGCTTCCACGGCGCGGGCCTTGATTTCCTCTTCGTTGACCAGTTTGCTGGCCTCTTCGTCGCGCAGCAGGCCAAAGGCTTCTTTCACCTTCACGCGGCGAGTTTCGCGCTTCTGCTGGCCCATGTTGGAAAACAGGCTCTGCAGCTGGCTGGTCATTTCTTCCATGCCCGGCGGGGTCATGATGTCGATGCCCTGGCCCTGGGCGGAAACCTCGATGTCGATTTCCTTATCGTCCAGTTGGCCTTCGCGGAGCTTCTTGCGGAAGGTCTGGCGGGTGCCACTGTCGTCGCGGGGCTTGTCTTCCTGGCCGCGGGGGGGTGGCAGCAGCGCGTCGAGGATACGATCTTCCGCCGCGTCCTCGGCTCGGTGGCCGACTTCTTCCTTGGCGTGTTCGCGCACCATCTTGATCGCCGATTCCATCAGGTCGCGAATGATCGATTCGACGTCGCGGCCCACATAGCCCACTTCGGTGAACTTGGTGGCCTCAATCTTGATGAACGGCGCGCGAGCCAGTTTGGCGAGCCGACGGGCAATTTCGGTCTTGCCCACGCCGGTGGGGCCGATCATGAGGATATTCTTGGGCGTGACCTCCGGGCGCAACTCGTCGTCCAGCTGCATGCGGCGCCAGCGGTTGCGCAGTGCAATGGCAACGGCGCGTTTGGCATCTTGCTGGCCAATGATGTATTGGTCCAGGGCGTGGACGATTTCGCGGGGTGTCATCTGGGTCATAAAAGGTGGCCTCAACGTTCGTTGATGTTCAGCTCTTCAAGCGTGATGTGGTGATTGGTGAACACGCAGATGTCACCGGCGATGGCGAGGGATTTCTCGGTAATGTCACGGGCGCCGAGCTCGGTGTTTTCGAGCAGCGCGCGGGCGCTTGCCTGGGCATAGTTGCCGCCGGAACCGATGGCGATGATGCCGCGTTCCGGCTCAACCACGTCGCCGTTGCCGGTAATGATCAATGAGGCGCTATGGTCGGCCACGGCGAGCAGCGCTTCCAGGCGGCGCAGTGCGCGGTCGGTGCGCCAGTCCTTGGCAAGCTCGACGGCGGCCTTGGTCAGGTGGCCCTGGTATTTTTCAAGCTGGGCTTCGAAACGCTCGAACAGAGTGAAGGCGTCGGCGGTACCGCCCGCAAAGCCGGCCAGCACCTTGCCACGATAGAGGCGGCGTACCTTGCTGGCATTGCCTTTCATCACGGTGTTGCCAAGCGATACCTGGCCGTCACCTGCCAGGGCGACTTCATTGCCGCGACGAACGGATACGATGGTGGTCATGGAGATAACTCCTTGGGGGAGGCGTGCTCCCGATGACGGTCGGGTCGCGGTGCGACCATTGTGAAAGCAGTTCCCAACAAAATGCGGGCGGCCGATAAAAAATCAACCGCCCGCCGGGTATTCAGGCAGGGTTTCTCAGTTTTGCAGCTGGATTAGCAGCGGTTCGATGCCCTGGGTGGTCATTAAATCCTGGGCGCGATTGAGCTCACGGGTATCTTCGTAGGGGCCGACCTGCACGCGGTGCCAGGTGCTGCCGTTGGCCTGGATCTCGCTGATTTGCGCCAGCAGACTCAGGTTGCGTAGCCGTTCGCGGAGCTGTTCGGCATCGCCGAGCTCGCGGAATGACGCCGCCTGCAGCACGTAGCGGGCGTCGTCATCGCTGGCGGCTTGCTGCGCGGTGGTCACCTGCTCTTGCGGGCGCATGTTGGCGGCGATGACCTGGGCGATCGGGTCGTCGACGTTCTCGTCGTTCGTCGCTTCATCTGCCTCGGCGGCCGTCGGCTTCTCAACGGTCGACGCCGGCGCGACGCCCGGCGCGATGACCTCGGTTTCAGGCAGCAGGGTATAGAACTCGAAGGTGGGCATCGAGGGTTCCGCCGACGCTTCGGTTTCCCGCGCGGCTTCGCGGGCTTCACGCTCGGCAGCATCCGGCTCCGAGGCCGTTTGAGCGGATTCTTCCGGCGCCTCCTGCCAGGGGGCGGTGCCGTGCTGGTGCTGGGCGAGGAAGAACCCCGCAGCAACGCCTGCCAATCCCCACAGCCAGCCGGGCAAGCGAAATCCGCCGCCCGAACGGCGGGCGGTTTTACGCTGGCTGGTGGCGCCGCGCCGGGAGGGCTTTTTACGCGGAGTAGCCATGACTTACATCTCCTCGGGGGCGCTGACACCCATCAGATCCAGTCCATTGCGCAACACCTGGCGGGTCGCAAGGCCCAGCGCCAGCCGGGTGTTGCGCAAGGTCGCGTCGTCGACCATCACCTTGACGGCGTTGTAGCAGGTGTGGAAATCGCCCGCCAGGTCCAGCAGGTACTGGGCAATCTGCTGGGGCTCACGGTTGCGGGTGGCGTTCTCGACCACTTCGGGGTAACGAGCCAGGCGGTTGAGCACGGCGCGCTCCTGATCGCTGTCGAGCAAGGCCAGGTTGGCCAGCGCCAGATCGTGGTCGAAAGGCTGTTCAGCGGCTTCGGCCTTGCGCAGCATGCTGCACACGCGGGCGTGGGCGTACTGGATGTAGTACACCGGGTTGTCGTTGGACTGCGAGCGGGCCAGGTCGATATCAAAGGTCAGCTGTGAGTCCGCGCGGCGGGCGGCGAGGAAAAAGCGCGTGGCGTCGCGGCCGACTTCGTCGATCAGGTCGCGCACGGTCACATAGCTGCCGGCGCGCTTGGAAAGCTTCACCTCCACGCCCGAGCGGGTCACCATGACCATCTGGTGCAGTACATAGTCGGGCCAGCCCTTGGGAATGCCGACTTCCAGCGCCTGCAGGCCGGCGCGTACGCGGGTCACCGTCGAGTGGTGGTCGGCGCCCTGTTCGTTGATCACCGTCTTGAAGCCGCGCTGCCATTTGTTCAGGTGGTACGCCACGTCGGGCAGGAAGTAGGTATAGCCGCCTTCGCGCTTGCGCATTACGCGGTCTTTGTCATCGCCGAAATCGGTCGTGCGCAGCCACATGGCGCCGTCTTCTTCGTAGGTATGGCCGGCCGCGATAAGAGTGTCCACCGTGGCGTCCACCTTGCCGTCGGCGTACAGCGAGGATTCGAGAAAGTAGACGTCGAACTCGACGCCGAAGGCTTTCAGGTCAAGGTCCTGCTCGCGGCGCAGCCAGGCCACCGCAAACGCCTGAATGGCGTCCAGGTCGTCGGGGTTGGCGCTGGCCGTGACTTCGCGGTCGTCGGCGGTCACTGTCTCGCCCGCCATGAAATCCTTGGCCACATCCACGATGTAGTCGCCGCGATAGCCGTCTGCCGGCCAGCTATCATCCTCGGGGCCAAGCCCTTTGGCGCGTGCCTGTACCGAGCGCGCCAGATTGTCGATTTGCGCGCCGGCATCGTTGTAATAGAACTCACGGGTCACGTCGTAACCGCTGGCGGCAAGCAGGCGGCACAGGCAGTCGCCAATCGCCGCCCCCCGGCCGTGGCCGACGTGCAGGGGGCCAGTTGGATTAGCGGAAACGAATTCCACCTGCACTTTTTCGCCCTTGCCGATCAGGCTGCGCCCGAAGGCGTCGCCGCTGTCGAGCACTTGGGCGACGATTTGCGCGGCGGCGTCGGAGGCGGCAAAGAAGTTGATGAAGCCCGGGCCGGCAATCTCGGTTTTTTGGATCGCATCGCTGTCGGGCAGGGCTGCCACCAGGGCGTCGGCCAGTTCGCGGGGCTTCATGCCGGCGGGCTTGGCCAGCATTAACGCCAGGTTGGTGGCGTAATCACCGTGGGCTTTGTCTTTAGTGGGGTCCACCTTGATGGTGGGCTGTAGATCAGCGGGCAGCACGCCTTGGTGCTTGAGCGCGGAAACCGCGCCGTCGAGCAGTGAAGTAATCGTGTCTTTCATCTAGGTATCCGGTGTTGGCGGCGTGTGCGCATCTGTGCGAGGTGTACCAGTAAGTCGACTATTATCGGCAATTGCGCCGCAGTTTCAAAGGCGTGTTGCCAAACAAGCGGATCTGTACACGTATTGGCGCCAGGGCAGGTTTCCGCGAGGGCGCTGTGAACCCCTCCTGGGCGCTACTTTCGCCATCCCTGGGCGAAAGACCCTTGCTTCAACCTGCCCTGGCAACAGCGTTATGTAAATCGCTGTCTTAACTTTTATTTATAAACGCTAAGACAGGCTTTGCGGGTCGATATCGATCGACCAGCGAACACGGCGTGCGTCGCGGTTGGCCTCAAGCCATTGCACCAGCCAGCTGGCGGCGGCATGCAGTTGGCTGCGCTTGTCGGCGGCGAGCATGACCTGTAGGTGGTAGCGGTTCTGGCGGCGCTCCATGGGCGCTGGCACCGGCCCCAGGCAGCGTGCCGGCGTGGCCGATTGGGTCAGCCACTCGCGCAGCGCCTGAGCCGCCTGCTGCGCCAGGGCAAGGGCGGCGTCTTCCTTGGGGCTTTCAATGCGCAGCAGCGCCATGAAGCAAAACGGCGGTAGCTGGGCCAGGCGTCGCTCTTCCAGCAGGTTGCGCGCCAGGGCGCCGTAGCCGTGTTCGGCCAGCTGGCCAAGATGTGGGTCGTCGGGGTGCAGGGTCTGCACCAGGACGCGGCCTGGGTGAGCGGCCCGCCCGGCGCGTCCCGCGACCTGCTCCAGGAGCTGCGCGCTGTGCTCCAGCGCGCGGAAGTCGGCGGCGTAGAGACCGCCGTCGGCATTGACCACCACGACCAGCGTGACGTGGGGCAGGTGGTGGCCCTTGGCCAGCATCTGGGTGCCCACCAACAGGCAGGGCTCACCGCGCTGAATTTCCTTGAGCATCTGCTCGAAGCTATCTTTGCGCCGCGTGCTGTCGCGGTCGATGCGCTGCACCTTGGTCTTGGGAAACAGGCTCTGCAGGGTTTCCTCGGTGCGTTCGGTGCCGCTCCCCAGCGCGCGCAGGTCGCCGCTGCCGCAGTCCGGGCAGGCATCCGGCAGGCCGCGACGACTATCGCAATGATGGCAGGCGAGAAGCGGCGGCTGGCGATGCAGGGTCATGCGGGCGTCGCACTGACCGCATTCGGCGATCCAGCCGCAGGCGTGACAGGCAAGGGTGGGCGCAAACCCACGTCGGTTGATGAAAATCAGTACCTGCTTGCCGCCGGCCAGGGTGTTTTTGATGGCGGTGAGCGACGCCGGTAACAGGCCGCCCTGGCGTCGCTGGTGGCGCATATCTACCAGCTCGAGCCTGGCGGGCGGATGGCGGCTGGGGCGCTGGGTCAGGCGTAAATGCCGATACGTCCCCGACAGGGCCTGCTGCAGGCTTTCCAGGGACGGTGTGGCGCTGCCCAGCAGCAGCGGAATCTTGTGGCGGTGGGCGCGGGCCACCGCCAGGTCGCGGGCGTGGTAGCGCAGGCCGTCCTGCTGCTTGTAGGAACCGTCGTGTTCCTCGTCGACGATAATCGCCCCCGGGTTGGCCAGCGGCGTGAAGATAGCCGAGCGGGTGCCGATGATGATCAACGCCCGGCCGCTGGCGGCGGCCTCCCAGACGTCCAGCCGTTCGGGGTCGGTGAGACCGGAGTGCAGCGCTACGACGGGCACCCGGAAGCGGTTCTTGAAGCGGGCGAGCGTCTGCGGGGTCAGGCCGATTTCCGGCACCAGGACGAGGGACTGTTTGCCCTTGGCGGCGATGGCTTCGATCAGTTGCAGGTAAACTTCTGTCTTGCCGCTGCCGGTGACGCCTTCGAGCAGGCAGGGGTGATAGTCATCGAGCTTTTCGTGGAGTACAGCCAGGGCCGTTGCCTGTTCTCGGTTAAGCGGCAGTGCCGGGCTCGCCAGCAAGCTGCCGCTGGGTGGCGTGGGGGCGGTGAGCGTGATGTCCTGGGCGTGGGCGAGGCCCTTTTTTTCAAGGGCCAGCAGCTGGTCGCGGCTGAACCCATGGGCGCTGACCGCGCGGCCCGGCAACCCATGGGGGTGCTGCAGCAGCAGTGTGTGGAGCTCGGCCTGCTTCGGCGCCCGCGCCAGGCGTTCGTCGTCGGCGGCCCCCGCCGCCCGCCAGAGCGTTTGCGTCCGGCCCGCCATGGGGTGGCCCTGGCGCAGCCGCGCGGGCATCGCCATGTGCAGTGTATCGCCCAGGCTGTGCTGGTAATAGCGGGCGGCAAACTGGCACAGCCAGCGCCAGTCCGTGGGTAGCGGCGCATCGTCGAGGGTGTCGCTGACCTGGCGTAGCTGCGCTCGCGGCAGCTCGCTTTTGTCGGTGAGCTCGATAATCACCCCGACGACCTCGCGGCGACCGAACGGCACGCGAACGCGCAGGCCCGGCTGCCAGCCGCCGGGCGGCGTCTGTCGATTGGGTAGATAATCAAACAGGCGTCGCAGGGGCGACGGCAGGGCAATCTTGAGCACCTGGGCGGAAACAGCGTCGGACAATTGGCCTCCGGCATAAGTTTTGCTAGAATACGCGGCTGCTCTGACTCTAAACGACGGAGCGATTAACCGGTTAGTCGTTTTTTTAAACCGTATGCGGTGCCTGGCACGAGATCAGGTGGCGGCATACCGCTGATGAGGCTCAAGATGAAACAAGGTATCCATCCGAATTACAACACGGTCACCGCCAGTTGTTCCTGCGGTGCCAGCTTCCAGGTAGGGTCCACGTCGGGTCAGGACTTCTCTCTGGATGTTTGCTCCAACTGCCACCCTTTCTACACGGGTAAGCAGAAGCAGGCGACCACCGGTGGCCGCGTAGAGCGCTTCAACAAGCGTTTTGGCGCTGCTATCAAGCGCGGCTAATCCCCACGGATTGGTCACATCGCCGGCCCTCGATGCCGGTGAGAAACCCACGCCACGGCGTGGGTTTTTTTATATCCGGCAGGTGTATCCGTCCGATCCTGCAGAAAGACTTTTATTGGAAAATATTTCCACTAAATGCTGCCATGCATCAATAAGGCAATCGTTATGGCTTTGGAGATCAGGTATAAGTTTCACTAAATATATTCGAAATGTTACGAAGTCGAGGTAAAAGTCGTTAAAACGACCGTTTCCATGCGGGGTTTACCGCTTGCTTGAGCAGCCTTGCGTTTTTCTATATTCTGAGCGTACTTACCTTCCTTCCATGCAACTGGATCCGACACCATGACCGATGCAAACAAGCAGGCCGCCTTGGACTATCACGCGAAGCCGATTCCTGGAAAGCTGTCGGTGGAGTTGACCAAACCCACCGCGACCGCCCGGGATCTGGCGCTGGCGTATAGCCCGGGGGTAGCGGAGCCGGTCAGGGAAATTGCCCGTGAAGCCGAAAATGCCTATCGCTATACCGGTAAAGGCAACCTGGTCGCGGTGATTTCCGACGGCAGCGCGATCCTGGGGCTGGGGAACCTGGGCCCGTTGGCCAGCAAGCCCGTGATGGAAGGCAAGGGCGTACTGTTCAAGTGCTTTGCCGGCATCAACTCGGTGGATATCGAAGTCGATGCGGAAAGCCCGCAGGCGTTTATCGACACCGTGGCGCGCATTGCCGATACCTGGGGCGGGATCAATCTCGAGGACATCAAGGCGCCCGAGTGCTTTGAAATTGAAAAGGCGCTGATTGAGCGCTGCCGTATCCCAGTCTTCCACGACGACCAGCACGGCACGGCGATCGTCACCGCGGCGGGCATGCTCAACGCGCTGGATATTGCGGGCAAGGCGATCGGCGATGTGAAGATCGTTTGCATGGGCGCAGGGGCGGCCGCCATTGCCTGTATGCGCCTGCTGGTTTCCTGCGGGGCGAGCAAAGACAATCTGGTAATGCTCGACCGTCGCGGGGTTATCCACAGCGCACGTGAGGGTATCAACGAATATAAAGCCGAGTTTGCCAGGGATACGGACATGCGCACCCTGGATGACGCCATCGACGGGGCCGATGTGTTTATCGGCCTGTCGGGCCCAGGGCTGCTGTCGGCGGATCAGGTCAAGAAGATGGCGGCGGACCCGGTGATTTTTGCCTGCACCAACCCGGACCCCGAGATTCATCCGGAGGTTGCCCGCGAGGCGCGCCCTGACGTGATCATGGCCACCGGGCGCTCGGATTTCCCCAATCAGGTCAATAACGTCCTGGGCTTCCCGTTCATCTTCCGCGGCGCGCTGGATGTGCGGGCCACGCGCATTAACGAAACCATGAAGCTGGCCGCGGTTCATGCTCTAAAGGATCTGGCCCGCGAGCCGGTTCCCCAGGCAGTGCTGGACGCCTACGAACGCACCGACATGCAGTTCGGCCGCGACTACATCATTCCCACCCCTGTGGATGTGCGCCTACTGGCGCGGGTTTCCTCGGCGGTGGCTCAGGCGGCGGTGGATTCGGGCGTGGCGCGCAAGCCTTATCCGGCTCACTATCCGCTGGGCACCATCAATGACGTTTACGGCGAATAAGCCGGTCTGTCAGCGCAACGCCAAACCCGAACGCCCGCTTTTCAGCGGGCGTTTGTCGTTTACTCGGCGGTTGGGTAGCGGATAAGGCCTTCCTGGGCGGTAGACGCCACCAGGCGGCCGTCGCGCCGGTAGATATGGCCCCGGGCAAGGCCGCGCGCGCCGCCCGCCCAGGGCGAGTCGATGACATACAACAGCCAATCGTCCAGGCGCGTGTCTTCATGTAGCCATAAAGCATGGTCGAGGCTGGCGATCCGTAACGTTGGATCCGTATAGCGGATACCGTGGGGCACCAGGCCGGTGGTGAGCAGGTTGAAGTCGGAGGCATAGGAAAGCAGGTGACGATGGAGGGCCGCGTCGTCGGGCAGGTTGCCGGCTAGGCGAAACCACAGGCACTGCCCGGTGGGCAGCGCCTGATCCGGGTTACCCTTGAGGTGCAGGAATTCGATTGGGTGGCCGGGAAAGCGTGCGTGTTTGACGTCACCGCTTTCTATCAGCGCCTCGGGGAACGGCACCGCGGGCATCTCGCGCTGGTGAGCAATGCTCGTTTCGCTGCTCTGAAAGGAAGCGCTGCAGAAAAAGATCGGCCGGCCCTTTTGAATGGCGGTGACGCGGCGGGTGGTGAAGCTGCCGCCGTCGCGGATGGTATCCACCTGGTAGACCACCGGGCGGTGCGGGTCCCCGGGGCGCAGAAAGTAGCCGTGCTGCGAATGCGGGCGGCGCTCGTCGGGCACGGTTCGGCTGGCGGCCGCCAGCGCCTGGCCCAATACCTGGCCGCCGTAGAGTTGGGGAAAGCCTAGGTCCTGGCTTTGTCCGCGAAACAGGGTGTCTTCCAGGGTTTCCAGCTCAAGCAAATTGACCAGCGTATTCAGCGCGTCTGCCATTCTCGGTATCCTATGGTCTCTTATCAAGCGGCGCACGAGGCACCGTTCATACGATCGTTTTGTTACCTTAACGGAGTTTGCCGTGATACGCAGCGATGAATTTTATATGCACCGGGCGTTGGATCAAGCGCACCTGGCCGCAGCCATGGGCGAAGTGCCGGTAGGCGCCGTCGTGGTTGACGCCGAGGGCCGGGTTATTGGCGAGGCCGGCAATGCCCCGGTTTCCAGCTGCGATCCCAGTGGTCACGCGGAAATCCGTGCGCTGCGCGCGGCGGCGCTCCAACAGGGAAACTACCGGTTGGCGGACTGCACGCTGTTCGTCACGCTGGAGCCCTGCATGATGTGCGCCGGGGCGATGGTCCATGCCCGTTTGCGCCGCCTGGTTTATGGGGCCGCTGAGCCGCGTACCGGCATGGTGGAGTCGAAGGCCAACCTGCTCGCTCAGCCGTGGTTCAATCACGCCATCGAGGTCGAAGGTGGGGTGCTGGCGGCAGCCTCGAGCAAATGCCTGAAAGCGTTTTTTGCCGCCAGGCGAGACGCGGCGGACGGCTAGTCAGTCGCCGAGGTGGCCGGTTACGACCCGGTTGCGGCCAGCGCCTTTGGCGCGATACAGCGCTTCGTCGGCGGTTTGCATGAGGCGGGTCATGTCGAGTGGCTGCGCGTCGTCCACGCTGACCACGCCGGCGCTCAGGGTGATGGGCTCGCCGTCGGCGTGGGCCAGGTGGGCGTCAATCAACTTAAGGCGCAGCGACTCCGCCACCGACCGCGCGGCGTCGAGACCCAGGCCGGGTAGCCAGGCGACGAACTCTTCGCCGCCGTAGCGGGCAAACAGGCCGCCGTGATGCGCCATCAGGGCCTCGCCCAGCTCGGCCACGCGCGCCAGGTAGTCGTCGCCCACCAGATGGCCCAGCTGATCGTTGACGCGTTTGAAATGATCGATATCGAACAGTGCCAGGCTGAGCGGTCGCTTGCTTGCATAGGCGCTGACGTGGTCGAGAAAGTGGCGGCGATTGGCGATGCCGGTCAGCTCGTCGTGGCGCGCCAGCCACTCGACTTCGCGCTGAAGCTGGCTGCGGGTCTGCATTTCCTGCTGTAGCGAGGCGTTGCTTTGCTGCATGGCACGGTGCTGGTCGCCCAGTCGCATGAAGGTATAGATCACCAGGTAGACCAGATAGGCGAAAGTGAGGCCCAATACCAGGGTGAGCGTAGGCAGCCTCGGCAACTGGCTGAGCAGGTGATCACGCCGCGGCCGATCGGAAAGCGTCAGCGTGCGATTGCCCAGCGCCACCTGATGGTGGTAAGCCCATGGGCCGGGGCGGGTCGCATCGCCGTGCTCGGCGAGAATCTGGTCGTTGTCACGCCATTGAATTAACCCCTCGGGGCTGGGTAGCCGTTCGAACAGCGTTTCGGCCAGCCTTGGAAAACTAATCGCCATGGCCGTCGCGCCGAGCACGGACTGGGCGTCATTTCTCACCGGCAGGTAGTGAATCATGCCCGCACCACCTTGCAGCAATTCGATGATATCGGTGCTGCCCTCCTGCTCGCCGCGCAAGGCCGGTTCCAGTGCGCGACGTCCCGCGGGCTGAACATCGAACAGGCGAAGTCCCAGGGTGCTTAGGTTCAGCGGTGTCGCCGGGTAGACCTGGCGAATGCCGCTGTCCGGGGTGATGAACGCAATATTAATCAGGTAGCCAAAGTCGCGTTTATAGCCTTTGGCCTGGTGTTCCCATTGGCGATAGGTCGGCGGCGTCGACTGTAGTTCCCAGGTGCGGGCAAAGCGGCGCATGGCATCCAGGTGGTCGCTGATCTCACGATTAAGTTGGGTCGTGGCGGTTTCTACCCGGGCTTCAGCGCGTTGAAAAAGCGCGCGCTCGGCCTGCAGATGCAGCTGTTGCCAGAGTAGTAGCGAAAGGCCGGCGAGGCCAAGGGTTGCCCACAGCGACAGAGCCAGATAACGCTTGCCCCGCCAGTAGACGCTGGCAAAGGCCACCTGGGCCAACAGAAGCAGCGCATGGATGAATAGCACCGGCCCGTGCGCGGCGTAATAAAGCAGCGGAGTAAAGCCGGGGTTCAGGACGGGCTCGATGACTTGCAGAACCAGCAGCAGGCTGGCCGAAATGATCAGCAGCGGCGCGCCCAGTCGCGCCCGGCAACGCAGCAGTAGCGCAAGCGCGGTCAACTGCAGGGAAACCGTCGCGAGCAGCGGTGCTCTAAGTGTCTCAAGCGTCGCGCCCGGTAAGATACGTTCGGCAAGCAGCTGCCAGGTGGCGGTGGATAGCCAGGCTTCGGGCAGCAGGTAGCTGAGCATACCGGGGGCGAGCAACCCGAAGGTGCCTGCCGCCAGCAGGCAGGTTAGCCTCCAGGCGCTCCGCATGGCGGTCAACTGAGCGAGACCCAGGCACCACAATGCCAGCGTGGTGATATCCGGCGATATCACCAGCAGCGCCGTTGCCCCCAGCAAAGCGGCGACGGCAAGGCTTAGCGCGGAGCGAGCGAAAAGCGTCTGGGGCATTGGGGTCTCGACCTAATCAAGCGGCGGCACAAGCTCAAACATTACCAGCGGGTCTGCGTTGACAGGCGTTTGTTCTAGCTGAAAAAACTGCTGGCGGCTGCGCTCAACGTACTCGATCATCTCGTAATAGCGGCGAATGTTGCGAACATAGATGACCGGTTCGCCGCCGCGGGCGTAGCCATGGCGGGTCTTGCTGTGCCATTCGCGCTGCTGCAGCAGCGGCAGGGCTTCGCGCACATCCGCCCAGCGGTTGGGGTTGGTGTCGCGCATGTCGGCGATATCGCGGGCGTCGTACAGGTGGCCCAGGCCCACGTTGTAGGCAGCAAGCGCCATGTAGAGCCGATCATCGCCGGTAATCTCCTCGGGCAGGCGGTCCATGATGCTGCGCAGGTACCGCGACCCGCCGTCGATGCTTTGCGCAGGGTCGCGGCGGTTCTCGATATTCATCTCTTTGGCCGTGGGACGGGTCAGCATCATCAGGCCGCGTACGCCGGTGGGGGATACCGCTTCGGGGTCCCAGTGGGACTCCTGGTAGCCAACCGCCGCCAGGAGTTTCCAGTCGAAGCCGGTGGTTTCAGCGGCCTGCTTGAAGTCGTCAGTGAAGCGGTGTAGCCGCGCGTCCAGGTGGGCAAGGAAGGTGCGGGTGCCGACATATTCCAGGTAGTCGTCGTGACCGAAATAGCGCGAGACCAGCTGATCCAGAATGCCGGTTTGCTGAAGGTCCTCGAGGAAGCGGTTTGCCGCCTCGAGCAGGCCGAGCCCGCGCCCGCTGGGCACCGCCCAGGCCATCGAAACGGGGTCGCCCAGCGTAAAACCGCGCTCGACGTCGGGGAAAAACAGCCGGTTGATGCGAAACTGGTGGTCGAAAATCACCGCGGCGTCGAGGCGCCCATTCTCGACCTGAGCCAGCAGCTCGGCGACTTCCATCTCCCGGGATTCACGCCAGCTTAAATCGGGGTGCTCGCGCTGCAGGGCGCGCAGCGCCTTGCTGGTGCCGGCGCCGCTCAACGTGCCCAGAGACAGCCCCACCAGATCGCTGGGTTCGGCAATGCCGTTCAGGCCACGCCGGTACACCACCAGTGGCTGCATGTTGATAATGGGGCGCGTGTAGTGAATGCCCGGCGTATCGGTGAGAAGCGGCAGCGCCGCGGCGCCCAGGTCGCCTTTATCACGCACGGCGGGGAGGACGCTTTCCGGGTGGTGGCGGGCGTCGAGGTTGAGGCTGACCCCCAGGCTGTCGGCGAATCGGCGCATGAGCTCGTATTCGAACCCGGTGGGGCCGTGCCGGCCTTCGTAATAGGTGATGGGCGTATTGCGCGTGTGCACGGTAATGAAGTCGCGCTCACGTATCTGCGCCAGATGCTCGCCTTCGGGGACGAATGAAAATGTCGGCATCATGACCAGCAGTGCAATGGCGGTTAGCGCAAAGTACTGGCTGGAGCGGGCAATAAAATGTCGGCAAATCAACGTCAGCATGGCGTCTTGTCGGCACGGGATAAGCTGCCACGATACCCAGGCATGGGCAGACTGTCACCTTGTTGATTTCGTGTGGCCGACGCTTTCCAGTATCATAGCCCCAATCAGTGTCGTGAAAAAGACGGCCGCAATGCGGCCTGGTGATTTCCCTGCTCGAATTCTTCCTGCTCTAGAGGCTTCTGGATATGCTCGAACTGCGAGGCGCGCCCGCCCTTTCTGCCTTCCGTCATGCTCGATTATTAGCGGTGCTGCGTGAACGTGTTCCCGAGGTCGAGGCGCTATCCGCCGACTACGTCCACTTTATTGACCACCACCAGGATGCGTTAGACGCGGCCGACCGCGAGCGGCTGGCACAGCTGTTGGACTACGGTCACGAGGAAGCGGTTGAACCACCCAAGGGCGCGCAGCGTTTTTTGGTGGTGCCGCGCATCGGTACCCAGTCACCCTGGTCGTCCAAGGCAACGGATATTGCCCTTAATTGCGGCGTTGCTGGTGTGTCACGCATCGAGCGTGGCATCGATTATCGTATTGCCTTCAGCGCCGTGCCCGACGAGGACGGCATAGCGGCGGTGGTCGCCTGCCTGCATGACCGGATGACCGAAACCGTGCTGGCGGATGCCTCGGACGCTGCAAAGCTGTTTGCCCGTCACGACCCGGCGCCGCTGGGCAGCGTGGATATCATGAGAGGCGGGCGCGAGGCGCTGGCTATGGCCAATCGCGAGCTGGGGCTGGCACTTGCGGACGACGAAATCGACTACCTCGTCGAGGCCTTCAACGAGCTGGGCCGCAACCCCAGCGACGTGGAACTGATGATGTTCGCCCAGGCGAACTCCGAACACTGCCGCCATAAAATCTTCAATGCCGACTGGCTGATCGACGGTGAGCCGCAAAGCCACTCGCTGTTCAAGATGATCAAGAATACCTTTGCCACCTCGCCGGACAACGTGCTGTCGGCCTACAGCGACAATTCCGCGGTGATCAAGGGCAGCCAGGCCGGGCGCTTTTTTGCCACGCCGCTGACCGGCGCGGACGATGAGCGTGCGCTGTATGGCACCCATCAGGAGCCTATTCACATCCTGATGAAGGTGGAAACCCATAACCACCCGACGGCGATTGCGCCATTCCCCGGGGCGGCAACCGGGTCGGGCGGCGAGATTCGCGATGAAGGCGCCACCGGCATTGGCGGCAAACCCAAGGCGGGGCTATCCGGGTTCACCGTTTCCAATCTGCGTATCCCTGAGTTCGTGCAGCCCTGGGAAGCCTTCGATTACGGCAAGCCTGAGCGTATGCAGTCGGCGCTTAACATCATGCTCGACGGGCCGATCGGCGGCGCTGCCTTCAATAACGAGTTTGGTCGTCCCAATCTGACCGGCTACTTCCGGACCTACGAGCAGGACGTGCTCAGCGATGACGGCATCGAGCGGCGCGGTTACCACAAGCCGATCATGATCGCCGGGGGCTACGGCAACATTCGCGCGCAACATGTGCAGAAGGGCGATATTCCGGCCGGTGGCAAGCTGATTGTCATGGGCGGCCCGGCCATGCTGATTGGTTTGGGTGGTGGGGCGGCCTCGAGCATGGCGTCCGGTGTCTCGAGCGCCGATCTGGACTTTGCCTCTGTGCAGCGGGAAAACCCGGAAATCGAGCGTCGTGCCCAGGAAGTGATCGATCGCTGCTGGGCGCTGGGCGACCACAACCCTATCCGCTTTATCCACGATGTTGGCGCGGGCGGGCTTTCCAATGCCCTGCCGGAGCTGGTCAAGGACGGCGGACGAGGCGGGCTGTTTAACCTGCGCGCGGTGCCCAATGCCGAGCCGGGTATGAGCCCGCTGGAAATCTGGTGCAACGAAGCCCAGGAACGTTACGTGCTGGCAGTGGCGGAGGATGATCTCGCCACCTTTGAAGCGCTGTGTGCCCGCGAGCGTTGCCCTTACGCGATCGTCGGCGAGGCGCTTGAACAGCATCACCTGGAAGTGCGCGACGGCCATTTCGACACCAAGCCGGTTGACCTGCCGATGAGCGTGCTGTTTGGCAAGCCGCCCAAGATGCAGCGGGAGTTTCAACGTCAGTCGCCGGAACTGTCGGGCGTGATGCTGGATAACCTGGACCTGCGCGAAGCGCTGGATCGCATCCTGCGGCTGCCCACGGTGGCGTCGAAAAGCTTCCTGATCACCATTGGCGACCGTTCGATCACCGGGCAGGTGGCCCGCGATCAGATGGTGGGGCCGTGGCAGGTGCCGGTCGCTGACGTGGCGGTCACCACCGCGAGCTTCGATACTCACGCGGGCGAGGCGATGGCCATGGGCGAGCGTCCCCCGGTGGCGCTGATAGACCCGGCGGCCAGCGCACGTCTCGCCGTGGCTGAAGCCATCACCAACCTGGCGGCGGCGCCGATTGCCAAGCTCGGCGACATCAAACTGTCGGCTAACTGGATGAGTGCCGCTGATTATCCAGGCGAAAACCAGGCGCTGTTCGACGCCGTCCACGCCGTGGGCATGGAACTTTGCCCGGCGCTGGGCATCGCTATTCCGGTAGGCAAGGACTCGATGTCCATGCGCACGGCCTGGCAGGCCGAGAATCCCCAGGGTGAGACGGAAGACAAGAGCATTACCTCGCCGCTGTCGCTGGTGGTCACTGGCTTCGCCCCGGTGACCGATGCCCTGGCGACGCTGACGCCCCAGATCAATCTGGAGCAGGACGAGTCCGACCTGATCCTGATCGACCTGGGCAACGGCCAGAACCGGATAGGCGGCTCGGCCCTGGCGCAGGTTTACGGCCAGGTGGGCAACGAATGCCCGGACGTGGACGACCCCGAGGATATCAAGGCGTTCTTTGAAGTCATCCAGGGGCTCAATCGCGACGGCAAGCTGCTGGCCTACCATGACCGCAGCGACGGTGGCCTGCTGGTCACCCTGCTGGAAATGGCCTTTGCCGCCCACGCCGGGCTCGAGATCAAGCTCGACTGGCTGGTCGACGAACCCGTGGAAGCGTTCAGCGCACTGTTCTCGGAAGAGTTGGGCGCGGTGATCCAGGTGAACCGCGAGCACACCGAAGAAGTGCTGACCCAGTTTGCCGTGGCCGGGATCGAAACCTGCGGAGTCATCGCCCGCCCACGCTACGACGATCAGGTGCGCGTCACGCTGTTTGAAGAACCGCTGCTTGAAACCACCCGCCAGCTTACCCAGCGCACCTGGTCCGAAACCAGCTATCGCATGCAGGCGCTGCGCGATAATCCCGAGTGTGCGAAAAACGAATTCGATAACCTGCTCGACGTGCGCGACCCGGGGCTGTCCGCGTCGCCGACCTTTGATGTCAAAGAGGACATCAGCGCGCCGTTCATCAACACCACGAAACCGGCCGTGGCCGTGCTGCGCGAGCAGGGGGTCAACGGCCAGGTGGAGATGGCCTGGGCGTTCGACAAGGCCGGCTTTGACGCCGTTGACGTGCACATGAGTGACATCCTCGAAGGGCGGGTCTCCCTCGACGACTTCAAGGGCCTGGTGGCCTGCGGCGGTTTCTCCTACGGCGATGTGCTGGGGGCCGGCGGTGGCTGGGCGAAATCGGTGCTGTTCAACGCGCGTGCCCGCGAGCAGTTTGCCGGATTCTTCCAGCGTGACGATAGCTTCTCGCTGGGGGTATGCAACGGCTGTCAGATGCTTTCGCAGCTCAAGTCGCTGATCCCCGGTGCCGACGACTGGCCGGCCTTCGTGCGTAACGAGTCCGAACAGTTCGAGGCTCGTCTTTCCATGGTGCGGGTGGAAAAGAGCCCCTCCATTCTGCTGGCGGGCATGGAAGGGTCGCAGCTGCCGATTGCGGTGGCTCATGGTGAAGGGCGGGCGGCCTTCCGCGACAGTGCCCACCTGCGGCGCATGCAGTCGAGCAGCCAGGTGGCGATGCGCTACATCGACAATTACGCCCAGGTCACCACGCGTTACCCAGCCAATCCCAACGGCTCGCCTTCCGGTATCACCGGCCTGACCACGACCGACGGGCGCGTCACGATCATGATGCCGCACCCCGAGCGGGTGGCTAGGGCGGTGACCAATTCCTGGCGGCCCAGCGAGTGGACCGAGGACGGAGCCTGGCTGCGCCTTTTCCGCAACGCCCGCGTCTGGCTGGGCTAGCCGTTGCGTTCGCCCCGTCGACACCCGTCAATACGCTAGGTGAGCAATGACACACCCTGAAAAGGCGGCCTCCCGGCCGCCTTTCGACGCTGAGGCTGAAACGCCCGCGCTGCGACCCTATCAAACCCAGGCGGTCAGCCGGGTGGTCGAGCATTTTCGTGGCTCCCACGCCCCGGCGGTGGTGGTGCTGCCGACGGGCAGCGGCAAGTCATTGGTGATAGCCGAGCTCGCCCGGCTGGCCCGCGGTCGGGTGCTGGTGCTGGCGCACGTCCGCGAGCTGGTCGAGCAGAATCATGCCAAGTACCAGGCGTACGGCCTGAAGGCCGATATTTTCAGCGCTGGGCTCAAGCGCAAGGACGCCCAGCGCCAGGTGGTGTTCGGCTCGGTGCAGTCTGTGGTGCGCAACCTGGATCAATTTGCCGATGACCGTTTTACGCTGCTGGTGATCGATGAGTGTCACCGGGTCTCGCTGGACGAAGGGGCTAGCTACCGTCAGGTGATCGACCACCTGCAGCAGCAAAACCCCAAGCTCAAGATACTCGGTCTGACAGCAACGCCCTATCGGCTGGGGCAGGGGTTTATCTATCACCGCCATTATCACGGCATGGTGAAGGGCAGTGACGCCTGCTTCTTTCGCGACTGCGTGTTCGAGCAGCCGCTGCGACTGATGGTCAAGCAAGGCTTTCTGGCCGAGCCTAAACGCCGGGATATGGCCGTCGAAGGCTACGATTTTTCGCGCCTGGCGCCGACGGCCAGTGGTGCCTACAGCGAGGCCGTTCTCAATCAGGTGGTGGCGGGCAACCGCGCCACGCCGGGCATCATCGCGCAGGTGGTCGAATACGCTGAAGGGCGAAAGGGCGTGATGATCTTTGCCGCCACCGTGGCTCACGCCGAAGAGATCATGGGGTATCTGCCCGCCGCCCGGGCGGCGCTGATTACCGGCGGGACGGTATCCGACGAGCGCACGGCGATCATCGCAGCGTTCAAGGCCCAGACGCTCAAGTACCTGGTCAACGTGGCGGTACTCACCACCGGCTTCGATGCGCCGCACGTGGACCTGATCGCCATTTTGCGACCCACCGAGTCGGTCAGTCTGTATCAGCAGATGGTGGGTCGCGGGCTGCGGCTGGCGCCGGGCAAGCAGGACTGCCTGGTGCTCGACTACGCGGGCAACCCCTGGGACCTGTACGCGCCGGAAGTCGGCGAGCCCAAGCCGGATAGCGATAGCGAGCCCGTCCAGGTGGCGTGCCCGGCCTGCGACCATGCCAATCTGTTTTGGGGCAAGCGCGACGGTGATCTGGTGATCGAGCACTTTGGCCGTCGCTGCCAGGGGTTGATCGAGGACGAGGCGGGCAAGCGTCGCCAGTGTGACTTCCGTTTTCGCTTCAAGGTCTGCGATGAATGCGGTGCCGAGAACGATATTGCCGCCCGCCGCTGCCACGGCTGCGAGACGCTGCTGGTGGACGCCGATAACAAGCTCAAGGATGCCTTGAAACTCAAGGACGCCAAGGTGCTGAGGGTCAGCGGCATGGCGCTGGATGCCGCCACCAACGGGCGTGGCCTGCCGCGCCTCAAGGTCACCTACCACGATGAGGACGGCGCGAGCCTGGCGGAATGGTTTGCCCTGGAAACGCCGGCCCAGCGACGTGCTTTCTACGTCGCCTTTTTGCGCGATCATCTGCGTGCACCGGGAGGCACCTGGCAGCCCACCACGCCCGAGGAGGTCGCCAGCGAGCAGCGTCGCCTGCGCCATCCCGATTTTGTGGTCGGGCGTAAAGTAGGGCGTCACTGGCAGCTTCGCGATAAGCTGTTTGATTACCAGGGGCGCTACCGCAAAGCGGCCGAAGCGGGGTAACGTAGTGTCTGGTCACGGTCTTCTGCGACTTTGTTACACTGCGCCCATCAGGGATAGGCAGATAGCCACCCCGCTGCATCTGCATCATTAACCGAGGAAACCGACCCGCGTGAGCGAGACGCCAAGCGCCAATGCCACCCCCGCGATCACCGACGTCTCGGCCGCCGAGCCGATGGCCGAGGCGCTGGGACGGCTATTTGACGAGCCCATTACCCAGCTGCCGGAGGATCTCTATATTCCCCCGGAGGCGCTGCGCGTCTTTCTGGAAGCGTTCGAGGGGCCGCTTGACCTGCTGCTTTACCTGATCCGCCGCCAGAATCTGGATATTCTGACCATCAACGTGGCCACCATCACCCATCAGTACATCGAATACGTGGAGCTGATGAAGGCGATGGAAATTGAGCTGGCCGGCGAGTATCTGCTGATGGCGGCCATGCTGGCCGAGATCAAGTCGCGCACCCTGCTGCCTCGGCCCCCCAAGGCGGAAGGTGAGGAAGAAGAGGACCCACGCGCCGAGCTGATCCGCCGCCTGCAGGAATACGAGCGTCTCAAGGAGGCGGCCGAGTCACTGGATACGCTGCCCAGGGTAGGGCGCGACTGGTTCAGCGCGCAGGCGGGGCTGCCGCCGCTGGAATCGCGGGTCATTCATCCGCCGGTCGAGCTGGACGAGCTGTTGGGCGCGCTGGCCGATATTCTCAAGCGTGCCGAGCTTGCCCAGGCCCACCATATAAGCCGTGAAGTACTGTCCACCCGTGAGCGGATGCTCAAGATCATGGCGCAGCTCAGCGGCGAGGGTGATGCGCCGCATTATGTCCCCTTCGCCGCGCTGTTCACCCTGGAGGAGGGTCGCGCGGGTGTGGTAGTGACCTTCATGGCGATTCTGGAGCTGGCCAAGGAAGCCATGATCGATATCGTACAGAATGCGCCGCTTTCGCCGATCCACGTACGGGCGAGAGCGGCGGCGATCAGCGACGCCGAGGGCCATGATGATGCGTTCGAGCGGGATAACGCTGATGAAAATGCCCTGGAGGAAAGCGCCTTTGAGCAGCATGCCGATGAGCAACATCGGGAAGATGAGCCCGACAGCGCCGATAGGGATATTCCATGAGCAACGACAACACGGCATTGGATGAAATTGTGGAGGCTGCGCTACTGGCGGCAGGGGAGCCGCTGCCCGTGGAGCGCCTGGAAACCCTGTTTGTGGATGGGGAGTGCCCGTCGCGCACTGAATTGCGCGAGGTGCTTTCGCGGCTGGACGAACGCCACCACGACGGCGCCCTGGAGCTGGTGGAAACCGCCTCGGGCTTCCAGCTGCGCATTCGTCCGCGGCTATCGCGGTGGGTCTCCCGGCTTTGGGACGAGCGGCCGCAGCGCTATTCCCGGGCGCTGCTCGAGACCCTGGCGCTGATCGCCTACCGTCAGCCGGTGACCCGCAGCGATATCGAAGACGTACGCGGGGTGAGTGTGAGCAGCTCGATCATGCGCACTCTGATGGAGCGCGGCTGGATACGCGTGGTCGGCCATCGCGATGTGCCGGGGCGGCCGGCCGTGTATGCCACCTCGCGCAGCTTTCTGGACGACTTCGGTCTCAAGACCCTGGATGCACTGCCGCCCATGCACGAGCTGGTCAGCCAGGAAGCTGAAGACTATGGCGGCGGCGAACCACTCGATGACCAGGCCCAGGCGCCCCAACGGCTCGAGTCGCCGGCGGCTGACGGGCAAGAAGGACTGGACGAAACGCCCGAAACCGTGCAGGATGCGCCACCCGAAACGGCCGATAGCGCCGATACGCACGCCGAGACGGCGTTAACCCAGCCGCTGAGCTTTGCCGATCTAGAGGCACGCCTGACGGCACGTGCGCAGCGCGAAAGCCAGCAAGCCGCGCGCACGCCGACCCATGATGAGAGGTCAGACGACCATGAGTCAGAGTAACACCCCTCCCACCAGCGAAAAGCTGCAGAAAGTACTTGCCCGGGCCGGTCTTGGTTCGCGGCGCGAGATGGAGACCGTCATCGCCGACGGCCGCGTCAAGGTCAACAGTCAGGTCGCCAAGCTGGGCGATCGTGTGGAAGCCCGCGACAAGGTCAGCGTTGACGACCGTTCGGTGAGCCTGCGCCCTGAAGACGAGACGCCGCGCCGGGTCATCATGTACAACAAGCCCGAAGGCGAGCTGTGTACCCGCAAGGACCCGGAAGGCCGGCGTACCGTATTCGACCGTCTGCCGCGCCTGAAAGGCGAGCGCTGGATCGCGATCGGTCGCCTGGATATCAATACCAGCGGCCTGTTGTTGTTCACCACCGATGGTGAGCTGGCCAATCGCCTGATGCACCCGTCGACGCAGGTCGAGCGCGAATATGCCGTGCGCGTCATGGGTGAGGTCAAGCGTGAGCACATCATGGCCATGGTCGACGGCGTCATGCTCGAGGATGGCCCGGCCCGCTTTACCGACGTGCAGGAATTTGGCGGCGAAGGTATCAATACCTGGTTCCACGTGGTCATTCTCGAAGGGCGCAACCGCGAAGTCCGTCGCCTTTGGGAGTCTCAGGCGCTGACGGTAAGTCGTCTGAAACGGGTTCGATATGGCAATATCTTCCTGGATAAGCGCGCCAAGGCGGGCGAATGGGTCGAGCTTTCCCAGGATGAAGTGGACGACCTGGCGGCGCTTGCCCAGCTCGAGACGCGCAAGGTGCCCGAACTGACGCCGGACGAGAAAAACCGCTGGAGTCGAGACAAGAACAAGCGCCGTCCAGTGCAGGCCATGCGCAAGCCTAAGCGGCGTTAACGGTGGCCTGACGCCGGTCTATATCACCCGGTCGTTTAGGCAAAAGTTCAAAAAAGACTTGCGGATAGAACGGCTCGTCCGTAGTATATGCATCCGTTCGGGCGGGTCGTTAGCTCAGTTGGTAGAGCAGTTGACTTTTAATCAATTGGTCGCAGGTTCGAATCCTGCACGACCCACCAGCCGAACCGCAATATCCTGTGCCGCCAATGCGCGCACCGGGTCGTTAGCTCAGTTGGTAGAGCAGTTGACTTTTAATCAATTGGTCGCAGGTTCGAATCCTGCACGACCCACCAATTTCACGCCCCTGGCAGCCTGCTGCCAGGGGCGTTTTGCGATGGGCGCATGGTGGCCGTCCGCCAATTAGGCTTGCCGTCGGCAACCTTTTCCCGCCAAAATAGTCCTACAGTGGTAGAAAACGGCAGCGGCCCACCGCGAAAGACGCAGCGGTCACTGCCAACGAGAGCGGCGCGTGCGGAGCGCATACGCCGTGACTGGTGTTTAACAGGGGGATTCCCTGTTCGTCACAGTGGTAGACACGATGACTATTATGACTTCCCAAGCCGAGCTTGATGTTCCGCTTCCCAGCCCGTACTGCCCGACCCGCATTCCCGCTGAAGATCAGGCGCGCGTGACTGAAATCAAGCGCCTGCTCAAGCAGCACAACGCCGTGCTGGTAGCGCATTACTATACCGATGACGCCATCCAGCAGCTGGCGGAGGAAACCGGCGGCTGTGTCGCCGATTCGCTGGAAATGGCCCGCTTTGGCGCCCGCCACGATGCCACCACGCTGGTGGTGGCCGGGGTTCGCTTCATGGGCGAGACGGCGAAGATCCTGTCGCCCGACAAGCGCGTGCTGATGCCCACGCTTGAGGCAACCTGCTCGCTGGATATCGGCTGCCCCGCGGATGAATTCAGCGCTTTTTGCGATGCGCACTCGGACCGCACCGTTGTGGTCTACGCCAATACGTCGGCGGCTGTGAAAGCGCGCGCCGACTGGGTGGTCACCTCCTCGATCGCCGTCGAGGTGATCGAGCATCTGCAGGCAAAGGGCGAGAAAATCCTCTGGGCGCCCGATAAGCATCTGGGGGGCTACATCCAGAAAAAAACCGGCGCCGACATGCTGATGTGGGACGGCGCCTGTATCGTCCACGAGGAGTTCAAGGCAAAAGGCGTCGAGGATCTCAAGCGCCTGTATCCGGATGCCGCGGTGCTGGTTCATCCCGAGTCGCCGGCGTCGGTGGTTCAGTTGGCCGACGTTGCAGGCTCGACATCGCAGCTGATCAGCGCGGCCAAATCGCTGCCCAACGAACAGCTGATTGTGGCCACCGATCGCGGCATTTTCTTCAAGATGCAGCAGGCGGTCCCCGACAAGACACTGTTTGAAGCCCCCACGGCAGGTAATGGCGCGACCTGTCGTAGCTGCGCGCACTGCCCGTGGATGGCGATGAATGCGCTGGATAACCTGGCAGGGGCGCTGCGCGACGGTAGCGGCGAAATCCATGTCGACAGTCAGCTACGGCTCAAGGCGCTCAAGCCGCTCGAGCGGATGCTTAACTTCAACGCCTGAGCGTAGCGTTGTTGCTGGCCGGGCGGCCCCCGGCCAGCGATATGCTTGACGGCTGAAACAGTCGCCGGCTGAGGCGTTCCTAAAACTCTTCCAGCGCGTCCCGGTAGTCCATGAAATCCTCGCGCCGGCGCTCGATACGCGCCAGCGCCCGCTGATCGTTCTCGCGCTCGGCAGCGTCTTCGGCAATATCCAGCTGGCGGATGCCGCTATCCATCCGGCCGGTCAACTGCAGGTATTCCGCCCGGGCCAGATGGCCCCAGCCGTTACGCCCGCTGCGGCCGGCGGCTTCTGCCAGAAGGTTGAAGCCCTGAGGGTTCTCAGGATGTTGTGCGGTGACATCGCGCAGGACGTCGTAGGCCGCGTTAGGGTCGCGCTGAAGCTGCGCTTCGGCGAGTACCAGTTGAGCCGGCAGGTAGTTGGGCATCAAGCGCAATAGCTGCTGGCTGCGGCGGATCGCTTCATCGTAGCGCTGCGCCTGAAGCGCCACTTCCGCCGCCGAGCCGGGCAGCATGGCCAGGTCGGGCTGTTCGTCTGCCAGTTGATCAAGGGCCTGGAGCGCGGCATCCACCTGGCCGTTCTTGGCGTCCACCAAGGCGCTGACATAGCGCTGTGCGGTGTCGTCGGCATCTTCACGCGCCATGCGCGAAACGGCCTGCTCGGGCGACTGCTGATGAATCTGCAGCAATGCCCGGCCGCGAATCATGTCGTAAAGCGTATCGCTTCCATAGCTGGCGGCAACGTTCATTTGAGCGGCGCGTGACTGTGCGTCGCTCAGGCGCGATTCCGAGACCGGGTGGGTCAGCAGAAATTCGGGGGGTGTGCCGCCCTGCAGGCTTGCCATGCGCTGCAGACTACGGAACATGCTGGCCATGGCATCGGGGTCGTAGCCGGCATCGGCCATGGCCTGAAGGCCGACGCGGTCGGCTTCCTGTTCGTAGCGGCGCGAGTAAGTGAGCTGGTCCTGGATGAGCGCCGCCTGGGACCCCATGGCGGCGGCGATGCCCGCATTACCGCCGCCACCCGCGGCGATCAGCATCCCAGCGAGCATCCCGGCCATGGCGGGAAGCTGTGTTTGTTCGGCGCGCTCGCTGCTGCGCGCGTAGTGGCGCTGAGAAAGATGGCCAAGCTCGTGGGCAATGACCGACACAAAGGCGCCTTCATCTTCCGCAAAGGCAAACAGGCCGGCGTTGATCCCCACCACGCCGCCGGGCACCGCAAAAGCATTGAGCGTTCGATGGTCGACCATCACGGACGTGACATCCAGGTCGCCCAACTGGCTATGGGGCGCTAGCCGGTCAATCAGGCCGGCCAGGTAGTCGTGGGCTATGGGGTCTTGCCATTGGGGCGCATGGGCGCGGAACTGGCGTAGCCAGGCCCGGCCCAGTCGGTATTCTTCGTCGCTCGCCGACGAATAACCGCCCCCAAGGCTGGGTAGCGTCTGCTCATTACTGAGACCCGGCAAGGGAATCAGCAGGGTAGTGCAGGCGAGCGCTAAGGCGCGCGTCCAGCCTGCAGGGGCTTTACTAAAGCGCGGCATGGCATCCTCATCGGTGATGGAAAGCGCTAAGTCATCACTTATGACATTGATTCATGTGGTGAAGTGCCGTTAAATCAATGCGCAGTGAATACTGCACAGTCTATGCAACAATGGCCGATACGTGCAGGGTCTTTTTTGAGGGGAGTAAAATGGTAGAGCAAACAACGCGCTTACAGCCCGATACCGTGCTCGATGCCTGCGGGCTTCACTGTCCTCTGCCGCTGCTGAAGGCCAAGCAGGCATTGGCAGGGCTCGCGGCGGGTCAGTTGCTCGAGGTGCGTGCCACCGATGCCGGCTCGTGGCGCGATATCGAAGCGTTTGCCGAGCAAAGTGCCCATCGGCTGGAAGCTCGCGAGCAGCGCGGCGACATCTATTACTACTGGCTTCGCAAGGCCGAAGGTGAGCGCTCATGACCATGCGTGCGATCCTGAAGAGCTGGGTGGATCGTTATTTTTCGGATGAAGAAGCCCTCATTCTGCTGGTAGTGCTTGTCGCCGGGTTCGCGGCGGTGATCTGGTTTGGCCGCATGCTTGCCCCGTTCTTTACCGCGCTGGTCATTGCGTTTCTGCTTCAGGGGGTGGTTGGGGCGCTCACCCGACGCGGCGTTCCTCATCTGCTCTCGGTCATCGTGGTGTTCCTGGCATTCGTTGGTGTGCTGCTGGCGCTGGCCTTTATTTTGATGCCGTTGATCTGGGACCAGCTGATTGGTCTGGTGCAGGAAACACCGCGTATGTTCGCAAGCGGGCAAAGCTGGCTGGATGAGCTGCAGTCGCGCTATCCCAATCTGATCACGCCGGACCAGATGCAGAACTGGATCGGCGTGGCCAGCCGCGAGATCAGCCAGCTTGGGCAGCGGGCGCTGACCCTGTCGCTGGCATCGCTTGGCAATATTCTCTCGCTGATTATCTACCTGGTCCTGGTGCCGATCCTGGTCTTTTTCATGCTCAAGGACCGGGAAGCGCTGGTTGGCTTCACGCTGTCGCTGCTGCCGCAGAAGCGCACCCTGATGTCGCGTATCTGGCGGGAAATGGACGATCAGATTGCCAACTACATTCGCGGCAAGTTCATCGAGATCATCATTGTCGGTACCGTTGCCTTCATCACCTTCTCATTCTTTGAGCTGCCGTATACGGCGCTCTTGGCGGTGCTGGTCGGTTTTTCGGTGCTGGTGCCGTATATCGGTGCGGCCGTGGCGACCCTGCCCGTCGCCGCTGTTGCCGGCTTCCATTTTGGGCTGAGCGAATCGTTTGTCTACGTGCTGGTGGCCTACGGCATCATTCAGGCACTGGACGGCAACGTCCTCGCGCCGGTTCTGTTCTCGGAGACCAACAATATCCATCCGGTGTCGGTCATCGTGGCGGTGCTGTTTTTCGGCGGGATATGGGGGTTCTGGGGGGTGTTCTTTGCCATCCCGCTGGCCACGCTGCTGAAAGCGCTGGTACATGCCTGGCCCCGGGGAATGCAGGGGCGCGACGAGCGGCGTAATGTGGCGGTAAGCGAAGAATCTCCCTAGGAACCTGTCTGACTTAACACTGATCTACTGCGAATCCGTGCTTCTCGCGACGATCGGCCAAGCCAGACAGGCTCCTGGCAGGCCGCCATCCAGAGGCGGATGGCGGCCTTGGGTTAACGCGCGTTAAGCGCCTGTGCCGCCGCAAGCACTTCATCAACGTGGCCCGGCACCTTGACGCCGCGCCACGCCTGGGCCAGCTTGCCCTCGCTGTCGATCAGGAAGGTGCTGCGCTCGATGCCCAGGTGTTCCTTGCCGTAAAGCTTTTTGAGCTTGATGACGTCGAACAGTCGGCACACGGTTTCTTCCTTGTCCGACACCAGCGTAAAGTTGAAGTCCTGCTTGGCCTTGAAGTTCTCCTGGGCCCGCAGGCCGTCGCGCGAGACACCCACGATCACGGTGTTGGCCGCGTCGAAATCGGACTTGTGGTCACGGAAATCGCCGCCTTCCGTGGTACACCCAGGCGTGCTCGCCTTGGGGTAGAAATACACGACGACTTGCTGGCCGCGAAGATCGGACAGCGTCAGGGTGGTGTCCCCCGTGGCCGGTGCGGAAAAATCGGGGACTGTCTGGCCTACATCAAGTGTCATATCTGGCTCCCATGGGTAGTGGCGTTCACCGGCGATTACACGCAAGCTCGCCGCGTATGTCAAAGGCGAAAATTTCCCGGCGCAAAAACTCACCGAGCTTTCCGCTGTACAGGGTCGAGCCGCCTGAGTACCATTTGCTCTTTGTGGATCCCTGTTGAGATGATGGCAGGCTGCGTAACGCAACGATTCGGCGCCATATCTCGTGCGACATGGACGCTTGATTCAACCCCTGGCAGGTGAGGAAATACGGATGATCACAGGCAGCATCGTCGCCCTGGCGACGCCGATGAAAGTCAATGGCGACATCGACTGGGAGGCGCTTCGTCGTCTGGTGAATTTCCATCTCGAAAATGGCACCGATGCGATTGTAGCGGCGGGCACTACCGGTGAGCCCACGACCATGTCGTTTGCCGAGCACTTCGACGTGATACGCAGTGTGGTCGAGGAAGTGGATGGCCGCATTCCGGTGATTGCCGGTACGGGCGCCAACGCAACGTCAGAAGCCGTCGAGCTGGCGCGTTACGCCAGTGAAGTCGGCGCAGACTACTGTCTGTCCGTTTGCCCCTACTACAATAAGCCTACCCAGGAAGGCCTGTATCAGCACTTCAAGGCTGTTGCCGAGGGCAGCAAGCTGCCGGTGATTCTTTACAATGTGCCTGGCCGCACCTGTTCAGACCTCTACAACGAGACCGTTGTCAGGCTGGCTGAGGTCAAGAATATCATCGGCCTAAAGGATGCCACGGGTAACCTGGAGCGCGCCGAGGACCTTATCGCTCGCCTCAAAGGCAGCGATTTCATGCTTTACTCGGGTGACGATGCCACTGCCTGTGACTTCATGCTGATGGGCGGGCACGGCGATATTTCCGTAACCGCGAACGTCGCGCCCAACGCCATGCATGAGTTGTGCGCTGCGGCCGTTGCGGGGGATTCCGACAAGGCGCACCAAATCAACACGCGTTTGATGCCGCTGCATACCAATCTGGGCATCGAGTCCAACCCCATTCCGGTAAAATGGGCATTGAATCGAATGGGTTACGCGGACGCAGGTATTCGTCTGCCGCTGACCTGGCTGTCGGAAAAATATCACGCCACGGTCAGCGAAGCCCTGCAGCTGGCGGGCGTGGTGGAAGACTAGCCCGCGAGAAACTCTTTACGACCTGGCGATACACTGTTCTAAGGCGTCAGGTAACCGACCTGTTGACTGTTAAGGTGGCTTGATGAGCTCTGTGCTTGAACAACGTGCGCTTAAATGGATTCCGCTAGCCCTGGTGGCGGCCGTGACGCTTGCCGGTTGCGCCCGCGATGAAGGCTTTTACCATGATCGCAATCTGGACTACGTCAACGCCGAATCGGCGTCGCCCCTGGTCTTGCCCGACACCCGCAATACCCAGCGCTACCGCGATGCCTTGCCGGTGCCTGAGGCCTCGAGCCAGCGCGCCCAGGACGGCGTGGCCGAGGTGCGTCCTCCCCAGCCGCTCACCATTGGTGGCGTTCAAGCGGATTACGTCGAAACCCGTGAAATCGGCGATCAGCGTTGGCTAGTGGTGGCGGCCGATCCGGGTAACGTCTGGACGCAGTTGGAAAACTTCGTGCGCCAGCGTGGCATGAACGTTCAGGAAAGCCGTGCCAGTGAAGGAGTCCTGGTCACCTCCCAGGCCGAGTTCCGCCTGCAGAGCGCGCTGCGCGAAGGGAGCACTGAGGTACGCTGCGAACGCGGTGGTCAAAGCATGGCCAGTTGCCTTGATGCGATGGAGGACTACTTAGCCAACAGCGCATCGTCCGCTCAGGCGTCGTCATCCACCGCATCGTCCTGGAACGCACAGCGGCTGGATAACGATGAACCTATCGCCATTCGCCAAGAGGGTGATTCATGGGAAGTCGCGATCCCCTACGATGCGGATCGCGTGTGGGCCGAAATTCATCACTATCTGGCGCAGGACTTCGATCGCGAAGGCGAGCGCGACTTGCTGTCTGCCGACCCGAATGATCACGCCTTCCTGGTCGAGTACATGACCGAGAGAGAGCAGAATCGGAATCCGCTGCAAATCGTATTCAGCCCCGATGTGAGAAGAATGTCGCAAGAGATTCAGCTCGATATAACGTCTCAGGGTGATCAGTCGATTCTGAAAGCCATCAATGCCAGCGAGCGAGAGTTTACGCAGGACGATCAGCGCGAACTGCTTGAGCGGATCGCCAGCTATTTACGTTAACTTAACGACCCTTGTCTGTTTTCGGAGCTACCATGGAAAAGCGCCAAGAACTCTACGCCGGTAAGGCAAAATCTGTCTATACCACCGATGATCCGGATCTGCTGGTGCTGCACTTTCGTGACGATACCAGTGCCTTTGATGGCAAGAAAAAAGAGTCGCTGGCGCGAAAAGGGATGGTCAACAACGTCTTCAATGCCTTCATCATGGAACGGTTGGAGGACGCCGGTATCCCGACGCATTTCGAGAAACAGCTTTCTGACACGGAAAGCCTGGTCAAGAAAATGCACATGATTCCGGTCGAGTGCGTGGTGCGTAACATTGCGGCGGGTGGTCTGGTGAAACGCCTGGGCGTCGAAGAGGGCATCGCGCTGAACCCGCCCACCTTCGAACTGTTCCTGAAGAACGATGACAAAGGCGACCCGATGATCAATGAGTCGCTGGCGGAAACCTTCGGCTGGGCGACCCCCGAGCAGCTTGCCAAGATGAAAACGCTCACCTTCAAGGTCAACCATGTGCTCAAGCAGCTGTTTGCCGAAGGCGACATGCTACTGGTCGACTACAAGCTCGAGTTTGGGGTGTTCAACGGCAAGGTGGTGTTGGGCGATGAGTTTTCCCCCGACGGGTGCCGGCTGTGGGACGCCAACACCCGCGAGAAGCTCGATAAAGACCGTTTCCGCCAGGGCCTCGGTGGCGTGATCGAAGCCTACGAGGAAGTCGGTCGCCGCCTGGGTATCACCTTCCCTCGCTAGCGCTCGGGCGCCAACGTATCGATAGCCACCACGTCCAGCGTGGTGGCTTCGCCGTTTTGGCGTGGACGAAATTTGACGTCCACATCGCGCAATCGCACCCCGTATACCCGTTCGGAGGGCCGGTTTTGCTGGTAGGCCGGGCGAGGGTCCTGGCTCAGTACCTGCTCGATCAACGCCCTGAGCGAGGTTTGATCATCGCGCGTTGCCAACTGGGCGAGCGCGGCGGTACTGAAATGCACCGCCAGCCGAGCGGGGGCGTCGGGCGCAAAGCCTGCCCGTGCATCCGGGCGTGCTTCAGCCCAGGGAAGATAGGGTTTAATATCCACCACCGGGGTGCCGTCGACCAGATCGCAGCCTGACAGTATCAGGTGAACCCCTTGCCGGGTATCGATGCCGTCCAGGGTTGCAAGCGACAGCCCCAGGCGGTTGGGGCGGTGGGTGCTACGGCTGGCAAAGACGCCGACCTTGCGGTTCCCGCCTAGCCGTGGCGGCCTGACCAGGGGCGACCAGCGCTCAGGGCTTTGATGAAACACAAAACTGATCCACACATGGCTGAACGCCTCCAACCCGCGCACGGCGAGCGGTTCGTCATAGGGTGGACTGAGGACCAGGAGGGCATTGGCGGCCGGCGCCAGTCCGGGTTGGCGAGGGACGCCAAATTTATCGGCGTAGTCGCTTATCACATAGCCGATAGGTGTCAGCGTAAAAGACTCGCCGGGAGGGGCATGGTGCATCACACTGCCTCATCAAAGGGAAAACCAGATAGCCGAGTATAAAACAGCCGTGTTCTCAGCGCAGTGGCGCAGGGCATGCCTTGAAAAAGAAAGCGTTAACGCCCACAAGGTGAAACATGACAGACGATAAGACTGCCAAGCCCTCGACAGCGCGCGTGACCTACCGTCTGGCGCGTGCGCGCGACGCCGCAGACCAGGCGGAGGTGTTTTACCATGCGGTCATGCAAGGGGCCGCGACGCGTTATAGCCTGGCGCAGCGGCGTGCCTGGGCCAACGTTTTGCCCCGTGAGGCCAGCGCATGGTCCGCCCGCCAAGCGCTGTATACGACGCTGGTGGCCATCTGCGATGGACGCTGTGTCGGCTTCATAGAACTCGATGTGCCCGCCGGTCGGGTCGAAACGCTCTACGTATGGCCGTCGCTCAACGGCCGGGGAATCGGCACCACGCTGCTCATCCACGCTGAACGCTGCCTGTTGGAGCAGGGCGTCGACCGTATTCAGATTGAAGCGAGTTTGACGCTCTACGAACGTCTGCTGCGGCGTGGCTGGGAGAACCTGGGCGAGCAGTGGGTTGAGCGAGGCGGCGAGCCGCTACAGCGCTTTCGGCTGCAAAAGCGGCTCAATGCCGTAGAGACCTGATGAACCGCGCTTAGGGGGTCGCCTGGGGCGTGACCCGCATGGACAGGTCAATGGCCTTGATGTCCTTGGTCAGGGTCCCGCAGGAAATACAGTCCACTCCCGTTTCGGCAATCGCCAGCAGCGTCGTGGCGTCGACGTTACCCGACGCTTCAAGGGTGGCGTTGCCCGCGGTGAGCTCCACCGCCGTACGCAGCTCATCCAGGCTAAAGTTATCCAGCATGATGACATCCGCCTTGGCCGCCAGCGCCTGCTCGAGCTCGGCAAAATTCTCGACTTCGACCTCAACGGGGAGCTCGGCGGCCAGCTTGCGCGCCTGGGCGACGGCCGCCTGGATGCCACCGCAGGCGGCGATGTGGTTTTCCTTGATCAAAAACGCGTCCCACAGCCCAATGCGGTGGTTGTGGCCGCCGCCACACATCACGGCGTATTTCTGCGCCAGTCGCATGCCCGGCAGTGTCTTGCGGGTGTCCAGCAGACGTACACCGGTATCGGCAATGAGGTCCACATAGGCACGCGTGGCCGTCGCGGTAGCGGACAAGGTCTGCAGCACGTTAAGCGCTGCGCGTTCGCCAGTCAGTAGGCTGCGCGCTGGCCCTTCAAGGATGAGAAAGCACTGTCCGGCGTCCAGCCGGTCACCGTCGGCGGCCTGCCAGCGGAGTGCCACGCGGCTATCCAGGCGGCGGAAAATATCGTCGACCCAGGCCACGCCGCAGAGCACGGCGGGGACCCGGGTAATCACCTCGGCGGTCGCCCACTGTTGATCGGGAATCAGTTCGGCGGTGATATCGCCCGGTCCCACGTCCTCGGCCAGCAGGCGAGCAGCGCTGGAACGGATTTCTTCGGCAAGTGCGGTCTGGTAATGCATAGCGGTCAATTCTCTGGGCGTTAGCGTCTATGCCCGGCATTATAGTGAAAGACTGCGCCAACGTAGAGGAGTCCTTGCGTGACTGACCCACATTCTTCCCCAGGCTGGTGGTCATCCGCCCGCCAGGTGGTCTCGCCGAATGCCGACCAACGCCCCCATGATGAGGTGTCGTTGCTGCTGATTCACGCCATTAGTCTGCCGCCCGGCCAGTTTCAGGGCGCTGCCATCGAGGCGTTATTCACCAACCAGTTGGATCCCCAGGCGCATCCTTACTTTGCCGCCATTGCCCACCTGCGCGTTTCGGCCCATATGCTGATTCGCCGCGATGGCGAGTGTATTCAGTTCGTCGATACCGACCAGCGTGCCTGGCACGCGGGACGCTCTTGCTGGTGGGATCCGAATCAGTTGCGCTGGCGGCAAGCGCTCAATGACTTCACGGTGGGCATCGAGCTGGAAGGAGATGACGCCACTCCCTTTACCAAAGCGCAATATGCCCGCCTGGCAGAGGCGATCAAGTGGCTCAGGGCGCGCTATCCGGCGATCACGCCTGGTCGCGTGACCAGCCACGCCCGAGTGGCGCCGCTACGCAAAACCGACCCCGGCCCGGCCTTTGACTGGGCCTATTTGCGTCAGCAGCTGGCACCTTGAAAAGTGATTTAAGTCACGGTGAAAGCAGGCAATAAAACGGTAGTTTGACTACATGACGACGCGTTTTTAAGTGCCTTTCAACGTCTTAATAACGCCTTATGTTGCGGTGCAATAGTTTGTTTTCGAAAGTTTTTTACTCTTCACTGGAATTGGCAGCGTGGCGACTTTGCGGTATCTTCACCTATACAAAAGGCTAACGTTTACTACCCATATGTAGCTTTACTACATTTTCATGCGCGTAGCTTGTTGAATGTAGAACGAAAACCCCCAGCGCGACGCGTCGGCGTCGGCTACTTGCATGCCTGTGGTGGCGAAACACCGCAGCCGCCCCAGGCCCGAAGGGTTAGCGGGGCTCATCGTCATTTATCGTCATTCGGAGAGACCTCTATGAGTCTGGAGACAAGAGAAGATCTCGATCCGGTCGAAACCACGGAATGGATAGATTCCCTGGAGTCGGTACTGGATCGTGAGGGCGAAGATCGTGCCCGCTACCTGATGACCCGCCTGGCGGATCGCCTGCGCCGCGACGGGATGAAGGTGCCCTTCTCGGTGACAACCCCGCACCGTAATACGATTCCGGTTCACCGCGAAGCGCCGATGCCTGGCGACCTGTTCATGGAGCGCCGTATCCGCTCCCTGATCCGCTACAACGCCATTGCTCAGGTGATCCGGAACAATCGCGCCAAGCCGGGTCTAGGCGGTCACATTGCCAGCTTCATGTCATCGGCAACGCTATACGATGTGGGCTTTAACCACTTCTTCCGCGCGCCGCAAGGCGACTTCGAAGGCGACCTGATCTACATTCAGGGGCACGTGGCGCCGGGCATTTACGCGCGCTCCTACCTGGAAGGCCGTCTGACCGAAAAACAGATGGACAGCTTCCGCCAGGAAGTCGATGGCGATGGCCTGTCGTCTTATCCGCACCCATGGCTGATGCCGGACTACTGGCAGTTCCCCACCGTATCGATGGGGCTGGGTCCGATCCAGGCGATTTATCAGGCGCACGTGATGAAGTACCTGCATCACCGTGAGCTGAAAGACATGTATGACCGCAAGATCTGGTGCTTCATGGGCGACGGCGAGTGCGACGAGCCGGAATCCCTGGGTGCCATCTCGCTTGCCGGGCGTGAAAACCTCGACAACCTGATCTTTGTCATCAACTGCAACCTGCAGCGTCTTGACGGTCCGGTACGCGGCAACTCCCGCGTGATGGACGAATTCGAAGGCGTGTTCCGCGGTGCCGGCTGGAACGTCATCAAGGTCGTCTGGGGTCGCCACTGGGATCCGCTGTTCGAGAAGGACAAGAAAGGCGTCCTGCAGAAGCGCATGGACGAAGCGGTCGACGGCGAGTACCAGAACTACAAGGCCAACGGTGGCGCCTATACCCGTGAGCACTTCTTCGGCAAGTACCCGGAAACCGAGGAGATGGTCAAAGATCTCTCCGACGAGGACATCTGGAAGCTCAACCGCGGTGGCCACGATCCGTTCAAGGTGTACGCGGCCTACAACGAAGCGGTCAACACCTCGAACGGCAAGCCGACGGTAATCCTGGCGCATACCGTCAAAGGCTACGGCATGGGCAGCGGCGATGGCGAAGCGGCCAACGAAGCCCACCAGGTCAAGAGCATGGAGTACGAAGCGCTGAAGACCTTCCGCGATCGCTTCGGTATTCCGCTCACCGACGAACAGCTCAAAGACGTGCCGTACTACATGCCGGAGGAAGATTCCCCCGAGCTGAAGTACATGCACCTGCAGCGTGAGCGCCTGGGTGGTTACCTGCCGGCGCGTCGCAGTGACTTTGAATCGCTGGAAATCCCCACGCTGGAAGACAAGGCCTTTGCCTCGCAGATGGGCGGTTCCAAAGGGCGTGAAGTGTCCACCACCATGGCCTTTGTGCGCGTGCTCAACGGGCTGGTCAAGGACAAGAAAATTGGCAAGAAAGTGGTGCCGATCATTCCTGACGAGGCGCGTACCTTCGGCATGGAAGGCATGTTCCGTCAGTTGGGGATCTATACCTCTGAAGGTCAGAAATATGAGCCGGTCGATAAAGGCCAGATCATGTTCTACCGTGAAGATCAGAAGGGCCAGATTCTCGAGGAGGGTATTTCTGAAGCGGGCGCCATGTCAGCGTGGATTGCCGCGGCGACCTCCTACAGCAACAACAACGTCACGTTGCTGCCGTTTTACGTCTATTACTCTATGTTCGGCTTCCAGCGTATCGGCGACCTGGCCTGGGCCGCAGGCGATCTGCAGGCGCGTGGCTTCATGGTCGGCGGTACCGCAGGGCGTACCACGCTCAATGGTGAAGGCTTGCAGCACCAGGATGGCCACAGCCTGATTCAGGCCTCGACTATCCCCAACTGCAGAAGCTACGACCCGACCTATGCCCACGAAGTGGCCGTTATTCTGCAGGATGGCCTGAAGCGCATGTTCACCGACAAGGAGAACTGCTTCTATTACCTCACGGTCATGAACGAGAACTACGAGCACCCGGAGCTGGAAACCGTGCCGGTCGACGATATCGTCAAGGGCATGTACCTGCTGCGCGAGACCAAGGGTGACAAGGGCCGCGTTCAACTGCTGGGGTCGGGCACGATCCTGCGCGAAGTCGAAGCCGCCGCCGAGCTGCTGGAAAGCGACTGGGGCATCGGTGCCGATATCTGGAGCGTGACCAGCTTCAACGAGCTGCGTCGTGAAGCGTTGCTGCTGGACCGTGAAGCCTTCCTGAGCCCGGACGCCGAGGCCAACAAGCCTCACGTCACCAAGTGCCTGGAAGGCCGTGACGGGCCGGTGATCGCGTCTACCGACTACATGAAGCTGTATGCGGATCAGGTGCGCGCCTGGGTGCCGAACGACTATACCGTGCTGGGCACCGACGGCTTTGGCCGTTCCGACACTCGCGAGAAGCTGCGTTACTTCTTCGAGGTGGATCGTTACTTCGTGACCGTCGCTGCGCTGCGCGCGCTGGCCGATCGAGGTGACATCGATCGCAAGCACGTTGGTGAAGCATTGAAGAAATATGGTATCGATGCCAACAAGCCAAACCCGCTGACCAGCTGATCCGCTGCCCGGCGGGCAATGCCCGCCGGCTCGATCCGATTTTAAAGGAGCGCGACCTTGAGTAGCGAAATCATCAAAGTTCCCGATATCGGCGGCGATACCGATGTCGAAATCATCGAGATTGCGGTGTCGGAAGGCGATGTCATCGAAGCGGAAGACACCCTGATCACGCTCGAATCCGATAAAGCCAGCATGGACGTCCCCGCCCCGAAAGGGGGCAAGGTGGTCAAGGTGCTGGTCAAAGAGGGCGATAGCGTCTCTGAAGGCGACGATATCGTCGAGCTGGAAGTCGAAGGCGGCGGCGAAACGAGTAGCGAAGAAAGCTCGTCTGATAGCCAGCCCGAGGAGGCCCCAGCGAAACAAGAAAAGCCTAAAGAAGAAAAACCGCAAGAGCAGAAGCCCGCTGCTAAAAAGTCAGCCGGTGGTAAGCAGACGGTTGATATCAAAGTGCCCGACCTGGGTGGCGATGACGGCGTCGAAATCATCGAGGTCGCGGTCAGCGAAGGCGATGAGGTCGAGGCTGAAGATACGCTGATCACGCTGGAGTCTGATAAAGCCTCCATGGACGTGCCCAGTCCTTACAGCGGCAAAATTGTCAGCTTTACCGCCAAAGAAGGCGACAGCGTTTCCGAAGGCGATGTGATCGGCCAGATGGAGATCGCGGGCGAAGGCGGCGACGACGCCGAAGACGCCCCGCAGGCGCAAGCCGCAAGCGACGCCAGCAGCGAGCCGCAAGAAGACGCAGCAGAAGACCAGGAAGACACCGCCAGCGGCGAACCGGAGCGCAAAGAGATTCGCGTACCGGATCTTTCCGGCTCGTCTGACGTGCCGATTATCGAGATTGGCGCGGCCGTCGGGGACGAGGTCAACGAAGAAGACCCGCTGATCACCCTGGAATCCGATAAAGCGTCGATGGATGTGCCAAGCCCCTACAAAGGCAAGCTCCTGGAGCTGACCGTCAAGGAGGGCGACACGGTTTCTGAAGGCGATGTCATCGGCTACATTGAGGTGGCCTCCGCAGGTGGTGGCAAGAAAGCCGCACCCAAAAAGGCCGCACCGGAAAAAGCACCGCAGAGCAGCACCAGCCAGGCAAGCGACAAGCCGACGGCCTCGCCTGCCGGCACACCGAGCCCCGAAGCGCAGATGGCGTCGCACAAGCCGCGTGACGGCAAGCTGGTGCATGCCGGGCCGGCGGTTCGTATGCTGGCGCGGGAATTAGGCGTCGACCTTGGGCTCGTCAAGCCCAGCGGACCGAAGGACCGCGTTCTTAAAGAAGACGTTCAGTCCTACGTGAAGCAGGCGATTGCAAGCCAAGGCTCCGCACAGGCAGGTGCCGCGCCTACCGCCACGGGTGGCGCCGGCATTCCGCCGATTCCGGAAGTCGACTTCAGCCAGTTTGGCGAGATCGAAGAGAAACCGATGGGTCGCCTGCTCAAGATGGGGGCGACCAATCTGCATCGCAGTTGGGTCAACGTGCCCCACGTGACCCAGTTCGACGAAGCCGATATCACCGAGCTCGAGGACTTCCGCAAGTCGATGAAGGCCGAAGCGGAAGCCCAGGGCGCCAAGCTGACGCCGCTACCGTTCATGGTTAAAGCCTGTGCGTTTGCGCTGCGTAAATTCCCGCAGTTCAACGTCAGCCTGAAGGGCGACGGCGAAACTCTGGTATGGAAGAACTACGTCCATATCGGTATTGCCGTCGATACACCCGATGGCTTGATGGTGCCGGTGGTGCGCGATGCGGATAAAAAATCCCTGATCGAGATCGCCAAGGAAATGGCCGAGCTTGGCAAGAAGGCGCAGACCAAGAAGCTCAAGCGCGACGAGATGACCGGGGGCTGCTTCACTATCTCGAGCCTCGGCTCGATTGGCGGCACTGCCTTTACGCCGATCGTCAATGCGCCGGAAGTGGCGATTCTCGGGGTTTCAAAATCGCAAATGAAACCCGTGTGGGATGGTAGCAACTTCCAGCCGCGTCTGATGATGCCGTTGTCGCTTTCCTACGACCACCGGGCCATCAACGGCGCGGATGCCGCACGCTTCACCGCGTTCCTGGCGGACGTGCTGACCGATATCCGTCGGTTATTGCTTTAAGGGCGCTAGAAAGGTCCTGCCAGCGGCGCCCGAAGGGGCGCCGCTTGTGTTTGGGGAGGACGACGTTGTTCGCGAGGGCGACCAAAGTACAAGTTATGCGTCACTCAGCTGTTTTTATTTAAAAAAAATGCCTTCTCAGCGGTGCTTTCAGGCTTTTGGGGAGTTGTGTCGCCTGAACGGCACGGTTATTGTCGGCTAATCGATTTTTTGCATTTCTATCATTCAAGGAGCAGTGCCATGCGTTTAATCCTGTTGGGTGCCCCCGGCGCGGGGAAGGGGACTCAAGCTCAATTTATTTGTGAGCGTTACAACATCCCCCAGATTTCCACCGGGGATATGCTGCGCGCGGCAATCAAGGATGGCAGTGAGCTGGGACTCAAGGTAAAAGAGATTATGAACAGCGGTGGTCTGGTGTCTGACGACATCATCATTGATCTGGTCAAGGAGCGCATCAGCCAGCCCGACTGCGAAAATGGTTTTCTGTTCGACGGTTTTCCGCGCACTATTCCCCAGGCGGACGCCATGAAAGAGGGCGGCGTGAAGCTCGATCACGTGCTGGAAATTGCCGTGCCCGATGAAGAGATCGTCAATCGCCTGGCCGGGCGTCGCGTGCACCCAGCCTCGGGGCGGGTCTATCACATCGAGCACAATCCGCCTAAGGAAGCCGGTAAGGATGACGTGACGGGCGAAGCGCTGATCCAGCGGGAAGACGATCAGGAATCGACCGTGCGCAACCGCCTGGCGGTTTATCACGATCAAACCGCGCCGCTGGTGGATTACTACCAGCAGTGGGCCAAGGAAGACCCTGACGCCGCGCCGCAATATCATCGCGTTGAAGGGGTGGGCAGCGTTGACGAGATTACCCGTCAGGTAAAAAACGCACTCAGCTAAGCACCCGCTGGGAATGCTGCGTCCAAGGGATGGCCCGCCAAGTGCGGGCCATCGTCGTCGGGGCGAGGCAAAGGTATAATGCCCGTTTATCTATCACGAGTGGCGAACCGCTATGTCGCACTATTTTCTTGCTCTCGATGCGTCTTCCAGTGCCTGCTCGGCCGCTCTGCTACGTCGCGACGCCGATCACAGCGAATGCACGGCGCGCTTTGAGCTGACGCCGCGTGGCCATACCCGGCGGCTGTTGCCGATGGTCGACGAGGTGCTGGCCGATGCTCAGCTGACGCCAGGCCAGCTGGATGCGATCGCCTACGGGCGTGGCCCCGGCGCCTTCACCGGGCTGCGTATTGCGGCGGGCGCCGCCCAGGGCCTGGCGTTCGGGCTCGACCGCCCGCTGCTGGGCATCTCCACGCTGGAAGCGCTGGCGCTCCAGGCACACCGCCGCTACCACCTGCGTCACGTGATCACCGCGCTGGATGCCCGCATGGGCGAGGTCTATGCGGCGACCTGGCACTGTCTGAACGACACCCTGCGCCGGCAGGGCGATGAGGCGGTCCTTGCGCCTGGGGCGGTGACGCTGCCCGACGATGAAACCGACTGGGTTGGCGTGGGTTCCGGTTTTACGCTATGGGACCAGTTCAGTACCGAGCTGCAGGCGGGCATGACTCAGCACCTCACCGACCTTGAGCCGCGTGCCGAAGAAATGGCCTGGCTGGCCGCGCGCGACTTCGATGCCGGTCTGGGTCAGGCGGCCCATGCGGTACAGCCGGTGTATCTGCGCAATCAGGTGGCCTGGAAAAAGCCTGCATGATGCTACCCGACGTTGGCGCGCTGCCCGCCGGGCTGGCGCTTGCCTATTGCGACGGTCAACTGGTGCTGAAAGGCGACGAGCGCCAGTTCGGCAAGCCGCTCGGCGTAGACTTTGTGGCCGGGCGAGCCGCCCATCGGCGGCAGTTCGGCGGCGGCCGTGGGCAGCTGATCGCCAAGGCCTGCGGGTTGAGCAAGGGCGTAAGCCCCCAGGTCGTGGATGCGACGGCGGGGCTGGGACGGGACGCGTTCGTACTGGCCAGCCTGGGCGCGCCGGTGCTGCTGATCGAGCGTGTACCGGCCATTGCGGCGCTGCTCGCCGATGGCTTGGTGCGTGCCGCCAAGGCCCCCGAGACCGCGGCGATCGCGGCCAGGATGACCCTTTGCGTGGGCGATGCGGCGTCGCAGTTGGCGACGCTGGTGGCCCAGGCGGCCTTTGAGCCCCAGGTGATCCACCTGGACCCCATGTTCCCCCACCGCGAGAAGTCAGCGCTGGTCAAAAAGGAAATGCGCCTGTTTCGTGAGCTGGCGGGGGACGATGACGATGCGCCGCGCCTGCTGGAAGCCGCCCTGGACGTGGCTACGCATCGCGTGGTGGTCAAGCGGCCGAGCAAGGCGCCGCCGATTGCCGGTCCTGCCCCCCACCACACGCTTACGGGCAAGACCAGCCGCTACGATATGTACGTCCATCGCGCCCTGGCCCGCTAACGGTAAAGTCACCAAGGAGAGGTTATGTCGCCGAACTGGCGAGAAGGCAATCGCTTTACCCTGCTACCCGAAGCGTCTCGCTTTCTGCCGGTCATGCTCGATGCGATTCACCATGCCAGGCACTACGTGCTGGTGGAACTCTATCTGATGGAGTCCGGCATGCTGGCCGACCGGGTGATCGAGGCGCTGATTCAGGCTGCCAGCCGAGGGGTGAGCGTATGCCTGCTGTTGGACGGCTTCGGCTCGATGGGGCTTTCAAGCGACGATCGCCATCGCCTGCGCCAGGCCGGGGTTCAACTGCGGTTGTTCAACCCCTTGGGGTTCCATTCCCTGGCCCGCAACCTGAGCCGCGACCACCGTAAAATCGTGGTGGTGGATGGCGACGTTGCCTTTACCGGCGGCTTTGGCGCGGTCGATGAGTTTCTCGAGGCCTGGTATGAAATCGCCGTGCGGATTGAAGGTCCGGTGGTGGCCGACTGGGAGACGCTCTTCAGACGGCTGTGGCGTTCGCGTCTGACCCGGGCGGACAGTGCAAAGGCCTCCCGCCAGCCGCTGCCTGCGCCACGCAAGCCTACGCGCCACCCTGATGGCGTGCGTGGGCGCGCCATGTCGGCGCGCGGCTATCGCTATCAGGCGATCCGCTATTCGCTGCATCGGCGGGTTGAGACGGCGCAGACGAGAATATGGCTGTGTACCCCTTACTTTGTGCCCACCTTCGCTTTACGCCGACGGCTTGCGCGTGCGGCCAGGCGGGGTGTCGACGTGCGGCTGCTGTTGCCCGGTGCCAAACACGACCATCCTGGGGTGCGTTATGCCGGGCAGCGGTTCTACCAGGCAATGCTGAAAGCGGGGGTGCGCATCTACGAGTTTCAGCCGACGTTCATCCACGCGAAATTTGTGCTGGCCGACGACTGGGTGAGTATCGGGTCGTGCAATTTCGACCACTGGAATCTGCACTGGAACCTTGAAGCCAACCAGGAGGTCGATGATCCCGGGTTGGCCGATGAGGTACGCCAGCTTTTTGAGCGCCACTTTGCCGCGAGCGATGAAGTGGACGCCGCGCGCTGGGCGGCACGGCCCTGGACGCAGCGCGCCAGGGAATGGGTTTACGGGCTGCTGGATGCCGCCATGATGCGCCTTAAGTAGTCCAGGAGCCTGTCTGACTTAACACTGATCTACTGCGAACCCATGCTTCTCGCGACGATCGGCCAAGCCAGGCAGGCTCCTAGCGGCGCGCCTTGCCTTTAGCGGGTGATTTCTTGCGCGGTTTGGGCTTGGGAGTTTCCGGCGGTACGCGGTAGTGTAGATAAAGATCAAGCACCAGCTCGGGCAGCTGCGCCACCAGGCTTTCCTGACGCGCCGGGTCGCCTGCCATGTCGGCCATGTCGGGCTCGTCGTCAAACAGCCCCGAGAGCAGCATGAACGGTAAGAGCAGCGTCGCGGCGGCTTCTTCGTCGTCGTGGAACCAGGCGCTTTCATCGCAGAACACGCCTTCCATGAAGCCGGCACACCAGTCGCCAATGGGCGTTTCTTCTGCGGCCATGCCGTCAAGCGTCAGCTCGAAGGGAAGCTCGGGCAGGCCGCCTTGCTCCAGCACGGCCATGGCGTTATCGCGCAGCAGGGTGAGCAGTTGGATGATCTCGTCGCGCTGCGCGTCGTCGGCGTACTGGGGCTCGCCATGAAACAGCTCGGCGAGCCACTGGTTCGGCGGCACCTCGCTGGGTCCGACGGCCAGCGCAACGAGAAAGCCGTGCGCCGAAATCAGGTCCAGGGCATCTTCGCCGACCTGGTCGGAGTCGAGAAAATCGTCCAGCCTGTCGAGTTGTTCATCGTCAAGCAGCGGCTGCGGCGGAATAGCCTCTTCGGGCGTGTTGGGGGGCGCTGGCATAAGGGCCTCGTCAATGAGCAGCGGAAACAAACAGTCAAGATGACCTGATGACCACTAGTTTATCATTAATGAATACCATGCCACTCCCCCCTTGGCCTGAGGCGTCGCTTTCGGCCATGTCGACCCGGGCGCTGCATCAGGCAGCCCGCGAGCGTGCCGATCTGGCCTGGCAGCGCTGCCGTGAGGTCTACCCAGGGCTGCCGCGGCCAGGGATATGGTTTGATCTCAAGGGGGCTTCCGCCGGCCAGGCGCACCTCGGCCGCGGCGGACTGCGGTTCAACCCGGTGTTGCTGAGCGAAAATCGCAGCGCTTTTTTCGACGAGGTCATTCCCCATGAAATGGCCCACTGGCTGGTGTTCCATCTGGAAAACGGGCCGCGACTGAAGCCCCACGGGCGCGAGTGGAAAACCGTGATGCGCGCCCTGTTTGGTCTGTCGCCCCGGGTCACCCATCGCTTTGATATTGCCCGTTCTCAGCCGGCCCCTTACCGTTACCAATGCGGCTGTCAGCAGCATCAATTGACGGCACGGCGTCATGCTTTGGTGGTAAAAGGGCGGCGCTACCGTTGCCGCCACTGTGCTCAGACCTTGGTCTACTGTGCTGGATAGTGCTCTGCTTTGTCCGCATAAGTTATTGTAATTTATATTAAAAATGTTAATACCAATGTCTAAAGGGAAGGCTGGTCCGAGAGGTTTATGCTAGGGTGACATTATGTGGTGCCGGTAACGTTATGCGTAATATCGGCTACATTCCTTTAGAGAGTGCATTTCCACGGACAGAGGCAATTTCATGAGCGAACAGCAGAACGTCTATCCGGTGCGCGAAGATATCGCCGCCAGCGCCTGGGCTGACGAAGCCACCTATCAGGCTATGTATCAGCAATCGGTAGACGATCCGGAAGGCTTCTGGGCCGAGCAGGCCAAGCGGCTTGACTGGATCAAGGCGCCTACTCGCATCAAGAGTACTTCCTTCGCGCGTGACAATGTCGATATTCGCTGGTTTGAAGACGGCCAGCTCAACGTAAGCGCCAACTGCCTGGATCGCCATCTCGAGAAGCGCGGCGACCAGACTGCTATCATCTGGGAAGGTGACGATCCCAACGATTCCAAGCACATCAGCTACCGTGAGCTTTACGAGCGCACCAATCAGTTGGCCAACGGCCTGAAAGAGTTGGGCATCGGCAAGGGCGACACGGTCACTCTCTACATGCCGATGATTCCCGAAGCGGCCATGGCCATGCTGGCCTGCGCCCGCATCGGCGCGGTGCACTCGGTCGTGTTTGGCGGCTTCTCTCCCGATGCCGTCGCGCAGCGGGTGATTGGCGCCGACTCCAAGCTGGTCATCACCGCCGACGAGTCGGTGCGTGGCGGCAAGCAGGTGCCCCTGAAAGACAATGTCGATGCGGCACTAACCCGCGACGGCACCGACGTGTGCAAAAACGTGCTGGTGGTCAAGCGTACCGGCGGGGATGTCGAGTGGAACGAAGGCCGTGACCTGTGGTTCAGCGACCTGGTCGACAAGCAGTCCACCGAATGCGAGCCCGAGGCCATGGGCGCGGAAGATCCGCTGTTCATCCTCTACACCTCGGGCTCGACCGGCGCGCCCAAAGGCCTCAAACACACCACCGGTGGCTACCTCACCTATGCGGCCATGACCCACCAGTACGTGTTTGACTACCAGGACGGCGAAGTCTACTGGTGTACCGCAGATGTCGGCTGGGTGACCGGCCACAGCTATATTGTCTATGGCCCGCTGGCCAACGGTGCCACCACACTGATGTTCGAGGGCGTGCCTAGCTACCCCAGCCACGGGCGCATGGGCGAGATCGTCGACAAGCACAACGTCAATATCCTCTACACCGCTCCCACCGCCGTGCGCGCGCTGATGGCCCATGGTGAAAACGTTATGGACTCGAGCAAGCGCGATTCGCTGCGTCTGCTGGGTTCGGTAGGCGAGCCGATCAATCCCGAGGCCTGGGAATGGTTCTACCGCGTCATCGGTAACGAAAAGTGCCCGATCGTGGATACCTGGTGGCAGACCGAAACCGGCGGCATCATGATCTCGCCGCTGCCGGGCGCCACTCCGCTCAAGCCAGGCTCGGCAACCAAGCCGTTCTTTGGCGTTCAGCCCGCTCTTGTCGATAACGAAGGCAACCTGCTGGAAGGCGCCGCCGAAGGTAACCTGGTGATTCTGGATGCATGGCCGGGCCAGGCGCGGACCATCTGGGGCGACCATGAGCGTTTCGTCCAGACCTACTTCTCCACCTACGACAACATGTACTTTACCGGCGATGGCTGTCGTCGTGATGAAGATGGCTATTACTGGATTACCGGGCGGGTCGATGACGTACTGAACGTTTCCGGTCACCGGATGGGCACCGCCGAAATCGAATCGTCGCTGGTCGCTCACTCTGCCGTGGCGGAAGCCGCCGTGGTGGGCTTCCCTCATGACATCAAGGGCCAGGGTATCTATATTTACGTTACCTTGAACGATGAGGCCGAGCCTTCTGACGAGCTGAAAAAAGAGCTGACCCAGTGGGTACGCAAGGATATCGGCCCCATTGCCTCGCCGGATGTCATCCAGTGGGCGCCTGGGCTTCCCAAGACCCGTTCGGGCAAGATCATGCGCCGTATCCTGCGCAAGATCGCCGCCAACGAATGCGATGGTCTCGGGGACACCAGCACGCTCGCCGATCCTTCGGTAGTGGATGAACTCATCGAGCATCGCGCCAACCAGTAGCCTACTGCCTGCCCACCTGATCAAGGCGGGTAACGGCCAGCTTGAACCGATCAGCTGGCGTTAGCAGGGCAACGAAACAGCAGTGCCGGCCAACGCGCCGGCACTGCTATGTTGCGTGTGATGAAGAATCCATTACAAATTGTGCATGTGATGCTTGGGCATGACGAAGCCCATGGGGTACCATGCTTTAACCGTATATGCCTAGCGTCGCGGCAGCAGCAAACCCCGCTGCTTGAGGAACCGGAGGAATATCCATGGCAGTAGCCCACAAGTTTATCGTCGCAGACGACCACCCGCTGTTTCGCGCAGCGCTCACTCAGGCGTTGCGCCAGCTGGCGCCGCAGGCAGAAATCGTCGAAGCCGACACCATGGAGGCGACCACCGAGGTGGTCAACCGACACCCGGACGCCGACCTCATTCTGCTGGATTTGCACATGCCGGGCGCGCATGGTTTTTCAGGGCTTATCCAGCTGCGCGGCCAAATGCCTGATATCCCCGTTGCGGTGGTATCCGGCAGTGATGAGCCCTATGTCGTGCGTCGTGCCATCGACTACGGTGCCTCGGGCTTTATTCCCAAGTCGTCGTCGCTGCAGCTCATCGCCGAAGCGGTTGGCGAGATACTGCAGGGCGAGGTGTGGTTGCCCGAAGCGCTGGCGGGTGTACTGGATGAGACCAGCGAAGAAGAGTCACGCTTTGCCGAAGCGATTGCCTCGCTGACGCCCCAGCAGTTCCGGGTACTCAACATGCTCACCGAAGGGTTGCTGAACAAGCAGATCGCCTACGAGCTGAACGTGTCCGAAGCGACCATCAAGGCGCACGTCACGGCGATTTTGCGTAAGTTGGGCGTTCACTCGCGCACGCAGGCGGTCATTGCGGCGCAGAAACTGGAAGTTGAGCCGCCGAAGGTTGAGTCGTAACGCTCGGTTGCGATCTCCTCTCCGGTAGCCTTTTCGACACCGCGCTTGTGGCAACACAAGCGCGGTGTCGTCGTTAGGGGCCTTGCAACGGTTATGGTTTGGCGCGACTGGCTTGGAGCGTACGCGTCAGCAGCGCCCGCAGTGCCGCCGGGCGCACCGGCTTGAGCAGCAGCTGATACCCGGCGCGCTTGACCTCCTCGGCCACTGCCTCGGTGCGGTCGGCGGTAATCACGATACCCGGCACGGCGCTGGTCAGACGCTCGCACAGGGCTTCCAGGGCCATCAGGCCGGTGACCTCGTTATCCAGGTGATAGTCGGCCAGGATGGCATCCGGGTCACCGTCCATGTTGCGCAGTATCGACTTGGCACCGCCGATACTGGTGGCGGTGAATACCTCGCATCCCCAGCCGCTGAGCATGGCGGTCATGCCTTCGAGAATCAGCGTTTCATTGTCGATGCACACGATACGGGTGCCGGCCAGCTTGTTGCCGCTGCGCCGTGGCCCCTGCTCCGGGTCCTCGGGGCTGGTTTCGCGCGCGGCAACGCAGGGCACGCTGACCGAGAACACGGTGCCGGTGCCTTCCCAGGAGCGGACCTTGATGGGGTGGTCGAGTACGCGGCTCATCCGGTCGGCAATCGATAGCCCAAGCCCCAGCCCCTTTTCGCTTTCCTTGTGCCTTGATACCTGATCGAGGCGCCGGAACTCCTGGAAAATCTCGCTGAGTTTCGAGTCCGGAATGCCCGGGCCGCTGTCCCAGACTTCGATCACCAGCCGCTCGCCCAAACGTCGACAGCCCAGCAGTACCCGGCCTTCCTGGGTATAGCGAATGGCGTTGGAAAGAAAGTTCTGCACGATCCGGCGCAGCATTTGTGGGTCCGAATCCACCCATTGTCGGGTGGGGACCACCACCAGATCAAGCCCTCGTTCATCGGCCATGACTTCGAACTCGGCACGCAGCGGCCGGAAGATATCGGACAGCGCAAAGTGGCTACGGCGCGGTGTCAGGGCGCCTGCGTCGAGCTTGGAAATATCCAGCAGCGTGCTGAGCAGCTCTTCCGCGGCCTGCAGCGAGTTGTCGATATGGCCAATGGTGCGCTGGGTATCCGGCATGCTGACGTTTTGCATCAGTGCCGATGTGAACAGGCGGGCGGCATTCAGCGGCTGGAGTAAATCGTGGCTTGCGGCGGCCAAGAAGCGGGTTTTCGAGGCGTTTGCATCCTCGGCCAGCTGCTTCGCCTGGCGCAGGGCCTGTTCGGCTTCGGCGCGGACGCGGTTTTCCTGGCGCAGCGCCGCATTGGCCTCGGAAAGCGCCTGGGTGCGTTCGCGCACGCGCTCTTCCAGAGTTTCATTGGTTTCCTTGAGCGCGATCTCCGCCTGGCGGCGTTCGGTAATGTCCTGGTAAAGGGCGAAAAAGCCCAGTATGGACTGGCTGTCACCGAAGTGCGGGGTATAGGTCACCAGCATGTGGCGCATGGCGCCGTTCAGCGGCATGGCCACCTCAAAGCTGACCCGCTCGCCGTTGAGCGTCAGCGCGACCCAGGGGGCCCGCTCCTGGGCTTGGCGCTCGGGCAGTACGTCTTCATAGCGTTTGCCGATCACCGCGTTACGGTCAATGCCAAATGCCTGTTCGTAGGCGCGGTTGGTAAATAAGTAGCGACCTTCCTTGTCGAAGTAGGCGATCAGGGCGGGCACATTATCGGTATAGATACGGATATTGTTTTCGGAACGGATCAGCGCTTCTTCGATGCGTTTTTGCTGGGTAATATCCTGATAGGTATACACAAAGCCGCCGCCCGGCATCGGGTTGCCCTGCACCTCGAGCACGCTGCCGTCCTGGCGGTAGCGAACGTAGCGGTGTGGCTGGCCGTCGCGGATGTTGTCGAGCAGCAGTTGGACGTGTTCCTCGGGGTCGCCGGGGCCGTACTCGCCGTTGTGGGCGTTGTAACGGAAGATACGGTCCATCGGCGCGCCGACCCGAATCAGGTGGTCAGGGAAGCGGAACAGCTCCAGATAGCGTTGGTTCCAGACCACCAGACGCAGGTTCTGGTCGACGACGCTGATGCCCTGATTGATGTTCTCGATGGTGGCCTGGAGCAGCGCGCGGTTGAACTCGAGCACCTGTGAGGCTTCATCGACAATCGAGATGACATCGGAAATCCCGATGCCGCGCCCCTGAAGCGCCGAGTTGACCACGATACGCGCCGAGGAAGCGCCGAGTACGGAGGCAAGAAAACGCTCGGTAAACTGAATAACATCGATGGAGGCGCGGGTGCCGTCATCCAGCGGTTTGCCCGAGCGTCGCGCGTAGTCCTCAAAGGCGCGATTCACCTGCTCGGCACCCAGAAAACGTTCGCACAGCACCTTCAGATCGCCCACCGTGGTGGCGCCGGTCCATGGACGGTTGACCGAGGTCTGGCGGGTTTCGACGCTATCCACGAACAGTGATGCCTGAATGCGCTCGACCACGCGCTGAGACGTCACCTGGGAAACAAAGATATAGCTGAACAGGTTGACGCCCAGGGAGAGCATCACGCCGTGGGTGAAGCTGTCACCCAGGTTCAGGCCAAATAGCGCCGTGGGGGACAGCCAGGCAAGCCCCAGAGGCCCGCCCTCGAGCCACCCGGCAGGTAGCACGCCGGCGTTGATCATCGCAGGCATGAGCAGGCTGTAGACCCAAATGGCAAACCCTGCGTTCATGCCGACGATGACCCCAAGGCGGTTGCCGCGCTTCCAGTACAGGCCGCCGATCAGGGCCGGGGCAAACTGCGCCGCCGCGGCAAACGACAACATGCCAATCGAGGCCAGCGAGGTAAACTCGGCGATCATCTGGTAGAAGCCGTAGGCCATGGCCAGCACGGCCACGATGGTCAGCCGCCGGGCGCGCAATACCAGCCGGCCGTAGTCACGCGCCTTGGTATCGAACCAGCGCAGGCGGAACAGCGCGGGAATGACGATTTCGTTGGAAATCATGATCGACACGGCGACCGCCGCCACGATCACCATGCCGGTGGCGGCGGAAAACCCGCCAATGAACGTCAGCAGGGTCAGCCACTCGTGGCCGGAGGCCATGGAAAGCGCCAGCACGTAGGTATCCGGCTCGACCGAGGTATCCGAAAACAGCATCAACCCTGCGGCGGCCAGCGGCACGACAAAAAACGCGATCACGATCAGGTAGAGCGGAAACAGCCAGCGGGCTTTCGTCGCGTCGTCGTGGTGGGTGTTCTCGACCACTGCCACATGGAATTGGCGGGGCAGGCAGAGAATCGCCAGCATGGCCAGCAGGGTTTGCGCCCAGAAGCTCTGGCCGAAGTCCTGGTTGGCCAGCTGGCGCTGAAGCTCCAGGTGTGTTTCTGCGTAGTCCATCAGCTCGCCCAGGCCGTCGAACATCCCCCAGGTAACGAAGGCACCCAGCACCACGAAGGCGAGCAGCTTGACCAGTGATTCAAAAGCGACTGCATGAATCAGGCCTTCATGGTGTTCGGTGGCATCGGTGTGCCGCGTACCGAACAGGATGGCGAAAATAGCCATCACCACGGCGACATAAAAGGCGGTATCGCCAAACAGCGGCGCATTGGTCATGTCACCTTCGTCGGTCAATACGCTGAAGGTGGTCGAGACGGCCTTTAGCTGCAGGGCGATATAGGGCAGGGTGCCGACCAGCGCCACCAGGCTGGCGAAGGCGGCAAGCGACTGGGTTTTACCGTAGCGTGAGGCAATAAAATCGGCGATGGAGGTGACGTTCTGATGCTTGGCTACGCGAATCATTTTCGCCAGCACCGGCCAGAACAGTAAAAAGGTCAGAATCGGACCGACGAAAATACTGGCAAACGACCAGCCAGCCGTCGCCGCTTGACCCACGGCGCCGTAAAACGTCCAGGACGTGCAGTAAATAGCCAGGGTGAGGCTGTAGATAAGCGGGCGACGACGGGTTGCGCCGACCGTCCGAGCACGGCGGTCACCGTACCAGGCAATAGCGAATAGTACCGCGATATACAGCAGCGATACCGTGACTAACAGCCCGCCATGAAACATAGCTTTCTCCCGCCTTATGCCTATCGATCAAGCCACTATCAGGCCGCTCGTCCAGCGCACCATTCTAGGCGAAATGTGATTTGGCGTCAGGCGTCAAATGGATGCGGTTACGCACCGTCGCAGACTTTGTTGAGCAGTGGCGAGGTATCACGCAGCGTGCGCATCTGATCGATTTGCGGCTCGCGGGTTTCCGGCTCGAGCGGCACCAGTTCACGGCTGTCGCAGTTGAGTAGATAGGGCTGGTGGGTGACGACATCGGTGTAGTGGCGCTCAAACTGATAAAGAATGAACTGTGCCAGGCGGTCGTCGCTGCTGGTACCCAGTTGAATGTTGTCGCTGTCGACCACGCTGAACTTGGTGGTCACGGGGAAGAAGAATGTCCAGGGGCGCCATACCTGTTCGCTGGTGTCGCTGGAAATAACTTCAGCGGTCTCGGGAAGCTGCTCCTGTTTATGCTCAAACCAGGAGTACTCCATATGGATCTGGTAGCTGATCATCCCTAACCCCCCGCAAACGGGGACGATCCACTTGGGTAGTCGTTTGCCGCTTAGCGTGCGCAGCAGTAAGCCAATCCCTGCCGCCGCCAGGCCTGCAAACACCGCGGCAATCAAATGCCAAATCATAATACGTCCTTCTAAAAAGCCATCGGGCCTCCCGGAGGAAGCCCGATGGCGGGTCGGTTCCAAAGCCTGCGACACTTGGGTCGGCAGGTTAGGGAAAGATTATGACTTAGTGATCGACCGCAACGCCAGCGCCTTTCGGATAGCGAACGCTTTCGACCAGTTCCTGGATCTCCTGCGGCGGTGCTTTGGTCACGCTGCAGACACTGAAGGCCACGATGAAGTTGATCATCGCACCCACGGCGCCGAAGGACAGCGGTGAGATGCCGAACAGCCAGTTGTCAGGCGTGTTGGCCAGCATGTTGGTGCCGGGGATGAAGAGCCAGCCGAGGTAGGTGAAGATGTACAGCAGGGTACAGCCCAGACCCGCGAGCATACCGGCCACCGCGCCTGAATTGTTCATCTTCTTGGAGAAGATACCCATCATCAGCGCGGGGAACAGCGATGCACCGGCGATACCAAACGCCAGGGCCACGGTTTGTGCCGCAAACCCGGGTGGGTTAAGCCCCAGGTAGGTGGCCAACAGTATCGCCCCTGCCATGGAGATCCGCGCCGCCAACATCTCGCCTTTCTCGGTGATTTTCGGATTGATCATGGTCTTGATCAAGTCGTGACTGATCGCGGACGAGATCGCCAGCAGTAGACCCGCCGCTGTGGATAGTGCCGCCGCGATACCGCCTGCTGCAATCAAGCCAATCACCCAGCCTGGCAAATTGGCAATTTCAGGGTTCGCCAATACCATGATGTCGTTGTTGACGTTGAGCTCGTTGCCTTCCCAGCCACGGTCCGAGTAGTCGGCATCGTCGTTATAGAACTGGATGCGGCCATCGTCGTTTTGGTCTTCAAACGTCAGCAGGCCGGTTTCTTCCCAGGTACGGAACCAGTCCGGGCGGTCCTCGTAGCGCAGCGCTTCCTGGGCAGCCTCGTCGTAGTTTTCCGTCTGACCCGCCATTTCCGGATAGACCGTCGTCATCAGGTTCAAGCGCGCCATGGACCCAACCGCCGGTGCGGTGAGGTACAGCAGGGCAATGAACACCAGCGCCCAGCCGGCTGACCAGCGAGCATCCGCCACTTTCGGAACGGTGAAGAAGCGAATGATAACGTGAGGCAGACCCGCGGTACCGACCATCAGCGACAGGGTGAACAGCACCATGTTGAGCTTGTTGTCGACGTCGGCGGTGTAGTCCTGGAAGCCCAGTGCACTGACCACGTCATCAAGCTTGGTCAGCAACGGTACGCCCGACTCGGTATGCGTGCTGAACATGCCGAACATGGGAATGGGGTTGCCGGTGAGCTGCATGGCGATAAACACCGCCGGGATGGTGTAGGCAATGATCAGCACGATGTACTGCGCCACCTGGGTATAGGTGATGCCCTTCATGCCGCCGAAAACGGCGTACAGGAAGACGATAAAGGCCGCAATCCAGATGCCTGCAGTGTTGGGCACTTCAAGGAAGCGCGAGAACGCCACGCCCGCACCAGTCATCTGACCGATAACGTAGGTGACCGAGGCCACGATCAAGCAGATAACCGCCACCAGGCGGGCCGTGTTGCTGTAGAAACGGTCGCCGATGAAGTCGGGCACGGTAAACTTGCCGAACTTACGCAGGTAAGGCGCAAGCAGCATGGCGAGAATTACGTAGCCGCCGGTCCAGCCCATCAGGAAGGTGGAGTTGGCGTAACCGCCCGACGCCAGCAGGCCGGCCATCGAGATGAACGATGCTGCTGACATCCAGTCGGCCGCGGTGGCCATACCGTTGGTGATCGGGTGAACACCGCCCCCGGCGACGTAGAAGTCTTTCGTCGATCCCGCGCGTGCCCAGATCGCGATGCCTATATACAAGGCAAAGGAGGCACCCACGAAGAGTAGGTTGATTGCAAATTGGCTCATACCGGCTTACTCCCCAAGGCCAAATTTTTCGTCGAGCTTGTTCATTTTCCAGGCATAGAAAAAGATCAAGACGATGAAGGTGAGAATTGACCCTTGCTGAGCAAACCAAAAGCCCAGGTCGGTACCACCGACTGGGATAGAGGCAAGTAGCGGGCGGAATAGAATAGCGCAGCCGTAAGAAACGAATGCCCAGACCGCCAAGCATCCGATAATGGTACGGACGTTGGCTTTCCAGTATTCAGCAGCATTGGATTTGTCGTCTGCCATTGTGTTGCTCTCCACTTGTGTTTTTAGGTTGGAAAGTTCACTCGGAATAGCGGTTGACCCATCAGACCAATCGCACGTTTTTAGAACCACTCACTTACATTTGTCATGAATCAGCTGTCAGTTAACACGTCACCCTGCAAAAGGTGGATGGGGAGTGGCGCAATGACGTGCGATTACCCTGCATGACTCAATGACAATACTGGGCAATAAATGCAAAAAATAAATCCCAGACTTTGGTATCAATAAACTTTGGTGGTGAGCAAAAAGTAGCCAATCGGTTGAAAGTGGGCCTTTTTATGGACTTTTAGCGTGCTGGAGTAAGGTTTTCTTAGCGTCATGGGACGATGGTCTAGGTGGGGGAGATGCTGCGTTGTTTGCTATGTTCAGAAACTGGCCTGCAATTATTTTTTATGAGCCCAAGAGTGATTGCCTATTTTGCTTATTTCAGTTCGCTAAAGTTAATAAAGTGAGTTAGACATTAGCGCAATAAACCAAAGTGGTAGTCGAGTCGTTGGCGTTAGTAATGAGGTTCGCTTACTCCGCTTAATCATAATGTCGAGGTCATACCCATGGTAGATGTAGACCTTTCCCAGCCCCCGTTTTCGTTGCTGGATGCCAAGGGGAAGGAACATGTACGTCGCGGCATGGACCTCGCCTACTTTGATCGCCACGCGATTATTGTCGAAACAGGCCAAGCCGGCGAATACGTTTACCTGATCCACAAAGGAGAGGTCGCCGAACTGGACCCTACCTTGCCGTCGTCGGTTGCGCGAATCGGCCATTACACCTCCGGCGATCTGTTTGGCGCCATTAGTATTCTCAACGGCAAGAGCCGCTACCGCTTTCAGGCGGAGCAGGAATGCCTGTGTTATCTGATGCCCAAAGCGCTGTTCAAGACGCTGTGCAACGAGTATCCCGAGTTCAATCAGTTCTTCCGCCAGTCGCTCGCCCACAAGGCGCGCCTGCTGACTGAAAAGCGCGCCGAGGGCGGCGTGACCATGGCAGGCTTCATGCTGGCCCGCGTCAGCGAGTGCATGCGCCCACCGCTGTTGCTACCCGCCGATGCCGATATCGCCACTGCGGTGCGTACGCTGAATGACAGCCATGCCGATAGCCTGCTGGTGGAGGCTCCAGACCATCCGGGGATGGTGACCAAGACCGATCTGCTCAACGCTATCGTGCTGACGGAACACCCGGTCACCACGCCGCTTGCCGATATTGCCCAATATACTCTGGTCACCGTCAGCACCAGCCACTACCTGTTCGAGGCGCTGGTCAGCATGACCCGCCACAAGGTAACGCGGGTCGTGGTAATGGATGAGGCCAAGGTCGTCGGCGTGGTTGAGCTGACCGACGTGCTGAGCTATTTCTCGAGCCGCAGCTACGTGGTCAGTCTTCAGGTGGAGCAGGCCGGTGATTTACCGGCGCTTGCCGCCGCCAGCCACCGCACGCCGGAGCTGGTCAATGCCTTGATGGCCCAGGGCGTCAAGCTGCGCTTTGCGATGGATCTGTTGGCGGCCCTCAATGGCCGCATCATGAGCAAGGCCTGGGAGTTCACCATCGACCCGGCGCATCATCAGCACAGCTGCATGATGGTCATGGGCAGCGAGGGTCGCGGCGAGCAGATCCTCAAGACCGATCAGGATAACGGGCTGATTCTCGCCGACGATGCCGAATGGCCCGATGTGGGCGAGGACATGCAGCGCCTTACGGCGACCCTGATCGAGCTTGGGTATCCGCCATGTCCGGGCAACATCATGGTCTCGAACCCGGAGTGGGTCGCAACGGTCAGCCAATGGAAAGGCCATATTGCCCGCTGGGCCAGTGCGCGCGACGGCGACAGCCTGATGAAGCTGGCGATTATGCTCGATGCGCACGGCGTGGCAGGCAACCCGAGCCTGCTGGAAAGCGTCCGTGAGGAGCTGTTTGAACGCTGCTCCCGGGACGAGTTGCTGCTGTCGTATTTCGCCCGCACCGCGCTGCGTTTTTCTACCCCGCTGACGCTGTTTGGTTCGCTAAAGAAGCCCCAGCACGGCATAGATATCAAGAAAGGCGGTATTTTCCCCATCGTGCACGGTGTCCGCACCATGGCGCTTGAGCGACGTATCCATGCGACCTCAACGCTAGACCGGCTTGATGCCCTTGCCGAGGACGGTCGGCTCAACCGGCGCTTTGCCGACGACCTTGGCGAAGCCCTGGCATTGTTTACCGAGCTGCGGCTCAAGCAGCAGCTGCAGGCATTGTCCGACGATGCGTCCGCCGAGCAGCAGGAGCGTTCCAACCGTGTCGTCGTGCAGGATTTATCTTCGTTAGAGCGCGATTTACTGCGCGAAGCGCTGCATATCGTCAAGGATTTCAAACAGCGCCTTTCGCATCGCTACCATTTGGAGTATTCGTGATCAGTCGACACTATCTGGACGCCCCCTTCGGGTGGCTTGGCGGTCTGCTACGCCGGGAAAGCGAGCGCCGCCGTTACCAAGCGTCCCCCTACGCATGGCTCTTCCAGCCTTATCTGGGCAATGAACTGGTAGCGCTGGCCTGCTTTGCTCACCATGGCGTCATGAGCGTGGCAGCGGTCACGCTACGCCAGCATCAGGTCCTGACCAGCCGTGCGTGGGTGGCGGCGTTAAGTGAAGGCGTGCGCGACAGCGATGCCGCCGAGCGCCGCCATCAGCTGCTCTACAGCGTCGAGACGACGCTGCCCCTCAATGTCGAAAGCCTGCGTTCACTGGTGGAGTTTATCGGCAACCGGCCGATTATCGGCTGGCAGTTGGAGCAGCGTCTTGCGCCGCTTGAGCAGCAGCTGCGTCGCCATCTGGGGTTTGGCCTGCCCAATGCCCGCGTGGACGTCACCAAGCTGCACCAGCGCCACCTGCGCCGTCTGCATCCGCAGGTTGAACAGGTAGACGAGCTGGCCCAGGCGCTGGAATGCTGGCAAGTGCCCAGCCATGCGCCTCAGCGAGCGCTGGAAGATGCCACGTCAAGCGCGCTGCTGTATCTGCGCCTGCAGCGCACGGAGGTCGACGCCGCTTCATAGCGGCAAGCGGTTGGGCCGGGGCGCCGAGAGTTGCTAGAATATTGGCTGCTTCTCTGACTATCGGCAGTGCTTATACCATGCAACATCACCTTGATCATTTCGACCCCGCGTCGGCGACCACCGACGCCGCGGCCCGCTTATCCGAGGCGGCTGAACACCACGCGGCCAACCACAAGCGTGAGTTCAACAAGCTGCAGAAGCGGCTGCGGCGCGAAGTGGGCAACGCGATCATTGACTATCGCATGATCGACGAGGGCGACCGCGTGATGGTGTGTTTAAGCGGCGGCAAGGACAGCTATACCATGCTGGAGATGCTGCTCAGCCTGCAGCGCAACGCGCCGGTGAACTTTTCACTGGTGGCCGTCAACATGGATCAGAAGCAGCCGGGCTTTCCCGAACATGTGTTGCCCGCCTACCTCAAGGAACGCGGGGTGGAATACCATATCCTGGAGCGTGATACCTATTCGGTAGTGAAAGAGAAGACCCCGGAAGGCAAAACCACCTGCGCGCTGTGTTCGCGTTTGCGCCGCGGGTCGCTTTACGGGTTTGCCGAAGAGATTGGCGCCACCAAGATTGCCCTGGGCCACCATCGGGAAGATATTCTCGAGACACTGTTTTTGAACATGTTTTTCGGCGGCACGCTCAAGTCGATGCCGCCCAAGCTGCTCTCCGACGACGGCAAGAATATCGTCATCCGTCCGCTGGCCTACTGCAAGGAGGCGGATATTGCCGAGTATGCCCAGGCGATGGCGTTCCCGATCATTCCCTGCAACCTGTGCGGCTCGCAGCCCAACCTGCAGCGGCAGGTCGTCAAGGACATGCTGGCCGATTGGGACAAGCATCACCCGGGCCGCCTGGAAAGCATGTTCAAGGCCGTGACCAACGTCGCGCCCTCGCAGCTTGCCGACCGCGACCTGTTCGACTTTGCCGGGCTGGAAGCCAAGCAGGCCGAGCTGATGGCGGGGCGTATTCAGGCGTTCAACGTCGGTTAGGTGCCCGGGTTTTCCTCTTCGGCGAGCTGCTTAAGCCTGGCCATATCGAGGATCTGTACCTCCCGGCCTGAGACGGCGACGAGATCCTGAGACTGGAAGCGGCTGACAATCCGGCTGACGGTCTCCACGGCGAGCCCCAGGTAGTTGCCGATGTCGGCTCTGGGCATCGACAGCCGAAAGCTGTAGGGCGAGTATCCCCGGCGACGGAAGCGGTCGGAAAGCGTGATCAGGAAGCTTGCCAGGCGCTGGTCGGCGGTTTTGCGCGACAGCAGGCGCATCATGCGACGGTCGTTGCGCAGCTCCTTGCTCATGCTGCGGTACAGTTGGCCGCGTAGCTCCGGCAGCTTTTCCGACAGGTGGTCCAGCCGGTCGAATGGAATTTCGCACACCGTGGTGGTTTCCAGCGCAATCACGCTGCCGGGATAGTGCGGTTCGTCAATCGCATCTAGCCCCACCAATTCGCTTGGCAGGTAGAAATTGGTCAGCTGGTCGTTACCACCGCCTTCTGTGGTGACCTGCTTGAGGCTGCCCGAGCGCACCGCATAGACACTGGTGAATTCATCCCCCTGGCGGAACAGGTGTTCACCCTTCTTGAGCGGCGTTCGCCGTCGGATGATCGCATCAAACTGATCCATGTCCTCAATCTCCAGTGCCAGCGGCAGGCACAGGGAACTCAGGCTGCAGGTCTGGCAGCGCGCTTCGTGCAATACGGCACGCCGATGACGCGTAGGTTCCGGCATACAAGTCTCCATCAAGGAACGCGTCCTGCCATTATGTAATCGGGCGTGCATGATTAACACCCCTAAATAATCTTTGAGTAGTGCTTGTGTGCCTGCAGTGGTAAGTGCGCGTCAAAGGCCATGGCCAGATGGCGCACCAGCAAACGCCCAATCGGGGTGACGGTGATGACATGGTGGCGGAGGTTGACCAGCCCGTCCTGCTGCGCCTGGACAAGCGTGGCCAGGGCTTCCTTGAAATAGTCCTGAGGGTCGATCTGCCAATGCTCGCCGAGCGCCGCCAGGTCCAGGCGCATATCGCACATAAGCCGCTCGATGGCATCGCGCCGGATACGGTCAGCCTGGCTGAGACGCAAGCCCCGCTGGGTGGCGAGCCGGCCCTGATCAAGGGCCGTTTCATAGTCGCCGAGGGCGCTGGTATTTTGCGCGTAGCTGTCTTCCAGGCGCGAAATGGCCGATACGCCCAGGCCAATCAGGTCGCACTGGGCGTGGCTCGAATAGCCCTGGAAATTGCGCTGCAGGGTGCCGTTTTGCTGGGCAAGGGTCAGGCTGTCGTCCGGCCGGGCAAAATGATCCATGCCGATATGCACATAGCCGGCGGCAGTGAGCATGTCGATGGTCACGCGCAGCATGGCCAGTTTCTCGTCGGCATCGGGCAGGTCGTCCTGGCGGATGCGCCGCTGGGGCGGGAATCGCTCCGGTAGGTGGGCGTAGTTAAACACCGACAGGCGCGCCGGGTTCAGTTCGATGACCTGGCGAAGCGTCTGTGCAAAACTGTCCGCCGTTTGCAGCGGCAGGCCGTAGATAAGGTCCAGATTGAGCGAGCGAAAGCCCAGCCGCTGGGCTTCGTCCATCAGCGTTTCGGTGAGTATCCGAGGCTGGTGGCGGTTGATCGCTCGCTGTACCTGGGGGTCAAGGTCCTGAACCCCGAGGCTAAGACGATTAAACCCCAGCGACTGCAGGTGGCGCAGGGTTAACACATCGGCTTCGCGCGGATCGATTTCAATGGCGTAGTCGCGCTCGGGGTCGTTTGACAGACCGAAGCGGGCGTCTAGGCGGTCGACCAACTCGCTCATCTGGTCAAGCGTTAAGAAGGTTGGCGTGCCGCCGCCCCAGTGAAGTTGCTTGACCGGCCGCCGGGTGTCGATGTGTCGTGCGGCCAGCACCATTTCGCGGTCGAGGCGGGCCAGGTAGGGCTTGGCAAGGTCGGTGTTCTTGGTGGCGATCTTGTTGCAGGCACAGTAGAAGCAGATCTTGCGGCAGAACGGAATATGCACATACAGCGACAGCGCCCGTTGAGCGTCGTTGCTGCGAGCGAGGGCGGCGGTAAAGGCGTCGGCCGTAAACGTCTCGTTAAAAGACAGGGCGGTAGGGTAAGAGGTGTAGCGGGGGCCGCTGGTGGCGTAACGCTGGAGTAACGCATCGCTCCATGCTGCCGCGCTCAAGGCGCTGTCAGGCACAGCATCATTTAGGGTCGTTGGCATGGGGCTCGCTCCAGGTTAAAGGCCTGTCGCCAGGGTAGCGGCTGCCATGCAAACTCGTGTTGAGCTACGTCAATAAAATCAGCGCCGGGCCGGTGTTGGTACATTCAGTCAAATTCAACGGAGAACCGCATCGTGGAAAGCCATTGGCCAGAGGAAGTAAGCATCGACAAGCAGACGCTGGCTGAGGTGGTCGCCCAGCAGGTCAATGGCTGTTTTCGGGTGGAGGGGCTGGGGCCGCTCCGGCTGTATGGCCAGGCCACGTATGGCAGCCTGTTACTGGCCCACGGTGCCGGCGCCGGGCATCGCTCGGCGTTCATGCAGCAGTTTGCCGGTGCGCTTGCGGATCAGAGGCTTCAGGTCATAACCTTTGATTTTGGCTACATGCAGCAGATGCAGGCAACGGGTAAGCGTCGCCCGCCGCCAGCCATTGCCCGCACCGTGGAGGAGCTGGCGAGCTGGTATGCCTGCCTGGCCCCGCTGACGGTTAAGCCGCTATGGCTCGGCGGCAAGTCGATGGGCGGCCGCGCGGCGAGCATGCTGGCAAGCGAGCAGCCTTGCCCCGGGCTGGTGCTTGCCGGCTACCCATTTCACCCGCCCAAGGCGCCCGACAAGCTGCGCCTGGCGCACTGGCCCGACGTCAAGGCGCCGTCGTTGATTCTCCAGGGCGAGCGAGACCCGTTCGGCACGCGTGAAGAGGTGGCCGCGTATCCACTCCCTTCCTGCCTCGAGGTGGCGTGGCTGACCGATGGCAACCACGACTTTAAACCGCGTCGCGCATCGGGGCTCAATCAGACGATTTTGATTGACGAAGCTGCTGCTCTTGGGGCATCCTTCGTCCGCGCTCAAAGCTGCAGTGAAGGGTCAGCCAAGCGTGCGTTTGAATCATGAGATGTGCCCGGTACCCGAACGCGTATTTGGCCACAGTATTTGAACGTAGCGTGTTGACTTCCTTCGCATCTACTGTAGAATGCAGCGCCACGTGACCAGCGGGTGGTTAGCTCAGTTGGGAGAGCACCAGCCTTACAAGCTGGGGGTCACTGGTTCGAACCCAGTACCACCCACCATTGCATAATGATCTGGAAACGTCGCAGTAAAGAAGACGCACAGCGTTAGCAACACGATACAGCGGACCGGTAGTTCAGTTGGTTAGAATGCCGGCCTGTCACGCCGGAGGTCGCGAGTTCGAGTCTCGTCCGGTCCGCCATCGTCGCTTCATGTGTCCGTTTTCACGCTTTATCGCCTGTGGACCGGTAGTTCAGTTGGTTAGAATGCCGGCCTGTCACGCCGGAGGTCGCGAGTTCGAGTCTCGTCCGGTCCGCCACGATAAACACGCTGTGTAGCAGTGTTGGTTCGCCAACCGTTTGGGTGGTTAGCTCAGTTGGGAGAGCACCAGCCTTACAAGCTGGGGGTCACTGGTTCGAACCCAGTACCACCCACCATTTGAAAGCGCCTCCGTCGCGATTGAATGGAAACGATGCAAGCCCTTGATAGATGTAGTGCTATACCGTGGACCGGTAGTTCAGTTGGTTAGAATGCCGGCCTGTCACGCCGGAGGTCGCGAGTTCGAGTCTCGTCCGGTCCGCCATCTAGCATGTATCATCATTCAGGCAGGTATTCATCAGCATTATCGAAAGTTATCGGTTTGATACCGAACGAATTCAAAACCCCGGATCAATGATCCGGGGTTTTTCGTATGCGTGGCGTTTACCTGCTTAGCCAATCGCGCTGACGCCGGCTTTGGCGACCTGAATGTCCTGGTCCGGTTTGACGCCGGAAATGCCGACCGAGCCAACCACATGGCCATCGACAATGATCGGTACGCCGCCGGAGAGCAGCCCCTGAAGCGGCGCGGAAACGAACGCGGTGCGGCCACCGTTGATCATCTCTTCAAAGACCTGGGTCTCCTTGCGGCCGACGGCGGCGCTACGCGCTTTCTGGGTGGCGACGTCGGCGCTGAATGGGGCGGCACCGTCGAGGCGGCGCAGCGCCAGCAGATGACCGCCATCGTCGGCGACGGCGATGGTGACTGCCCAGCCGTTGCTGTCGGCTTCTTTTTGGGCGGCATCGAGTACGTTAATCACGTCTGCTTGGGACAAGATCGCTTTGGTTTGCATCAAGGGGTCCTTTTTGCGGTTTTAGCGTAAGAAAGCCCATGCCGCCCTGGGCGACATGGGCCGGGTTAACGGTGTTTAGTGTAGCGCAGCGTCGACGATTTCCACCCAATGGCGAACCGGCGTGCGGTTGGCGCCAGCGAGGTGGGTCTGGCAGCCAATGTTCGCGGTGACGATCATTTCCGGATCACCCGCTTCCAGCGCGTTGAGTTTGTTGTCGCGCAACTGGGTGGCAAGCTCCGGCTGAGTGATCGAGTAGGTTCCCGCGGAGCCGCAGCACAGGTGGGCGTCCTGCACCGGCGTCAGCGCAAAACCGAGCTTGGTGAGCACGCCTTCCACCGCGCCGTTGAGCTTCTGGGCGTGCTGCAGCGTGCAGGGGCAGTGAAACGCCAGTCGCTGGTTAGACTGGACGTCCAGAGTGTCCAGCGGCTCGTCGCGCAGCACTTCGACAATGTCCTTGGCCAGGGCGCTGATTTTCTCGGCCTTGTCGGCATAGTCGGGGTCGTCCTTGAGCATTTCGCCATACTCTTTGACGAAGGCGCCGCAACCGCTGGCGGTTTGCACGATGGCTTCCGCGCCCTGTTCAACGTGGGGCCACCAGGCGTCGATATTGGCGCGCGCGCGGGCAAGTCCGTCTTTCTGGGCGTTGAGGTGGAAGTCCACCGCACCGCAGCAGCCCGCCTCGCTCACCGGCGTGACGCTGATGCCCAGGCGATCCAGCACCCGCGCGGTGGCAGCGTTGGTGTTGGGTGACAGCCCGGGCTGCACGCAGCCTTCCAGCATCAGTACCTGGCGGCTGTGCTGAGTGCTGGGCCGCTGACCCGCATCGACCGGCGCGAGGGGCATCTTGCTGCGCAGTTTGCCGGGCACCAGTGGCTTGAAGGTTTGGCCCAGTGCCAGCAAGGCCTTGAAACGCTGCGGCTCAACCAGCATCTTGCGCAGCGCATAGCGCTGGGCGCGTTCCGCGGCGGGGCGGGGCACGCGGCGTTCGATTTCCGCCCGGCCAATGTTGAGCAGCTTGTGATACTCCACGCCTGACGGGCAGGTAGTCTCGCAGTTCAGGCAGGTGAGGCAGCGGTCCAGGTGCAGGCGCGTTTCTTCGGTTACCTGATCGTCGTCGTCAGGACTCTCAAGCAGTTCTTTCATCAAGTAGATGCGCCCCCGGGGACCGTCGCGCTCATCGCCGAGCAACTGATAGGTCGGGCAGGTGGCATTGCAGAAACCGCAGTGCACGCAAGTGCGCAGGACGCGGTCGGCTTCCTGGATATGCGGCTTTTGACGGTCGGCATCGGTAAATTGCGTCTGCATGTCAGCTCTCCTGATTAAAACGCCGCATAGAGACGTCCGGGGTTAAAAATGCCGTGGACATCCAGCTCTGCCTTCAAATTGCGGTGGTATTTTTCCACTACGCTGGGCAGCGGCGTAAAGGGGCTCTCGGCGCCCCCTTGCGAATGGGGCGTATAGCAGGTGGCGTGGCCACCGGCGGCCCGGCACGCATCGCGTAGCGTGTCGGCATCCAGCGAGGTCTTGACCCAGCGCTGGCTGCCGCCCCAGTCATAGAAGATATCCGCTTCCGGGATATCCAGCGCCAGTGGCGGCGTGTTGGGCGGCAGTGACAGGCGCCATAACGCCTGCCCTTCACCAAGCGTGAAAAAGTCATGCTGGTGGTCGCGCAGGGACTGCCAGAACTGGGCGTCGAGGTCGTCGCCGCCCAGTCGCTCGCGCGTGGCCTTCACCGAGCTCACGCCGCCTTCCAGGCGAATGAAAAGCGCACCCTGATGCCAGGCGGCGGCGGTGATGGGCAGCGGCTTGCGGCCCAGTTCGGCGAGCTTCTTGAGCGCGTCGTCGATACCCATGGAGAGGCGCAGGCTATGGCTGGCGCTGGGCAGCGGCAGTACCTTGAACGATATATCGGCCAGCACGCCAAGCGTGCCCTGGGCGCCGGTCATCATGCGCGACAGGTCGTAGCCGGCGACGTTTTTCATCACCTCACCGCCGAAGCGCAACAGCTTGCCTTCCTGGGTGATGAGGCGCGTGCCCAGCACGAAGTCACGCGCCGCGCCCGCCCATGGGCGGCGAGGCCCGGAAAGGCCGGTGGCGACGGCGCCGCCGATAGTGCTGGCATCACCGAACGCGGGTGGTTCGAAGGCGAGCATCTGATGGTGGTCGGCAAGCACCGCCTCCAGATCGCTCAGCCGGGTGCCTGCGCGCACGGTGACCACCAGCTCGACCGGGTCGTAATCCACGATGCCGGCGTGGTTGGCAACGCTCAGCGTCTGGCCATCGACGGGACGACCGTAAAAGGCGCGGGTGTCGCCGCCGACAATCCGCAGCGGGGTGCGGGAAGCGTGGGCCTGGCGGACCTGCTCGCACAGCGCCTCGGCCATGTCGTTATCCGCCGAATGAGTCACGGTATTAGTCATGGTCTTTCCTGATTATCGTCTTTCTTGGGCACGCTAGAAACGCGGCAGTTCGGGATGCGGTAGTTCGTTGTTATGGACGTGCATCGCACCGAACTCAGCGCAGCGCGCCAGCGTCGGAATATTCTTGCCCGGATTGAGCAGCCGTTGCGGATCAAACGCTGCTTTCAGCGCATGGAAAACGGTCAGCTCGTCGGGCTGGAACTGGCTGCACATCTGGTTGATCTTTTCCCGTCCGACGCCGTGTTCGCCGGTAATCGACCCGCCAGCGGCGACGCACAGCTCCAGTATCTTGCCGCCGACGTCTTCCGCCAGCGCCAGTTCGCCTTCCTTGTTGGCATCGAACAGGATCAGCGGGTGCATGTTGCCGTCACCGGCGTGGAACACGTTGGCCACCAGCAAGCCGCTTTCTTCGGAAAGCGCGGCAATGCCCTTGAGCACGCGGGGCAGCTCACGGCGTGGGATCGTGCCGTCCATGCAGTAATAATCCGGCGACATCCGTCCGACGGCGGGGAAGGCGTTTTTCCGGCCGGCCCAGAACTTGGCGCGTTCGGCTTCGTCGCGGGCCTGCTGAATGTCGGTGGCGCCGGCCTCGGTGAGCACGCGGCGAACGGTGTCGCAGTCGTCGTCCACGTCGGCTTCCACCCCGTCGAGTTCGCACAGCAGAATGGCTTCGGCATCCAGCGGGTAGCCGGCCTTGACGAAATCTTCGGCGGCCTTGATGGCCAGTTTGTCCATCATTTCCAGGCCGCCGGGGATGATGCCCGCGGCGATGATATCGCCCACCGCACGGCCGGCTTTTTCAACGTCGTCGAAGCTTGCCATCAGCACCTTGGCGGTTTCGGGCTTGGGTAGCAGCTTGACGGTGATTTCGGTCACCACGCCGAGCATCCCCTCGGAGCCGTTCATCAGGGCGAGCAGGTCGAAGCCGGGCGCATCCAGCGCCTCCGAGCCCAGCGTCATGCGCTCGCCTTCGATGGTAAGGATATCTACACGCATGACGTTGTGGACCGTCAGACCGTATTTCAGACAGTGCACGCCGCCGGCGTTCTCGGCCACATTGCCGCCAATCGAACAGGCGATCTGCGACGACGGGTCCGGCGCGTAGTAAAGCCCGTGGGGCGCGGCGGCTTCAGAAATGGCCAGGTTGCGCACGCCGGGCTGTACTCGCGCCAGACGTGCCTCAGGGTCGACCTTGAGAATCTGGTTGAAGCGCGACATGACCAGCAGCACGCCGCGTTCCAGAGGCAGCGCGCCCCCGGAAAGTCCCGTACCTGCGCCGCGCGTTACCACCGGCACGCCGAGGGCGTGGCAGCGTTTGAGCAACCCTTCCACTTCGTCAAGGGTCTCGGGCAGCGCCACCAGCATGGGCAGGATGCGGTAGGCCGCGAGGCCGTCGCATTCGAACGGATGCAGGTCTTCTTCACGGTGAAGCAAGGTAAGCGACGGCACGGCCTGTTGCAGGTCGGTCAACACCTCGGTTTTATCGCGGCGAACCAGTTCGCCGTCGAGGCGCTCATCAAAGAGGATATTCATGATAGCTCCTGAAGATGAGGAGAGCGTGGGGAATCGTTATGCTCATATTATGGAAAAGATTTCCATAAATCCATCCCGGTAATGGTGGGACGCTGGAAAGCTTTTGCATAATGTCGCCGGGGTTGCCCCCGGCGACGTCAACGAGTCGGGTGGTGCTATCCGACCAACGCGTCGGTAACCCCTAATACATAGAAGGCGATCAAGCCAATCAGCCCGGTTGCTACCAGGTAGTAGATGGTCGGCAGGATCGTCTTACGGATCGTCGCCCCTTCACGGCCCAGCAGGCCAACCGTTGCGGAGGCGGCGACCACGTTATGGATCGCGATCATATTACCGGCTGCTGCACCCACGGCTTGCAGGGCCACCATCATGGCGGTGGACAGGCCAAGGGATTCAGCAACGCTGAACTGGAACTCCGCGAGCATCAGGTTCGAGACGGTGTTCGAGCCTGCAATAAAGGCCCCCATGGCGCCCACGGCCGGCGCGAAGAACGGATAGATATCGCCCACGCCGTTCGCAACCGCCTGGGCCATCATCACCGGCATGGAGGCGATATCGGCACCGTTGACCCCCGAGTTGATCAGGATTCGTACCATCGGCACGGTAAAGATCAGCACGAAGCCTGCCCCGAAGATGGTCTTGGTCGACTCCGAGAGCGCTGCGCTCATGTTGCGTGTGCTCATGCGGTGCAGGAAGAAGGTAACGGCGACCACGGCAATGATGATACCGCCGGGCAGGTAGAGCGGCTCGATGCTGCCGCTGATGCCTTCTTCGCCGAGAATATTCGACCAGCTCATGCTGATTGAGGTCAGCGCGGCTTTCAGCGGTTCGATGGTGCGTGAAGCGACCAGGAAAACCGCCAGCAGCACATAGGGAATCCAGCCCTTGAAGGTCGACATCGGTGCTTGTCCGACCACGTCTTCGAGCTTGATCTGCAGGTTACCGATCCACTCGTCGGGCCAGGAGGTCGACTCGGGGAAGTCCCAGGTGTCCTTGGGCAGCAGGAAGCCTTTACGCGCGGCAGGCACGACAATCGCCAGGCCCACCATGGCACCGATCATGGACGGGAATTCCGGTCCCAGGAAAACGCCTACCAGCATGTAAGGCACCACGAAGGAAATGCCGGTAAAGATGGCAAAGGGAACAATCGACAAGCCTTCTTTCCACGACTTGTTGGCGCCAAAGAAGCGCACCATGATGGTCACCAGAATCAGCGGCATCAAGATACCCACAATGCCGTGGGTGATGGCCACACCGCTGGTGACTTGCTGGAAGAAGATGTCCCAGGTCGAGCCGGCGGCTTCAAGCTCGGAGGTGATGCCCGCGCGATCGAGGCCGCTACCCACACCGACCACAATCGGCGTGCCCACGGCACCGAATGACACCGGCGTCGACTGGATCATCATGCCCACGACAACCGCTGCCAGCGCAGGGAAGCCCAGCGCGACCATCAGCGGGGCGGCAACAGCGGCAGGGGTGCCAAAGCCGGAGGCGCCTTCTATGAAACAGCCAAATAGCCATGCAACGATCAGCGCCTGAACGCGACGGTCGGGGCTGATGCCCGAAAACCCGTTACGAATGGCGGTAATGCCCCCCGAATGCTTGAGCGTGTTCAGGAGCAGGATCGCGCCGAAAATAATCCACAACAAGCCTGCCGTCTGGATAAGCCCTTGGATGGTCGAGGCGACAATTCTCGAGAAGGACATATCCCAGGCGGTCAGGCCGATGATAGCCGCAGCAAGAAACACGATGGGCATGGCTATCTTGGCCGGAATCTTAAAGCCAATCAGCAGCACCCCCGCCAACAGCAGCGGCGTAAACGCTAGAAGTGCAAGGATTGATTCATTCATGGGAAGAACATTACCCCTTGTTATTGATCGTTTGCTCCACAATGATGACAAGCCGCATGGCGGCTTTGGCGTCACGGTGAAAGATACGGCGCCGTCGATAAGATGACCACTATTGGAAAATTGGTAAGACCAATAGAAGGCGCAATAAATGGCTCATTTAGATTAGAGATTGAAGGGGTAAGTGTCTGTTTTTATTTGATTTTATGGGCTTTTATAGAGCGCCATGCGAGCGTTATCCATTAGACTAATAGACAGTACCGACCAGTGCCCACGAACGAACATCCATGCTCTAGCATAGTAAACCGGTTTCATCCTGGCGAACGCTAAGCTTGGTCTGAAGGAAATCACGCTGATTCTTTGCACAAGAGAGATTGATCATGTCACGAGAGCTCTACGATTTATGCGGCCGCGATGAGCGACTACGTTTCTCACCTTTCTGCTGGCGCGTGCGCATGGCGCTGGCCCACAAAGGACTCGACTTTACTACGCGGCCCTGGCGGTTCCTGGAGAAGGAAACCCTGGACTTCGCCAACCACGATAAGGTGCCTGTGCTGGTGGATGGCGACCAGGTGGTGACCGACAGCTTTGACATCATGCGCTACCTGGACGAACGCTATCCCCAGGCGCCGCTGCTGGGCGAGGGCACGAGCCACCAGCGGGTGCTGTTCTTCAAGCATTACGTTGAACGCAGCGTGACGCCCGCGCTGTTCAAGATTGTCGCGCTGGACTTGTTGGCGGCGATTCACCCAGCTGATCGCGACTATTTTCGCGAAACCCGTGAGGCCCGCTTTGGCTGCACGCTGGAAGCGCTTCACCAGCCCGAGCAAGAGCGCGCGCAGCTCAAGCAGGCATTAGCGCCGGTTTATGCCCAGTTGAAAGACAGCCTGTTTATCGACGGCGATGCGCCAAGCGGTGCCGACTACCTATTATTTGGCAGCATGATGTGGGCCTATACCGTGTCGCTGGAGCCACTGGTCTCAACGGATGATGAGGTGGATCAGTGGTTTAAACGCATGCTGGAGGTACACGGTGGGATTGCCGCCAAGGCCATCACGGTGCGCGATCTAGCCGAGTGACGAAATACATGTTGCACTGCACAAAAGTGGCTGCTAACGTGTGGTGTAGCAGAGGCGCCGACCTTACGGATGTTCCCTTTTAAAGGCGCGCCTATGTCATTACTTACTCCTAAGGAGATAGCGCAATGAACAAAGCCGCCGAAAAAACCAGCCAGCAAGTCGAGTCCATCTTTGTATCGCCGATGCGTTCTTACACGCTCACGGCGCTGGACTACTACGACCAGATCGTTAGCGCGCAGCTTGATGCTGTCCGTGCCTATTCGGACCTGAGCATTGCCCAGGCCCGCACATGGCTGGACGTCAAGGATGCCGACAGCTTCAAGAAGGCAATGGAAAGCCAGCAAAAAACTGCCAGCGACCTGATGGAGCGCATGAAAGGTGATGGTGAAAAAGTTACCGCCATTAGCCAAAGCTTCATGAAAGACAGTCAGAAAACAGCCGAAGATACCACCAAGAAAGCGGTAGAGACGGCCAAGCAGTAAGCTGGGCAGCTAACGTTTCACGTTAGTCCGCTGGATAGATCGCTGCGCTCTTTTTAGAGCGCAGTTTTTTTGCGTGTCTATCCGTCAGAAAGGGCGGCTATCGCGCTGGCATATTCTCCTCTGCCCGAGCGCGCAGGCGGAGTTTCGCAATGCGAATGATTTGCTGAATGGCGGTTTCCCGCTCGGTCGCCGCGTCGTTCTCGAGGCGCTCGGCAAACGCCTGCAGGATGGCGTGGCGGTCCAAGCCCTTGACGGCGATCACGAAGGGAAAGCCGAAGGCCTCCTTGTAGGCGGCGTTCAATGCCTCGAAGCGTGCAAACTCCTTCGGTGAGCACTGGTCAAGCCCGGCGCCGGCCTGCTCGCGAGTGGAATCCTGGGTCAGTTCGCCTGCCAGGGCGGCTTTACCGGCGAGGTCTGGGTGGGCCTGGATCACGCGAATTTGCTGATCGCTGCTTGCCTGCTGAAGCTGAAGGCCCATCAGCTCCGCCAGGGCGTCGGGGTGGTCATGGGCGGGCGTGAGCCCGCTTTCCCAGGCGGCCTTGGCCACCCAGGGCGAATGCTCGTAAATATCCCCGTAGTGCTTGATAAAGGCGTCCAGCGATAACGTGCTTGGGCGGGGGGCTAGGCATAACGTAGCGTCATGTGACGACATGGTGGCTCCGGGCTAAGCTGCATGGTGGATGGGCGCAATGTATACAATATAACAGGCTGACGGTACTCTAAAGCCAGTGACGCGCGACACAGTTCGCCCTTCGTCATAACCAAACAACAGCAACAAGGAGCCATCATGGGACGCCTGACTACCCACGTGCTGGATACCGCACTCGGCCGCCCCGGCCAGGGCATCGCCATCGACGTTGTGCGGATGAACGGCAGCGAACGCCAGCACCTGCGCACGGTGACGACCAACCAGGACGGCCGCTGCGATGCGCCGCTGCTCGAAGGCGATGTGTTGACGCCGGGCGAGTATGAACTGTGCTTTCATGCCGGCGATTACCTGCGCGCCAGCGGGGTCGAGGCGACCGAGCCGCGATTTCTTGACGTCATCCCCATCCGTTTCGGCGTGGCGGATGCCGAGCAGCATTACCATGTGCCGCTGCTGCTCTCGCCCTATGGCTATTCCACTTACCGTGGTAGCTGATGGCGGAGGCCGGTGATGCAAGCGTATTTGATAGAGGCCGTTAATCTGCTGCTGCGGTGGCTGCACGTGATTGCCGCCATCGCCTGGATCGGCGAATCGATATATTTCGTGATGCTGGATAACAGCCTGCGCACGCCCAAGGCGGAATCAGACCGCCAGAAGGGCATCTTTGGCGAGATGTGGGCCGTCCACGGCGGCGGTTTCTACCACAATCAGAAATACACCACGGCGCCTGACAAATTACCCAATGACCTGCACTGGTCGTTCTGGAAAGCCTATACCACCTGGCTGTCCGGCTTTGCCCTGTTCGTCATTCTGTACATGGTCAATCCCGACTTTTATCTGGTGAACCCGGATAGCGCCTGGCAGTGGGCCGCCAACCTGTCGGGCTGGCAGGCGAACCTGCTGGCGCTGCTGTTCCTGTTCGGCGGCTGGGTGGTCTATAACGAGCTGTGCAAGCGCATCAGCCCCACCATGCAGCGCGACGGCCTGCTCAGCGTGGCCGTGGCGGTGATGATGGTGGTAGTAGCCTATCTGAGCACCCAGCTGTTCGGCGGGCGGGCAGCATTCCTGCTGACCGGTGCGGTGATGGCCACCGCCATGTCGGCCAACGTGTTCTTCTGGATCATTCCCGGCCAGCGGCGCATGGTCAACGCCATGAAAGCCGGCGAGGCGCCCAACCCGCTGGATGGCAAGCGCGGCAAGCAGCGCTCGGTGCACAACACCTACTTCACGCTGCCCGTCGTGCTGCTGATGATCAGCAATCACTACTCGTTCCTGTATTCCCATGAGCTGTCCTGGGTAGTGATGTCGCTGTTTATCTTTGCGGGCGCGCTGATCCGTCAGTTCTTCGTGCTCATGCATGCCGGGAAGTGGCAGTGGGGCTATCCGGCCGCCGGGGTGGCGCTCATTGTGCTGGCGTTTTGGGTGGCAGCGCCGGATGCCCGCACCGCCGACCCGGCCAGCTCAGACCAGACGAACGACGTTCAAGCCAGCGATGCCCCCGAGAACCAGATAAGCGGCCTGATAGAGGAACACTGCGTGCAGTGCCACGCAAGCGACCCGGAGCATGCCGGTTTTTCTGCGCCGCCGGCGGACTATGCGTTCGACGACTGGGACGACATCCTGGCCCATAAAGCCGCCATTCAGCAGGTCGTTGAAAGCCGGTACATGCCGTTAGGCAACGTGACCAAGATGAGCGATGAAGAACGCGCTACCATAGCGGCCTGGGAAGAATGATCAACGAGGAGAGTCAATGAGCGATGCGCAGGCGGTGGCTAAGCGATCCGCAACAAAAGCGGAGGGCGATGAGCGCCACGAGGCGATTTATCGCGCGGTCAGCGACGCAATTGTGGAACAGCGGCTCAAGCCCGGCGCGCGGCTGCGCGAAGATGCCCTGGCCGAGGTGTTTGGCATCAGCCGTACCGGCATTCGCAAGATATTGCAGCGGCTGGCGCTGGAGCAGCTGGTCACACTGACCCCGCGACGCGGGGCCAGCGTCACCCGGCCCACCGCCGATGAAGCCAAGGACGTGTTCGACGCCCGCCAGCTGATCGAATGCGGGCTGATGCCCGACGTGGCGCGGCGCATGAACGAAAAAGAAGCGGCGGAACTGCGCGATATGGCCCAGCGTGAACGCCAGGCGCTGCGCAGCGGCCAGCAGAGTGTCGCCATTCGCCTGTCGGCGGACTTCCACGTACGCCTGGCCCAGCTTTCCGGCAACGCGACGCTTGCGGCCTTCGTGGAAACCCTGTGTTCACGCTCGTCGTTGATACTCGCCGTCTACGGCCATCGCGGCCACCTGGGCTGCGAATCCCACGATCACGACGACCTGATCGGCTACCTGGAAGCCGGCAACGGCGAGCGGGCGAAAGCGTTTATGAACCGCCACCTGAAAGCCATCGAAGCTTCGCTCTCCATGGTCGAGGAAGAAGACAGTGCGCCGGATTTGCAGCAGATATTTGGGGGGTAAACGTGGGGGTGGCGGGTTGCTAAAAAACAGCGCCTAGGATTTATATTAAGTAGTACTTACATCAAGCGCCAAAAGGCGTCGACCAATGGGTTCTTTAGGTTTTTCTTTAGGGTAAACAAACCAATATCGTAGGGCTCCAATTCCGGCGTTACATCGAGCACGCGAATGCGATCTACCAAGGGGCTGTTGTCGAGGACGATTTTGGGCACCACGCTAATGCCAAAGCCTAAACTCACCATACTCACAATGGCTTCATTACCGGTGACCTGTGCATAAATGCGCGGGGAGACATGCTGCTGGCGAAACCATTCATCCACACGGGCTCTGGAGACACCACTCTCCGATAGAATCATCGGGATGCTCGCCCACTCTTGCGGTGTGGTTGGCGTGCTCGTTGGCACATTCGGCACCTGCTGCTCAAGGGGCGCAATAAACAGCAAGGGCGACGTGGCAATGGATTTAAACGCCAGGCCACGCGGCAAGTTGGCAGGCTGGGCCGCGATGCTAAGATCCTCTTTACCGTCCAGAACATGCGCAATAGCGTGTTCTGGATCCCCCGTGCGCAGCTTGATTTCAATAATCGGGTAGGCAATACGAAAGCGACGCAGCAGTTCGTGCAAAAAACTGTAGCTGGCGGTGACGGAGCCATACAGGCTGATTTCACCGCTTAATTGATCAGGATTGTCGGTTAATTCATGACGAATCAAATGCCATTGGCTGCTGGCATCGCGGGCGTACTTGAGAAACTTTTGCCCCTCCTGGGTCAACACCACGTTACGGTTGTCGCGATTAAACAGCGATACCCCCAGCTCCTCTTCCAAATGCCGGATGTTGCGCGACAGGGCAGAAATGCTGACGTAGCACTCATCGCTGGCGCGACCAAAATGCAGGGTTTCTGCCAAGGCCAGGAACTGTTTTAAAATTTTAAAATTCATAAACGCCATGATAATTGAATTTTGCAAAAAAAGGGACATGCTATTGCAAATATATCAATTTAAGAAATGGTCGTTTTTGGTTAGATTGGCCTTACTCACATAACGCTGGAGCCCACATCTAGCGGCTATGTCACTCTTTTTTGCATTGGAGTGCTTTGCACTGATGTCGTGCTCATAAAATATTAGGATGCTAACGATGGCTAACTACTTCAATACGCTGCCACTACGCGAGCAACTGGCGCAACTCGCCAAATGTCGTTTCATGTACAGCTCTGAATTTGCTGATGGCGTAGACGCGCTTAAAGGCAAAAAAATGGTCGTTATCGGCTGTGGCGCTCAAGGCCTTAACCAAGGCTTGAACCTGCGCGACAGCGGCTTAGACGTTTCTTACGCACTGCGCCCGGAAGCCATTGAGCAAAAGCGTCAGTCTTGGAAAAACGCCACTGAAAACGGCTTCGTGGTAGGTACCTACGAAGAGTTGATCCCCACGGCCGACGTTGTATTGAACCTGACGCCCGATAAACAGCACTCGTCTGTTGTAACGGCGGTAATGCCGTTGATGAAAGAGGGCGCTTGCCTCTCTTACTCCCACGGTTTCAACATCGTGGAAGAGGGCATGAAAATCCGTGATGACTTAACCGTCATCATGGTCGCGCCCAAGTGTCCAGGCTCTGAAGTTCGTGCTGAATACGTGCGTGGTTTCGGCGTTCCCACCTTGATCGCTGTTCACGAAGCCAACGATCCTAAAGGCGAAGGCCTTGCCCTGGCAAAAGCCTACGCGGTGGGTACTGGCGGTCACAAGGCCGGCGTATTGATGTCCTCTTTCATCGCGGAAGTTAAGTCCGACCTGATGGGTGAGCAAACGATCCTTTGCGGCATGCTGCAAACCGGTTCTCTCCTCTGCTTCGACAAAATGATCGAAGAGGGCATCGAACCTGGCTACGCCGCTAAGCTGATTCAGTACGGCTGGGAAAACATCACGGAAGCATTGAAATACGGCGGCGTGACCAACATGCTGGATCGCCTCTCTAACCCAGCGAAGATCAAAGCCTTTGATCTTGCTGAAGAGCTGAAAGACATCATGCGTCCGCTCTACAACAAGCACCAAGACGACATCATGAGCGGCCACTTCTCGCACACGATGATGGAAGACTGGGCGAACGATGACGCTAACCTGCACAAATGGCGTGCCGAAACCGCTGAAACCAACTTCGAGAAAGCCCCTGCGGGTGACGTAGAAATTACCGAACAGGAATACTTCGATAACGGCATCTTGATGGTGGCAATGGTTAAAGCGGGCGTTGAGCTGGCTTTCGAAACCATGACAGCGGCGGGCATTATCGCCGAGTCTGCCTACTACGAGTCGCTCCACGAAACGCCGCTGATCGCCAACACCATCGCGCGTAAGAAGTTGTACGAGATGAACGCGACCATCTCTGACACCGCGGAATACGGTTGCTACCTCTACAACCACGCGTGCGTGCCGCTCTTGGCTGAATTTATGAAAGGCATCAAATCCGATGTTATCGGTAAAGGCCTGGATGTAGACGACAACGGCGTTGATAACGCGCGTTTGATCGAAGTCAACGAAGCGCTTCGCGCCCACCCGGTAGAAGCCGTTGGCTCAGTGCTTCGCGGCCACATGGCTGACATGAAGAGAATCGTCTAATCGGCTGATTAAATGATAGGCCGCTAAGTCATCTAAAAAGCCGAGATATCGCCACGATATTCTCGGCTTTTTTTGTCTCTGATTTATTTAACACCGTAAGGAATATATCGATGGAGTCTTCAAACCGCTTAGCGCGTATTCAGCTAAACAAAGCGACGATCAGTTTTGATGATCGCTTCACCCTAAGCGAGATTGATTGGATCATCGAACCTCATCAGCATTGGGTCATCACTGGCACCAATGGCTCAGGCAAATCGGCGCTGGCGGCGGCGCTGGCGGGCGTTGGCAAAATTGAATCGGGCAGTGTTCAAGGCCTTCCCGAAAACGTTGGGTTGGTCTCTTTCGAAGCGCAGGCCGAGCTCATCGCCAAAGAGCTGAAAAAAGACGATGCCGATATCATGGATGTCATTTCACTCGGCACACCCGTTAGTGAAATGATTTTCGAGCAGTGCCGAGACCTTGAGCTTGCAAGCGAGCTGGTCGAAAAGTTTGGGCTGACCAAACTGCTCGACCGCGCCTTTCGTAAGCTCTCCACGGGAGAAACCCGCAAGGTCATGCTGATTCGCGCTCTGTCCAGCAAGCCGGACTTGCTGATTTTAGACGAGCCGTTTGATGGCTTAGACGTCGACACTCTCGCCATGCTGCAAGCCCACCTCGCCTCCATCATCGACACCGTTCCCATGGTGATGGTGCTAAATCGCTTTGATGAGATGCCGGACTTCATCACGCATATTGCCTACCTGGATAAAGAGCGTTTGGAGAAAAAGAAAGGGGATAAGAAGGGGGGAGATAGTGGGCGATTAGCATTCACGGTAGACCGTCAGGATGAAGCCGCCTTCAATGAGCTGTACCAATTGCTGCATCTGAAAACCGCCGACCTAAGCCTGCCTGAGGCCGATCCAGCCACTAAATTACCCGCCCTCGACCCCAGCCAGCCGTTAGTGAAGCTCAAACAAGCGACGATCCAATACGGCGATACCGTCATTGTCGATAAGCTCGATTGGACGATCGAGCAAGGCCAGCACTGGCAATTGAGTGGCCCTAACGGTAGTGGCAAAACCTGCGTGTTGTCTTTGATCACGGGGGATCACCCGCAGTGCTATACCAACGATATTTTTGTATTTGGCTTCCGGCGCGGCAACGGCGAAAGCATCTGGCAGATCAAGCAGTTTATCGGCTATGTCTCCACCGCCCTGCAATGGGAGTATCGCGTTAGCACCAGCTGCAAAAATGTGATTATTTCAGGCTTTTACGACAGCATCGGCGTGTACACAAAAGCCTCCGATCATCAGAAAAAAATCGCCGACCAGTGGCTCGAACTACTGGGCATGCAAGAGCGCGCCGATCAGCCCTTTAACAAACTCTCTTACGGCGACCAGCGTTTGCTGCTCATCGCTCGCGCCATGGTGAAACACCCGCCACTGTTGATTCTAGACGAGCCTTGCCTAGGCCTGGACGATATGAACCGCCAACTGGTTCTCGCGCTTATCGAGAAAATTTGTGAAGGCAAAGAGACCACCGTGCTCTACGTCAATCACCACACGGAAGACAAGATAAAGGAAATAGACAATCATCTGGCGCTGGAGAAGAATCACTAGTTATGACCTCCGCCCGCTAGATGCACCGAAAGGAGTGGGCTGTTTATGAGCAACCTAAAAAAGATGCCTGAGTCCAAGAATGAGGCCGAAGAAAAAGAATTCTGGGAAACCCATGGTTCATCAGACTATTAGCTGAGCATGAATACCGAAAAATGAGTTGCAAGATATGGTTCAGGCAGATTGCCGACAGTTTCCAAGGTAGCTGGTCAGCCCGCGCCAAAAAAAGCGCCATCGGCAAACCCGATGGCGCTTGTATGCGCTTTTAATCAGCTAGTGTCGACCCGCTTGTCTTCTGCTCAGCATACGCAGGTGCCGCCTTGAACTGACGCATCAAGCCGTAGTAGAACAGCCCGCCGAGGCCTGCGCCCATCAGCCAGCCGTAGCCGTTGAGGCTTGCCAGCGCCGGTACCAGGACGGTGGATAGCGAAAATATCGCCGCACCCGCAAAGGCCATCAGCGCCCGGGTGTTCCAGCCCTGGGTGTAGTAGTACGGGGCGTCGGGCTCGGCGGAGAACAGCGCCTGCATGTTCAGGTGCTGGCGCTTGATCAGGTAGTAGTCGACCACGATGATGCCGTAGAACGGGGCGACGATGGCGCCAAGCGCGTTCACAAAGCCCGGCACGCCGATTTGGCTGATCACCGACACCCACAGCGCGCCAACAAAAAAGGCGATGATGGCGGTGATCAACCCGCCCATCTTGAAGCTGATTTTACCGGGAAACAGATTGGCGAGGTCGTAGGCGGGCGGAATAAAGTTCGCCACCAGGTTGATGCCCACGGTGGCGGCGAAGAAGGTCAGGGCGGCCACGATGGTCAGCGGTAACGCGTCCACGCGCTCGACGATATCCGACGGGTTCGTCAATGCCTCGCCGAATAAAACCAATGTGCCTGCCGTGATAATCAGCGCGATGAACGAGAAAAACGCCACGTTGAGCGGCAGCCCCAGCAGGTTGCCGAGCTTCATCTGGCGCTCGGTTTTCACAAAGCGGGTAAAGTCTCCAAAGTTGATCACCACGGCCGCGAAGTAGGCCACCATGGTGCCGACAATGGCCAGGAAGGCGTTCACCGGGTGGGTGTTTGCCTCGGCTTCGGCACCGCTGAAAATCGTCCCGATGGCCGGCAGAAGCTCGCTTCCCGCCTGGTACCAGACAATCGCCATCAGGGTGATCATCACCAGGTAGACCAGCGGCCCCGCCCAGTTGAGAAAATGCTTGATGCGCTCGATACCGGCCCAAAAGATGGCGATCTGGAACAGCCAGACGACCACGAAGGCGATCCAGGCCATGGCGGAAAGCCCCAGGAAGGTGGCCCCGTTGCCGTCGCCGAACAGCGCCGTGAGCAGCAGCGTCATGGCGGTCGACGCAAAATAGGTCTGCACGCCGTACCAGAATATCCCCACGATGGCGCGCAGCATGGCAGGGAGGTTGGCGCCGCGAATGCCCATGCTGGCGCGCACCATCACGGGGAAGGGAATGCCGTATTTGACGCTTGGCTTACCCGTGAGGTTGACCAGAAACATCACGATCACCCCCGCCAGGATAATCGCCGCCATGACCGCCCAGCCGTTCAGGCCGTAGGTCAGAAACAGCGAGGCGGCGAGGGTATAGCCAAACAGGCTCTGGATGTCGTTGGACCACACGTTGAAAATTTCAAACGCCCCCCAGGTGCGGTCTTCGGGTTTCAGCGGGGCGAGGTCGGCGTTGTAGAGCGTAGGGTCGATGCGCTCGATGGTCAGCGCTTCCTGACTGGGTGTCTCGTTCATAGCGTTTTACTCTGTTGGGTGTGCAAGGCCGCCAGTGGCTGGCGGCGCGCAACGGTTACTGGGCAAAGCGCTGGCAGGCGGGCCAGTGCTTCATCAACAGGAAGTAGGTCAGCCCAGCGGGAATGAGGCTGGCGTACCAGGAAATTGCTGAGAACAGGAGCGCCGCCACAATGCCCACCGCGGTGGCGATCAGGGCGGCGGCGTTGACGCCTTTATAGGGGCCGCTGGGGTCGTAAAGCTTGTCGAGGTCAAGCGTGCGGCGGCGAATCAGGTAATAATCGACCACCAGAATGGCAAAGATTGGCCCGAGAAAGGCGGAATAGGTCTGTACGAAGAGCTGCAGGCCCGCCGCTGACCCAGGCTGAACCAGCTTCCAGGGAAAGGTTGCGAAGGCCAGCAGGCCAACGATCACGGTGGCGACCGGAAACTTGAGTTTGAACACGTCCATCAGCACGTAGGTGGGCGGCACCACATTGTTGAGTACGTTGGTGGTGACCTGGGCAAAGGCGATGAACAGCAGCGTGGTCATCAGCAGCGGGGTGTTATCCACGGCATTGGCAAACACCTGAATGGGGTCGGCGGTGCCGGTAGCTTCCGAGACCATAAAGCCAATCAGCCCCATGAACAGCGTGCAGGGGAGAATCGACATGGCATACAGGGTGGTCAGCAAGCCGGGGCCGGAGCCGGTCTTATGCTCCCGCGAGTAGTCGCTGACGTTGAGCATCATGGTGCTGTAGATACCCAGAAACAGCATGGTGGCGCCCCAGAACGGCATGCCCCAGGAACCTTCCATGGTCAGCAGGTTCGCGGAAAGCTCATCGCCGTAACGCTGGATCGTGGCGACGAACATGTAGACCAGCGAGAGCAGGATGAACCCGCTACCCAGGTTCTCCAGCCACTTGATGCCCTGAAAGCCGGTGACCGACAGGGCGATCTGCAGCAGCTGGAAGGAGATGAAAAAGAACACGACGTTATCAAAGCCGAACAGCGTGGCCGATACCATGTTCAGCGCACCGGCACCGATCCAGCTTTGAAAGCCGTACCACACGATCGCCGGTACCGCGCGCACCAGCCCCGGCAGCCGCGTGCCCGCAAAGCCAAAGGCGCTGCGGGCCTGGACCATAAAGGGAATGCCGTATTTATAGCCCGCCGCCCCATTCAGGGCCAAGGCGATGCCGATCACAAAGCAGCCAATGGCAATCGCCACGGTGGCCTGAATCAAGTTGAGCGTGCCCACCACGCTCGAGCCCATGGCGAAGGTGCCGATGGACACGCAGCCGCCAAACCAGGCTAGAAAGTAGGAGGGGCGCCCCATTATGCGGGTTTTCTGTGGCGCCAGTGTTTCGTTGCCGAGGCTTTTTCGTCCGTCGGTGGCAGCGGCAGGATCGTCTGACGTAAGCGCTGATTGAGATGCACTCATGGTGTCGTCCTCGCAAGATTGTCGGTGTTATTGATCCCAATCGGGTTGGGGATGCTTGCGGCTGGCGTGATTTGTCGATGCCTTGATTGTTATTGGGCGGCATCGTCGTGATGTTCTCTGGGCTAGCCGTCCGGCGGCAGCGTCAGGTTCGAGAAGTCAGCGAACTGACCGGTAAAGGGCTTGGCGCGGGGGTAGTCCAAATCACCGTGCTTGCTGGTGAAAAGGCCCAGTCCCACCAGCGACTCGGCAAGCTTGAGCGCGGCCGTGACGCCCTCGATCACCGGCAGCCCTACCTCGCGGCTGATTTCCTGGGTGAGATTGGCCATGCCTCCGCAGCCCAGCACAATCGCCCCGATGCCGTCCTCGTCACGGGCGCGGCAGCATTCCTCGACAATGCGCCGGTAGGCCACCTCTGGATGATGCTCAAGATCTAGCACCGGAATTTCCGCCGCCCGAATGCGTCGGCAGTGGTGGCGAAAGCCGTATTGCTCCAGCAGGTGTTCGGCGATGATGCCGGTGCGGCCGAGGGTGGTGACGATCGAAAAGCGCGTGCTGACCAGCGTCGCCATATGAAAGGCGGCTTCGGCAATGCCGATCACCGGGGCGCGGGTAAGCTCACGTGCTGCGAGCAAGCCCGGGTCGCCAAAGCAGGCCACCACGTAGGCGTCAATGTTCCCTTCGCGTTCGCCTTTGAGGACTTCCTGGGCGACGCCCACGGCGCTGACTGCCTCATCGAAATGGCTTTCGATCGACACCGGGCCGGACTCCGGCTGACTGGCGCTGACCTCGGTACCCACGGCGGCATAGTCATTGGCGGCACGATAAATCGCGGCGGTCATCGAGGCCGTGGTGTTGGGGTTGATGATGCGGATGTGGGCCACCCAGTTCTCCTTTCGGTGGTAAAGCACCGGCGTTAGGTAAACAATTTTTTCTTTCTTGTATACAAAATAGGGCGGTTTTTTCTCAACCGCAAGCCTGAAATTACCTCGCATTTCAAGTCGTTAGTTGACCGATTGATCAGCTTTTGGGCCGTTACCCGGCCTTTTGTCAGGAAAATGCCGCTGTCTCAAGCGGCTAGCGGTGGTAGGCGTTGCTGTCAGAGTTTGATCGGGCTATTTTGTATACAAGTAAGTGGTTGCGTTGCCCGCGGCCACACCAGAGTCTATGCACGATCGAATCTGCTTAAGGAGCTGCCCCATGACGCCCCGCGATTACCCCCGTGACTTGATCGGTTACGGGCGTACACCGCCCCATGCCAACTGGCCGGGTAACGCCAAGATTGCCGTGCAGTTTGTATTGAATTACGAAGAAGGTGCCGAGAACTGCGTTCTGCACGGCGATGCCGGCTCGGAACAGTTTTTATCGGAAATCATCGGTGCGCCGGCCTTCCCCGACCGACATCTGAGCATGGAGTCGATCTATGAATACGGTTCCCGCGCCGGGGTGTGGCGGATTCTGCGCGAGTTCGAGAAGCGCGATTTGCCACTCACGGTGTTTGGTGTGGCGATGGCGCTGGAGCGCAACCCCGAGGCCGCCATGGCTTTCAAGGAGCTGGGCCATGAAATTGCCTGCCACGGCTATCGCTGGATTCACTATCAGGAAGTCCCCGAACACCTCGAGCGCGAACACCTGCAAAAAGCCATGGAAATTTTCCAGCGGCTGTACGGCGAGAAACCGCTGGGCTGGTACACCGGCCGCGACAGCCCCAATACCCGGCGACTGGTGTTGGACGAGGGCGGTTTCCTTTACGATAGCGACTATTACGGCGACGATTTGCCGTTCTGGACGCAGGTGACCGATAGCCAGGGCAGTGATCACAACCATTTGATCGTGCCCTACACGCTGGACAGCAACGACATGCGCTTTGCCTCGCCTCAGGGGTTTAACACGGCGGATCACTTCTTTACCTACCTGCGTGATGCGTTCGATGTGCTCTACGAGGAAGGTGAGGAGGCGCCCAAAATGCTCTCGGTGGGCATGCATTGCCGCTTGCTGGGGCGTCCAGGACGTTTTCGCGCGCTGCAGCGCTTTCTCGACTATATCGAATCCCATGACCGCGTATGGGTGGCGCGCCGGGTGGACATCGCCCGCCATTGGGCCGAGCACCATCCCGCCGTTGTCTCTGGATAAACGTATTAACAGGATGCCATGACGCCTCATATCGGACAGCGAATTACGGCTCAGTACGCCACGCTCAGCGCTCAGGAACAGCGTGTGGCCAGCTTTATCCTCGATCATTTCGACGATCTGGCCGTCTATAGCGCGACAGACCTGGCGCGGTTGACGGGCGTCTCAAAGTCCACGGTCAGTCGATTGTTTAAACGGTTGGGATTTGAAAGTTATCGCACAGTGAAAGCACACGCCCGTCAACTGCGTAATTTGGGTGTGCCGCTGGTGATTGATGCCGATGCAATGCAAGAAGATAGCGGGGTGTCGTTTCAGCGTCATATGCAGCGAGAGCAGGAGAATCTGCAGCGCTGCATCGGTGCCATTGGCGCGGCGGATTTTTCCACCATCGTTAGCGAGCTTTCCTATGCTCAGCAGGTGGTCTTGATAGGTTTTCGCAATAGTTACCCGCTTGCCCTTCATTTCCGACAGCAGTTGATTCAAGCCAGGGCAAACGTACGCTTGGCGCCGCAGCCTAATCAATCACTGGCGGAAGATATCGTCGATTTGACTGAGCATGATGTCGTGGTGGTGTTCGGTTTTCGTCGTCGGCCTGCGGTGTTTGAAGAACTCATGACTTTGCTTCAACGCTCACCCGCTAAGGTAGTGATGATTGCGGATCCTACGGCTGCAGGCTTGGCCCCCAGTGTTACCTGGTACCTGGAAACACCGCTGGAAAGTCTTTCAGCGTTTGATAGTTATGCCGCTGCCAATAGCCTTATTTGTCTGATTGCCAATGCTGTATTACATGAGCGGTTGTCGGAGGGGCGAGAGCGAATTGGAAGGATCAGTGAGCACTATCGCGAGCTGGATGAACTCGAGTCTTCCATGATGCAGGTCGATTGGGATGTCACGTCGTTATAGTGCATCGGGTTGGGGCGATCGCCTGGTATTGCACCCGTTAGATGCACTCTAGATACATTCGCCCGGCCAAGTCCCGGCTAAGCTGCGCTTTATCTGGTTGTTAATTTTATGTTCTGAAAGCCTTTTGTGTTTCGTTGGCCCTGCTTTTGCTTCGAGGTGAAACGAAAGTTTCTTGAAAGCTTTATATGCAACAAAGCTTTCATTCGATGCTTTTGATTGTTTCATCACACCATTGCAGGAGTGTCCAATGCGTCCCCTTTCCCAGTACCTCAAACGTAAGTCCCGCCAACTGCTGACCACCAGTATCTTTGCCCTGGGTGTGTTTGCCGCCACCTCAGTCCAGGCCAATGCGCTGGACGACATTGAATCACGAGGCACCATTCGCATTGCCGTGCCACAGGATTTCCCGCCGTTTGGTTCGGTGGGGACGGATATGCAACCCGTCGGCTACGACATCGACATGGCCAATTACATTGCCGATGAGATGGGCGTCGAGCTTGAACTGATCACCGTGACGAGCGCAAACCGTATCCCTTACTTGCAGACCGGTCAGGCCGACCTGGTGATCTCAAGCTTGGGTAAAAACCCGGAGCGTGAAGCGGCAATTGATTTTTCAGACGCCTATGCGCCGTTTTTCCTTGGCGTCTTCAGCGCTGATGAAGATGAAAAGGTGGATAGCCCAGAAGCGTTAGCCGATAAAACCATCGGGGTAACGCGCGGTGCCGTTGAAGATATGGAGCTTTCCGACGTTGTGCCTGACTCCACCACTGTTCAGCGCTTTGAAGATAACGCGACGACCATCTCTGCATTCCTTTCCGGTCAGGTCGACTACGTCGCTACCGGTAATGTCGTGGCCGCTGAAATCGCCGAGCGCAACAGCGACCGGGCGCCTTCATTGATCTATCAGCTCAAAGACTCGCCCTGCTATGTAGGCATGAACAAGGAAGAGCCCGCGCTAATGGAAGAAGTTAATCGCCTGATCGCCCAGGCCCAGGAAGATGGCACTCTGGATGAGCTGTCCCAGCGCTGGTTCAACGCCGACCTGCCCGAAAACTTCGGTAGCTGAGGTTCATCATGGGGCCAGCACTCGACTTTCTTACCCTGTTGCCCTACCTGAGTGAGCTCCTCAAAGGCCTTACCACCACGGTCATCTTGACCGTGGTGACGACTTTGACGGGACTCGCACTGGCGGTGGCAGTAGCGTATTTACGCGTCAATGCGCAGCCATGGGTGCGCTGGGGGTTAGGCGGCTACGTCGAAGTGACCCGCAACACACCCTTTATTGTGCAACTGTTTTTTATCTTCTTCGGTCTGCCGGGACTGGGTATCAAAATCGATGCCATTACCGCGGCGTTTATTGCGATGACACTTAATCTGGCCGCCTACAGCGCCGAGATTTTACGTGCTGGTATTAGCGCGACGGCGAAAGGGCAGTTGGAAGCCGGGCGGGCGCTGGGTATGACCACGCTACAAAGCTATCGTCATGTCGTGCTGGTGCCCGCCTTTGCGCGGGTTTATCCCGCGCTGATCAGTCAGTCGATCATTGTGATGCTGGGTTCGGCGGTGGTGTCGCAAATATCGGTATTTGACCTGACCTACGCTGCCAACTTTATCCAGTCCCGAAATTTTCGCAGCTTCGAAGTCTATCTGCTGATCACGCTGGTCTATCTGCTCCTCGCCTTTGGCATGCGGCGCAGCTTTATGCTGGTTGGAAAGCGCGTATTCGCCTATCAGCAAGGAGAAGAACGATGACGGAATTTACCCTCTGGGACATCGTGCGCAACCTGCTGCTCGCAACGCGGTGGACCATTTTGCTATCGCTGATCGCTTTTATAGGAGGCGCCACCGTCGGACTGGTATTGACCTTTTTGCGCATCTCCAGCAATCGCTGGTTGCAGCGCTTGACGTCTCTCTATGTTGATCTTTTTCAAGGTACGCCGCTGCTGATGCAGCTGTTTTTGATCTTCTTTGGCGCGGCGGCCCTTGGCCATCAGATATCTGCATGGCTGGCAGCTTCCATTGCGCTGACGCTATTCACCAGTGCGTTTTTGTGTGACATCTGGCGAGGTTGCCTGGAGGCCGTTGCCAAAGGCCAGTGGCATGCCGCGCGGGTGCTGGGCATGAACTATTTCCAATCCATGCGCCATGTGATTCTGCCCCAGGCGCTGCGCCTTTCTGTGCCACCCACGGTAGGTTTTTCGGTTCAGGTCATTAAAGGCACCGCACTGGCATCGATCATCGGTTTCGTGGAGCTGACCAAGGCCGGCACCATGCTCAATAACGCCACCTTCGAACCCTTCACCATCTTTGCTCTTGTGGCTCTGTTTTACTTCGCGCTGTGCTACCCGCTTTCCTGCTACGCGCGCTATCTGGAGAAAAAGCTCTATGACGCTGGTTTACGTTGATAACGTTCATAAAGCCTTTGGCGACCTGGAAGTACTTAAAGGTATCAACCTTTCGGTTGCACAAGGCGAGGTAGTGGCGATTATTGGCCGCAGCGGGTCGGGTAAAAGTACGCTGCTGCGCTGTCTGAATCAGCTAGAAAAACACGACAGCGGGGAGATCACCATTGCCGATAAGCAGCTCGATGCGGCATCCATGTCGCCCAAAGAGTTGAGTGAAAACGTCGGCATGGTATTCCAAAGCTTTAACCTGTTTCCCCATAAAACCGTGGGTGAAAACGTCTGCCTGGCGCCGTTGGTGGTGCGTGGCGAAGACAAAGCTGAGGTAGAGAAAATCGCTCACGAAGTGCTTGAGAAAGTGGGGCTTTCCGATAAATATGATGCCTACCCGGCGCAGCTTTCCGGTGGTCAGCAGCAGCGCGTGGCCATCGCCCGGGCGCTGGCCATGCGCCCAAAAGTAATGCTCTGCGATGAAGTGACCTCAGCGCTGGACCCTGAGCTGGTCGGTGAAGTGCTGCGCGTACTGGAAGCGCTTGCAGCCGAGGGTATGACATTGATTCTGGTCACCCATGAGATGAGCTTCGCCAGGGATGTGGCCGACCGCGTGGTGTTTATGCACCAGGGGCGCATTCATGAAGAGGGCCCTCCCAGCGAGCTGTTCGCCAATCCACAAACAGCCGAATTGCGACAATTCATTTCAGCGGTCCTCTAGCGTAATATCGTATACAAGGACGCATACACAAGAACGCTGCGCTGGATGGCGCAGTCAACGACATCACGCTAGCTGATTAGGATGGATCATGCCTACAACTACCACGCCCACCTATTACGCCCCGACAGGCGGGCACCCGCCGCAAACGCAAATCACCGCTGATCGCGCCGTGTTTACCGAGGCCTACGCGCTGATCCCCAAGGGCGTGATGCGCGATATCGTCACCAGCCATCTGCCGTTTTGGGAAGGCACGCGGCTTTGGGTGCTGGCGCGGCCGCTGTCGGGCTTCGCCGAAACATTCTCGCAATACATCATGGAAGTGGAGCCGGACGGCGGTAGCGACAAGCCCGAGCTGGACCCCCAGGCGGAAGGCGTGCTGTTTATCGTCGAAGGTGAGTTAACGCTTACCCTCTCCGGTGAACGCTATACGATGGCGCCGGGCGGCTATGCGTTTATTCCGCCGGGGAACCACTGGCAGGTTCGCAACGAATCCGCCGCGCCCGTGCGCTTTCACTGGGTGCGCAAGGCGTATGAGTTCGTCGAAGGGTTGGAGGTGCCCAAGGCGTTCGTGACCAACGAGCAGGATATCGCCCCGATCGAGATGCCGGGCACAGAGGGCCGCTGGGCCACCACGCGCTTTGTTGAACCCGATGATGTGCGTCACGACATGCACGTCAACATCGTCACTTTCCAGCCAGGCGGCGTGATTCCGTTTGATGAAACCCATGTCATGGAGCACGGCCTTTACGTACTGGAGGGCAAGGCGGTCTATCACCTCAATCAGAACTGGGTGGAAGTCGAGGCGGGGGACTTCATGTGGCTGCGCGCGTTCTGCCCCCAGGCGTGTTACGCCGGTGGCCCCGGGCCGTTCCGGTATTTGTTGTATAAGGATGTTAACCGTCATCCCGCTCTTCGTCTGTGATAACGTTCAAGGACAACGCTATGCTGGAACTAACCGCCGTGCCGCTGACCGCAGACGCCTTTGCGCCCTTTGGCGAGGTGATCGATGCGCGAACTTCAGATTCATTTCCCATCAACGCGGGGCGCACCCAGCGCCATCACGACCTGGCGACGGTCGAAACACTGGGCGATAACGCCCGCACCTTGATCAATATCTTCGTCAGCCAGCCGGTGACGCTGCCGCTGGAACTTACGTTTCTTGAGCGCCACTCGCTGGGTAGCCAGGCGTTTATGCCGCTGCATCAGGAGCGATTTATCGTCGTGGTGGCTCCGCCCGGTGAGACGATCGACCCTGAGGATGTGCGTGCGTTCTTGACCGATGGCCGTCAGGGCGTGAATTATCATGCGGGTACCTGGCACGCTATTCAGTCGGTGCTGGATCGCGAAGGTGAGTTTTTGGTTGTGGACCGAGGCGGCGATGGCAATAACTGTGACGAGCACCCCTTGACGTTGCGGGTTCATCTAAACGAATAGCGCAGGGTGTTGCATAGCGGTCATGTTTAGCGCTTTATACTGGTAGGCTAGTGATTACCAACGTTAAGCGCCCGGGAGCTTTATGAACGCACTGCATCATTCCTCGATTCGCCGTACCAAAATTGTCGCCACGCTAGGACCTGCCAGTGATCGCGAGGGCGTACTGGATGCCATGCTTGCGGCGGGGGTAGATGTGGTACGACTGAATTTCTCCCACGGCACCGCCGACGATCACCGGCGCCGCCTGCAGCAGGTGCGCGAAGCCGCCGCCAAGCTGGGGCGCAGCGTGGCCGTGCTCGGCGACCTTCAAGGCCCCAAGATTCGCGTTGCGCGCTTTAAAGAAGGCGCGGTAATGCTGGAGGAAGGGCAGCCGTTTATTCTCGATATGGCGATGGACGGCGACGCGGGCGATGCCACTCAGGTCGGCTGCGATTACAAGACCCTCGCCGACGACGTGACGTCAGGCGACCGTTTACTACTCGACGACGGCCGCGTCGTGCTGGATGTCACCGATGTGCAAGGCACCCGGGTTCATACCAGGGTGGTGGTGGGCGGTAAGCTCTCCAACAATAAGGGCATCAACAAGCAGGGCGGTGGTCTGTCAGCCCCCGCGCTGACCGAGAAAGACAAGGCCGACCTGAAAACCGCCGTCGAGATTGGCGTTGATTATCTGGCGATCTCCTTCCCCCGCCATGCCGAAGACATGCGCGAAGCACGCCGCCTGCTGGGCGAGGCGGGGGCTGAGATTGGCCTGGTCGCCAAAGTGGAACGTGCCGAAGCGGTTGCCGATGACGCCACTCTGGACGGCATTATCGAAGCCTCCGAGGCGGTGATGGTCGCCCGCGGCGACCTGGGCGTCGAGATTGGCGATGCCCAACTGGTCGGGGTGCAAAAGCGCATGATCAAGCGCGCCCGCACGCTCAACCGCGCGGTGATCACCGCCACGCAAATGATGGAAAGCATGATTGCGGCGCCGCTGCCCACCCGCGCCGAAGTGTTCGATGTGGCCAATGCGGTGCTGGATGGCAGCGATGCGGTCATGCTGTCGGCCGAGACGGCGGCGGGGGACTACCCGGTAGAAACCGTTGATGCCATGGCGCGGGTCTGTCTGGGGGCTGAACGGGAAAAAACGGCTCAGGAATCGGGCCACCGCATTCACGAAGGCTTTACCCGGCCTGACGAGACCATTGCGCTTTCCGCGATGTACGCGGCGAACCATATGGAAGGCGTCACGGCGATTGCCTGCATGACGTCGTCGGGCTATACCCCGCTGATCGCCTCACGCATTCGCTCGGGGCTGCCGATTGTCGGCCTGGCGCATAACCCCATCGCTCAGCGTCGCATGGCACTGTACCGCGGCGTGGTCTCGCTGCCGTTCGATACCTCTGACATGACCGCCACCGAGCTCAATGACCGCGCCCTCCAACTGCTGGTAAAACAGGGCGTGGCGAAGGTGGGCGATTACGTGATTCTGACCCGTGGCGATCACATGAACGCCCACGGCGGCACCAATACCATGAAGGTCATGGCCATCACCGAACAGCACCTCGACCCACAGGCGGGCTGAACGATGCGCAGGTTATGGCTGGTGGTATCGCTGATGCTCATGGCGATGCCCGCCTCGGCGGGAACGGCAACGGTGGCCGCTGCCTCCGATCTGCAGTTTGCCCTCGCCGAGGCCGCCGAACGCTTTGAGCAGGAAACCGGGCACACGCTGCGGCTGAACTTTGGTTCCTCGGGTAATTTTCGCCGCCAGATCGCCCAGGGCGCGCCCTTTGAGCTGTTTCTCTCCGCCGATGAGCGCTATGTCTTCGCCCTGAACGAGGAAGGGCATACGGCTGACGACGGCGTGGTGTATGCCATTGGCCGCCTGGTGTGGCTGCAGTCCGCAAGCCGAGGAGGTCTGCCCGATCAGGAGGCACCCTTGGCGAACGTCGAGCAGGCCATCGCGCAACAGGCAGAAGGCCAGCGGCCGCGCATTGCGCTGGCCAACCCCGACCATGCGCCCTATGGCGTTGCCGCGCAGCAGGTACTTACTCATTCGGGCCTTTGGGAGGAAAGTCGCGCGCTTCACGTGCTGGGCGAAAATGTCTCTCAGGCCGCTCAGTTTGCGCTCACTGACGACGCCCAGGGCGGGCTGGTGGCCTATTCGTTGGCGCTGGCACCCGCGCTAGCCGACCGAAGTGAGTACATACTTATCCCCGAGGGCTGGCACCAGCCGCTGCGTCAGCGCATGGTGCTCACCCGCCAGGCGGGGGATGTCGCCCGCGCGTTTTATGCCTGGCTGCAGCAGGACGCGGGTCGCGCTATCTTTCAACAATACGGGTTCAGTACAGACTGATGGATTGGTCGGCGCTCTCAGTGTCACTGCGCCTGGCGGCGCTGACGTGCTTGTTTCTGTTGCCGCTGGGCATCTTTCTCGGCCGCTGGCTGGCGGTTGCCCGATTTCGTGGCAAAGGGCTGTGCGAAGCGCTGGTAGCGCTGCCGCTGGTGCTGCCACCGACGGTGCTCGGCTTTTATCTGCTGCAAAGCTTTGGCCGCGAAGCGCCGGTCGGCCAGCTGTGGATGACGCTGACCGGCGGCGGGCTCAACTTCACCTTCAGCGGTATCCTGCTGGCCTCGCTGGTGGCCAACCTGCCATTCGCCGTCCAGCCGATTCAGCGTGCCTTCGAGCACGTGCCCCATAATCTGCGCGAGGCGGCATGGTGCAGCGGGCTTGGCCCCTGGCAAACCCTGCTGCGCATTGAACTACCGCTGGTATGGCCGGGTATTCTGTCCGCGTCTGCGCTGACCTTCGCCCACACCCTGGGCGAATTTGGCGTCATCCTGATGGTCGGCGGAGCGATTGACGGCGAAACGCGCACCCTGGCGATTGCCATCTACGACCGGGTACAGGCCTTTGACGAGCAGGGCGCGGCGCAGATGGCGGCGCTATTGCTGGTCGTCTCCTTTACCACCCTTGGCGTGGTTTACGGCCTGGCTGGCCGCCGGAGGTGGGCGCGTGGCTAGGCTTTACGTGAATGCCCAGCAGGCGGGGCCGATCCCGCTCGATGCCCGGTTCAGCTGCTTGCCCGGCGAGCTGCTGGCATTGGTGGGCCCTTCGGGCAGCGGTAAAACCACCTTGCTGCGCGCGATTGCTGGGCTCTACCGTCCGCAGCATGGGCAAATCGAATGCGCCGGTGATACCTGGCTGGATACCCGGTGTCAGCATTCACTATCGCCCCAGCGGCGTCGGGTGGGCATGGTGTTTCAGGATTACGCGCTGTTTCCCCATCTGACCGCGCTTGCCAATGTGCAGTTGCCGCTGCGCCATTTGCCGCTACCGCTGCGCCGCCTTAAAGCCGAAGAGTGGCTGGAAACCGTGCGCTTGAAGGGGTTGGAGAATCGCTACCCGAGTGAACTTTCCGGCGGCCAGCGCCAGCGCGTGGCACTCGCCCGGGCGTTGGCCCGCGACCCCCAGGTGCTGCTGCTCGATGAGCCGTTTTCGGCGGTGGACCAGGTCACCAGGCGACGCCTTCAGCGTGAGCTGGCCAGGCTTCGCCAGCAGATATCGATTCCCATTGTGCTGGTCACCCACGACCTTGAAGAAGCCTCGGCGCTGGCGGATCAGATCTGCGTGCTGCATAACGGTAATAGCCTCCAGCAGGCGTCTCCCGAGACGCTGTTTCGAACTCCGGCCTCGCCCAGCGTGGCGCGCTTGCTGGACCGGCACAACGTCTATCAGGGGCAGGTGGTCGAGTCGGCGGGAACACGCCGCCTGCGCTGGGGAAACGTGGAGCTGGACGTCGCGACGGGGCTTGAAGGGCTTGCCCCAGGCACGCAGGTGGCATGGTATCTGCCGCCGTCTGACATAGTGCTTCATCGTCGCGGACGACCTTCCCACGGTGAACGCGAAAACCCGGTGGCGGCGAGCGTTGACGATATGCTCGTGCTCGGTGGCATGACCTCGGTGGCGTTGCGCGTTCAACATGGCGATGTGCTACGTTTCGACATCGCCACCCACGCCGCTCGACGCAATGACTTGACGCTCGGCGCCGCCGTCCATGTATCACTGTTGGCGGGGGGGATCCATTTAATGCCAGGACAGGGCGACGACATAACGCCCAACGAGAAAAGGACACCACCATGACCATGAACCGGCGGACGCTGCTCAAAACGTCACTCATATTGCCGCTGTCGCTGATGCTGCCCGGCGGCTCCCTGTGGGCCCAGGAGGCGGCAAGCGACAATGATACCTTGGCGCTGGCGATTCATACCGAGCAGGGCCCGCATCGTTTGACGGTAGAAGTGGCCAAGTCGCTTGCCCAGCGTCAGCAAGGCCTGATGGGGCGTGAGACGCTCGGTGAAAAAAGCGGCATGCTGTTTGTTTTCGAGCGCGAACAGGCGCCCGGCAAAGGCTTCTGGATGTACCGTACCCTGATTCCCCTGGACATCGCCTTCATCGATGACGACGGCCGCATCGTCGCGATTGATACCATGCAGCCCTGTGAGTCGTCGTCGCCCCGCGACTGCCCCTCTTACCCAGCGGGTGCCGCCTACCATGCGGCGCTGGAAGTCAACGCCGGCTATTTTGCCGAGCGCGGTATCAAAGTCGGCGACTGTGTTTCCGTCCCGGATGAAGCCGGTTTCTGCCAGCCCTAGACCGGGCGACGGCGAAATTTGATCACAATCAGGGCGATACCCGCGACCACCAGGCCGCCGCCCATTAGCTTGTGCACGCCTAGGCTGTCGCCCATCAACAGCGCGCCCAGGCCTACCGCCAATACCGGTACGAGTAGCGTCATGGGTACCACACGGTTGACGGGGTGGCGTCGCAGCAGCGCATACCAGATGCCATAAGCGACAATCGACGACATCACGGCGGTGTAAATCATCGCCCCCCAGCCCAACCAGCTCGCTTGCTGTACGGCCTGCCACTGACCGTTCTCGAACAGCCACGAGCCGAGTGCTACCTGAGGCACGGCAAACAGCGCGACCCAGCCTGCCAACGCCATCGGCGCAATGGGCGGGCCACGCTTGATCAATAACTGCGATACCGCCCAGCCCATTGCGCTACACAAAAGAATCGCCAGGGGGAGGGGCGTCGGTAACGTGGGCCCACCCGCCAATACGATGATGCCCGCAAACGAGAGCAGCAGCCCGACAACACGTTTGGGGCCTAGCTTCTCTTTCAGAAAAATCACCGCCAGCAGCGTGGCAAAGGGCGTGCCCATCTGCACTAAAAGCGCACCAGTACCCGCCTCGGCCTGCTGTAAGCCAATAAACAGCAGGCCGAAATGCAGGCTGCCGAAGGTGAAGGAAAGTAATAGCAAAAATGGCAGTTGGGCTCGTGCCACAGGATAGAAGGGCACCAGCAGCACGGCGACCAGCGTAAAGCGCAGCGTGGTCATCAACAGCGGCGGGAGTTCTGTGACGCCGACCTTGATAACAATAATATTCAACGCCCAAATGGCGATAACAAAGAGGCCGAGCAGCAGGTCGCGTAGTGGCACGTTGATGTCCGTTGATAGATATAAATTATCGCCATTGTATCAGCTTGGTTAAGTGCCAGAATGATCGGGTGATAAGTAGCTGCCTGCCCGTCATCTGACGGGTGAACGCGACGATCCATAAGGCAGGCTGACTCTGTCGATCATGCCGAACTTAGGTGGCTTCCTTTTGTGAGTGAAGTGCTTACAATGAAATGGGGCACCACCAACGGCGTTGTGCCGTTGAACACACCATCATAAAAACCGATAAAAAAGGATCTGTTATGACGCTGACACGCTCAATGGCTTGCGTTTCCACCGGTCTCGCCGGTGCACTGCTGCTGTCTTTCTCGTTCTCGGCGCAGGCGCGCGAACTGTCCGTTTCAACGGTATTGCCCGATGCCTTTCCCTGGGGCCAGGCGGCTGAAAAATGGGCGGATCTGGTGGAAGAACGCAGCGACGGTGAGCTGACCCTAAGGGTATATCCCAATTCTCAGCTGGTATCCGGCGACCAGACACGCGAGTTTTCGGCCATGCGCTCGGGGCTCATCGATGCGGCGGTAGGCTCGACCATCAACTGGTCGCCGCAGGTGCCCGAGCTCAATCTTTTCTCGCTGCCATTCTTTATCCCCGATGAAGCTGCCGTCGACGCGGTCACCGGTGGGGAAGCCGGCGACATGGTGTTCGAGGCGATTGAGTCTCGCGGCGTGGTACCGCTTGCATGGGGCGAAAATGGCTTTCGTCAGGTCTCCAACTCCCAGGGCCCCATCAGCGAGCCTGGGGACCTGGAGGGCCTGAAAGTTCGCGTCGTGGGGTCGCCGCTGTTCCAGGATACGTTCTCGGCGCTGGATGCCGACCCCACGCAAATGAGCTGGACCGATGCCCAGCCGGCGCTTACCACCGGCGCGGTAGACGGCCAGGAAAACCCGCTGTCCGTGTTTGACGTGGCGCGCATCGACCAGGTCGGTCAGGAGCACCTGACGCTTTGGAATTACATGAATGACCCGCTTATCTTTGCCGTCAACCAGCAGGTCTGGCAATCGCTCAGCGACGATCAGCAGACGCTGTTGCGGGAAACCGCCGTCGAGGCGGGTGAGTGGGAAATCGCTATGACCCGTGAAGAGGAAAGCGAACGGCTTGCCGCCATTCAAGAGCGTGGTGTGACGGTCACCGAGCTGACCGAAGCGCAGTACCAGGCGTTTGTCGAGGCGACACAATCCGTGTACGAAAAGTGGGTGCCGCGGATTGGCGACGACCTGGTCGAAGCGGCGCAGGCCGACATCGACGCGCGCTAGGCCAGCAGGCTGTTTTGACAATGTTGATATACCGGCCCTCTGGGCCGGTAGCTTTCGTATGAGGCTGCCATGAAAGGTTTTCCGGATGCGCGCCCCGAGCGCTGGCTGGGCGCGCTGGCGTTGATCATTATTTCGCTGATCAGTCTGGGCAACGTGATCACGCGCTATCTGACCGGCGGCTCGTTCTCCTTCACCGAAGAAATTTCCGTGTTCCTGCTGGTAGTGCTGACCTTCTCCGGGGCGTCCGTAGCGCTGCGTCGTCAACGCCATATTCGCATCAGTTTTCTGGAGCGGGCGCTGCCCCCTGGTCCGCGTCGGCTATTGATAGGCTTTCAGGCCCTGTGTGGGGCCGTGGTGCTGGGGTTGATCACCTGGTACGGCGCTAAGTTGGCCTGGCAGGAATATCAGTGGCAGTCGCTCTCGCCCGGGCTTGGCCTGCCCCAGTGGTGGTACATCGTCTGGTTGCCGGTGCTGTCCGCTGCCATGCTGTGGCGTTTACTGCAGCAGACCCGTGATCGTCTGGCCGGGAGGCACGCCGATGACGCCTGATGTATGGATGATTCTGGCCTTCGCTGGGTTGCTCATCGCGGGCGTGCCGGTGGCGTTCTCGCTGGCATTGTCGGGTGCAGTGGGCATTGTGGTCGGGCTGTCGCCGGACATGCTGGCGACCCTGGGCACCAATACCTACAACAGTATTGCCAAGTACCCGCTGATCGCGATTCCGCTGTTCATTTTGACCGGGCTGATTTTCGAGCGTGCCGGTGTCGCGCTGCGTCTGGTGCGCTTCGCCCAGGCGTTGATTGGCCCGCGCCATGGCGGCCTGGCCCTGGTGGCGGTGCTGGTGTGCATGATCATGGGCGGTATGAGCGGCTCCGGCCCCGCCGATGCGGCGGCGGTGGCCATGGTGATGCTGCCGAGCATGACCAAGGCCGGCTACCCCAAGCCGTTTTCCGCCACGCTGATCGCGGCGTCAGCCTCCACGGCGATTCTCATTCCACCTTCCGTCGCGCTGATTCTCTATTCGATCGTGGTGCCGGGAGTGGATCTGCGCGCTCTGTTTGCCGCGGGCTTGTTCCCTGGAATACTGGCCGGTCTGGCACTTTTGCTACCGGCATTACTGGTATCCAAGCGCTATGGATGGGAAGGCGGTACGCCGGCGGAAGGGGCCGAGCGGCTGAGCGTAAAAACAACGTTCAAGCAGGCACTTCCCGCGCTGTTTGCCCCGGTGCTGATCCTCGGGGGGCTGCGCTCGGGGCTATTCACGCCGACCGAAGCCGCGGTCGTGGCGGTCGCCTACGGCGCCATCGTCGGGCTTTTTCTGACCCGCGAGCTTTCCTGGCGTGACCTGTGGGAACTGTTCGGCGAAGCGGCGATTATCTCCGGCGTGGTGATGCTGATTATTGCGCTGGCGGGTATTTTTGCCTGGGCGGGCACCATGCTGGGCACATTCCGCCATCTGGCGGAGTGGATAATCGGCCTCACCGACAACGGCGTGCTGTTGCTGATTCTGGTCATGCTGGCGGTGCTGATAGCGGGAATGCTGCTGGATGCCATTTCCATCTATCTGATCATGATGCCGATTTTGATACCGGTCATGCAGCATTTTGAGTGGAACCCGGTATGGTTCGGCATTTTGCTGGCCATGAACATTGCCATCGGGCAGTTCACCCCGCCGGTGGCGGTGAATTTGATGGTCACCACGGAAGTGGCCAAGATCCGCCTGGAACAGACGCTGGGCTGGGCGTTGCTGTTTGTCATGGCCATGGCCTGCGCGCTGGCGTTGGTCGCGGTTTTTCCCGGCATTGCGCTCTGGTTGCCGCGCGTTTTGGGCTACAACGTGGACTGATACCGCTTGGCCTATGCAAAAGCAGTATAGCGGTTAACGCTCCCTAAACGGTTAACATCACTACACTCAGTGCATGACGTTAAGAAACGATGTTTGCCGGCTGACGTATTGCGTTTCGCCAATTACGTTTTTTTTCGCTAAAGTAGTCAAAGCCGACAGACCCTGTCGATGCTGATAACAGATTGTCTTGAAAACGTTTTGGATCAGCTCACCTGAGGGAATATGGTGCAGGTGGGGCCAAACGTACAATGCCCATAACATCAAGATAAAGAGGTGTGTTCATGAAACGCCATGCATTTTCTACCGCAGCTTTCTCCGGTGCGCTACTCGCCGCCGCCGCTTTTGCCGCCCCGGCAATGGCAGAAGAAGAAGGTGAAAACTACATCACGATCGGCACCGGTGGCCAAACCGGCGTTTATTACGTCGTCGGACAGTCGGTATGCCGACTGGTCAACCGTGGCAGCGATGACCACAACATTCGCTGTAATGCGCCATCTACCGGTGGCTCCGTTGCCAATATTAACGGCATTAAATCCGGCGAGCTGGACATGGGCGTCGCCCAGTCTGACGTTCAGTACCAGGCGTACAACGGCGAAGGCAACTTCGAAGACGACGCCTTTGAAGACCTGCGTGCCGTTTTCCGTATTCACGGCGAGCCGCTGACGCTGCTGGCCCGTGAAGATTCCGGCATCGAGACGCTGGACGATCTGGAAGGCAAGCGCGTTAATATCGGCAACCCGGGCTCGGGCCAGCGCAACACCATGGAAGTGGTGATGGACGCAAAAGGCTGGGACGAAGACACCTTCTCCATGGTCTCTGAGCTGGATGCCGCCGAGCAGGCTGCTGCCCTGTCGGATAACAACATCGACGCCATGGTATACGTGGTCGGCCACCCGAACGGCTCTATCCAGGAAGCCACCACCACTGTTGATTCGCGTCTGATCCCGATGAACGACGACGATATTCAGGGCATCGTTGACGAATACCCCTACTACACCAGCTCTGTGATCCCCGGCGGTCTGTACAAGAACAACCCCGATGACGTAGAGACCTTCGGTGTGGCGGCGACGTTCGTTACCTCTGCTGATGCCGATGACGACGTGGTTTACGAAACCGTTAAAGCCGTGTTCGACGACTTTGACCGCTTCAAGCGTCTACACCCCGCCTTCGAAAACCTGGATGCTGAAGAAATGGTTACCGAAGGCTTGTCTGCTCCGCTACATGACGGTGCCAAGAAGTACTACGTCGAGCAGGGTTGGATCGAAGAGTAAGATCATCGAGTAAGGGTGCTTATCACCCAGTGAAAGTTGCGCGCGGTCTCTCACGGGGCCGCGCGCTGTGTTTGGGATGCCGCTAGGCATCATGCGGGCATCTCACAGTGCCATCCATATTTTTGCAGGGCATGCTTATGACAACGGACAACACCAAGACCGGCGGGTCGAATGTTGATCTTGAAGATCTTGTCGCCTCAACGGACTCGGGTTCTCGCAAACCAGCGGGGATGCCGGGCAAGCTGCTGGTGGGTATTGCGGCGGTGTGGTCACTCTTTCAGCTGTGGATCGCATCGCCGCTACCGTATCTGGTCGGCTTCGGGGTCTTCAACGCCACCCAGGCCCGCTCGATCCATTTGGCCTTTGCGCTGTTTTTGGCGTACATGGCATACCCTGCGCTGAAGCGATCGCCGCGTGATCGTATTCCTCTTCAAGACTGGGTGCTGGCGGCGGTCGCCGCGTTTTGCGGCGCCTATATGTTCATTTTTTACGAAGGCCTCTCGGACCGTCCTGGCGCGCCGTTGATGATCGATGTGGTCGTCGGTGTGGCGGGCATCTTATTACTGCTGGAGGCTACCCGGCGCGCTCTGGGGCCGCCGTTGATGATTGTGGCGAGTGTCTTCCTGTTCTATTCGCTGGCCGGCCCCTGGATGCCCGGCATGCTGGCCCACGGCGGCGTGAGCCTTCACGGGCTGGTCAATCACCAGTGGCTGACGACCCAGGGCGTATTCGGCATTGCGCTTGGGGTCTCTACCAGCTTTGTGTTCCTGTTCGTGCTGTTTGGCGCGCTGCTCGATAAAGCCGGCGCCGGCAACTATTTCATCAAAGTCGCGTTTTCCCTGCTGGGCCATTACAAAGGCGGCCCTGCCAAAGCCGCGGTAGTGGCTTCGGGCATGACCGGCCTGATTTCTGGCTCGTCGATTGCCAATACGGTGACCACCGGCACCTTTACCATCCCGATGATGAAGCGGGTGGGCTTTTCCTCTGAGAAAGCCGGTGCGGTAGAAGTGGCCTCGTCGGTCAACGGCCAGATCATGCCGCCCGTGATGGGGGCCGCCGCCTTCCTGATGGTCGAATACGTCGGCATTTCCTACGTTGAGGTGATCAAGCATGCGTTCCTGCCGGCGTTGATTTCCTATATTGCGCTGATCTACATCGTTCACCTCGAAGCCTTGAAAGCCAACATGAAGGGGCTTGAGAGCAGCAACCCGCCCAAGCCGCTGGTACGTAAGGTCACCGGCTTTTTAGCAGGCTTGCTTCTGATGATGGTCACCGCCCTGGCGGTGTATTACGGGCTTGGGTGGATGCAGCCCGTGCTGGGCCCTGCGGCTCCCTGGGTGATTGGTCTGGCGCTGGCGGCGGTTTATGTCGCGCTGCTGAAGCTTGCCTCGAACTATCCCGTACTTGAGATCGACGACCCCAATGAGCCGGTCGTCAAACTACCGCAAACGCGCCCCACCGTGCTGGTCGGTTTGCAGTACATTCTGCCGGTGATCGTGCTGGTGTGGTGTTTGATGGTGGAGCGCCTGTCGCCTGGCCTCTCGGCGTTCTGGGCCACGGTGTTCATGATCTTCATCATGCTGACCCAGCGGCCGATCACCGCCTACTTCCGCGGTCAAAGCGATCTCAAGGCTGACCTGCGCGAAGGCGGCCTCGACCTTTGGAATGGCCTGGTCACTGGTGCTCGCAACATGATCGGCATCGGCATTGCGACGGCCACGGCGGGGATTATTGTCGGCGCCGTTTCCCAGACCGGGGTCGGGCTGGTATTGGCGGATGTGGTCGAGACCCTCGCCATGGGCAACCTGATGTTGATCCTGCTGTTTACCGCCGTGCTTAGCCTGATTTTGGGCATGGGTCTGCCGACCACCGCCAACTATATTGTGGTATCGGCGCTGCTGGCGCCGGTGATCATTCAGTTGGGTGAGCAGAACGGCCTGCTAGTGCCGCTGATCGCCGTGCACCTGTTTGTGTTCTATTTCGGCATCATGGCCGACGTGACGCCGCCGGTGGGGCTGGCCTCGTTCGCGGCGGCGGCGGTGTCCGGCGGTGATCCGATCCGTACCGGGTTCCAGGCGTTTTACTACAGCCTGCGCACTGCCGCGCTTCCGTTCCTGTTCATCTTCAACACCGATCTGCTGTTGATCGACGTGACGCCGTTGCAGGGGGTATTGATCTTTGTGGTGGCGACTGTGGCGATGCTGATCTTTGCCGCCGCCACCCAGGGATACATGGTGACGCGCAACCGCTGGTACGAGTCGATCCTGCTGCTCGTGGTGGCATTTGCCTTGTTCCGCCCCGGCTTCTTCATGGACATGATTCATGACCCCTACCGGTCGACGCCGCCTGCGGAATTTGTCGATACCCTGGGCGAGGTGGACGAAGATTCGTCGCTACGTGTCCAAATCAGCGGCCTGGATGATTACGGTGACCCCATGAGCACCTATATTCTGGTGCCGGTGCCCGAGGGTGATAGCGGGCAGGAACGATTGGACAATCTCGGCCTGACGTTGCTGACCGAAGACGATGAAGCGATTGTCGATATGGTCACCTATGGCAGTGACGCCGCGGATCTGGGCTTTGATTTCGATCAGGAAATCGTCGAAGTGCTGGCGCCGGTGGATCGCTGGACGAAGGAATGGATCTGGATACCTGCATTAGGATTGTTTGCGCTCATTGTTATGCTGCAGCGCCGTCGTCGAGCCGCCGAAGGGCGCGCTAGCAAGGCTAATCCCGCGTAAGGAGGGGCTGTCATGTACCACAAGATCCTACTGCCCGTTGACCTCAACGAAGAGAGTTCATGGGCCAAGGCATTACCCACGGCCATCACGCTATGCCAGACGTTTGATGCGTCGTTGCATGTGGTGACGGTGATGCCGGATTTTAAGATGCCCATGGTGGGCGCTTATTTTCCCAAGGACTTCTCCCAAAAAGCCCATGAGGCGGTGAAGGAGGCGCAGCATGACTTTATCCAAAAGCATGTGCCGGAGACCATCAAAACCCAGAGCGTGATTGTCGACGGCTCGCCCTGGGAGGCGATCATCAAGGTGGGTAAACGACTGGATATCGACCTGATCGTCATGGCCTCGCATACCAAGCGCAAGTTCGTCGACTATGTGCTTGGCCCCAACGCCGAGCATGTGGTCCACCATGCCAAGATGTCGGTGATGATCGTGCGCTGATCCCTGCACGGGAAACGAAAGCTCCAGGCCTGGCTTGGAGCTTTTTTTTATGGCCATTGGCTTGGCGGGGTGAATCAGCCCATCATGACGTTAGCAAAAAAATCGTGTTTGAACTGACCTTGCTCATGAGATGACGTAACCTTGAAGATCGACTAACGGTTACCCCCGGGTAACGCGGCAAGAGGATATCGCAGTGAAAGCGTTGTTAATGGGGTGCATCATGCTGGCGTTCAGCATTCCCCTGGCGGTGCTCGCGGCTGATACGAACGGCCACAAAGCGCCGACAGGGCCGGTGATACTCAAGGTGGTGGGCGATATCGACAATGAAAATGTCGATGGCGAAGCCCATTTTGATCGCAAAATGCTGCAGCACTTGCCGCAGCATGGCTTTGAGACAACCACGCCGTGGACGGATAGCCAGAATCACTATGAAGGTCCCTTGATGCGCGACTTGCTGGCGCATTTGGGCGTGGAAGACGGCAGTGTCAATGTGCTGGCGCTGAACGGCTACGAAGCGGAGATACCGATCAGCGACTTTTACGACTACGACGTCATCCTGGCGCTCAAGCGCGACGGTGAGGCGATTCCTATCCGCGAATATGGTCCGCTCTGGGTGCTGTACCCGTTTGATCAAGACGATGCGCTGCTGAGCGAAAAGATGCGCTTCCGTGCCGTCTGGCAGGTGATGAAGATCGATGTCCTCTAGCGGTTCGGTCTCGCACTATCCTCGCTTGCTGCGCTATCCCTGGCGTTTCAAGCTGGTCGCCATGACCGCCGTGGTGCTGTTCGCCGCGGCCCTCGTCGTCGCGACCATTTCGGCATGGCGGCAGGATAATCTTACTCAGACGCTGCGTGAAGATACGTCCTGGGTGGTCTACAAGCTGGACCGTGACGCGGTTCAACTCCTCAATCAGCTGCTGAACGCAACGCGCGGGCCGATAGCGCCCGATGCTCAGGACGACCTCGACCTGCGTTTTGAACTGCTCTACAGCCGTATTACCCTGCTCAATGAAGGTGAGGTCAGCGACCTGCTGAACCGCATCGAGCCTGCCCACGAGCTGCTCGAGGAGATCCAGCAACAGCTCGATGTTCTCGATCCCATGTTTGAACCCCACGAAAGTCTGGAACGGATGCCGGTTACCGCACTGGAAACCGAGCTGCAAACATTGACCCGCCTGACCGAGCGGCTGGTCATCACGATCAATGGCTACCTGGCCGAATCTGCTACCGAAGAACGTGCTCAACTGAGCCTGCTGTACAAGCTATTGATGAGCCTGATTGTGGCAATGAGCGTGGCGGCATTGTTGGTCGTGGTTTTTCTGGTCCGGGAGATGCGCGAGAGCGCGGCAGCTCGCCGCGAGCAGGAACAGCTCAGCCGCCAGCTGGAAGTCACCGCCGAGCAGGCCCAGGCGGCCAACCATGCCAAGTCGGACTTTCTCGCCATGGTTAGCCACGAAATTCGCACGCCGCTTAATGGCGTTATCGGGATGAGCGAATTGCTGCGCGAGCCTGCCAATCGGGTACAGGTAGAAGATTACGCCAACACGATTTACGACAGCGCCAACCAGCTGCTGGCGATGATCAATGAGATTCTGGATTTTTCCAAGATCGAAGCGGGGCATCTCAGCCTGGAAACTGCGCCGACGGCGGTCAAGCCGCTGGTGGAAAGCGTGGTGGCCCTGTTCAAGCCACGAGCCGAAGCTAAAGGCCTGGCGTTGACCAGCCACGTGGATGAGCTGGTACCGGCCTGGATAATGGTCGATGCTGGGCGTCTGCGGCAAATATTGCTCAACCTGATCGCCAACGCGATCAAATTCACCGATGAGGGCGCGGTGGCCGTGCGCGTTTCTGCAACGGTGGATCAGCTACTCTTCGAGGTCATCGATACCGGCTGTGGCCTAAGCGACGCGCAACAGCAGCATCTGTTTGAACCCTTCCATCAGGCGGATACGTCGGTTGCCCGCCGGTACGGAGGGACCGGCCTGGGGCTGGCCATTTGCAAGCGGCTAAGCGAGGCCATGCAAGGACAGCTGAGTGTTGACAGCCAGCCAGGGGAGGGCAGTACCTTCCGCTGTAAATTGCCGCTGGTGGAGGCCGCGCCTTACCATCGTGCGCCGCTCCCCTCGTTGCCCATCCAGCAGCACTTTGCCGGTACCTCTTTGCTTCTGGTCGAAGACAACGCCATCAACCGCAAGGTCGCCACCGAGCTGCTGGCACGCCTAGGCTGCGACGTAGTGTGCGCCGAGAACGGCCACGATGCCCTGGCCATGGTGGCGGTCCAGCGTGTTCACCTGATCTTTATGGATATTCAGCTGCCCGACATTGATGGGCTGGAGGTCACCCGCCAACTGCGTGCTCAGGGTGGCTGGCTGGCTGACGTGCCTATCGTGGCGATGACGGCAGGCGGCGTCGAGGATGACCGCCAGCGCTGCCTGAAGGCTGGGATGGACGATTACATCACCAAGCCGCTATCCATCGGCGCGTTGAACAATATGCTGGCCTTGCAGCTTGGCGATCCATCGGTCGAAACGGTCGTTTACAATGAGCAAGCAAGCGACGCGTCGCTGCTCAACGAGAAGACCTTGAGCAGTCTTTACCAGACCCTTGGCGAAGACCACCTGCGCCAGCTCATTGCCCTCTATTATCAGCAGGTCGAAGATTACCTGGCACAGTTGGCGACCTACCTTGGCCCAGACACGCGCTCGGCCGAGAACGCCCAGCAGATTACCCGTCTGGCGCATCAGCTGCGCGGTGAAGCCTTGAGCATCGGCGCACAGCAGGTGGCGCAACACGCCCGGACGCTTGAATCGCTGGCCAGCCAGGAAAATCCGCCCCTCAACGACATGCGTGATGCGCTGAACGCGCTGCGGCAGACCGCCGCGCTTACCTCATCCGTCCTGGAGCGATGGCAACGTGACCATATCGCCAGCTGATCAGGGCACCGTCGTGGTGGCCAGCCGCTCGTTGGATGCCGAGGAAGCGGCGCAGGCGCTGGCCCAGGGCCTGCACCATGCCCATCTGGGCGGGATTATTTTTTTCTGCAGCGCCGAGTATGATCTGGATCGCCTGGCGGCCGCGCTGGTGAGCGCCTTTCCAACGGTGACGGTCAGCGGCTGCACCACGGCGGGCGAAATCACCCCCGAGGGCTACGATCGTGGCAGCATCGTGGCCATCGGCTTTGACCGGCGGGTGTTTGCCATCGAGTCGGCGCTGGTCGACGATCTGGACCATTTTGCGCTGAGCGATGCCCAGCCACTGGTAGATGACCTGATTGAGCGCTGCCGTCGCCAGGCGCTGGCACCGGTCAACGAGCACAGCTTTGCGCTGACGATGCTGGATGGACTCTCAAGCCGCGAAGAGCAGGTGCTGGCAACGCTGGACGCCGCTCTGGGCCGCATCCCTAGCTTTGGCGGCTCCGCCGGTGACGATAACCATCTGGCGCGCACCCACGTGTACGCCCATGGGCGCTTTTACAGTCGTGCCGCCGTGGTTGTGATGATCAATACCCACCTGCCGTTCGAGGTGTTTTCCACCCACCATTTGACACCGCTCAGCCATAAGCTGGTGGTGACTGAGGCCGACCGCGAGCGCCGGCGGGTGGTGGAGCTCAACGGCCTGCCGGCTGCCAGCGTCTATGCCGACCTGGTCGGCGTTGCGCCTGACGCCCTCGAACCCGGTGTCTTCGCGCGTCACCCCCTCGCGGTTCGACTGGGTGGACAGCACTATGTGCGCTCGATTCAGCGCGTCAATGAAGACGGTAGCCTAAACTTCTACTGTGCGGTGGAAAACGGCATCGTACTGACGGCCATGCAGCCCGCCCCGCTGCTTGAAGACCTCAACCGCATGCTGGAAGGCGTGACGGCCAGGGTGGGGGAGCCGTCGCTGATGATTGGCTGCGACTGTTTCCTGCGGCGTATGGAGCTGGAGGCCGTCGGGCACCTCGACCAGGCGTCGGCGTTGCTGCGGCGATCCCGAGTGGTCGGCTTTAACACCTACGGCGAGCAGCACCACGGCATGCATGTCAACCAGACCTTTACAGGAGTGGCGCTTGGCACTCTTCCAGCTCTCGGCGAGTGACGATACCTCGTTAAGCCCTGCGGCCTTACGCGAAGAAAACCGCCGTCTGCGCAAAGTGTGCCAGGCGCTGATGAGCCGTGTGGAATCAGATAGTGGCGCCGATGGTGCGCCCTATGCCGCCTTCGAGCGTTCCGTGCTGCTGGCCGAGCAGGTCCGGGAGCGGACCGATGCATTGCACCGTGCCCTGGACGAGCTGGGGCAGGCCAATGCGCATTTGCAGGCTGCAAAGGCCGAAGCCGAGGCGGCCAACCTGTCCAAGACCAAATTTCTCGCCGCAGTCAGCCACGACCTGTTACAGCCGCTAAACGCGGCGCGGCTGTTTGTCAGCGCCCTGGAAACGCACCCCTTGCCCGAGGCCTCCCAGGCACTGGTCGCCCACGCGGGCCGCTCGCTCAAGGATGTCGAGGGGCTGCTCGGTACCCTGGTGGATATTTCGCGACTGGATGCCGGTGTGCTGCATGCCGATAAAGCGCCGTTTGCCGTCAGCACCCTGCTGGATGCGCTGGCGGAAGAGTACCGCCAGGTGGCGGCCGTGAGAGGGCTGAGCCTGCATTATGTGCCGTCGAGCGTGGTGGTGGAGTCGGACCTGGCGCTGCTCGCGCGGGTGATTCGCAACTTCTTGAGTAACGCGGTGCGCTATACCGAGCACGGCCACCTGCTGCTCGGCTGTCGCCGCCGCCCCGAGGGCGTCGAAATCATGGTGGGGGACACCGGCCCGGGGATTGCCGAGCAGCAACGCGAGGCGATTTTCCTGGAATTTCAGCGCGCCCCCGATGCCAAGCATCACCATAGCCGTGGCTTGGGGTTGGGTCTGGCGATCGTGGACCGCATCAGCGCCATGCTTGAGCAGCCGGTGACGCTGTCCTCGCAGCCAGGGCGCGGGGCGCTGTTTTCGATCACCGTGCCTTATGCGCCGTCATCTACTGCTCAGGGGCAGGGGGCATCCTCTCGTGCGGCTGAGCTTTCCCATGACAACCCCGGTTCACCACTTGCCGAGAGCGTGGTGTGGGTCATCGACGACGATGCGGCGATCATTGACGGCATGCAGGCGCTGCTTGGCAGTTGGGGGTGCCGGGTGCGGGCGGCCGCCACAGCAAGCGCGCTGGAGGCCGTAAGCGACGGCGAGCCGCCCAACGTCCTACTGGTGGATTACCACCTGGGCGACCACCGTGAAACAGGCTTGGCATTGGCCGCACGCCTGCGGCGGCGCTACCCCGGTCTGGCGGCGGTGGTCATTACCGCCAACCACGATGCCGCGCTGAGCCGCGCCGCTCGCGAGGCTGGCATGCATTGCCTGCTGAAGCCGTTGAAACCCATGCGCCTGCGCATGCTGTTGGTGAGCTTACTGACCCCGCAGGATTAGCGCGCCGTGCGGCTGGCCATCAAAAGCGGCAGGTCGGCGTCGCCTGCCATCACGATGGCATGCACGCGGCTGGTGGCTCCCAGCTTGCGCAGGATGGCCGAGACGTGGGTCTTGACGGTGGTCTCGGCAATGTTCAGCTCGCGGGCGATCTGCTTGTTCGACATGCCCTGCGTCATGCAGTGCAGGACGCTGAGCTGCTTGCCGGTCAACTGGGCCAGCCGGTCATCGGACAACGGCTCGGCAGCGGGTGCATTGGCCTGGGGGGAGGGCGTTGTCGGCGGGCGGCGCATCACATCAGGGGGCAGGTAGAGCTGGCCTTCGAGGATCTGGTTCAGCGCATTGAGCAGGGCTTCCCGGGGCGTCGATTTGGGAATATAGCCGACCGCCCCCAGGTTGATTGCATCGAGCACCAGCTGGCGCTCCTGATGCGCCGAGACAATCGCCACCGGCAGCCAGGGGTAGGCTTCGCGCAGCCGGGTCAGGCCGTCAAGGCCTTCTGCGTCCGGCAGGCTCAAATCGAGCAGCAGCAAATCCAGACTGTCGTGCTGGGCGATCAGCGGCATCGCGGCGGCAAGGCTGTCGGCTTCCAGCAGCTGGCTCTGCGGCAGGCCGCTGCTGATCACGACCTGCAGCGCGTCGCGAAACAGCGGATGATCGTCTGCCACCAATAACGAATACATGGCGTCTCCTACCAAGGGATGAGGGCGCATCCTGCCATCGGGCGATACCGCGCCGCGCCCGACTGACCAACACTGCATGGGCACTCTTTTAATAATCATAATACGCAGGAGCTCAATAATGATATACGCCAATCCCGGTGACACTGGTTCAGTGGTGTCATATGAAAAACGTTACGGCAATTACATCGGCGGCGAGTTTGTTGCCCCGGTAAAAGGCCAATACTTTGACAACGTCAGCCCGGTGAACGGCCAGGTATTTTGCGAAATACCCCGTTCAACGGCAGAAGACATCGACAAGGCGCTGGACGCCGCCCATCAAGCCGCGCCGGCCTGGGGTAAAACCTCGGTCCAGGAGCGCAGCAATATCCTGCTGAAAATCGCCGACCGTATCGAACAGAACCTGGAAATGCTGGCCGTCGCTGAAACCTGGGACAACGGCAAGGCGGTACGCGAAACGATCAACGCCGACCTTCCGCTGGCCGTTGACCACTTCCGTTATTTTGCCGGCTGCCTGCGCTCGCAGGAGGGCACCGCGGCCGATATCGACGCCAATACCGTGTCGTATCACTTCCACGAGCCGCTGGGCGTGGTGGGACAGATCATTCCCTGGAACTTCCCGATTCTGATGGCCACCTGGAAGCTGGCGCCGGCGTTGGCGGCGGGCAACTGCGTGGTGCTCAAGCCTGCCGAGCAGACACCGGCGTCTATCCTGAAGGTGGCTGAGCTGGTCGGCGATCTGCTGCCCCCCGGCGTGCTGAACATCGTCAACGGCTTTGGCGCCGAGGCGGGTCAGGCGCTGGCCAGCAGCAAGCGTATTGCCAAGATCGCCTTTACCGGCTCCACGCCGGTGGGCTCGCATATTCTGAAATGCGCGGCGGAAAACATCATTCCCTCCACCGTGGAGCTGGGTGGCAAGTCCCCCAATATCTACTTCGCCGATATCATGAACGCCGAGCCGACGTTTATCGACAAGGCAGTGGAAGGCCTGGTGCTGGCGTTCTTCAACCAGGGTGAAGTGTGTACCTGCCCTTCCCGCGCGCTGATTCAGGAGAGCATGTACGACGAGTTCATGGCCAAGGTCATCGAGCGTACGCAAACCATCAAGCGTGGCAACCCGCTGGATACCGACGTCCAGGTGGGCGCCCAGGCTTCGCAGGAGCAGTTCGACAAGATCATGTCGTACATGGATATTGCCCGCGACGAAGGCGCGGAGTTCCTCACCGGCGGCAACAAGGAGACGCTGGACGACAGCATCAACAGCGGCTATTACATTCAGCCGACGCTGCTCAAGGGCAACAACAAGATGCGTATCTTCCAGGAGGAGATCTTCGGCCCGGTGGTCGCGGTCACCACCTTCAAGGACGAAGAAGAAGCCCTGGCGATTGCCAACGACACCGAGTTTGGTCTGGGCGCGGGCGTATGGAGTCGCGATATCAACGTTGCCTTCCGCATGGGCCGTGGCATCCAAGCTGGTCGCGTATGGACCAACTGCTATCACCAGTACCCCGCACACGCCGCCTTTGGTGGCTACAAGAAATCCGGCGTGGGTCGTGAAACCCATAAAGTGGCCCTTGAGCACTACCAGCAGACCAAGAACCTGCTGGTCAGCTACGATGTCAACCCGCTGGGCTTCTTCTAACGCCTAAGCACTTTTAAAGAACACCCCGGTCTTGTGCTCATCGCCAGTGATCACATACATCGGGGTGTTTTTATACCCTTTACTTGGATGTTAACGGTCGCTTTTCAGCCAGCGGCGTGTCAGGCGTTCGGCATGCGTAAGGTTACTCACGACGGCTAACTTACCGGCTTCGCGTTTAATGCCTGCGCGTTTTATTTTCAGTGCCATGCGCGGCGCCAACCCAACAAACACCACCCCTACGTTTTGCTCGCCGAGTTCGCGGCGCAAGCTATCCAGCGCCACCATGGCAGTGGTATCCAGGCTCGGTACATCGCGCATATCCAACACGACGATTCTTACGCTGTGATCAATCACCCGTAGCGTGGCGATTGCCTTTTCTGCTGCGCCGAAAAACAGCGGTCCGCTGATCTTATAAAGTGCCACTTCCGGCGGGAAGTGTTTATCGCTATCCGGCGCCTCCAGGCGCTGGGTATGGGTTAACTGGGCCATGCGACGAATAAACAGGGCGGCGGCCAGGCCCATACCCACCGCCACCGCGATGACCATGTCGAAAATCACCGTAAGTGCGAAGCAGATCACCAGTACCCATACATCACTGGCGGGGGCGCTTTTCAGCGTATGTACAAAATGGCGTGCTTCACTCATGTTCCAGGCGATGATAAACAGTAGGGCCGCCAGCGCAGCCATGGGGACATATCCCAGCACTCCCGCCAGCGCCACCACCGCGAGCAATACCACCAACGAATGCACCAGGGCAGCGACAGGCGAGAAGGCCCCGCTTTTAATATTGGTTGCCGTACGCGCAAGGGCGGCCGTGGCGGTAATCCCGCCGAAGAAGGGCACCACCATATTGCCAAGCCCCTGGCCAATCAGCTCAGCGTTGGGGTCATGTCGTGTTCGGGTCAGGCCGTCTGCCACCACGGCACAAAGCAGTGATTCAATCGCCGCCAGTAGTGCAATCGCCAGCGCTGGCCCGAGAAGTGACTGAATCAGCGAAAAGTCGATGTGAAGGTGGGTACCATCAGCCCCGGGGAAATGCCAAGGGGCGGTAAAGCCAGGCGCAAAGGGCGGAATGCCGTTGCCTCTCTCGCCCTCGAACTCCCAGCTAAACCTCGAGGCGATGGTGTCGACTTCGACGCCCACCATCAACAACAGCGCGGCGGCCAGGGTGCCCACCGCCAAGCCAACCAGCGGAGCGGGGATCGGCGTATTCAGACGTGGCCAGATCAACAGTGTAGCCAAGGTGACAAGCCCGACGCTTATCTCTGCCAGGGAAAGGCTGGGTAACGCCTGGCCGATCATCACAAGATTATGCAGGGTGCTGTCGCCTAGCGTCACGCCAGCCAAGCCAAGAAAGTCAGGTAGTTGCAGCAGCGCAATGACCACGCCGATGCCTGCGGTAAAGCCCAGGATAACCGGGTAGGGGACGTACTGAATCAGACTGCCCAGCCGCGACAAGCCCAGTGCCACCAGAATAGCGCCGGCCATCAAGGTGGCGATCAACAGCCCACCCAGGCCATGGTTGGCCACAATGGGAAACAGAATCACCACAAAGGCAGCGGTGGGACCGGAGATGTTAAACCGCGAGCCGCCGGTCAGGGCGATCACCGCGCCCGCGACGATGGCGGTGTAAAGCCCGTGCTGGGGCGGCACCCCGGTGGCGATGGCCAGTGCCATCGACAGGGGCACTGCCACCACGCCAATCGTCAGCCCCGCCATGACATCGCGCTTCAATTTGCCAAGCGTATATCCTTCGCGCCAGGCACTGACGAGTGCGCTACCCGGCATGGGAAAGGTGTACCCCTTAGCGTGATGGGCGCGGGACATGAGGTCAGCCTCCTGGGCGATAGGGAAATCAGCCCTTTACGCTACTCCGACCGTTTAGTTCGCACAACTGGGCGTGTGTTGCTGAGTGGGCTACCCATAAAAATATCCCGGCCATTTGGCCGGGATATTTTTTTACTGAGCCCACGCTCTATCAGGAAGGCTGAGTAGCGTCCTCCGGCGGTTCGCCGATGGTGCCAGGCATAGCCTGCTGATGGCCGGCCAGCACCAGGAAGTGCAGGTGGCGCTCGTATTCACTCACCAGGTCGCCAATGACCTGACCGCGGGTATAGCCGTTGAGGTCCTTGTCCTGCCCGCCTTCGGCAAGGAAGACATCCAGCCGCACATAGAAATCGTCGTCCGCCTGGATGAAGCTAGGCGTGCGCATGCGGTGCGGGCATACCTGATAGACGAAGCTGGTAGCGTCGCCAAAATCGACTTGCAACATCAGGTTGGGCAGCGATTCTCCCTCGATATGCTCTTCGGTCACGTTGGCGGTTTGGCCACGGCTCTCAAGCTCTTGGGCAAACTGGGTCATCGCTGGGCGAATGGAGTGCTCAATGGTCGCGGCGGCACCAGCGCGATTCGAAGTGTCCAGCGCGCGGTCCAAGCGCTCTTTCCAGTCGCCACCGTTGGCACCACCGGCAATCATGCGACGGGCATCGGCCTTGCTACCTTCAAGCTTGAGCGCTTTGACCATGCCCACCATGATGGCAAAAATGACCACTGAGAAAGGCAGGGCGGTAATCACCACGGCACTTTGCAGGGCGTTCAAGCCGCCCGCCATCAGCAGCGCAATGGTGATCAAACCAATAATCGCCGACCAGAAGATACGCAGCTTCACCGGCGCATCGTGGTTCACGTCGCTCAGAATAGACGTAAAGTTGGCCAGTACCAGCGCCCCCGAGTCCGCCGAGGTAATGAAGAATACGATACCGAGCACGGTGACGACGGCCGCGGTAATGCCCACGTAGGGGTAATACTCAAGCAGTGTATAAAGCGTGGTCTGCGGGGTGTTCAGCGCCTGCTCACCGAGTTCGGCGATACCCTGATTGGCCACCAGTTCAATGCCGCTGTTACCGAAGATCGACATCCACACCATCATGAAGGCGAGGGGGATAAATAGCGCACCGGCAACAAATTGACGAATGGTGCGGCCGCGAGAAATACGCGCCAGGAAGAGGCCCACGAAGGGTGTCCAGGCGATCCACCAGCCCCAGAAGAAGATCGTCCACCACATCTTCCACTCTTGGGCACCCTCACCGTCAAAGGCGTAGGTGTTGAAGCTGGCGGCCACAAAGCCGGACAGGTAGTCGCCAGCGTTGTTGACCACTTTATCCAGCAGCACCAGGGTGTCGCCTGAAAACAGCACGAACAGCATCAGTGCCAACGCCAGCAGCATGTTGAACTCTGAGAGCCGGCGAATGCCTTTTTCAACGCCAGTCACGACCGAAATCGTTGCCAAAATAACCACCAGCACAATCAACATCACCTGTACGGTGATCGATTCCGGCACGTCGAACATGTAGTTCAGGCCGTAATTGAGCTGTATGACGCCGATGCCTAGGCTGGTCGCGATACCGAACACCGTCGAGATCACCGCGGTGATATCCACCGCATTGCCGATCGGACCGTGGATACGCTTGCCCAGCAGCGGATAAAGCGCGCTGCGAATCGCCAGCGGCAGCCGGTGGCGGTAGCTAAAGTAGGCCAGCGCCATACCCATCAACACGTACAGCCCCCAGCCAGAGAGCCCCCAGTGCAGATAGGTTTGGACGACGGCATTACGCATCGCGGCTTGGCTTTCCGGTTCCAGATCGGGCGGCGCCAGATAATGAGCTACTGGCTCGGCGACGCTGAAAAACAGCAGATCGATTCCGATACCGGCGGCAAACAGCATCGCCGACCACGACAACAGCGAGAATTCGGGTCGTGAATGGTCGGGCCCCAACCGAATGCTGCCGTAGCGCGACATGCCAATGAGCGCGACGAACACTAGATACGCGACAATCGCCAGCATGTAGTACCAGCCAAAGGTTTTGCTCACCCAGGCGAGCCCAGCGTCAAAAAAAGTGCCTGCCTGCTCGGTGAAGAGCATGGTAAGCACCAGAAAGACCACGATACCCGCCACGCTGCCGTGGAACACCACGGGGTTGAGGCGATCGCGGGAGGGAAGGACGGGGTTGTCTTTCGCCATGGAGGCGGACTCCTATTGTTAGAGACAAAAATGAAGAAGCACACTCAGCTCAATTTTTATTTTGAATGAACGTTCAAATAAAATACGCGCTTTAGCGTGGGGCTTCAAGTCTGTGTCAGTACTAAGCGTCGGTTCGCCACCCAGCTTGATAGACGTTGTTGAAGGCGAGACACACCGCGATCTTCCCAGTATAGAAACAAAAAATGCCCGGGAGACCGGGCATTGAGTAGGGCGTGGACGCTAAATAAACGCGTTTATTTACTGCGCTTATTCGTCGTCCATGGCCTCGCCATGATGACGCTTGCCGTGACCTTCACGGTAGGCTTCACGGGCTTCGTGCATGGCGTCGCGCAGCGCCTGCTGCTCGTCTTCATCGAGAATGTCGGCCATCCGGGCCTGATGGGCTTCACGAACGTCGGTCATTTCTTCACGAAACGTATCGTGGGCATCATTCAGCGCCTGCTGCTTTTCGTCGCTCAGCCCTGCGCGCTCGTAGACATCCTGACGATGCTCTTGCATGCGCTCTTCCATGCGTTCGCGGTCCGGACCCTGCTTGTCACCGCCGTGATTGCCCGCCTGGGCGGTTAACGCGAATGGCAGCATGGCGGCGGCAAGCAGCGCCGGTGCAGCGAGTTGACGAAGTGACAAGGTCATGACGTTTCTCCTGGTAAGTTAACGATGTCAGTATCACTCGCCCGGGTGCAAAACAAATGCAGAGAGTGTGCAACAATCGTGATCTTAGTAAGCTCGCTGGGGGGCGGGGGATCGTTAGAGGAGAAAGCCCATGAGGCGAATGGCTATGTGGAAGAGACCTCGCTGGAAGCGTCTGCAGTGCGTTGGCGGTATCAGTGTCTTGACGTTGCTGCTCAGCGGCTGTGGCGTCACACACCTGGCAAGTCAGGAAGCACCCGCCAACGCGGTTGACGATCGCGACCCGCAAGAAGCGTTGACCTATAAACGTCTCCCGCCGATGGCGTACACCCCCGATGAGTGGCCCGAAACCCTCAATGCGGAGGTCTATCTGCCCGATACGCCGACCCAGGCGCGCCGTCCGGCGGCGCTGATCGTTCACGGCGGCGGCTGGCGCAATCGCGGCCCTGAGGACATGCAGGGCATTGCCGAGCAGCTGGCCGAACAAGGCTATGTGGCGGTCAACATCGAGCACCGCTTTGTGCCGACCTACCGTTTCCCTGCACAGCTGCACGACTTGCAGCAGGCCATGGCCTGGCTGCATGACAATGCCGACGCCTGGCGGGTGGATACCCAGCGTATCGTGGGCGTCGGGTTCTCATCCGGCGCGCATCTGGTCAGCCTGCTGGCGGTTGCCGGCGTAGACGGTCCGCTGGCTGAACCCTACGGCGGCGAGGAGAGCCGTTTGGCAGCGGTTTTAGCGGGTGGGATACCCAGCGACCTGCTCAAGTTCGACGATGGGCGCTTGGTGGTGGATTTTATCGGCGGCACCCGCGCCGAAAAGAACCAGGCATATCGCCTGGCGTCGCCCGAGCGGCAGGTAACGCCTGACGCGCCGCCGTTCTTTATCTTCCACGGCACCTGGGATCAGCTGGTGCCCGTTGATCATGCGCGGGATTTCTACCAGACGCTGATCGACAACGGCGTCGAGAGCGAGCTGTATCTGCTGCATGGCCGCGGCCATTTCGCCAGTTTTCTGCTGCGCGGCGGCGCGATAGAGGCGGGCATTGCGTTTCTCAATCAGCAGGTTGCCCCTTGAAGGGGCGCCATCGGCTTAGCCCTCGGGTTGATACTTGTAGCCGACGCCATACACCGAGCGGATGATTTCCTGCTCGGGGAGCGCTTCGTGAATCTTCTTGCGCAGCTTTTTGATATGGCTGTCCACGGTGCGCTCCGAGACGATGCGGTTGTCGCGGTACATGTGATCCATCAGCTGCTCGCGACTGAAAATCCGTCCCGGCGCCTGCATCATCACCCGCAGCAACTGGAACTCCACCGCCGTGAGGCCCAGGTCGTGACCCTTGGCGAGGGCTTGCCAGCCGTCTTCGTCGAGCGTCACCGGCGCGTTGTCGGTCGTTGGCGGGACCGCCTCGGCCGTCGCCTGGCTGCGCCGCAGGACCGCCTTGACCCGCGCCACGACCTCCCGGGGACTGAAGGGTTTACAGATGTAATCGTCGGCCCCCAGTTCCAGCCCCAGCAGGCGATCCACCTCCTCGACCTTGGCGGTCACCATGATGATGGCGATATGCGGCCATTGCTGGCGAATCTCGCGGCATAGCGTCAGGCCGTCTTTGCCGGGCAGCATCAGGTCCAGCAGGATGAGGTTAGGCGTCTGCTTCACGAGCCACGGCAACACATGGTCGCCGTGATCGAGGGTGGTGACCTCGAACCCGTGAGTGGTCAGGTAGTCGGCCATCAGACGGGCGATTTTGGGTTCATCTTCCACGACCAGTAAAGAGGCGTTATCCATAGGGCAAGCTCGCTTGAAGAAAAGGACCGGCGTTATTGATCGTTTAACAGCGGAAACCGCAGCGTCCAGCATAACCCACCCAGCGTCGAATGAGAGGCCGATAGGCTGCCGTCATGGGCGTGGGCCAGGGCGCTGGCGATGGATAGCCCAAGCCCGCTCCCGCCGCTGGCGCGGTTGCGCGAGCCTTCCACCCGGTACAGCCGTTCGGTGAGACGCACAAGCTCGCTGTCGGGCACCCCGGGGGCGCTGTCCTGCCAAGTGACCACGGCCTCGTCGCCCTCGCGGGTCAGGGTGACCGCAAGCCTTCCCGGCGCATCGGTGTAGGCGCAGCTGTTATCCAGCAGGTTATCCCATAGCTGGCGCAGGCGTTGGGCGTCGCCGCGGATCATCACGTCCGGGGCGATCTGCTGGGTTAGGCTCAGGTCGCTGTCGTTAAGCCAGCGTTCGGCGTCTTCCAGCCGACCGGCGAGGGTGTCGCTCAGGTTCAGCGGCGCCAGCTGAATGTCCAGTGCGCCGGCATCGCTTTGTGAGAGCAGGCGCAGGTCGGTGACCAGGCGTTCCAACTGATCGACTTCCTGGCCGAGGGACGCCAGGCTTTCGTGGTTCAGCGGGCGAATGCCGTCCTGCATGGCTTCGATTTCACCGCGCAGCACGGCAAGCGGCGTGCGCAATTCGTGGGCGGTGTCCGAGACCCAGCGTGCCCGGGCGTTGCGGCTGGCCTCCAGGGTGGCGGCCAGCACGTTGAAGTCCTTCGCCAGCCGCGATAGCTCATCGCGCCCCCGCTCGGGCAGGCGGCTGTGATAATTGCCCTCGGTGAGGCGCCGGGTGGCCATGGCCAGGGCGCGGGTTCGCCGGCCCAGCCACCACGACAGCCCGCCGGCCAGCAGCAGCGACGCCACGCCCAATGAGACGACGATGATCATGAGGTTACGCTGCTGGCGTTCGAGAAAGCGGTTTTCCATGCGTTCCATGACCTGCATGGGAGGACGAAACCCCAGCTCGCCGATGACCTCGCCGTCGCTGCGCAGGGGCAGCCAGTGCCAGTTGCTTTCCCGGCCGTTATGGGGCGGCACGATGAATCGTTCTTGGGTATCGCGCAGCACGAAGTCCTGTGCCTCGCCCAGGGGGCTTGGGCGGTCGCGGTGTTCCTGCCCCAGGGCATGGCGTACCACCATCGGCCAGCGCTCCGGCGAACGCTCGAGCCATGCCCAGCTTTCCCGTGGCTCCCAGCGGTTGATCAGACTGTCGGCCAGCAGCGTCGCGCGGCGTTCCTGGGCCTGGTTGAGGTATTCAAGAAACCCCCGGTCGATACTGAACGAGACCGCTAGAAAGACCCCGGCGGAAATGGCCACGTTGACGCTCAGGATGATCATGAACAGCTTCAGTCCCAGCCGCGAGAAGCGCCAACTGAAACGGCCCAATGCCGAGCGTGACGGGGGAGGCGACATTAGCGGACTCCTGGTGAATGGGGCTGCGGCGGGATGCGTAACCGTTCGCGCAGATTCTCGAGGCTCAGGTAGAGGCAAGGTACTAGAATCAGCAGAATCAGCGTTGCGAAGAGCATGCCAAAGCCCAGCGAAATGGCCATGGGGATCATGAAACGTGCCTGACGGGAGGTCTCCAGAATCATCGGCGCGAGCCCCAGAAAGGTGGTCAAGGTAGTCATCATGATCGGCCGCAGACGCCGGGTGGCCGCCGCGACAATCGCTTCGCGGGCGGCCATGCCTTCGCGGCGCTTGCGGTTGGCGTAGTCGATCAGTACCAGCGCATCGTTGATCACCACGCCCGAGAGCGCCAGCATGCCCAGCAGGCTGATGATCGACAGGCCGAAGCCCATCAGCATATGCCCGCCAATCGCCCCGACGATACCAAAGGGGATGGCCGCCATCACCAGCAGGGGTTGCAAGTAGCTTCTAAACGGAATCGCCAGCAGCGCATAGAGGGCGGCGATCATCAGCCACATGGCGGTGCGCAGCGTGGCCAGATTGTCGGCGGTATCCTGCTGGCGCCCGCCCATGCTGACCTCGAGCCCCGGCCAGCTGTTTTCCAGATCAGGAAAGACGTCGTCCTGCAGGGTGGCCAGCACCTGATTGATCGGCAGCCCCTCTTCGGCGTCGGCGGTGACGGTAATAATGCGCCTGCCGTTAATCCGCTCGAGCCCGCTCGAGGCCTGGCTCAGTGAAATGTCGGCAACCCGCGAAAGCGGCACGCTCAGCCCGTCGGGGGTGCGCACGGGCAGTTGGTAAAGGTCGTTCAGGCTATTGCGGCTGTCACTGGGCAGTTTGACCTCGACGCTGACTTCGCTGCGCCCCACGAACTGCTCCAGCGCGGTGGCGCCTTGAAGCGGGCCACGCAGGGCCTGGGCCAGGTCGTTGCCGGTGAGGCCCAGCGAGCGGCCCTCAGAGGAAAGGCGCATCTCCAGCTGCGGCTTGCCGTCGCCCAGACCGCTGTCGATATCGGTCAGGCCGTAGTTGCCCAGCGACTCGGACAGTTGACCAGCGGCGCCTTCGAGCACTTGGGTGTCAGGGTGGGAGAGGCGCAGACTGAGAGCCGCACCGCTGCCCGGGCCGCCAACGTCGGACTCGAAACGCACCGACTGGGCGCCGAGCAGATCGCCGGAAAGCGCGCGCCATTCCCGGGCGATGCGCGACGGCGGCCAGTCGGCCAGGCTGTCCTGGGCGATATCCAGACGGACTTCCAGGCTTTCGCCGTCAAGCCGGCTACGCGTGCTCGAGAACGTAAGCGATGGCTCGCGCTCGCTCAGGGCTTCGGCCGCGTCCAGCAGTTGGTCGCTCAGCTCACGGCTGACGCTGATATGGCTGCCGATTGGCAGTGTGACCGTGGCCTGAACCTGGTCTGACTCGACCCGCGGCATCAGCGAGAAGCCGAGTCGCCCGCTCATGCTCCAGGCAAGCGTCACCAGTAGTATGACGATGCCCAGCGCCACAGTGAGTAATCGCGCATTGAGCGCCCGCTGCAAAAAGGGCTCGAACTGGTGATAAGTGAAATGATGCAGCCCGCCCTGCAGGCGCTGGCGTAGCGCTTCGAGGGGGCGTTGCCACTTGGGTGTTTGGCGGGGCTTTCGGCTGTGGGCCAGGTGTGCGGGCAGAATAAACAGTGCTTCTGCCCAAGAAATCAAAAACACTGTGATCACCACCACGGGCACGGTGGCGAAAATCAGCCCTAGAAAACCGGGCAGGAACAACAGCGGCAGAAAGGCGACAATATTGGAGAGAATCGCAAAGGTCAGCGGCGTGGCGATTTCGCCGGCGCCCTTAACGGCCGCATCACGCAGCGAATAGCCTTCTTCGCGGTAGCTGTAGATGTTTTCACCCACCATGATCGCATCGTCGACCACGATCCCCAGCGCGATAATAAACGCGAACATCGACATCAGGTTGAGCGACACGCCGATCCAGGGCAGAAACAGCATGGCGCCCAAAAACGCCGTGGGAATCCCCAGCGTGACCCAGAACGCCAGCCGGGCCTCCAGAAACAGCGCCATCAGCACCAGCACCAACGCCAGGCCCATCCAGGCGTTTTTCAGCAGCAGGCCCAGCCGGTCTTCATATACCTCGGAGCTGTCGCGGGAGATGTCCAGGCTGACGCCTTCCGGCAGCCCTGCGCGCAGGCGCTCGAGCTCGCCGTTGACCGCTTCCGAGATGCTGGTCGGTGTCTGGTCGCCAATCTGGTAGACATCGACGGAAAGCCCGGGCTGACCGTTATAGAACTCCTCGCGGTCGGTGTCGGCGAACCCCTCGCGTACCTCGGCAATATCGCCGAGGTGAATCGGCGCGCCCTGGGTGCTGGTGAGTACCGGCAGTTCGGCGAAGGCCGCGGCGCTGTTGCGGCGCCCCTGGTAGCGGATCAGCCATTCGCCTTCGTCGGTGGTCAGCTGGCCGCTGGCCAGGTCCAGCGCCTCCTCGCCAATCACGCTGGCGAGCGCTTGGTGATCGAGGCCGTAGCGTTCGATGGCTTCGTCATCCAGCAGCACCTGGATTTCCCGGGCGCGATTCCCCGACAGCTCCGCGCGGGAAAGGCCGTCGGTGGCCTGCAGTTCGGCGCGCACGTTTTCGGCCACATCGTGCAGCGTGCCCAGGTCGGACTGGCCGTAAACCTGCAGGCTCAGTACGCTGCGCGTGCGGCCCGCCAGGGTAAAGCGGGGCGGATCTGCGGCGCTCGGCAGCGTGGTGATGGCGTTGACCGCCTGCTGGATATCCTGATAGGCGCGCATCACATCGATGCCGTCCACCAGGGTGGCGCTGACGTTGGCGGTTCCCTCGCTGGCGCTGGCGGTTAGCTCATCGATGCCTTCGACATCTGAAATGGCTGCCTCGACGGGCAGCAGCAGGCTTTGCTCAATGTCTTCGGGGGTGGCGCCGGGGTAGCTGACGCTGACCTGCACCACTTCGGTCTCGAAGTCCGGGAAGATTTCTTTCTTGATCGCCAGCGACGCCATCAGCCCGCCGACAATGAACAGCACCATCATCAGATTGGGCGCGACGCCGTGATCCACCATCCACGCCAGGGGGCCTTTGCGCATCATTGGGCATCACCGTCGGCAGGGGTGTCATCGCCCTGGCGAAGTCGTACGCGCTGGCCTTCGCGGGGCTGGGCGAGGCCGGCGGTCACCACCTGGCGACCGTCCTCGAGCCCGCTGCTGACCAGGGCCACGTCCTGGCCTCGATAGGCGAGTGTGACTTGGCTGCGCTGAAGGCGATTATCCTCGTCGACCCACCACACCTGTTCGCCGGGGCGCAGCGCGGAGGCGGGCAGGGCGATGAGGTCGGGCCTGGCGCTGGTTTCAAACGATGCCCGCAATACGTCACCCAGGCGCAGCGCGGGTCCATCGTGGTCAAGCGCGAGCGGGTCATCGACGGCAATCAACAGCTGCGCCTGAAGGCCGTTTTCCTCAAGCGCCGGCAGTATAGACACCAGCGTGCCTTCGCGCTGTCCATCATCGGGCCAACCGTTGCTGGTCAGCGTGACGCGGCTGCCTTCACTCAGCCAATGCAGCCATTCGCCGGGTAGCGAGGTGCGCACCCAGAACTGTTCAACGCCCACCAGATGCAGCACCTCGGTGCCCAGGCTCAACAGGCTGCCGGCTCCCACCAGACGCTCTTGCACCATGGCCCGCCAGGGCGCGCGCAGCGTGGCCCGCTCCAGGTTGAGCGCGGCCTGGTCGCGCGCCACCCGCGCCTGGGTGACCCCGGCCTGGGCCTGGCGCAGTTGGGGTTCGCGTAGCACCAACGCCTGGCGCTCGGCCGAGAGCTGGCGACCGAAGGATTCATACTCGCTGCGCGCGCGCTGCTGCTCCGCCTGCTCCAGGGCGAGCTGGGCCTGGGCGTCGGCGAGCTGGGCCTGGGCGTCTTCCAGTGTCAGCTCTAGATCCGCCTGGTCGATATAAGCAACCGGTGCGTTTTGCTCGACGACCTGGCCGGGCAGCACGCCCTCGGCAAACCGCTCCAGCTGCCCGGCAACGCGGCTGGCGAGCATGGTTTCCTGCTCGGCTTCAACGCGCCCAAAGCTCTGCAGGTCGGGCGACTGGGCAGCGGCGGAAACCCTGACGACATCGACCAGCGGCGGGGTGGGCTCGGGCGGCGGCTGGCGTTCGATGCGCGGCGGCTGGGCCATCAGCCACCACGCCAGCGCTGCACCGCCGACAAGCACCAGCAACGCGACCACGGCGCTCAGCCGAATGCGACCCTGCTGCAAAGGGGGGAAAGCGCTGTGAAGTGTCATGGTCGCGGGGCATCCGTTGGCTGAAGGCAAAACTTAGAGCTATAAGGGCGTATCATGCTAGCATCACCCAACGCCACGCAGCGATTAGGTAAGCAATGTGTAAATTACGTGGAACTCACTCGCACAGTGCCGACAGCGCTGCCAAGTGGCATGATGATCGTCTTGGCTGACGCTTCACTTGCTTATACTAGACTGACTGGTCTATTTTTAACGATATGAAAAACACCGCTACGCGCGAAAAGCTCATCGAGACCGGTGCCGAACTGATCGGCCAGCACGGCTATAATGCCACGGGGATCAATGCCGTATTGAAAACTTGCGGCGTTCCCAAGGGCTCTTTTTACCACTACTTCTCGAGCAAGGAGGAGTTTGGTCTGGCGGTGATCGATCAGTTTGCGGCTGCCTACGACGCGCAGCTGGCCGAGCTGCTGGAAGACACGACGACCCCACCGCTCGAGCGGCTGCGGCGTTACTTTGCTGCCGGGCGCGAGCACATGCACAACTGCAACCATGCCACGGGCTGTTTGATCGGCAATCTGGGCCAGGAGCTTTCCGGGCAGAGCGATACCTTCCGTGATGCCCTGGACAGGGTTTTCCAGCGCTGGGAACAGCGCCTGGTAGGCTGCCTTCAGGGCGCTCAGGAAGCCGGCGAGCTAAGCGCTGCGCTACCCGCCGATACCCTCGCGAGCTTTATTCTCTCGGGTTGGGAGGGCGCGATTCTGCGCGCCAAAACGCTTAAATCCGTCGAGCCGATGGAACAGTTCGAGGCGATTCTCTTCCAGCAGGTGTTGGTGTCTGACGATTAATGTCTGGCACGGAAGTGGTGCTCATCAGCTGTCACATCGTTTTGAGTTGCTGCAATCAGAGCGTCATCAAGGGATGGGTCTTCCAGAGTTATTAAACCGCACTGTGCCAGCGCATCGCGCAGGTTGACTTGTTCATCCAGGCGCTGATAAACCACCCGGACACAGCAGGGCATGCGCTCGCTATTATCTGCCACGCCCATTTTCAAGCCGGTCAAACGCGTCACTTGGCTCTGAAAGCTCGGAAACAGAATCGTCTGGGTGATTTCATGACCATTGAGCGTTTCGTGGTCGACCAAAAAGAGCCGATCAGCAAGCTTGACCGCAGCACCCACATAGCGGTTGTGGCACGAGCGGGCACCAGGCAGGCTCTGCATCCTCTCGGTGCGCTGATAGACCACGCCGCCCTCCCGTGCTTCCAGACATATCAGGGTACGCATTAACAGCCCTGGCCGCGACATTGAGCGATAAAGCTCAAAGTAACGGCCGATATAGCGCTCCATCCCTTCGCTACCGCGTTGAATCAGCGCGTTAGGCCATGGCAATGTGGTTGGCTTTTCTCTATTGAGCTGGCCGGTTTGTACCAGGGCACGGAAATCATGGTGGGGAAGGGCAATATCACCGGTGGTGACGCCAAAAAAGTGGCAAATGCGCTGAAGCGCCGCGTGGCTGGGGTAGTAGCGCCCGCTTAAGTAGCGATTAAACTGCGCGCGATTGATCGCCAATCGCCGACAAACCTCAGCAATGGACGGGTAGTAGCTGCAGAGTAGGCGCAGATTGGCCACAAAATCGTCATGCATGGGGTGACTCGATTCCCTTAATGTCGTGGCTGCCTAATGTGATGGTTCACGCCTTAGAGTGCAACGGCCCTGTACCAGGTCCGTCGCGCCGATTAAGCAATCTTTTGTTTAAAAACCTTCCAAGACCAGTTTGCCAATCGTGCGGTTGCTCTCAATAAGTGCGTGCGCGCGTTTTAGATTATCGGCATTAATGGGGCCTAATACTTCCCCTAGAGTGGTTTTCAACCGACCGCTATCAACCATCCCCGCTACTTCTGTCAATAAGTCGTGCTGCTTGGCGAGATCGTCGGTGGTGAATAATGGGCGGGTAAACATCAGCTCCCAGTGCAGAGAAAGGCTTTTCATTTTGAGCTTACGCACATCGATCAGCTCTGGGTCATCAATCAGTGCAAGCTTACCCTGGGGCTTAAGGGCTTCAATAATGGCCTCAAAGTGGTGATCGGTCTGGTTAAGGCCGATCACCATATCCACGCCCTCGAAACCCGCTGCTTTTAGCGCCTGATCAAGCGGCTGGTGGTGATCAATCACCGCGTCGGCACCCAGCGACGTCACCCAGGATTGGCTTTCGGGCCGGGACGCCGTACCAATGACGGTAATATCGGTGAGCTGTTTGGCAAGTTGAACCAGGATTGAGCCCACGCCCCCCGCTGCGCCAATCACCAACAGGTTTTTGCCTTGGGTATCGCGCATGCCCAGCTCTAGCCGGTCAAATAGCAGTTCCCAAGCGGTAATGGCGGTCAGCGGCAGGGCAGCGGCTTGAGTGTCAGAAAGGCTTTTTGGCGCCAGGCCGGCGATACGCTCATCGACCAGTTGAAACTCGGCGTTAGAGCCTTGACGGGCAACGTTGCCCGCATACCACACCCGGTCGCCCGGCTGAAAACGCGTAACGGCGCTGCCGACGGCATCCACAATGCCCACCGCGTCATATCCCAGTACGCGCGGCTCGCCGGTTTCCGGCAAGGCGCTGTTGCGCACTTTAGCATCAACGGGGTTTACGGAAATGGCGCTAACCGCGACGCGAATATCGTGGGCCTCTGGGGTTGGAGTAGGTAATTCGATAGTTTGCAGCGCATCGGGATGATCGATGGGCAGGCTCTGGGTAAAGGCAATCGCTTTCATAGTCACTCTCGTCATCAAGATAAGTGACGTCATCATGCCCGGTCGTTGTTTTATTAAAAAGAGCTCTGCCTGTGTAATATCAGCGCATGCTGTATTGATTCGTCATGACATAAGTCAGGAGTACGCTATGTTTCATGGGTTTGAAAAACAGACGCGCCACGTTAATGGTGTCGAGATCACGTTTCGAATGGGCGGCAGCGGTCCGGCACTTCTTCTGCTTCATGGCCACCCTCAGACCCACGTGATTTGGCACAAAATAGCGGAGGAGCTTGCCCGGCACTTCACCGTTATCGCCGCGGATCTACGCGGCTACGGCGACAGCAGTAAACCCGACGACGATCCTGAGCACCTTAATTACTCCAAACGCGCCATGGCGAACGATATGGCTGAGCTAATGAGCTCTCTCGGTTTTGAGCATTTTAAAGTGTTGGCCCATGATCGCGGCGCGCGAGTCGCCCACCGCTTAGGGGTAGACCACGCTGAGCAAGTAGAGCGCATGGTGTTGCTGGATATTGCCCCGACGCTTGCCATGTATCGTGGCACCACCGAGGCCTTTGCACGTAGCTACTGGCACTGGTTCTTCCTGATTCGCCCCCAGCCGCTGCCGGAAATGCTTATCCAGAGCGACCCCGCCCAGTATCTGAAAAGCGTAATGGGTGCCCGAAGTGCCGGTATGGCGCCTTTCTCCCCGGAAGCCCTGGCCGAATATGAGCGCTGCTTGTCGCTCCCCGGTACCGCCACCGGTATTTGCGGCGATTATCGCGCCAGTGCCACGATTGATTTAGCTCACGATCAGGCAGATATCGACGCGGGCGTAAAACTCACCTGCCCGATAAAAGTGATGTGTGGCGCGGAAGGTGCTATTGAAGCCTGCTTTGATGCTTTAAGTGAGTGGCAAAAAGTCGCCACTGATGTAGAAGGCAAAGCGCTGCCTTGCGGCCACTACATCGCTGAGGAAGCCTCCGAAATACTGCTTGAGGAAGCGCGGTCGTTTCTATGCAGGAAAGGATGACAATAGGGTTTAGATAAACCGATCATAGCCTGGCGGCAGATCGGTTTATTTATTTCCGTCTTTAACGCTCAATATTGCTAACAATAAGCGCTGCATTGACGCCGCCAAAACCGAAACCGTTGCACAATACATGCTTGGTTATGTGCTTCTGATGAGTCGCCGTGACGAAGGTTAAATCCTGCATATCATCATCGCAGTGCTCAAGATTGATGGTAGGCGGAAGTTGCTGCGTATTGGCGGCCAATACAGAAAAAATACTCTCGATGCCCCCTGCTGCGCCTAAGAGATGACCTGTGGCGGCTTTCGTTGCCGAAATCGGGATGGCGGGCAAGCGCTCACCGAATACGTTACGCAATGAGGCAATTTCAGCCCGGTCGCCAACGGGCGTCGAGGTGGCGTGGGCATTGATATGGTCAATGGCGTCAGTGGTAAGATTCGCCATACCTAGCGCCGCTTGAATCGCAGCTGCTGCGCCTGCCCCATCCTTTGGGCCTGCCGTTAGATGATAGGCATCCGCGCTGGTGCCGTAGCCGCTAATCACCGCTAGCGGCGTTGCACCCCGCGCGGTTGCATGCTCAAGCGTTTCGATCACCATAACGCCAGCGCCTTCTCCCATCACAAAACCGTTACGGGCTTTATCAAAGGGTCTGGACGCGCGTTCCGGGGTGTCTGCTTCTGTGGAAACGGCCTTTAATGCGTTAAAGCTGGCGAGTGAAAGAGGATCAATACACGCCTCGGCGCCGCCGACGAGGGCAACATCGGCTTCTCCATTGCGTATGATGCGCATACCGTCGCCAATCGCTTGCAAGCCCGCCGCGCAAGCCGTGACCGGGCAACCCAGTGGTCCTTGAAAGCCATAACGAATGGACAGATTGCCAGCCGCCAAATTGGCCAGAAAGGCGGGCACCGTGAAGGGGGAGAGCTTGCGATAGCCGCGCTCAGCAAGCGTGTTTTGAGCTTGAGTAATGGTAGGGAAGCCGCCAATGCCAGAGCCAATAATGGTGGCCGTCCGGCGTTTTTGAGCCTGCTCAACGGGGAACCAGTCGGCCTGTGATAGCGCCTCTTGGGCTGCCGCCAAGGCGTAGAGGCTGAACAAGTCCATTTTGCGCTGCTCTTTGGGGTCGGCTATCTCATCCAGGTCAATACCGCCGGTGGGGTCGTGGTGAATGCTCGGCACCACCCCGGCAATTTTGATCGGGATACTGCTTGTGTCGAAGCGGTCAATGGTGCTGATGCCAGACTGGCCATTAACCAGTCGCTGCCAACTTGTATTGACGCTGTTCCCTAGCGGGCTGACCATCCCCATGCCGGTAATCACGATAGGCGAGTGCATAGTGACTCCTGAGTTTTTGATATGGTCACCCTAGCAATGGGCAGTATATGATCAAGATAATATTTAGCTGACGTCTGACGAGGTAGATATGCGTTACCCCAAAAGCCATAAATCGAAAACCAAAGAGCGCATTTTGGCGTCGGCGACAGAGCTATTCAGCCGCAATGGGTTTCAGAAGGTATCGATTGGCCAGATCATGAAGCTAGCCAAGATGACGCATGGCGCCTTTTATGCACATTTCGCTTCAAAAGAGGCCCTTTACAATGAGTCTGTACGCCTGACCATTGATAACAGCCGGGCGGCCAGGCTGGTAAAAGGGCCGCTTTCGTTACAACACCTAACCGAATTAGTCGCCAACTACTGCAATCTCCAAGAGCTGGAAGCTAAGCATAAGCCGGGGCCTGAATCGGTAATGTTCAACGAAATAGGCAGTGAAAAAGCAGAAATCCGCACCATGTTTGAAGCGTCATATATGAGTATGAAAAAGATGCTGGAAACGCGGTTGATAGCGCTGAGTAAGCTGAAACAACTTCCCTTTGCCGATGACCGCAAAGCAATTTCTGATAAATCCCGCGTTATATTGGCGTCTCTGGTAGGGGCCGTCGCCATTGCCAAAAGCCTGCCGGGAGAGGCGGAGCGCAAGCAGGTATTGATAGCCACACAACGCCAGATTTTACTGATGCTCGGGGTCAGCGAAGCTGAGGCAGAACGTATGATGCAAGCTCAGTAATTCCTTCCTCTACTGAAGATATCGCCCCAAGACACTGCTTTAACAAGCATTATCTTTTTCGCACAACGAGTGGTAGATGATTTGGGCGATGGTCCAAGACGAAGTGGGTGAAAAACTGGATAATGGCTGCCATTCGCCTCCCGGCTTATGCATTTAACAGCCCAGGCACACTCATTACCCCGGATACCCGCTTATGGAAATCAAAGTCAATTACCTCGACAACCTCCGGCTCGAGGCCAAGTTCGACGACTTCAACGTCATCTCCGACCAGCCGATCCGTTACAAGGGTGACGGTTCGGCTCCTGGCCCGTTCGATTACTTCCTCGCTTCTTCGGCCATGTGCGCCGCCTACTTCGTCAAGGTGTACTGCAACGCGCGCAATATTCCCACCGAGAACATCCGCCTGTCGCAGAACAACATCGTCGATCCGGAAAATCGCTACAAGCAGATATTCAAGATCCAGGTCGAGTTGCCGGACGATATCTCGGAAAAGGATCGCGAAGGCATGCTGCGCTCCATCGACCGCTGCACGGTGAAGAAGGTAGTGCAGACCGGCCCCGAGTTCCAGATTGAGGTGGTCGAGAACATCGATGAGGACGCCCAGGCGCTGCTGATGGGCGCGCCGGAAGGCAGCCGCACCTACATCGAAGGCAAGGATCTGCCGCTGGAGCAGACCATCGCCAACATGAGCGCGATACTAGCCGACCTCGGCATGAAGATCGAAATCGCGTCGTGGCGCAATATCGTGCCCCATGTCTGGTCGCTGCATATACGCGACGCGGCCTCGCCGATGTGCTTTACCAACGGCAAGGGCGCCACCAAGGAGAGCGCGCTGTGTTCTGCTCTGGGCGAGTTTATCGAGCGGCTGAGTTGCAACTTCTTCTATAACGACCAGTTCTTTGGCGAGGAAATTGCGAATAGCGCGTTCGTTCACTATCCCGATGAACAGTGGTTTCAGCCCGGCCCCAATGATGAGCTGCCCGAGGAAATTCTCGACGAGCATTGCTTGGCGATCTACAACCCGGAAGGCGAGCTCAATGGCTCCCACCTTTTCGATACCAATTCCGGGCGCGTTGATCGTGGCATCGTGTCGCTACCTTTTGTGCGCCAGTCGGACGGTGAGACGGTGTATTTTCCGTCGAACCTGATCGAAAACCTGTTCCTGAGCAACGGCATGAGCGCCGGCAACACCCTGGTGGAAGCCCAGGTACAGTGCCTCTCGGAAATTTTCGAGCGGGCGGTGAAGCGCGAAATCCTTGAGCAGGAGCTTGCCCTGCCCGACGTGCCGCAGGAGGTGCTGGCGAAATACCCGAGCATCGTCGAAGGCATTGCCGCTCTGGAAGCCCAGGGCTTTCCGGTGCTGGTGAAAGATGCCTCCATGGGCGGGCAGTTCCCGGTAATGTGCGTCACCTTGATGAACCCGCGCACCGGCGGCGTGTTTGCCTCTTTCGGCGCCCACCCGAGCTTCGAAGTAGCGCTGGAGCGTAGCCTGACAGAGCTATTGCAGGGCCGTAGTTTTGAGGGCCTGAACGATCTGCCGCTGCCAACCTTTAACTCGCAAACTGTGGCCGAGCCCAACAACTTTGTTGAGCACTTTATCGACTCGGTGGGCGTGGTCTCCTGGCGGTTCTTTAGCGCCAAGCCAGACTTTGAGTTCAGCGAATGGGACTTTTCCGGCACCAATCAGGAAGAGGCCGAAACGCTGTTTGGCATTTTTGAGGAGCTAGGGGCCGAAGTGTATGTGGCGGTTCACGAAGACCTTGGGGCGCCCGTCTGCCGTATTCTGGTGCCGGGCTATTCGGAGGTGTACCCGATCGAGGATCTGATCTGGGACAACACCAACAAGGCGTTGGACTACCGCGAGGACATTCTCAATCTGCACAGCCTCGACGACGATCAGCTCACCGACCTGGTCGAGCGCCTGGAAGACAGCCAGATGGACGACCACACCGATATCATCACGCTGATTGGGATCGAGTTCGACGAGAACACGGAGTGGGGCCAACTGACCATTCTGGAGCTGAAACTGCTGCTCTATCTAGCGCTGCAGCGCCACGAAGAGGCGCTGGATTGCGTTCAGATGTTCCTGCAGTACAACGATAACACCGTCGAGCGCGGCCTGTTCTACCAGGCGGTGAACGCGGTGCTGGAAATTGTCCTGGATGATGAACTCGAACTGGATGATTACCTGCGCAACTTCCAGCGCATGTTCGGCGAGGCGACCATGGCAGCGGTCGTCGGTTCAGTGAGCGGCGAAGTGCGCTTCCATGGCTTGACGCCTACCAACATGCAGTTGGAAGGGTTGGAGCGCCACCAGCGTTTGATCGAAAGCTATAAGAAGCTCCACGCTGCTCGGGCGGCAAGTGCCGATATGTGAACTACCCAGCAATTAACAGATCGCTAATCAAACGGCGCGCCTCTTTAACTGAGGCGCGCCGTTTTTTATGAGTGATGCACTCTGGTGCACCCTTTGGTGCAGTGAGTGCACACAACTGCATCGCTGCGCCAAATTTAATCCTGTCCCACGCTTGGTACAACGTTCTCCGCGGCGCGAATTACAAAAGCGCGATAGCAAACGACGCGAATTCAAACATAACGCTAATACAAAAACGCGGAGAGAATCACATGCTCGATATGCTCAATGACCTCCTGTGGGGGAAGGTTCTACTAGTGCTGCTGGTGGGCGTTGGCATCGGTTTTACCGTTGCGTCCCGCTTTGTGCAGTTTCGCTATTTCGGTGAGATGTTTCGTATCCTTGGTTCCGGCCAAGCCTTTAAGCGCAACAAACACGGCCATTTAAGCTCGTTTCAGGCGCTGGTGCTTTCGGTGGCCGGGCGCGTGGGTGGTGGCAACATCGCCGGCGTGGCGGTCGCTATTACGCTGGGTGGCCCAGGGGCGATTTTTTGGATGTGGTTGGTTGGCTTGATGGGCATGGCCACCAGCTTCTTGGAATGCACCCTGGCGCAGACTTATAAAGAGGCCGAAGGTGATGGCACCTATCGCGGCGGCCCGGCGTACTACATTGTTAAAGGGCTGGGTAAGCAATGGCGCTGGCTGGCAGCGTTCTACTCGATACTGCTGCTGTTGACCTTTGGCTTTGCCTTTACCGCGCTGCAATCCTATGCAGTGGCAACCTCCTTCGGCGACGCTTTCGGCGTGCCGGTGCTGTATAGCGGTATCGCCCTGGCGATGCTGGTAGGGCTGATTATCTTCGGTGGTATTAAGCGCATCGCGCGTATCTCTGAGGTGTTGGTGCCTTTTATGGCGGTGAGCTATATCGCCATCGCGCTGCTGGTCATCGCCATGAATATTGGTGAGATCCCCGGGATTGTTGCCTTGATCGTAAAAAGTGCCTTCGGTCTTGAGCCAGTCGTCGGTGGTGGTATTGGCGCGGCGATCATGATGGGCTTGAAGCGCGGCCTGTTCTCCAATGAGGCGGGCCTAGGCAGTGCGCCCAACGTAGCGGCGGTGGCCTATGTGCCGCACCCGGCTAACCAGGGTATTGTTCAGGCGTTTTCGGTGTTCATTGATACGGTGATTATCTGTTCCGCTACCGCATTCGTAATTCTACTTAGCGGTGCATACGACCCTACTGTCGCTGGCGGCGTTGAAGGCATTGCGCTTACCCAGGCGGCGTTGGCCGATCACGTCGGCGAGTGGGGCCGCACCTTTGTCAGCCTGGCGCTGCTGCTGTTTGCCTTCAGCACCATTTTGTACAACTACTACCTGGGCGAGAACAGCCTCAATTTCTTCAGCCGCGATAACCAGAACCTGTTTAACGCCTTCCGCGTCGCCATCGTGCTACTGGTTTGCTGGGGTGCGACGACTGATTTGGGTACCGTGTTCGGTTTTGCCGATGTCACCATGGGCCTTCTGGCAGTGGTCAACCTGATTGCGCTGATCATGCTGTTCAAGTGCGGCCTACGCATTTTGAAAGACTTCGATGTTCAGCGTCGGCAGGGGATCAAACAGCCGATCTTCGACGCCAACCAGCATCCTGATCTCGACCTGGATCCGCAAGCCTGGGAGCTAGACCCCGAAGAGGCCGAAGCGTTAAAACAGCGCCTGGAAGGCGCGCCTGCTAAGTAAGTCGTCACTAGGCTGTATCAATAAGGAAAGGAGCGCCCATGCCCCGCGTACTGATGCTCTATACCGGTGGGACGATTGGTATGCAGCCATCGACACAAGGCTATGTGCCCTGCGCGGGGCTGGCCGAGCGCCTGGCGGCGCACTTGGCTCTGGGCGATCCTTACCGGCTGCCAGCGTTTGATGTGATTGAAATGCAGCCGCTGATTGATAGCGCCGAGCTAATGCCAGTGGCCTGGAACCGTCTGGTAGCAATTTTGGAAAGCCATTGGCAGCACTACGATGCGTTTGTAGTGCTCCACGGCACCGATACCATGGCTTACAGCGCCGCCGCGCTTTCGTTTATGCTCGGTGCGCTGAATAAGCCGGTGATCTTCACCGGCTCTCAAATCCCTTTGGGTGAGCCAAGAAGCGACGCGCTGAATAATGTCGTCAGCGCGCTTCAGCTTGCGGCTCACCCTGCGACACCCTGCGAAGTAAGCCTGGTATTTCACGACCGGTTGCTGCGCGGTAACCGCGCGTGCAAGGTGCGAACTCAAGGCTTAGATGCCTTCGACTCACCCAACCTCCCCTGGCTTGCCGAGCTTGGCATTGGTATAAACTTCCCCCAGCCCTCGGCGCTGCTAAGCGGTATACCCAACTTCGCGCCGATAGAAGTAGACGACGAGGCGGTAGCGGTGCTGCCACTTTACCCCGGGATGTCGCTGCGTCGTGTCAAGGCGCTGCTAGCCGATGACACATTAAAGGGCTTGGTGCTTTACAGCTACGGCGTAGGCAACTCGCCCAGCTTTGAAGGCGAGCTGCTAAACGCCTTAACGGCTGCCAACGAGCGGGGCGTGGCGCTGCTCAATGTGACTCAGTGTGCCCAGGGCGAGGTGGTTCAGGGCACCTACGCCACTAGTGCTGCGCTCAATAAAGCGGGTGTTATCTCTGGTGGTGACATTACGCTGGAAGCCGCTATCGCTAAGCTCACCATATTGTTAGGTCGTGGGTTAGACGGTGGAGCCCTGCGACAAGCACTGAAGAGTGCGGTAAGGGGAGAGTGTAGTACGTGAAAACCCCCACCTGATAGCCTGCACCGATCCTTCCTGCCATATCTGCAAGGCGCTTATCTAACCTCCGCACATGTAGACGGCATGCCAGTGTTCTAATGCCAGACACTGACTACCATAGCCATGTTAATTATCTGACGCCACAGGTTGCCTAACCCGACAACGAAAGAAAGAACAGAATCAGCGGTGGTGAAAGCAGCGAGAGAATAAACCCGCTGACCACGGCGATGGGCACGCAGGCAACGCCGCCGTGTTGCTGAATGACCGGCAGCGTGAAATCCATGGACGTGGCGCCGCCGTAGCCAATCGCCAGCGCGGTGTGGCGGTGAATGACCAGCGGTATCAGGATGAATGCCAGCAATTCGCGGGTCAGGTCGTTGAAAAACGCCACGCCGCCCATGAGTGGGCCCAACTGGTCGCCGATCAGAATGGCCGAGAGCGAGTACCAGCCAAAGCCCGCGGCCATGGCGAGGCCTTCGTTCCAGTCAAGCGCCAGCAACGGGGCGGCCACCAAGCCTGCCAACAGCGAGCTGAGCGCCAGGGTGACGGCAATCGCCAGCCCCAGCCGGTTGAGCAGTATTTGCTTGAGCGGCATGCCCGAATTACGCAACTGGCAGCCGATGAGGGCCAGCAGCAGGTAGAGCACCCACTCGGCCAGTAAATCCGCCGTGGTAAACAGCCCTTCCCCAAGGTGGGGGTCGGCCAGCAGGCCCGCAGTAACACCGCCTGCCACCACCGCCACTAACAGCAGCGAGCCCTGCATCGCCGCCAGCTTGCTGGTCGGCGCATCCTTGACCACCGGAGACTGGCCGGCCTTCAGGGCTACCCTACGCGATAGCCACCACAGCGCGGCCAAATTAAACAGCGTGGTAATGCTGAACAGCAGCAGGGCGTTGCCGCCGAGCCGGGAAAGCTGGCTCGAGAGGTTTTCAAGCCCGGCCAGGCTGATGCCCATCAGCAGTAAAATAATGTAAACGGCACTATTGACGGCATGGTTGATCGCTTGCTGCCAGCGCAACGAAGGGACGCGCACCAAGTAGCCCAGCAGCAGCGGAAGTAGGACGATCAGTAATCCGGAAAGCATTTAGGGCGTGGTGCCCCCGTCTGGTTTGAACTCGGTCAAGGCGATCTGTGTTTCACGCTCGCCGTTCTTGATGTACTGGGCGGAGAGCACCAGCCCAGGCCAGTCGGGGTGGAAACTCAGGTGAAGCTCGCGATCGCGCTTTTCGGCGTTCAGCATCACCACGTTCATCGCGTCGAACTCTCCGGCAGGGACGCTGATGGGCTTCTGGCTGTCCAGATAATACCGGTAGTGCTCTTCTTCGCCTTCGTGATCGAGAAAGCGCAAATCGCAGGGCGCCGCTTCGGTGCAGTGCTCGTTGCCGGCACGGCGCGACAGGTCGAAAAGGGCAGTTTGCCGGTCGAGCGTGGTCAATTCGCCTTCCTTGAGCTGGTAGTCGTTGCCGATGCCAAACAGTGAATAGCTGCTGTTATAGAGCAACGCACGGGTAGTGTCGTCTGCCACGCTGAAGCGGCTTCTTTCCTGGCCGCTTACCACCGCGATGGAAAAGCGCATGTCGCTGCGCCAATGGTTATCTTCCTGGCTCAGGTGATGGGTAATGGTCGCGCTGGGCCAGCCGCTGACGTTGAGGCGGTAGCTGGCTTCAAATGCCTGTGGCGCCTTCGTAGCGGCGCTGGCGTCGGCCACCAGCAGGCCGCTGAGGGCAAGGGCTGCCGTCGCGGCTAGGCGGCGCGGATGGTGAAAATAGCGAGATAGCGCACATCGCATAATGAGTCTCCCTGACGAGCGGTCGCCCAATCGTTTGGGCGGCGTGGCATGCTTATACCGTGGATGATAGATGCGCCAGGGCGTCACTCAGTTCCACCGGGTAATCGCTTTCTCCTTCGGCCAGCGCCGTTACGGAGGCTGGAAAGCGCGGCAAGGCATCGGCTACCCGGGTGCTGGCGTTCCGGGTATCGGCCATCGCCGTGGTATTGATGACGCCGTCAGACACCACCGGCACGAGTAACGCTTCGCCTTCGATACCCGTTTCATCCCGACGGGCGATGATATCGCCAAGGTAGCGACCTTGGGTATCCCGCCGGCGATAGATTTGTTTGCGGGTCGGTAGGTTGGTTTTGTTGGGGGCGTGCTTAGCCCGCGGTGTGCCGGCGTATTCAACCAGCTTGTACGACAGGTCGATCACCGGGGCGTCCGCCGAAACGCCCATCTGGGTGCCGACGCCGAAGGCGTCGATCGGCGCTTGCTGGTCGACCAGCTCGGCGATGCTGTGCTCATCCAGGCCGCTACTGGCAATGATCCTGATCGATTGAAAACCGGCGTCGTCCAGCAACTGCCGCGCGCGTTTGGCGAGCGTGCCCAGGTCGCCCGAGTCGAGGCGAACGGCACTGACCGTAAGACTGGGCATGTCACGCAGCACGTCGATCACGTGCTGAACGCCTTGCAGTGTGTCGTAGGTATCGACCAGTAAGGTGGTGTCAGGGTAGTGGCGGGCAAACGCGCGAAAGGCCGAGGGTTCGTCATCGTGAGCAAGAATATAGCTGTGTGCCATGGTGCCGCTGAGCGGCAGATCATGACGCAGCCCGCCGAGCACGTTGCTGGTGCCGCTAATACCAGCTGTCTTGTAAGCGCGCACCCCGCGTACCGCCGCATCGATGCCGTGCACGCGGCGCATGCCAAAATCCACCACCGGCCGGTCTCCTGCCGCCCACACGATACGTACCGCCTTGGACGCCAGCACCGTTTCCAGCTGGACAAGGTTCATGATCAGGCTTTCGAGAAGTTGGGCCTCGGCGATCGGTGCGTCCACTTCAAGCAAAGGCTGATGGGGGAAGAGCACGGTGCCTTCGGGCACGGTCCAGATATCCCCGGAAAACCGCCAGTTCGACAGCCAGTCCAGAAAATCTTCGTCAAAGCGTCCGGTCGAGGCGAGTTTTTCAATCGCAGTGGCGTTGAAATGCAGCTGGCTGAGCGCGGCCGCCGCGTGCTGCTGGCCGCAGGCGAGGATGAACCGGCGCGATGGGGGCAGCTCGCGGAAAAACAGACTAAACGTCGCGGGCGTCTGGTGCATTCCCTCTTTCCAGTAGGCCTGGATCATGGTCAGCTGGTAAAGATCGGTCAAAAGCGCCAGCTCGTCGTCTGCCACGCTCAGCGTCAAGGGTTCATTCATTCACTTACCTCGGCCCCGGCATGTTGCATCTCACGACGGCAGCGCGCGATGGCGTCAGGGTCGGCCGCGGCGGATAACGTTTCCAGAAACAGCGTGCTAAAGCCTTCGCGGCAGGCTTCAAGTACCGTGGCGTGGACGCATACGTCGAGCGCCAGGCCACACACCACGACGCGCTGGATTTTGCGTTCGCGCAGGTAGTCGCCCAGGCCCGTGCCATCGAAGGCCGAATAGGCATCGGCATCAAAGGCCGTGGCCTTGCTCACGCGGATCACCTCGTCGGGGAGCACTAGATCGGGGTGAAAGGCGGCGCCCGGCGTATCCTGCACACAGTGAATTGGCCAGGGACCGCCCCGGTGGTTGAAGCTGACATGATCCACAGGGTGCCAGTCGCGTGAAGCCACGACGGTCGCCCCGGCGGCGAGGGCCGCTTCGATTTCGGCATTGATGCCGGGCACCAGGGCGCTGCCGCCGTCAATCGCCAGGGCACCGCCTTCGCAGAAATCGCGTTGCATGTCCACGACCAACAGTGCGTCATGGGGGTGATAATGGAGTGCCGACGTCATGGTGCGTTTCTCCTTCATTTCCAACGGGTTATTCATTTTCTACCCATATGGACAAGCAACCCGTTCGAGTGTTTCGGGGAATCAGTAGCCAGCTTCAGGATCGATGGTCGTGACCGGCTCACCGGCTTCAAAGGCCTTCACATAGGCAATGACCTGGTCAATGGCGTCGCTGAGGGGCGTTGGGGCGGCCATGTGCGGCGTGACGATGACCCTGGGATGTTGCCACATCGGATGATCAGCGGATAGCGGCTCTTCCTCGAAGACGTCCAGCAGGGCGCCGCGTAGGTGGCCGGGTTCATTGCCCGGGCCCAGCGCTTCAAGCAGCGCTGTCTGATCGATCAGGCTGCCCCGGCCTGGGTTGATGATGCTGGCCCCTTGGGGCAGTTGTGCTAGCCGCCGGGCGTCAAGAATATGCCGGGTAGCCGCGGTGTCGGGCAGGATAGTGACGACCGTCTGCACCTGACCCAGTAACTCCTTGAGGCCTGCCTCGCCGTGCAGGCAGTGTATACCCTCGATCTGCTTGGGTGAGCGGCTCCAGCCCAGTACCGGAAAGCCTGCCTGGCTGAGTTCGTTTGCCACAAAGCGGCCGATCGCGCCCAGGCCGAGCACGCCGACAGGCCACTGGGATTTTTCGACGACGCCCTGAGGTTGCCAAGTGGCGCGCTGTTGTTGAATGGTATAGCGGTCCATGCTGCGGTAGAAATGCAGCACGCCGTAAAGCACATAATCCGCCATCAGCTCGCCCATTCCCGCATCGCGTAGCTTGACGATGGGCACCTGACGGGGCAGGCCGGGGGTCTTGAGCAGATGATCGACCCCCGCGCCGAGGTTGATAATGCCCTTGAGCTGGGTTTGCTCCTCGAGCAAATGCGCAGGGGCTTTCCAGACAGCGAGGTAATCGGCGTTCTGGCGCTCGCCCGCCGGTGCGTCACTGGTCAGCACGCGGGCGTCGGGAAAGGCTTCGGCCAGCGCTTCCTGCCACTGTTCGACCTCGTCGATATGCACAATAATTTTCATGGCGGCTCCTGTCGCAAGCGGGTCATCACGCAAGGCTATCATGGTAAGCGGTAAACGCCGCTGGAGACTTGCTTAGTGTCAATCATGATGCCGTATGCACATTTTGTCATAAAGGCTTTGACCGGCAACCAAGGGTGGGTGCTAGTATCGGCTCAAGACGACGTTGGCGGGCCTACTGTGGCGGTGGCCAGGTCGATCCTGCGGCCCAGCGACCTGTAATGGCGCTGGTTCTTAGTGATCCTTAATGGCGAGTTGCCCGATGACTCAGGTGTCCCTGCCTTTCACTCGTGAAGAGTATGCAAACCGCCTCTGGAAGGTGCGTGCTGAAATGGCCGGTCGCGGCATTGACGTCTTGATCGTCAGTGACCCCTCTAACATGGCGTGGCTGACCGGTTACGACGGCTGGTCGTTCTATGTCCATCAGTGCGTGCTGGTAGGCCTTGAAGGCGAGCCTGTCTGGTTTGGCCGACGCATGGACGCGAACGGCGCGCTGCGCACCTGCTGGATCGATCCGGAAAACATCACCTATTACCCGGATTATTACGTGCAGAATCCGGATATGCACCCGATGGAATACCTGGCCCAGTCGATCATGCCCGACCGCGGCTGGCATCTGGGCGTGGTGGGCATGGAGATGGACAACTACTACTTTTCCGCCAAGGCCTATCAGAGCCTGCTGCGCGAACTGCCCCATGCGCGCTTCATGGATGCCAACGCCCTGGTGAACTGGTGCCGGTCGATCAAGTCGCCGCAGGAAATCAGCTATATGCGCACGGCCGCCAAGATCGTGGAAGGTATGCACACGCGTATTCTGGAAGTCATCGAGCCAGGCCTGCCCAAGAGCAAGCTGGTCTCGGAAATCTACCGCGTCGGCATCGAAGGCTTTGTGGATGAAAACGGCAAGGTATTTGGCGGTGACTATCCGGCGATCGTGCCCATGCTGCCCACCGGCAAGGACGCCGCGGCCCCCCACCTGACCTGGGACGATACGCCGTTTCGCGAAGGCGAGGGCACGTTTTTCGAGATCGCCGGGGTATTCAAGCGCTACCACGCGCCGATGTCGCGGACAGTGTTTCTGGGCAGGCCGCCGGCGGATTTTATCCGGGCGGAGTCGGCGCTTTTGGAAGGCATCGAAAACGGCCTGGCGGTGGCCAAGCCTGGTAACCTCACGGCGGATATTGCCATGGCGCTGGGCGCTGCCATGGATAAATACGGCTTTGACCGTGGCGGTGCCCGCTGTGGCTACTCGATTGGGCTTTCCTACCCGCCGGACTGGGGCGAGCGCACTATGAGCCTGCGCCCCTCGGATGACACCATCCTGCAGCCGGGCATGACGTTTCACTTTATGCCCGGCCTGTGGGTGGAAGACTGGGGCCTGGAAATCACTGAAAGCATCTTGATCACCGAAGACGGCTGCGAAACGCTGGCCAATTTTCCGCGCCAGCTGTTTGTTAAGTAAAAGGACGACACCATGACGATACCCTCCAGCCAACAGCGGCCCAGCCCGATTTCGGCCACCGTGGACTTTGACGCCGATGGCGTTCAGCACGGCTTCTTGAAGCTGCCGATTTCCACCGACGAATCCGCCTGGGGCGCGGTGATGATTCCCATCACTGTGGTGAAGAATGGCGACGGCCCCACGGCATTGCTGACCGGCGGCAACCACGGCGACGAATACGAGGGCATTACCTCGCTGCTCAAGCTGTCTTCAACGCTCAAGGCAGAAGACGTCACAGGGCGGGTGATTATCGTGCCATGTATGAATACCCCGGCGGTGATGGCCGGTAAACGCACCTCGCCGATGGACAAGGGCAACCTCAACCGCAGCTTTCCTGGCGACCCCAACGGCAGCGTCACGCCGCAAATTGCCGACTACTTCACCCGTGTGCTGGTGCCGATGAGCGACGTCGTGCTCGACCTGCATTCCGGTGGCCGTACGCTGGATATCCTGCCGTTTGGCGCCTCACACGTGCTGGACGACAAAGCTCAGCAGCAGGCCGCCCTGGAGGGGGCCAAAGCCTTTGGCGCGCCCTACGCCATGGTGATGTTCGAGCTGGATGCCGAAAAACTCTTCGACACTGCCTGCGAGCGCCAGGGCAAGGTGTTTGTGGCCACCGAGCTTGGCGGCGGCGGCACCTCGACGCCCGAGAGCATCGCGATTACCGAGCGCGGCGTGCGTAATTTCCTGATCCACTATGGTTTGGTAGCAGGCGAGGTGAAAATGCCCGCAGGTGGGCAGGTGTATCTGGATATGCCCGACGCCAGCTGCTACGTGCAAAGCCAGCATTCCGGCGTGCTCGAGCTGCTGGTAGCGCTGGGTGACGAGGTGAAGAAGGGCCAAACCATTGCCTATGTGTACGACATGACCCGCAGCGGCACCGCGCCGGTGGCGTATCACGCCGAACGTGACGGCATCCTGATGGCCCGTCGTGCGCCGTCGTTAATCAACATGGGCGACACCCTCGCGGTAATTGCCGATGTGGTTGAGCGTCTGGAGGCGTAACCCCTGCCGTGATGAAACTCGACCGTTACGACCTGAAAATTCTCGATATTCTGTCCCGCGACGGGCGGATCACCAAGTCGAAGCTGGCTGAAGCCATCAACCTCTCGGTCAGCCCCTGTTGGGAGCGGGTAAAGCGGCTGGAAAACGCCGGGATTATTCAGGGCTATAGCGCAAGCATCGATGCCGACGTGCTGGTGCCGCGCAACCCCGTCTGGGTGCAAATCGAGCTCAAACAGCACAACGCCGACAGCTTTGCGCGTTTTGAAGCGCTGGTGATGCAGACGCCGGAGGTGACCGAGTGCGTGGCAGTGGGCGGCGGCGTGGACTATCTGGTCAAGTTTGAAGCCCGCACCATCGACAGCTACCAGCGCCTGATGGACAAGTGGCTGGTGTCCGAGGCGGGTATCGAGCGCTATTTCACCTATATCGTGACCAAAACCGTCAAGCGCGAGCCCATCGGTATCGATATCGACGACGTGTAACACCCTGGTGCCGTTTACCTGCCAAAAAAAACCGCTGCTAAAGCGGTTTTGGCAAAAAAAGTCCCGCGATCTCCCTCCGCTTTCAAAAACACTTCGTGCGCCATCTCCTCTAGGCTAGACACATCGAAACACGACGGCTCAGGCCGTCATTTTCAATGTTCAATTAGTTGTCGCCTGCCAAGGCGTGCAACCCGGGGAGGTGCCCATGACCACACTATCGACGACGCTTGCCAAACGCCTGGAAGATCCGCGCCTGTTCCGTCAGTACGCCTACGTGAACGGTAAATGGACGCATGGCGAGGGCGGTCGTGAAGAAGCGGTCTACGACCCCGCGACCAATGAAGCCATCGGCCATATTCCGCTGCTGGAAGCCGGTCAGATTACCGCTGCCGTGGATGCCGCTGAAGACGCCTTTGGCCAGTGGCGAGCGCTGCGTGCCGACGAGCGCTGCGAGCGCCTGCTGGCTTGGTACGACCTGATCCAGGCCAACCGCGAAGATCTCGCCACTATCATGACGCTGGAGCAGGGCAAACCGCTGCCCGATTCCCGCGGCGAGGTACAATACGGTGCCAGTTTCGTGCGCTGGTTCGCCGAAGAAGGCAAGCGCACCTACGGCGACACTATCCCCAGCCCGATTCCCAATGCCTCGCTCGGCACCCTCAAGGAGCCGGTGGGTATTTCGGCCATGATCACGCCGTGGAACTTTCCGCTGGCGATGATCACCCGCAAGGCCGCAGCGGCGCTGGCGGCCGGCTGCCCGGTGATCATCAAACCGGCCAACGAAACGCCCTTTTCGGCGCTTGCGCTGGCGGAGCTTGCCGAGCGGGCTGGCATTCCGGAAGGTATCTTCAACGTCGTGCTGGGCGATCCGCCCGAGGTATCCAAGATCCTGTGCTCCGAGCCGCGTATTCGCGCGCTTTCTTTCACCGGCTCCACCCGTGTCGGGCGCATCCTGATCGAGCAGAGCGCCAACACCGTCAAGCGGCTGTCGTTGGAGCTGGGCGGGAACGCACCGTTTATCGTGGGCCCGGATATGGACCCCAAGGAAGCTGCCTACGCGGCGGTGGCGGCCAAGTTCCAGACCGCAGGGCAGGACTGTCTGGCGGCCAACCGTATTCTGGTTCACGAATCCATCCATGATGAATTCGTCGAGCAGTTTACCGAGCGCATGTCTGCGCTGACCGTGGGTAACGGGCTGGAGAGTGAAATCGATCTGGGCCCGCTGATTCACCGCCAGGCGGTCGATAAAGCCGCTTCGATCGTCGACGACGCGGTGTCGAAAGGCGCCACCATGATTGTAGGTGACCAGAGCCAGGCCCCCGGCGAGAACTTCTTCATGCCGGTGCTGCTCACCAACGTCACCGCAAACATGAAAGTATGGCGGGAGGAAAACTTCGCGCCGGTTGCCGGGATCACCAAGTATTCCAGCGACGATGAAGTGATCGAAATGGCCAACGATACCGAGTATGGTCTGGCAGCGTATATTTACACCCACGATATTCGGCGTATCTGGAAGCTGTTGCGCGCTCTGGAATACGGCATGGTCAGTGTCAATTCGGTGAAGATGACCGGCCCGCCGGTGCCCTTCGGTGGTGTAAAACAGTCCGGCCTCGGCCGTGAAGGCGGCGCCACGGGTATCGACGAGTACCTGGAGACCAAGTATTACTGCCTGGGCGCGCTGGGTTCCGTCTCCGGCAGCTAGGGGCGCCTGGTTACCCAGCCGTCAGTCACTATTTAAATACCCTCCCCGCGCTGTGGGGAGGTTTACCGTTTAGAGAGAACGCCATGAGCTTGCATCAGGATCTGATCGAACGTGATCGTAACGTCACCTTCCACGCCTCTACCCACCTGCGCGACTTCGCCCATGGCGATGCGCCGGGTCGGGTGATTACCGGTGGCCAAGGCATCAATATCGTGGACAAGGACGGCCGCGAGTTTATCGATGGCTTTGCCGGGCTCTACTGCGTCAACATTGGCTATGGCCGAACCGAAGTGGCCGAGGCGATCTATAAGCAGGCCCTGGAACTCTCTTACTACCACACCTATGTGGGCCACTCGAACGAGCCGCAGATCGAGCTTTCCGAGCGCATTCTGAAAATCGCCGGCATGAACATGTCCAAGGTCTACTACGGCATGTCAGGGTCGGATGCCAACGAAACCCAGCTCAAGATCGTGCGTTACTACAATAACGTCCTGGGCCGGCCGCAGAAGAAAAAGGTCATCTCGCGGATGCGCGGCTATCACGGCTCCGGCATTGCGTCTGGCTCGCTGACCGGCCTGAAAGCCTTTCACGACCATTTCGACCTGCCGATCGACACCATTCGGCATACCGAAGCGCCGCACTATTACCTGCGGGCGGCCGAGCAGCACGGTATGAGCGAACTCGAGTTCTCTGCCTTCTGCGCCGACAAACTGGAAGCGATGATCCTGGAAGAAGGCCCGGATACGGTGGCGGCCTTTATCGGCGAACCGGTACTCGGCACCGGCGGCATCGTACCGCCCCCGGAAGGTTACTGGGACGCGATTCAGGCGGTGCTGGCCAAATACGACGTGCTGTTGATCGCCGATGAAGTCGTGTGTGGCTTTGGCCGAACCGGCTCGGACTTCGGCAGCCATCACTACCACATGAGGCCCGACCTGATCACCATCGCCAAGGGCCTCACTAGCGCCTATCAGCCGCTTTCCGGCGTGATTGTCGGCGAGAAAGTCTGGCAGGTGCTCGAGCAGGGCACCGGTGAATACGGCCCCATCGGCCACGGCTGGACCTACTCCGGCCACGCTCTTGGCTGTGCGGCCGGCCTTGCCAACCTGGATATCATCGAGCGTGAAAACCTGGTGGGCAACGCGGCGGAAACCGGGGGCTACTTCCAGCAGCAGCTCAAGGCCACGTTCGAAGGCCACCCGTTGCTGGGCGACGTGCGCGGCGTTGGCTTGATGGCGGCGCTCGAGTTCTCGCCGGACGTCAAGCAGCGCCTGCACTTCGACCCGGCGCTCAAGGTTGGCCCTCGTGTGGCCGCCGCGGCCATGGAAGAGAACCTGATTGCCCGCGCCATGCCGCAGGGTGACATCTTAGGCTTTGCGCCACCGCTGACCATCAATCGTGGCGAAATCGACGACATGATTGGTCGTGCCAAGCGTGCTATCGACCGGGTCACCGACGAACTGGTGCGCGCGGGCGACCTGAAAACCGGCGAGAAAGAAGCCGCGTTCACGGTGTAAAGAGAACCTTTGACGAATTAACGCCGCTGCCTGTGCAGCGGCGTTTTTGTTTTTCAACGCCTCGACTATGCTTAATAGACCCCACGTTCCATAAATCCGAGGAGTTTCCATGCAGCCCGTACTGGCTTTTGATGTGTATGGCACGCTGATTGATACCCAAGGGGTCAAGGTCGAGCTTGAACGACGCTTGACCGAACCGGATAAAGCCGCTGAATTTGCCCGCCGCTGGCGCGATAAGCAGCTGGAGTATAGCTTTCGCCACGGCCTGATGGGGGCCTATGTGCCGTTCTCGCAATGCACCCGGGAAGCCCTGGTGTTCACCGACCGCGCACTGCAGACAGGGCTTTCGGATAACGACCAGGATCACCTGATGGCCGTGTATGCCGAGCTTCCCGCTTTTCCCGATGTAGTGCCTGCGCTTGATCAACTGCGCGATGCGGGGATCCGCTGCGTGGCGTTTTCCAACGGCACCGCCGATGCTGTCTCCGCCTTGCTGAAGCGCGCGGGGGTCGACCAGCACATGGACGAGGTGGTCAGCGTTGACGATATAAAACGCTTCAAACCCGACCCGTCGGTTTATGCATTTTTACGCACGCGACTGGAAACCCGCCCTGAGCAAACCTGGCTGATTTCCAGCAACCCCTTCGATGTGATTGGTGCCGCCCACGCCGGCTTGCGCAGTGCCTGGGTCCGCCGTAGCTCGGATGCGCCCTTCGACCCCTGGGGGATAGAGCCCGATATGACGGTCACGGATCTCGAGTCCCTGGCCGGCCGCTTACTCAACTCATAGACAAGGAAGCATGATGCGCTTTTTACATTTATTGGCGGTGGCGACAGTGGGTGGACTGCTGAGTCAGCCGGCATTGGCCGAACGCGATAACGGCATTGAACACCTGACCAGTGATACCGATTTTTCCACGGTCGTCAGGCAGCTTAACGAGGCCCTGGATGACAACGGCCTGAACCTGATGGCCACCGTGAACCATGGTCAAAATGCGGCGAATAACGACCTTGAGCTTGCCCCTACCATGACCTTCATCTTTGGCAATCCCAAGGCCGGCACCCCGATGATGCAGTGTCAGGGCAGCGTTTCGCTTGATTTGCCGCAGAAAATGGTGGTGCGTGAAACCGATGACGGCGTGCGCCTGGAGTGGAACGACCCTCACTACCTGGCCGAGCGCCATGGGCTGGAGTCATGTGATCTCCCGCTCGACAACATAGCGGGCGTACTAAAAGATGTCGCCGAGCGGGCAGCTCAGTAAACGCGCTGAACGTTCACCAGACCACGTTGTCCAGACACATCATGTAAGCGCATAATAGTGAACGTTCAACGACTTAGGATGCCACCATGTCAGAAAAGATCTATTGTGTTGCCAGTTTCAAACCCAAGCCCGGAAAAGAAGACGCCGTCTTCAAGGCGCTTCAGGGGCTGGAGCCCAACGCGCATCGTGAAGATGCCTGTATTCACTATACCGTGACGCGTCAGATCGATAACCCCTTCGCCCAGGGCACCAGCTACCCGATTGTCTTCCATGAAATCTGGGCCAGCCGCGAAGAGTTCGAAGCCCATTGTCAGCGCAAGGAAATCCAGGATTTCTTTGCCCAGCACGTTGAAGCGCCCGATGGTGATATCGAAGACGCCAACGTCTGTGTCTACACCGATGAACCCTGGAATTTCGACGCGCCCAAGGTGTAATTCAAAGGTGTACAATAGGGCCAAGTCAGGTACGTACAGCGGAAAGGAGCCAAGATGACCGAGCAAAAGATGAACGTCGAGAGCTTTAACCTGGATCACACCAAGGTAAAAGCACCCTACGTCCGTTTGGCCGATATTAAAGAAGGCCAGAACGGCGACCGGATTCATAAATACGACTTGCGCATTTGCCAGCCGAACAAAGGCCACATGGACATGCCGGCGCTCCATTCGCTGGAGCACTTGATGGCCGAAATGTCGCGCAATCATACCGATAAAGTGGTCGATATCAGCCCCATGGGCTGCCAGACCGGCTTTTACATCGCGATGATCAACCACGACGATTACGACGGCGTGCTCGAGATCCTCGAGAAAACCCTCAAGGATGTCCTCGACGCCACCGAAGTACCCGCCTGCAACGAAATGCAGTGTGGCTGGGCGGCAAGTCACAGCCTGGAAGGCGCCCAGGAGCTCGCCAAAGCCCTGCTGGACAAGCGCAATGAGTGGACGCAGGTGTTCGCCTGATCAGCACTCAGCAGGCCACGCTGCACATGACAACGCCTCCCTCTGGAGGCGTTTGTTTGTCAGGGGAGGCCGATGGCAGCGCTGCAGAAGGCTGCGTGTACATTGACTATGACACTTGTGTACACTTCGCGCATTGCGTAGCAAGAGACTTCCCTGATGCCACCTACCGTTACTTCCGCTCCCAAAGGCTCCCAGAGTGCTTGGCTTGATGCAGCCTTTGAGCTGTTACTGGAGTCAGGCGTCGACAGCGTACGCATTTTACCGCTGGCTAAGCGGCTTAACCTTTCCCGGACCAGCTTTTACTGGTTTTTTAAGGACCGAGAGGCGCTGCTTGAGGCACTTATCGAGCGATGGCGAGAGCGAAATACCCAAGGCTTGGTGGGGCAAGCTGACGCCTATGCCGAGAATATCGTCGAGGCAACGCTCAATATCTTTGACTGCTGGCTAAATCCTGAACTGTTCGACGCCCAGCTTGAGTTCGCCATGCGCAGTTGGGCACTGCAGTCGGAGGCGGTCACGCAGGAGATCAATGATGCGGACGAGACGCGTATCGAAGCCTTGACGCGCATGTTCGAACGCTATGGTTACGATCCGTTAGCCGCCAATGTGCGTGGCCGTACCATCTACCTTACCCAGATTGGCTATATTTCGATGAATACCCAGGAAACGCTGGAGGTACGTATGCGGCGCATTCCTGCCTACGTCGAGGTATTTACCGGGCAATTTCCTGGCACTCGAGAGCTGCAGCGCTTCCATGCGCGATATGACTACTGAATAAAGCGCGCCCGGCTACGCAGGCGAGCGCTTTTCCTATCCAACCCTGTCGGCCGATGATGCCAACCACTCCGTTTTGCGATATTTCCGTCCTCTTTTCGCCATAGAACATCGACGCACGGGCGTCCTGTTTTAGTGCGGCATGATGGCTCATGTCCCAAACTATTTATTTTTGTGTACATTGATGTACATTTGATTGACAAGCGTGTACAGGCATGGCTAATGTTGTTAGGGACATAACAAAACGGGCTACCGGCCATGATAAACGATCCGCTCCTGCAGCCTTTTCAACTCAAGCATCTGACCCTGAAAAACCGGCTGATGATGACTGCCCACGAGCCTGCCTACCCCGAAGATGGCATGCCCAAAGCGCTGTATCGCGCCTATCACGTCGAACGGGCCAAGGCGGGGATAGGTCTGACCATGACGGCTGGGTCGGCAACAGTGGCTAAAGACAGCCCGCCAGTGTTCAACAACATCCTGGCCTACAGGGATGAGGTCGTGCCCTGGATGCGTGAATTGACCGACGCCTGCCACGAACACGGTACAGCGGTCATGATCCAGCTCACCCATCTGGGCCGACGCACTCGCTGGGACAAAGGCGATTGGCTGCCAGCGGTATCGCCTTCCCATAAACGCGAGGCTTCGCATCGCGCGTTTCCCAAACAGGTAGAAGATTGGGATATCGAGCGCTTGATACGTGATTACGCCGACGCTGCCGAACGCATGCATGCTGCCGGTCTGGATGGCATCGAACTGCAGGCCTATGGCCATCTGATGGATCAATTCTGGTCACCGCTGACCAACACGCTAGAGTCACCTTACGGCGGTAATCTCGATAATCGATTGCGCTTCACCTTTGATGTCCTGCGTGCCATTCGGCAGCGGGTCGGGGACAGCTTCATCGTGGGCGTGCGTTATACCGGCGACGAAATGCTGCCAGGCGGGTTAACGGCCAACGACGGGATGGATATTTCCCGGCGCCTCAAAGACAGCGGTTTAGTCGATTTTCTCAATGTGGTGCGTGGCCACATCGACACTGACCCGGGGCTTACCGACCTTATTCCTATTCAGGGTATGCCGAGTGCTCCGCATCTCGACTTCGCCGGTGATATTCGCCGAGAGATAGATTTCCCCACCTTCCATGGGGCCAAGATTCAGGATGTCGCCACGGCGCGACATGCGATTGCCACAGGCAAGGTCGATATGATCGGCATGACCCGTGCCCACATGGCCGACCCGCACATCGTGCGCAAGATACAGGAAGGACGCGAAGACGAGATCCGTCCCTGTGTCGGGGCCAACTACTGTCTGGATCGTATTTATCAGGGTGGGGCCGCTTACTGTATTCATAACGCGGCCACCGGCCGAGAAACCACCATGCCGCATACCATTCCCAGGGCGGACAAGCAGCGAAAGGTAGTGATTGTTGGCGCTGGCCCGGCAGGGCTGGAGGCCGCCCGCGTCGCCGGTGAGCGAGGGCATGACGTCGTCGTGTTGGAAGCCGCCAGCGATGCCGGCGGGCAAATACTGCTCACCGCGCAAAGCGAGCGCCGTCGCGAAATGATGGGCATTATTGACTGGCGCCTAGCCCGCTGCGAGGCGCTGGGCGTCAAGATTCGCTACAACGTCTGGGCGGAAGCGGAGGAAGTGCTCGCTGAAAAGCCGGAGGTGGTGATCGTCGCAACCGGTGGATTCCCTGATGAGAATCAGCCCGAGATCGGCAGCGAACTGGTCGTCACGTCCTGGGATATTCTCTCGGGGCACGTCACCCCAGGCAAACGGGTGCTGCTATTCGATGACGCCGGTGACCACGCCGCCATGCAGGCGGCGGAAATCATTGCCGCCACAGACGCGACGCTTGAGATCATGACGCCGGACCGTACCTTCTCAGCAGAAATCATGGCCATGAACCTGGTGCCTTATATGCGCTCTCTCCAGCGGCCAAACGTCACCTTCACGCCAACCTATCGGCTAAAATCCGTGCAGCGGGATGGCAGCGAATTACTTGCCAGGATCACCAGTGACTATCGGGATGTGGACCATGAACGGCGTATCGATCAAGTGGTGGTCAATTACGGTATCACGCCGATGGCTGACGTCTATTTCGAGCTGAAGGCACACGCAAGCAATAGGGGAGAGGTGAACTACGATGCGTTGATTGTCGGTAGCCCCCAAGCGGTTATGCGCCATACCGAGGGAAGTTTCCAGCTATTCCGAATCGGTGATGCGGTTGAGTCGCGCAACACTCATGCCGCTATTTATGATGCCCTGCGGTTGGTCAAGGATCTCTGAGGCAACAGCCCCGGCGGTACGTTGCTTAAAGCAGGGGCTGGTAATGTTTGCCGGATCGAATGAGTTTTAGAGATAGTTAAGTTGGCGAGCCTATTATGGCTCGTTTTTTCTATATGTCACTAAATCTTAATTTATGATTAAATTTTTTTAAAAAAATTGTAACTTAAGGCGCTTTTTTGATTTTTATAAAAACGTAATTTTTGGGCAACTTATTTTTCATCTTTAAACCTCAATATGTTCCCTGAGCTCTCGGTGAGTTCGCCCTTTTTAAATGAAGATATTAATCTTTGGCTTCCGGTATTCTGGGGAACATATGAAACATTTTTATTCGAAACTCGCCCTCGTGGCTGCTGTTGCAGCTGCTTCCAATGCTCAAGCAGAAACCTTTGAGGTAAGCGATAAAACGACGCTCTCTCTGTTTGGTGCCATTGAGCTTAAATACAATACAGCTGATGAAATTATCGATACGGATGGAAGTACTGAAAGTACTTCTGGCTATGAAGATAATGGTTCCAGTATCGGCTTTGGGGCTGTGCATCGTTTCGACAATGGAATGTCGGGTTACGCTGAAATTGAATTTGAACATGATGCCAATGAATCAGGTGGCGATGTGTTAACCGATAAAGCCTTTGCCGGTTTAATTGGTGACTTTGGTGAAGTACGTGCTGGGCGCTTTGACAGTATTTACACCAACGCCTTTTACGATTTGGTCGATCCGTTTGAAACGGCCAGCCTGAGTGAAGAATCGGTCATGGAAGAAGACAATCTGATTGCCTACTTCAGCCCGGATTATAACGGTTTTACCTTCGAGGTTCAGGCACGGGTTCGAGGTGATCGTGAAAGCGATTCCGGTGAAGACGAGACGGGGCTAGCTGGGGTCGTCAAATACAGTGCCGATAATTGGGCAGTGCACGCCGGTGTTGATGACCGCGGTGCTGAAGAGGAAGAAATTAACGGCGAGTGGGTTACTCAAGATCCAGTATATGGCCTGGGAGTTGCCGTTGCGTTAACTGAAACTCTAGATGCCGCCGCACGCATGAGCATTCAAGAAAACCTGGAAGGCTCTGCTGAGGGTGACGATACGACATTTTACGGTGCCTCGCTCAACTATAACTACGGTCGGGGTAGTGTCTACGGTGCCATGCAGCAGGTAGATCCGGACCAAGGTGAAGACCGCACCGAGTTTGCCGCCGGTGTCAATTACGACGTGGTTGAGAATCTGATCGTTTACAGCGAGTACGGCAATTACGACCCAGCGGACGATGCCGTTGGCGATATCGACACTCAATTTGAAGTTGGTGCGATCTACGAATTTTAATCGCCCTTTAATCAGGAGATTTTTCCATGCGTAAAACGCTAATTGCCCTGGCAACCACTGCTGCGGCCTCGATGCTGGCAACGACTTCGGTTCAAGCCAATGACGATCTCAGCAACGTATGCCCCAACCCTATTCGCATGGCGGATACCGGGATTGAAGGTATGGGGCCTTTGGAAGATGCGTTTGGTCCCTTTGCAGAAACATTTGAAGAAACCACTGGGCTTGAGTTGGAAATGTTCAGCCTCAGTAATCGCACGGCAGCGGGCAACGCCTTGCAATATGACGATGTAGATCTCGTTTTTGGCGGCCCGTCTGAGTTCGTGCTGTTCGAACGTGAAGGGGACATCGAGATTCTTTTTGCCATTGAGCGCCCTCATTACGGCAGCAGTTTCTTTGTGCCTGCCGACAGCGATATCGAGTCGCTTGAAGATCTGGAAGGCAAACGCGTTGCGCTTAAAGATACGGGCTCTACCAGTGGGCACATATTCCCCAGCAAGATGCTGGTGGATGCAGGCCTGGACCTGGACCGGGACATGGAAATCATCATGGCAGGCGATGCCCGTATTGCAGCGTTGGTGAATGGTGACGTTGATGCCATGGGTGGCGGCAACCGCGATATCGAAGAAATCGAAGCCATGGACCCGGAAGGCGATTACCGCGTTATTGCCGAAAGTGATGTGTTGCCCGGTGATCCGGTCATCATGCGCGGTTCCCTTGCAGAGGAATGCAAAACGGCTCTTCGCGATACGCTCGAAGCTAACGCTGACGAGCTCTGGGAAGCGCTTATTTCAACCGAGCGGAATGAAGATAAGTTCCTTAATCGTGATTCTTCAATGGGCTTTGGACGAACTTCTGAAGATTACGAAGTGATTCGTGAAGCTTATGAAGCGGCTGGTATCGACCTCTAACGGGGTTGATATTTATCGGTAGATGTAGTTTCTCGCTTACTGTTATTTATGGCACATGGAGGTGCCATTTTTATTTTAAGGCGATCGAGAAACGATCATTTTATAGCATTTTAGAATGCAAAGAGGTATCAGAATGAGCGTCATCAATGTGAGTAGGTTGCATAAGCAATATGGCACTACCCACGTATTAAGGGGTGTTGATTTTGCAATAAAGGAAGGTGAGTGCGTTATTTTATTAGGTGCTAACGGCTGCGGTAAATCGACATTGATACGCTGTTTGAACGGATTGACTAAACCTGATGGTGGTGAGATTAAAATTAACGAAACGTCACTTGAGGGTTCGTCTAAAAAAGACTTGAGAAACGTACGACGCCGTGTGGGCGTTGTTTTTCAGCAGTTTAATCTGGTTCAAAACGTGAGTGTTTTTCAAAATGTATTAAACGGCGCGATGGGCGAAAAGCGATTTGGATTACTGCAAACCTTATCACCTCTGGCCAGTGATGAGATGCGCAGTCGTGCAATGAGCTGTTTAGCCCGTGTTGGACTTGAAGATAAAGCGGGTTTTCACTGTCGGCAGCTTTCCGGTGGGCAACAACAGCGAGTCGCCATTGCCCGTACTCTCATGCAAAACGCCGACATTGTTATTGCAGACGAACCGGTTGCCAGCCTGGACCCAAAAGCCGGTGGCGAAATCATGGATCTTTTAATAGAGGTCGTTCGAGAACGCAAGCTTACCGTTCTATGCTCTCTTCATCAGCTAGAGTTGGCCAGTGCCTATGGGGACAGAATCTTAGGTATGAAAGCGGGCCGCATCGAGCTTGACGAGCCGCGCACCTCCATCGACATCAACACCATGCGGCAACTTTACCAAGGCGACGTAAGAGTCGACAGCCAGGCACATCAATCGTCCGTTGAGAAAGCTGTCACAGCGGCCTGAGGGGGAGTTTTCCATGCACTCTAAGCGCTTTATGGCCACGATGCCTCCACGTTTTCGAGCGCCTTCCCCTTTTGTGTGGGGATTGGCGATTATTTTCATCGCGTTATTCGTTCAGGGGGTAATGGCGACAGAGATCACCCTGGAAAGGCTATTGAAAGGGGCAGTGAACCTTACTCACTTTATTGGCCGAGCGTTCCCCCCTAATCTTAAAGACTTCGACACCATTGCCTGGGCCATGTTTGAAACGCTCAATATTGCAATCGTGGGGGTGGTCGTTGGTGTCATTCTAAGCCTGCCCTTTGCCCTGTTGGCCGCACGCAATACCACGCCATCGCCATGGGTGCGTAATGTAGTTAAGCTTATGATTGCCACCATGCGGACAATTCCAGATCTTATCTGGGCGCTGATTTTTGTTGTCGCCGTGGGGTTGGGACCAATGGCAGGTGTGCTGGCGATCATGATCGATACCATTGGGTTTGCCGCTCGCTTTTTCTCTGAGCGAATCGAGGAAGTTCACCCGGGCCCTTCTGATGCTCTAACCGCCACGGGGGCAGGGCGTCTTTCTGTTATAGGTGGTGCTATCCTGCCCGAAACCTTTGCGTCCATGACGGCGACCAGCCTCTACAGCGTTGAAAAAGCACTCCGTTCTGCCGTGACATTGGGGCTAGTGGGAGCTGGTGGCATCGGCGTGGAACTGGCTGCTGCCATGCGGTTGTTCAACTATGATGAAGCGTTGACAATTATTTTAGTGATTCTGGTCGCCGTCATCGGCTTTGAGCAGCTGTCGTCACAGATTCGCAAGCGAGTGATTTGATACTGTCTCAGTTCTGTATTTTTCTTGTTCTGAGGGTCTGGCGTTTGCGTTTTTTAACATACACAAGCCAACCACGAACCATTAACTATCTTTCACCACAATGCGATTCCGCCCGTTCTCTTTGGCTTCATACAGACTTTTGTCGGCACGCTGGAGAGCGGCTTTCAAGCTGGTTTCGTTCAACGCCACATGAGTGACGCCGAAAGACGCTGTAATATGCAGCGTCTGTTGACTGCCCTCGTGTTCAATCGTCATCTCGTGGGTGTCGATGGTAGCCCGAATGCGCTCCGCGATCTGCTGCGCCTGGGGAATGGCGGTGTTGGGCAGCAGGATCGCGAACTCTTCGCCACCTACCCGGCACAGCAGGTCTTCCTGACGCAGCAGTCCACTGACGACCGACGTAAAGCGTTTCAGTACTTCATCGCCGGCATCGTGTCCGTACTCGTCGTTAATTCGCTTGAAATGGTCGATATCAATGGCAATCAGCGACAACGAGGTTTCGTGCCTTAGCCCGCGCGACATCTCAATGCTGGCCTGCGACTGCAGGTAGCGCCGGTTGAACACCCCGGTGAGCGGGTCGGTCATTGCCTGGGCGCGGAGCTTTTCCTCAAGCCGTTTGCGCTCGGTCAGGTCGAAAACGGTTGCGCGCGAATAGACGAAACGGCCCTGTTGGTAATAGCCAGAGGCTTGAATGACCACATGGCGATGATCGCCGCTGCGCGTCAGCAACGTGCATTCCGCCTCGCCTTGCTGGCCGGCAATTACCTTTGCAAAGGCGTCATCAAAGGCGTCCTGGGTGTCGGGCGAGATGACGTCGCGGTAGCGCAGCTGGCCCACCACCTCTTCGGCCCCGAGCCCCAGCCACTGAAGCTCGGTCTGGTTCATTTTGATGACGATGCCGTCTGCATTTAACGAATGATAACCACAGGGGGCGTTTTCATATAGGCCTCGCACCTCTGCGGCTTGCTGCTGGGCACGGTGGCGTAACTTGCGCTGCTGGTGGCTGCTGAACGCCCAAAACACGCCAAAGGCCGCGGCAATCGTATAGATGAGGCCCAGAAACCACAGCACCGTGGTTTCTTCCTTCAGCAGCGAGTGCCAACTGGGGGTGGGAAGGCTGACGCCCATTACCCAGGGGAGCGTTTCACCGGCACTGACAATCTGCCCCGTCAAGCCACGGTAGAGTTTGGTTCGAATGTCGTCTGTTTGAAAGCGAAGCAGTCGGTTCTCAAGGTTGATGTAGCCTTCGAGTTTTCCCGACAGCAGGCTCCACGGGTCTGGGGCGGCTCTGGCGTAATCACCGCCGAATGATAGGCCTGAAAGCTGATGGGGGGCCTGGGTTAAAAGCCAGCGCCCCTGCACATCGACAAGAAGCACATTGGCCTCGGGGTCAACTCGCATGGATTGGTAAAGAGACTGCGTCAAATGCTGCCAATTGAGGCTGAGCATCACGACCCCCCGGCGCTCGCCGTCGGCATCGAACACCGGCGTGGTAACGTTGACCACCGGAATGACCTCGCCGCTGAACAGTTCGTACTGCAGGTTGCGCCCCGGCGGTGAGATATAAAGATCGCGGGATCCCAGTTGGGAGGCCCCCTTGAAGTAATCGGTGTGGGCGTGATTGGGCGTGCCAAAGCGCGGGTCGGACCCGATGCCTTGAGGGGCTCGCAGTACTTCGTTGCCTTCATTGTCGATCAGCACCAGCTTGGTATAGCGCGGCGAGTGACTCATCAGCGTACTCAAGAATGTCTCGAGCCGTGAGGTGTCAGGCTCGGGGCTTCCCTCTAGGGGGAGTGTCCGACTGGCCAACTGCTGCTGGAGTGCTGGCATTTCGGCAATGGCAAGCGCGTAGTTGAGCGTTTCATTAATGTCACGCGTCAGGGTGTCTTCACCAACCCTCAAGATAGCCTTTGCTTCAGCCCTTACGCCATCCAGGCGCGTCTCCATATGCATGTAGAGCACAGGCAGTAACGTAGAGGTCACCAGGAATAACGGGAGTGTCACGGCCAATAACAAGCGAAGGTAAAGGCGCGGCGAAGTCGATCGCATGTTGTCCTATCGTTGGATGGCCAGCGGGAGATTTAACGTGGGCGATAGTATAGGGCGTAGGCGAAGACGGCAAAATACGCGTCATGATGGCGAAAACGAGTTGAACCAACGGAGTATCAACTTAGGCCTTGCCGAGGGACTCGCTCATCATTGACATTGCCCTATCATGCCCCTATAAACGCTTGACCATCCATCACCATAGGTTTCCATGGCCCTTCTCATTACGATCGCCGTCCTTTCTATCGGGTTTTCATTCCTGTGTTCAATAATGGAGGCGGCGTTGCTTTCGATCACGCCAAGCTATATTGCCAAGCAGAAGGAAACGAACCCCAAGCTTCACGCATCGCTGACGCAGCTGAAAGACAATATCGACCGCCCGCTGGCGGCTATCCTCACCCTCAATACCATTGCGCATACCGTGGGTGCGACCGCCGTCGGCGCGCAGGCTGCCGTGGTGTTCGGGGAGTCGTCGATCGGCATCGTGTCGGCGGTGATGACCATGTTGATCCTGGTGCTTTCCGAGATTATCCCGAAAACCATCGGGGCGACTTACTGGCGCGGGCTATCGCCGCTGCTGCCGCGCTTTCTAAAGCCGCTGATCATTATTCTGCTGCCGTTCATCTGGATGTCCGAGCAAATTACCCGCCGCCTTGGCAAGTCCGAGCACGATGTCGACCTGCGCGATGAGATCAAGGTGCTGGCGCGAGTAGGGCTGGAAGAGAAAGTGCTGGATGCCGACGAAACGCGCACCATCGTCAATATGCTCAACCTGCACGATATCCCGGTGGGCAAGGCCATGACCCCGCGAACCGTTTGCCAGACGGTATTGCCGCACCTGACCGTATCCGAGTTTGAAGCAACCTACAGCGATACGCCGTTCACCCGCTTTCCGGTGATGGACAACGGTGAACAGGCCTTTGGCTACGTGCACAAGGCCGATATGTACCATGCGGACGGCGACAAAACCATGAAGGACATGATGCATCCGATAGCCAGCGTGGATGTGTCGCATAACGTGGAGCAGGTATTTGCCTCCATGCTTCATGACCGGCTGCACATGCGGGTGATCTACGATGAGCACGGTACCTTTGTTGGCCTGATTACCCTGGAAGACATCATCGAAACGATCCTGGGGCAGGACATTGTCGACGAAACCGACAACGTCGATAACCTGCGCAGCTACGCCAAACAGGTGTGGCTCAAGCGGGTCAAGCGTGAAAATAAAGGGGATCCAAAACCGGCGGGGCCCGACAGCGCCTAGCCGATTCATCGACCCAGCGAACCGCTACCCACGCTATGTTCGGCGGTGGGTATTTTTATATAGTGATTCGCCGGTTCGGGATTGGCTTGCTTAGCACTTTATGTTCTATAGTGAAGGGTCTGAAAGACGCATAAGGCATTAGGGTGTTTTGACCCACAGGAGGAAAGCATGTCACTACGTATCAATGCAGTGGTTCCCGATTTCGAGGCTGAAACCAGCCACGGCACGATCCGCTTCCATGACTGGATCGGCGATAGCTGGGCGATCCTGTTTTCTCACCCGAAAGATTTTACCCCGGTTTGCACGACCGAGTTTGGCGCCGTCGCCACGCTCAGCGCTGAGTGGAAGAAGCGCGGCACCAAGGTAATCGGTGTCTCGGTAGACGGTGTCGAAGACCACAAGCGCTGGGGCGACGATATCAAAACCGTCAGCGGCAGCGACGTTGATTTTCCGATCATCGCCGATGACGGACTCAAGGTCTCCAAGCTCTACGACATGCTGCCTGAAGACGCCTACCTGCCGGATGGCCGCACACCCGCCGACAGCGCCACGGTTCGCTCGGTGTTTATCATCGGCCCGGACAAGCAGCTCAAGCTGTCCATGACCTATCCCATGACTGTCGGGCGTAATTTCGCCGAAATCCTGCGCGCGCTGGACGCACTGCAGGCGACCACTCAGCACGGCGTGGCGACACCGGCTGACTGGACCGTCGGGCAAGACGTCATCATTCCGCCCAGCGTTTCTGACGAAGACGCCAAGCAGAAATTCGGTGACTTTGAGGCGATTCTACCGTACCTGCGCAAAACGCCGCTGCGTTAATTGCCCAGGGGCCGTCTTTAACAGCGGCATAGCACGTAAGCGCCAGCGCATCATGCGCTGGCG
>JBNJJK010000009.1:0-178956 GCA_051750125.1 Pseudomonadota bacterium
GCCGATGTTTTGATGCTCGGGCAACTTCGCTGGCTTGAGCAGGCGGAACCCATAGCTTAGAAAAAACGGCGCGCCGGCGGCTAGATACAGGTGATAGCTGACCAGTCGCCAGATCAGCACGGCGGCGGCGGCCTGTTCAGCGGCCATCAACGGCAGCAGCAGCGAACCGACGCCGACTTCCGCCGCCCCGGCACCGCCGGGCAAAAAGCTCAACTGGCTGGCGGCCATGGCCAGCATTTGGGTCAGAAAGGTCCATACCCAATCGACGTTGCCGCCAACGCCCAGCACGGCCAGATAGAGCAGGCTGTAGCGCATCAGCCAGTGCGCGGTGGTCAGCGCCATCATCGCAAGCAGGGTGGACCGCGGCAGCGCCAGGGTTACCTTCAGCGCCTGGCGGAACCCCAAAAATCCTCGCGCAAGCCGTCGCCGCCGATAACGACTGAGCCAGGTGAGCCTGAAGCGCTGCGCGCGCAACAGGCGGGGTAGATGGTAGACCAGCAGGCAGACCAGCGTGGCGACGATCACCAGTCCCGCCAGAGCCGACTGCACCAGTGCCTGATGTGGCCAGTGAACATCACCGATCAGCGACAGCAGTACCAGCCCGCCGAGCATGCTGAGAAAAAACAGCATGTCGCAGCCCTGGTCAATCAGGAACACGGCACTGCCTTTGGAAGGCGGCAGCCCGCGCTGGGCCAATAGCACCAGCAGCGTGGCGGCGCCGCCACTGCCGCCTGGCGTAGCGCACAGGGCGAATTTGGAGGCCAGTTCAATACCCAGGGCGCCGCGCTGACCAAGCGCGCCTGCCCGGCCGCCCAACATCAAACGCAGCCGCGCGGCGTTCAGGTTCCAGCATAGCGCGGCGAGGGTCAGCATCAGCAGTAGTATGCCGAGCGGAAACTGCCTGACCCGCTGCCAGGCCTCGCTGCCGCCGATCCAGGCGGTGAGCAGCAGGGGCAAACCCAGCGCCAGGACGATCATCACGATAGGCAGCGACCGCCAGCGACGCCTGCTGCCGGGTTTAACGAGGCTGGGGGAGCGCATGGGGCAGGGCGATATCGGTCAGGCTTTCATAGTGCGCCAGCAGGGCGTGCATCACGCTATCCCAGTTGAAGTGACGTTCCACATGGCGGCGTGCATAACGGCCGCTGGCGGCAATGTCGTTACTGAACAGCGCCTCGCAGGCATCGGCCATGGCGGTCGGGTCCAAAGGACGGCACAGAATACCCGCGCCAAGAGGGACGTTTTCGGCCAGTGCCCCGGCCCTGGCGGCCACCACCGGGGTGCCGCAGGCCATGGCTTCCTGGGCGATCAGGCCAAACGTTTCCCGCGTACCGGCGTGCAGCAGGGCGTCGCTGCTGGCCAGTGCCCTGGCGACCTCGTGCACGCCGCAGCAGCGGTCCACCACGGTGACGTTGGCGGGGACCTGGTGGGGCATGCCCGGGCCCATCAGCAGCAGGTGGTAGCCGCCGCCCAGCCTGCGCATGGCGGCCAGCAGCACATCGATATTCTTCTCGCGTGAAAAGCGGCCGACAAAAATCAGCAGCCGCTTACCTGCCGGTATCCCCAGGCTGGCGCGGAACTCAGCGTCGTATTGAGCAGGGTGAAAGTGGTTGAGGTCGACGCCCAGCGGCTGAACACGCACCTGCTCGACGCCCCAGTCGCGCAGACGGTCTGCCATGGCCTGGCAGGGCGCCAGCACACTGTCAAACTGGGCATAGAGGTGGCTCACGTAGCGAATCAAGCGCTGGCGTACGTGCCGGCCAAAGCGGTCACCCATCAAGCGTGGCAGGTCCGAGTGATAAAACCCGACCACGGGCACGCCCAACTGCTGGCCTGCCTCAAGTGCTGCCCAGGCGGTCACGTAGGGGTCGCCCGCCTCGATGATGTCGGGGCGCAGGCCTATCAGTGCATCGCGCCAGGGAGCAGCTCTCAGTGGAAAGCGGTAGCCCTGGCCGAGGGGCAGGCGAAACGCCGGCAGGGTGTGCTGGTCGCCGAGACTGTCTCGCTCCGCGCCCGGGACCAGCAGGCTGGTGCGCAGTTCAGGATAGCGGGAAAAGACGCGATGTTTGGCCTGAAGGTAGGTACGAACGCCGCCGCTGGCGGGGGCGTGAAACATGGTGACATCGGCGATGTGCAAGGTAACCTCCGTGCCGCTTGGGTGACGTTTATTACCTTAACCAACAAATAAGTCAGTTCGACGACAGTGACCGGTTCCCTGTTTATGGGCCGTATTGCGTGGCTAACGCTTGACTAATGCCGGGATAGGTCCAATATACCATCTATATGGATGGTATATGGAATCTAATTGGATGCTAAACCGGTTGGATAATCACTTCCAGGGCAACGAGGCATACCCTATGAGCGTGCATGAACTACGCCGTCGATCCGGCGACTCCAGCGAGAAAATCACCATCAACCTGGGGGTTGTCGACCTGGGACAGATCGACCTGCTGGTCCAGGAAGGCTTCTATTCCAACCGAACCGATCTGATTCGTACGGCCATTCGCAATCAGCTGGCGACCCACGCGGAGGTCGTGAAAGATACTGTTACCCGCAAGGCCTTTGTGCTGGGGCTTGAGCATTACAGTCGCGGGGACCTTGAAGCCCGGCAGGCGGCGGGCGAGATGTTGCAGATTCAGGTGCTGGGGATGGCCACCATCGCCGATGACGTCACCCCGGAGCTTGCCCTCGCCACTATCGAGTCAGTCGTGGTGCTTGGCGCCTTACATGCCAGCCCGGCCGTCAAGGCCGCCCTGGTGGATCGAATCCACTAATGAGGGATATGACCATGATCAGCGCCGGCATCACCCAACGAATGGAAGAAGCAACCCGACTCACTCGCGCGGGCAAGCTCCACGAGGCCATGGCCCTCCTGAAGGGCGCCATACCAGAAACACCGGCAGAGCAAACGCTGAAACCAACGTGCCGAGGAGGGAACACCTTCGAGGGCACCTGGGAGGTCGTCGATGACCTGGCTTCATCGCCCGGCAACGCGCGGCGAGCGCATACCGGCGCTTTCACCACCGGTAGTTTTAGCTGCCGTGCGGGCACGCGTGATTACAAGCTCTTTATCCCCAGCGGCTTTCACGGGCAGGCGCTTCCGCTGGTGGTGATGCTCCACGGCTGCACCCAGAGCCCGGATGACTTTGCGGCCGGCACTGACATGAATCGGCTGGCCGAAGCGCAGCAATTTTGTGTGCTGTATCCCGCCCAGCCAACGTCTGCCAACACCTCGAAGTGCTGGAACTGGTTCAAGGCCGAAGACCAGCAGCGCGAGGGCGGCGAGCCTGCCATCCTTGCAGGCATGGCCCGCCAGGTTATCCATCAGCATGGGCTCGATGCCGGGCGTGTTTACGTCGCCGGGCTTTCCGCCGGTGCCGCCATGGCCACAACCCTGGCGATGACCTACCCGGACCTGTTTGCGGCGGTGGGCTTGCACTCTGGCCTTCCCCACGGCGTGGCAAAGAACCTGCCCGATGCCTTGGGCGCAATGCAGGGCGGCACCGGGCCTCTTGGCAACGCAACGCAAAGCGCCAAGTGGGCGTCGCAGGTGCCGGCGATCATATTCCATGGTGACCGCGACACCACTGTCCACCCGAGCAATGCCGACCGCGTCGCCGCCCAGTACGCCTCCCACCCAGGGAGCGAAAAGGGCAGGCCTAGCACAGCTGGCGGCCAACCCACCGTTGAGCAGGGCCGCGTGGCCAACGGGCATGCCTACACGCGTACGGTGCACCGCGATGCCAACGGCAAGCCAAGCATGGAGCGATGGCAGGTACACGGGGCGGGCCACGCCTGGTCAGGAGGAAGCGTGAAGGGCAGCTACACCGACCCCAAAGGCCCCGACGCGACAAACGCAATGCTGCGTTTCTTCTTTCAGCACCAGCTGGCACAGCCTTAGCCGCTGGAGAAAAGGTCAATAGATAATCGGTACGACAGACACAACAACGGCGCCCTTGGGCGCCGTTGTTGCGTATCGCGAAGGTTGGCTGGCTGGCTTAAGCGGCAGGCCGTGCCACCAGCGAGCGGGTTTCCTCGCGGGCTTCGGTGAGTACCACGCGAAGCGGGTCACCGAGCTTGTAACGCTCTTCGCCTTCGATCTGGATGCGGCCTTCCTTGTCGTCGATGACCACCTTGCTGCGGTCACTGTGCATCAAGGGAGCAGGCACAAAGGCCGTGGCACCATTTTCCAGCAGGCGAACGCGCATACCACCACGGTTGATCGCCATGATTTCGGCCTCAAAAGTGTCCTGGTTTTGCGCGGCGGGGGTCAGGTAGCGTACGTAGAGCCAGTCCTTGACGTCCCGCTCGGCCATGCGATTCAGACGGCGGCGCTCGGTCAACTGCTCAGTGAGCTGCTGGCTGGCTTCCGCGGGTGCCTGTTCGCCTTTCAGCACGCGCTTGATCAAGCGGTGGTTGACCATATCGCCGTACTTACGAATCGGCGAGGTCCAGGTGGCGTAAGCGGGCAGCCCCAGACCGAAGTGCGGGCCGGGCTGGGCCGACATGCTGGTAAAGCCCTGGAAGCGCCGCAGGCGTGCATCCAGCCAGGCGTCGTCACGGCTTTCAAGCGCGCGCTTTAGGTCCTTGTAGTGGGCAAGCTCGGTCAAGGCTTCCTGATTGACCTCGATCTCTTGCCCCGCCAGGAACTCCTGGGCGGCTTCGGCTTTTTCCGGCTCGAAGGCGCGGTGCACGTTAAAGATGCCGTGACCGATGTGCTTGGCCAGGAAGTCGGCGCAGCAGGCGTTGGCCGCAATCATCGACTCTTCGATCATGCGGTTGGCAATGCGCCGATCTTCGGTGCGAATCGCCAGCACGTTACCCGCATCGTCCAGGTCGAAGACATAATCCGGACGATCCTTGAACACCAGCGCATGGGCGTTACGCCAGGCGGTGCGCGCTTCCGTCAAATCGCGCAGGGCGGTGAGCTGCTCGGCAATACCCTCCGCCGGTGCCCATTCGCCCTCGCCATCGATCCAGTCCGAGACGTGGTCGTAGGCGAGTTTGGCGTGGGACTGAACGTTGGCGGCAAAAAAGCGATAGTCGCCCAGACTGCCGTCGGCGTTGATATCCAGCGTGCATGCCAGCGCCGGGCGATCCTTGCCTTCCCACAGCGAGCAGAGGTCATCGGCCAGTTGCTCGGGCAGCATGGTGACGTTCTGACCCGGCAGGTAAACCGTAAAGGCGCGGGTGCGCGCTTCAAGATCAGCCGCGTGGCCTTCTTCCACGTAGGCAGTGGGGTCGGCGATGGCGACGCTCAACTGCCAGCCGCCCTCGTCGCGACGGGTAACGTGCAGGGCGTCATCCATATCGCGGGTCTTTTCGCCGTCGATCGTGAAGAAGGGCAGTGCCGTGAGGTCTTCACGGGTCAGGCCTTCATCCATCAGCGGCCAGTCGCTGCCCGCGTCGGGACATTCCTGCTCAAGCGCGTGGCGCGCCAGGGTGACGCGCCACGGCACGGCGGGGTCGTCGGATTTGGCGACCAGCTCGTCGATCTGGCTGAAAAAGCCGCGGTCGTTCTCTTTGAGCGGGTGGCGCACCAGGCGCGCCACGACCCAGTCGCCATCGGCAATGGTGGATTCGTCCAGGCTGTTTTTGATGCGCGCCTTGAGCACATTGCGAATAGAAGGATGATCCGGCACGACGGCAAGACGGTCTTCGCGTTTTTGCACCCGTGCAACAAAGCGGTCGAGCCCGGCTTCGATCAGCTTTTCCGGCTCGACGGATTTTTTATCGCCGTTTTCATGGATGACGCCCTCGACGCGGTCACCGTGCAGCACCTGTTTCATGGCGGGCGGCGGCACGAAGTAAGACTCACCGTCGTCGGTTTCGAGAAACCCAAAGCCTTTCTCGGTGGCTTTAATCACCCCTTCGGCACGAGGAGTGGTATCACGAATCTGTTGCTTGAGCGACGCAAGCACGGAATTGTTTTGCAGCATGAGGTCAATCAGTTAGCGAAGGTAGGTTGCCACTATACGGATTCCCACAGGCCGCGCCAATTATCGTTGGCGTTGGCGGTTTTCCCCTACGCTAAGTCAACCACTTACATGCTGTTTGCCGAATCGGGTAAGCTACGAATATATCTTTCAGGAGCGCGCTATGACACCACGGCTAATTGTTTCGGACTTGGATGGCACCCTGTTGGGGAGCGATCATCGGCTTCACGATGACACCATTGACGTGCTTCGCCAGCTGCATGGCAGGGGGCATCACGTCGCGCTCGCCTCGGGCCGCCACTATCACGACATGAAAGTGTTCCGCGACCAGTTGGCCATTCCCGCACATCTCATCAGCACCAACGGGGCCTATGTGCACGACCCCGACGGCACCTTGCTCGCCGCGTCGCATGTCGCGCCTGAGCCTGCGCGCACCTTGATCGAGCTGCCGCGTCCTCCTCAGGTAAGGCTTAGCCTCTACCGGGAAAGCGGCTGGCACATCGACGCCGAGGCGCCGCACTTGCTGTCGCTTCATGCGTCTACCGGCTTTACCTACGACGTGGTGCCGCCAGCGCAGATGGACAGTCACGGCGTGGGCAAGGTGCTTTATCTTGGCGACCCCGGCGCGCTAGCCGAACTCGAGGCTTGTGCTCAACAAGCCCACGGCAGTGCGCTGCACATTACCTACTCGACGACCGACTCGTTGGAAATCATGGCCAATGGGGTCAATAAAGGCGAAGCATTGACCTCGCTGCTGGCGCGGCTGGACTTAACGCCTGCCGACTGCCTGGCGTTCGGCGATAACCTCAACGACACGGAAATGCTCAGCCTGGCGGGCGAAGCCCAGGTGATGGCCAACGCTCATCCCGCGCTGTTCGACCGGGTGTCGGGCGGTGAGCGAATCGGTCACCACGGTGAGGCCGCCGTTGCCCAGTGGCTGCGCAAGCGCTTTGGGCTGTAAGACGTTTACCACCTTAGTCGAGGCTATCTTGTCAGCATCGCTGCGCTCGCCCATGATCAATGCCCCTTGATAACAATAATATGGGATCCGTCTGCCGCGATGACCTCCGCCACCCCGACTTCCTCCGCCCCGACCAAGCCCGCAACGCTGTTCGTGGTCGACGATGACCCGGAAATCTGTGAACTGCTGGCGGATTATCTGGGGCGCCACGGCTATCAGGTGTTCACCGCCCAGGATGCCGATGCCTTGCGAGCGCTCATGCACAATGGCTCGGCGGATCTGTTGATCGTCGATCTGATGCTGCCGGGAGACGACGGCTTTTCGATCTGTCGCGAGGTGCGCAAGCACAGCGAGGTGCCGATCATCATGCTCACGGCCAGCGCCGACGAAACCGACCGTATTCTGGGCCTGGAGCTGGGCGCTGACGACTATCTGGGGAAGCCCTTCAACCCCCGGGAGCTGCTGGCGCGGATCAAGGCGGTACTGCGCCGCACGCGGCCGGTTGTGCCCACGCCCAGCGCCGGGCAGGCGCGTTGGGTGAGTTTTGGCAACTGGCAGCTTGACCGCATGACCCGCGAACTGATCGACCGGCAGGGCGAGCGTACAGCGCTGTCCGGTGCCGATTTCCAGCTGCTGCAGGTCTTTCTGGAACGCCCTGCCACGGTGCTGACCCGTGACGATCTGTATGCGCTGACCCGCGGCCGTGACGCACCACCGTTGGACCGTTCGATTGACGTCCACGTCTGTCGACTACGCCAGCGGCTGGGCGAAGATGCCCAGCATTCGCAGCTGATTCGCACCGTTCGTGGGGCGGGCTACATTCTCACCGCCCGTGTCGACGCGCTGACGTGAGCAAGGCACGCTGGTCCAGGCTCAAGCGCCGCACCGCACGCTGGCTGCCGACCACGCTGCGCGGTCGCTTTGTGATCATCATGCTGGCGGGCGTGCTGGTGGCGCAGATCGCAAGCTACGCCATCTGGACGTCCCAAGTACGCGCGAGCCAGCTGCGCCAGCTCGATGAGCTCTCCACCAACATGGCGTTCAGCATTGCCTCCACGATGCAGTATTTCCGATCGCTGCCCTACGAGTACCGACACATCGTGCTTGACCAACTGCGCAATATGGGTGGCACGCGCTTTTTCGTCAGCATCAACGAACGCCGTTTGACCATCGAGGATATTGGTTCGGGGCCTGAAAAACAGGTGGTGGTGGATAACGTTCGTGCCATTCTCACCGAGCAGCTCAATATCGATGATGTGGTGGTTGAGTTTTCCCGCCCCGAGACGCTTCGCGTATTGAATAACCAGGTGCTGCTCAAGGACCTGCCGCCGCGTTGGGGGCAGCACAGCTTGCTGATGGAGCCGCTTTCGCCGCCGATTCTGGTGGTCCAGCTGGAGCTGGCCCCCGATACCTGGCTGTACGTGGCCACGCTGCTGGGGGTGCCGGATATTTTCTCGGGGTATCGCTGGCTGTCCGAAGAGCGCGTTCTGGTCGGGCTTCTGGTGCTGCTAAGCGTGATTGCGCTGTCACTGCTGGGTATTCGCAGCGCGACCCGCCCCTTGGCGAGGCTCTCCAGAGCGGCGCTGCAGCTCGGGGATGATCTGGATATGCCACCGCTCAAGGAAAGCGGCCCCAAAGAGGTGGCCGCCACGGCGGTGGCGTTCAACCGCATGCAGCAGCGTATCCGCGAGCAGATCGAAGAGCGGGAACGGCTGTTCTCGGCGATTTCACATGACCTGAAAACCCCGATCACCCGGCTGCGCCTGCGCGCCGAAATGCTCGACGACGAGGTTCAGCGCGAGCGTTTCTGCGCGGCGCTTGATGAACTGGATAGCCTGGTTAAGGGCGCACTGGCCTCGGTGAAAGGCCTGGACCTTCACGAAACGCCCGAGCCGGTGGCGCTTGGGCCGATGATCGACGACATCGCCGAGGCGCTGCGCCTGCAGGGTGGCCACGTCATCGTTCGGGGCGATGTGCCGCCGCTCACCGTCAAGCCCCTGGCGTTCAAACGTTGCCTGGCCAACCTGCTGGAAAATGCCGTCTTCTATGGCCAGCGGGCCGAGGTGTCGTTGGCCGAGCACGCTGGCGTCGTCACTATCCGGATTCGCGACCACGGCCCGGGCATTCCCGATTCGCAGCTTTCCCGAGTGTTTTCGCCGTTTGTACGTCTGGAACCGTCGCGCAGCCGCCACACCGGCGGCAGCGGGCTGGGCTTGGGCATCGCCCTCCATATCGCTCGGGCACACGGCGGCGATATTCAGCTTGCCAATCATCCCCAAGGCGGGCTGTGCGTCACCCTGACGGTCCCTCACCATGAAACTATTACTGACTTGTAATAAACCTTCAACACTATGCAGGACTCGGTAACGCCTTTGCGGTGGTGTTTTACAGTACGCTGTGACCTGTCATCGACAGTACACAACAACAACACCAGGAGTTATTCATGCCCACGTTGAAGAAAACCACCCTTGCGCTTGCCACCGCGCTTGCCGGGCTGACCATGGCGTCCCAGGCGCAGGCCAACGACGTTGAAGTGCTGCACTGGTGGACCTCCGGTGGCGAAGCGCGCGCTGCCAACGTCCTCAAGGAGTTGATGGAAGCCGAAGGTTACGGCTGGGAAGATTTTGCCGTGGCGGGTGGCGGCGGTGAGACGGCCATGACGGTGCTGAAATCCCGTGCCATGTCAGGCAACCCGCCGTCAGCGGCGCAGATCAAAGGACCCGAGATTCAGGAGTGGGGCGAACTCGGCCTGCTGGGCAACCTGAATGACGTTGCCGAGGCCGAAGACTGGGATGGGCTACTGCCCGAAGTGGTCGCCGAGATCATGCAGTACGACGGCCAGTACGTGGCCGTGCCTGCCAACGTTCACCGGGTCAACTGGCTGTGGGCCAACCCCGAGGTCCTTGACGACGCTGGCGTCGAGATGCCGACCACCCTCGATGAGCTGTTCGAGGCTGGCGATGCCATTCGCGAGGCGGGCTACATTCCACTGGCCCACGGCGGTCAGGCATGGCAGGACGCCACCGTCTTTGAAAGTGTCGTCATCGGCAGCCAGGGCGGCGAGTTTTACCAGCGCGCGCTGGTCGACCTCGATCCCGAGGCGCTGGGCGGCGAGCAGATGGTCGATGCGCTGGAAGACTTCAAGCAGCTGCGCGAGCTGATGGACGACGGCATGTCCGGGCGCGATTGGAACATCGCCACCGGGATGGTGATCGACGGTGAAGCCGCCATGCAGATGATGGGCGACTGGGCCAAGGGCGAGTTTACCGCGCGCGGCCTGACGGCCGGCGAAGACTACCTGTGCGCGCCGGCGCCGGGCACCGAGGACGTATTTGCCTTCAACATCGATAGCCTGGCCATGTTCCGGGTCAGCGATGAAGACGAGCTGGAAGCCCAGCAAGCGCTGGCCCGCCTGGTGCTCGAGCCGACCTTCCAGGAAGCCTTCAACCTCGCCAAAGGGTCGATACCCGCGCGCCCGGATCTGGATATGAGCGAGTTCGACAGCTGCGCCCAGCAGTCGCTCAGCGACTTTCAGCGCACCGCTGAAGAGGGTGGCCTCGTGCCCAGCATGGCCCACGGCATGGCGGTTCGTGCCGATATTCAGGGGGCTATCTTCGATGTGGTGACCAACTACTTCAACGACGAGGAGATGCAGGCGGAAGAAGCCGCTGAGCGCCTGGTCAACGCGGCTGAAGCAGCCTCGTTCTAACGTTCATTCGCAACGATTACAGGCGATGACAGGCGCCGCCGCGTCGGCGGCGCCACCGCTTTCTGGCGAGGACGTTTCTCCATGAAAAACACTGCTACCCCGCGCGTTGGGCACCCCGCCCCGCGTGCGGCGACCTCGGGTGGGCTGCAGGCGTGGTTGCCGCGGCTTGTGCTGGCACCGTCGGTCGCCATCTCGCTGTTCTTTGTTTATGGCTTCATGCTGTGGACCTTTATTCTGTCGCTTACCAGCTCGCGTATGCTGCCCAACTACGACTTTGTTGGCTTTGGCCAGTATGCCCGGCTGATGCAAAACGAACGCTGGTGGGTGGCGTCCACCAACCTGATGATTTTTGGCACGCTGTTCGTGTTGATTTGCCTGGTGATTGGCGCGCTGTTAGCCATGCTGCTCGACCAGAAAATCCGCCAGGAAGGCGCGCTGCGCACGATCTATCTGTATCCCATGGCATTGTCCTTCATCGTCACCGGGGTGGTCTGGAAATGGCTGCTCAACCCCGGCCTGGGGATTCAGGCGATGGTGCGCAGCTGGGGCTTCGAATCGTTCCGGTTCGACTGGCTGGTCGACCCTCAGATGGCGGTTTACACCCTGGTGATTGCCGCCGTATGGCAGGCGTCGGGGTTCGTCATGGCGCTGTTTCTGGCCGGCTTGCGCGGCATCGACGACAGCATTGTTAAAGCCGCTCAGCTCGACGGTGCCAGCTTGCCGCGCATCTATTGGCGGGTCGTCATGCCCTGCCTGCGCCCCGTGGTATTCAGCGCGGTGATGATTCTGGCCCACATTGCCATCAAAAGTTTCGATCTGGTGGTGGCGCTGACCGGCGGCGGGCCGGGCTACGCCACCGACCTGCCCGCTACTTTCATGTACGCCCACGCGTTCAATCGCGCTCAGATCGGGCTGGGTTCCGCCAGCGCAATGCTGATGCTGGGCGGTGTGCTGGCGATTTTGATTCCGTATCTGTACTCCGAACTGAGGAGCCGCAAGCATGGCTAATGTGATTCGTCGTCAGACGCTGGCTGCGCGCATCAGTCGAGCCGCGCTGTATAGCGTGTTGATCCTCGCGGCGCTGTTCTATCTATTGCCCTTGATCGTGATGCTGATCACCTCGGTGAAACCGCTCAGCGAAATCAGCCCGGGCACGCTGCTGACGCTGCCGCAGGATCCCACCCTGGCGCCCTGGATCAAGGCCTGGGGCGAAGCATGTACCGGCATGCGCTGCGAAGGCGTTGGCGGCTACTTCTGGAATTCGTTTGCGATCGTCATCCCGGCGGTGCTGATCTCCACGACGATCGGCGCGCTGAACGGCTATGCCCTGACCAAATGGCGCTTCAAGGGTGCGGACCTGGTCTTTGCACTGATGCTGTTCGGCTGCTTCATTCCCTTTCAGGTGGTGCTGTTGCCCATGGCGCAAACCCTGGGATGGTTGGGCATTTCAAGTTCCCGCGCGGGCTTGATACTGGTCCACGTGGTGTTCGGGATTGCCTTTACTACGCTGTTTTTCCGCAACTTCTACGTGGGCATTCCCAATGAGCTGGTGTCGGCGGCAAAGCTCGACGGCGCCGGGTTTTTCCGCATTTTCTGGCGCATCCTGCTGCCCGTGTCGACGCCGATCATCGTGGTGTCGGTGATCTGGCAGTTCACCCAGATCTGGAATGACTTCCTGTTCGGCGTGGCGTTTTCCGCCCACAACACTCAGCCGGTTACCGTTGCGCTCAATAACCTGGTCAATACCTCGACCGGCGTGCGCGAATACAACGTGGACATGGCCGCGGCGATGATTGCTGCGCTGCCCACGCTGGTGGTGTACGTGCTGGCCGGTAAATATTATGTGCGCGGGCTGACCGCAGGCTCCGTGAAAGGCTAATAACAACTAGGATTTTCATTATGGCAGCGTTAGAAATCCACAATGTGCGCAAGGACTTCGGCAGCGAGCGGGTGCTGAAGGACGTCAGTATTTCGATTGATTCCGGCGAGTTCCTGATTCTGGTGGGGCCGTCGGGGTGCGGCAAGTCGACGTTGATGAACGCCATCGCCGGGCTCGAACCGGTGACCAGCGGCTCTATCTGCATTGATGGCGAAGACGTCACCTGGCGGACGCCCGCCGATCGGGATATTGCCATGGTCTTCCAGTCTTACGCGCTCTATCCCAGCATGACGGTGCGCCAGAACATCAGCTTCGGGCTTGAAATGCGCAAGGTGCCCAAGCCCGAACGTCAGGCCGCCGTCGAGCGCGTTGCTGATCTGTTGCAGATTACCCACCTGCTCGAGCGCAAGCCCTCGCAGCTTTCCGGCGGACAACGCCAGCGGGTGGCCATGGGCCGTGCGCTGGCGCGGGAGCCCAAGGTCTATCTGTTCGATGAGCCGCTGTCCAACCTGGATGCCAAGCTGCGCGTCGATATGCGCACGGAAATCAAAAAGCTGCATCAGCGTCTGGGCACTACCATCGTCTATGTGACCCACGACCAGGTAGAGGCCATGACGCTTGCCGACTGCATTGCGGTGATGCGCGACGGTCATATCCTGCAGCTGGGCAGCCCCGACGAGGTCTACAACAACCCGGTGGACATGTTCGTGGCGGGCTTTATGGGCTCGCCGTCGATGAACTTCATCACGGCAACGCTCGAGCGGGATGGCGACGGCTATGCGGTGCGTATTACCACGCCGGATGAACAGGACCTATGTCTGCCCTGGCCGTTAGCGCGAGTGACGGCGGCGATGACCGAGAAGCTCGATCACTCGGTGATTCTAGGCTTACGCCCCGAGCATTTCAGCGAAGAGGACGAGCGCTTGAGTACCCAGGCCGAGGGTACCTTGCTACACACCCGCGTGACGGTGGTCGAACCCACGGGGGCCGATATGCTGCTGCGCCTGCCGCTGGGTGAGCAGGAAGTGACCGCGCGGGTCGGGCCCAAGTGCGCCGTTTCCCCCGGCGAACGCCTGGCGTTGCGCGTGGATATGGCGAAGGCGATCCTGTTCGACGCCGAGTCCGAAAAGCGCATCGCCTAGTCCGCCGTTGGGTCGGTCCTTGGCCAAACGAAAAGCACCCTGCTGTTGCCAGCAGGGTGCTTTTTTGCGCTTTTTTGCGCTTTTTTGCTTGCCGATGGGTTAGCGGCGCAGGTGGCGTAGCTCCCCATTGAGCGCCTTGATGATCGAATAGCACATCAGCATCATCACGATGGAAAACGGAATCGCCGTGGCGGTCACGCCTGCCTGGAGCGCTGTCAGCCCGCCGCCGATGAGCAGCACAATGGCGATGAGCCCTTCAACGACCGCCCAGAACATGCGCTGGGGCCGGGGTGCATCGATCTTGCCGCCGGCGGTGATGGTATCGATGACCAGCGACCCCGAGTCCGACGAGGTGACGAAGAAGATCAGCGCCAGAATGATGCCCAGGGTCGACATCAAGCCCGTCAGCGGGAGCTCGTTAAGCATGCCGAACAGCGACAGCTCGGGCCGGTAGTTGTCGATCACGTATTCCTTGACCAGACTGCTCGCCGGGTTGGCGTAGAGTTGATCCAGCGCGGTGGAACCAAAGACGCCCATCCAGACAAAGATGAACAGGCTGGGCACCAGCAGCACGCAAACCACGAATTCGCGCACCGTACGGCCCCGAGAAACGCGGGCGATGAACATGCCGACGAAAGGTGCCCAACTGATCCACCAGGCCCAGTAGAAAATCGTCCAGGACTGGCGATAGGCATCATCCTCGCGGCCGAAAGGCGCGGATAGCGGCAAGAAGTCGGTGACATAAGTCGAAAGCCCCGACCAGAACCCCGTCAGGGCTACCAGGGTGGGGCCCGCAAACAGCACGAAAAAGAAGAACAGCACGGCCAGGATCATGTTGATTTCGGATAGCTTCTTCAAGCCGCCTTCGAGCCCGCGCCAGACCGATACCAGGGCCACCGCCGTCACCAGCACGATGACGATGACTTGGGTCATGGTGTTGACCTCCATGTCGAAGACGAAATTCATCCCCGCATTGGCCTGCTGGGCCCCCAGCCCGAGCGAGGTGGCCAGGCCAAACAGCGTGGAAAACACCGCGAGAATATCGATCACGTGGCCCCACCAGCCCCAGACGCGTTCACCGAGAATCGGAAAAAACGCCGAGCGAATCGAGAAGGGCAGACCCTTGTTATAGGTAAAAATGCCCAAGGCCAGTGCCATGACCACGTACACCGCCCAGCCATGGATACCCCAATGGAGATAGGTGCCGGCAAGCCCCATGGCGCTGGCCTCGCCGATTGCGTCAGGATTCAGCTCATCATCGGCGCCGAAGGGGGATTCAATCCCTAGCGGCAGGGAGACATTGGCATGGTAAACCGGCTCCAGCACGCCGAAGAACAGCAGTCCGATGCCAATCCCGGCCGTGAACAGCATCGCGAACCAGGACAGGTAGCTGTGTTCGGGGCGGGCATCGGGCCCGCCCAGTCTCACTGACCCATGGGGCAAGACGACCAGCGCGAGGCAGAACAGGATGAAGAAATCCACCAGGATCATGAAATACCAGTCAAGCGTGCCCGTGGAGAAGGCGACCACCGACTGGAAAACGCTCCCGGCGCGATCCGGGAAGAGCAGGGTGAGTATAATGAAAATAACCGAGGCAAGCGCCGATACCGCAAAGACCCGGTTATGGATATCAAAACCAAAAGGTCCGAATTGCCCCTTGATGTTGTCCTGGCCGACGACGTAGTCGGTCTGCATGTCGTTCGCGCCAGGCGGCGACTCGGAATCGTTAGAGTGATTCATAAGATGCCTCTGCCAGATGACAAGAAGATCAATCATCATGGCGCTTACCATCGTTGAAACCCAACGGATTATCAACGCAGAGGGATATGACTGCGTTTAAACGGACTGTTCTTAAACGACTGTTTACCGCTGGGGCGAGCGATCCTTTTCGCTCACGTCCTTGTCGAGTCGCTTGATCTGTCGCCACAGGTCCTGACGCAGATCGGCAAGCCTGGGCTGCTCATCGGAGGTAAACGCCACCGGGCGGCAGAGACGCTGGGCGCGCAGGCCTAGGCGAGCGCTCAGCAGTCCCGTGGCGAGCCCCTGGCCGGCACGCGCCGAGAGGCGGCTGGCCAGGTCCAGTGACAGCATATCCATGCTGGCGTCCGTGGCCAGCTCGCTGGCGCCGGCAAACGCCATGTTGTGCAGCACGTGGCGAAACAGTCGCAGGCGGCTGGCATAACCTAGCTCCAATCCGTATAGCCGGCACAGACGGTCTACCATGGCCAGGCTGCGCCAGGCGACCAGCGCCATATCGACCAGCGTCAACGGACTCACCGCTACCATGATGGCGGTTTCGCCGGACATCCGGGTGATCAGGCGCTGGGCTTCGCGGTCCCGTGGGGCCAGCAGGTGGTAGCGCAGCAGGGTCTGGGTCTCCTCGCCGCTGTGGTGCGGCTGGCAGGCATGCTGGAACGCCTGCCAGTGCGGGTCGTCGTCGGCCAGCTTGAGCTGGCGCTTGAGCCGCTGCGCCATGGTCTGGGCCTGCTTGGCCGAGCCCTGGGGCAGTTCCGCCAAGTCTTCGCGGAGTTGGTCGTGGCGCTTGAGGCGTCGTAAACGGCCTAGCTCCTTGAGCAGCGACAGGCCGCCGAGACCGATCACGCCAACCCCGAAGAGCTGCCAGGCCATGGTCATCCATTGGGACTGCGCCAGCGCGTCGGGAATCCCGGTGATCAGCTCGAGCGCTCCAAGGGTCGTGCCGCTCACCAGTGCCAGCATCAGCCCCCAGCGGCGTTTGCGTGGCGCGCCCAGGCGGGCGTCCGGGAGGGCTTTTTCCTCGGCGGCGGGGGGCAATGGCTGGTGAGAGGCGGTCGCATCAAAGGTCTCGCGCTGGCGCAACTCGGCGTCGACGCCCGCGTGGGGCTCCTTGGGCTCATCGAGGTCGAAGTGGCGACGCGGCTGTGGGGTGGTCATACGAGTTTGTCTCCAATCAGCCAGTCGATGGCGGCGTCCATGCGGATGTGAGCGAGCGCTTCGGACGGGGTGTCCATGGGGCGAAAGCTCGGGAAGTCAAAGCCCTGCTGATACCAGAAGTCGTGAGTCGGCAAGCGGGGCGGCACATCGCCTGGGTAGACCAGCACGTCCTCGCCCTCGAGGGTCGTGCCCCGCAGCGCGGGCGAGCGCTTGCCATTGTGCATCACTTCGCGCGCCTCGGTGGCACGAATCGCGGCGAGCGACAGCGCTTTTACCGGCACGTTGGCGAAGCGCAAATCCTTGAGCGGCTCGGCGAGCAAGGCCTCGAGAAGCTGCACCACGTGGCCGTGCTGGTCGGGCGTGACATGGTCTGCCTTGGTGGCGGCAATGGCCAGCCTGTCGATTCGTGGGGCAAACAGCCGTGTCAGCAGGCTGCGCTTGCCGTAGTCGAAACTGTGCATCAGCTGACCCAACGCTTGAGAAAGGTCTTCGAAGCGCTCCGGGCCGGCGTTGAGCGCGCCCAGTACATCGACCAGCACAATCTGGCGGTCAAAGCGGCGGAAGTGGTCACGGTAAAAGGGCCGCACCACCTGCTGCTGGTAATAGCGAAAGCGCGCGGCCAGGGTCGCGTAAAGGCTGGTGGACGGCAGGGCGTCCAGTTCCTCTCGGGTCATGGTTAACCGAGGCAGCGGGAAAAACTGCAGCACCGGCGCGCCGTCTAGCTCACCGGGCAATAAAAAGCGCCCTGGCTGAAGGTTGGAAAAGCCTGCTTGCTTGGCGCGTCGCAGGCCCCGGGCGTAGGCGTCGGCCAGGCTTGCCAACTGGGCTTCGTCGGCCTCGGCGGCGGGGTCGAGGGTTTCAACCTCGGTGAGCCATTCGCTGAATAAGGCGCGACGTTGATCGCCGGTGTGCAGCGGCTGGGCCTGGCTCCAGCTGTAAAAATCGTGCTGCAGCAGTGGTAGATCCAGCAGCCATTCCCCCGGGTAGTCGAAAAGGTCGAGTGTCAGATGGGCAATATCGGGAGAGAGCCAGCCCTGCTGTGCCGGACGGTAGCGCAGCTGGAGACGCAGCTCGCTGATGCCGCGGGTAGGCGCCGGCCAGCGCGGCGGCGTTTCGCGCAGCGCGGCCATGCCCGGGTCGTAAGGAAAACGCGGCACTCCAAGGTCAGGCTGATTAAGACGCTGGGCACCGAGCAGGCGTCCTTCGCGGGCGGCGGGCAGCATGTCCAACTGGGCCTCGACCCCGGCGTGACGAAGCTGATTGACCAGCGACGTCAAAAACGCCGTCTTGCCCGCCTGGGAAAGTCCAGTGACGGCCAGGCGCAACTGCCGGTCACGACCGCGTTCTATCAGGTTACTCAGCTCGCGACGAAACGGCTGGCGCATAGCGCGATGTCCTTCATCAGGGGCAGGGAAGCCGGGTTTTACGAAACCTCTGGTTAGGTTTTGCTCAAGGTGGTGCCCAGCAGGTGTTGGGCGCCGGGTACCAGCCATACCGGATCCAGGCGGGTGTTGGCGGCCTCGACACACACAAAGCGCTTCGCCGCCTCGATGGAAGTGTCGGCGGGCGGCTGCTGATCGGGATGCCAGACCACGGTGGAATCGCTGGACTGCTTGCCGATCCGCAAAGTGCGCGGGCCATCATGGAGCATCACCGCTTGGTTGGAGTGATAGATACGGTCTACCGCACCGCGAATGGCCAGGGTGCCTTGCTGTTCGCCTTCGGCAAAGTCGCGCAGCTTGTCGAGGTAACGTGCGCCGGCCAGGCCTTCCAGGCGACATTGGTGGGCATCGTCCACCGCCAGGTAGGAGTGCAGCGCGCCGCTGACCTTGACCGGCGAATCACCGACGTTTTCGCTTATCAACTCCACCGCGAGCCGTTGGGCGTTGGCCTGGATCACCGCGCGTACCGTCAGTTGGGAATGCAGCCGCTGGGTAGGCGAAAGATGAAGCTCTATGCCTTCGGCATGTTCATCGGCGGCTTCGAGTCGCCACTCGGCGTGACGCGCCAGGCCGTGGAACGTCCCGCTGCGATCCGGCGTCTCGTCGGCGTAACGCTCGTCGGCGAACCACGGCCAGCACAGCGGAACCCCGCCGCGTATGGCGCCCGGCATGGGCTGGGGCGTGGGCGTTACCCATAGCCAGCCACGGTCCTCGGTGGGGCGAAAGTGCAGCACCTGCGCGCCCTGCAGCGAAACGATCAGTTCTCCCCAGGGGGCATTGAACATGACCAGGTCGCGACCTTGCCAGTGAGCCGTCTGCTGGCCGTCTACACCGTCAAGCAACTGCTGGAGGGCGTCGGGAATCATGGGCAATCCTTTTTAAGCGGGGCCACTGACGGCCTGATGGGATAATGAATAGTAGCGCGGGACCTTAACGCTGTGTGCTATGTTAGAACAAGCAAGTAAACGGCGTAAAATTAACCGCACATACCGCACATATAGAAAGGAGGCGACATGGGTTTAATTGCTTGGTTAATTATTGGTGGTTTGGCTGGCTGGATTGCCGGCAACATCATGCGAGGTGGTGGGTTTGGCGTGCTGGGCAATATTGGCGTAGGGATCGTCGGTGCTGTGCTGGGCGGCTTCCTGTTCAGCCTCTTGGGACTCCAGGCCGGCGGCTTTATTGGCTCATTGGTGACCGCCGTTGTCGGTGCGGTTGTTCTGCTGTGGATCATCAGTAAGGTCAAACAGGCATAGCCTGAGTCGGTCAATCAATACCGTTACTGACTTGCCACAACCCGCGACGCCAAGCGTCGCGGGTTGTGTGTTTTGGGGCCCTTACCAGCCGCCCTGACTCTCCAGCAAGCTGCGCGTGTTATTGTTCAGCCTGAGCTTGAAGTCGGCGCTGCCCAGTACCATGGCGTCGCTCGAGCGCACTACCCTGGCGCTGATATAGACATAGTCCTGACCCTGCGCGTAGGTGCCCATCAAGATGGAGCGCGCATCGTGCTGGGCGCTCAAGCGCTGTACCGTGCGCGACAGAATCAGCTCGCCGACATTTTCTTCGATAAACAGGCTGTCGCGCATTTTGACCTCGCGCACCTGCATTCCCTGGCGCCCCAGCGCCGAGGCCATGATTTCCGAGCCGATACGTCCAAGCGTCGAGGACTGGCTCAAGTTGTCGATGCTCACAAAGGTGGCGGCGATCATCGGGCTGTAACGGGTTATTTCGGGATTGCTGGCCACCATTTGTTCGGCAGCCGCCTGGGCAAGTTCAGGCAGGTCGGGTTCGGGCTCGGCCTCTTGCGTGTTGCCGCCCATGGCGCTGCAGCCGGCAAGGCCAAGCGCGATGAAACCGGCGGCAAGCCATTTGCTGGCGTTAAGCGGGCGCGTAAAGTGTGCCCAGGCTGTCGACATCGCAGGCATGTGATTACCATTCATCCGTGATCGAAACCGTCGGTGTAGACGGCGCACTGGGGACGCGGTTGGGAGCGTACTGGCGCCGATCGCCGCTGTTGATGTAGTAAATGTTCGACGATGAATAGAGAATCTGCTCGCCATCAAGTATCTGGGTGGTGACGATGACCTCTTCGTCGCCGGTGTGCGTCCAGCTACCGCTGGTCACGTCGGCGGCCACGGCGGCCGGGATGAGCCCCAGGGCCGGTTCAGCCCACTGGTTGAGCGGGATCGCCGCAACGGCAATACCGCCCGCCAAGGCGGTGAAGGCGCCAACCGGTGGGCGTACGAAGCCTCGATCGCGGTGTTCGATCACTTCAACGTCGATATGGATTTCGGCGCTGTTGGCTTGCGGCTGAGTGGTTAGATTCGCCCCGCGCGAGACCAGCTCGCTGGTCAGCAGGGTGCGGAAGCCGCGGCCAAATTCGCCGCCGCTATAGGAATGGGTCGCGTCCTGATGGGCATCGGGTATGTGCAAATCGCGAAACCGGACGCGCTCGCGCTGCAGGATTTGCGTGGCTTCGTGACGCGCCAGCACATTCCAGTGGTGAGCGGCCTGCATGCGCTGCTGTTCGCTGTAGGGATAGGTCGTGGCGATAGGCGCCTGGGAGGTGTTGGCGTAAAAGCAGCCACTCAACGTCAGACTCGCCATGCCGATGATCAGCGGGCGAAGCGTCCGTGAGGGGGTAACAATAAAACGGGTGCGCACCGGGTGGTTCCTTCTCGCTACGAAACGGCTTTTTGATAGACTAGGCGACGTTTTTGTCAACGGCGCGCCAAGCCCGGCCGAGCAGATAAAGGCTCAGCATCTTCAATGACTCGGGTTGGCATGTTCAGACACGTATTAAAACCGATAACCGTAGGATTAGCGTGCCTTATTTCAGTAGATCGGCCATGGGGTTCAAAACTTGAATGAGTAATTATACCGATGCTTGAAGATCACCGCAGCGGACCCCGCCACGACTCGCTCATGTCCCCCTATCGCGAAGACGACAGCGGCAGCGTTTGGATGGTGAGCTACATCGATATCATGACGATTCTGGTGGCGCTGTTTGTCATTATCATTGCGGCGGCTGGGGCGACCAGTCCTGACTGGATGGCGTCAGAGGCAACGCCCGAGCCGCTTTTTGACTCGCCCCCACCGCTTGAGGTGCCGCTGCCCGAGCCGCTGGCTAGCGCCCGCGACGGACGCCCCTATCCGGCGAACTGGCTGGGCGGCGAACTGCTGACCAGTACTGTCACGGCCGCCCAGGGCGTGGCTGGTTTTCAGAAAAGAACGTCGAGAGGCGTACCGCCTTTGTTGGCCATGCCAAGTGCGGCGTCTGAGCCAGCCGCCGCTTCGCCTTTGCCGGCGCTGACCTTGCCCACGCCATTGGTGCCCACCCAGCAGCCCGCCCTCCAGCGGCCGCTGGCCGACTACATGGTGGTGCTGACCGATAAACCGCCCGCCAATGTTGAAACGGTCAGCCAGGAAGCCATCGACGGGGTACTGGCGATGGATGAGCAACTGGACCGCTCGCCCTACCTGCCCGACCTGGAAGGCGTCGAAGTCTCCCGGGTTGAAGAGGGCATCAGCCTGCGGGTGCAGGACCAACTGCTGTTTCCCTCCGCTGACGCGGGCTTGACCGATGATGGCAGCGACTTGATTGCGACGCTTCTCGATACCATTCAACGTTACGACGGTGAAGTCTGGGTGGAAGGCCATACCGATAGCCAGACTATCGATACTCCCGAATACTCATCGAACTGGGCGCTGTCCAGTGCCCGGGCCATTGCTATCGTCGAAGCGCTCGAAGAGGCGGGGGTGGCCACTCAGCGGTTACGCGCCGTGGGGCTGGCCGCGACGCAGTCGTTGGCGAGCAATGATACCGCCGAAGGCCGCGCGCGCAATCGCCGTGTTGAAGTGGTCATTCATGTGGAATAAACGCAGGTCGATCTTGATCGTGTGTCTTTAGGCATAAAAAAAGCCCGCCGGGGGTGGCGGGCGTAAAGGGCTTGGCTCACTGCAGCCCACTGGCAGAGGGGGGAGGGGTGTACAGGGTTGCCAGCGGGTACAATTTCAGTATAGCTATTTATTAAGCCCTGCCAAGTCTTGTCTTGGCTTTTTTGTAATCAATTGTAAAGGCGCGTCGGCACCATGGCGGCGCGACCCCGCGCGGCGTGCGCCAAACAGGCGCACCAAAAGGGTGCGTTGGCTGCCTTGTGCGGTATGGCCTTCTCGGCCTTGTGCGTTTATTCAATGCACCACCTTATGGTTATCAAGGTGTTATCGGCATTGGCACGCATTGTGCTAAGCAACCATTACGCCGCCATCGCCCTGGGCCATGAACGGCGTTCCCCGCTTAGCAGTTAGAGAGGCTGCGCCATGCTTGAACACGCCAGCGCTTCCGCGCCCCCCGCCGATCGAACGGCTGAGTCAGGACCGCCTCGCCTTGTGGTGACCGATCTGGACGGTTCGCTCCTCGATCATCATAGCTATGACGCTACTCCGGCCAGGACGTGGCTTGCCCGGCTAAAGCAGGCAAAAATCCCCGTGATTCCCGTGACCAGCAAAACCCGGGCTGAGTTGCTTCCTTTACGCGAGGCCCTGGGGCTTACCGCCACACCGTTTATTGCCGAAAACGGCGCCGTGATCGGCCTGCCCCCGGGGTGGTGTCATGCGCGACTGGACCGGCCAGGTAGCGGGCGCGACGGCATGGTGATCAAGCAGGCAAGCGTGGATGTCGGCTTTATTCGCGCCCGATTGCAGGTATGGCGCAAACGACTCGATGCGCGCTTTACCCCCATGAGTGAGCTGACCCTGGATGACTTGATCGGCCTGACCGGACTTGATGCCGCCGAGGCCAATCTGGCGCGCCAGCGCGAGGGGAGCGAACCGTTGCTGTGGCATGGTGACGAGGCGTCACTTCAGACGTTCCGCCTAGCGCTGGAAGGTGACGGCCTGCAGCTTACCCGGGGCGGTCGCTTTTGCCACGTCATGGGGAGCGCCTCCGACAAGGGCACTGCGGTGACCTGGTTGATCGGGCGTTTCCGAGCGCTACGCGGCCGTGAACCGCTGTCTATCGGCTTGGGCGACGGCCCCAACGACGTATCAATGTTGAACGTTGTGGACCAGGCAGTGGTCATTCGCGGCCACCATGACCTGACGGTCGAGCCGACCAATCCTCACCTGTACCGAACCCGCGCTCCCGGCCCTGAAGGCTGGGTGGAAGGCATGTCCCACTGGTGGGGAGACGCGCTTACCCCGACTGGCCCGTGTGATGCAAAGGAGGCGAACGCATGAGTGATTTCCATCAGAACGGCGTCATTACCGATTTTCATAACCTGACTCGACGCCCTGTTGAAGCGCTGGAAAAGGAGCTGTGCCAGTTTGCCCGGCGGCGTCCCATGGGGTTGATCCTGCCCTCGCTGTTCTCGGAACTGGAAGGGCCGGCGCTCGCGGCCATCGTGGATGAACTGGTCAAGGTGCCCTATCTGGGCGAGATCGTGATTGGCCTTGATCGAGCGGACCGCGAGCAGTTTTTGCACGCGCGGGAGTTTTTCTCGCGCCTGCCGCAGCACACGCGCATCCTATGGAACGACGGGCCCCGCCTGCGTGCCCTGGACGCCGAGCTTGAAGAGCACGGGTTGGGTGCGCTCGAGCCGGGGAAAGGGCGAAACGTGTGGTATTGCGCCGGCTATGTGCTGGCCTCGGCGCGCTCGTCGGTGGTGGGGCTACACGACTGCGATATTCTCACCTACGACCGTGGGCTGCTGGCGCGTCTGATGTACCCGGTCGCCCATCCGCGTTTCAACTACAGTTTCTGCAAGGGCTATTACCCGCGCATTGCCGAGGGCAAGCTTAACGGGCGTGTGTCGCGGCTGATGGTCACGCCGCTGCTGCGTGCGCTCAAGACCGTTTGCGGTCCGTTACCCTATCTCGATTACCTGGACAGCTTCCGCTACCCGCTTTCGGGGGAGTTTGCCATGCGCAGCGACGTGCTGGAGGGGATTCGTATTCCGGCCGACTGGGGGCTTGAAATTGGAGTGCTTTCAGAGCTCCAGCGTAACTACTCGCCCCGCCAGCTGTGCCAGGTGGATATCGCCGATGCCTACGATCACAAGCACCAGCCGGTGAGTGAAGACAACCCGGATGCCGGGTTGAACCGCATGAGTCTGGACATTGCCAAGGCGCTTTACCGCAAGCTGGCCACCCAGGGGGTGAGTTTCAGCAGTGAGGATTTCCGTACCCTCAAGGCAACCTACTACCGGCTGGCGCTGGACTTGATCGAAGCCTATGACCACGATGCCACGATGAACGGCCTGAGTCTTGACCGCCACTGCGAGGAACAGGCGGTGGAGCTGTTTGCCAGCAATCTGCTGGAAGCCGGCAACCTGTTTTTGGACAACCCCCGCGAGCGGCCCTTCATTCCCAGCTGGAACCGCGTACAGGCCGCCGTGCCCGACCTGCTCATGCGTATGCACGAAGCCGTGGAGCTGGATAATCAGGGGGATGTCTGACGCGCGCGCTCAGGCAGTAAAGCCTGCACACGGCGCCCTTGGGCACCGTGTGCAGGCTGATGGCTAGCGGTTAACGCTGACGGTAGGAGGGAAGCGCCTGCGTTGTGCTCGCTGACGCCGGATCGATTCTGAAATGCGCGACCCGCTGGCGAAGCTCATAGCTGAGGTCCGACAGGCGCTGGGTGGCGCCGGTGCTCTCCTGCACCAGCCCAGCATTCTGCTGGGTCATCTGATCCATCTGGGTGACCGCCTCATTGACCTGCTCGATGCCGTAGCTTTGTTCCTTGGTGGCCGCCGAGATTTCCTTCACCAGGGTGTTGAGCTGCTGGATGTTGTCGACGATGCCGCTAATGACCTTGCCGGTATCGCGCACCTGACGACTGCCCTGAACCACCTGGGTATCGGCGTTATCGATCAGCGTCTTGATTTCCTGCGCCGCTGCTGCGGAACGGCTGGCCAGCTGTCGAACTTCGCTTGCCACCACCGCAAAGCCGCGGCCTTGCTCACCGGCCCGGGCGGCCTCTACCGAGGCATTGAGCGCCAGGATATTGGTCTGAAATGCAATCGAGTCAATCGTATCCACGATGGTGCTCATTTGCGTCGCGCTTTCGTTGATCGTCGACATGGTGTCGATCATCGACGCCATCGCCTCGCTGCCATGTTGCGCGCTGTCGCTGGTCTTGCCTGCCAACTGGCTGGCATGATCGGCGTGTTCGGCATTCTGCTTAACCGTGGCGGTCAGCTGCTCCATGCTGGAGGCCGTTTCGGCCAGCGAAGCAGCCTGCTGTTCGGTTCGGCTGGACAGCTCCTCATTGACCCCCACGATCTGCTCGACCGAGGTATTCACGTTATCCGCACTGTGATGAATGCTGCCAATGGTCTCTGACAGCGTTTCGCGCATGCGATCGATGTCAAACAGCAGGCTTTGCTGGTCGCGGGCGGATAGCTGAGTGGTGTGGGTCAAGTCGCCGTCGGCAATCTGACGCACCACACTTGCTGCGTAGCGTGGGTCACCGCCCAGGCGGCGGGACACGTCGCGAATCACCCAGCCCATCAACACGGTGACCGGCACGCCGATAATCAGCAAAATAAGCGCTGATTGAAGCAGCCCGGATACAAACGCTGCATTGATATCGTCGACATACACGCCCGAGGCCAGCGACCAATCCCATTGCGGTATATGGGCGACGTAACTCAGCTTGGGCACCTGCTCGTCGCCGCCCAGGCGGGTGGAGTAATAGCCCACATGGCCACCGCCGGCCTGCGCCGTTTCAAGCAGCTCGGCATAGAGCAGGAGGCCGCTGGCATCCTGGTAGTCGCTCATGCTGGTGCCGGTGTCGCGGCTCGGGTGAGAGACGATGTTCAGGTCGTTATCGAACGCAAAAATATATTCGCCGTCACCAAAGCGAACGCTGGCCATGTTATCCACGGCCCGTTCCTGGGCTTCTTCAAGGCTCAGCTCTCCGGCGTCGACCTGGGCCTGGAGGGCTTCAATCTGGCTATGTACGCTTTCAATGACATACTGCAGGCTATCCCGTCGTTCATTTTCGATGGTCTGTCGGTTTTCCCATGCGAGCCAGCCCACCATTAACAGCATGGCGATCCAGATGATGGCGAGTGTGCCCCACAGTTTTTGTGTTGTTGTCAGACGTGTCATGTAGCTTCCCGGTTGTGTCGATAACGGTTATTGGAAAGATAAATACCAGTTGCCTAGCGGTTATCGGCCTTATCAGCAAAACCTTAATAAAAGAAGCTGCAGTTTGTTGTCAGGATCGTATGACAGCCATGAGTAGCTTTATATATTCGGTTTTTCTAATTTAAAGGGCTTGGGCAGGACGCTACGACTATTAGTCGCGTTATTGGTGGGACGTATTGCTGTCGCTACTGAAATACCCCTGAGGCGACGGCTGTGGGGCCTCAGGGGCAGCGCTTCTTATGGGCTATTTCAACCGGCGCGTGCATGCGCCAGCGTATCCAGCGCGCGTCGCGGGATGGTTTCGCCGGTTTGGCAGCTCAAACAGCGTAAAACAGCGCTGTTTTGGCCGGTTCCTTCAAGACGAAAATGGCTTAAAAAGCCCGAGGTGGGTGATTCATAATTGCCGCAGTGGCGGCAAATGATATCGACGCCGCGGACTTTGTAGTTGATGGTGATGTGCTGCACGCTGACCTCCTACCCGTGGGTGCTGTCGGGTCTAGTCGTGAACCGCTTGGTCGGCATTGCGCTGACGTATTGGCAAGCGGTGGAATATTAAACATAGGCCATTGTCACCATGTTGGCGGCCGAAATTGGCAATTTTTTGCTCTGCGGGCATCGGGGAGAGGCTGCTTGACGCGATCACTTGAGTAGGTAGACTGGTCTACCTACTCAAGCCCGCCAAGTGAGGTGCCGCGTTGCCTGCATTGTCCAGTCAAGCCCCCGGGAGCGCGCGTGATCGCCTGCTCGATGCAGCGTCCACGCTGTTCTATCGCGACGGTATTACAGCCACGGGCATCGATGCCATCGTCAAGCGCGCGGGGGTCGCCAAGAAAAGCCTGTACAACCACTTTGCCTCGAAGCGCGAACTGGTGGCGTTCTATCTGGAGGCGCGTCACTCGGAATGGCTGGCGCTTTACGACGCGCGACTGAGCAAGGCGAGCACGCCCCGCGACAGGGTGATGGCGGTCTTTCTGGCCTATGAGGATCACGCGGCGTACGCCTACGAGCATGGCTTTCGCGGGTGTGGCCTGCTGAATGCGGCGGCCGAGCTACCCGCCGGTGATCCCGGCCGGGCAGTGGTAAGAGGGCACAAGGAGCACGTCGAGGCGTTGCTGGCCGCCCATCTCAGTGATTTGCTGGGCGGCGATACGCCGCAGGCCCGTGCGCTTGCCCATCAGTTGGCGTTTCTTCTCGAAGGGGCCATGGCCCGGGCGGGGCTGGAAGGGGGCAGCGACTGTCTGTATCAGGCACGCCAGATGGCGGACGACCTGCTGGCGGCGTTATGAAGACCGCTCATGAACGTCGGCTGGGCATTGCCACGGTCCTGATCGCCGCCATTCTGTGGGGAACCACCGGGACGGCGGCGACCTTTGCCCCGCAGGTTAACCCCGTGGCCATCGGAGCAGTGGCGATGGGCGGTGGAGGGCTGATGCAAGCGCTGCTCTCCGCCGGACGGATTCGTCGCCATGCGCGCCTACTGCGTATCCAGTGGCCGTATTTGTTGCTTGGGGCCTTGGCGGTCGCCATCTATCCGCTGGCGTTCTATGCCTCCATGCGTCTGGCGGGCGTAACCATCGGAACGGTGGTGTCCATCGGCTCGGCACCGCTGCTCTCGGCGCTGATTGAATATCGCCTGGACGGGCTACGGCTCACCAGACGGTGGATGACCGGGGCTGGGCTGGGGCTGGCCGGTATGCTCCTCCTGGGCCTGGCGGAGGGCAGCGGTGATGTGCCCACGGGGACGGAGTCCGGTCTTGTTCCGGGCATCCTGCTAGGCTTGCTGGCAGGCCTTACCTATGCGCTTTATTCGTGGACGGCGCGGCGGCTGATGCAGCAAGGCGTTGCCTCGCGAGCTGCCATGGGAGCGACCTTCGGCATTGGCGGTCTGCTGCTGATGCCGGTGCTGGTGGTGACCGGCGCGCCGCTGCTGGCGTCGTGGAGCAATGCGGCGGTAGGGCTATACATGGCGCTGGTCCCCATGCTGCTGGGCTATCTTTGCTTTGGCTACGGGCTTTCGCGAATCACTGCCAGTACCGCCACCACCATCACGCTTTTCGAACCGGTGGTGGCGGCGTGTCTGGCGGTGATGATCGTAGGCGAACGCCTGCCGCTAACGGGATGGGCCGGTATCGGGCTGATATTGGCATGTCTGGTGTGTATCAGCGCGCCCGCCAAGGCATCCAGACGCGAGGCAGACAAGGCGGCGTTGCGCATCGGGAAGGGGGCGGATGGCATTGTCGAAGAGCAGTAGAAAGTCATTGGTTGCGCAATGGGTTACTTGAGCGGATGGACGCCGAGAGCCGTGGGTGACTGCGCTCGATCGATCATTTTGCGAGATACGCGAATTTTTTTCGGCTTTTATATCCTGGGTTAGATAAACAAGGGGCTTTGAAGCGCATGGTGGGCATCTAGCGCAATGGATGCGCAACAGGGAAGACCAAGCAGGATGCTTGATGGACTCAAGGAAGCACGAACAGGACGTTCGTGAGGATTGTTCATGGAAGACCTGACGAAACCCCGGCCAGTGACGGCCGGGGTTTTTTTATGTGCCCGTCAAGAAGCGGCGGGCTTCTTGGAGTCGTTGGTCTCGTCGTCGGGCTTCTCGCTGCCTTGATGGCCAAGCGGTTTTGCCTGGTCAAGGCGTGGATGGTTATCGAGAAACTCGCGTTTCAGGTCGGGCATCGCGTCCAGTGCCTGCAGCGTGTGGGTCAACGCATGGATGGCGGCGAGCACGTCCTGGGTGTTGCCGGTTTCCGAAATCGTATGCATGTTGCGGATCGGGAAACCAATCGAGGTGGCGGCGCTGTCCACTGAGGCGAGTACCCCGGCCATGCCGTCGGTACCCGTATCGACACCCACCATATCCCGCTGCATGGGGATGTCATTGGCCTTGGCTGCCTGGGCGATCACGCGGTTCAGCTGTTCGCTGGCAATCGAGCCGACCGCCATGGTGAAGCCTTTACCCATCTCGAGGGGCTGCATGCGCTTGTCGCCAATGCCGGGTGCCGCCACGTAGTCGTGGTTCACATCCACGCCGATCAGCGCGTCGGGCTTCAGCTCGCCGGCCATCACGCGGCTGCCGAAACGGCCGATTTCTTCGTAGCTGGCAATCGCAAACAGCACGCGCACCTGCTCGGTACCGCCAGCCTCGGCGATCAGCTTGGCGACCTCGGCGGCCACGAAACAGCCCAGGCCGTTATCCAGGTAGGCGCCGTAGAAGGTGTTGGGGCTGAAGCCAGGGCGGATAGGGCGATCAAAAATAATCGAATCGCCAGGCCGCACGCCCAGGTTCAGTACCTGCTGCTTCTTGTTCTCGCCGTGGATCTGCAGGTCCAGATAGATCTGTTCCTTCTTGATGCCTTTGCTGCCGTCGCGCATGGCGGGGTCGGAAAAGTGAATGGCGCCAAGCGCTTCCACAGTGCCGCCTTCAATGCAGCGATAGCTGCCCGGGGCGTCCGGATCTTCGCTGAACAGCTTCACTTCATGGCCGATCAGGACGGTCGGCAGGAAAGAGTCGGTATTGATCCAGATCTTGCCGTCTTCGCCAATAGAACGCACCTGCATGCGGATCTTATCCGCATGACCGATGATCATGACCTTGAACATGTCGTCGCGGCCGGGATGCGTGTCGAGCACGACCCCTGCATTGCCACGGAACTGGTGTAGCTGCCAGTCGCTTGGGGCAAAGCTTTCAAAATAGGGTTTCAGCACGCCGTAGGTCATTGCGCCTTCCAACCCCACGGGGCTGGGGGCTGCCAGGATGTCGCGCATCAATTTGAACTGCGCATCGGGCATCGTTTGCGTCCAGGGGGTGGCGCTATCGCTCATAAGGCAATCTCCAGTCGTGGGTGATCAACGTGCCTAGTTTGCCAGATTATGACGGCAAACGCTTAGCCAACTAGCGACGTTTAGACGATGCCAGCCAACGTTAATTCCGCCTATGATGGCTTTAGTGAAACCGCATATAACTCCACGCCACGACGAGGACGTGTCCATGACCACCGTTAGCCTACGTTCGCAGCGCTTCAAGGTGCTGCTGGCGGGCGTATTCAGTCAGTTGCTGTGTATCGGGGTGGCGCGCTTTGCCTATACGCCGCTACTACCCGTCATGCAGCAGCAAAGCTGGATAGGCGATGCCGATGGCGGCTGGCTGGCAGCGCTGAACTACGCCGGCTATATGTTCGGCGCCTTGCTGGCGGCGACCGTGCGCAGTATCCATGTCAAAGATACCCTGTATCGGCTGTGTCTGGTGCTGGCGGTGCTCACCACGGCCGGCATGGCCATGACCGAGCATTTCTGGCTGTGGGCGGGGCTGCGCTTTTTGGCGGGCTTTTCAAGCAGTGGCGCGATGCTGCTGGCATCTGGGCTGATCATGCACTGGCTGATTCAGCACCACCAGCGCGTTGAGCTGGGCATTCATTTCGCCGGGTTGGGCCTGGGCATTGTGCTCGCCGCTGTGGCGGTGGAGGTGATGTTGGCGCTGTCGATGAACTGGCAGGCGCAGTGGTGGGGATTCAGCGTGCTCGCGATAGGTCTTTTGGTGCCCGCCTGGCGCTGGCTGCCGCGACCAACGCTCGCCGTGCCCGGTGCCTCCGGGAGCGAAGCCGCCGCCAGGCCGCCCACCCGTACCTTCATGCGCTGGATGCTCGCGGCCTATTTTTGCGCCGGCTATGGCTATGTGATCAGCGCCACCTTTATCGTCACGATCGTCGAGCGGGAGCCGCTGCTGGCCGGTGCCGGCAACTGGACCTTTGCGCTGGTGGGGTTGGCCGCGGCCCCGGCGGTGATGCTATGGGACCTGGTCGCGCGTCGGATCGGCTACCTGGGCGCCTTGATCGTGGCCATGGGGCTGCAGGTCATCGGCATCGTCCTGCCGGCGGTGACCACGAGCCTCGCCGCCGTGTTGTTCAGCGCGGTGCTTTACGGTGGCACCTTCCTTGGCTGTGTCAGCCTTGTTCTGACCATGGCGGGGCGGTTGTATCCCGCCAGCCCGGCACGACTGATGGGCAAAATGACCCTGGCCTACGGCAGCGCGCAGATTATCGCCCCGGCGATCACCGGCATGCTGGCGGAGGCGACCGGCCACTATAGCGTCGGCCTCTGGCTGGCCGGTGGTTTTGTGGCCCTTGGAGCGCTGTTGCTCGCCTGGCTGCGGCGCGTTGACCAGACCGCGCAGCGTCTCGATGCCGATGCCAAAGCGGCGGTTTACGCCACCTAATCGACGAGGACGTGCCACGATTTTTTTGGGCATTCGCGGCAAAATCCTCTAGGATATGCGCTTTTTTCCAACAGGGTAGCTGGTCATGGCGTCTTCTGAGCAACCTCGTATCCAATGGCTTGGCCGCTGGGGCTTTATGCTGGCCGCCACGGGCTCGGCCGTTGGGTTGGGCAATATCTGGAAGTTTCCCTATATCACCGGGGAGTTTGGCGGCGGCGCCTTCGTGCTGGTCTACCTCGCCTGTATTCTGGCGGTGGGCGTGCCGGTGATGATGACCGAAATTGCCTTTGGACGGCGCGGCCTGGGCAGTCCGGTGGACGCCATTCGCCGGGTGGTCAGGGAATCCGGCCGTTCGTCGGCGTGGTCATTGATTGGCTGGATGGCGATGCTCTGCGGCTTCATGATCCTGTCGTTTTACGTGGTCGTGGCGGGCTGGTCGTTTTCCTACCTGTGGAAGATGCTTTCCGGTGGGCTGGCGGGTAGCAGCGTGGACGACATGGCCGCGGTGTTCGAGGCTAACAATGCCAACCCCTGGAATCTCGGCTTCTGGAGCACGCTGGTGACGCTGCTGACCATGCTGATTGTCGGCAAGGGCGTGCAGGAAGGCATCGAAAAGAGCGTCAGTTGGATGATGCCGGGGCTGGTGCTGATGCTCGCGCTGTTGATCACCTTCGGGGTCTTCTCGGGCGGTTTTGCCCAGGCGTTCAGCTTCCTGTTTTCCTTCGATGCGGGCAGCCTCTCCAGCGAGGGCATGCTGGCGGCCCTGGGGCATGCGTTTTTCACCCTGTCGCTGGCGTCCGGGGCGATTCTTACCTACGGCAGCTACCTGCCCAAAGGCACGTCGATCGCCCGCACCACGCTGAGCGTGGCCATCGCCGATACGGTGGTCGCGTTAATGGCCGGGCTTGCGATCTTTCCGGTGATTTTTGCCAACGGTATGGACCCCGCCGAGGGGCCGGGGCTCATCTTCATGAGCCTGCCGCTGGCCTTCCAGGCGATGCCGCTGGGCACGCTATTCGGTACGCTGTTCTTCCTGATGCTGTCGATGGCTGCGCTCACCTCGGCGATTTCGATGGTCGAGGCAACGGTGTCCTGGCTGTGCGATAACCATGGCATGTCGCGCAAGGCGGCGGCGTGGGGGACCGGTGTCGTGCTGTGGCTGATCAGTACCCTGGCGATGCTGTCGTTCAACCTGGGTGCCGAGTGGACCCTGGCCGACAAGAACGTCTTTGGCTGGCTCGACTACCTGACCTCGCGCTTGATGATGCCGCTGGGCGGCTTGGGCATGGTGGTGCTGGCCGGCTTTGTGCTGAACAGTCATTCCTTCCGCGATGAGCTGGGGCTTTCGCCCTTACCCTATGCGCTCTGGCTGACCATGGTGCGCTACGTCAGCCCGTTGGGCATCCTGGTGATTTTTGTCGATGCTCTGGGCGTCTATCGCGTGGCGTTTGCGGCCCATTGGCCATGGCTGCTGGCGATTCTGGTCGCCATGGTGGCGTTGGGTGAAGCCCTAAGCCCGCGGCTGCGTAAGGCGATGAGACCAGTTTAAGCCGTTACGGCGCCTGCCCTGATAACAAACGCTGCTGCCGGGCTTTCATGTCATCATCTCGCAGCGGCGTTTGGCAGGTTGCATACACATCCCTCAAGAACTGCTTACGCGGACCACGATAGCTGCCGCTCATCATCGCTGCCTGGGTGAGCGCACTGAGCAGAGTCTCTTGCGAGGGGCCGGTCAGTTGCGCATAGGCCTTCCGAGTGGCGGGCCAATCAACGTCCAGGGTTTGCGGTTTATCCGCCAGGCTGTCCAGCAAGCGGGCCAGCAGCAGTACCAGGTTTGGGTGAGGGTACTGGTTGCGCATGATGAGTTCACCGGCGCCCTTTGCCACCAGCAGGCGGGTGTACTCGTCGCTGCCAGCCAGTGTTTCCATCAAGTGTGTCACCAGCGCTGGTCCGCGTGCCTGCAAGTAGGCGTGTTGCATGATGCGCGCCGCAATCCAGGCGTTCCATAGGGCGTACAGCGGGCCTGTGAGCACGGGCAGTAAACCGCGCAGCGTGAGGCGACCCAGTAAGCGGCGCAGCAGCAAACGCAGTATGAAACTGCTCAAGCTGATTTTTAAGCGGTAGAGCAGCGCCTTAAAGAGCAGTTTCCAGCCGTGTAGGTAAGCGTGCGGATCAATGCCATAAATCAGGCTACCGGGGCTTGGGTACTCAAGCGCCACGCGCGATACACCGTGTAGGGTGAGCTGAATCTCGGGTTCCAGAGACGCCGTTTGACTGTAACGTAACCCTGCCAAGCGTGAAACGTTAGCCACCCCGCGCAGCGCATTCCAGTATAGGAAGCCAATTTCCAGCACGGTCACCACCCCGGCGAAGGCCAGATAGCCAGCCCAGTAGGGGAGTTGTGCTCTTAAGCTCATGGCGCCCCACTCGTCGACCGCAAAGGCGCGCATCCACCACTCGGCACCGCCAATCAGCGTGCCGGATATCATGCCGGCCACCGCAGCCCAGGCGATTACCCAGTGCCGGGCGCGCTTGACGGCCTGCGGGTCGGGGGCATCAAGCGCTGGGTGGCGGCGCAAGTAGCCTCCTACATAGCGGTTAGCCCAACGCTGGGCTCGGCCAGGCGCGGGCGCATACTCTTTATCCGGGCGAGAGAGGGACATGAAGACAGCGTTTCCTACGCAATTGACGTCTTGGAGGTTGTGCGAAAACTCGGCGAGCGCAGGTAAGTTTTCATACAAGACCTAGAGTAGCGGTTAGGTCCGCGTAGTACACGCAGCAATGGCGCCGGGGTGGGTGCCGGCTTTCATTAACTCGTCCCAGCGCGTGGTAAAACGGTTGGAACGATGGGCGCAGCGCAGCTGCCAGGGAGCATCGTCATCGGTCATGCCGAAGCGGATCGTGCCTTGCCCCATGCGCTGGTTAATAGCGTCCACCGTGGCCATCAACCGCGGATGGTGGTGGGCCGGGGCGTTCAGCAACGATAGCTGGTGCTGCTGGGCATCGACCAGGTCGAGCAGCATCACGCCCGCTTTCATGAACCGGTAGCGGGGGCGGTATATCTGTTCGAGGCCCTGGCGCACGGCGTCAAGAATCACCCGCGTATCGTCGCTGGGCGTGGGCAACGGGATCAGCGCGTGGGGGAAGTACTGTGGCTGATCACGGCGGTGGCGATTGGTGTTCAGGAACAGCATCACCGACCGGGCCAGGCTGTGCTGCTGGCGGAGCTTTTCGGCGCTGCGCTGGGCATGGCGGCGCAGCGCATCGTGGACCTCGGCTTTTACTCCAGTGGGCTGACCGAATGAACGCGACGTCATGATGCGCTGGCGTGGTTGATCCACTGCGTTCATGTCCAGGCAGGACGTGCCGCGCAGCTCAAGCGCGGTGCGCGCCAGCACCACTGAAAAGCGCTTGCGCAGCTGCTTGGTATCGCTTTCGCGCAGGTCCCAGGCGGTATGAATGCCGCCAATGGCTAGCCTTTCGGCCAGCCGTCGGCCCACGCCCCACACCTCGCTGACCGGCGTTTGCGCCAGTAGCGCCTTGGTCGTCGCATCCTGTCCGTTGAGCAGACAGACGCCCTGGAGATGTGGCTGTTGCTTGGCAGCGTGGTTGGCGAGTTTGGCCAGTGTGTGAGTGGTTGCTAATCCGATACACACTGGTAATCCCAGGCAGCGGCGAATGCGCCGCCGCAGCGTTTCGCCCAGGGCGTGGCACTGGCGCTCGCTCAGCCCGTCCAGGTAGATGAACATCTCATCGATGGAATACGGGGCGATGTCCGGGCAGGCGTCGCGCAGCAGCTGGGCAAGCCGCGCCGACATGTCGCCATACAGCTCGTAGTTGGACGACAGCAGGTGAATAGCGCCGCGCTGACGCAGCCCCTCGAGCTTGAAGGCGGGGGTGCCCATGGGGATGTCCAGCGCTTTCATCTCGGCCGAGCGGGCAATCACGCAACCGTCGTTGTTGGACATCACGCCCACGGCCTTGCCTTCCAGGTGGGGCTGAAAGACGCGCTCGCAGCTGACGTAGAAGTTGTTGGCGTCGACCAGCCCAATCATGCCCGTCATTTCAACGTAGGTATTCGTGAACGACCGCGCGCACAACGCCCCATACCTGGCAGTCGGTGTCTTCCAGGGGGAGCGGCGGATAGTGGGGGTGGGCCGAGCACAGGTGCGGGGTGCCACGATGCAGGGCGTAGCGTTTGATCAGCACTTCGTCGTTGAACATGGCGACCAGAATATGGCCCAGGCGTGGCGCAACGCTGCGATCCACGACCAGCAGGTCGCCGTCAAAGATCCCCCAGCCTTCCATGCTGTCGCCGGTCGCGGACAGATAGAAGGTGTGGGTCGGGTTCTTGATCAGGCGCACGTTGAGATCCAGCGTGCGCGGTTCATAATCCTGGGCGGGAGAGGGAAAGCCGCTAAAGCCCGCACGGCCTTGCAGCGGCGGAAAAGGTAGCGGCTGCGACATCAACGGCAAGGCGGGCGCGACCGGCGATAGGGGCTGCATCATTGTCGGCATCCTCACGGCTTGAAGTATGTATTTATATACAGTATTCAGCTGGAGGGTTTAAATTGCAAGGGCCGGGGGCCTTGAAGGACCTCTTGGAAGGGCTATCTCGCCAGCCAAAGGCCCACCACAATGGCGCTGGTAACGGCAATAAAAAAGACCCAGTTGCGCGCACGGGTATCACGGTGGGGTTTCATAAAAGCCTCATCAAAAGCAGAAGGGTAACGTCGGCAGGCGTGGGTAATTTTCTACAGGCCCATCAGGCTGGCATGGTACCGTTTGTGATTTATGCCGTCACCTGGCCGCGCGCAAAGCGGCTGGCTTGTTTAGGATACGTTTGATGATGCATCCCTCTTCAGCAGTTCACGTCCCCCAGCCGCTTGCCCTTGCCGAGGGGCGCCTGGCGGCCCTGAGCTGGGGGCGTGACGATGCCCCCGTGAGGCTGGCGCTGCACGGCTGGCTGGATAATGCGGCAAGCTTTACGCGCCTGGCGCCCTTGCTGGTGGACGCGCTGGATATCCGCATTGTGGCGATCGATTTTCGTGGTCACGGGCATTCGGCGCATGCCCCGGCGGGCAGCGATTATGCCCTGTGGGACTATTGCCACGATGTCTTGGACGCCATGGATGAGCTGGCCATAGAGCGGGCCGCGTTGCTTGGCCATTCCATGGGCGCCGCGGTGGCCTGCCTGCTGGCCGCCGCCATGCCGGCGCGGATTGCGCGATTAACCTTGCTGGATGGTCTGGGCGCGCTGAATACGCCCGCCAATGAAACGGCTGGCCAGCTACGCAAGGGGCTGATGGCCCACCGACGGCCGCTCTCCCAAGCGCCGCGCTACCCCGACCTGGCCAGTGCCGTAGCCGCGCGCGTGGCGGGCGGCGTCACCCCGCTGGATACGCTCACGGCGACCCCGCTGGTGGAGCGTAACGCCGCGCCCACGGCCGACGGACACGTACAAATGCGCACCGACAGTCGGCTGCTGAAGCCCTCTCTGGTGCGTTTTACCCCGGCGCAGGTGTTGGCATTACTGGCGGATATTCAGGCCCCGGTGCTATTGATAGAGGGAGAGCAGGGCATTCTGGGCGAGCGAGCGTGGGCGGACAAAGCTCGCCAGGCGGTGCCGCACTTGGCCCGCCAGGTAGTGGCGGGCGGCCATCATCTGCATCTTGAGCCCGAAGTCGTGGCGCGGGTGGCTCAGGTGATCACGGCGCATGAGCTTGCAACGCCTGAATCAGTAGAAGGACGTGCGCGATGAACGAACTGACAAACGGCAATGGGCAGAGCGGCAATAAGGTGGCGTTAGTGCTGGGCAGTGGCGGGGCCCGGGGCTATGCGCATATCGGCGTGATCGAAGCGCTCGAGGCGCGGGGCTTGGAGATTATTTCCATCGCCGGGTGTTCCATGGGCGCACTGATCGGCGGGATTTACGCATCGGGCAAGCTGCCGGAATACCGCGAATGGGTGTGTAACCTGGACTACCTGGACGTACTCAGGCTGGTGGACGTGACCTGGAGTCCGATGGGCGCCATGCGCGCCAGCAAGGTCATGAACAAGCTCGAAGGGCTGGTGGGCGACCGGCTGATCGAAGACCTGCCGATTCCGGTGACCACCGTGGCGACCGACCTGGTCCGCCAGCGCGAGGTATGGTTTCAGAACGGCCCGCTGCTGCGCGCGATTCGCGCCTCGATCGCGGTGCCTGGTGTGATTACCCCCGTACATATCGGCGAGCAGGTGCTGGTCGACGGGGGCTTGCTGAATCCGTTGCCTATCATGCCAACGCTGGCTGCTCATGAAGCCGATTTTGTCGTGGCGGTTAACGTGACCGCTCATAGCCCTCAACCGATCAGCCTGGAAGCGTTGCTGCCCGATGAACCGGAGGACAATAATCGCACGGCGCTTGAACTTGAGCGTGATGAAAACATTGGCGGCTGGATGGCCGATGTGCGCGAGGCGACGAAGCGACTATGGGATGGGTTGGGCAGCAGCGACGAGCAGGTGGGCAGCGACGAAACGCCGGAAATGCGCGGCAAGCGGGAATGGGGCAAGCTGGACATGATTCTCGAATCGTTCGATATCACCCAGGCGGCGCTCGCCAAGTACAAGATTGCCGGTTATCCGCCGGATGTGCTGATCGAAATTCCCAAAACGGTCTGCAGCACCTACGAATTCCACCGCGCCAAGGATCTGATCCGACTGGGCCGACACCTAGCCGATGAGGCCCTGGAACGCAGAATGCCGGGCATCGTCTCGGATGCGGCAGAGTAGCCGAGGCTACTGACCGCGTTTGCGCAGCAGGATATACACCGCGCCGGTTCCGCCGTCGAGCTCGGTGGCGGAACAGAACGCCAGGACGCCGGGCCATTCCCGCAGCCAGGCGTTGGTGTGGCTTTTCAGTACCGGGAAGTCGGCCGTGGTGCCCCAGGCTTTGCCATGCACCACCAGCACGCAGCGTAGCCCCTGGGAAGTGGCGTCGCGCAGAAAGCTTTCCAGCTCGGCGCGGGCCTCTTCCAGGGTATAGCCGTGCAGATCGAGGCCTGCCTGCCACGCCGTCTGGCCGCGTTTCAACTGGCTGAAGGTGCGCCACGGCAAATCGGCGACGCTGAACTCCAGGTATTCGGAAGGCCGGACCGCCTCAACCCGGCCATCGGAAGTGCGGCCGCTGGTGGCAAGCGTGTTGCTTTCCACCGCTGCCTGGCGGCGGACCTGTTGAGCATCGTCGTTGCGTTTGGGCTTGCCGGGGTCGGCCTGATTGGAGGCAATACGGCGCACGCCCGCGGCTTTCAGCGCTTGGCGAAACGCACTGATATCGTCGTCGTCGGGCAGGTGGCGGCGTCGTGTCATGACAGGCTCAGGTGGCAAAGGGGCAATGAAGGTCGTAAGCGCACAGTATAGCGAGCTGAGCGTTGCTGTGAACCGGGCGGCGTCAAAGGTACAATCTTTTCTTTCGCCATGCCATGCCCTCTATCGTCAGGGGATGGGGACCTCAGTTGATCAGGAGCCGATGTGACCACGCATCTCAACGCCGACACCTCACACTCCGCTCTCTCCCTGCCGGATTCGGCACTGGTGAGCGAGCTCTTTAGCTTACGCGACTACCTGCGCTGGGTATCCAGCGAGTTCTATCTGGCGGGGCTGTATTACGGCCACGGTACCGAGTCGGCCTGGGATGAAGCCGTGGCGCTGTGTCTTGGGGCGCTGCATCTACCCTGGAACGTTGACCCCGGCGTGCAGGATGCACGGCTGTTGCCGATGGAGCGCGAGCGCATTGTGGCGCTCACCCGTGAGCGCATCACCACCCGGCGCCCGCTGCCTTATCTGCTGGGCGAGGCGTTCTTTGCCGGCTACCCGTTCAACGTTGATGAGCGCGTGCTGATCCCGCGCTCGCCGATGGCCGAGCTTATCGAGGATGGCTTTGCCGCGTGGTTCCCGGAGGAGCCGCCGGCCAGGGTGTTGGATCTGTGCGCCGGCTCGGGCTGCATCGGCATCGCCACCGCGCTGTACCTGCCCACCTGTGAGGTTGCCCTGGCCGATATCAGCCAGGACGCGCTGGCGGTGGCGCGCCAGAACATTACCCGTCACGACGTCGGCGAGCGCGTCCGTGCGGTGGAAGCCAATGTGTTCGACGGGCTTGCGGGCCAGCGCTTTGACCTGATCGTCTCCAACCCGCCTTACGTGGATGCCCGCGACCTGGCCACCATGCCCGCCGAGTTCCGCCACGAACCGTCACTGGCGCTGGGCGCGGGCAACGATGGCCTGGACATCGTGCGGCGCATTCTGCGCCAGGCGCGCGAGCACCTGACCGACGAGGGGTGGTTGATTGTGGAAGTCGGCAACTCTGACCGCCACCTGGAGGCCGCCTTTCCCGAGGTGCCCTTCATGTGGCTTGAATTCGAGCGTGGCGGCCAAGGCGTGTTTGTCTTGAGCGCCGCTGAACTCGACGCCCATGCGGCGTCTTTTGCATGAGGAATTAACGCCCATGTCAGGCAATACATTTGGCAAGCTGTTTACCGTGACCACCTTTGGCGAAAGCCACGGCCCGGCGCTCGGCGCGATCGTCGACGGCTGCCCGCCGGGGCTGCCCCTGTGCGAAGCGGATCTGCAACGAGATCTCGACCGTCGACGCCCCGGCAGCTCGCGGCACACCACCCAGCGCAAAGAGCCGGATCAGGTCAAGATCCTGTCAGGCGTCTTCGAAGGCAAGACCACCGGTACCTCGATCGGCCTGTTGATCGAGAATACCGATCAGCGCTCGAAAGACTATTCAAAAATCAAAGACCAGTTTCGTCCGGCCCATGCTGACTACACCTACCACCATAAGTACGGGCACCGTGATTATCGTGGCGGCGGACGCTCGAGCGCCCGGGAAACCGCGGTGCGCGTGGCCGCAGGCGCCATTGCCAAGCAGTATCTGGCCGCACAGGGCGTTCAGGTGCGCGGCTACATGAGTCAGCTAGGGCCGATCAAGATCGATTTCTGCTCCTGGGAGGCCGTCGAGGAGAATGCATTTTTCTGCCCCGACCCTGCCAAGGTCCCTGAGCTCGAGGACTACATGGATCAGCTGCGCCGCGATCAGGACTCCGTCGGGGCGGAAATCACCGTGATCGCCGACGGCGTACCGGTCGGGCTCGGCGAGCCGGTATTTGATCGCCTGGATGCTGATCTGGCGCATGGTTTGATGAGTATCAATGCGGTAAAAGGGGTAGAGATTGGCGCGGGGTTTGGCTGCGTTGCCCAGCGAGGCAGCGAACACCGTGACGAGATGACCCCCGACGGTTTTCTCTCCAATCATGCCGGGGGCGTGCTGGGCGGCATTTCCAGCGGTCAGCCGGTCGTGGCGCGCCTGGCGCTGAAGCCGACCTCGAGCATCACCACGCCAGGGCGTTCGATCGACGTTCACGGTCAGGCGGTCGAGGTCGTCACCAAAGGACGCCATGACCCCTGCGTGGGGATTCGGGCAACCCCGATTGCCGAAGCGATGATGGCCATTACGCTGCTTGACCACTGGTTGCGCCAGCGCGGACAGAATGGTTCGGTTAGCGTTGATACGCCGCGCTTAACACAACGCTAACGTCACGGTGTAGTTGGCATAACGCTGCTACACTCATGGGAGTTGGTTGAGGAGTTGCCTATGAAGATTAACGTTGAGTTTGATCTAACCCCCGATGAGTTCCGCCAGGCGCTGGGACTACCGGACGTTGAAGCGTTCCAGCAGAACCTGCTCGAGAACATTCAGCGGCAAATGGAGTCCGGTGTTGAAGGGTATGACCCCATGAGCCTGATGCGTCCCTACCTGCAGCAGCCCATGATGCAGCAGGGGCTTTCACAGGGGTTGTCCAACTTCGGCACCTATCAACAGATGATGCTGGATATGCTCAAGCAGGCCGGTAATGCCAGCAGCAACACCTCCGATGAGGAGGAAAAGGGGCAAGGCAGCAGTAACACTTCGAGCGGATCTTCGAGCAGCAAGAGTAGCCATGCAAACGCATCGGCCTCTTCCCGTTCGAGGACAAAGCGGAAAGCGGAGTAATGCGGTGAAGGGGGCACGACCAAAGCGGTAACGTCGTGACCGTAGGTGTGGTTGCAAAACACCCCGTCAATCATTACTCTTTTTGCAGTGCAGCAATTTGCGTTTATGTGAGTCGCTCAAGGCTCATGCCAAGGAACGAAAAGAGGAGCAAGACCATGCAAGATAAAATGATGGACGCCTTCAACGCCCAGACACGCCAGATGTTCGAGCCCATGCGCAAGATCAACTCGCTGATGCTCAACAACATGGAAAAAATGACCCAATACCAGCTGGAAGCGATGAAGCGCTACAGCCAGATGGGCACCGAGCGCATTCGCAGCGCCACCGATGTGCAGGATGCTGAAAGCCTGCGCGACTTCGGCACCCAGCAGGCAGCGATGATGAACGAGCTGTCCCAGCAGATGCAGGAAGACGCGCGCGTGATGAGCGAGATGAGTCTCGAATTCAAAGCGGAAATGGAAAAGCTGTTTGGCGAAGCGGGCAAGCAGATGGCCGACCAGGCCAGCTCCGCCGCGAAAGGTGAACAGCCACAGTCCTCCAAGGCAAGCAGCCAGTCATCGCGCAAGAGCTAATACCCCTATATCGCGGCGCCCAAGGGCGCCGCGCCTCATTTGAGCCTTTGATTACCTGCCATCATACGGGCTGCGTAAGCGTTGCCGCGCCGGTAAAGGAGAATGAAGATGTCAGCAGAGTGGGAATTACCGCCCCATGGCCTTTCTCAAGAAGAGCTGGACGCGTGGAACGCGCAGCTAAAAGATATTGGTGAGCAGTATCAAGGTCTCATGCAGGATCTTTTATCGCGTATTGCGCCGAGCGAAGCGGCCGACTCGATTTATAGTGACATGCGGGAAAGCTTCGAGGCTGGCGCTCAGGCGCTGATGCAAAACCCGACGCTGCTATGGCAAACCCAATCGCGTCTGCTACAGGACCAGTGGCTGCTATGGCAGCAGGGCATGCGGGCCATGGCCGGCGAAGAAGTCGCGCCATTAGTAATGCCCGATAAAAGCGACCGGCGCTTCAAGGATGACGCCTGGACCCAGGAGCCTCACTTCATGGCCATCATGCAGCAGTACCTGCTGTTTTCGCAGATGGTGGATGAGTTGGTGGACAGCCTGAGCGGGATGGACGAGACCCATCAGCGCAACCTGGCTTTTTATGCCCGCCAGGTGGTCAACGCCATGTCGCCGACCAACTTTGTCTCGACGAACCCTGAAGTCATGCGCCGCACTTTGGAAACCAAGGGGCAGAATCTGGTCGAGGGGCTCGAGCGCTTGCGCGAAGACCTGGCCAATTCCGCCGAGGGTATCAATGTCCGCATGACCGATCGCAGCGCCTTTGGCGTGGGCGAGAACATTGCCGTCACCCCTGGGGCCGTGGTGTACGAAAATGAGCTGATGCAGCTCATCCAGTACACGCCGACCACCGAAAAGACCTACAAGACGCCGCTGCTGGTCGTGCCGCCGTGGATCAACAAGTACTACGTGCTTGATCTCCGCCAGGACAACTCGATGATGAAGTGGCTGGTCGATCAGGGGCATAGCGTGTTCCTGATTTCCTGGCGTAATCCCGGCCCGGAGCAGCATGACATTACCTGGGCCGACTATATGCAGATGGGGCCGATTGCTGCTATGGAGGCCATCGAGAAGGCTTGCGGCGAGAAGTCGGTCAACCTGTTGAGCTATTGCGTCGGCGGCACGCTGACGGCGTCAACCGTGGCCTACCTGACCAGCACACGGCGCGGTCGCAAGGTGAAGTCGGTCACCTACATGGCAACGCTTCAGGACTTTCGTGATCCCGGCGATATCGGCGTGTTCCTCAACGAGCGCGTGGTCGAGGGCCTGGAAGAAACCATGCAGATGAAGGGGTATCTGGACGGCCGCTCGATGGCTTACACCTTCAACCTGCTGCGTGAAAATGACCTGTTCTGGTCGTTCTATATCAACAATTACCTGAAAGGCGAAACGCCGGCAGCGTTCGATCTGCTCTACTGGAATACCGACGGCACCAACCTGCCCGCCGGCACCCATGCCTGGTACCTGCGCCACATGTACCTGGAAAACAAGCTGGTAGAACCCGGCGGTATCGAGCTTGACGGGGTGAAGATTGATCTAAGAAAAGTGTCGACGCCGAGCTACTTCGTCTCGACCAAGGAAGACCATATTGCCAAGTGGAACAGCACCTATTATGGCGCTTTGCTGCCCAAAGGGCCGTCTACCTTTGTGCTGGGGGGCTCCGGGCATATTGCCGGGATCGTCAATCCGCCCCACAAGCAGAAGTATGGCTACTGGACCAACGAGGAGCTGCCGGACAGCCACGTGGCCTGGCTGGAAGGGGCGACGTTTAACGAAGGCTCCTGGTGGCCCCATTGGCAAGCCTGGATCACCGAAAACGGCTACGCCGACCCGGACCCGAAAAAGATGGTCGCCGCGCGTACCCCGGGTGAAGGTGAGCTTGAGATGATCGAGCCGGCCCCCGGGCGCTATGTCAAGACTACGATTCCCGAGGTGCTGGGCGAAATACCTCAATAGCTGTGCGAGCATGCATAAAAGAAAAAGCCCTGAAGCCCTGCCCAAGCGCAGGGTTTTTTATTCATTCAAGTCGGCTAGCGGCTGGCATAATGTCGCAGCAGGGTTGTAGAAAGCCATTCGGAGGTTAAAGTAGCCTTCGCAGCTATCACACTATGGCCTTTATAGAGCGGATAACACCTCATGAATACCTTAACGACGATGGGCAAGCGTCTCACTGGCGGCATCGCCGCATTACTATTGGCGACAGGCGCTGCCTGGGCGCAAGATGTGCAGGTGAGCGACGCGCGGTTGAGTTTATTGCCCGGTGAGCAGCCAGGGGCAGGGTATTTTCAGCTCCACAACGCGACGGACGAGACACTCGTTCTGGTCGGCGCTGAAAGCGAGCCTTTCGAGACCGTTGAGCTGCATGTGAGTAGCGAAGAAAACGGCATGGCACGAATGCACGCTGTGGAGCAGGTGGAAATTGCGGCGGGGGAGCGTTTTGAATTTGCCCCCAAAGGCCATCACCTGATGCTGATTGGTCGTGAAAAAGTACTGAAGGAAGGCGATCAAGTAGATGTGCAGCTGGAGTTTGCCGATGACCAGCACCTGACGGTCACGTTTGACGTAGTATCCCCCGCATCGCTTTAACGCTCTGCTGAACAGGAATCTTCAATGTATAAGCTGTTGTTTGGCGTATTAGCGGGGATGGTGCTGGTGGGCTGTAGTGACCAGCGTTGGCGCACGGCAGAGACCCAAGAGATCATGCCGCCGCTGGATTTCTCGCTGGTCGATGAAAACGGCCAATCCGTTGAGGCTGAGGGCTATCGAGGCAAGGTGACGCTCGTCTATTTCGGCTACACTTTTTGCCCCGATGTATGTCCGATTACGCTGGCGAGGCTGGCGGGCACCTTGAACCGGCTCGATGATGACGTGCGCGACGATATCCAGGTGCTATTTATTTCTGTTGACCCTGCGCGGGATACCCCCGAGGTCGTCAAACGCTATACCGGCGCGTTTGGCGATGCGTTTATCGGCATTACCGGTGAACGGGCGGAGATCGACGCGCTGACCAACCGTATGCGCGTTACCTACGAGTATGAAGATCCCAACAAGCGCGGCGACTATATCGTCAACCACACCAGTGCAGTGTTTGCATTCGACCGTGAGGGAGAGGCCCAGTTTCTGATTCGCGACAGTCATCCGGTCACTGACGCCGTCGCGGATATCAATGAGCTGGTGAAGGAAGGCTAGACGTATACTACTGGCAGGCGACGGAGAGACTGCAGCGTGATTTGTAACGCCGCGATTTGATGTCCAGGATCACTTCGTCGCTTTGTGTATCGTACATAAATGAGGCGTAGCCGCGGTCAGACGAGTCGGTGCGGTACAGCCCGCAAATTGTATAGCCGTATTGCACTTTCTGCAGCTTGGCTAGCTCGATCTCCCCGGAGGTATCGAGCTTGTTTGATAGCGCACGCTGGATATCACCGTCGACGTTGCTGTCGGACATCGCCTGCCCGCCAAAAATGACGCCGCCCAAAAGCAATGCCAGAACCAATGGTAGTGCGACGAGTAAAAGGAAGGGGCGGGATGTCAGCATGGCAATACCTGTAACGGCGTTATCGACACCCGGCCGCGTACCGACCGGGATGCCTAGTTTACCGGCGGCGAGCCTGCGGCACACCCATCAGCACCATGAGTGCGGCTAAAAGCCACACCGGCCAGCTGCCCATGCGGGTAAACGGTGTTAACCCTTCCATGGCGTAGAACTCGCCGGTCAGCGACGTGGTTTCAAATTGCGGTGCACGCTCGACGATATCGCCCTGGGCATCGATGATTGCGGTAATGCCGTTGCTGGTGGCGCGTACCACGTAGCGGCCGTTTTCCAGCGCCCGCAGCCGTGCCATTTGCAGGTGCTGGTGGGGCCCGATCGAGGCGCCAAACCAGGTGTCGTTGGAAAGCGTCATCAGCACGCCGCTGTCCTTGGCGCGGCTGGCCACCAACTGCGGATAGATGATTTCATAACAGATAGCGTTGCCAATGCTCACTCCTGCGGCCTGAATAGGGGCTTGGTCCGACTCGCCTTTGGTAAAGCTCGACATGGGCAGGTTAAAGAAGTCGATGGCGCCGCGCAGTACACTCTCCAGCGGCAGGTACTCGCCAAACGGCACAAGATGCTCTTTTTGATAGCTACCCTCGACATCGCCCACGCCCACCACGCTGTTGAAGTAGCGATTGTCGATATCGCGCTGGACCACACCCGTCATCAGCGCCGTGTTGGTGGGTAAATTGCTTTGCACCCGCTCAAGTACCGGGCGCGCCTGGGTTTCCATCATCGGCAGGGCGGTTTCCGGCCAGACGATCAGGTCAACCTCGTCGGCGACCTCGCGGGTAAGGTCACTGTAGATGTTGGCGGCGTTGCGCTGGCCTTCAGGCGTCCATTTCTCAAGCTGGGGAAGGTTGCCCTGCAGCAGCGCTACCCGCGTGGGGGTTTCGACCGGCGTAGTCCACTGCGAAGGTAGCGCCAGTGGCACCAGCCAGATGGCGGCCAGCGGTGCCAGCGTCCACCATTGGCGGCGCAGCAACAGCGTCGCACCCAGCGCCCCGCTCAGCGCGACCAGCAGAGACAGCAGATACACGCCGCCAAGCGGCGCCCAGCCGGCCAGCGGGGAGTCTACATAGCCCGAGCCGAGCAATAGCCAGGGAAAACCGGTGAAGAGATAGGTGCGCAGAACTTCGCCCAGCACCCAGGCGCCGGCAAAGGTGACCAGCGCCAGCCGCGGGCCGGTAAAGCGCCGGTACAGCCATAGCGTGCCGGCAAAGAACAGCGCCAGTACGCAGACAAACAGGGCGGTGAGAAACAGCGCGAGCGGCACGCCGGTATAGCCGTAGTCGTGAATCGACACATAGACCCAGGAGGCGCCGGTGCCGAACAGCGCGACCCCGTAGCACCAGCCCTTGAGCGCGGCCTGGGCGGGGGTCAAGTGATGAAGGCCTGCAAACATCAGGCCGGCGGCTACCGGGCCAAGCCACCAAAGCTCGAACGGTGAGGCGGTAAGCGTGGTGAAACCGCCGGCCAGCAAGGCGGCGATGAGCTGCTGATACACAGCGGGAATGCTACCCATGGCGAGATATCCTATCTAGCGAATGTCCTGGACGTTGAAGGCGTGTTGGTCAGTCGTCTTCCTGATCGTCGTCGCTGCTTTCTGGGCGTTGTTCCCGGTAGGCTTCGAGTAAGCGAATGCGGCGGTTGTCGGCGTTGAGTACTTCGAATCGCCAGCCGCCCAGATGGGTATGTTCGCCGCGCTGGGGTAGGTGACCAAACTGCTGCATCACCAGTCCACCGATGGTGTCGAACTCATCGTCGGAGAACTTGGTGTCGAAGTGCTCGTTGAAGTCGTCGATGGTCGTCAGCGCGCGGATGGCATAGCGGCCGTTCTCGAGCTCGCGGATATCTTCTTCCTCGTCGGCGTCGTGCTCATCCTCGATGTTGCCGACGATCTGCTCGAGGATATCCTCGATGGTGATGATGCCTGCCGTGCCGCCGTATTCGTCGACCACAACGGCCATGTGGTTGTGGGTATCGCGGAATTCCTTCAGCAGGCTGTTGAGTCGCTTGGACTCGGGGATAAACATCGCCGAGCGGACGATATCATCAAGCTGGAAGGCATCACGCTCGGCCTGGGTCTGCGAAAGTAGCGGCAGTAGGTCCTTGACCAACAGGATGCCTTTTACGTCGTCGAGGTTTTCGCCAATCACCGGATAGCGCGAATGGCCGGTTTCCTGGATCAGCGCCAGATACTCTTCGCTGGTTTGATCGAGGGTGATGGCCGAGATTTGCGAGCGGGGAATGAGGATTTCGCGCACCTGCTGATCGCTGATTTCCAGGGCGCCTTCAATGATCATGATGGCGTCCTGGTCGAGCTTCAAGCGCCCCGCGGCGTGGCGCAAAAATTCCAGTAACTCATCGCGTGAGCTGGGTTCGTCGTTGTCGCCGGAAAGGGCACCAAAGAGTTTCTCGAGCCAGGATCGTTGATTGGCGTTGCTCGATCGGTCTTCGCTCATGCGGGTAATCTCTTGTTGACGGACTCAGATGGAGTGACATGCAGGGATGTTTTATCACTGACCAGGGGCGCGATACCAGTTCGACGTATGGACATTAAGTCGCATAGGGGTCGGCGATGCCTAGATCCGCAAGCAGAACGCGCTCACATTGCTCCATTGCCTCGGCCTCGTCGTCGTCCATGTGGTCATAGCCAAGCAGGTGAAGGGTGCCGTGAATCACCATATGCGCGTAGTGGTGCTCGAGGGTCTTGTGCTGCTCCTCGGCTTCCCTGGCGACCACGGCGTGGCAGATCACCAGATCGCCCAGTAGCGGCAGGGTCATCCCCGGCGGATTCTCGAACGGGAACGAAAGCACATTGGTGGGTTTGTCCTTGCCGCGGTAATCGCGGTTCAGCGCCTGGCTTTCGTCGGCGTCGACAAAGCGAATCGTCAGTTCCCGACGTGGGTCGTCGGGATGCCCGGCCAGCACACCGCTCACCCAGTGGGTGAGCTGCGTCTGGCTGGGCAGGTACTGGTCGTCGATGGCCGTCTGTCGGTCGATCACTATATCGCTCATCGAGAGGTGTCTCCCGTACCTTCACGTGCCTGCAAGCGGGCATCCCGCTCTTGCTGACGGGCCTCGCGGCGGGCACGCTCCTCGACTTCCTGCTGGGATTCAAAGGCGTCGTAGGCTTCGATGATGCGCTGCACCAGCGGGTGGCGTACCACATCCTTGGCGGCAAAGTGGGTCACGCCAATCCCCGGGGTGTCTTTCAGCACGTCGAGCACCTGGATCAGGCCCGAACGTTGCCCTTTGGGCAGGTCGACCTGGGTGACGTCGCCGGTAATCACCGCCGTGGAGCCAAAACCAATCCGCGTCAGGAACATTTTCATCTGCTCGGGCGTGGTGTTCTGGCTCTCGTCGAGAATGATATAGGCGTTGTTGAGCGTGCGGCCGCGCATGTACGCCAGCGGGGCAATTTCAATGACCTGACGCTCGATCAGCTTGGCAACCTGCTCAAAGCCGATCATTTCATAAAGCGCGTCGTAAAGCGGGCGCAGGTACGGGTCGATTTTCTGGGCGAGATCGCCGGGCAGAAAGCCGAGCTTTTCACCGGCTTCCACCGCCGGGCGGACGAGCAGGATGCGCCGCACTTCCTGCTGATTGAGCGCTTCGACGGCGGCCGCCACGGCGAGGTAGGTCTTGCCGGTGCCCGCCGGGCCAATACCGAAGTTGATATCGTGTTCGCGGATGCTGGTCACGTAGCGCTGCTGATTGAGCCCGCGGGGTTTGATCATAGTGCGCGGGGTGCGCATGATCACTTCATCGCCGTCGCTTTCATTGTCCTCTTCCTCTTCCAGCGCTTCGAGGCCGGATTCCTGCAGGAACAGGTGCACGGTATCGGCGGACAGCTCGTCCGCGGCGGTTTCACGGTAGAGGTGTTCCAGGACGTTGGCGGCCGCCTTGATACGGTTAGCGGCCCCGGCCAGCTGAAAGACATTGCCGCGGTTGCGCAGTGTCACGTCCAGGCGGCTTTCGATCAGCTTTAGGTGCTCATCCTGCTGACCGCAGAGGCTGGCAAGGCGCTGTGGGTCATTGGGTTCAAGGCTTAACGTCGTAATGCGGTTGGCCTGAGACGATGGCTGGCTCAAGAGTGGGAAACCTGTCGGTTGATGGCTGTGAATATCAGCGTACTGCCCCAACGGGTGTTGGGGCAATTACCTGGGATAAGCGATGTTCAATAACGCTCGGGAGAGGCCAGTTCGCCGCGCAGCGAATTGGGTAGGGCTTCGGTAATCTCCACGTCGACAAAGTAGCCGATCAGCTCGGTGGGGTTGGCGGCGCGGAAGTTGACTACCCGGTTGTTTTCGGTGCGGCCGGACAGCTGGCCGGGGTCTTTTGGCGAAAAGCCGGTGACCAGAATGCGCTGGGTGCTGCCGACCATGCGGCGACTGATTTGTCCGGCCTGCTGGAGAATACGCTCCTGCAGAATCGCCAGCCGCTGCTTCTTAACGCTTTCCGGCGTTTCATCCTCGAGGGCCGCGGCAGGCGTGCCGGGGCGCGCTGAGTAGACAAAGCTGAACGAGTGATCGAAGCCGATGCGATGGATCAGATCCATCGTCGCTTCGAAATCCTCTTCAGTTTCGCCGGGGAAGCCGATAATAAAGTCCGAGGAGAAGCTGATGTCCGGGCGGTTGGCGCGGATCCGCTCCATCTTCTCGATGTATGCTTCCGCCGTGTGGCCACGCTTCATGGCATTCAGGATGCGGTCCGAGCCAGACTGCACCGGCAGGTGCAGGTGACTGACCAGCTCCGGGATATCGGCGTAGGCGTCCACCAGGCTATCGGTGAACTCCACCGGGTGCGAGGTGGTGAAGCGAATACGGTCGATGCCGTCAACCGCGGCGGCGCAGGCAATCAGTTCGGCCAGATCGATCTCATCGCCGAGCTGGTTTTCGCCACGGTAGGCGTTGACATTCTGACCGAGGAGGTTGACTTCCCTTACGCCCTGGTCGGCGAGATGGATGATTTCATCCATGACGTCCTCGAAGGGCCGCGAGACTTCTTCGCCACGGGTGTAAGGCACCACGCAGAACGTGCAGTATTTCGAACAGCCTTCCATGATCGACACGAACGCCGTGGCCCCGTCAGAGGTCGGCTTGGGCAGGTGATCGAACTTCTCGATTTCCGGGAAGGTAACGTCCACCGCGGCAATCTGGTTGTCGCGGCGCGCATCCAGCATGGACGGCACCCGGTGAAGCGTCTGCGGGCCGAACACCATGTCGACATGGGGCGCCCGCTTGCGCAGCGCTTCGCCTTCCTGGCTGGCTACGCAGCCGCCTACGCCGATGACCAGGTCAGGGTTGGCGTCCTTGAGCTTTTTCCAGCGTCCCAGCTGATGGAACACCTTTTCCTGCGCTTTTTCACGAATGGAGCAGGTGTTAAGAAGAATGACATCGGCTTCGCGCTCGTTATCGGTCAGTTCGAGCTGATGAGAAACGCCGAGCATATCCGCCATACGGGAGGAATCGTACTCGTTCATTTGGCAGCCGTGCGTTTTGATGAAGAGCTTCTTCGCCATCGGTACCTGTCATCTATGGGTCGTCGAAAGGACGAGGGATGAATGGAGTGTCATCGCGCCTGTGCGCTAGTGAGTGGCTGCATTATACGGACACAACCAACAGGCGGCTAGCGTTGACGAGGAATCGATGCTTGACCGTTACGTTTCTATCAGTATACTACGCACCGTGTTTGAGCAGTTCCCCGATAGCTCAGTTGGTAGAGCAAATGACTGTTAATCATTGGGTCGCAGGTTCGAGTCCTGCTCGGGGAGCCAACGCAGTTTATCTCAAATACGGCGGTTTATCCGTTCCTCGATAGCTCAGTTGGTAGAGCAAATGACTGTTAATCATTGGGTCGCAGGTTCGAGTCCTGCTCGAGGAGCCAAATTGCCCCGCACCATATTCTGTACCTACCGGCCACGGTAGTCTCGTTGTTCCCCGATAGCTCAGTTGGTAGAGCAAATGACTGTTAATCATTGGGTCGCAGGTTCGAGTCCTGCTCGGGGAGCCATTTCGCGTCCACTGTTCTGTTCCGCTGACGCGCAACGTCGTTAGATTCCAGCCGTTATTCATTTCGTCTCTTGTGTCCCCGCTGCCTGACGGCACCCTGGGTGTTGACGCCTGTCTGGACGATGCACACTGCCTGTGGCATTGGTGGCTTTAGCATGGTGGCGTAAACTAACCGCATCGATCATTTATTGGGTAGGGAAAACGCCGTGGGGACATCTACTTCGCTGAACGCGTTGCAGGTATTCAAGTGCTTGAGCGATGAGACGCGACTGATGCTGGTGCTGCTGATTGCCCGGGAGCAGTCGCTGTGCGTGTGTGAAATGACCTACGCGCTGGAGGAGTCTCAGCCCAAGGTGTCGCGCCATCTCGCCCAACTGCGCCAGTGCGGACTGCTGGTGGACCAGCGCGACGGGCAGTGGGTGTATTATCAGCTATCACCGCAGCTGCCGCCCTGGGCTCAGCGCATCATCGAGTCCGCCCAGCAGGGGTGCCCGGCAGAGCTGTCGCGCCTGTCGCAGCGCTTGAACGCCATGGGTGATCGGCCAGCACGGCGTGCCGCGCTATGCTAGGCCGCTAACGACACGGCGCCGATGCCCTGGGGCACCGGCGCCGTGGTTACATACGCCTGCGTCGGCCGCTAGTGGTTAGCGTTTGACGTAGCGCTGGGCGGTTTGCAGCTGTGCGTAGTCGAGCAGGACTTCAGCGGCTTCGAGCACGTGAGCACGCTCTACCGGCATGTCTTCCTCGTCCTCTTCTTCGCTATTGCCGTTGTCGCCGCCGTTGCCATTGTCGGCGAGCGGGGTCTCGTCGCGCGCGTCGCTCCATTCCTCGAGCTCCTCAAGCCCCAGGGCGCGTCGCCGCTGGTTTTCAAGGGAAAGCTGCTCGGCTTCCTGGGCCTGGTTCTCGCGCTCGCGCTGCTCGCGATTCAGGCTAACGCTGGTGTTCTGCTCACGAAACTCCCGGGACAGCGCCGATTGGCGCTCGAGATAGCGGAAGTTCGGGTTGTCATCCGCGCGTTTGTCATGGGCGGAGGCCAGCGCATCAAGATAGCGCTCGGGTTCGCCATAGCGACGGTACTGAACGTCCTGAACCGTGTCCCATTCAAGGGCGTTGTCCAGGCTGCTTTCGCCGATGCGCTCCGGGTCCAGCAGCGAGGGGAAATCAATATCCGGCTCGACGCCACGGTTCTGGGTGCTTTCACCGGAAATGCGGTAGAACTTGGCGCGGGTGAGCTTGATTTCGCCATGATTCAAGTCGCTTAGCGTCTGCACCGTGCCTTTCCCGAAGGTCTGGCCGCCCATCACGATGCCGCGTCCATAGTCCTGGATGGCACCGGCGAGGATTTCTGACGCCGAGGCCGACAGCCGGTTGACCAGAACGCCCAGGGGGCCGTCGTAAAGTGTGCCGGCTTCACTGTCGCCGTAGAGATTGATGCGGCCGTCGGCGTCGCGCACCTGGACGGTGGGGCCGCGATCGATAAACAGGCCGATCAGCGAGTTGGCTTCCTGCAACGCGCCGCCGCCGTTATTGCGCAGGTCAAGCACGATGCCCTCTACGTCCTGGCTCTTGAGGTGCTCGACCTCCTTGGCAACATCGCGGGTGGTGCTGCGGTAGTCGTCTTCGCCCGCCTGCCAGGCGTCAAAGTCGACGTAGAAGGTGGGTATTTCGATGACCCCCAGGCGGTGGGTCGTGCCGTCGCGCTCAACGTCAATTACTTCGCTCTGGGCCGCCTGGTCTTCGAGGTCGACCGTGTCGCGGGTGATAGTGACGGTCTGCGAGCGCGTCATGTCCACGGCTTGGGCGGGTACCACGTCCAGGCGCACTTCAGAGCCTTTCGGGCCGCGAATCAGGTCAACCACGTTATCCAGGCGCATGCCGATCACGTTGACCATCTCACCGTCTTCCTGACCCACGGCGATGATGCGGTCGGCGGGCTCGAGAACGCCGGCGCGTTCGGCTGGGCCGCCTGCCACCAGGCTTGAGACCTTGACGTATTCACCGTCTGACTGAAGCAGGGCGCCGATGCCTTCCAGCGACAGGCTCATCTGAATATCGAACGACTCGCCCTGGCGAGGAGAAAGATAGCTGGTGTGCGGGTCGATGGTGCCGGTCACCGCCGCCATGATCAGGCCAAAGACGTCTTCCGATTCGGTTTGTTCCAGACGGGAGAGCTGGCCCTCGTAACGCTGGCGAAGATTGTCAACGATTTGTTCGTTGTCCTGGTCGGTCAGGGCGAGGGTCAGGGCATCATTTTTCAGCCGCTTTTCCCATAGTGCGTCCAGGTCGCTTTGGCTCTCGGCCCAGTCGGCATCTTCGCGCTCTAGTTCGAGGCGCCCATCGCCGTCGAAGTTAAAAGTGGTGTCCTCGTCGAGGCGATCGAGCAGCCATTCAAGTCGCGCGGTGTGGCGTTCGCTGAGGCGATCATATAGCGCAAACGCTTCATCCAGTTCGCCCTCGAACAGGGTATCGGCCAGATCGGTTTCCAGGTGGCGATAGGGTTCGATGTCGCTGTCGAGCAGATAGGCGCGCTGGCTATCCAGGATCTCGAGGTAGCGATCAAAGGCCTCTTCTGACCACGCTTTGTCAAAGTTGACATCAGCGTAGTGGCCGTAGCGGAGCGAGTCGGCAATTTCTACCGCCGCTTGGCGCTGTTCTTCGGTCGGCTCCAGTTGCGCTAAGGCGGCCGGGCTGGCGATTACCAGCATGACCGTTAGGGCGACCGAGCGCGAAAGCGTTGCAAACAAGCTCATCAGTCAAGCTCTCCCGGATTTGTGTACACTCATGCTTACCTAAGACCCGCATCTGACCTATGAGTTGCGGAGGCCGAAGGAGCATTGTAGCAGGTCACCTGCTTTGCTGAGACTCAATCATGTCGGTAATGAGGATTTCAATGTCCGAAACATTCAACGCTGACCGTATTGCCCGGTTATGTGATTTTTTGCGTCAGTCACCCACCCCGTGGCACGCTACGCTCGCCATGGTTCAGCGCCTGGAGGCGGCCGGTTTTCAGCGGCTGGACGAAACCGCTAACTGGCAGTTATCGCCCGGTCAGCGCTACTATGTGACGCGCAACGATTCATCGTTGATTGCCTTTCAGTTACCTGCCGGGCCGCTTGCCGATCTACGCATGATCGGCGCGCATACGGATAGCCCGGGGCTGCGTCTGAAACCCAACGCCACCCAGTACGCCGCGGGCTGGTTGCAGCTCGGCGTTCAGGTGTATGGCGGTGCGCTATTGGCCCCGTGGTTCGACCGTGACCTGGGGCTGGCCGGGCGCGTGCATATTCGCCATGCCGACGGTCAACTGGAAAGCGTGCTGCTTAACGTGGACCACCCCGTGGCGATGATTCCGAGCCTTGCGATTCACCTTGACCGCGATGTGAACGCGGGACGCAGCATCAACCCCCAGACCCAGATGGCGCCGGTGCTGCTGCAAAGCGATACCGACAAGCTCCAGGACCTGCTGGCCCGCTGGCTGGAAGCCGAACACGGCCTGCGCGCCGTGGATGTCGTCGATTTTGAGCTGGGCTTTTATGACGTTCAGCCTCCCTCGCTGGTGGGCGTTAACCAGGAGCTGGTGGCGAGCGCACGGCTGGATAACCTGCTGTCGTGCTTCGTGGGCCTGGAAGCGCTGCTGGAAAGCGACGCTCAGCAAGGGGCGTTGCTCGTGGCCAATGACCACGAAGAGGTGGGTAGCGCCAGCGCCTGCGGCGCCCAGGGGCCGTTTCTGGGTGATGTACTGAAGCGCGTCAATGCGCAGGTCGGCGGGGGTAGCGAGGAATCGCTGATCCAGCTGATCCAGTCGTCGCTGATGATTTCCTGCGATAACGCCCATGGGCTGCACCCCAACTTTCGCGACAAGCACGACGAGCAGCATGGGCCGGCGCTTAACGGCGGGCCCGTGATCAAGATCAACGCCAGCCAGCGCTACGCCACTAACAGCGTGACCGGCGCGCTGTTCCGCGATATTTGCCGCGCGGCGGACGTGCCCGTTCAGTCGTTTGTGACCCGCTCGGACATGGGGTGCGGCAGCACCATTGGCCCGATTACCGCCACCGAGGTCGGTGTGCCGACCATCGACGTGGGGCTGCCGCAGTGGGCGATGCACTCGGTGCGTGAAACGGCGGGCACCCACGACGTCGATCACCTTACCCGGGCGCTGGTGGAGTTCCTGAACCGCGCAAGATTAAGCTGATTGCCATCGGCTGCCCACAAAAAAGCCCGCTGACAGGATCAGCGGGCTTTTGGTATTCGGTTGTTGGTGGCTACGCCCTGATTTGAACAGGGGACCCCATCATTATGAGTGATGTGCTCTAACCAGCTGAGCTACGTAGCCATTCAACGGGGGCGAATATTACTCAGCGACACGCCGCCCGTCAAGCGTTTGTTGCGCAAGGACAAAGGCCGTTAGCCCTCATTCACTGGTAACCACTCGAACGCAGCGCTAATCACGTCCTGATAGTTACGGATACGCTGAACATAATGGACCGGCTCATAGCCCCGTGCGTAACCGTAGCGCGTCTGCGGGTAATAGCGCTTGTCAGCCTTGAGGGGCAGCACCTCTTTCATGTCCTCCCAGGAGTTAGGGTCCTTGCCCAGCTCGCGGGCCAGCTTGCGAGCGTCGAGCACATGGCCGCGGCCGATGTTGTAACTGGCCAGGGCCAGGTAGGTGCGGTCCGGCTCAGGGAGGGAGTCGGGCAGGCGTTCATGACGGTCGGCCAGATAACGGGCCCCGCCGTCGATCGCCGCAGCCGGGTTGAGGCGGTTGTCGACGCCCAGCGACTCAGCGGTATTCTGGGTAAGCATCATGATGCCGCGTACCCCGGTGGGGGAGACTGCCTGGGGGTCCCAGTGTGACTCCTGGTAGGCCAGTGCCGCGAGCAGGTCTGCAGGCATACCGGTGTCACTCTCGGCCTCCAGAAAGATGTCGAGAAAGTTGGGCAGACGCTCATCGATACGGCGGTTTAGCGCACGCAGGTCGACAAAGTCGAACTCGCCGATATAGGCATAGTAGTGCTGGGTAACCGTCGATACGCTGGCTTGCCCCTCGCTGCTTGCCATCCATTGATCCGCCATATCGGCGAGCGCCGCCTGCTCCGGAGGAAGGTACCAGCCCAGCCGGTCACCGCTGGTGAGGTTCATGGCGATTTCCAGGTGCGGGAAGTGACGGCGTACCACCTGAACGATATTGGAGTCGGCCACGGTGCAGTCGATACGCTTTTCGGCCACTTCGGCCAGCAGTATCTCAGTGGTGCGAGGGTCCTCCTCGAAGTCGATGCCGGTGTGCTGGTTCACCAGGCTCTCGAGCTTTTCAGCGTAGCTGGAGTCCTCCGTGACGCGGATATCGATACCCGCCATATCCTCTACCTGTTGCGGCAGGGGACGCATGTCGCGGTGACAGACCAGCTGCTCGACGATATCGGTGTGCGTGGGCCCGCGCTGGAAGTGCTCATCCCGCGAGGGGAGATGAGTGAGGCCGGCAGCGGCGAGCTGAACCTCGCCGTCTTTCAGAGCCTGAAGCACGTCGGCGGTGGAGTCGTAAAGCGTCCATTCGACGTCCCAGTCGTGGCGGTCGGCGAACGCCTCGACCAGGTCGTGCTCCGGCCCGGCCGGGGTCTCGTTGCGATCCAGGTAGTAGCTGGTCGCGCTGTTGCGGCTGGCTACCTTGAGGGTGTCCCCCGGCTCGGGCGGGTCGAGCTGAGTGACCGGTGCGTCATCCTGACCGCAGCCCAAAAGTATGAGCGACAGCAAGGGGGCGATCAGCAGACGGGATCGTGAGTCAGGACGGTGGTCCTGTTGATCGAGGGGGAGGCGAAAGAAAGGCATGCTTTGAACCCTAGCAGGGTTTTGTGCCGCCCGGAAGGCGGCACGTTAAACGCTGCAGGACACGCCGATAGCGGCGAGTGGCGGCCCCGAGAGACTGCCTTTTGTGATTAGACGTTGAAGCGGAAATGCACCACGTCGCCATCCTTGACGATGTATTCCTTGCCCTCGAGGCGCCATTTTCCGGCGTCTTTGGCGCCCTGTTCGCCGTTCAGGGCGACAAAGTCGTCATAGGCGACCACTTCAGCGCGGATAAAGCCTTTCTGGAAGTCGGTATGAATCGCCCCGGCCGCTTCAGGTGCGGTCGCGCCCTGTTTGACGGTCCAAGCGCGGACTTCCTTGACGCCCGCTGTGAAGTAGGTCTGCAGCCCGAGTAGCGCATAGCCGGCGCGAATGACTCGGTCCAGGCCGGGCTCTTCCATGCCCATCTCGCTCAGGAACATCTCGCGCTCTTCGTCATCCAGCTCGGCGATTTCAGCTTCGATCTGGTTGCAAACCGGCACTACCACGGCGCCTTCCTCGGCGGCGATCTCGTGAACCACGTCCAGGTAAGGATTGTTCTCGAAGCCGTCTTCATTGACGTTGGCAATATACATGGTGGGCTTCAGGGTCAAAAAGCCGAAGCTTTTCACCTGACGCTGCTCGTCGTCGCTCAAGCCAAAGCTGCGCAGCGGTAAGCCTTCAGCCACGTGCGGCTGAATGCGGTCGAGGATTTCCTTTGTCGCTATTGCCTCTTTATCGCCGCCCTTCACCGAGCGGACAAGGCGCTGGCTGGCTTTTTCGACGGTATCCAGATCGGCCAGGGCCAGCTCGAGGTTGATCGTCTCGATATCGGCGCGCGGGTCGACCTGGTTGGCCACGTGGATAACGTTTTCGTTATCGAAGCAGCGCACTACATGGGCAATCGCCTGGGTTTCGCGGATGTTGGCAAGGAACTTGTTGCCCAGGCCTTCGCCTTTAGAGGCCCCGGCGACGAGGCCTGCGATGTCGACAAACTCCATCGTGGTGGGCAGCACTTTCTGTGGCTTGACGATCTCGGCCAGCTTGTTGAGGCGCGGGTCGGGCATGGGCACGATGCCCACATTGGGTTCGATCGTGCAGAAGGGAAAGTTTTCTGCATCGATGCCTGACTTGGTAAGCGCGTTGAAAAGTGTCGACTTGCCGACGTTGGGCAGACCGACGATGCCGCAGTTAAAACCCATAAAATGTTCCTGAAAAAAGGTGGTAGGGCGTGAAATTGATCGCCATTCTACGAGATGCGCGCGCAGCCAGCCACTGGCGGGCGCGCTATGGCTTGAAGCTGTGCAGCTGATTCATGGCCTTGGGCCAGTCGCCGGCCAACGCCAGAGGCAAGGTCGCCAGACACTCGGCGATGGCCTGCTCGATGGCGGCTTGATCGGCCTTGCCGGCACGCCCCAGGACATAGTTGGTCACCTGGCTGGCCTCGCCTGGGTGGCCCACGCCAATGCGCGCCCGATGAAACTGCTTCTGGTTGCCCAGCGCGCTGATGATGTCACGCAGACCATTGTGGCCGCCGTGGCCGCCGCCAGTCTTATAACGCGCCTGGCCGGGGGGGAGGTCGAGCTCGTCGTGGGCAACTAGAAGGTTATCGGGGGCGAGCTTGAAGAACTGGCTCAGCGCGGCCACGGCCGCGCCACTGCGATTCATGAAGGTGGCGGGATTGAGTAGATGTACGTCGTGGTCATTGATGCGCACCTTGGCATAGTGACCCAGGAATTTCTTTTCCGGGCGCAGCTCGCCATGCACGCTGCGGGCAATGGCGTCCACCAGCCAAAAGCCGGCGTTATGGCGCGTTGCCGCATACTCCGCCCCGGGATTACCTAGGCCAATGATGGCCGTTACCTGGCTCATTTCCCACCTCCAAAAAATATTCCGGGAATATTTCTCGCGTCACCGGCAGCGGGCCGAAGCGTACGGTCGAAAAACATTTCCGGGAGACATTTCGCATCGTGCGAGCGGCAAAAAAAATCAAGCGCCGAAGCGCTTGATCGTAACATCACGAGGGCCGTGCGAGCACGGCCCACGCTGACAGCTTACTCGGCGCTGTTGTCTTCTTCGCCTTCACTGTCGCTTTCGCTTGCGCTTTCACCGTCTTCGTCTTCGTCGGTAGCACGAACTTTCATCTTGGTGATGCTGAGTACCGCGTTGTCGTGATCTTCGCCGTGAGACAGATCCACCGAGGTGACGCCTGCCGGCAGAGTCAGGTCAGACAGGTGCAGCGTGGTGCCGATCTCGGCATTGCTGATGTCGACTTCCAGATAGTCCGGAAGGTCTTTCGGCAAGCAGCTGATCGCCACTTCGTTGGCGAGGACGTGCAGTTCGCCGTCATGGTCCTTGATAGCAACACACGCGTCTTCACCCACGACGTGCAGCGGCACGTTCATGGTGATTTCGTGAGTGGCATCAACCCGCAGGAAGTCGGCGTGGGTCAGCAGCGGCTTGTACGGGTGACGCTGAAGGTCACGTACCACCACCTGCTCTTCCTTGCCTTCAATCACTAGCGTGATGACCGAGGAGAAGAACGACTCGTCTTCAATCGCCTTGTAGAAAGCGGTTTTTTCGACAGAGATCGACTGCGCGTCTTTTTCACCGCCGTAAACAACGGCCGGTACTTCTTGGTTCGCACGACGCAGGCGGCGGCTCGCACCTTTCCCCAGGTCATGACGAACGCTGGCTTTCAAACTAAAATCGGACATGAAATGTGCCTCTTGGTTTAAGTAAGGAAACGCCGCCGCCCGCGACCAGACGACGACGCCCCCAGGAGCCCGTTAGTGGGCCGTGGTGTCAGACGATCAGTGGAACATCGCGCTGACAGATTCTTCATTGCTGACCCGACGGATGGCTTCCGCGATCAGGCCGGCAACGCTCAACTGACGAATTTTGCCGCTGCGCCGCGCTGTGTCGGAGAGCGGGATGGTGTCGGTCACCACCACTTCGTCGAGTACCGAGTTGGTGATATTGTCAACGGCCGGGCCGGATAATATCGGGTGCGTCGCGTAAGCAACAACGCGCTTGGCACCGTGATCTTTCAGCGCTTCCCCGGCCTTGCAAAGCGTACCGGCGGTGTCGATCATGTCGTCGACCACAACACAGGTACGGCCTTCGATTTCACCAATGATGTGCATCACCTGGGCCTGGTTGGCCTGGGGGCGACGCTTGTCGATGATGGCCAGGTCGGCGTTGAGCTGTTTGGCGATGGCGCGGGCACGGACAACGCCGCCCACATCGGGAGATACCACCACCAGGTCGCTGTAGTTCTGGCGCTCGATGTCGTCGAGCAGAATCGGCGACCCGTAAACGTTATCTACCGGCACGTCGAAGAACCCTTGGATCTGATCGGCGTGCAGGTCCATGGTCATAACGCGGTCAACGCCGCCTTTGACCATCATGTCGGCCACCACCTTGGCGGAAATAGGTACCCGTGCCGAGCGCACGCGGCGGTCCTGGCGGGCATAGCCAAAGTAGGGCAGTACGGCCGTGATGCGAGTGGCTGAGGCGCGACGTAGGGCATCGACCATCAGGATCAGCTCCATCAAGTTATCATTGGTTGGCGCACAGGTGGATTGCAGGATGAATACATCCTTACCGCGCACGTTCTCATTGATCTCGACTGCGATCTCACCGTCGCTGAATTGACCCACCGTGGCATTACCCATTCGGCTGTCCAAGCTCTCGGCAATTTTTTGAGCGAGTTCGGGATTGGCGTTCCCGGCGAAAACCATCAATTTTGACACGCGCAGCCACCTTTGCAGTGTTGGGGATCAGGGAGGAAAACGCTGGTCAGCGTCAGTTTGGCTGGGGTACCAGGATTCGAACCTGGGAATGCCGCTACCAAAAAGCGGTGCCTTACCACTTGGCGATACCCCAATAATAACCTAATGCAATGACCGGGCGATTCAGCAGCCCAAAGCATCATGTAGAGGAGAGGTGTTGAGTCCGCGTGCTACCCAGGCGTGTCCGTGATGGCCCGCCGCCTCGGCAGCTGCGTATGCCGTTTGCGCATCGTCAAATGCAGCAAACACGCAGGCACCTGTGCCGGTTAACCGACTCGGTGCATGCTGCGATAGCCAGTCCAACGCTTCCGCAATGGCGGGATAGTGCTGTTTTACCACGGCTTCGCAGTCGTTACGCCACTCTGGCGCTCCCCCCTGCAGTGCGCGCGCCATAGTAATGGGGCGGCTGTCGCGTGTCAATTGCGGGTCCTGGAACACCGCAGCGGTCGAGACGCTGACACCGGGGTGAATGATCACGAACCAGGGGGTGTCAAGGGTGACCGATGTGAGCTGCTCGCCGACGCCTTCCGCCCAGGCGCTATGGCCGTGGACGAATACCGGCACGTCGGCACCCAGTGAAAGCCCCAGCGCGGCCAGTTCCTCCAGGGAAAAACCGACCTGCCAGAGTGCGTTGAGGCCTACCAGCGTCGTGGCCGCATCGGAACTGCCGCCGCCGAGCCCTCCGCCCATCGGCAGGGATTTATCCAGCGCCAGCGTGGCGCCCTGGCGAGTGCCGCTCGCCTGTTGGAGCAGACGGGCGGCGCGTACGATCAGGTTGTCGTCGTCAGCCACCCCCGGTACGCGGTTCACCAGTTGGATCATCCCGTCTTCGCGGGCAGTAAGCGATAGTTGATCGCAGAGATCAACGAGCTGAAACAGCGTCTGAAGCGTATGGTAGCCGTCTTCACGACGGCCGGTAATATGTAACAGTCGATTCAGCTTGGCGGGCGCTGGCAGCGTTAACGTCGTCATAAGGGCTTGGCTTATTCGTCTTCGCTCTGGTCTTCCTCGTCCGTGGAGCGCCACTCGTTGACCACCAGGGTGATGCGGATATCGTCATAGTTCATGACCAGGCGGCGGGGCAGCCACATGCCTTCAACCCGTTCCCAATCGCGGTAGTCGATTTTCCAGCCGTCCTGGGCGAGGTGGCTCGGGAAGCCGAGCTCATCGGTTTCCAACTGGTAGCTGTCATGGTCGCCGGGCAGTCCGCGCACCCAGTCGGGCATGGCGCTGACCGGCAAGGCCCAGCCCAGCTGCTCTTCCATCAGCGCTTCCGGGCTTTCGGCTTCAAAGCGACCGTCGCTGTTGGAGAGTGAAAAACGTCCTTCGCGTCCCTCCAGCACGTTGCGCCCACCGCCGAAAGGCCCGCTGATCAGCATGCGGAAGTAGTGCGGGTGCTGGTTCCAGTCGAGATTGGCGCTGGTGTTCTCTTCGGAAGTACGAAGCCCGGCCTTGCCGACCAGTGTCCAGGTATCGAAGGCTTCGACCTCGGCCTTCTGGTCGTCCCAGTCGCCGGACTGACGGCCACTGTCGTCTTGCGGTGCCTGGCTTGCACACCCGGCCAGGAAGACGATGGCCGCGCAGGCCACCAGTCTTGAGATGCGGTGCAGCGAACAGGTGGGCGCTAAAGCGGCGGAAGAGGTTGGCATATCGGACTCCTTGTCAGTGGATCGATCGATGGTTGGCGCATATAAGGCAGGCCTTGGGCCCACCTTAGAGGCGATTGGCCGGGTCGAGTTCGGGATAGCGCTGGATTAAAGCGTCAATCGTCGGGTGGTCCTGGATGCGCTGCTGCAGATCTTGGATGATCTGGCGCGCTTCATCGCTGCGCTCGAGGGCGTGGAGTACTTCCGCGAGGTGGGCGGCAATTTCCTGATCGGGCATGCGGGCGTAGGCCTGTTCGAGCCAGGTCAGGGCTTCTTTCAGGTTGCCCTGGCGATAATGTACCCAGCCCAGGCTGTCGAGAACCGCCGGGTTATCACCGTCAAGCGCGTAGGCGCGTTCGATCAATTCGCGGGCTTCCTCGAGACGGCCGGGAAGGTCCAGGTCCGCCAGGGTATAGCCCAGCGCATTGAGCGCCACGGCATTGTCGGGCTCGATACGAATGATATGGCGAAGATCCTCTTCCATCTGCTCGACGTCACCCTTTTCCCAGGCGCGCATGGCACGCAGGTAGAGCAGGTCGGTGTCGTCCGGCGTTCGGGTAAGCTCGCGGCCAAGCAGGGCATCGGCGTCGTCGGTTTGGCCCAGTTCGTCGAGAAGTTGGACTTCGAGCTTGACCAGATCGGTAAAGTAATCCTCATGGCGCATGCGTTCGACGCGCAAGAAGGCACGCGCATCCATCAGCCGGTCGTCTTCGATGAGCATTTGCGCGGCGGTGGCGCGGGCGGGAATGAACTCTTCGCCGCCGTCGACCTGGCGGTAATACAGCAGTGCTGTGTCGGTATCGCCTTCCGACTGAGCAATCACGCCGAGCAGATAGTAGGCCAGATTGGGAGGGTTATCCTTGCTGGCCAACGGCTGGAGAAGACGTTGGGCCGGGGCGGCGTAGCCTTCATCCAGGTACAGCTGGGCCAGGGCGACGCGTAACGCATCGCTGCCAGTGTGACGCTCAAGCAGCGCATCGGTCTGCTGCTGGGCGGCGTCCAGGTTATCAAGGCGGATTTCGGCTTGGGCAAGCAACAGTAAGAAGCGCACATCGTCCGGGTTATCCTGCATGCCCTGCTGGGCGGCCTGGCGTGCCTTGGCGGGGTTGCCGGTTTCAAACGCCAGTTGGCCTTCGGCCAGCAGCAGCGAGGGTCGCTCGGTGAGGCCCGACGCCTGGTCAAGGTAACGGCCGGCCTGCTCGGTGCGCCCCAGGGCGGCTTCCCAGAGGGCGGCAGCGAGCAGCGCATCGGCCTTTTGCGCGGGGTTGCTGGGCGGCGTCTGGTTCAAGTGATCGACGAGCCGATTCAGCAGCGTCTCGAGCGGGGCCTGCTCTGCAATCGCCGTTTCGGCAAACGCGGTCAGCTCACCGTCCTGATTGGAGGCGGCCAGCGCCAGCCGCCGCTCCAGGCTTTCCAACCAGTCGCCCTGCTGCTGTGAGAGGGCGGCGAGCAGCCGGTTGGGGGTGTCGGCTTGGGGATTGAGGGCCTGCCAGCCTTTGGCGGCGTCTTCGATCAGACCGTCGTCGTCGCTGAAGCGGGCCGCAAAGGTGGCACGTTCGGCCAGGGCCTCTGCGCCGTAGCGCTGGGCGGCTTCCAGATAGCCTAGGCTTGCGCGCTTGAAGTCGCCGCGCTGGCCGGCAAATTCCGCCTCCAGCAGCGTGCTCAGGCCGCGGGCGTCCAGCCCGTCCACAATGGGCGGGGCGTTACGCATGGGGTCGTCGTTGAACGGCAACCGCTCATCCTGGGCATTGGGCGACAGCTGGCAGCCGCTCACGGTCAGCGTGATGGCGGCCAGGGAACATAGCAGCAAACGTGGTGGCATGCGGGTCTCAATCAGGTGGCCGAGCGCTCAGCATAGCGGCTTGTCCGCCTGCGGCAAAGTGGTGTGCGCCAGATCATTCCGTGCTGTGTTAAGATAACGCACTTTATCGAGTGGCGATTAGCCCTCACCATCGCTGCCTAGACTTGCCAGAGCAAGCCCAAATTGACGTGAAGACCGACACACTAGCGAAGACACATACCCCATGACGCTTCTTGCCCTGGGAATCAATCATCGCACCGCCAGCGTCGCCGTACGCGAACAGGTTGCCTTCACACCGGCGCAGTTGGATCACGCGCTGGCGGAATTGCGTGCGCTGCCGCAAATCAGCGAGGCGGCCGTGCTCTCGACCTGCAACCGCACAGAGCTTTACTGCGTCACCAATGCGGCGGGCGAGCAGGTCGTCCTCGACTGGCTGGGCCGTTTTCATCAGTTGAAGGTCGATGAACTGACCCGCTGTGCCTATCACTACCTGGATAACGAAGCGGTACGCCATCTAATGCGCGTGGCCGTGGGGCTGGATTCCATGGTGCTCGGCGAGCCGCAGATCCTCGGCCAGCTGAAGGATGCCTACCAGCAGGCCCGCGAAGCCCAGGGCCTGGGCAGCGAGCTCGAGCGGCTCTTCCAGCATACCTTTGCTGTCGCCAAGCAGGTACGCACGGAAACCGGGATCGGTAAAAACCCGGTCTCGGTGGCTTACGCGGCAGTCAGCATGGCCAGCCGGATTTTCGACGATTTTGGACGCTCCCGGGCTTTGCTGATTGGGGCGGGTGAAACCATCGAGCTGGTCGCCCGGCATCTCCATGAAGCCGGCGTGCACAAGCTGACGGTGGCCAACCGAACGCGCGAGCGTGCCGAGAAGATATCCGCGCCGCTGGGGGGCAAGGCGATTACCCTGCCGGAAATCCCCGCCGCGCTGGAAGAGGCGGATATCGTCATTTCCTCGACGGCGGCGCCGCTACCCATTCTCGGTAAGGGCATGGTCGAGCGCGCCCTGAAAAAGCGCCGTCATCGCCCGGTCTTCATGGTCGATATTGCCGTTCCGCGGGATATCGAGCCGGAAGTGGGCGAGCTTGCCGATGTGTTCCTGTATACCGTTGATGACCTGGAAGAAGTCATTCAGGAAAACCGTCGCCATCGCCAGGTCGCCGCCGACCAGGCGGAGTCGCTGATCGAGCATGGCGTGAGCGGCTGGCAGCATGAGCGACGCATACGCCATGGCGGCGAGCTCATTCGTGGCTATCGCCGCCACGGTGAGGCAGTGCGCGATACGGCGCGCGATCAGGCGCTGGAGCGGCTGGCGCGCGGTGAGGACCCGACCAAGGTCGTCGAGCGTCTCGCCCACCAGCTGGCCAATCGGCTGATGCATCAGCCGACCCAAACGCTGCGCGATGCAGCGTCTCAGGAGGATCACGCGCTACTGGAGGCGGCGCCGCGCCTATTGATGCCGCCCAAGCCCGCCTTCGAGAAACCATCGGCACCGACGGCCAATCGCCAGAAGGATGATACGCCTGCATGAAAGAATCACTGCGTCAACGTTTAGACAGTTTCGCCGACCGGTTTGAAGAGCTGTCAATGCTGCTGTCTGATCCCGAGGTTATCCACGATCAGCAGCGCTTTCGCGATTACTCGCGGGAATACGCCGAGCTCGACGAGCTGGTGGCTGCCTGGCAGCGCTATTGCCGTATCGAAAAGGATATAGACGCCGCGCAACAGCTGAGCCGTGACAGCGACCCGGAAATACGCGAGCTCGCCGAGATGGAAATCGATGACGGGCGTGAACAGCTGGAAGCGCTGGATGTCGAGCTCAAGCGCTTGCTGGTGCCCAAAGACCCGGACGACGGCCGCGGCGTCTATCTGGAGGTGCGCGCCGGCACGGGTGGCGACGAAGCCTCGCTGTTTGCCGGTGACCTGTTTCGTATGTATTCGCGCTACGCCGAAAAGCGCGGCTGGCGCGTGGAAGTGGTGAGTGCCAGCCACGGCGAGCAGGGCGGCTACAAGGAAATTATCTCGCGGGTCAAAGGCGACGGCGTGTATGCCCGCCTGAAGTTCGAGTCGGGTGCGCACCGTGTGCAACGCGTCCCCTCCACCGAATCCCAGGGGCGTATTCACACCTCGGCATGCACCGTGGCGGTGATGCCCGAAGTCGACGATGTGGGCGATGTGGATATCAATTCCGGTGATCTGCGCGTCGATACCTTCCGCTCAAGCGGGGCGGGCGGTCAGCACGTCAACACCACCGACTCGGCGATTCGCATTACCCACCTGCCATCCGGCGTTGTCGTGGAATGCCAGGAAGAGCGCAGCCAGCATAAGAACCGTGCCAAAGCGATGTCGCTGCTGGCCGCAAAGCTCAAGCAGAGCGCTCAGGACGCCCAGCGCCAGGATCAGGCCGACGCCCGGCGCTCGCTGGTGGGATCGGGCGACCGCAGCGAACGTATCCGCACCTACAATTTCCCTCAGGGGCGGATCACCGATCACCGTATCAACCTGACGCTCTACAAGCTCACTGAAGTGGTAAGCGGCGAGCAGCTCGACGACGTGATTGATCCGCTGATCCATGAGTATCAAGCGGAGCAGCTTTCCGCTCTGCAGAGCGCCTGATGACGCTGGATGCGCTGCTCTTCAAGGCCACCGAACGGCTGAACCGGGCCGGTTCGCCGAGTGCCCGGCTCGATGCCGAGGTGCTGCTCGGGTTTGTCATGGAGCGCGATCGTACCTGGCTGTATACCTGGGGAGACAAGCCCTGCTCAACGTGGCAGCACGCGCGTTTCGATGCGCTGGTTGCCTCCCGTGTCCAGGGCTTCCCCGTCGCCTACCTGACCGGTGAGCGGGAGTTCTGGGGCTTACCCATTGCCACCTCGTCGGACACGCTGATTCCCAGGCCCGATACCGAAACGCTGGTGGAGGCGGCATTGCGCCGCGCGCCGGAGACGGGCGGGCGGCTGCTGGATATCGGGACGGGAACGGGAGCGATTGCCCTGGCGTTTGCCAGCGAGCGCTCCCATTGGCAGGTCACCGGGGTCGACCTTTTGCCCGGCGCTGTCGCGCTGGCCAAGCGCAATGCCGACCGGCTGGGGCTTGGTCGTGTGAGGTTCCTGCAAAGCGACTGGTTCAGCGCCTTTGCCCCGCCCCAAGCCACGCAGGCGTTCGATATCATTGTCAGCAATCCGCCCTATATCGCCGCCGATGACCCCCACCTGCGAGAGGGTGACGTGCGCTTCGAGCCCGCTTCTGCCCTGGTGGCCGAGGCCGGCGGCATGGCCGATTTGCTGAATCTTATCGAGACGGCGGCCACGTACCTCGCCGACGACGGCTGGCTGATGCTCGAGCACGGCTACGGTCAGGCCGCCGCGCTCCGCGACGCGATGCGCCAAGCAGGCTATCAAAACGTTGAAAGTCTTCGTGACTTGGCGGGCCATGAACGCGTTACCCTAGGGTGTTTTTCGTCAATCGCCTGATTCATCAGCAATGGATCCTGCCATGAAAGCAAAAAATAGAACGCTGGACCGTATCGATTTAAAAATTCTGCGCTGCCTGCAGGAAAACGCACGTATCTCGTACGTGGATCTGGCCACCGAAGTGGGGCTTTCCACCACGCCCTGCCTGGAGCGGGTCAAACGGCTCGAGAAAGCGGGTATCGTGCGCGGCTATCAAGCGATTCTCGATCCGCAGTCCCTCAAGGCCAATCTGCTGGTATTCGTCGAGATCAGTCTGGAAACCCAGTCGCCGGCGGTCTTCGACGAATTTCGTCGCGCCGTCGAAAAGCTGCCGCAAATCCAGGAGTGCCATCTGGTATCGGGGCAGTTCGACTACATTCTCAAATGCCGTATTCCGGAAATGTCGGCCTACCGCCAGCTGCTCGGTGATGTGGTCCTGACCCTGCCGGGCGTCAAAGAGTCGAAAAGTTACGTGGTCATGGAGGAGGTGAAGGAAAGCTTCAGCCTGCATGTACCCGAATTTGAGGAATTCGAGGAAAAGTGACCGATGATGGATGACGCCGCGCTGCTACGCTATAGCCGTCAGATCATGCTGCCTGAGGTGGAAATCGACGGCCAGGAGCGGCTGATCGATAGCCATGCGCTGATTATCGGCGCCGGCGGGCTTGGGTCGCCGGCGGCACTGTATCTGGCGGCGGCGGGTGTCGGGCACATTACCCTGGTGGATGCGGATAGCGTCGAGCTGTCCAATCTGCAGCGCCAGATCGCCCATCAGCAGGCAAGCCTCGGCCAGAACAAGGCGCAGTCCGCCCAGGCCACTTTGGAAGCGCTCAATCCCGAGTGCCGGGTTAGCGTCGTGGCGGAACACGCTGAGGGTGAGTCGCTTGAGCGCCTGGTCGCCACCGCCGACGTAGTGCTCGATTGTACCGATCGCTTTTCGAGCCGGTACGCCATCAATGCCGCTTCGCAAAAAGCCGGGGTGCCGCTGGTTTCCGGGGCGGCCATTCGTTTTTCAGGCCAGTTGGCGGTGTTTGATCCGCGCGACGCAAAAGCCCCTTGCTATGCATGTCTGTATCCCCCCGATGGCCAGGGTGACGAGGCACTTAGCTGCGCCGAAAGCGGCGTGATGGCGCCGCTGGTGGGCGTTATCGGCTGCTTTCAGGCGGTCGAGGCCTTCAAGCTACTCAGTGGTGCCGGGGTCGTGCACCAGGGGCTGTCGCTGTTTGACGCCCTGAACGGGCAATGGCGGCATTTCAACGTGCCGCGTGATCCTGCCTGTTCGGTATGTGCAGCGACGACCTAGCCCTCTTTAATCAACAGTAAAAAAACGCCCGCTAGGTAGCGGGCGCGACGTAGTCGTTTAACGTCAAAAGGAACCTATCCATCAGCGTGCTTGGTGGTCGCGAGTGGACGGACCTGGACTCAGTGGCGAATCAGATAGTCAAAGGCGCCCAGCGAGGCTTTGGCCCCTTCGCCCATGGCGATGACGATCTGCTTGTAGGGCACGGTGGTGACATCGCCCGCCGCGAAAATGCCCGGCACTGACGTCATGCCGTGGCCGTCGACGATGATTTCGCCGTGGGGGCTCATCTCCACCGGCGAGCCTTTCAGCCATTCGGTATTCGGCACCAGGCCGATCTGCACGAAGATACCTTCCAGCGCCAGGTGCTTGATGCTATCGCTGGTGCGGTCCTTGTAGGTCAGGCCGTTGACGCGGCTGCCGTCGCCGTTGACCTCGGTGGTCTGGGCATTGAGGATGATATCCACGTTAGGCAGGCTCTTGAGCTTTTTCTGCAGGACGGCATCGGCGCGCATTTCGCCCATGAATTCGATCAGCGTCACATGGCCGACGATGCCCGCCAGATCGATCGCCGCTTCAACGCCCGAGTTGCCACCGCCGATCACGGCTACGTGCTTGCCCTTGAACAGCGGCCCGTCGCAGTGTGGGCAGTATGCCACGCCCTTGTTACGGTACTGCTGTTCGCCGGGGACGTTCATCTCCCGCCAGCGCGCCCCGGTGGCTAATACCAGGGTCTTGCTTTTCAACGTGGCGCCGGAAGCGAGAGTGACTTCGTGCAGGCCGCCATTGGTATCCGCGGCTTTGAGCGAGGTGGCGTGCTGCAGGTTCATCACGTCAACTTCGTAATCCTTGACGTGTTCTTCAAGCGCGCTGACCAGCTTGGGTCCTTCGGTGTGCGAGACCGAAATGAAGTTTTCGATGCCCAGGGTATCGGCGACCTGGCCGCCGAAGCGCTCGGCGGCGATGCCGGTGTTAATACCCTTGCGCGCCGAATAGATGGCCGCGGCCGCGCCGGCGGGGCCGCCGCCAATCACCAGGGTGTCGAAGGCGGCTTTTTCGCTGAGCTTTTTGGCTTCGCGCTCGGCCGCGCCGGTATCCACCTTGGCCAGAATCTGCTCGAGGGTCATGCGGCCCTGGTCGAAAGGCTCGCCGTTGAGGTAAATGCTCGGCACCGACATGATCTCGCGGGCTTCCACCTCCTCCTGGAAAAGCGCGCCGTCGATGGCGACGTGGCGGACATTGGGGTTGAAGATCGCCATCAGGTTGAGCGCCTGAACCACGTCGGGGCAGTTCTGGCAGGACAGCGAGTAGTAGGTTTCAAAGACCAGCTCTCGATCCAGCGCGCAGATTTGATCGAGCACCTCGTCGCTGGTCTTGGGCGGGTGGCCGCCTACCTGAAGCAGCGCCAACACCAGCGAGGTGAACTCGTGGCCCATGGGGATGCCCGCAAATACCACCCCGGTTTCCTCGCCTGGCCGGTTGATGGCGAAGGAGGGCGTGCGCGCATCGTGGCCTTCGGTGGACAGGCTGATCTTGTCGCTCAAGCCGCTGATCTCCTGCAGCAGACCGAGCAACTCGCGTGATTTGTCACCGTCATCCAACGACGCGACGATCTCCAACGGTTGCGTGACGTTTTCCAAATACGCTTTTAACTGATTTTTTAGATTGGCGTCGAGCATGATCGTGACGACCTCGTAGCTAACAAGGGTGAGTAACGGTAATCGGTCCAGCCGTTTCCTGGGCCTGAAACAGCGCGGTTCCAAGTGGCTTGGCCCAAGAAAAGACACAGGAAAAGCACGCGCTATACAGCAACACCCGGGCGATACCCGGGTGTCTGGCGCAATTAAGACCTAGTGAAAGTTGGCTAACGCCGACTTAGATCTTGCCGACGAGATCCAGCGACGGCGCCAGGGTTTCTTCGCCTTCTTGCCATTTGGCAGGGCAGACTTCGTTGGGGTTGGCTCGCACGTATTGGGCGGCTTTGACCTTGCGCAGCAGCTCTTCGGCGTTACGGCCGATATTGCCGGCGTTGATTTCAACGATCTGGATCTTGCCGTCGGGGTCGACAACAAAGGTGCCGCGCTCGGCAAGGCCAGCGTCTTCGATCAGCACTTCAAAGTTGCGCGAAATGCGCAGCGTGGGATCGGCGATCATGGGGAACTGCAGCTTGCCGATCGTCTCGGAGCTGTCGTGCCAAGCCTTGTGGGTAAAGTGCGTATCGGTGGACACGCTATAGATCTCGACGCCGAGCTGTTTGAAGGCGTCGTAGTTATCCGCCAGATCGCCAAGCTCGGTAGGGCAGACGAAGGTGAAGTCGGCCGGATAAAAGAAAAAGATGCTCCACTGACCCTTTAGGTCGGCGTCGGAAACGTCGACGAACTCACCGTTCAGGTAGGCGGTGGCGTTGAAAGGTTTTACTTCAGTGTTGATTAAAGACATTCAAATCGTCTCCATTGGTGACTAATAACAGTGGAAAAATTTGATAATTAGACTAAGGGCTAACGCCTTATGGTCAAAATTGGAAAAAACCATGGCAGCGATAGCGGCGGGCTATCATAACACCCGTTATTAGCCAATGTGAGTGCTTGCGCTACGCTTGAGGTGGGGATGTCGGGCCACAGGCACAATAATTTTTGCGCATTGTCTTGCGATAGCGGACCCCGCGCCGCAAAATTCGCACGGTCAGCCTCGGGGCGACGAACGGACAGGCCTTGAAGCCTGCGTGTCTGGGTTCATCGTTAGTATCACTAAGGAGTAGGTCAATGGGGAACATCCACAAACTTTCCGGGGCCGTTGCGGCCATTTCACTTGCCGCAGCGGCAACCACCGTTAACGCCGAGGAAGTGCGCGTCTATAACTGGTCCGACTACATCGCGCCCGACACCTTGGAGAAATTTACCGAGCGTACCGGCATCGACGTCACCTATGACGTGTTCGACAGCAACGAAATTCTCGACGCAGCGCTGCTGTCAGGTCGTTCCGGCTATGATGTGGTCGTGCCGTCCACCTACTACCTCACGCGGCAAATGAAAGCCGACGTCTATCAGCCGCTGGACCAAGACAAGATCCCCAATCTGAAGCACTTGAATCCCAAGCTGATGGAGAACCTGGAAGAGGTGGATCCAGGCAGCGAGTACTCGGTGCCTTATATGTGGGGGACCAACGGCATTGGCTACAATGTCGATCGCGTCAAAGAAATTCTGGGTGACGACGCGCCCGTTGATAGCTGGGCGTTACTGTTTGACCCGGAAATTACCGGTCAGCTCAGCGAAGCCGGCTGTGGCTTGTCGATGCTGGATTCCGGCGATGAAATGCTATCGCCCGCGATGGTCTACCTGGGGCTGGACCCGACCAACGAAAGCATCGAGGACCTCGAAGCGGCAGGCGAGCTGATCGGCGAGGTTCGCGATGACATGACCTACTTCCACTCGTCGCGTTACGTGTCGGACCTGGCCAACGGCGACATCTGCGTCGCGGCGGGTTACTCGGGTGATATTTTCCAGGCCGCCGCCAGGGCCGAAGAAGCCGAGCGCGATTTCGAGATTGGCTACAGCATACCCAAGGAAGGTGCTGCGCTGTGGTTCGACATGATGGCGATCCCTGCCGACGCGCCCAATCCGGATAACGCCCACGCCTTCATCAACTTTATCCTCGACCCGGAAGTCGCCGCCGATATCACCGAATACGTGCGTTACGCCAACCCCAACGCCGCCGCGGATGAATATCTGTCTGACGAGATCCTCAACGATCCCGCCATCTATCCGGACACTGACGTGATGGATAATCTCTACGTTCAGGTTGAAAAGCCCCAGGATATCCAGCGCGCTCGCACACGTATCTGGAACCGCGTAAAATCCGGTCGCTAAGATACGTTCATCCGACGGCGAGTCCAGGCACCTTACAAGCTAGCCTGGGCTCGCTGTTCGCTTTTTGATTGCCCGGTTTATCGGGCTTTTTGATGGGAGTGGCGAATGGTAACTACGCCCCTATCGAACGACGCGTCATCCACACCCCCCGCTAATGTCGCGGCACTGCGCGCCCAGGGCAAAACGCCTCGTTTCGCGGACGACATCGTGCTGGAGGTCAAGCGGCTGAGTAAGCGCTTTGATGATGCCTTGGCGGTAGATGACGTCAATCTCCAGGTGAAGCGCGGTGAGATTTTTGCCCTGCTGGGCGGTTCTGGGTCGGGCAAGTCGACGCTATTGCGCATGCTGGCCGGATTTGAAACGCCCAGTGAGGGGCGCATTTTGCTCGGCGGTGACGATATCACCGCCATGCCGCCGCATAAGCGGCCAATCAACATGATGTTTCAGTCCTATGCGCTGTTCCCGCACCTGAACGTGGCGCAGAACATCGCCTTTGGCCTGAAGCAGGACAAACTACCCAAGGCCGATATCGAGGCACGGGTCGCCCATATGCTCAAGCTGGTGCACATGGAGCGGTTTGCCAAGCGTAAACCCCACCAGCTTTCCGGTGGCCAGCGGCAGCGTGTCGCGCTTGCCCGTTCACTGGCCAAGCGCCCCAAGCTGCTGCTACTCGACGAGCCCATGGGGGCGCTGGACAAAAAGCTGCGAACCGAGATGCAGCTGGAAGTGGTCGAGATCATCGAGCAGGTCGGTGTGACCTGTATCATGGTCACCCACGATCAGGAAGAGGCCATGACCATGGCCGACCGCGTGGCGATCATGGCCGACGGCTGGATCGAGCAGGTGGGCTCGCCAATCGATATCTACGAAAGCCCGGTGAGCCGCATGGTGGCCGAATTCGTCGGCACGGTGAATCTGTTTGAAGGCGAAATCGTCGAAGACGCCGCCGACCATTGCAAAATCGTCTCGCCGATGCTCGAGCGGCCGGTCTACATCGACCACGGCATTACCACCCAGGCCGTTGACCGCCGGGTGTGGGCCGCGCTGCGCCCCGAGAAGATCTGGCTGACCCGCGAACAGCCCAATTCGGCGCATAACTGGAGCGAAGGCGTGGTGGAGGACATCGCCTATCTGGGGGGATTCTCGCTGTACTACGTGCGCACGCCTAGTCGGCAACTGGTCAAGGTCAGCATGGCCAATACCGAGCGACGCGGTGACCGGCCTACCTGGGAAGACCGGGTGTACGTGCACTGGGAAGATCACAGCGCCATCGTGCTGAATCGCTAACTGTGGACGCCTTACCGTTCCGAGGAGAACGCCTTAAATGATGCCTTCTCGCTTGTCCGCCATGCTTAAGCGCTGGCAGCTGGGTCGGCGCGCGGTCATCGCGTTGCCGTTGGTATGGCTGACGCTGTTCTTTCTACTGCCCTTCGTGCTGGTGCTCAAGATCAGCCTATCGGAGGCGGCGATCTCAGTGCCGCCTTATGGCGCACTGGTCGAATACGTCGATCAAACGCTGAATATTGCCCTCAACCTGGGCAATTATCTTTTCCTGGCATCGGATTCGCTATATGTGGCGGCGTACTGGGGATCGCTGAAGACCGCGTTTATCGCCACGCTGGTGTGTCTGCTGATCGGCTATCCCATGGCCTACGCCATGGCGCGCACCAGCGCACGCTGGCAGATGATTTTATTGCTGCTGGTGATGTTGCCGTCCTGGACCTCGTTTCTGATCCGCATCTATGCCTGGATGGGGATTCTCGGCAACAGCGGTCTGTTGAATAACCTGTTGCTGGGCCTGGGGCTGATCGACGATCCCTTGCGCATGATGAATACCCAGTTTGCGGTGATCATCGGGATCGTCTATGCCTACCTGCCGTTTATGGTGCTGCCGCTTTACGCCCATCTGACCCGGCTGGACAACGCGCTACTCGAGGCGGCGTCGGACCTTGGATCGCGCAAGCTGAATACCTTCATCAAGGTGACCCTGCCGCTGTCCATGGGGGGCATCATTGCTGGTTCCATGCTGGTGTTCATTCCGGCCGTCGGGGAGTTTGTGATTCCCGAGCTGCTGGGCGGGCCGGATACCCTGATGATCGGCAAAGTGCTTTGGGAGGAGTTCTTCAACAATCGCGATTGGCCGGTGGCCTCGGCGTTGGCGATGGTCATGCTGTTGCTGCTGTTGATACCCATCGTCTGGTTTCACCGTTATCAGTCTCGGGAGTTTAACGAATGAGCCTTGCCAGACCGCATATTCGCTTTACCAGCGTGATGCTGGTAATGGGGCTGCTTTTTCTGTACGTGCCGATGCTGGTGCTGGTGGTGTTCTCCTTCAACGCCTCAAAACTGGTCACGGTATGGTCGGGGTTTTCTACCCAGTGGTACGCCGAGCTGTTCCGCGATGAACAGATTCTCTCGGCCATCTGGATGAGCCTGCGCATCGCGTTTTTCTCCGCCAGCATGGCGGTGTGCCTGGGCACCATTGCGGCGTTCGTGATGACCCGCTATGGGCGGTTTCGCGGCAAGACGGCACTGGCCACGATGGTGACCGCGCCCCTGGTAATGCCCGAGGTGATTACCGGGCTCTCGTTGCTGCTGCTGTTCGTGCAAATGGCCCAGATCACCGGGTGGCCGGCAGACCGTGGCATGGCGACCATCTGGATTGCGCATACCACGTTTTGCAGCGCTTACGTGGCGGTGGTGGTGGCCGCGCGGCTGCGTGAGATTGATCTGTCGATCGAGGAAGCCGCGATGGATCTGGGTTCACCACCCATGAAAACCTTCTTCTTCGTGACGCTGCCGGTGATCGCTCCAGCGCTGGTGGCAGGCTGGCTGCTGGCCTTTACGCTGTCGCTGGATGACCTTGTGATTGCCAGTTTTGTCTCGGGGCCGGGGGCCAACACGTTGCCGATGGTGGTGTTCTCGTCGGTGCGCATGGGCGTGTCGCCCAAGATCAACGCGCTGGCGACGCTGATTATTCTGGCGGTATCGCTGGCGACGCTATTGGCGTGGTACCTGATGCGGCGTAACGAAGCCAAGCGCCAGCAGGCGCTGAAAGCCCCGTCTCACTAGGGGCTTTGATCAAAGGACATCGTCATCGCTGCCCACGCGGACGCTTTCCAGCTCACCGGTGATCAGCGATACCTCGATGGCCAACTGGATGGGGGCGCAGCACTGATGGCAGTCCTCCCAGGTAACGTGACTACCCTGGGAGGCATCAACCAATAGTGTTAATAAGGTATCGCAGTAGGGGCAGTAGGCGTCATACTCTACTAAGGTATCTTCTTGCATGGCGCGATCCTTCTGAGCGTGGCATTTTAGTGTAGCAGCCGTGTTACCAAGAGGCATCGACGTGTGGGATCAGGTAGGCTAAACGCCGTTTTATAAACGCAATGGAGAGCAGCGATGATGTTACGACAGGTGGCCGTAGCGGCCTTATTGGCCTTGCCGGTAGCCGCATGGGCGGAAACACCCAACATAACCCCCGGCGAGTGGGAATTCGTCAGCACCACTACGGTGAGCGGCGACATGCCGATTCCGGATCAAACCGACACCGAGCAGCAATGCATTACCCAGGAAGACCTGGACGATGCGGATCTGGGCTTTATTGAAGAAGAGGAAGGTTGCGAGCTGCTCGATCAGGACACCAATGCGGACGGCCTTTCCTACAGCATGGTGTGCCGGGCAGACGGCGGCGAAGCCAACATTGACGGCGACATGCAGTTCATGGGCGAGCGTATCGAAGGCACTGTCGATATCCAGACCCAATCGCCCATGGGCGAGCTGAACATGCAAACCCAGATTGACGGTGAGCGACTGGGCGACTGCTAATCCAGCGCGTGACGTGTTTTAGCAAAGGGCGTACCTGAACGGCGCGCCCTTTTTCATGCTGAGACCGTGATCCCGGATGTCTCCTTGGTTAACGCTCCGGGGGCGCGTCGGCAATTTCGCGTTTCAGCCGGCGTTTGACGGCACCGGGTGAGCCACTATGCCGGGACAGCAGGTCGTAGGCGACCGGCACGACAAACAGTGTGAACAGCGTCGCCGCGCCGACACCGGCCATGATCACGATGCCGATGACGTAGCGGGACTCGGCCCCGGGGCCGCTGGAGACGATCAGCGGAACAGACCCGGCCATGGTGGTGATCGCGGTCATCAGGATAGGCCGCAGGCGCGTGACCGCGGCATCGACCAGGGCGCTGCGGAATTCGCGTCCTTCATCGCGCAGCTGATTGGCGAACTCGACAATCAGGATGCCGTTCTTGGCCGCCAGGCCGATCAGCAGTACCAGCCCCACCTGGCTGTAGATGTTCAGCGACTGGCCGGTGATCCACAACGCCAGCAGCGCTCCGCTCATGGCCAAGGGCACCGTGAGCATGATCACGAAGGGGTGAATGAAGCTTTCGAACTGCGCGGCCAGCACCAGAAAGACCACCAGCGCACCGAGTACCAGCAGGAAGGTGGTGGCGCCGCTGGCATTCTGGAAGTCCCGCGACGCGCCAGCGACATTGGTCTGCGCCTCTTCGGGCAGCAGCGTGTCGGCGCTTTGCTCAAGGTACTCCAGTGCTTCACCCAGCGGATAGCCATCCGCCAGATTGGCTTCGATGGTGATCGAGCGTACGCGATCAAAACGGTTCAGGGTACTGGCGCCGGCGGCGTCGCTCAGCGTCACCAGACTTGCCAGGGGAATCAGCTCGTTGCTGCGCAGCGAGCGCACCTGAATGTTATCCAGCGAGCGCGGACTGTTCTGGCTGGCGCGATCCCCCTCGACAATGACATCGTACTCTTCGCCGTTATCCACGTAGCGGGTGACGTTACGCCCGCCCAGCAGGACTTCCAGGGTACGGCCTATCTCGCTCACCGTGACGCCCAGCGCGGCAGCCCGCTGTTCGTCGATTGCGACGTTGAGCTGGGGCTGCGTCTCGTTGTAGTTGCTTTCGATGGCACGAATACGCGGGTTGTCGTCGCGGATGTGGTCGATCAGCTTGTCGCGCCACTCGGCCAGCTCTTCGTAGGTGCCGCCGCCGAGTACAAACTGCACGGGCTTTTGCGTGCGCTGGCCAAAGCCCTGGCGCATGACGGGAAACGCCTGAACGCCGGGCAGGGTGTCGAGCTCGTTGCGAACGTCGTCCATGATCGCCCAGGCGCTGCGTCGGGTGCCCCATTCGGCCATGTTGACGATGATGAAGCCGCTGTTGAAGTTTTCAATGTTGCCGTAGCCGCGGGGTGCGCGCACCACTACGCGCTCGAGTTCGCCGCTTTCGACCATGGGCGTCAGGCGAGCCTCTATCTCGTCCATGTAATCCATCATGTAGTCGAAGGTGGCTCCTTCGGGCCCGTTGACCAGCACGATGAAGTTACCGCGGTCTTCCTGAGGCGTGTATTCGTTGGGTAACAACTGGCTCAGCCAGGCGGTCATCGCAATCAGCAGTACAAAAACGGCTACCACCCAACTGCGCCGCGCGAGTAGCGCTTCGAGCAGGGTGCGGTAGCCGCGCTGGGCGCTGCGCATGATGCGCTGAACCGCTTTGGAAAGGCGGCTGTCGTGCATGCGCGGCGAGAGGATCTTGGATGCCATCATCGGGGTCAGCGTGAGTGCCAGCAGTGTGGAGATGGCGACCGCTGCTGCCATGGTCAGCGCAAATTCGGAAAACAGGCGGCCAATATCGCCTTGCAGCATGCTGAGCGGCACAAACACAGCGATCAACACAAGCGTAGTGGCGATCACCGCGAAGGCGATCTGGCGGGTACCGCGGAACGCCGCGACCAGGGGTGTTTCGCCTTCGTCGTGCATGCGCCGGTTGATGTTTTCCAGCACGACGATGGCATCGTCGACGATCAGCCCGATCGCCAGTACCAGGGCGAGGAGCGTGAGCAGGTTGATCGAGAAGTTCATGACCGAAAGCGCGGTAAAGGCGCCGATAATCGCGATAGGCACGGTGACGGCGGGGACCAGGGTGGTGCGCAGGTTGCCCAGAAACAGGAACATCACCACGATGACCAGCGTCATGGCCACCAGCAGAGTGAAGACGACTTCCTTGATCGCCCCGGAGACAAACACCGAGGCGTCATAGTTCAAGCTGAGGGACATGCCCTCGGGCAGAGTCGACTGGAGGCGCTCGAGCTCCTGCTGTACCGCCTCGGACAGTTCGACCACGTTGGCGGTCGACTGCATGATCATGCCCAGTCCCACCATGGGCACCCCGTTGGCGCGAAACATCGTGCGATCTTCAACGGAGCCGACCTCAACCCGGGCGACATCCCCCAGGCGCACCAGGTAACCGTCATCACCCTCCATCAGGGGGAGCGCCTGGAAGTCATCGGCGCTTTCGAAGGTGCGCGGCAGGCGCACGATGAATTGTCGGTCCTCGGATTCGATGGCCCCGGCCGGCAGTTCGACGTTCTCGGCCCGCAACGAGTCTTCAATATCGCCGACGGTCAGGTCGCGGGCCGCCATGGCGTTGCGATCGATCCATACCCGCATGGCATAGTCGCGGCCACCGCCCACTCTTACCCTGGCGACGCCCGGTTGAACCGAGAGGCTGTCGACCAGAAAGCGGTTGGCGTAATCGGTGAGCTCGGTCATCGAGTAGCCTTCCCCGGAAAGGCTCAGCCAGACCACGATTTCCTCGCTGCTGTCGGCCTTGCTGACCTCGGGATTTTCGGCGTCGTCGGGCAGGTTACGCAGGGCGCCGCCGATGCGGTCACGCACGTCGTTGGCCGCGGCGTCGATGTCCATGGTCAGGGCAAACTCGATATCGATACGCGAGCGGCCATCCTCGCTCTCCGAGGTAATCAGCTCGATGCCTTCGACGCCGGCGATACGGTCTTCGAGTACTTGGGTAATCCGCGTTTCCACGACGCTTGCCGAGGCACCAGGATAGCGCGTGTCGATACTCACCACCGGCGGGTCGACGGTGGGGTACTCCTGAAGCGGTAAGCGATCCAGCGCCAGCAAACCAAAGGCAATGATCAGCGCCGCCATGACCACCGCCAGCACCGGGCGCTGGACCGAGATATCCGATAAACGCATTAGCGGTCCGCCTCGAGCAAGTCGCGAACACCGGTCTCGTCGTCAACCAGCCCAAGCAGTCTAACTGACTGGCCGTCACGCGCTCGCTGCAGTCCATGCACGGCGACAACGTCGTTGGCCGACACACCGGCGTCAATTTCCACCTCGCCTGACCGGCGCTCGCCGATATCGACGCTTTGCCGCCGCAGCCGTGGGGCCGTGTCGTGGTCGTCGATCAGCATGACATAGTGACGATTGCCATTGGGCTGAATGGCCGCCTCAGGCAGCACCACACTTTCCCGGGGCTGTTGGCGCACCACGACTTCCATGAGCATGCCGGGGCGCAGGCGCTCGTCGGGATTGGCGATTTCAGCGCGGACCCCAATGCTGCGCGTCACCGGGTCGACCCGCGTGCCGAGGCTTGCGATTTCGCCGTCAAATACTGCGTCCGGGAAGGCGGCGGTGGTGGCGCTGAGCGATAAGCCTGGGGCCAGCCGGTTGAGGTAAGCCTCGGGGACACTGAAATCCAGCTTCATCACGTCCAGCTTGTCGAGCGTGATCAGTTCCATGCCCGGCGTTACCAGAGCGCCAGGGCTTATGTTGCGGGTGCCGACCCGGCCGCTGAACGGGGCCCTGAGCTGGTAGTCCGCGAGACGGGCGCGCAGCGCGGCGATTTCCGCCTCGGCCTGGTTAACGCGCGACTGGTTGTCTTCGACGTCAGCACGTGCAGCCAGGTTGCGGTTTTGCAGTTCGGTGGATCGCCCTAGAGCGTTGCGCTGTTCGTCACGCAGGGCCTGGGCGGCCCGCAAGCGTGCCTGTTCTTCAGCGTCCTGCAGGCGGATGAGCAGATCTCCCTGGGTCACGCGCTGGCCGTCCTGGAAAGTAATCTCGGCAATGGTGTCGGTGACGGTGGCGGAGAGCGTCATGCTTTCATCGGCGCGCAGCGTACCCAGCGCCTCGATAGGATCCGACCAGGGGGCTATAACGGCACGCACGCCGATGACGCTGGGGGTGGATTGCGCGATGGTCAGACCGGGCGCTGTGGTCAGCAGCAGCAAGACGAACAGGCGGCGACAGAATAAAGGCATAGGACTCTCTGTAGTGCGTGATACCGCCTGCGCTGAATAATGACGTCAAGCAGTGTGGGTAGCGGCCAGGTGGAGACGAGCCGCGATCGACACGGTTTGGTTATACAAAAGCTATATTTATTATTTTCATGATACAACAAAAACACCTCGAGGGGCTGTTAAAATGCCGCCTTTTGACACGCTTGGGAGCGGTAACGAATGACCTACGATGTCGTGATCATTGGGGCTGGCGCGGCCGGCCTGATGTGCGCTGCTCAAGCGGGGTACGCGGGTAAGCGAGTGCTGGTCATCGATCACGCCAAGAAAGCCGGCAAAAAGATCCTCATGTCGGGCGGAGGCCGCTGCAACTTTACCAATCTCGCGACGACCCCACAGCATTTTTATTCGGCTAATCCGGCCTTTTGCATCTCGGCGCTTAAGCGCTATCGCCCGGAGCATTTTGTCGAGCTGGTAGAGCGCCACGCCGTTGATTACGTCGAAAAAGCGCCGGGTCAGCTCTTCTGTGCCGATTCCGCCAGCGCCATCGTGACGATGCTGTTGACCGAGTGCGACTGGGCGGGGGTAGACGTGCGATTAGCTACCCGCATCGACACAGTCGAGCGCTGCGGGGATGCCATGCGGTTGACTACCTCCATGGGCCGGATCGAGGCAGGCGTGCTGGTCGTCGCCAGCGGCGGGCTGTCGATCCCCACCATGGGGGCCAGCAGCTTCGGGTACGACCTTGCCCGTCAGTTTGGCCTGGAGGTACGGCCCACGACCCCCGGGCTGGTACCTTTTACGCTGAGCGATCAGTGGAAAGCCCGGGCCAGCGAGCTGTCAGGCGTCAGCTTGCCGGTGACGGTCAGCACGCGGTTGAAGGCGTTCAGCGAACCGATGCTGTTTACCCATCGGGGCCTGTCCGGCCCAGGCATGCTGCAAGCGTCCAGCGTCTGGTCCCCCGGAGAGGCGGTTGAAATCGATTTGTTGCCCCATCAGGATGCCCAGGCGTTGCTGCGCCATGCCCGCGAGCAGACGCCGAAACGCCAGCTGGCTACCTGGCTGATGGACCATCTCCCCAGGCGGGTGGCGCAATCCCTGTGCGAGTGGTATTCGGACGGTCAAAATACCCAGCCGTTGGCGCAGTACAGCAATGCACAGCTTGAGGTTTGGGCGGATCGATTAAACCGGTGGCAGCTGAAGCCGGCGGGTACAGAAGGGTGGCGAACGGCGGAGGTCACCATGGGCGGGGTGGATACCCAGGCCATTTCGTCGAAGACCTTTGAAGTCAATGGACTGCCGCAGTTGCGCTTTATCGGTGAGGTTCTGGATGTGACCGGTGAACTGGGCGGGCATAACTTTCAATGGGCGTGGGCCAGCGGGGTGGCCTGCGGCCAAGCCTGCTGACCCAGGCTGTAACGCCATTGGGAAGGCGCTTAGGTGGCGACCTTGGCAAGCAGCTTGAGTTTGCGGAAAAGCATATAGCCAGCAAGGATTTTGCGTCCGCCCGCAAGGGCGCCGCGGGGGTTACGTGCGAGTCGCATGGCGGCAAGCCCGCCGATCAGGTAAGCGGGAATCTTGAAGCGCTGCCAACCAGAATCGAGGGGGGAGGCTGCATGTAGTAGCTGATCGCTATCGACCAGGATGTCGATACGTTGCTGCTCAAGCTGAGCCAGGAGCTGTGCCTTACGCTCGGCCCTGGAAGGCGGCTTGGTCTCGACACCTGGCGGCTTAGCGGGGGCGTTGGTCAGGCTCATTCTTGGCCTCCAGCAAAGCTCGGTCGGCAGCTAATTGATTGAGCGTTTCTTTCAGCAGGGTGTGCTGTTTTGCCTGGCGAAGCGCGATGATACCCAGGGTCACACTGGCTATGATCAACACCAGCGCGCTTACCGCAATGGCGGTGAGCCGGTAGGTATCCCAGAACAGCACCACGACCAGCGCCACCAGGGTGGCAATGCCGAGCAGCAGAAGCAGTAAGCTGGCACCGGCCAATAGCATCAACACAAGAAGCCGTGAGCGTTCTTCTTCCAGCTCGACGACCGCTAAACGTAACCGCGTTTCACCATTGGCAATCAGTGAATTGAGGAGTCGTTTAGCGGCTGAAAAAACGCGTTGGGTAGGCCCCAAAGCCATTAGCGACGACCGAGAAGCATACCGACGATGACGCCGGCAGCGGCGCCGATGCCAATGCTGGTCCAGGGATTTTCATGGACGTAGCGATCGCAGGCGTCGGCCTGATGGGTCAGGGATTCGCGGGTGTCTTCGTAGATGCGCTCACCACGCGCTTCCAGGCGATGGCGGGTATCCTTGAGTCGCTGCTCTGCGCGAGCGCGAAGGTCGCGCATCTCGCCGCTGGCGTCTTTCGAGGTGGCGTTGACCAGTTCTTCAACGGTGTCGCTCAGGTGACGCAGATCTTCTTTGAGTTGATCGGCCTGGGCGGTGCTTTCGTTTTGACGTTTAGCCATGTTGTCATCCTTTGACGGTAAGTGAACAGCTACCAGCATAGCAGCCGCATGATCACTGACAAGTGAATTGCCTATCGGTTCAGGCCGCTGGCGCTGAATAACGGGTTCAGACTGAACCCGATGCTCAGCCGGTGAACCCGGTGATCATAATCGATCAGGCTTTCTCCGTAGCCGTAATAATACTGGACATGGGCGCGCAGCGAGTTGAACGCCGGCCAGCTGTAGTCGATCTGGGTGCCCATATTGCCAGCGCTGGGGTTGCCCCGCAGCTGACCGCTGATCTCGTGGTTGTCTTCCAGGCGTTTCGCGACGCGAATGTCGCCGTAGCCCATATAGCGCTCGATGTCGGGGTTGTCGTCACTGCTTTCCGACTCGGGGATTCGCCAGTGGGGCGCAAAGGTGACGGCCCAGTCGCCACTCTGGAAAATGCTCTCCAGATAGACGCGGTTCCAACTGCGCGACAACGGGTCGGAGCGGCCGTTTGACTGATGATTGATCGCGACGCGGTTGCGCGTGTTGACCCAACCCAAAGCATCCCAGGGGGTGTCGATGTCGATAAACACCTCGGGCTCATAGTTGGTTTCGCGAAACGGCGACGACGCATCGGTGTTGTAAGCCTGCCACCAACTGCGCTGGGTATAGCCGAAGTAAAGGTCGCCGACGTCGCCCCACAGCACATCCTCCGCGAGATTGACCTTGGCGCTGAACTGGAACTTCAGTTCGGTATCGTCGGGCGCGGTGTCGGATGAGATGCTGCGAAAATTCTCGCGATTCTGCTTATCGTTGTAGCTTACCGGGAACAGGTAATTGGTCCGGTGAGTAGTGATCGAGAAGGGGTTGCGTCCGGATTCCTGTTCCAGCTGGCGACGCTCGTTGAGATCTTCAATCGCGACCAGCTCGGGGGGCGGCACAACGGTTTCGCCGTCGGCCTCGAGCTCATCCACCTGCTGTAACTGCTGGTGGAGCTGGGACAGCTCGTTATTTAGCTCGCGGATGCGTTCTTCGATATCGTCGCGGGTATCGGCGTGAGCGGATGTGCTGGCTGCAATCAGGCCGCTCAGTACGATGAAAGGTGTTATACGTCGGTGTCGAATGACCATCGATAACTCACATGAATTGGGGTGAGGCACGTGCCTGTGCCTATCCTGTTCTATCACGCTGTCGCCGTAAGTCAACAGTTATGATTGCGCGGTGACGGGCAACCCCCGACAATAGCCGGGCTCAATAGTGACGTGTCAGCGAGGCAAAGCGCCGTGGTGAAATTCGCCTTCCCTTTGGCTATGAAAGGGTTAGTGGCCTTGGGGCTACTGTTATGTAGCCTCGCCCTGAGCGCGGCCACGCTGGATGACGTGCCTAATGAAGCGGCGCTTCAGGAGCGGCTTGCCGAACTTGACGCCCAGGAGACGCTGAACGATCAACAAGTGATTGACCAACAGGCCCTGACCGACGCTTTGGAGGCCTATGAGCGCCTCGATGCCATTGAACAGCAGCTCGCCGAGCTGGAAGAGCGGGTCAGCCAGGCCCCGGACGCGCTGATCGACGTCGAGCGTCAGCTCAGCGAGGCGGACGATGACGACGACATGCCGTCCATCGAACAGCTCAGCGACCTGCCGCTGGCGGCGCTCGAGTCCCAGCAGGCAAGTGCCCTGACCACTTTGCAGCAGTTGCAAAGCCAACTGGCCGAAGTGAACTCGCAATTCCTCACCGCCCAAACGCTACCCGAGCGTGCCCAGCAGTCCATGGCGGTCACCCTCGAGCGGATGGAAACCTTGCGCCGCGACGCCGCTGAGCGTGAGGCGCTGCTGGGCGATCGCCAGCTGTCGGCGCTCAGCGACCCGCGCATGATTCAGCTGCGCCTCGAGCGCGCCGTCGCCGAGCAGGAAGTGGCTCTTTATCAACGCCAGCTCAGTGCCAACGGACGACTGCGTGACCTCGCTCAGCAGCGTCGCGATCTGTTGATGCAGCAAATCGATCAACACGAACAGCGGCTTAACCTGCTGCAGAACGTCATCGACCGGCAGCGGCGCCTGGCCTCCGAGCAGGCGATTGCCGACGCGGCACAGGCCAACCCCCTGATCGCCGCCGGTCACCCCGTGGTGGTCCAGGCCCAGGAACGCAACCAGGCGTTGAGCCTGGCGTTGCTCCAGGCGAGCGAGCGGGATAACAGCCTGCTGCGCGACAATATCGATGCGCAACGCCAGCTCGAGCACGTTCGCCAGCTCCAGCGTAGCCTCAACGAGCAGATAGAAGCCATTCGCGGTAGCCAATTGCTCTCGCGGATTCTCCGCGAGCAGCGTGAGTCGCTGCCCAACGTCTTGCCGCGCCGCGATCTGCAGGATGAAATCGCCGATCTGCGGCTCAAGCAGTTTGATCTGGTACGCCAGCGCGACCAGCTTCGCCAGGCCGAGCAGTTGGCCAGGCAGCGGCTCGATGACGCTGACATCGAGCCGACCCCGGCGTTGATCAATTCGCTGTCGCGGCTTTATCAGTCGCGCCGGGAGCTGGTGGAAGAGCTCGAGGAGGTTTACGGACGCCTGCTGAGTGCCGCCGTGGAGCTGCAGCTCAATCAGCAACAGTTGCTGACCACGACCCAGGCGCTTCGTATTACCATCGACGAGCAGCTTTTCTGGGTGGCCAACAGCCGGCCTCTGGACCTCAACTGGCTGCGCCAATTACCTCAGCATCTGCGTCTCGAATGGCAGGAAGGCGAGTGGCGGGCCATCCTGCCGAAGCGCTGGCCGTCGCTGGACTGGGGAATGCTCAGCGGCGCTCCTTTTCTGGCCGTCAGTCTGATATTGATTGCCCTGCGTCGACGGATCAAGGCGCGCCTGGCGCACCTGCACAGTCAAATAGGGCGTCTCAAGAGCGACACACAGCTGCACACGCCCAAAGCCGTTTTCCTCAATGCGCTGCTGGCCGTGCCGGGGCCCCTGACGCTGGCCGGTGCCGGGGCGGCCGTGGGCGCGACCCAGAGCCCGCTGGCGGTGACCCTGGCACCGGCGTTGGTGCAGCTGGCGCTGAGCTGGGTCGTGATTGCCCTGGGACGCCGCCTGCTGGTAGCGAACGGTGTGGCCGAGCAGCACTTCACCTGGTCACCGGTTTACAACGCGCGCCTGCGGGGGCTTCTGGCTTGGCTGGGCGTGGCGCTGGTACCGGTGATTGCAATCTCGACGCTGGCCGACAACCTGCAGACGCCGCTCGCCCAGCGACCTGTGGCATTGGGGCTTCTGGCCCTGGGGCTGTTGGCGATGAGCGTCTGCCTGGCGCGCCTGATTCTGGCTCACGTGCCGATTTTTGGGGTACGTCTGTTTCGGTTGCTGCTGGGGCTGGCCATGGCGGCGGTGCCCATCGCCTTGCTGGGGATGGTGGTATGGGGCTATGAATACACCGCATTGAGGCTGGTCGGCCGCTTTGTTGCCACGCTCTACCTGCTGGGGTTGTGGGTGGTGGTCGAAGCCACGGTGGTGCGGAGTCTTGCCGTTGCCGCCAGGCGGCTGGCGTACCGCCGTGCTCTTGCTAGGCGTCGCGCCCAGGTTCAGGAAGGCGCCGAGGGGGGCCTGGAAGTGGTTGAGGAGCCGCCGCTGGACATGGAGCAGATCAATACCCAGTCGCTACGCCTTTCCAAGCTGATCCTGTTGATTGCCTTCAGCGGATTGCTTTACCTGGTATGGGCTGACTTGCTGTCGGTGCTTGGCTATCTGGATCAGGTGTCGCTGTGGGAGAACACCGATGGCGAGCTGGTCGACAATGCGATGTCGCTCTCGGATCTGTTCAGTGCGCTGCTGGTAGTGGCCTTGACGTTTATCATGGCGCGCAATCTGCCCGGGCTGCTGGAGGTCATGGTGCTGTCACGCCTGACGCTGAAACAGGGCAGCGCCTATGCGATCAGCTCGCTGCTGTCGTACACCATTGTCGGCACCGGCATCGTCTCGGCGTTGGCCACGCTCGGCGTGTCGTGGGATAAACTGCAGTGGCTGGTGGCGGCCTTGAGCGTAGGCCTGGGGTTTGGCCTTCAGGAGATTTTTGCCAACTTTATCTCCGGGCTGATCATCCTGTTCGAGCGTCCCATCCGCATTGGCGACACCATCACCCTGGGCAACCTGCACGGTACGGTAAGCCGCATTCGTATCCGCGCGACGACGGTGACCGATTTCGACCGCAAAGAAATCATTATTCCCAATAAAACCTTCGTCACCGATCAGCTGATCAACTGGTCGCTCTCCGACAACGTCACCCGCGTCGTGCTGACCTACGGCGTGGCCCACGGCTCGGATCTGGCCCTGGTGCATCGTCTGCTGCACCAGGCTGCGGATGAAAACGCCCGGGTGCTCACCGACCCCGAACCCCAGGTGTTCTGCATGAGTTACGGGCCGCATAGCCTCAACTTTGAGCTGCGCATTTTTGTCAACGACCTGCTGGACCGATTGTTTGCCGCCGACGAGGTCAACTGCCGGGTGGATGCCCTGTTCCGCGAGGCGGGCGTGCGCGTGGCCTTTGAACAGATGGATGTCTGGCTGCACCGCGACGCGGGAGGTGCGGTGAAAGTGGAAACCCTCAAGCCACCCGAATCGCCGTTTAGTGGCTAGGCCAAGTTCTTGCCGTTGGTTTTCTGCGCATAGAGCAGGAACTCGCGGTTGCCGTCGCCGCCGGTAATCGGGCTCGCTTGCCAATGCTGAACCGTCAACCCCAGTGACTGGCAGGCATCACGCAGGCGAGCTTCCACCCGTGGGTAGTTCGCCGGGTCGCGAACCACGCCGCGTTTGTCCAAGGCGTTCGGGGTCAGCTCGAACTGTGGCTTGACCAGCGATATCAGCCGCCCATTGGCGGGCAGCAGGGCGGCCAGCTCTGGCAGGATCAAGGTCTGCGAGATGAACGATACGTCCATCACCGCCAGATCGACGGGGTGCTTGCTGAGTGCGTCCTGGAGGGAAGGCTCATTGCGCATGGCGCGCGCGTTGATGCCCTCGAGACAGGTGACGCGTGGATCGCTACGCAAACGAGCGTCGAGCTGGCCATGGCCGACCTCGATGCCAATCACATGGCGCGCGCCGGCTTGCAGGGCGCAATCGCTGAACCCCCCGGTGGACTGGCCGACGTCCAGCACGTTGAGACCGTCAAGCCGCAGTTCGAGCGTGGCCAGTACCGCTTCTAACTTTAGCCCGGCGCGGGACACATAGCGCTCTTCGGGGTCCGGGGCGACCTCAAAGCAGGTATCTTCGGGCCACTTTTCGCTGGGTTTGCTGAGCGTCTGCGGCGCGTTGGATAGCGACACACGGCCATGGCGAATAAGCCGTTGCGCGCGGGTACGCGAACTCGCCAGCCCCTGGCTGACGAGCAGTTGGTCGAGTCGCATCATAGGTCGTAGGGAAGTTGATCCGGGGCTTTGCTGGCTTGCAGCTCCGCGGCGGGAAGCCGCTCGGCGCCCCAGCTTTGGCTCAGGTAGCGTTTGACGGTGCTGAGTTCGTCCTCGGTCACCGTGGCCAGTTCGCCCCTTTCCAGCGGGTCGAAGTGGTAAATGTAAAGCCGCGAGACGAACTGGGAAAACGGCAGCGAGGCTTCGCCGAAACGTTCGCCGTGACCCGCCGTGCTGACTTTGACGCCGTCGCCCCAATCCTGGCCGCTGTCGTTATTGGGGTTGTATAAGTAGACGCGCATCACATCGTTGGGGTCCAGCGAAGCACGCAGGATGGTGATGGCGTGCCAGCCGATAAACCGTGCCGCACTGTCCGTTACGGCAATGCCCGCCGGCTGAGGGTGAATCAGCGGCTGGTTGCCGTTGTAGTAAGGGTGATAGCAGGCGTAGAAATGGCGGATGAAATCGTCCACCTCGGTGAGCTGACCCGACGCCACGTCGACGTTGATGCGGAACCCGCGCCCCGACCACCAGCCGTGGAACTCCGGGTTGACCCAGCGATGGGGGTCGCCTTCGCGATCCAGGCAGCGGCGTCCCATTTCGGCGTATATGCGGTCCAGGTGAGGCACCACAATCAGCGAGACGGGGTCGAGGTCCATCGGCAGTTCGGTGGCAACGCCGGAGAGGCTTGCCATGGAGGAAATCGCCTGACCTTCAAAGTGCATAATGATCTCGTCATCACGCGCGGCCCAGGCCACCATCTGCAGCAGGTAGTCCGGGTCATTGTATGCCCACATCGACAGCGCGCGGGCCGACTGGCAGGTGGGATTGTTGCCCTGACCCACGCCCAGCGGCAGGCCTAGCATGCACAGCACGCCTTCCACCAGGCGTGCGCGGGGCGATGCCGTCTCGCCGTAGGCAATATTGAGTCGTGCCTGGGACCACTCGGAAAGCGGCAAGTTGAGCTGGCGCCACATGGCAGGGGCCACGGGCGGCTGATAGAGAATTCCCCGCTCGAGCATCAGAGCCAAGCCATAGACGGCCTGGGCGGTGGCCGGGTAAACGCCGCCGCGAATCAGCGCGTGGGCCAGCTCGCGATAGCACAGCAGGCAATCGCGGCCGGTGGATGAGAGACCCAGCGCTTCGCTTACCAGGTGGTCGCCTTCTTCCAGCAGGTGGCGCAACAACACCGCATGATACGGCGATACCAGCCCGGTATCGTGCATGGCACGGGCGCAGCCGGTGGCCTCGGCCTGAAGGGCGGCCTGGTCCATGCCGTCGAGACGTTCGCGATAGACCTCGACGCCAGGGTCTTCACGGCACGCCTGGGTAGGGCCGTACAGCGAACTGACCAGCCGATCGGCGCCCTGGCCGCTGGCACCCAGGTCGATGTCGGGGTTGACCTGGCACAGCGCGATCTGGGTGATCATCTGTTTGATGGCGTCGACCTGAATGGGTCGCTGCTTGAGAATGCGCCAGATTTCATCGATCAACTGATCGATGATGTGTTCGTAGCCAATCCGCTCGGCCAGGTATTGGAAAAGCTGGCGAGGGATAACGGCCAAGCTGCCCTGTTGTTCGCGTTCAGCCTCGCTGGGGGCGGTGAATAGCAGCCAAAGGTTAATGGCCATCACCTGAGTCAGGTAATGATGGGCAAATTCTTCCGACACCAGCGGGTGTGCATAATCACCTTTGGCCACGGCGAGGAGGCGTAGCTCGCTTAGCGCCTCGATCACCACCACGTTGGGGTCGGTGCTTTTGAGCGACAACGTGGTCAGGGTGGGGACCAGGAACTGGGGAGTTTCCCAATCGGAGCCCAGAAAGACGCCCGCTGATTCATAAGCTTGCGCTCGGGACTCGAGTGCTTGAGCACCGCCGTTCTGCATTAACAGTTGACGCGCCGTATCCAGAACGAGCGGTAGCTTCGCAGGTTTCGAGAACGCCTGTGCCTGGAAAAGCAGCTGCACGGCATCGTCAAAGTTGGTCAGCAGCCCGCTTAGCTTATCGTCTTGCGTCGATGGCTGTTGATCGGTTGTCACGTTGATTCCTTGTCCCGGGTGTGCGGGGATTATACATGGAAGTCGAGAGCTTCTTGGTGTTTTAGTCGATCACGACGCGTATAAGTGTTTTCTCTCCCCTTAAAGTAGATCATTCATCCATAAGTACCATACGCCAGATTGAGAGTATCACCCTACCTGTCGCCGGTGGAATCGGTCATGCTGTGTTTGGCCTGGCAGCAAACGCATACGGAGTCGGGTATGTTAGGCTGTGAGGCCAATAGAACGTTCCAGTGGCAAGAGGGAAAGGCCAAGATGGCGGCCAAGCCGATTTACCGAGTGGTGGTGCACCAGCAGGGTGAAATTTGGGATTTATACGTGCGCGAGATCTTTCAAAGCGAACTCTGGGGCTTTATTGAAGTCGAGGAGTTTGTCTTTGAAGATGCGTCGCGGATGGTGATCGATCCTGCCAGTGAAAAGTTGCAGCACACTTTCGAAGGCGTCAAGCGAAGCTACCTCCCGCTTAACGCGATCGTGCGTATCGATGAAGTGGAACGCGAGGGGCCTTTGAAAGCCGTTAAAAGTGACGCGCGGGTGGCGGAGTTTCCACGTCCCTTTCCACTCCCCCCGCGCGGTGATTAGTCATGTGAGCGCTGCCCGATGGGCCGCGTATTAATTAGGACATTATGTCATGCAAGTAGCTCAATTTTGTCACCGATACCGGACGGTTGCTGCCGGTATGTTAGTTAGTGTTTGGTGCGTAAACGCCGCAGCGCAGTCTGACGGCGACGCCTGGGTAACCGACGAACTCTCCACCTTTGTGCGCAGTGGTCCCACCGACGGCTACCGCATCGTCGGCACGCTCACCGCCGGGGAACAAGTAGAAGTACTGGAGACCAGCGGTGATTACACACGGGTGCGTGGCGAAGAAGGCGACGGCGTGTGGATCTTGAGCGATGAGCTGCAGCAAACGCCCAGCGCCACCGAACAGCTGCCCGAGCTAGAGTCGCAGGTCGAGTCGCTGACGGCGGAACTGGATGGCATCAACGAAGAGTGGGAACAGCGTGTGGCGACCATGCGCGAAACGCTGGAAGCCCGCGAACAGCGCATTGATGAGCTGGAAACCCGAAATAACCAGTTGGGTAGCCGTGCCGACGAGTCCACCGAGCAGGTGCGCGCGCTGCAAGCCCGCCTGGATACCCAGGAAGAAGACTTGCTGCTGCGCTATTTCATGTACGGCGGCGGCGTCGCCGGCGCCGGCCTGGTGGTCGGGCTCATCGTGCCGCACCTGCCGCGGCGGCGTAAAAAGCGCGACCGCTGGTTTTGATGGGTGAGCGGGCATGACAGATCTCTGGCGTGCCAGGTGGAAGGAAGGCCGCATCGGCTTTCATTTGCCTGAGCCCCATCATGCGCTAAAACGCTACTGGCCGTCGCTGGGCGTGCCTGAACGCGCCAAGGTGCTGGTGCCGCTGTGCGGCAAAACCCTGGATATGCGCTGGCTTGCCGAGGCGAACCATCCCGTGCTCGGGGTCGAGCTGGCACCGGAAGCGGTCGAGCAGTTTCTGGCCGAGTCGTCGGTGCCGGTATCGCGCTATCAGCAGGCCGGGTTCACTATCTGCCGTCAGGGCAGTATTGAGCTGTGGTGCGGTGATTTCTTTCACCTGCATATCCAGCAGGCCAACGAGGTTGGGGCGTTCTACGACCGCGCTGCCCTGATAGCCCTGCCGGAAGCGACGCGTCAGCGCTACGCTTTCCATCTCGCCCAGTTGGTGCCGCCGGGGGCCAAGGGGCTGCTTGTGAGCTTGACCCATGATGAGGACAAGGCCGGGCCGCCCTATAGCGTGCCGAACCAGGAAGTCGAGACGCTGTTGTCGCCCAACTTTCGGCTGACGCTGTTGGAGGAAAACGAGCCGGATGAACGGGGGTTTTGCGAAAAGGTGTGGCAGCTAGTGCGTCGGGGGCCGCTGGTCTAATCAGCGGCTGACGCACTAGATGGAAGGCGAGCGTAGCGGTTGGGTGTCTAGCGGGCCAGCAATCGGCCCAGGTCCTGATCGCTGAAGGCGCGATTGAGCGCATCACCCAGCAGGTCGTTGAGCATTCGGGTGTTAGTGTCCTTGTCAGGCTTCACCGCATATTCCTGGCTGCGCCGCGACGTGTAGGTGCCGGTGTAGGTAGTGCCGTCATTGCGGGCGATGGCGCGCAATACACCTTCAAGCCGGGCCTCGTCGATCAATGGCTGATCGCTGTTGCCGTGGGCGTAGGAAAGACTGGCCAGTTCCAGCGTCAGGCTGGGTCGTCCATCGGCGGCTTCGCGGGTCGGGGTAAAGCCCATGTCAGCCACCGCACGCTCGGCTTCCTGCTGCAAACGCGGAATGATTTCATGGCTGTTGACGGTAATCTGCGCGGTGGACATGCCGCCACCGGCACGGTTGCCGATCACTTCGCTGTCGCGTCCGTCCTGCGCCAGGACGGTGATTTCCTGACCCTGGCCGACCGAATTGACTTCGGCGGTACGTTCGGGGGAAAGCTGCAGGTAATGCGGGCTGGCACAACCCGCCAACCAGACGCTGGCCAGCAGGACCGCTGATAAATTGAACAATTGACGCCGTAGCATGGGATTCTCCACTTTTTTTAAAGCCTTACAGGCCGTCAAGTATACCTTAACTGACGCTGGCAAGTGACGTGTCCTGAACCGCGTCTTCTTCCTTGAAACGGTGCCAGTGACGGGGGTGGGCGTACAGCCGCTGGCCGCGCTTCAAGGCAAGGCGGTTGAAGTCGGCGTGACGCACCGTGGCCAGCCACGGCTTGGCCAGCCAGTCGGCTTCAAGCTCCACGCGGACTTCCGCACCGACGGGGGAGATCGCGGTAATGGTCACCGGCAGGTGGCTGTCGGCACTGGGTTGCTCCGCCAGGCGAATTTCGTGGGGGCGCAGCAGCAGTTCTTCGTCACCGTCCGGCAGTTCCACCGCCACATGGGCGTCACCACAGGTTAGCGTGCCGTTTTGCACCTTACCTTCCAGGTGATTAACGTCGCCCAGAAACTCAAACACGAAGCGGTTCTGGGGCACACGATAGAGGGTTTCCGGCGTGTCGATCTGCTCGATCCGCCCATTGCTCATTACCACCACGCGGTCGGACAGCTCGAGCGCCTCTTCCTGGTCGTGGGTGACGAACACGCTGGTGAAATTGAGCTCGTCGTGAAGGTGACGTAGCCAGCGGCGCAGGTCCTGGCGGACCTTGGCATCCAGGGCACCAAACGGCTCGTCGAGCAGCAGCACATCCGGCTCGACGGCGAGTGCCCGAGCGAGCGAGACGCGCTGCTGCTGGCCGCCGGACAGCTGCGCCGGGTAGCGATTGGCGAAGGCTTCCAGCTTGACCATTTCCAGCAGACGATACACCTTGGCGCGGATGTCCTGGCGCGAGGGGCGCTGCCCGCGTGGCATCACCGTCAGGCCAAACGCCACGTTGTCGTAAACGCTCATATGGCGGAACAGCGCATAGTTTTGAAAAACGAAACCAATGCGCCGGTCGCGCACGTGCACGTGGGTGACGTCGCGATCGCCGAACAGAATCTTGCCGGGCGTCGGGCTCCGGTCGGCGGTTTCAAGGCCCGCGATAATCCGCAGCAGGGTGGTTTTGCCCGAGCCGGAGGGGCCAAGCAGGCCGACCAGTTCGCCTTCGTGGATATCCAGATCGATCGGCTCAAGCGCCTGGGTGCCGCCAAAGTGTTTGGCGATATTGTGTAAGCGGATACTCATGAAAAAGCCTCCCGGCGCGCGGCGCGCCATTCGAGTCCGGCCTTGGCCGCAAGCGTTAACAGGGCGATGAGGGCAAGCAGGGCCGCACAGGCGAAGGCGCCCACGGCGTTGTAATCCTGGTAGAGCTGCTCCAGGTGCAAGGGCAGGGTATTGGTCTGGCCGCGAATAGCCCCGGACACCACCGACACCGCGCCGAATTCGCCTACGGCGCGGGCGTTGGTCAGAATGATCCCGTACAGCAGCGCCCAACGGATGTTGGGCAGGGTGACGCGGCGAAACGTCGTCCAGCCCGAGGCGCCGAGCACAACGGCGGCTTCTTCTTCCCGCGACCCCTGGGCCTGCATGAGCGGGATTAGCTCCCGCGCCACAAATGGGCAGGTGACGAAGATGGTCACCATCAGAATGCCGGGCCAGGCAAACATCAGCTGAATATCGTAGCTATCCAGCCAGCCGCCGATCCAGCCGTTGCGGCCGTAAAGCAGCAGGTAGATAAGCCCGGCTACGACAGGTGAGACCGCAAAGGGTATATCGATCAACGTTTGCAGCAGGCGCCGACCGGGAAAGCTGAAACGGGTCACCAGCCAGGCCAGCGCCACGCCGAATACCAGGCATACCGGAATAGTCAGCAGGGCGATCAATAGCGTCAGACCAATGGCGTGGAGCGTGTAAAAGTCGCTGACATTGGTCCAGAACACGCCCACGCCCTGGGAAAACGCCTGGGCAAAAATGGCGACCAGCGGTAGCAGCAGAAAAAGCCCCGATAGCCCCACCGCCGTGGCAATCAGCAGGCGGCGGACGAGGGGCGCGTCTCCGATCCGTTGCATCAGGCTTTTCCTCCGTGCAGGCGGCGCACGAAACGTCCCTGCCAGATATTGATCGCCAGCAGCAGGGCAAGTGACACGAACAGTACCACCGAGGCGATGGCAGACGCCCCGGCGTAGTCGTACTCCTGAAGCTTGACGAAGATCATCAGCGCGGTGATCTCGGTTTCGTAAGGCATGTTGCCGGCAATGAAGATGATCGCGCCGAACTCGCCGAGCGAGCGCACGAACGCAAGCCCCGTCCCGGTGACCAGAGCAGGCCATAGATGGGGCATGATGACGCGCCGAAAACCCACGCCGTCGGTGGCGCCCAGCGTCATGGCCGCCTCGTCGACTTCGGCCGGTATGTCCTCGAGGACCGGCTGAACGGTGCGCACGACAAACGGAATGCTGGTGAACGCCATGGCCAGGGCAATGCCGACCCAGGTGTAAGCGACGTTGAAGCCGATGGCCTCGAGCCAGCCGCCCATCCAGCCGCTACCGGAATAAAGCGTTGCCAAGGTGATCCCGGCAACGGCGGTGGGCAGCGCGAAGGGCAGGTCCATCAATGCATCAAGCAATCGCTTGCCGGGAAAGTCGTAGCGCACCAGGACCCAAGCCAGCAGCAGGCCAAAGACCGCATTCACCAGGGCGGCGACAGCCGCCGCGCCGATGGTGACCATGTAGCTGGCGACCACTCGGCCTTCGGTGATGATGGCCCAGTATTCGGCAAGGCTCATCCCGGCCAACTGGCCGAACAGCCCGGTAATGGGCAGCAGCAGTACCAGCGAAATAAACAGCACGCTGATGCCCATGGAAAGGCCAAACCCCGGCAGCACCCGCGCGCTGCCGGACTGTCGAAGGACGAAATGGCTCATAGCTCAATCCGGCGGATGAAAAGAATTAGCGGCGCTGAAGCTGGTCGAGCATGCCGCCACCCTCGAAGTGGGTTTCCATGGCGTCCTCCCAGCTACCGAACACATCCTCGACCTTGAGCAGCTCGGTATCGGGGAATTCGTCGGCGTATTCTTCGACCACGGCGTCATGATGGACGCGGTAGTTGAAACCGGCCAGCAGGCGCTGGGTGTCCTCACGGTAGAGGTATTCCAGGTAGCTCTGCGCCAGGTCGCTGTTTTCATTGCGCTCGGCGTTGGGGCCGACAACGGCGACCGGGAATTCGGCAAGAATACTGGTGGGCGGGACGATGACTTCGTAGTCGTCGCTGCCGTATTCCTTGCGAATGTTGTTGACCTCGGACTCGAAGCTGATCAGCACGTCGCCGATCTCGCGCTCGATAAAGCTGGTCGTGGCGCCGCGACCACCGGTATCGAAGACCTCCACGTTGGCGAGGAAGGTGCGCATGAAGTCCTGAATCTGCTCTTCGTCGCCGTCAAATTGTTCGTCGGCAAAGCCCCAGGCGGCCAGGTAGGTGTAGCGACCGTTACCCGAGGTTTTCGGGTTGGGGAAGACCATCTCGACGTCTTCCTCGACCAGGTCGTCCCAGTTCTCGATGCCTTTGGGGTTATCCTTGCGGACCAGAAACGCCGTGGTGGAGTAATAAGGCGAGGCATTGTTATCCAGAGCCTGCTGCCAGTCTTCATCCACCAGGTCAGCTTCGGCCAGGACATTGACGTCGGTTACCTGATTAAACGTCACCACGTCGGCACGCAGGCCCTGCATGATGGCCCGGGCCTGGGCAGAGGAGCCCCCGTGGGACTGGCTGACCTCGATTTCCTCGCCGTGCTCTTCGGCCCACCAGGCTTCAAACTTGGGGTTGATCTCGGCAAACAGCTCTCGGGCTATATCGTAGGACGAGTTCAGCAGTTCACGTTCCTGCGCCACGGCCGGGCTGGATAAAGTAGCGCCAACGGCCAGGGCCACCAGGCTGCGGCGGAAAACAATCGATAACGACATGACAAGCTCCTTCAAATGCTAAGCCAGCATTGGCAATTTATAACGGGCAAGATTAAACCTGTAATTGTGGAATTACAATTGTGTTTTATATTCTTTTTTAGAATATAAAGCGATCCGGGACAAGCGGCTGGCGGGCATCCGCCACCAATCGACACCGACGTCACCCTGAGGATGAAGCTTCTGCTAAGATAGCGGCCTTCAAGCACGGCGACGGCTATCGCCGGGCGTTGCCGCCGCTCAACGGTGGGCGCTAACTCACTCTTTTTAGCTAAGCAGGAACGTGACATGACCGCTGCGCATGACTTTTTAATTGCCCCCTCGATTCTGTCCGCCAACTTTGCCCGCCTGGGAGAAGAGGTCGACAACGTGCTCGCCTCCGGGGCCGACATCGTGCATTTCGATGTGATGGACAATCATTATGTGCCCAACCTCACCATTGGCCCCATGGTGTGCAAGGCGTTGCGCCAGCACGGAGTGTCGGCGCCGATCGACGTGCACCTGATGGTCAAGCCGGTGGATCGCATGATCAGCGATTTCATCGAGGCGGGCGCCAGCTACATTACGTTTCACCCGGAAGCCTCCGAGCATATCGACCGCTCGCTACAGCTGATCCGTGATGGGGGCTGCAAGGCCGGTCTGGTCTTTAACCCGGCCACGCCGCTGTCCTATCTGGACTATGTGATGGATAAAATCGACATGGTGCTGTTGATGAGCGTCAACCCAGGCTTCGGTGGGCAGTCATTCATTCCTGCCACGCTGGACAAGCTGCGTGAAGCACGGGCGCGAATCGACGCGTCAGGACGGCCGATTCGTCTGGAGGTCGATGGCGGCGTGAAAGCCGACAACATTGGCGACATTGCCGCCGCCGGTGCGGACACTTTTGTCGCCGGTTCGGCCATCTTCAACGCGCATAGCGCAAGCGACCCCCACGGCTATGACTCGGTGATCGAGCAGCTAAGGTCGGCCATGGTCAAGCGTTAAACGGCGCTTAATGGAGCTTCATGCGTGGCTTGAGATAACGGTTGAGCTTGTCCACCAGCCACGCCAGCCCGGTTTTGGGTGCGCCGTGAATCGATAGCTGGTGCATGCGGTAAAGTGATGCGTAGGCGCGCCTCGCCAGCCAGCCTTCCAGAAATAACCCGCGCGAGGCGGAGCTGCGCATCAGGCTGCCCACAGCGTCATAGCGCGCCAGCGATACCAGCGAGCCGTGATCCCGGTATTCGAAATCGGCGAGGGGCTTGCCCTCCAACTGATTGACCAGGTTCTTGGCCAGCCGCTTGGCCTGCTGGTGGGCGGCCTGGGCGCGGGGTGGCACGCTGCCGTCTTCTCCCTGGGGGCAGTCGGCGCAGTCGCCGAGGGCAAAGATCGCCGGATCATCGATGCTCTGCAAGGTTTTGGCGACCTTGATCTGATGCTTTTTGTTGGTGGAAAGCCCCAGCTCGGAGAGAAAAGGCGGTGCCTTGATGCCCGCCGCCCAGACATTGAGGTCGGTCTCAATGACGTCGTCATCACCGGTGATCAGGCGATTCGCCTGGGCTTCCTTGATGGCGGTGCCCACGTGGACCGTGACGCCCATGCCTTCCAGCTCTTTTTGAACGGTTTGACTGATACGCTCGGAAAGAGCCGGAAGCAGGCGCGGTGCGGCCTCGAGCAGGTGCACGCTGATTTGCTGGTGGTCCGCCGCGGTGACGCCGTAGGCGTTGAGCATACGGGAGGCATCGAACAGCTCTGCAGCCAGCTCCACTCCGGTCGCCCCGCCGCCGACAATGCCGATGGACAGTTGAGTATGCTGACGCAGCGAAGGGTCGGTGTAGCGCAGAAACGTATTAATCATGTCGCGCTGAAACGCTTTGGCCTGCTGCGGTGAGTCGATAAAATGACAGTGATCGGTGACCCCAGGCGTATCGAAGTCGTTGGACACGCTGCCCAGTGCCATGACCAGGTAGTCGTAGGCGAGCTCCCGGGCAGGCAGTACTTCAACGCCGTCTTCATCCACGATGGGGGCCAGGTGCAGTCGCTTAGCCTCGCGGTCGAGGCCTGACAGCGAGCCGCGTTGATAGCGGTAATGATGTGCTGAGGAATGACCGCGGTAATCCACCTCGTCCATGCTGGAATTCAGCACGCCGGTGGCAAGCTCGTGCAGTAACGGCTTCCAGACGTGGGTGGTGTTGCGGTCTAGCAATACGATGTCGGCGCGGTTGCGCTTGCCAAGCGTGCGTCCTAGCTGGGTGGCCAGCGCCAGACCGCCGGCGCCGCCGCCAACAATCACGATGGTGGGAAGGCTCATGTCTTACTCCTTGACGAAATGATCCTCAGCATAGTGGTTTCTTGCAATACTGACGAATGTGAGCGGTCGCTTACAACAGGTGAGCTGACCCGCTGAAAGGCCCCATGGGCGAGTTGCTATATTGAGCATTACGCTAAAAGGATGGCTACGTGCACCCACTACTTGACGGCAAACATCTGATTGCCTTTGACCTCGATGGCACGCTCATCGACTCGGTGCCTGACTTGACGGTGGCCGTCGCCCGCGCGCTTGTCGACCAGGGGTTGCCGATGCCGACGACGGATGACGTGCGCCACTGGGTGGGTAATGGCGCGGCGGTCTTGATCGAGCGAGCTCTGATTTGGGCGCAGGGAGCGCCACCCGAGGCGATGCTTTTCGATCGTGCCTACGCGGCGTTTCTGCACCATTACACTGCTGCGCCCAATCAGCTGACGTCCCTGTATCCCGGTGTGCGGTCGGCGCTTGTCGGGCTCCGTCAGGCTGGCTATACGATGGTGTTGATCACCAACAAGCCTGAACGCTTCATCGCGCCGATACTCGATCACTTCGGCTTGCAAGGGTATTTTACACTTTGCCTGGGCGGTGACTCTCTGGCCGAGAAGAAGCCTTCACCGGTGCCTTTGTTGCATGCCGCGCAAGTTGGCGGGGTCGCCCCCGCCGCCTGCGTGATGGTGGGGGATTCACGTCACGATATTGCCGCCGGCAAAGCGGCCGGATTTGTCACCCTGGGGCTGCCGTATGGTTATAACCACGGGGAGCCGATTGACGAAAGCAGGCCGGATGCGGTCATTGCGTCGCTGGCCGAGCTGATTGCCTGAGGCTTCGTCAGGCGTGTCGCGGTCAGTCTTCCTCTCGGGCACCGCCCAGGGCAGCGTGAAGTAGTTCGGTATTGTGCCGCAGCATGGCGACATAGTCGGAGGCCGGCCCGTCGCTGCCACTTAAGGCATCCACATAGAGGGGGCCTGCCAGCGGCAGGTCGGCATAGCGCGCCTGCGCATCCATATGGATTTCGGGCGTCGTACTTTCAAAAAACAGCGCCGGCGGGCGCGTGTTGGCAAGCTTCGCCTGCAGGTGGGCCATCGCCGCGGCCTTGCCCAGCGTTTCGTGGTTCACGCCCCACAGGGCGGTATATTCAAAGTCATAGGCATCGGCAAAGTAGGCAAACCCTGCTTCACTGGTGACCAGCGAGCGGTTGGTCTGGGGAATGCCGCCCAGCCGCTCCTGGATACCGGTGTCCAGTTCCGCCAGTGTTTGCTTGAGGTCGTCGGCGCGTTGGCTAAACGCCTCGGCGTGGTCCGGGGCATGCTCCGACAGGGTGTTGGCGATTACGTCCACATAGGCGGCCGCGCCCTGGGGCGCCATCCACATGTGTGGGTTCGCGCCGCCCTGGTAGCGCCCGATGGTCAGCGGCAGCGTCGGGTAGTCGGCGTGTTCGGCCAGCGCCACCATGGGCAGCTCGTCCTCGACGATGGCTTGCACGTCGCGCAGCCAGGGCTCCAGCTCAAAGCCGTTGTAAAACACCAGATCGGTTTCTTCCAGCGCCAGGACGTTGGGTGGGGTGAGCTCCCAGCGGTGAACGTCCTCGCCGGGCGGTACGATCACATCAACGCTTGCGTTATCGCCGGCCACGCGCTTGACCAGATCGGCAATCACCGAGAACGAAGCCACTACCCTTAGCGGCGTCTCCGCCACAGCGGGGGCGCTGGCGAGCAATAGCGCCACCAAGAGCGAGCTTACGTTTATCAGCTTATTGCGCATTCCACGCTCCTGGCTGTCTTGAAAAGCGACTGATAATAAAGATTGTGATGCCGCGTTACTAGTTCCCGCCGCCCGGATGACGCACTACAAACGCTACGTTATCACGATGCCGGGAAGATACAATTTAACAAGCATTGCTTTTGCCGCCTGCCGATCAGTGATGCCGACGACCCTAGGGCTATGTTGGCATTCAGCGATAGTGCTTGGGACCGGTGGTCGGCCGCAGGACAAGTTCGTGACGTGCGAACCCGCATGGCGTTACAATCGATACATAATTAGTGGAAATGGCAAGTCACGACCGGGCTGGGTGACTGACCGGATAGCCAGCGAGCCATTACGTGGAATTTTATTGGGGTTTCAATTCGTTATGGCTCAAAAAGTAGTGATGCTCGATAATCACGATTACCCTCTATAGTACTGTATATAACTCCACGGCTTCCCCTAGACCCCGCTAAGCGCCCCGCCATTTCTGTATATCACTCCATAGTACTCCATCTAAATTAGACCTAGACCTGGGTAATATCCTGGGTAACACTATCAGGACACTCATTTTTCGAGAGCGTTACCCAGGTGCCGATCTCAGATGCCAAAGCCCGCAAGGCCGCGCCGGCAGAAAAGCCGTATCGTATTCCCGACAGTGACGGCCTCTATCTCGATGTGCGCCCGAGTGGCAAAAAATATTGGCGCATCCGCTACTTTCTGCACGGCAAAGAGAACCTCTACACGCCCGGGCAGTACCCGCACATCACGCTGAAAGAGGCGCGCAAGCAGCGAGACACCGTTAAGCATCATGCTGCTCAGGGCGTCGACCCTAAAGCGCTTCAGCAGGAAGAGCGAGACAAATCACGCCGTGCTCAGGAAGATTCGTTTGATGCCATTGCGGTTGAGTGGTTTGAAAAGCATCAGGCGCGCTGGACGGAGTACTATGCCTCGCAAGTCCTCAAAGGAATTGAGCGCGAAATGCGCCCAGCGTTTGGCGCTAAAAACATCCGCCAGGTAACGCCTGCTGACGTTTTACGACTGGTGCAGAAGGTAGAGGCACGCGGTGCGCCGTCGGTGGCCATGCTGGTACGCCAATGGATCGGGCAGATATACCGGTTTGCCGCCAGTACGTTGCGGGCAGACCATGACCCATCGGCGCCCATCGAAGGGGCAGTGCAACGCCCACCCGTTCAGCACAGCAAATCGCTGAAAGCCGAAGATCTGGCAGAACTCGCCAGTCAGATCGATAGCCGCGGCGGCTGGCGCATCAACGTTATTGCTATGCATGTATTGCTGCGCACGATGTTGCGAACGGGCGAGCTACGGCAAGGGCGCTGGGATGAGGTTGACTTCATGCGCGCTGAGTGGCGAATACCTGCCGAGCGTATGAAGATGCGCCGCCCGCACGTCGTGCCGTTATCCGCCCAGGTCGTGACACTGCTGCAGGAACTGCACGGCTACACCGGGCACATGCCGCTGATGTTCCCGTCATACCGACACCCAGGCAACCCCATGAGCAAAACGACCATCAACAAGGCGTTGGAGCGTATGGGGTGGCAGGGACAGTTCAGCGGTCACGGTTTCCGGTCAACCGCGTCTACGTTGTTGAATGAGCATGGGTGGCGCGGTGATCTGATTGAAAAGCAGCTGGCGCACGTGCCGGGTGACAAAGTGCGCGCAGCTTACAATCATGCTGACTATCTAAAAGAGCGGCGGGAAATGCTTCAGTGGTATAGCGATTACGTGGATGCGCTCATGCAAGGTGCAGACGCGCCTCTGGTGCCTGCGAGAATGCGCGCATAATCCATTCGTCCACATCCGCTTCTAACCAGCGCACACCGCCGGTCGCCATTTTGCGACCTGGCGGGAAGTCGCCCTCACGAATCATCGCGTATAGCTTGCTCTCGCTATAGCCCACGCGTTCGCTAACAGCTTTCATCGGTAGTAGCTTTGCCATGTCGTTAGTCTCCTGTATACCGCTGTCCGCCAGGGCCATGCCCGCGACTGCTGCGCCATTGCTGCTCATCACGCGCCATGCTGTCCTCGATCGCTTGCTTGCGATCCTGATCGAGCAACGCCTGCACTGCCGGGTTGCTGGCAATGCGCCTCAGGTTGAACAGCTCCTCTTGCTGGCGCTGGATGATGCCGGTGGCCACCGTGGCCAAGTCCCACATTTCCGCCGGCGCGTCGCCACTCTCCTGCACTTTGCCGAGGCCGTAGCAGTGGCCGCATGGCTTGTCCTTGTTGCCCTTGATGTGGTCGTGCCCGGTGCCCATGCAGATAGGGCAGTCGTCGGGCGCGAGCTCACGCCAGTTGGCCAGCCAGTCCGCCTGGGTCGTGGCGCTCTGAATCCCTTTATCGAGATCCTGATAGATCACCAGCCACTGCCCATCGAGCGACTCTGTACCCTGGTGCTGTGCGACTTCGTGGTAACGTCCGCCGCGCTCTCGGTGGGTGTGCGTCGGCTGCTGGTTCATTGGTGGCCCTCGGCTATTTTTTGGTAGCCACAAGACACGCCTATCATCCAGTGGTATTTGCCCGTGTGTTCTGGCCAGCCTTCTTTAAAATCCTCGGCGGCATTCCTGAGCGCCTCCGCCTGTGCCAATGCAACGCGGCGGTGGAGGCTGGTAGCTGGCGCCGCATCAATAAGCGGATCAATGTTGTCAGGCACTACGCGGCAAGCGTTCCATGCCTCAATTGCTGCATTCAGCCGCTCAATGTGTGCCGCCAGGGCGTCCCGCTCCCGCAACGCTTCGAGGATCTGCTCGATAGTCAGTGGCTGGCCGTCCTTCAGGATTGCCGCGCCGTCTTGGCAAACGCCTTGTGTGTATTCGCTCATGCTCCCTTCCTCCCGCGCTTCGAGTAGTGGCGATAAGCAAGCTCAGTTAGCTCGTACTGCTTGCCCCGCAAGAGGTGCTCACCTTCTGTAATCAGGCCTGCTGTCTTGAGCTTTTCGACCGTCTCTAGCAAGCGCTTATCTGTCCAGCCTCGCCCTTTGCCGGGTCGCCAGCACGACAACAGGTGATCCAGTGACTGGACGCCAACCGGCGAATGAAAAAAGCGCTTCAGCACTACCTCGCCATCCGTCATCTGTTCTTCAGCGTCGAGAGCATCGATCCGCTGCTGGCGCTTGCTCGGGTCTAGGCCGGTATCCGTCGCCGTATACCGGGCATTTGCTTCCATCAGCTCATCAAGTGCTGCGCTCATAGCTCCATGCCCTCCTGAATCGCTTCTCTGGGCTCGGGCCGATTGGTTACGTCAAAGCACGCCATGTGTGGATCCGGCTCGTGTGCATTGCAGATTTGCGTCGCGAATACCTGCACCCCGTGGCGATCGCAACGGCCGTAAGGTGTGCGGCTTGGCTTTTGCTGTAGCGAAGTGCGCTGATGAAAAGGGCAGTGCTTATCTTCATCAAAGCCCTGGTGTACGTAGTGCTGGCAGCTAACGCACGCCCTGGGCGAGTGCATGAATGGCTCGGCGCCATAGTCGCTTGTATTCATATCACCACCATTTCGCTTTGGGTTTGGCTGGCGCCATGCGTGTGTTGCCGCTCGGCCTGGCGTGCCAGTAGAGGGCCCAGCCAATGTCATCGAGCAACTGCCGGGCGCGCTTGTTGTAGAGGTGCAAGCTGGCTTCTTTTGTTAGGTTCTCGGAATCACTTTTTACGCGCTCCAGCATCGACACTAGCTCTTCCCGTGAATGGAGTTGATGCAGGCGTAGGGCTCGCTTGCTCACTTCCCACCTCCCAGCAGCGGCATTCCGTCTTCATCCAGTTGCTCGCCGGCGGGAAGGAAGTCGGTACCAGGTGCCCGCTTGATAAGTTTCAGCCGTTCATTTTCGGCGCGGGCGCTATCAATCACCTGTCCGGAGATCTCACCCACCGCTTTGGAGCGATGAATTTCTTCCTTCAGGGCATCTCCGGTTAGGGTTTCGTCGCCCAGGCGTTCGAGCTGGGCAAACAGGTGGTTGCGTAGGTCATCGATCTTGTTTTTCATACCTGCTTGCTCCTGCGGTTGATTTTGCGATTCAGGGCGCCGCGCAGCTGCACAAGCTGGGGCAGGGGTTCCGGTAGATTCAGGTAGCTGTTGCGCCGCATCAGGTCGGCACGGCTGATCAGCTCCAGGTTGCCCGGGGCGAAGTTGCGCTTGTCTCCATCGCGGAAGATGACGGCGTGCCCGGGCGGCACCGGTTCGCCGTGGTCTTTCTCCCATTCGATATGGCTGACCGATACCCAGTCATGCGGCGGGTAACCGGTGTCAGTCATCTTGCGTTCCAGGTAGCCGTCTTTGGTGACGCGCTCGGAGCCGATCGGCAGCCATGTAGCTGGGCGCTGCCCTTTTTTGAAGCGCCCGCGCTCGCTGCCAGGCGGGCTGAAATGCGTGCCTTTGTTCCATGGTGATTGGCCTGGCTTAAAGCAGCCGGGCTTTTCGCGCTCCATGTACTCGGCTGACTTTTTCCAGCCGTGATTAACAGCCTGGTTCTGAATGCTGGATTCACTGCGGCGGAAGATCCGGCCCAGGGTGACGTTGTCCGTATCCGGATAGACTTTTTCCAGCGCCGCCAGGTCTTCCGGAGACCAGGGCTTGCCGTTGTTGGCTAGGTAGTCCGTCACTGGCTCGCCTCCTTGTATTGCTCAATTGCTTCCTGAGCCATGGCCCATTTCTGGTGGCCATGCGTGCAGTCTTTGCGGTCGATCTTGTCGAGCTCTTCCAGTAGGGCGCTTGTCCGGCGCAGCTGATCAACGATATGCAGCATGCTCGCCCAAGAGAGTGTGACGCCCGCGCCAGTGAGACGGTCGCGGCATAGCTCCAGGAGCTTCTCGGGGTCGATCTGGTGGCTAGGCATGACGTCCACCTCCCAGCTTGGAGAGCGGCCGCGCAAGGGCGGAGCCCTTGGCCATTTCAATGCAGCGCGATAGCTCCTCACGCCGCTGGCGCTCTTGCTCGCCGATCGTCAGGCTGCCGCGCTTGGGTTTAGTGATCAGGTCCATGCCGCGTTTGCCGGACATGTAGCGGCTGTAAACGGTGCCCGCGCTGACGCCGTATATGCCGGCTAGCTGGGTAAGCGAGACCTCTTCCCCGGTATTTGGGTCTGTCACCGGATGGTTAAGCTTGGGCATTGGCCACCTCCTGGGCGATTTCCTCGCGGTGCAGCTGCTCGACGTCGACGATCTGCATGCCAACGCGGTGAGCGACGTGCAGCTCGAGGTGCGCGCCCTTGGATGTCTGCCATCCGGGCAGCAGGGCGACGGTGTCGCAGGTGAGCATTTGGCGTAGGTCCTGCCTCAGGTACTCCTCCCAGCTGAGCTCCTCGGTTTCGCTTTGCTTCTCTGCCGGGTTAACGACCTCATAGCCCAGCGCCCGCAGCTGGTGGGCCGTTAAGTGGAACGCGCCAAAGTTCAGGCCTGGCAGCCCCGTCATGGGGCCGCTGATATAGATGCGTTTCATGATTGGCCCTCGCTGTTGCGCTGAACCTCACCGCCCAGCCAATCGATCAGGCGGGCAACGCTGGCGCGCAGGCAGCCGGCCATCAGCACAAAGTCGGTTTCCAGGCGGGCGAGGGCGTCGTCGCCATCGTCGGCCTGGTCGGCTTCTTCGATTAGCGCGTCACCGAAGCGAATCGACTTCAGCGCCAAGTCATCGTTAAGGATGAAAGACAACTGGCCCTCGATGTTGAGCGCCAACTTACTGGCTTGGCGTCCGCTTTCGAGCAGCTGCTGCATTTCGTCGGAGTCGAGGTCCACCTGGCGACCGCGTACTACGCCGTCATCGCCTTTGGCTTTCAGCTCCACCTGGTCGCCCAGCTGCAGGTCAGCCGGTCGGCTGGCAGGGTCGCCGAGCCACGTTGTCATGGCGCGCATGGGTAACGTTTGGGATGCCAGCGGGGTAACGCTCAGGCTGCCCAGGGTTTCCCGTAGCAGGTCGAGCACGTCCTCGGCGCGAGAACGGCTGCTGGCGTTGATGCCGATTAGCTGGCGCTCGGTGTCCCACCACACGTCGATCTTCTGACTGCGCACGAACGCCCGGGGCAGCAGATCCTCTGTCACCTGCTCTTTAAGCGCGGTCTTCTCTTTGCGCGTGACCTTGCGTCCCTCGGTTGCTTCAATCTCGGCCACCTGGTCGTCGACCTCTTCTTTAACCACTGATGCAGGCAGCATGCGTTCTTGCCGTAGTGCGCTCAGCAGGCGGTGGCCATCGTTTTGAACCGTGTGCAGCAGCTGACCGCTGCCCAGGCGACCGGCTGGCGCTGTCCAGCCAAGGCGGCGGGCGTCGGTGTTGCCCAGCGGGTGCGCGCGATGCTCGTCCAGAATGACCGCCATTTGCTCAGGGCTGAGCAGCTGCTGGTCGTGCACGCGGTAGAGGTGAAGGTGTTTGAACCACATACTCAGTCGTCCTTTTGCTTGTTCTGGTCAGCGCCTTTCTCCGGCGCTGGCTTAAAAATCCGGTCAAATGCGGCTTGGTCGATCACTGCGTGTATTCCGTCCAAACGGTTTGTGTGACGGGCTTATTCCTGCGCATCACCTGGACCTTTACCGGATGGCGGATATGCAGCCCTCTTGCCCGCCCGCTGCGTTGCGCTATCTCAATGAACTGGTTGGCAAACTGCGGCGCATCGAATGAACTGCTGAGAGGCACCTGGCGCTTGCTCTCCATGATCTTTTCGAAGCGCTCTTGAGCGCGGTCCTCGTAGTCGCTGACCGACTCTCCCGGTTTGGGTGGGGTAGAGGCGCGTGCCAGTTGCAGGGCCTTGCATTCGGTCATGCCGTATAAACGGAAAGTCATCGTCTTCACCTCAGAACTGAACAAGCTGGTTATCGGTAGCGCCGTCGGGCATCACGTACTGTGCTGGCGCGTACTCATCCAGCGCTGGCGCTGCAGGCTTCATACCCGGGCACTGCTCTTCGACGTTGATGTCGTCATCCCAGTCGCGATGCCCAACTCGCTTACTCAGCGGCACGCCGCGGGCTTCCTCAGCAGCGAACACCGCCACGCCTTCGCAGTACTGCATGACGCTTTGCTCTTGTTCGGCCTCGGCATCGTGGCCCGCCAAGGCGCCCATGGTGCCGATGATCGCGACCAGTGCAGCCGCCCACAGGCCGTTTTTTGTTTGCTGTTTCATGCGGCGTGCTCCTGTACTGTTTCGTCTGGGTGAGGCTCAAGGCTGATACGGCCCTCTACGTGCGCACCCCAAAGCACGTTGCGAAGCGCATTCCGCGCAGCGATCTCAGTGGGTAGGGCGCCATTCATGCGGACGATGATTCGCGTGCCGTCCTTGCCAATGAACGCGGGCAGGTAGCCACCGCCGTGCACCTGCTCGGCGTAGATCACGGTGCTGTGCAAGGTGTAGCCATCTCGCATGGCGAATAGCCGCCAGTTCCGGATGACAAACCGCAGGCTGATGACGTGGGTTAGGCTCATAAGTCACCGCCTTGGCCCTGGTGAGTGCGAACGTCTGAAACCATCTCCTCCAAGTCTTCAAGCGCCCGATCTGGCGTGGTGCTCGGCGGCAGTAAGGCGTAAAAACATTCCGTATCTGCGTCGTCGAACTCTTCCTTCAGAGAAATACCGCCCGGCGCGATGACGAGTACCGCTTGGCGCTGCTGCACGATTTGCATATCCAGCACCATATCGGCCAGGTCGTGAACGCGGTTGCGCACCAGTTGCTTGATGGTTTGGTCATGGATGCTCATGCGTAGAGGCTCCCGGTGTCGCGGCGTGAAAAGGTACGGCTGGCGCTTACCTGGGTGCGGGTGCGCACCGGTGGGCGGTGGCGCATGGCTTCGGCGTCGGGGTTGATGCCGCTGACCAGTAGGGCGACGAGCAGCGGAGCAATCCAGCCACGGCGCATGGCTTCGGCGATGGCAGCGGTACCGCGAGTGACGTTCAGGCGGCCGTAAATACGCGCCAGCGAGTGCTTAACGGTGCCAGGGGATACGCCGAATGACCGGGCGATTTCTTTGATGGTTTGCCCGCTAGCTAACGCCATAAGGCATTCAGCTTCTCGCGGCGCCAGCGCTTCGGGTTCGCCTTGGCGGCGGCGGCCCTTTGCCGTGGCTTTCCAGTTGCCGTAAGTGAGTTGCATTGACTTAACTCCCGTCTACATGTCTAAACAAAGAGTATAGCCAACTGAACTTATCGTCAACCAATAATTTACCCGTCTAAACTTTAGGCGCACAAAAAAGCCCGCTTCAAAGGCGGGCCGTTATCGGTATTTCGATATTGAGGTTTAGCGCTGGCGCATCCGCATGTCAGCGATAACGACGCCGATCACTTGGCAGTTGCCGTTGATCTCAAGGTAGGGGTTATTCCAGGCAGGGTTAAGGGCTTTCAGCATGCGCGACGAGCCGGGCTCCTCAATCAATCGCTTGAAGGTGGCTTCATTAGCGTCTGTCATCACGGCGATAACGTCATCGTTGGGCATCGGCACCTGATCAGGGTCGACGAAAATAAGGCGCCCTGGCGGGTACTCGGGGATCATGCTTTCACCCACCACGCGCAGAACAAAGGTGTTTTCGCTGGCGCCTGGGGGTCGGGGGTAATAATTCGTGTTATCGGGATCGACATTGACCTCGCATATTTCCGACCATTGCCCTGCCTGCACCCAGCTTATTTCGGGGCACATTCCATAAAGCGGCGGGGCTTCAGATACACCACCTGAAGCGGCGCTTACGGCTATTCCGATCATTGGCCCCTGGGTGAAAGCAGAGCCTATGTCTGAGCCCGTCATCAGCCATTGCCTTGAGCAATTTAGCGCGCCCTCAAGGCTTATTAGCGAGTCCCTGTCGGGCTTTACCTGCCCACTCTCCCACTGACTGACAGCGCCTTTCGATCTGCCAATAAGCTTAGCGAGCTGGGGCTGGTTCAGCCCTAGCTCTTTTCGCCTTTCTCTAATCCGGTCGCCGATATGTTTGCTCATGATTAGAACTCTAAACTGTCTTTAGTATATGTGCTTGAACTTTTGCAGTGCAGGCGTCTAAACTGTGCAGACACAACAGAGGCCCGCATTATGAATAAGCAGGATGTTCTTGACTTCTACGGCGGCACAGTAAAGGCCGCAAAAGCGCTTGGTCGATCTAAAGGCGCTGTCAGTCAATGGGCTGACGACCTCCCTTTGACTCTCCAGTACGAAATCGAGGGCAGAACCAGCGGAAAGCTCAAGGCTGACGCTACTAAGAATATCGCACAGCCAGCCTGCGAGCAGCGGGCATGACGGCAGTGGATGCGCATACAGTGATTTGTGAGGTAGGCCCATGAGTAAACTGCCACCCGTTCTTCGCTACCACGGCGGCAAGTGGAAGATGGCCGAGTGGATTCTGGCGCATTTCCCGCTGGCCACCGCCTACGACACCTACGTCGAGCCGTTTGGAGGGAGTGCGTCGGTATTGATGCGCAAGCCGCGTAGCGAATACGAGGTTTATAACGACCTGGATGGCGAGATCGTGAACGTGTTTCGCGTCCTGCAGGACGATGCCCAGCGCGATCGCCTCACCGAGCTATTGCACCTGACGCCCTATGCTCGAGCTGAGTTCGAGCTTTCCTATCAGCACACCGATGATCCAGTGGAGCTTGCCCGCCGCACTATCTTCCGTGCGTTCAGCGGCTTTGGTAGTGCAGCTGCTACGAAAGGGCGCACCGGTTTCCGTGGCTTCTCAGGCTCAAGCGGCCGTGGCGTGAACCCAGCGAGCTACTGGAGCCGGTACCCGGACAACCTGGCCGCCTTTGGTGAGCGCCTTTCTGGCGTGGTGCTGGAGAATCGGCCCGCCCTGGACGTGATGAACGACCGCGATGGCCCCCGCGTTTTGCATTACGTGGATCCGCCTTACGTGCATGGCACGCGATCACTCGGGGCCGACAAGGGGTGCTACCGGCACGAAATGTCCGACGCCGACCACGAGGATTTCCTGCTGGCGCTTCAGGGGTTGGCCGGTTTCGTTGTGCTGAGCGGATATGACTGCGACCTGTACCGCGACCACCTGCAGGACTGGTCCCTGGTCAGTAGTGAAGTTCCAGCCTCGGGCAACAAGGGCACCGTCTTCCGGACGGAAAGCCTTTGGCTCTCGCCCCGGGTGGCTGAACTATCCAGGCAATGTGAGCTATTCCAGCTTGGGGGTGCGGTATGACCGAAGAACGCGCTTTCCGTGGTGTCTGGATACCCGCCGAGATCTGGCTGAATCGCGATTTGTCTCTTCAAGAGAAAGTCATGCTGATCGAGATCGACAGCCTGCAGCACCCGCAAAAAGGCTGCTTCAAATCCAACAAGAAGCTGGCTGAGTTCTTCGGCCTGTCGCCTAACCGTGTTTCTGAAGTGATCAGCTCGCTCAAGAAAAAGGGCTGGATTCGCGTCGATCATATCCGCGAAGGCAAGCAGATTGTCGAGCGCCGCATCTTCATGAGCCGCCCACTTGAAAAGCTTGATAGGGGTACTCGGAAAACCGAAGGGGGGTATTCGGAAAATCGTGAGAACCCTATTCGAGATCCCGAAGGGGGGTATTCGGAAAACAGGGAGAACCCTACTCGAGATCCCGAAGAGGGGTATTCGGAAAACCGTGAAGAGAGGGGTTCAGGGTTAGGGGTTCAGTTAGAGGGGTCCAGTAAGAGGGTTGCACCGGGGGCAAGCCCCGATGCATCGGAGGGTGAATACCTGGGCGCTGACGAACAGGAACCCACCCCGAACGCTTCGTCAGAATCCAGCGCTGACTTGCTGGCGCGTATCCCCGCCGACATGCCCGGCACCCGAGACCCCAACGCTAAGACGTTCAAGGCGTGGGCCAACTACGCGATCGCTTACCGCAACCGCTACAAGACATGGCCGGTCTCGAACCAGAAAACGTCCGCCATGCTGTCGCAGCTGGTGGACCGTGTCGGGGCAGAGCTGGCGCCCAAGGTGGCCGCGTTCTACCTGCAGATGAACCAGCAATTTTATCTCACCAAGCTTCATCCGGTTTCGCTACTGCTCGCCGACTGCGAAGCCATCGCCACCCAGTGCACCACGGGGCAGCAGGTGACCCACACCCAGTCACGACAGATGGACAGCACACAATCCAACCTCAGCAACCTTGAGCAGGCAAAAGCGATGCTTCGGGAACGCAACGCCCAGCGGGAGGGTACGACATGCCATTGACCACTGAACAACACGAGCAGGTGCTCGAGCTTGTATACGCGACGGCCGAAGTGTTGGGGCAGGAAATGCGCCCATCCGCGGGGATGCTGATTGCCGAAGACCTGAGCGCCTACCCGTTTGCCGAGATCAGTCGAGCGCTTGCCCGCTGCCGTGCCGAGCTGCTCGGAAAGCTCACCTTGGCGGCCATCATCGAGCGCTTGCCCAGCGCTAACGCTCATTTGAGCGGTAACGAAGCGTGGGCGCTGGCGCTGATTAGCACCGATGAGCAAGAAACCGTGGTCTGGACGCCTGAGATCGCCCGGGCCTTTGCCGCTGCCAAGCCGGTGCTGGATGGCGGCGACAAGGTGGGCGCTCGCATGTCGTTCCTGGCCGCGTACGAGCGTGAGCTGGCCACCGCGAAAGCCGAAGCGCGCCAGCCGGAATGGCAGGTATCCCTCGGGCATGACCCGATGCGCCGCGAGATCGTGCTCAACGATGCCGTGAGTGCCGGAAAGCTGCCCGCGCCCAAAGTGGCCCACTTGCTGCCGCCGCCTGACAAGCCGGTGACCGAAGCGGGCAAGCGCCAGCGCAAACAGGTGGTGAGCCACATACGGGACCTGATCAACCAGCCCGGCGACAACAAGGCCCAGCAGCGCCGCGAAGAACGCGACCGCGAAGAGGCCCGCCGCCGTGAACTGTTAGCGCAAGCAGGCGAGCCGATCGCCGCAATGGGAGGGCGTTAATCATGGCTACTGCATGTCAACCGAGCGGCAACGAAGTGAAGCATGCCGCGTTTAGTGATCACCGCCGTTCAGGAAAGCTCAGCGCCTCACGTGGGCTGGTGACTGCCTCGTTAGTTAGTAAGGGCCCTATGACTCGCAACCAGTTGGCTGATGCGACCGGATTGCCATTGGCCAGTATTTGCGGCCGCTGCCGTGAGTTGCTCGATATGCGTTACATCGAAGTGGCGGGCATGAGCGCAGATTCACCAGCGCGCCAGGTGTTGGGGCTGACTGAAAGCGGTAAGGCGATGGTGGCGGAAGCGGCTAAGGGGGCAGCGTCGTGAGTGCCCTTACACCCGCTGACCACCAGAACCTCGTCATTCGCCTGCTCGGCATGACCTCTTGCAACGCCCCGCACCTTACGACGCTGGCGCATGATCACAAGCTGCCGGTATCGCTGCATGAGATCCGCGTCGCCTGTGACGCCCTGGTCGAGCAGGAGTTTGTCGAGGGCGCACCTGGTCGCGCTTACCGGCTCACGCCATTGGGTGAAACCGAGTTGCCCGGCGTGCCTGAGCTGGAGAGCTACTACACGGCTGGCGCTGACGCCGGGGGTGAGGCGTGAAGCATCAGGCGTACGTACAGCCCAAGTGCCCAGAGTGCAGCTACCGAAAGGCCGCCGCCGAGTTTCGCGACCCGGGCACCGGTGAGCCGTTGCCCGCGTGCAGGCAGTGCCTCAGGACTAAGCAGCGGGGAGGTGCCGCCCATGGATAGCGTCACCGCGTTTTTGTTCGGCGTGTTGTTTGGGGTGTTCCTGGTTATCGCATGCGCTGCTGGCGCTTTTTGCTGGGGCGCTGAAGGGCTGGACGACCAGGGAGAGCCTCGCAATGAATGACACACCCAAGGGTGGCCAGCAGTCCCGGCGCGCTGCGCTCTTGTGCCAAAACGCACGGTTCGGTCTATATCTCGACCAGCGCCGCCGGCAAGCCAACGCACTGGATTACGCACAGCTGCCGGATGGTACGCACAGCCCGAGCGATTGCGCCGATTGGCTGCGTAAAGCGTGTGGTGTCGAAAGCCGCGCCGAGATCGACCATAACGAGGTTGCCCGGGGGATGCTCGACAAGATCATAGCTGACTACAGCAAATGGGAGCGCCAGCAGCGCCAGCGGGGTGATGCATGACGACTCGAGGGTTGCCTGTATCCAAACGCCGGGCGCCGAGCCGTACGGCCAGTGGAAAGCTGCGAAAGCGACCAACTGACTGGGAGGGCAACGAGCAGGCCGTTGTCATGCGTTGGCTGCTTGGAGAGAGCAAGCGCAAGACGCCAGTGGGTGAGCTTTACGACGCTACCTTTCATGTGCCTAACGGGGGCGTGCGAAGCCAGAAGACTGCCAGCGCGATGAAGGCCCAGGGCGTACGTGCTGGCGTGTCTGACCTGGTGATCCGTCAGGCGCGCGGTGGATGGCATGGTCTGTACCTGGAATTCAAGGCAACGCCGCCGCGTGATGCTGATCTTGCAGAAAGCCAACGGGTTTGGCTGGAAGACAGCGAGTATGAGGGGTATTGCGCAGGGCTGGCGCGCGGGTATGAGGAGGCTAAAGCGCTGCTGAGGGAGTATGCGAGCTGGCCGCGCACAGAGGTGAAGGGGCAGCGGCGGGAGTTGCTGGCAGGCACTGATTGGAGGGCGTAAATGCGGCTACCAAAGAGCGTGCAGGAGATTGCGGACGTCATAGGCAGTGATCAGGCGTTGCAGCTGGTGCGTCAGCTCAAGAGCCGCTGCCCCGGGCGAACACTGTATGTGTATGTGCCGAGTGTTGAGCGGCTGCATGTGAATCATGCCCTGGTGGAGATGGTGGGCTATGACAATGCCGTGGCGCTGGCGCAGGAGTTCGGCGGCACGCACCTTTACCCCTCGCCATGCAAATACCTGCAGCGGGCCATCAAAAACCGCCACATTCTGGCGCTGCGTGACACGGGCATGGCGCCTGACGAGATTGCAGGGGAGTTGGGGCTATCCGTTAAGTGGGTAACAGCGGTGGTGGATGCGCGGGACATGGTGCGCCGCGGCGATGACATCGAGGTTGTCGCTCGATCGGTGAAGATCTCGCCGCTCACACTGGGTTATATCCTCGACATCGATGTGTGCGACACCGGGCCGGTGACCAGCCGCCCAGCACCGCGCAAGGCGAGCCCCCAGATGCTGCTTGGCTTGTGAACTACTGGCAGCGGAGGGAGGAAGCGGCCCGCGCGTAAGCTTTTTTCATTATTTATGGAGATTAGCTATGTGCTTTGGGCTAACGGCTTCGGTCAAGGGGGCCAAGTGACTATGCGGGAGGTCCCTAACCGAGATACGCAGCTGGACCGTATTGAATCAAGCATCGCTCAGGTATTAGACCGCCTCACCCGTATGGAGGAGCGCCAGAACAATCACGCTGGGCAAATCGAAAGCCAGGCCTCTCAGATTGCTGAGATTGCTATCCGACTGCGTGAAGTCGAGGTGAACCATGCGGTTTCTTCGCGTCTTGCCGACCAGAGCAGCGAGCACCTTTCTGGGCGGTGGGCAGCCGTTGGGGCCGCTGCATTGGTGTTGCTTGGGTCTATTGGCGCTGCTTTCGGCACGCTATTCATCAACATCATTAAGGGGGTCACATGAGCCAACAGGTATCAGTACATTTTGCTCGGTCTGAGTTTGAGTGCCGCTGCGGGTGCGGATTCGACACGATCGACGCGGCAACCCTTGAGATCCTCGAGGCGGTGCGCATCCATTTTGATAGCCCGGTGGCCGTTACCAGTGGTGCGCGCTGCTCTGCGCACAATCGCAGCGTGGGCGGTGCCAAGAGCAGCCAGCACTTGCTTGGGCGCGCGGCTGACATTCAGGTCAAAGGCGTTGAGCCTGACGCGGTGTATGCCTTCATTGCTGATAACTGGCCCGAGGCGAGCATCGGGCTCTATTCGAGCTTCACGCATGTGGATACGCGCACCAACGGCCCGGCACGGTGGCATCAATGATCGAGCACGCCGCCCCTCTCTCCATGCTGGCATTTGGGCTGCTTGCCCATGTGCTGAAAAAGTTCCTCGAGGTGCGCCAGCAGGTCAGCACCGTGACGCTTCACCAATACGTTATGGCCAGGCCTTACAAGACGGCGCTCTCTATCGTCGGTGCCGTGGCGGGCTATCTGCTCATCGCTGAGCCTTCAACCCCCAGCCTGGTGGCAGCGTTTGGCGTGGGGTATGCCGCTGACAGCATGCTGGAAGTGGTGGGCGCGAAAGCCCGGGCGGCAACACGATGATTGGCTTGTTGCGCTCCTGGAAGCTTTGGCTAGCGCTGGGGCTGGCCGGTGGCGTTGTCGGCGCTGCCGCATGGGGTCTGCATCAAGCCAGCACCATAGGCGAACTCAAGGCTGACATGGCTGCCAAGCAGGCGGTTATCGAAGGGCTGGGCTATCAGATGGATCAGCAGCAGCGCCAGCACGAGACCGCCATTGCCGCGCGCGATGCCGCCCTGGCAACTGAGCGTGCCTATGCACGTGATGCCCAGCAGCGCGCGGAAAGCCTCACCACCGAGATACAGAAAGCGAGGGCCACCGATGAAGAGATTGACGCCTGCCTTGGGCTGCGCCTGCCTGACGCTATTGCTGACCGCCTGCGCGAGTGATCCGGTCGTCGTCACCCGCCTGGTGCCTTTGCTGCCACCTTCCGCCTACCTCGAACCCTGCCCTGTATCGCTTGGCAACGTCACGCTAGGCGACTCCCTCGAGGGCCTGCGCGCCACCATTGAGTGCGACAGGAAGGACAAGGCTTCGCTTCGTGCGTGGCGAGACGAGCATGCAGCGGAGGCAGACGACCAGCCCCAAACTTTTTAGGTACTCCCGGCGGGGGTGGAGCCTGCGGGTAGATAGCGGCGCGGAAATTTGTGTGAGCGAGTCGCGCCAGTTCCGGTTGATTGTTGTTGTTTGAGGATCGGCATGGCGTTCAAGGGAAAGGGTAGAAGGGCTAACCGGGAAGAGTTGGCCGAGACATTCGGCGTCTCGCTAAACACTGTGTCTAGCTGGATCCGCAATGGCTGCCCTTTTGATCAACGCGGGCGCCAGGGTAGGCCGTGGGTTTTCAACACAAAAGACGTGAGCGAGTGGCTGCGTGACCAGGCACGGCTAGAGGCCACCGGCACAGAGCAGCTAGATGAGTACGAGCTCAAGCTGCGAAAGCTCTCGGCGGAGACCGAGCAGGCAGAGTTGGATCTCGCTGCCGCCCGCAAGCTGGTTGCGCCCATTGATGAGTTTGAGCGTGCTCGAGCACTAGAGAACGCAACCGTTCGCGCCAACGTGATGAACGTACCCAGCCGCGTTGTCTCTCAGCTGATCGGCGAAACCAACGAAGGTCGCTTCAAGGAAGTGTTGAGCACTGAGCTGATACAGGCGCTTGAGTCCGCTGCAGAAGCTGACATCGAACTGGAAGAAGACGAAGAGGCTGTAGCCGATGAGTGAGCTTACAGCCCAGTTCAGCAATACCAGTGGCGTACTGCGCGCGCTTAAGCGAAGTGCTCGCCACCTGGTCCCGCCGGCGCCGCTCAAGCCCAGCGAGTGGGCCGAGCAGAACGTGCGCATCCCCAGCGGTAATGCCATTCCCGGGCCGATCCGCTTTGATAATGCCCCTTACCAGCGCGAGCCAATGAACATGGCCACCCACCCCGGGTGCTACCGGATCTCGCTGATGTGGGGCGCCCAGGTGGGCAAGACTCAACTGGCGCTTTGTCTGCAGGGCTACGGCATTGCCCATGAGCCGCGTAGCCAGATGATGATGCAGCCCAGCCAGGGCGACTTAACCACCTGGCTCGAAACCAAGTTTAACCCGATGGTCGACGCTAACCCGGTGCTGCAGAGCCTGCTGGCCAAGCCGCGCAGTCACGAAGGCGTCAACAACCAGCGCATGAAGAGCTTCCCCGGCGGCTTCCTTATGTTTGCCTGGGCAGGATCCACCAAGACCATGCGCGGGCGCTCGGCCCCCTGGATAGTAGCCGACGAAATCGACGGCTATGGCGGCACACCAGAAGGCGACGAGGTGCAGCTGCTATGGCAGCGCGCCGCCACCTTTGGCGATCAGCGCTTACTCGTAGAGATCTCAACCCCGACGATCAAAGGCGAGTCGCGCATCGAGGCGGCTTATGAGCAAGGTGATCAGCGCCATTTCTTCGTAGCCTGCCCGCACTGTGACGAGCATCAACGCTTGAGTTGGAATCAGGTCACCTGGAAGCATGATGACGAAGGCAACCACCTGCCAGAGACGGCGGGTTATGCCTGCAAGCATTGTGGGGTGCTATGGAACGATGGCGAGCGCATTGCGGCAATACGCACCGCTGAACAAGTAGGCGCGGGCTGGAAAGCCGCCAAGCCCTTTCGTGGCCACGCCAGTTACCACCTCAATGAGCTGTACTCCTGCTTTCGCCGACTACGCGACATTGTGCAGTCCTTCCTCGACAAGAAAGCCGCTGGCGACCTGCAGTCCTTCATTAACGTATCGCTGGCGGAAACCTGGGAAGAGCAGGGCGAGCAGGCCGAGCCGCACGTACTGATGCAGCGGGCTGAATCATTCAGGGCGCCGGTACCTTCTGGCGGTGTTGTGCTGACCACTGGCATCGATATGCAACAAGACCGGCTCGAGATGGAGACCGTGGCTTGGGGCTATGGCGAGGAATCATGGTCCATCGATTACACCGTCCTATGGGGTGACCCGCTGCAGGAAGAGGTTTGGCGCGATCTGGATGATTACCTGGCCACCACCTGGGCGCATGAGAGCACCGCCCAGCTTGGCATTGTCGCCGCCTGCCTGGACACAGGTGGTAGCAGCGGCTACACCCAGCGCGCCTATGAGTACGCCCGTGGCAAAACGGGCCGCCGCTTATTTGCCATCAAGGGCGTCGGTGGCTGGGATCGGCCAGTGGTTACCGCGCCTTCACGCAAGAAGACCGGCCGAGGCCAGCGTAAGGTTGACCTGTTCAGTGTCGGTACCGACGAGGCCAAGCTAACCGTGATGCGCCGACTGGCGGTCGAGCATGCGGGCCCGGGCTACTGCCATATTCCCGCCGAGCGTGAAGCCGAATGGTTCCACCAGTTAACTGCCGAGAAACTGGTCACCAAGTATGTGAAGGGTGTCCCCAAGCGTGAGTGGCACCAGACACGCCCGCGCAACGAAGCACTGGATTGCCGCGTCTACGCTTACGCCGCCTTCAAAATAGCGTCGCCAAGCCTCAAGCGACATGCCGCGCGCCTTGCCGAGTATGACGCCAAGGAAGATGACGAAGAGGGCGTTCAGCCCACACCGACAGCCCCTCAGAAAGAACCACCGCCAGCGGAGCCGAAGCCCACGAAACGCAAGACTAGGCGCAAAGCAACGCGCCCACGTAAGAGCTGGGTCAACAACTGGTGACGCATGGCCTACATACCCGACAGTTTCACGGCAGGCACCACCCTGGCGATCACGGTGGCATTAACGGCGTACCCGCCTCCCGAGTGGTCGGCGACGCTGATCATTCGTGGCGCAAAATCTATAGACCTCGATTCCCAGCCTGACGAAAAACTGCACGCCTTCTCTGCGTCGGCCGAGACAACCGCCGCCTGGGCGGCTGGCGCCTACTGGTACAGCTTGCGCGTCAGCAACGGCGAAGAGGTGCACGAGATTGAGACCGGCACGCTAACCGTTGCGCCTGACCTGGCGGATCTTCAGGAAGGGTATGACGGGCGCGGTCACGCTGAAAAAGTTCTGGAGGCCATCGAGGCGGTTATCGAGCGCCGAGCAAGCAAAGACCAGGACAGTTACCGCATCAACAACCGAGAGCTTCGCCGCACGCCAATCAGCCAATTGCTCAAGCTTCGTGATGTATACCGCCAAGAGGTTCGCCGAGCGCGTGCTGCGCGACGTGGCCGCGACACGCTGGGCCGTCAAGTGCTAGCGAGGTTCAACCGTGATTAACCCGTTCAAGCGTCAGCGGCCAACAGAGCAGGCGCCCCAGCCTACGCGCACTTCACGCATGCGCCAGATACCCCGAGCGCTGGCGCGTACCCTGCTGGGGCAGGCGCGGGCGGATCGTCTTTCTGGCGACTTGCCGACAGTGCCGGTGCCTGCAGACCAGTTCGTCGACAAGAATCAGCGGGCGTTGGTGGCGCGTTCTCGCCACCTGCTGCTAACCAACGACTACGCCCGCGGCTTCGTCCGCAAGGTGCGTCAGAACGTGGTGGGCCGCAAAGGCATCGCGCTACAGGCGCAGGCAAAAGACGCCGATGGCTCTCTCGACGAGCGGGCCAATGACGCCATCGAGGCCGACTTTTCCAAATGGTGTGACCGCAAAGTTTGTGACGTTACCGGGCGCCGCTCCTTTCGCCAGCTGTTATCGCGGGCGGCAGAAGACGCCGCCATCAACGGCGAGTTCATGTTTCGTATCGTTCGCGGTCGAGACCTTAACCCCTGGGGCATTGCTATCCAGGTGCTCGACCCGCAGCGGTGCCCGGTCGAGGTCAACGAAGATCGTCTGCCCGGCGGGCAGTTTATCCGGCAAGGCATCAAGTACAACCGGCTCGGGCGCGCCGTGGGCTACCTGTTTGGCACCCTTGATCCGTCGGAAAGCGATTACCGTTTTGGTGGCCGCAACTTCGTCGAGGTTCCGGCTGATGAAGTCGTGCATGGCTTCCTGGAAGACCTGGTTGGTCAGCGCCGCGGACTGCCGTGGATGGTCACGGCTGTGCTTCGTATGCACCACCTCGATGGCTTTGAAAAAGCAGCGCTCGTCAACGCCCGCGTGTCGGCGGCCAAAGGCGGCTTCTTTGAATGGGAAGAGGGCATGGGCCCTGCCGATGAGGAAGAGGACGAGCACGAGCCGCTTTATATGGATGCCGACCCCGGCAGCTACCAGGAGTTACCGCCCGGTCTCAAGTTCAGAGGCTGGGATCCTCAGTTCCCCAGCGGTGAGCTGGCACCTTTCAGCAAGCAGAGCCTGCGCGGTATTGCGACCGGCTTAGGTATCGACTACCCGACACTCGCCAATGACTTGGGGGACGTTAACTTTTCCAGCCTTCGTCATGGCGTGCTGGAGTCTCGCGACGCCTGGATGGATCTGCAGGAGTGGCTTATTGAGCAGCTGCTAGAGCCAGTGTTTGAGGCCTGGCTACCCAGGGCGCTGCTAAAAGGCATCCCCGTGGCGGGCGCTAATGGCGCCACCCTTCGCGCAGAGCGCATCGAGAAATATCGAGAGCACGCATGGCAGGGCCGCCGTTGGGATTGGGTCGACCCCGACAAGGACAGCAAAACGGCTGCTCGAGATATTGCCAACAAGATCAAGTCGCCCAGCCAGGTGATTCGTGAGCGTGGTGGTGACCCCCGCACTGTCTGGCGTCAGTGGGCGAGCGACCGACAGGCAATGATTGATGCCGGCATCCCCGAAGAGTTGGTAGACGCCACCTTGGGCAACCCCACCATGAACAGCGGCAGCAGTTCGCCCCAGGGCGAAACCGCAGGAGAGGCAAGCAATGAAGGATAAGCGCGAAACCGAAGACCGGATGCACAAGCCCGTGCGAGATACCAAGGCACCGGTGGCGGACAAGGCCCGGCAACTTCAGGGCACTCACCAGACGCGCAGCGTGACCGATGAGCAGCTGCGCAAAATACAAAAGGAAGGCCTGCGCCGCGACATGATCGTTGGCGAAGTACGGGCCATCGATAAAGAGAACCGTACGGTTGAGCTGGCGTTTTCCAGCGAGGCCGAGGTGGAGCGTTGGTTCGGCATTGAGGTGCTGGATCATAGCCCCGGAGCCATGCGCACTGATCGTCTCGCTGATGGCGGGGCAATCCTGGTCAATCACGATTGGGACGATCACGTGGGCGTGGTGGAGTCTGTCACCGTAGGAGACGACCGGCGGGGCCGGGCGACTGTGCGCTTTGGGAAAGGCGCGCGTGCTTCTGAGGTGTGGCAGGACGTGGTCGACCGTATTCGTCGCCATGTCTCGGTTGGCTACTCAATCCACAAGGTAGAGGTTGAGGAGCGGGCCGGGATGGCTGACATGGTGCGCGTCACCGATTGGGAGCCGCACGAGATCAGCATCGTCTCTGTGCCGGCGGATGCGTCGGTGGGCGTAGGGCGCTCACAGGAACCACCGCCAGCGGAGCAAGGACCGTGCGGCACCGATACTGCCAGCAACGAAGGTAATGGCGCTGCTGGCGCATCCCGAACACACCGAAAGGAAAGCGAGATGAAAGAGAAAATTCTCCGCGATAAAAGCGGCAATCTGGTTCGCGCCAAAGTTAACGATCAGGGCGACATCGTAGAAGTGCTTGAGATGATCGAGCGCGCTGGCGACGCTCAGGCGCAGGCCCGTACGGCAGGCGTCCAGGCAGAGCAGACCCGCGTTAAGACGATTATGGACATGGGGCGCGAGTACGAGAACGCCGACCTGGCGACCCGCTACGTTAGTGAGGGCAAAAGCCCAGAGGAGTTCCAGCGCGCCCTGCTGGGGGAAATGCACAAGCAGCGCTCCAAGGTGGTCACCGATAACGGCGAAGGCGAAACCCGCTCAGCCAGCATTGGCATGACCGATAAGGATCTGCGGCGTTACTCCATGATGAACGTGGTCCGGGCGCTGGCGAACCCCAACGACAAGCGTGCCCAGGAGGCGGCCAAGTTTGAGCTGGAGCTTTCCTCAGAAGCTGAGCGGCAGTATGGCAAACAGGCGCGCGGCATCCTGATTCCGGATGACGTGCTGTCTCGTGCGTTCAACGCCGGCGGCGCTTCTGATACCCCTACCGGTGCCACTACGGGGGAAGGGCTAGTTGATACGCAGTATATGGCAGGCAGCTTCATTGAGATGCTGCGAAGCCGTACCGCCCTGATGCGATTGGCCACGACCATGAGCGGGCTGGTCGGCAACGTTGAGATCCCCAAGCAGACCGGTGGTGCTACCGCCTACTGGTTGGGTGAAGGCGAAGACGCCGACGAGGGCACGCCGACCATTGGGCAGATTGCGTTATCGCCCAAGACAGTGGCGGCCTATACCGACATCACTCGGCGCCTGATGCTGCAGTCAACGCCTGATGCCGAGCGCGTAGTGCGCAATGATCTGGCATCTGCCGTAGCCCAGGCTGTCGACCTTGCAGGCTTTTACGGTACGGGCGGCAATGAGCCGACCGGCATCGCAGAGACCTCTGGTATCAATGCGGTCGATCTGGCGACGGCGGGAAAGCCCACGTATGGAGAAGTCGTCAAGATGGAGAGCGAGATCGCCGCTGATAACGCTGACGTCAACTCCATGGCGTACGTGATGGCGTCAATGATGCGCGGCCACTTCAAGACCACACAGAAGTTTGATGGCACCAACGGCGCGCCGATCTGGGAGCAAGGCAATACGGTTAACGGTTACGGCACTGAGGTGACCAACCAGATCCAGAGCGGCGATATTTTCTTCGGTAACTTCGCCGACCTGATCATCGGCATGTGGGGTGGTCTCGATCTGACCGTTGACCCTTACAGCTTATCCAAGTCAGGCGGCACGCGACTGGTCGTCTTCCAGGACGTGGATATGGCGACCCGCCGGGTAGAGTCTTTCTGCCTGGGCCGCAACGCGGCCTAAACGGTAACGGAGTAGTGGCCCCGCAATCGCGGGGCCGTCTCGATATAAGCAATCCATTGAGGAAATCCCCATGAGCAAGCAACCCAAAACCGTCGACATCGAGTGCACCAGCGCCTTTATGGCGGCGGGGAAAATGATCACCCCCAAACAAGTTGTGCGCGGCGTGCCAGTCAGCGAAGCGCAAAGCCTAGTGCGTCGCGGTAAAGCCAAGATCATCAAGGCCAGCATCGATGCAGATAGTGATGATGTCGAAGTTCCGGAGCTTAACAATTTGACCGTTGACGAGCTCAAAGCCACGGCAAAGGAGTATGAGATCGAAGGCGCGGACAAGATGAAAAAAGCGGACCTCATCGCTGCGATTGAAGCCGCCGAAGCTAAGGACGAGTAATGCCAGCGCCGGACTGGGAAAACCTCGACGACTTCCTCGACGAGGACGAGTTTGCCACAGCGGTGAGCATCACTCGTGAAGATGGCGTCACGCTGACCCTGTCCGGCATCTATGAAGACCAGTACATGGATGCCCAGCTGGGCGAGTACCTGATGGACTCAACACGCCCGCGTGTCTGGTGCAAGCACGCCGAAGTGCCCGGTGTTCAGAAGGGCGATACCTGCGATGTTGGCGGGACCGTCTACGACGTTATGAGCCAGCCCCAGGGCGACGGCTCAGGCATGGCCATGCTGGACTTGGCGGTTAGGCACGATGCTGGATTTTGATATTGAAGCGGGCGACCTTGAGCGCATCGCCGAAGAGCTCGGCGCGATGCCCAAAGAGATCCGCGCTTCCTACAACCGCGCACTGACACGCACCGCCAGCACGCTGCGCAAACAGTCCAGCAAAGGGCTGCAGAGCGAGCTTGGGTTGCGCCGCGCCGCGGCCATCAGGCGGCGCCTGAAAAGCATCCGCGTCAAAGGCTCCAGCGGTTCTGATTACAAGCGTATGGCGGCCGTGCGGTTGTGGTATGGCCTGAACGACCTGGCCGTGTCCGAATTTAAAGGGCGCGTTTCTGAAAGCGCTGGCGGTGCCGGATTCCAGGGCGATCGTCACCACGACTTCCCGGGCGCGTTTATCGCAAAACCCAAAGGCGCAAAGCGGCGCACCATTCTCCGCCGGAAGGGAAAGCAGCGCCTTCCCATTCGTGAAGAGCAGCTACCCATCAAAGACCAGGCCGATGTCTTCGTTGAAGATAAGATTTTCGTCAACCTGGAGGCCATTTTCTGGCGTCACTTCCGTTCTGACCTTGAGCGCCGCGTTAACTACCTGAGAGCGCAGCAATGAATGCCGATACTGAAATTACCCTCGACGATTATCACGATGGTGTCATTGATGCCCTGCGCACCGCATTCCCCGACCTGGCCACCGTCGATGATTATCCGGACGATCGCCAGCGCGTTCAGGTGCCCGCCGCCCTGGTTGAGGTGACGGAAATGCTGGCAGTGCCGGACGATGATCCTGGTACAGGCCAGCTGGCGCTCGAGCTGCAGGTCGAGCTTCGTTATATCGTCGGCTGGCGCGGTGCCAATCAGGGCCGCCTGGTACGCCGAAACGCCGCCGCGCTGGCGCATTTCATCCAGCAAAACCAGTGGGGGCTCCCCGTCGAGCCTGCTCGCGTGCTGGCGTGCGAGCCTGACGAATTTTCGCCCGAGCTAGATCAGTACATCGTATGGCGCGTTGAGTGGGCGCAGATCGTGCACATCGGCGAGAACGAATGGCTAGACGACGGCACGCCACCCACTGAGGTGTGGGTCGGAATCGCGCCGCTGATTGGCCCAGAGCATGAAGAGCTTTACACGCGCCAGGATGGCCAGGAGGTTGAGCAGTGAACCAAGCCTATCGCCAGGGCGAGACTGAGCGCCGCTTCAATCAATCGATCACCATCGGCACCATCGAAACCGTCGACCATGACGCAAAGAAAATCAGGGTGGCGATCGGCAGCCTTTTAACGGCCTGGCTTTCGTGGCCAACAGAGATGGGCCGTAACTATCGGCGCTGGCGGCCCTTGAGGGCAGGGCAGCAAGTTGTGCTTGGTGCACCATCAGGTGATTTAACGCAGTCCGTTATTATCGGCATGCTCTACAGCTCCGCGCTCCCGGCTCCGTCCGCCAACCCTGACTTAGACCTGGTCGAGTTCGAAGACGGTGCCCGCTTCCAGTACGACAGCGAAGCGCATGAGTATATCGCTGAGACGGGCGGCAGCAGTGTCACTATGGATCGTGACCGCATCCTGCTATCTAGCAACGGCTCTACGCTCGAGCTAGACGCTTCCGGCATTCGCCTTAACGGCGCCCGCATTGACCTGAACTAGGAGCAACCATGCCTGCCGTGACACGACTTGGCGACAGCTGTACCGGCCACGGCGACTTCCCTCCGCGAGCCAGCACTGGCGGCAGCGGGAACGTCTACGCCAATGGCATACCGGTTCACCGCGCAGGTGATGGCTGGGCATCGCATTGTAACTCAGAGCCGGTTTGCCACGGCAGCAGCCTCGCTTCTGGATCCGCCAGTGTCTACGCCAACGACAAGCAACTGGGCCGCATTGGTGACCCAGTCGCATGCGGCTCATCCGTCGCTAGCGGCTCGGGAAACGTCTACGCGGGATAGCCAGAACCACCGCTAACGGAAGTGCGGCAGCTGGTATCGCATGCTGACTCGCATGAACGGTATCAACGCGCAGACCGGGCGCTCACTATCCGGCATCAATCACCTGCGGCAATCCATCCGCGACATTCTGACTACCCCGATCGGTAGCCGGGTAATGCGTCGTGACTATGGTTCTCGCCTGTTTGAGCTGGTGGATGCGCCAATGAACAGCGCCACGATCATCGACCTTTACGCGGCAACTGCCGAAGCGCTGGCGCAGTGGGAGCCGCGTTTCCGGCTAACGCGCGCCCGAACTGAAAGCGCGGAGCCCGGGCATATCGTGCTCACCCTGGAAGGTGAATACCTGCCAACAGGGGAAATGATCAACCTCGACGGCATACAGGTGAGCTAATGAGCACCACAATCGACCTATCCCAGCTGCCCGCGCCTACCGTCGTCGAAGAACTCGACTACGAAACCATCTACGCCGAGCGCAAAGCCGCCCTGCTCGACCTGGTCAGCAGCGAACAGCGCGCCGACGTCGAAGAAACACTCGAACTCGAAAGCGAACCGCTCACCAAGCTATTGCAGGAAAACGCCTACCGGGAGCTGGTCTGGCGGCAGCGCGTCAACGAAGCCGCCAAAGGCGTGATGCTCGCCTACGCCAACGACGAAGACCTCGACAACCTCGTCGCCAACTACGAAGTCGAGCGCCTTGAAATCGACCCGGGCGACCCAGACGCCACGCCGCCGGTACCGCCCACGTATGAGAGCAACACCGAACTACGCTTGCGCGGGCAAGAAGCCTGGGAAGGCCTGAGCATCGCAGGCCCAACCGCCGCCTACGAATTCCACGCCCGCAGCGCCGACGGTCGCGTTGCCGATGCCCGCGCCCTATCGCCCGAGCCCTGCGACGCCCTCATCATCGTGCTATCACGCGAAGGCGACGGCACCGCAAGCCAAGAGCTGCTCGACATCGTCTATGACGCCCTAACGCCCGAAGACATCCGCCCGGTCTGCGACCGTGTCACGACCCAATCGGCCGAAATCATCGACTACATGATCGACGCCGAGCTGCAGCTATACGACGAAGCCACCACCGCGCAAGAAGCCATACTGGCCGCCGCCAGTGCCCGCTTGCAGCGCTTTGTTGAAGCCCAACACCGCCAGCGCCGCCGCCTCGGCGTCAGCATCTACCGCGACGCCATCAAAGCCGCCCTACACGTTGAAGGCGTCGAAACAGTCAATCTCATATCACCGCCCGAACACATCATCATCGACAAAACCCAAGCCGCCCGGTGCACCAGTCAAGAAGTCAGCATCGGCATCACCAGCGGGGGCAGCGATGAGTAACCAACAGCTACTCCCCCACAACACCACACCGCTAGAACGCGCCGCCGCCGAAGCCCTCGCCGAGATTCAGCGCGTCCCGGTACCGCTACGCCAGTTATGGAACCCCAACGACTGCCCCGCGCACCTGATCCCCTACTTGGCCTGGGCGTTATCCGTCGATCGCTGGGACCCCACCTGGTCAACCGAAGCCAAGCGCGATGTATGCCGCTCAGCGTGGGCCGTGCACAAGCGCAAAGGCACCATCAGCGCGCTGCGCCGGGTGGTCGAGCCACTCGGCTACCTGCTCGAAGTAGACGAATGGTTCGAGCAACAGCCCGAAGGCCCGCGCGGCACCTTCGCCCTGCGCATCGGCGTACTCGACACCGGCATCACCGATGCCATGTATGAAGAGCTAACCCGACTCATTGACGACGCCAAGCCGCGGACCCGCCACATCACCGGCCTCGATCTGCTCGGTGAAAGCCGGGGCAAATTCCACATCGGCATTGGCATGTACGACGGCGACGTCACCGCCGTTTACCCCTACGCCGCCGGCGAAACACAGGTCACTGGACCGTTCTATCTCGGCATCGGGCTAGACGTCATCGACACCACCACCGTCTACCCGCAGACCTAACAGGAGAACCACATGGCGCAGTTTTATACCCTGCTCACCCAGGTAGGCCAGGCGAAGCTCGCCAACGCCATCGCCCTGGGCGAAACCATCGTCATCACCCACATTGCGGTGGGCGACGGCGGCGGCAGCCTACCCACGCCGGACAGCGACCGAACATCACTCGTCAATGAGCAACGCCGCGCGCAAATCAACCGCGTCGAGGTCGACGACGAAAACCCCAACTGGATCGTCGTCGAGCAAGTGCTACCCCCCGACGTCGGCGGCTGGACCATCCGCGAAATCGGCATATACGACGAAGACGAAGACCTCATCGGCTACGGCAACTACCCCGAAACCTACAAGCCAACCCTCGACGAAGGCAGCGGCCGCACCCAAACCGTGCGATTCGTCCTGCAAGTCAGCGACACCGCCGCCGTCACGCTCAAGGTCGACCCCAGCGTCGTGCTCGCCACGCGCCAATACGTAGACGACCAACGCGCCGCACATGAGCAGAGCCGCAACCACCCAGAATCGACCGAAGCAGAACAAGGCATGGCCCGCATTGCCGATCAAGACACGGTCAACACCGGCGATAACGACACGCGCTTCGTCACCGCGAAAAAGCTCAAGGCCTGGGGAGTGCAGTGGGTCAAACAGGCAACGGAAACCATTGCCGGGATGCTCAAAGTAGCGACACAGTCGCAGGTTGATGCGGGGGAGAATGACGAAACAGCGATCACGCCTAAAAAGCTACGGTGGGGAGTCGATTACAGCATTGGAGATAATGGCTATATCGTTTTTCCAAGTTGGTTAGGCGGGTTAATTTTACAGTGGGGCAGCGCGTCAGCAGGTGGAGATACAGGGACTGTAAACGACTTCAGTATTGAGTTCCCAGAAGCATGTCTCCGTGTCTTTTGTAATGATGTAGATACGGGGAACTTCTCAATCATCATCGCAGCACCGGAAGATTACACAACAACGGGTTTTGCCGCTTACTCACAAAGGATAAACGGTAATTTTGGCGGCGAAAGCATCCATTATTTTGCGATAGGCCATTGAGGAATTCTTATGTACTACAGTGCTAGCAGAAATGTTTTTTATCCTTACTCTTTAAAGGGTAAGTTTGACAAAAAGGGGGCGTGGCCTAGTGATGCCATTGAGGTTACCAATGAAGCCTGGAAGACTTACGGACAGAGCGAGCCACCCAAAAACCATCGACGAGGCGCAGACGAAAACGGCCGCCCAGTTTGGGTGCCTATCCCACCGGCTGACCTCGACACCCTCGCCGCCAAAAAGCATCGAGAAATCGAAACCGCCCTGGCCGCCAAGCTAGCCGCGGGCATGCCCTACACCATGCCCGACGGCACCGACGACATCATCCAGACGCGACCGCAAGATGAACCCAACCTGCTAGGCCTGGCCATCGAAGCCCGCGACCTGCGCGACAGCGGCGAAACCGACGCGGTCCAGGAGCTACGCACCAGGTCAAACGCGGTCTACAGCATGACACCGCAACAGATGATCGACGCCACCGACGCTGCCAAGGCCTTCAAAAAAGCCCAGCTGAAAAAAAGCTGGCTGTTGAAAAAGGACATCGCCGACGCCCTCGCTGCCGAGGATCGCGACGCCCTCGCCGCCATCACCTGGTAGCCCCGCCCACGCTACGCAAAAGCCCGCCAAATGGCGGGCTTTCTCGTTTGGATTGGTTCGCTATCGTCATAGCTGGGGCATTAAAAAATAGGTAGTGCAGGCGGCAGTTTCTTTAATAGACTCGGTTAGCGCTGGGCGTTAGCTGTCGATACCCTGTGGATGAAAAATACCACATTTGCTTGAATTGATTTTCTATTGGGCTATATATAGTATCCGTTGTAGCTTGTAACACGTTGTACAGGCAAACGAAAAAGCCCCAAGTCTGGGGAGACTGGGGCTTTTGAAACCCATCAGGCGTTTGGCGCGCCTATAACGACAGGTCATTTATCACATGGCTAACCCTAGCATAATTGAGCCAACGCTCAAGCAATTTTTGCCGCATTTCGTCGCATGGCTTAATGAGGTAACAGGGCATCCCGCCGAAAGGGGGCTGCGCTATGCAACTACAAATAGTTAAGCTCCTGATCGAACTTACGAACTTAGTTGGCCAAGTCCTCGAAATCCTCTTGATGATCTGGCCATACATACCACTCACCACGTAACACCAAGCCCGCCACCCGGCGGGCTTTTTGTTGGAACTACCGCCAGCGGAGCCGCGCGCGCGTGACCGCCATGCTGTGCCTATCGTCAGCAGTTCACCACCTGACCAGGCAAGAGGCAACCGCAATGGCATTTTTACATGGGGCTGAGGTCCTTGAAATCGACACTGGGCCACGGCCTATTCAGACCGTTCGCTCGGGCGTCATCGGCATCGTTGGCACGGCACCTGGTGCCGCTGGCGCTACCGCTGCAACGCTTACTCTGGGCAATGCGCCATCGGGCACCGGTGTCACGTTTACCGCTATCGAGTCAGGGACGGCTGGCAATAACATCCGGGTCCGCTATGTCGCGCCTGGCGAAGAGTCCGCGACGCTGGAAGTGTCGGTTAAAGACAGCGACATCACTGTCGCGTTGGCTGCTGATGCCGAAGGCGCCGTAACCAGCACTGCAGAAGAGATCGTCACCGCGGTGAATGATAGCGCCGAGGCCAGCGCGAAAGTCAGTGCCGCCCTGGCAGAAGGCAGCGATGGCACGGGAATAGCGAAAGACCGCGCGTTCCAGGAGCTTTCTGGTGGCGCTTCCGAACCGTTCCCGCTGAACCGCCCGACGCTAGTCGCGGGGTCACGCACCAAAGCCGCCGAGCTGGGCACAGAGGGCACGCTACCTGGTGCGATGGATGGCATCTTTGACCAGATCGGTGCAGTCGTAATTGTCGTTCGCGTGGAAGACGACGAAGACGAGCAAGCCGCCATGGCAAACGTCATTGGTGGCGTGAATAGCGAGACCGGCGACCTTGAAGGCCTGCATGCACTGGCTGGCGCTGAGAGTGTTGTCGGCTTTGCGCCTCGCATCCTGTGCGCCCCCGGCTTTACCCACCAGCGTGAGAGCGGTACCCGCAACGCGGTAGTTGCCGAGGCACTCGGCGTTACCGAGCGCCTGCGGGCCATTATTGTGGTTGACGGCCCCAATACCACTGACGACGCCGCCCAGCAGTACGCCAACGATTTTGGAAGCGCCCGCGTCTACATGGTGGATCCGTGGGTCCAGATCATGCAGCGAGACGGCAGCTATGCCGACGAGCCTGCTAGCGCTCGGGCGGCTGGCATCATCGCCAAGATCGACAATGACCTCGGTTTCTGGTGGTCACCATCCAACAAGCCAGTCAACGGCATTGTGGGCACGTCGCGTTCCGTTGACTTCAAGCTGGGCGACGCCAATAGCCGCGCCAACCTGCTCAACGAAGGCGGCATCGCCACCATCATCCGCCAGGACGGTTACCGCCTTTGGGGCAACCGCTCACTGACCGACGACACCAAGTGGCACTTCCTTTCCGTGCGCCGCACCGCTGACATGATCAATGACAGCATCCAGCGCGCTCACCTCTGGGCCGTCGACCGCAATATCACCAAGACGTACGTGGAAGACGTCACTGAAGGTGTGAACGCCTACATCGCCGGGCTGGTGGCCGAGGGTGCGCTGCTGGGCGGTCGCTGCTGGCCAGACCCTGACCTGAACACGCCCGCCAATATCCAGCTGGGCAAGGTGTACTTCAACTTCGAGTTCACGCCGCCGTATCCAGCCGAGCACATCACGTTCCGCTCCATGCTGGTGAACGATTACGTGGAAGAGGTCTTCGGGTGAGTCGTCCAGGTGCTCGCAAGGTCGCGATGGAAAAAGGCTTGTCGAAATACTTTTCGGGCAAGCCCTGCCCCAAGGGGCACGTTGCGTGGCGGTCGACCGCCAAGGGGGCGTGCTTGGAGTGTCAGCGCGAGTATGCAGCTATTCGTTACAGGGAGAGCCCTGAAGCAGTGGCTGCAATATCTCGCCGCTGGCGCCAGAAAAACCCCAGCTACGCGGAAAGAAATCGCGATCGTATAAACCGAAATAGCAAAAAATATCGGCATGAAAACCGTGATGTCTATGCGGCTTATCGCGCGGCCTATCGAGCCAGAAGGGCAAGGGCAACGCCCGCGTGGTTCGGAGAGCTTGACGAGTTTGTCATTCAAGAGGCTTACGACCTGGCGGCGAGACGCACCAAGGAAACCGGCTTCCCTTGGGAGGTCGACCACATCATTCCGATCGCTGGAAAGAACGTCTGCGGCTTGCACGTCGCCGCCAATATTCAGGTAATCCCGAGGTTTGCCAATCGACGTAAAGGCAACCGCTTCGAAGCCATAAAAGAGGAGTTCGCGTAATGGCTGCTCGCAACATTATCAAGCAGATGACCGTGTCAGTGGACGGTCGCGGCTATGCCGGTAACGTCACTGAATACACGCCGCCCCCGCTAACGCTGCTCACCGAAGAGCATCGCGCCGGCGGGATGGATGCCCCGATCACCCTCGACATGGGCATGGAGGCGCTGGAAACCAGCTTCATTCTGCGCTCTTACGATCGTGAGATTCTGCGCCAATTTGGCGTGAGTGAAGGAAACTCAGTGCCCTTTGTCGGCCGCGGTGCGATGCAGTCGTACGACGGCACGTGGCGTCCGACCGTGCACACCATGCGCGGGAAGATCACCAGTATCGATCGAGGCACCTGGCAGCCAGGTCAGGCCGCCAGCATGAACGTCACTATGCGACTCGACTACTACCGAGAAGACCATGATGGCGTGCGCGTGCACGAGATCGATGTAGAGAACGCAGTGCGCATTGTGGATGGCGTTGATTTGTTAGCTGACATGCGCGCCGCGCTCGGCATTTAACTAGCGGCATGGGCCTTGGGCTGGCTAAGGCCAGCTCTTTTTTTACGAAGGATGATGATATGAGCAAACCCGATTACCTGACCTACGGCGATTCTGGCGAATGCAAGATTACGCTAACAAGCGTTCTCACCTTGGTTACCAGCGTGACAGTGAGCGAGCTCACCATGCGCGAGCCGACGGTAGACGACCAGATCGTTCATGACGAAATGCGGGGCAGCGACGGCCTACGTGAAGTGACCATGTTCGCCAACCTGTGCGAGATCGCGCCCGATGATATTCGCAAGCTGAGCCTGAAAAACTACCGGCGCCTCCAGGAGGCGTATCAAGGTTTTTTGGACTAGCGCGTGATGACGTGCGGCGGCTAGCGCTGGCGCTGGCGTCTCACACTGGCTGGGGCGTGGAAGAGATAGGCGCGCTCCGGTTCAGCCGGTTCCTGTGGTGGGTGAATGGCTTGCCAAAGCAGTAAGTAACGGGGTAACGCATGGCAAACAAGCGGCTCAATGCAACGATAGCGATCGGTGGCACGGTTGACCGCTCTCTAACGCGTGGCCTCACCAACACCAAGGGGCAGCTGGGAGAGGTTGGCGCAGCGATCAGCAAGGCAGAGCGCCAGCAGCGCGACCTCTCTCGCCAGATCAAGACCTTTGGCCGACAGGGTCGCAGTGTTGACAGCCTCCGCTCGCGTTACGCCGATCTATCCAGCGAAATCGACCGGCTTCGCCGCCGGCAAGAGTCGCTCAACCGACTGGCCGCGGCTGATGTGGGCGGCAAGTTCCGCACAATGACAACTGAGGTGGGCCGTCTCGCTCGCCGCACTGCCATGGTCGGCACCGCTGCGGCGGGCAGTATTTTTGCCATCTCAAGCTCCACGGCGACGCTGGGCGACAACGTCGCCAAAACGGCTGGCAAGATCGGCATCAGCACGAAAGCACTTCAAGAGCTTCGGTATGCCGGGGAGCGCGGCGGCATGTCGGTTCAAGGGCTGGATAGCGCCGTCAATCGCTTTACTCGCCGCTTAGGTCGTGCGGCTCAAGGTGGTGGCGCCGCTGCAAAAGCCTATGAAGAACTGGGCCTATCGGCTGAAGCGATGGCTTCCATGTCGCCTGACGAAGCGCTTGCAATAACGGCAGACCGATTAGAAGAGGTGGAAAACCACACCAACAAGCTGGCGCTGGCCTCTGCGATTTTTGGTAACGAAGGCGAAGGTATGCTGAACGTTCTGCGCGGTGGCTCCGAGGCACTAAGAGGTTATGCCGCGGATGCCGCCCGTACGGGCTACATACTCAGTGAGGAAGCCACACGCGACGGCGAAAAGTTCCAGGACACACTGCTCGACACTCAGCTATCGCTGGCCGGTCTAAAAAATATCATCGGCGCGGAATTGATGCCGGTGGTAGGCGAGATGATGGGCAAATTCACCGGGTGGCTTGCGGAGAACCGCGACCAGGTACGGGAGTGGTCAACCACGTTTGCTACTCGCTTGCAAAACGCGGTTCCCGTCATGTTAAGCCTTGCTGATGGCATTGGCACAGTGGTCACGAAGGTAGGCGAAGCGGTGGCGGTTACCGCCAACCTGGTCGGCGGTTTCGATAACCTCGGCATGATCATCGGCACGCTGATCGCGGGTAAAGCCATCGTCTCAGTGGTCGCCTTTGGTGGCGCTATCTTTCAGGCAGGCAGTGCGCTGCTTTCGCTCTCCGGCGCGCTTCCATTGGTGGCAGGCGGCATCAAGGCCATCGGTGCGGCGCTAATGGCCAACCCTATTGGCTTGGTGATTGGTGCGATCGCGGGCGCCGCCTACCTCATTTACCGCAACTGGGATGGGCTGTCAGCGTGGTTTGGCGGGTTGTGGGACAGAACCAAAACGATCTTTGCCGAGGCCAGCGACTACGTTGCTGACAAGGTAGATAAAGCCTGGGGCCAAATCAAAGAAAGCCTCGCATGGTCACCTATTGGTCTTGTTTTTCGCGCGTGGGGCGAGCTAGGCGTAACAGTGGCCAGTGCGGTTGAGTCGGCAAAAAATGCTGTATCCACTGCATGGGAAAGCCTCAAGGGCATTTTTGCGTGGTCACCTTTGGGTATTGTCGCTGACTCATGGGCTGGGCTGACCATCACCGTAGGCAGCATAGTGGAGTCGGTGCAGAACACAGCAGGCGCCGCATGGGACTGGATGAAGGAAAAGCTGTCCTGGTCACCGCTCGATGTAGTTTCCGCTTCATGGGGTGGCCTGGCTGGCTGGTTTGGCGGCCTGTGGGACGGCATTACCGGAAGCGCCGAGCGTGCGATCGACTGGATGACCAGCAAGCTGGAGTGGGTTGGCAACTCATTCAACGCCGTTAAGGGCTGGTTTGGAAGTGACGACGAAGAGGAGAGCGCCGGCAGACCAACGCTAGGCGGCAGCAACGCGCAGCCGCTAAACCTGGGTGACAGCCAACAAGCCGCTGAGCAACGCGGCACACAGGCGGCCCCCCAGCGTCCCGACTTCGATGCTGGCACCCAGCAAGCACAGCGCGATAAGAGTCCTACAAAAGAAGTCACTCAGAACATTAACAACAACCTGCATCTGCACGTGGAGCGCGCCGGCGGAGAGAGCGACGCTTCTTATGCCCAGCGCATCGCCGAGCTTGTGATGGAAGAACTCAATCAACGTCAACAGGGAGCGCTCTACGATGGCTGAGGTAATGCTCAAGCTGGGGGACTATCCGTTCAGCATTGATACCGCTGCCTACCAACGTCTGCAGCGCACCACGCAATACCGCTGGGCCGCACAGTCGCGGGTTGGCCAACATGATGCGTTGCAGTTTACCGGCTATGGCGCGGACCAGATCACGCTAACTGGCCGCATTTACCCAAGCTGGCGCAGCGGGCCCCATCAGATCCGCGACATGCGCGCCACCGCCTCCCGGGGTGAGCCGCTCATGCTGGTGGACGGTAATGGCTACATTCATGGCCGCTGGGTCATGCTGGCCGTTGAAGAGCAGTCCGACATCTTCGCCATAGGCGGCGTCCCGCGCCGTCAGTCGTTCACGTTAACCATGAGGTTCTTCGACAATGGCCCTCAAGTACAGAACTAAGGACGGCGATACCGTCGACTGGATTTGCTGGCGCCGGTACGGCCGCCTTTCGCAAGGCCTGGTGGAGAAGGTGCTGGTCGCTAATCGAGGCCTGGCTGATCACGGCCCTTTCTTGCCCGCTGGCTTGCTGATCGACCTGCCTGAGCCTGAGCGCCCAGCAACGACCTCTCGGGTGCGGCTATGGGGTTAGACAAAACGCGGCCCGCTTACCGCCTGACCGCCAATCAAGACGACATAACCGACGCCATCAATAAGCGTCTGGTCTCGCTGCGCCTCACCGACAAGGCGGGGATGGATTCCGACGAGCTCGTCATCACCCTAGAGGATCACGATGACCAGCGGCCGCTTGCGCTTCCGCCGGCGGGCGCCGAGCTAAAGCTGTGGATTGGCTATAACGACGAAGCCGACGAGATGGGCGTTTATGTCGTTGATGCCCTCGAAATATCGTGGCCACCTAATCAGCTCAAGATCATCGCCAAGGCCGCGCCGCTGGCCGAAAGCCAGTCCGGCCAGGGCAGCACGCGCCTGATGCTCCAGACGAAGAAAACGCGAAGCTGGGATGCAGGCAAAACCCTTGGCTCAATTACCGAGACGATCGCCAGCGAGCATGGTCTCACGCCCGCTGTACAAGCCGAGATTGCGTCAGTGGTGCTGCCACACATTGACCAGACCGACGAGTCAGACATGAACCTGCTCACGCGGCTGGCGCGCGACCATGACGGCGTGGTCAAGCCCGCAGGCGGTGCCCTGGTGCTCACCAAGCGTGGCGCTTCGCAGGCCGCCAACGCCGATGCAACACCGCTGCCCACAGTCCCTATCTCGCCCACGATGCTCACTAGCGGGCGTATGCGGCTCGCCAAGCGCGGTAACGCGGGCAGTGTCATCGCCCACTGGCGAGACACCGACGAGGCCGCCACGTATGAGGTAACCGTAGGGGAAGGCGAACCCGTGCAGCGCCTCGGTCAAGCTTACCCAAATGAAGAGGCGGCAAAGGCCGCGGCCCGTTCAGAGCTCAGGCGCGGCGAAAGAGGCGAGCAAACGCTCGATATAACGCTACCTGGTGATACATCGCTGATGGCAGAAGGGCGCCTGTCGCTCTCAGGGTTCCGCGAAGGGGCTGACGGTGAATGGCTGATCGAGCAGGTTGCCCACACGATCGACGATCGAGGCTACTCGTGTCGCGTAAAAGCGGAATTGCCTGGGAGTGAATAACGCTTTGTAAGATATTGCTTACATGGCGTAAGAGATCGCCCTGTTTAATCTGAACGCGTAGAAAGGGACTCTATTAAACGCTAATCTAAGTGAGGAAAGTAAGACAAAAATACCAGGAGAAACGAATGGCCCTTACTGAATGCCCTGAATGCAGCCACCAGGTCAGTGATACCGCGTTCAAATGCAGCAACTGTGGAAAGCAGCTTAGAAAGCCCAAGCGTGGCTTTTTTGGGAAGATCTTCAAATGGACCTTTATCCTTTTCAACATCCTTATGGTGGTTTGGATGTTTGCCTATTTGGGGGAGATCGGCGGCATGATGGATGGCGCGACCGATGAATACTCAGAGGCAGGCGCCGCAATAGGCGGCACACTGGGCGTTGGTATGTTGCTCACGCTCTGGGCCTTTGGCGATATTATCCTTGGGATGTTTGTTCTCTTCACCCGACCAAAAGTGAGTTAATCATGCGCGTACTTATAGTGATCACAGGCTTATTGTTCACCTCTCTAGCGCTGGCTAACGATCTGCCTCGCTATGACGTAGAAACGCACTGCGAAAAAATCGCCACCGTAGGCGGCGACCGAAGCGCCATGATGTACAACGGGTGCATTGATATGGAGCAAGACTCCTATAACAGCATTCGAGATATGTGGGGCAACATCCCGGGGGAGACGCAACAACACTGCACGCGTATCGCCGAGGTTGGCGGCACCGGAAGCTATCAGATGCTTTCAGGCTGCATTGATATGGAAACCTCAGCCGCTAACGACCAGTCTGAGTTCAGCTTCGACTAACCGCTTCATCAATGCGCCAACCGTCGCTATCTATCTCGACGATGTTGGCGCACCCCTCGCAAAACTCCCAGAACGTCTCACCCGGCTTGCAAGCCCCCGCGGTGTGCTTTGCTTCGACCTCACCTAAATACTTCAGCGCGCATTGCCTGCAAAATTCTGCCATTGGCTCACCTCTCGTACTCGATTTTCGATCACTACCAGGGGCGTGAAACAACACCCAAAGCGGCGCCTTGGTCCCGCGCCTTTCTCCAGACGCCTTCCGTCATCAGGTCTCGCCTCATCAGCAAATAGGCAGCGGTACCGGGCGTCAAAACATCACGCTGATCGAAGCTGGCGCCGTGGCTGCGCCCGCTATAAAGCGTACCTTTTTGAATGATGTGAAACTCGATCACGCAGCGCGGAAGTGGGGCAGACGAGAACCTGCGCCATCCTCGACGACTTCGCTCGAGCTTCTTGCGCCACAGAGTAGCGCGATAACGATCGTCCATCACATCGCTTCGACTGGGTTCCATCTCACGCGCACATGTTCGCCGGCATCATCCAGTGGTGTCATATCCACGTTTTCCACGGTGCCCAGATCCTCGAGCATCCGCGACCAATCCTCGTCGGAGTCATCTGGCTGGCGCTGGATCTCGGCACAGTTTTCAGACTGAGCCAGCGGGCTGTTGATCACACGCTGCACACGCTGGACTAACTGCTCATAGGTTTTCTGGGACATAGGCACCTCTATTAAAGCTGGTTATATATACAGTATTCGAGGGAACGATAAGCCATGGTCATCGTTGGGTGCAAGCGGGGTGGTCGCAGTTTGGTCGCAGAACCGATGCGACCAATACACTGTATGCAAATATAGTAAAGCGGTAAGGTGCTGATTTCTCTATAAAGCCTTGTGCAAGCGCGGCCTTTAAAGGTTGATGTAGCGGATTCAAAATCCGCCGTGACTTATTGGCATGACAGCATCAGCGCTCAAGCGATACAATCCAGAACAGAGTATAAATGCTCAACTGATAACGAACCTGGGTAACAGGCTGGGTAACAATGACGAACTCGCAGGGCGATAGTGAATCTAATCAAATGCTTATAAAGCCTAGAGTCGTTATGCTCGATAACTACGATAGCTTCACATTCAACATCGTCCAGTATCTGGTCGAGCTGGGCGCTGATGTGGTGACCTATCGCAATGACGAGATCAGCGTTGAGCAGATCGAAGCGCTAGCGCCGACACACCTCGTGATCTCGCCTGGCCCCTGCACGCCCAACGAGGCCGGAATTTCGCTTGACGCCATTGAACGGTTTGCCGGCCGGTTACCCATACTGGGCGTGTGCTTGGGGCATCAGGCCATTGGTCAGGTCTACGGCGGCAAGGTGGTGCGCGCGCCTCAGGTAATGCACGGTAAAACCTCGGCGGTAGCGCACGACGGCCAGGGCGTGTTTGCCGGATTGGGCAATCCGCTGGAAGTGACGCGCTACCACTCGCTGGTGGTGGATGAACAGAGCCTGCCCGAGTGTCTGGAGATAACGGCCAGAACCGCGGATGACGATGTCACGCCTGGGGTTATCATGGGGCTGCGCCACCGAGAGCTGGACGTTGAAGGCGTCCAGTTTCACCCGGAATCCATCCTGACACGTCAGGGCCATGCGCTACTGGCCAACTTTTTAAAACGCGGCTGATCGCCGGTTTCACATGCTTTAGGGGCTTTTCTGCTCATGCAAATGCGAGACGCAATTAACGCGGTAATGCGCCGCGAAGACCTCTCTTTCGATGCCACCCATGCGCTGATGCGCCAGATCATGACCGGTGAAGCGTCCGACGCCCAGATAGGCGGCCTGCTGGTGGGGTTGGCCATGAAAGGCGAAAGCGCCGTCGAGATCAGTGCCGCCGCCCAGGTGATGCGTGACCTGATGAAGCGGGTCGAGCTTGACGCTGAGAACGTGGTCGACATCGTCGGCACCGGGGGCGATGGCGCCAATCTATTCAACGTCTCGACCGCGGCCAGCTTCGTGGCGGCGGCCGGCGGCGCCCACGTGGCCAAGCACGGTAACCGCAGCGTGTCGTCGTCATCCGGCAGCGCCGACCTGTTCGACGTCGCGGGCATTTATCTGGACCTGAAACCCGACCAGGTGGCCCGCTGTATCGAGCAGGTCGGCGTGGGCTTCATGTTTGCCCCCAATCATCATCCGGCGATGCGCTATGCCATCGGCCCGCGCCGTGAAATGGGGGTGCGCACGCTGTTCAATATTCTCGGCCCGCTGACCAATCCTGCCAGCGCGCCCAATCAGGTACTGGGCGTGTATGCGCCCTCGCTGGTGCCACTGATGGCCGAGGTGCTTAACAAGCTCGGCAGTCGCCATGTCATGGTCGTGCATTCCGAGGACGGCCTGGATGAAATCTCCCTGGCGGCGCCTACCCAGGTGGCCGAACTCAAGGACGGCGCAATTACCCAGTACACGATCACCCCGGAAGCATTGGGAATTGAACGCCAGAGCCTCGCCACCCTGAAAGCCACCAGCGCTGAAGACAGCCTGCGCCTGGTCAAGGCCTCGCTGAGCGGCGAAGGCGCGGCGGCGGATATGGTGGCACTGAATGCGGGCGCGGCGCTTTACTGCGCGGGCGTGGCCGACAGCCTGGAAGAGGGCGTGATGCTGGCGCAGGATGCCCAGGCCTCCAAGCTGCCGCTTGAAAAGCTAACCGAGCTTTCCCACTTCACCAGCGTTTTTAAGCAGTAGGCCCTTAAACAAGGTAAGTTTTTAAACAAGAAGAGATCATCATGACTCAACAGGCAACGCCTACGATTTTAACGCGCATTCTGGAACGCAAGGACCAGGAAGTGGCCGAGCGACGTCAGGCGGTTTCGGAAGCCGATCTGCTGGCGCTGGGCGAAAAGCAAAGTGCGCCCCGGGGCTTTATTGATGCGCTGAACCAGCGCATTGCCGCCGGCGACCCGGCGATCATTGCCGAGGTGAAGAAGGCTTCGCCTTCAAAGGGCGTGATTCGTGAGGAGTTTCACCCGGCGGATATTGCCAAAAGCTATGCCCAGGGCGGTGCGGCGTGTCTGTCGGTGCTCACCGACGCCGACTTTTTCCAGGGTCACGAAGACTACCTGATCGCGGCGCGTGACGTCTGCCCGCTACCGGTTATCCGCAAGGACTTCATCACTCACGGCTATCAGGTGTCTGAGGCGCGGGCGATCGGGGCTGACTGTATTCTGCTGATCGTCGCTGCGCTGGACGACGCCCAGCTTCGTGACCTGAGCCAGCAGGCCAAGGCCCTGGGGATGGACGTGCTGGTGGAAGTCCACGACGCCGATGAACTCGCCCGGGCGTTGACGCTGGACCTGCAGCTGGTGGGCATCAACAACCGTAATCTGCACACCTTCGAGACCAGCCTCAACACGACGCTGGAACTTTTACCGGGCATTCCCGAAGGCGTCACGGTGATTACCGAGTCGGGCATCGATACCCGAGATGATGTCGAGCTGATGCGCGACCATGAGGTCAACGGCTTTCTGGTCGGCGAAGCCTTCATGCGCGAAAGCGACCCCGGTGAGGCCCTCAAGCGGCTGTTCTTTTAGCCTGCCTGGCGTTTCGTTCGCCAACTGAGCACCGCCACGGTAAGCGCCGGCAAAAAGGTGACGGTAACGATGGCGGTGCCGAGCAGCCCGAACAGCACAATGGCGCCGACGCCGCGATACAGCTCGGTGCCTTCGCCGGGTAAAAACACCAGCGGCGAAAGCCCGCACAGCGTGGTCAAGGTGGTCATGGCAATGGGCCGTAGGCGGCTCTCCACGGCGTTATATACCGCATCGCGCACGCCCATGGACGTCTCGCGCAGGTTGATGCGTGCTTGATGGACGACCAATATCGGGTTGTTGACCACGGTCCCCATGAGGATCAAGAAGCCCAGCATGGTGATCATGTCAAACGGTTGGCTAATAGCGTTCAGGCCAATACGTGGCAGCATTGCGCCCACGCTGTTCATCAGCCACAGCCCGACAATTCCCCCGGCCGCGCCGAGCGGGATGGTCGCCAGAATCAGCAGCGGATAGCCCCAGTGGGCGAAAATCGCCACCAGCAACAGATACACGATCGCCAGGGCAATCAAGCCGTTACCGGTGAGTGACTGGCGGGTGGCATCGAGCTGATCGCCCGCACCGCTTACCGTGACATCAATACTGCCGGGTAGCTCGCCTTCGTTGCGCATGGGCTCGATCACCTCACGCTGCATCCGTTCGATACCCGCTTCAAGCGCCACGCTGCGCGGTGGAATTACGTCCAGGGTCACGCTGCGCCGACCATCTACCCGGCGTATGGTGGCGGTGCCGACGGTTTCTTCGATATCGGCGACGTCATTCAGCGGTACGTTGAACCCGGCAGGCGTATGCAGGGGCAGGCTGGACAGGCGGTCGAGGTCTATATCGCCGGCCTCCGGGCCATAGCCGTAAAGGTCGATCTTCTCATCGTCGAGATAAAAATCATCCAGATACGATCCGTTGGTCAGCACCGCAATCGCGGTGCCCAGGCCCTCGGTGTCAAAGCCCAGCTCGGCGGCGCGCTCCCAGTCCGGGTAAATCTCGATTAACGGCTGGCCCAGGTCCAGCGCTGAGGGGCGCGACTGAATGCGCGGGTTGTCGAAGGTTCCCTGGGCGCGTTCGTAAATGCGATTGGCGGTGGCGTAGAGGGTTTCCAGGTCATTACCGGCAATATCCAGCGTGATGCTGCGCGTGCCGCCGTCGTTACTCGAAATGATCGAGCCGCGCGCGGCAAAGGCGCGCATGTCCGGGTAGGCCTCGTAACGCGCGGTCAGCGCGTCCATCAGCGCCTCGATATGATTGGGGTCGATGGTTTCGGCAATGATGCGCAGGCTCTGCGATTCGGCCTGGATGCCCATGGTGCGGATGGGTGGCACGTCAGTGTCACCACGCTCGAAATCCTCGGGGTCGCCGCCGACGTGTGGTTCAAGTTCGCGCTGCAGATCCTGGGCAATGGCATCCATGGTGGCGAGGTTGTAGCTGGCGGGGGCGTTCATGCTGGCAAAGGTCTTGGCTTCCTCGCCCTCGGGCAGGTATTCCGCCGGGGGTGTCAGCCAGACAAAAATCGCCACGCCGCCGGCGACGCCCAACACCACCGCCGCCGCTCGCCGCCCCGTGCTTTTGATCATGCTGTCGACCACCCAAAGGCAGGCGCTCATCCAGCGCGGGCGAGTGCCATTGCCGTTATCGCGGCCGCGGAAATCGATGTGTGCGCCGAGCGTAGGTATGACGGTAATGGCGACCACCATCGAGACCAGGATCGAGGTGGAGATCGCCACGGCAATGTCGGAATACAGCTGGCCGGCTTCCTGCTCGATAAAGAAAATTGGCACAAACACCAGGATGGTGGTCAGCGTTGAGGCGAGCACCGCCGACCAGACCTGCTTGACGCCTTCCAGCGCGGCTTGAAAGCGGGCCAGCCCCCGGCGTCGCTGGGTCTCGATGCTTTCGAGCACGACAATGGTGTTATCGATGGTCATGCCGATGGCAAAGGCCACCCCGGCCAGGGAAATCACGTTCAGGGTGCGGCCGGCAAGCAACAGGCCGAGAAACGCCGCAATGGTACAGATCGGAATGCCGATGATACCGGCGAAGGTGGCCCGCGCCGAGCGCAGGAAAGCATACATCACCAGGGTGGCAAACAGCGCCCCCAGGCCCAGGTTGACCCAGACGTTGGCAATCGACGACTCCACGTAGCGTACGTCGTCGCTGGAGAGGGACATCTGCATGCCCTGTTCGGCCAGCAGGCCCTCATTCAGGGCGTCTACCTCGTCCAGCATGTCGCGCTTGATGTCGATGACGTTGGCCCCCGGCTCGCGACGCACCTGAACGCTCAATACCGGTTCGCCGGCCGAGTTGTACGAGCGCGAGGTCAGCTCGGCGTAGGATTGCTGCACCTCGGCAACGTCGCCAAGCCGTGTCGTCTCATCACCCTGGCGGTCAAGAATCAGTGCTTCCAGGCTCTCGACATCCTCGAAGCGCCCGACGGTGCGCAGCAGATAGCGTCGCTTGCCGCTTTCCAGGTTGCCACCGGAGACGTCCTGGTTGCGTTCCCTTAACGCGCCTTGGATATCGCCGATGCTGAGATCGCGCGCGGCGAGGGCGTCGGGGTCGAGCAGCAACTGCATTTGCCGTTCGGCGCCGCCGGAGACGGTGACCTCCGACACGCCGCTGACGCTTTCCATGCGCGGGCGCACGTTATCTTCCAGATAGTCGCGCATGGCCGGCATGTCCAGATCGCGCGGGTTGCCTTCGCGCGGGCCGACGTTGAAGTACATGAACGCATTGGCCGAAAACGAATTGGCGACGATGCGCGGCTGGTCAACGTTGGTGGGGTAGGAGGGTACCTGGCTCAGGGCGTTGTTGACCCGAATGAGCGTTTCGGTGAGATCAACGCCAAACGGAAATTCCAGCTCGACCTCGGCGCTGCCGCTGCTGGCGGTGGATTCCATGCGCTGCAGGTTGGGGACGTTGCGTAAATACTCTTCCTGCTCGATGAGGATATCCTTTTCGATATCCTGCGGGTTGGCGCCGGCCCACTGGGTTTCAACGCCAATCACCCGGGTTTCCAGGTCGGGAATCATTTGCACGGGAATCCGCCAGATGGCGGCAATGCCCACGATCAGCAGAATCAGGGTGACGACACTGACCAAAATGCCGTGACGGATGATGGCGGCAAACATGCGCGAGGGCGCTCCTTGTTAGTCGTCGTCGATAAGGGACAAGGACTGCCCCTCTTCCAGGCGTTCGTTGCCTACCACAATGACGCGATCACCCACCTCGATACCGTCAAGCACCGCGACATTGCCCTCGTGGCCGCCGCCGATCTCCACGCGTTGTTCATAGGCCCGCCATGCGTCGTCTTCCTGGCGGGCCAGCCATACGCTCACGCTGCCGTCCGGGCGGCGGATCAAGGCATCGCGGGGGACGCTTGGGCCCGTCTCGCCTTCAAGCAGCAGCCGCCCTTCGAGCGCCATGCCGGGCAGCAGGCTGAGGGATTCAGCAGGCTCGGCGCGCAACAGGAACTGGCGGCTGGTGGTGTCCTGCGGTACCCGTGCCTGGGGGCGGGCGGTATACCACTGGGTATCGCCTTCCAGCCGGATTTCGAGCGTCGCGTCATCCATGCGGGCGTAGGCCGAGAAAGGTACAGGGAAGTCCAGCGTCAAGGCATCTATGTCAACCAGCGTCATCAGAGTGTCGCCGGGTGTGACCCATTCGCCCAGCTCGCTGTCGCGCTGGGTGATCAGCGCATCGAAGGGCGCGGTGATGGTGTGGCGCGACACGCGAAGCTCCCAGAGCGCGTAGTCGGTCTCTTGGGCATCCAGGGTAGCTTCGGCGGCGGCCAGCGTGTTTTGCCGCTGGCGCTGTTCGCTTGCCGCAATATTTTGCTGCGCGGATAGCTGGTTGGCTTCGTTGAGTCGCTGGCGGGCGTCGTCGCGATCGGCGCGGGCCTGATCGATATTGGCCTGGGCGCGCTGGCGCTCCAGTTCGGCTTCACGGCTATCCAGCGCCATCAGACGCTCGCCCTGGCTGACCCGGTCGCCCAGCGCGACGTCAAGGGTCTCGACCTGGCCCGCCTCGGCGCTGGAAAGCTGTGAGGTTCGCGGGGCGGTAACGCTGCCGGTCAGGCGCAGTGTTTCGATACGCGGCGTTTCTTCAACCCGCTGGGTTTCTACTCGGGCGTCCTGTGCGGCGGCCACGCTGACACCGCCCATCAGCAGGGCCAGTGTCGCGGCGCACGCCCAAGGTGCGCGAGCGATAGTCAATAATCGTCGCAAGATGGTTCCCCGGCTCTAGGATTGCGCCCAGCATGCCAGAATCAAACGGTCGGTTGGCGTTGGTGGTATCAACGTTACCCGCGCTTGAGCGCGCTCAATAGCGCCTGTAGCGGGTGAGGTAGCACCTGGTTCGAATAACGCTTCACCTGGCTGCGGCAGGAGTAGCCCGTGGCCAGTAGCTTGCCCGCATTCTCCTCGGCTTCCACCTGCGGCTGCCAGGACTGAGCATAGATGACCTTTGAGGTCGCCACGTTGCGGGTTTCATGGCCGTAGGTGCCGGACATGCCGCAACAGCCGGTGCTGACCAGTTCAAGCTCAAGCCCAAAGGCCGCGAAGACCTGCTGCCACGCCTTGGGGGAGCCCGGCGCATTGGTGCTTTCGGTGCAGTGGGAAAGCAGCTTGAAACCGGGGTCGCTCAGCTCGACCGGGCGGCTAGGCAGGGTGTTGAGGCGGGTGGCCAGCCACTCCTGGAGCATGAGCACCTCGGGTACGGCGTCGCTGCCCAGCGATTTGACGTACTCCTGGCGGTAGGTGAGGGTCATCGCCGGGTCGATGCCCACCAGCGGGATGTCAAAGTGCGCCAGCGTGCGCAGCCGCTCGGCCTGCTTTTGTGCGGTGCGTTCGAACGCCCCCAGGAAGCCCTGCACGTGCAGTGGCTTGCCGTTGGCGGAAAACGGCATGACGAACACCCGCAGGTTGAGCCGCGACAGCAGCTCGACGATATCCATTACCAGCTTGGCTTCAAAGTGGCTGGTGAAAGCGTCCTGCACGATAATCACGCTGTTGGCGCGCTGCTGTTCGGTGAGCAGCGCAAGCGAAGTCGGCGTTGCCTCGGCCACGCCCCAGGCGCGCAGCTTCTTTTTCAGATTGGCACGGGAAAGCAAAGGGGAGTCGCTGATGCCGATGCCTTTGCGCATCAGCTGCTCGACCCATCGCTGGCCCATGATGGCGTTGTACAGCGGGGCGGCTCTGGCAAAGGTGGGCAGCATGAACTCGGTGCCGCCAATCACGTAATCACGCAGCGGCCGCAGATAGCGCCCGTGGTAGACCTCCAGAAACTGCGAGCGAAACTGCGGCACGTTGACCTTTACGGGGCACTGACCGGCGCAGGATTTACACGCCAGACAGCCCGCCATGGCGTCGTAGACTTCGTGGGAATAGTCGTGGTGCTGCCTGCGGCTAAGCGTGTTAGCCACGCGTAGCGGGAAGTGCTTGATAAAACCCCAGCCGCCTTCGGTTTTTTTCTTGCGTGACTCTTCCACCACGTCGATACCCGCTTTGGACTGCAGGCGCAGCCACTCGCGAATCAGGCTGGCGCGGCCTTTGGGGGAGTGGCGGCGGTCCCGCGTGGCCTTCCAGGAGGGGCACATGGGGTCGTCGACATCGTAGTTGTAGCAGGCGCCGTTGCCATTGCAGTACACCGCGGCGTCGTAGGCCTGCCAGGCGCGCTCGTCGATGGTGCGGTCGAGCTGACCGCGCATCGGCACCGCGTCGATGGCGAGCAGCTCCGGATCGTGCTCCCGGGCAATCAGCTCGCCTTTGTCCGATGGCGAAGCAATCTTGCCGGGGTTGAGCTGGTTATAGGGGTCAAAGGCGGCCTTGACCCGTTGCAGGCTGGGGTAGAGGCTGCCGAAAAATTTGGGGCCGTACTCAGAGCGCACGCCCTTGCCGTGTTCGCCCCACAGCAGCCCGCCGTAGCGCTGGGTCAGCGCCGCCACTTCGTCGGAGATCTCGCGGATCAGCGCTTCCTGGGCGGGGTCTTTCATGTCCAGGGCGGGGCGTACGTGCAGCACCCCGGCGTCCACGTGGCCAAACATGCCGTAGGCAAGCCCGCGGGCATCCAGCACCGCGCGGAATTCAGCAATATAGTCGGCCAGGTGCTCGGGCGGCACCGCGGTGTCCTCGACGAACGGAAGCGGGCGCTTTTCGCCCTGAACGTTGCCCAGAAGCCCCACCGAGCGTTTGCGCATCCCGTAGACGTGCTGAATCTGGGCGCGGCCTTCGGCGAGGGTATAGCCCAGTCGCTCGACGGTAGTGTCCCGGTCCAGGTGCTCGGTAAAGACGCGCACGCGCTCGGCGAGGGCCTCTGGGTCGTCGTCATTGAACTCGACCAGGTTGATGCCGCGAATGGGGGTATCACTAGACGGGAAAAACTCGGCCACGCTGTCCCAGACGAAATCCTCCATTGCCAACTGTAAGACGGTGTCGTCGATGGTTTCGATGGACGTGGGGCGGGCGCTCGATGCCATCAGCGCCTTGGCATCGCGCAGGGCCTCCATAAAGCCGGGATAGCGCACATTGACCAGCGTGGCGTGCTTGGGGATCGGCAGTACATTGAGCACGGCCTCGTTGAGAAACCCGAGCGAGCCTTCCGAGCCGCACAGCAGGCTGTTGAGGTTGAGCTGGCTGTTATCGTCCCGCAGGTGGGCCAGGTCGTAGCCGGTCAGGCAGCGGTTGAGCGGCGGAAAGGTGGCGTCGATGAGTTCGCGCTGCTGGTCGATGATAGCGGCGGCGGTGGCGTGCACGCGACCGACAATGCCCTCCTGCCGGCAGGCCTGGTGCTCTTCATCGGCGCTGAGCGGTTGGCTATGTAAGTGCTTGCCGCCCAGCAGAATGGTGTCGAGCGCCAGGACGTGGTCGCGGGTTTTGCCGTATTCGCAGCTGCCCTGGCCGCTGGCGTCGGTGGAAATCATGCCGCCGATCGTCGCGCGGTTGGAGGTGGACAGTTCCGGGGCAAAAAATAGCCCGTGAGGCTTGAGCGCGGCGTTGAGCTGGTCTTTGACCACGCCCGCCTGAACGCGTACCCGCCGTGCGTCCACGTCGATATCCAGGATCTGGTTCATGTGACGGGAAACATCCACCACGATGCCGTCGGTCAACGACTGGCCGTTGGTGCCGGTACCGCCGCCGCGTGGGGTGAGCACGATATCGCGATGGGGGACTTCGCCGGCCAGCTTGGCCAGCCGCTCCAGGTCATCGGCGTGCCGGGGAAAGACCGCCGCCTGGGGAAGACGCTGGTAAATCGAGTTATCCGTCGCCAGCACCGTACGGTTCGCGTAGTCGGGGGCAATCTCGCCTTCGAAGCCACGCGTTTTGAGGGCTTCAAGAAAGCGCACATAGTGAGTGCCCAGGCGTTCAAATGGTGCGGTACGCGAATCCAGAGATGCAATCATAATTGATCAGGCCGTCACTGCTTAAAGCGGAAAAGATAAGACGGCTACTTTACCGCAGCGTCGTCGCCGGTGCATCAGGGCGGCGGCGTTATGCCTCGCCCAGCGCTTCCTCGACCAGCGCGGCAGACGCCGTTGACATGGGCAGCGACAAGGCCAGTTCGTGGGCGCGCGGCGACATCTTACGCCAGGTCTTCTGCACGATACGCACCATATGGTCGTGTTCTACCTTGCGCGAGAAGTCGGCAAAGTAGTTTTCCAGAAACACCAGGCAGGCGCAGTCCTCCAGGGCTTGTACCTCAGGGTCGCGGCCCAGGCCTTTCTTGCCGATCATCGCCGCGACGCGCTGGGCATCCTCGGCGCTGTAGCCGGCTTCCTCCATCAGCCGGGCGGTGGTCTCGCCCGCCCGCTTGCCCTGGTCGCGCCGCCAGGTCAGATAGCCCACCCGGCCTTTTTCGTATTCCTCGCGGGGTACCTGCCAGCGCTGCAGATGTTGGGCACGCACGGCAAGGCGCAACAGCTCGCTGGGCGCATCAAAGATGGGCGTCAGCCACTTGCTCATGCGCTGGGCGTAGGCCAGTTCCTGCGGCATCGAGGTGCCGTCCTCGAGCGTGGTCGTACGCGGGTCCTGCGCGTGTAGGGCATCGATGGCGTCAAGGGTCTGCTCAAAGGCGGTGGTCATAAAGGCTCACTTGGCTGGTCAAGGTCGTTGGTTTTCATGGTAGCAGCGAAACCGCCAAGCGTTGAAATGGCTAATACTTGCGATGGCTTATGCAGCCGGTGCTGCACTCCCATAGCCCCCCGCCGCGCTTTTGCCTACAATAGACCCCTTTGTCATCGGCGTTGTGCGCCGTGTTTTACTGATTTCAGGCCAAGGGATACCTCTGATGCTCGATCCAAAACTGCTGCGCGGCGATCTCGATGCGTTGGCGCAACAACTGGCCCGGCGGGGCTTCGTGTTGGATAAAGAAGGGCTGCAGGCGATAGAGTCGCGCCGCCGCGAGCTGCAAACGCAAACCGAACAGCTGCAGAACGAGCGTAATCAGCGCTCGAAAGCCATCGGCAAGGCGAAGGCCAGCGGTGAGGATATCCAGCCGCTGCTGGATGAGGTCAGTGATCTAGGCGACCGCCTGGACGCGGCGAAACAGCAGCTGGCCGAGGTTCAGGCCGAGTGGGAAGACGCGATCAGCGGGATTCCCAACCTGCCCCACGAGAGCGTGCCGTATGGCGAAAAAGAAGCCGAGAACGTCGAGCTGCACCGCTGGGGTACGCCCCGTGAGTTCGACTTTGACGTCCTGGACCACGTGGATCTGGGCAAAAAGTCAGGCTATCTGGATTTCGATCTGGCCGCTAAGCTGACCGGTGCCCGTTTTGCGGTGATGCGTGGCCCGGTGGCGCGTCTGCATCGGGCGTTGACGCAGTTCATGTTGGATACCCAAACCGAACAGCACGGCTACGAAGAGTGCTACGTGCCGTACATGGTCAACCGTGAGTCGCTGGTGGGTACCGGGCAACTGCCCAAGTTCGGCGAGGACCTGTTTCGCCTCGACGATGAGCGCGAGTACCACCTGATTCCCACGTCAGAAGTGCCGCTGACCAACTTCGTGCGTGACGAGATTGTCGAGCAGGCGGCGCTGCCCATGAAGCTCACCGCGCATACGCCTTGCTTCCGCTCTGAGGCGGGCTCCCACGGGCGCGATACCCGCGGAATGATTCGCCAGCACCAGTTCGACAAGGTCGAGATGGTGCAGATCGTCGAGCCGGAACACAGCTATCAGGCACTGGAGGACATGCGCGGCCACGCCGAAGCGATCCTGCAGGCGCTCGAGCTGCCGTATCGCGTGGTCACGCTATGCACCGGTGATATGGGCTTTGGCGCGGCCAAGACCTACGACCTGGAAGTATGGCTGCCGAGCCAGGATACCTACCGCGAGATTTCGTCGGTTTCCAACTGCGAGGATTTCCAGGCGCGGCGCATGCAGGCTCGCTACCGCCATCCGGACATGAAAAAGCCCCAGCTGTTGCACACCCTGAACGGCTCGGGCCTGGCAGTGGGGCGTTGCCTGCTGGCGGTATTGGAAAATCACCAGCAGGCGGACGGCTCGGTGATTATTCCTGAGCCGCTGCGTCGCTATCTGGGTGGTCTGGAGCGTCTGGTCCTTTAAGCGCCCAGGTCACGTTCACGCCCGCCTCGATACGCAGGGTGCCGGGGCGGTATTCGTTGGCGGTACCGTTGCCGGCATCGGCGCTGGCGCTACTTTCTGCGCGCATCGACATCATGCGTGGCTGGAAAATGGGCGACTGGGTTTCTTCAATGTGCTGCACGTGGCCGATATCGGCGCCAAGAGTGTCGGCCATCAGCTCTGCCTTGTGCTGGGCTTTTTCAAGCGCCTTGACCAGCGCTTCATCGGTGGCCGCATCGCGGTCCTGCACGTCGAACTGCACGCCATCCAGGGCATTCACGCCGGCGCTCATCAGCGCGTCAAGCACCTCGCCGAGCTGGTCCAGATCGGTGAGTTCGACGGTCACGGGGCGTTCAAGCCGCGTGCGTTGAAGGGTTTCGCCATCGCCATCGCCGTTTTCGCTGCGCGCGCTCTGGACCTGCTCGGGATAGATGTTCAACGAGCCAGCGCTGATCGAATCGCGCTCAAGGCCGCTGTCTTCCATGGTGGTGATAAGCTCGCCGACACGGCGCTCCAGGCGTTCTCTAGCATCAGTCAATTCGTCACCGTCGCTGTCTTCCAGGGTAGAATGCGCGGGGGTCTTTTCCCACAGTCGGGCATTCAGGGTGGCTTTGTCGGGGGGCACTTCAACCGATGACTGGGCCTGGACATGCAGGCTTGGCGGCGTCTGGGCGGCCTGTGCCATGGGAATGCTGATCAGGGCGAGCAGCGCGCCGACGGCAAGGTTGCGGCGCAGTAGTAAAGCGATTGGACGGCTTGTGTGCATGGTTAATATCCCTTTATTGCCGCGTGCCAGGGCACGTAGCGGAGTAGATGGAGTCAGACTAGACTCTGCTTGGAATATGACCCGCTAAAGAAAGTTCAGCCGTGTCGGCTCGATCCGGAGCAGTTGCTAGAAGTTTGCACGCTTGGTGCTAAATTATTGTTGCCACTTGGCTCAGGAGGCAACATCGCTTAGGGATGGAAGGGTATGTCGAAGTTATCGGATGAGGATTATCGGAGCATTCCATTGAATGCCACGCTGGCGTTGGCCGCCTTGGTGGTCATCATGGCGGGCATGAAAATGGGGGCTGATTTGTTGGTGCCGCTTCTGCTTGCCATCTTCATTGCCGTTGTCTGCACATCGCCTGTGCATTGGCTGAACCGCTGTGGGCTGAGTTTACGAGTATCGGCGCTGCTCACACTGGCGTTCATGGTGGTGTTCCTGTCGTTGATCGGTCTGCTGGTGGTAAACAGCTTCAGTACCTTCATCGAGGCGCTGCCCAATATAGAAGCGCGCCTTTATGAGCACTACTGGGACATCCTGAACGCCTTGGCCTCGCGGGGCCTGGCGATTGATCCCGACCAGCTAAGCTCAATGCTTGAGATGGATGATGAAGGGTCCTGGGTGCCGATGCTGTTGGGCGAGTTGGGCAACCTGTTCATGCAAAGTGCCATCGTCGCGCTGCTGGTGATTTTCATGCTGTTCGAGACGCTGAACTTCCGCGATAAGGTATCGCTGGCATTGGAAAACCCGGCGCCCAGCCTGAAGCGGTTCAGCGAATTCAGCCTGACGCTGAAGCGCTACCTCGCAGTGAAAACGGTGATCAGCCTGGCGACCGGGCTTCTGGTGTGGCTGTCGTGCCTGCTCGTCGGCGTGGAGTTCCCGCTGCTGTGGGGTGTGCTGGCCTTTGCGCTTAACTTTATTCCAAATATCGGGTCGGCAATCGCGGCGGTGCCGCCGGTTCTGCTGTTGCTAGTGGCACAAGACGGTGGGGTTTGGCAGGCATTGCTGCTGGCGTCAGCGTACTTGGCGATCAATTTTGTGCTGGGGAATTTGATAGAACCGAGAATCATGGGTCAGGCGCTTGGTCTTTCGACCTTCGTGGCGTTCCTGTCGCTGGTGGTGTGGGGCTGGGTGTTTGGGGCGGCGGGGATGTTGCTTTCGGTCGTACTCACCATGACGCTCAAGATCGCGCTGGACAGTCACCCACAGACTCGCTGGATTGCCCATTTGCTGGGGCCTGGTCGGCGGCGGAAGAGCTCGAACGGCAGGGATGCGCGACGTCCACCATGGTTAAGACGCCATTGAAAGGCAGGGATTGAAACCAATCAATCGGTAAAAAAACCAAAACCGCCGACGTTGTCGGCGGTTTTTTTGGGTTACGCGTTCTGGTCGATGAACTGGGTCAGCTGTGATTTTGACTGCGCGCCAACCAGTGAGGCCACTTTGGTGCCGGACTTGAACAGCATCACGGTGGGCACGCCGCGAACGCCTTGTTCTGCCGCGATTTCGGGGGCGTCGTCAACGTTGACGCTGACCACTTTCAGGTTGTCGCCGCGCTCGGCAGAGACTTCCTCGACCACCGGGGCCATAACTTTGCAGGGGCCACACCAGGGGGCCCAGAACTTCAGCAGGACAGGCTGTTCGGCGTTGAGGACTTCCTGCTCAAAATTGGCGTTAGTGACATCAACATTGGTAGCCATTTGTTTCTCCCGTTTGCGTTGCTCTTGCAGTTTCGTTGCCTCGAATGGAGCAACGGTCTTTACGCGATTGCGTAGCGCATTTAACCGCGCCAAGTCGGCAAATGTTAGCGGGCGAAACGGAGCGTGGCAAATGCGATCTGCATTAAATCGATAAAATAGTAAAAAGTAATAGGTGCTGATAAAGCTGTTTTTTTATACTATAAAGGCATTATAGCGCTTTTTTTTATTCTAATAATGCCGTGCGGCCGTACGAGCAAGGCGCCAAAGGCAGCGCAGAGGCGTTTGACCGCAATCATCCGCGCATTGATCGGTAGGTGACATTATGAAACTGCAGCAACTCCGCTACATTTGGGAAGTTAATCGGCACAACTTGAACGTATCGGCCACCGCGCAAAGCCTGTTCACCTCGCAGCCCGGCATCTCCAAGCAAATACGCCTTTTGGAAGACGAGCTGGGCGTGGAGATTTTTGCCCGCAGCGGCAAACACCTCACGCGGGTAACGCCCGCCGGCCAGTCGATCATCGATCTGGCCGGACAAGTGCTGCGCACCACCGAAAACATCAAGCACGTGGCGCAGGAGCACAGCGACGAGCGCCGCGGGAGTCTGGCGATTGCCACAACGCATACTCAGGCGCGCTATGCGCTACCGCCGATCATCAGCTCGTTCACCCAGAAATACCCCGATGTGGCGCTGCATATGCAGCAGGGCACCCCAAAGCAAATTGCCCAGATGGTCAGCGAAGGACAGGCCGATTTTGCCATTGCCACCGAATCGCTAGAGCTGTTTACCGACCTTATTCTGCTGCCGTGTTATCGCTGGAATCGCTGTGTATTGGTCCCCAAGGACCATCCGCTGGCCAACCTCGACGCCCCGTTAACGCTCGAGGCGCTGGCGACGCATCCGCTGGTGACCTATGTGTTCGGGTTTACCGGTCGCTCCCAGCTGGACGATGCCTTTAAAGCCAAAGGGCTCACACCCAACGTCGTGCTGACGGCGGCGGATGCCGACGTCATCAAAACCTACGTAAGGTTGGGCATGGGGGTGGGGATCGTGGCGCACATGGCGGTGGACTCCGAGTTGGATAGCGATCTGGTCGCTCTCGACGCGCGCCACCTTTTTGCCAGTTCGACGACTAAGATTGGTATTCGCCGTGGCACCTTCATGCGCGGCTACATGTACGACTTTCTCACGCGCTTTGCGCCTCACCTGACCCGCGACCGTGTAGAGGAGGCGTTGACGGCCGGCCCTCGCCACGAACAGATGCTGTTTGACGAGGTGGAACTACCCGAATACTGAGCCTGGGACGAAAACTTGGGCCAAACGCAAATCGGCTGCGCTGAATAATGATTCAGACGCAGCCGAGGGTGAGGAGGATGGCGGGGCGGTAAGGTAAAAAAGACCGTTCAGTGCTGTAAATGGAGCCCGCACTCGCGTTTTTCCTCGACCTTGGTGGGGTCAAAGTAGTCGAAGTTATTGGGCAGGTCGTGGGCCTGCAGGTAGTCATACATGTCCTTGGCGGTCCACTGAAGCAGGGGCGCCACCTTCAGCAAGCCATCCTCATTGCGGCTGACAGGCTGCATCTTGGCGCGTTCGGGCGTGTCTTCCGCACGCAGTGCGGTAAACCAGACGTCCGGCCGCATTTCCCTAAGCGCTCGCTCGAAAGGTTCGATTTTTACTTCCTGGGTAAAGGTATCGTGACGCGGGTCATCAATCCCGGGCATCGGGCCTTCCAGCGCTTCGCGGTGGGCGCGGGTCCGTTTGGGCAGGAAGCTGACAATGTTCAGGTTCAGTCGCTTGATCAGCGCATCGGCAAACTGGTAGGTGGCTTCGGTGTTGTAGCCGCTGTCCATCCACACAATGGGGATGTCGGGACGTACCTGGGTCACCATGTGCAGTATCACCGCCTCGAAGGGGCGGAAGTTGGTCGTGCAAATCGGCTGCTGACCCTGGCGGAAGGCCCATTCGATCAGCCCCTGCGGGTCGTTGGCGAAATCACGGTTAACGGTGTCTAGTTCAGACGACATGCTGCCTCCTTATCGTGGGCAAGATCATGGCACTAGGCTACCAAAGGCCGGGCGGTTCGCCCCAATACCGTTTGGTTTGGCTTTTATATTTCTTTTTGATGTAAAGAGCCGATTTCTTATTCCAGAGCGCCAATTAGGTGGCGAATCTTGTCGTGGGTTTCGGTGTATTCCTCCTCGGCTTTGGAATCCGCCACCAGGCCGCCACCGCCCCACACGTGCAGCCTGCCGGCATCCGCCACCACCGTGCGGATTGCGATCGAGGTATCCATGCTGCCCCGCACGTCCACATAGCCAAGGCTGCCGCAATAGACGCTACGCTGGCAGGGCTCAAGCTCGTCGATGATTTGCATGGCGCGAATCTTGGGGGCGCCGGTGATCGAGCCGCCGGGAAAGGCGGCGGCCAGCAGCGCCAGCGCCGCACGCGGATCGGGAAGCTGGCCCTGGATGACGCTGACCAGATGATGCACGTTGGGGTAGCTCTCCAGATGGCAAAGCTGCGGCACGCGAATGGAGCCGGGTTGGCAGACGCGCCCCAGGTCATTGCGCAGCAGATCGACAATCATCACATTTTCCGCACGGTCCTTGGTGCTGATGAGCAGCTCCTCGGCAAGCGCGCGGTCTTCATCGGGGGTTGCCCCGCGTGGGCGGGTGCCTTTGATCGGTCGGGTCTCCACCTGTCCTTCGTGGCAGCGAATAAAGCGCTCGGGCGAGAGCGATAGCACGGCCTTGTCCTGCCAGGCCATGTAGCCGGAAAAGGGGGTCGGGGTGGCATGGCGTAGGCGCAGATATGCTTCCCACTCGTCGCCCTGATAGGGCGCCGAAAAGCGCTGGGCCAGGTTGATCTGGTAGCAGTCACCGGCGCGGATATAGTCCTGCACGGCGTGAAAGCGCTGCAGGTAGTCAGTGCGGCTCAGTTCGGGCTGGAAGGGCGCTGCCAGACCAAAGGGCGTTGTGGGCGGCGCATCAAATTCAAGCCAGCGCATGACCTGTTCCCGGCGTGCGGGCGTGGCTACCAGCCATGCTTGCTGGGTGTGGTGGTCAAAGGTTATGCACCAGTCATAAAGCCCGATGCGCGCCTGGGGCAGTGTGGTGACACACGGCTGTTGACTGACTATGGACTGCTGCTCGCGGCCAAGGTCGTAACTCCAGTAGCCTATCAGCCCGCCCGCGAACGGCAGCTCGCCCATGTCCTTCGTCGGGATAGGCAACTGTTCAAGCAGCCACTGCTGGGGAGCAAAGGCATCCGGCCACTCGCCCGGCACGCTGAACTGGTCAGAAACAAGTCTGGAAGTGCCGTGGGCATCGGTCTCCAGCGTGGCCAACGGGTCGCTGCTGAGGATATCAAACCGACCGTTGGCCACCGGTCGTCCGCTATCGAGCAAGACCGCGCCGGGGCGCTGGCGCAATGGCGCGAACGTCGCGAGCGGATCGGGTAGATAGGGCAGTGCCGTCAGTGTCAACGCCGATGTCATGGAGCAAACGCCTAGCCGAGTGAGGCGATGCATTTTAGAGGGCGTTCAGCGCGGACACCAGCCGATCTTCACGACGCGGTTTTCACGTTTGTCGCGTGGCTATAAAAAGCGTCGTTAGCGCCAGCGTTTTATGACTGGATTGTCGACATCGGTAATCGCAGTGACCCTAAGTCGTACGACAAAAGGCGTATTTAATCCGATGATAGCCATGGTTGACGACGGTAGGGCTGAGGACTAAAGTTGCTCTATCATTTAATTGTCGACAATTTATCATGACGCTAAGAGCTACTACTATATCGAAAGATGCGTCGGGGAATGAGACGACTTCTCCTGAAGTACGTACCTTGGCCGAGCGGGTTTTTCACCAGCTTCAGGACGCGATCGTGCGCGGCGAGCTGGCCCCGGGTAGCAAGATTACCGAACCGGGGCTGTCGAAAACCTACGGGATCTCCCGTGGTCCGCTGCGCGAGGCCATGCGACGTCTGGAAGCCCACCGGCTGATCGAGCGTGTGCCGCATGTGGGCGCCCGAGTGGTCAAGCTTTCCATGAAGGAGCTTCTCGAGCTGTTTGACCTGCGCGAGGCATTGGAGAGCATGGCCGCCCGGCTGGCCGCCGAGCACATGTCCGCCGACGAGGTTCAGGGGCTGCGCGATGTGCTGGCGCTACACGAAGGACAAAGCGACCTGAAACGCGGCGAGGCCTACTATCAGCGTGAAGGCGACCTGGATTTCCACTATCGGATTGTGCAGGGCAGCCACAACAAAATGCTGATGAACCTGCTGTGCGATGACCTCTATTACCTGGTGCGTCTCTACCGGACCCAGTTCAGCGCCAGCGGTGCGCGCCCTCAGCGCGCCTTCGTCGAACACCACCGCATTGTCGATGCCATCGAAGCCGGTGATGCCGAACTCGCCGAGCTATTGATGCGCCGCCACGTCAGCGCTTCCCGCGCCAACGTCGCCGACCGCTACGCCGCCATTCTCGACCAACAGACAACGACACCCACGGCTTGATACGCCGTTTGCCCGTGTCGGACTATAAAGGAGTCAACGCTCATGTCTCAGTCCCCCTCTCGCCCTGCTTCGAGGCTAACGCCGGGCGCTCGCTTTCGTGCGGCGCTAGACGCCAGTCGTCCGCTGCCGATTCTCGGCACCATTAATGCCTATACCGCGATGATGGCCGAGCGGGTGGGCCATCAGGCAATTTACCTGTCGGGCGGTGGCGTGGCGAATGCGTCCTTTGGCCTGCCGGATCTGGGGATGACCACCATGAACGACGTGGTAGAAGATGCCCATCGTATCTGTGGGGCCACCGATGTGCCGCTGCTGGTGGATATCGATACCGGCTGGGGTGGCGCTTTCAATATCGCGCGTACCGTCAAGGAAATGCAGCGTGCGGGGGTTGCGGCGGTGCACCTGGAAGACCAGGTGGCGCAGAAGCGCTGCGGGCATCGCCCCAATAAAGCCATCGTCTCCCAGCAGGAAATGGTCGACCGCATCAAAGCCGCTTCGGATGCCAAGCTCGACCCCGAGTTCTATCTGATTGCGCGCACCGATGCCTTCCAGAAAGAAGGACTCGATGCGGCCATCGAGCGGGCCAACGCCTGCGTCGAGGCGGGTGCCGATGCCATCTTCGCCGAAGCGGTGCATACCCTGGATGACTACCAAGCCTTTTGCGAGCGGGTCAACGCGCCGATTCTCGCCAATATTACCGAGTTTGGCGCCACGCCTTTATTCACCCAGCAGGAGCTGGGCGACGTCGGCTGTCGCATGGTGCTGTATCCGCTATCGGCCTTCCGCGCGATGAACGCCGCCGCGCTGCATGTCTATCAGAGCATTCTGGATAACGGCCACCAGAAAGATGTGGTGGATACCATGCAGACCCGCGATGAACTGTACGACTTTTTGAACTACCACGATTTCGAGCAAAAGCTCGACGCGCTATTTGCCGAGCAGAATGACACTTAGTGGCCGCCTCACACCTATATATAAACGCTTATAAACTATAAAAATCCCGAGAGGAGACACGATATGGCTGACAAACCGCAAAACAGTGCAGGACTGCGTGGACAAAGCGCTGGCAGCACCGCGCTGTGTACCGTGGGTAAAACCGGATCAGGACTGACCTACCGCGGCTTCGATATCAAGGAGCTGGCTGAAAAAGCCAAGTTCGAGGAAGTCGCCTACCTGCTGTTAAAGGGCAAGCTGCCCAATCAAGCTGAGCTGGACGACTACATCGCCAAGCTGAAAAGCCTGCGTGGCCTGCCCAGCGCTTTGAAAGCCGTGCTGGAAGAGATTCCCAAAGACGCCCACCCGATGGATGTTATGCGCACCGGCACCTCGATGCTCGGCAACCTGGAAACCGAGGAAAGCTTTGGCGAGCAGGATGACGCGGCCGACCGGCTGCTGGCCGTGCTGCCATCGATCATCTGCTACTGGTACCGTTTCACTCACGATGGCGTGCGTATCAAGACCGAAACCGACGACGACTCGGTCGGCGGCCACTTCCTGCATATGCTGCGCGATGAACCGGCCTCCGAGCTGCATGCCCGGGTGATGAACGTATCGCTGATTCTTTACGCCGAGCACGAATTCAACGCCTCGACGTTTACCGCCCGGGTATGCGCCTCGACGCTTTCCGACATGCATTCCTGCGTGACCGGCGCGATTGGCTCGCTGCGTGGCCCGCTGCACGGTGGTGCCAACGAGGCGGCGATGGCGATGATCGAGAACTGGTCATCCCCGGAAGAAGCCGAACGCGAGATGCTCGGCATGCTGGAGCGCAAAGAAAAGATCATGGGCTTCGGGCACGCTATCTATCGCGAGTCCGACCCGCGCAACGCCATTATCAAGCACTGGTCGAAAAAACTCGCCGACGATGTGGGCGACACGGTGCTGTACCCCGTCTCGGAGCGCTGCGAAGCGGTCATGTGGCGCGAGAAGAAACTGTTCTGCAACGCCGACTTCTTCCATGCCAGCGCCTATCACTTCATGGGCATTCCGACCAAGCTGTTCACGCCGATCTTTGTGATGTCACGCCTTACCGGCTGGGCCGCCCATGTGTTCGAACAGCGCGAAAACAACCGCATTATTCGTCCCAGCGCCGACTATACCGGCCCTGAAAAGAGCGAATGGGTGCCCATTGAAGACCGCGACTGAGTGAGAGTGCTGATGAATACTGATTATCGCAAGCCGCTGCCGGGCGTCACGCGGGAGGGCGCTCCGGTCGATTTCTTCGATGCCCGCCAGGCCGTGGAGGACATCCAGCCCGGCGCCTACGCGACCCTGCCGTACACTTCGCGGGTATTGGCCGAGCAGCTGGTGCGCCGCTGCGAGCCGTCGCTGCTCACCGACGCGCTGAAACAGCTGATCGAGCGCAAGCGCGATTTGGACTTTCCGTGGTACCCGGCGCGGGTCGTGTGCCACGATATCCTGGGACAGACCGCGCTGGTCGACCTGGCTGGTCTGCGCGATGCCATCGCCGATAAAGGCGGTGATCCGGCAAAGGTCAACCCGGTGGTGCCGACGCAGCTGATCGTCGACCACTCGCTGGCCGTTGAGCACGCCGGCTTTGAAAAGGACGCCTTTGAAAAAAACCGTCAGGTCGAGGACCGGCGCAACGACGACCGCTTTCATTTCATTAACTGGACGAAAGTGGCCTTCGAGAACGTCGACGTGATCCCGCCCGGCAACGGCATCATGCACCAGATCAACCTGGAAAAGATGTCGCCGGTGGTGCAGACCCAGCAGGGCGTGGCCTTCCCCGATACCTGTGTGGGCACCGATAGTCACACGCCCATGACCGATGCGTTGGGCGTGATTTCGGTGGGCGTAGGTGGTCTCGAAGCCGAGAGCGTGATGCTCGGCCGCGCCTCGATGATGCGCCTGCCGGATATCGTCGGTGTCGAGCTCACCGGCAAGCTTCAGCCGGGCATTACCGGTACCGATATGGTGCTGGCGATTACCGAGTTCTTGCGTAAAGAAAAAGTGGTCGGCGCCTACCTGGAGTTTTACGGCGAAGGCGCTAATGCGCTGACCGTAGGCGACCGCGCGACGATCTCCAACATGACACCGGAATACGGCGCCACGGCGGCGATGTTTTACATCGATGACCAAACCATCGATTACCTGAAACTGACCGGGCGCGAAGACGAGCAGGTGGCGCTGGTCGACGCCTACGCCAAGCATACCGGACTGTGGGCCGACAGCCTGACCACTGCCGAGTACGAGCGGGTGCTGACGTTCGATCTTTCCAGCGTCACGCGGACCCTGGCGGGGCCTTCCAACCCCCACGCCCACCTGCCTACCTCAGAGCTTGCCAAGAACGGCATCGCGGGGGATATGGATAAAGCCCGGGCGGAAGAGGAAGCCGGCAGAATGCCCGACGGCGCGGTGATTATCGCCGCGATCACCAGCTGCACCAATACGTCCAACCCGCGCAACATGGTGGCGGCCGGGTTGATCGCCCGTAACGCCAACAGGCTCGGCTTGACCCGCAAGCCGTGGGTCAAGTCATCGCTGGCCCCGGGCTCGAAAACCGTCAAGATGTATCTGGAAGAAGCCGACCTGATGGGCGAGCTGGAAGACCTGGGGTTTGGCGTGGTGGCCTACGCGTGTACCACCTGCAACGGCATGTCGGGCGCGCTGGATCCGCGCATTCAGAAGGAAATCATCGACCGCGATCTTTACGCCACGGCGGTGCTGTCGGGTAACCGTAATTTTGACGGGCGTATTCACCCCCATGCCCAGCAGGCATTTCTGGCCTCGCCACCGCTGGTAGTGGCCTACGCCATTGCGGGCACGATTCGCTTCGATATTGAAAAGGACGTCCTGGGGCACGATGCCGACGGGAATCCGGTCACGCTCAAGGATATATGGCCCGACGACAGCGAAATCGACGCCATCGTGAAGTCGGCGGTCAAGCCCGAGCAGTTCCGCGACACCTACATCCCGATGTTTGATCTGGACAAAAGTGCGCGCACCCAGGTGAGCCCGCTATACGAGTGGCGCCCCCAGAGCACCTACATCCGGCGCCCACCCTATTGGGAAGGCAACATGGCGAAGGAGCGTGGTCTGAAGGGCATGCGCCCGCTGGCGATTCTGCCGGACAATATCACCACCGATCATCTGTCGCCCTCCAACGCCATCATGCTGGATAGCGCAGCGGGCGAATACCTGCACAAGATGGGCCTGCCGGAGGAAGACTTTAACTCCTACGCCACTCACCGCGGCGACCACCTCACCGCACAGCGCGCGACGCTTGCGAACCCGAAACTGTTCAACGAAATGGTTCACGACGAGCAGGGCAAGGTCGTGCAAGGTTCGCTGGCGCGCGTCGAGCCGGAAGGCAAGGTCACGCGCATGTGGGAGGCTATCGAAACCTACATGACCCGCAAGCAGCCGTTGATCATTATTGCCGGGGCCGACTACGGCCAGGGGTCTTCAAGGGATTGGGCCGCCAAAGGCGTGGCGCTGGCCGGGGTCGAGACCATTGTCGCCGAGGGTTTTGAGCGCATCCACCGCACCAATCTTATCGGCATGGGTGTGATGCCGCTACAGTTCGAACCGGGCACGACGCGGCATACATTGGGGCTCGATGGCACCGAAATCTACGATGTGGAAGGGGCGCCCGAGCCGGGGGCCACGCTTACCCTGGTGATTCACCGCCAGCATGGTGGCACCGAACGCGTGCCGGTGATCTGCCGTCTGGATACCGCCGAGGAAGTGACCATCTATACGGCCGGCGGTGTCTTGCAGCGTTTCGCGCAGGACTTTCTTGAATCGACAGCGGCCTAGCCGGAGATAATGTTGATGCCTCATGCTCCTCAACTCAAGATTCCCGCCACCTATATGCGTGGCGGCACCAGCAAAGGCGTGTTCTTTACGCTCGGCGATTTGCCCGAGGCCGCCCAGCACCCGGGGGAGGCGCGGGACAAGCTGCTGCTGAGAGTGATCGGTAGCCCCGACCCTTACGAAAAACAGATCGATGGAATGGGCGGGGCAACGTCCAGTACCAGCAAGGCGGTGATTCTGTCTAAAAGTGAATCCCCGGATCATGATGTCGATTATCTGTTTGGTCAGGTGTCCATCGATAAGCCGTTTGTCGATTGGAGCGGTAACTGCGGTAATCTCTCGGCGGCGGTGGGGCCTTACGCGATTGCCAAGGGCCTGCTGGACCCCTCGCGAGTGCCCGATAAAGGCATGGCCGAGGTGCGAATCTGGCAGGTCAATATTGGCAAAACGATCGTTGCAAAGGTACCCATGACCGATGGACAGGTGCAGGAAACCGGCGACTTCGAGCTTGACGGTGTGACCTTCCCTGCGGCTGAAATTCCGGTGGCCTTTATGGACCCGGCCGACGGTGAAGGGGCTATCTTCCCCACCGGTAACCTGGTGGATGATCTCGACGTGCCGGGCGTGGGCGTGCTGAAAGCCACGCTGATCAACGCGGGTATCCCGACGGTCTTCATCAACGCCCAGGCGATCGGTTATGACGGGACGGAGCTGCAGGACGCCATCAATGGCGATGCCAAGGCGCTGGCCATGTTCGAGACGATCCGCGCTCACGGTGGCGTTCGCATGGGGCTCATGGAGCACGTCGACGAGGCGGCCAACCGCCAGCACACGCCAAAAGTGGCCTTTGTGGCGCCGCCTGCAAGCTATACTGCCTCCAGTGGCAAAACGGTAGATGCCGGGGCGATCGATCTGCTGGTCAGGGCCATGTCGATGGGCAAGATGCACCACGCGATGATGGGCACCGCGGCCGTGGCCATCGCCGCTGCGGCCTCGATCAAGGGAACGCTGGTCAATGAGGCAGCGGGCGGTGGTGACCGCGATGCGGTAACCTTCGGGCATCCCTCCGGGTCGTTGCGTGTGGGTGCGCAGGCCAGCCTGGTGGACGGTCGCTGGCAAATCGATAAAGCGGTAATGAGTCGCAGCGCGCGGGTCTTGATGGAGGGCAGCGTGCGCGTGCCGGTCGAGAGCGACTAACAGGCACATCCATCGGGAGGTACTATCATGCAGACCGCCGACGTTAATGAGCGTCCTGACTATGATCCAGAGCTGCAAGCGCTGGCTGATTACGTGCTCAACTATCGCACGCCCTCCGAGGAAGCGCTGACGACGGCGCGTTACTGCCTGATGGATACGCTGGGCTGTGGATTGCTTGCGCTTCGCTTCCCGGCGTGTACCAAGCACCTGGGCCCGCTGGTGGAAGGCACAGTGGTGCCGCACGGTGCCCGGGTGCCGGGCACCTCGCTTCGCCTTGACCCGGCCAAAGCGGCCTGGGACATCGGTGCGATGGTGCGCTGGCTGGATTACAACGATACCTGGCTGGCCGCCGAGTGGGGGCACCCTTCGGATAACCTGGGGGCGATTCTGGCGGTGGCGGATCACCTGTCCCAGAAGCGGGTGGCCGTTGGGGCTGAGCCGCTGGTGATGGGCGATGTCCTGCAGGCGATGATCATGGCCCATGAGATTCAGGGCGTACTGGCGCTGGACAATAGCTTTAACCGCGTAGGGTTGGACCATGTGCTGCTGGTGAAGGTGGCCTCAACGGCAGTGGTGGCACGCTTGATGGGCGCCGATCGCGAACAGCTGCTGTCGGCGCTTTCCCATGCTTGGGTCGACGGCCAGAGTCTGCGCACCTATCGCCACGCGCCCAATGCCGGTTCGCGCAAGAGCTGGGCGGCCGGTGATGCCACCTCGCGCGCCGTTCGCCTGGCGGATATCGCCATGCGCGGCGAAATGGGCATCCCCAGCGCGTTGACGGCGCCGCAATGGGGGTTCTACGATGTCATGTTCAGCCACGTCAACAAGGATCTGAGCCTCAAGCCCGAGGGCGAACGCAGGCTGCGCTTTCAGCGCGAGCTGGGCTGCTACGTGATGGAAAATATTCTCTTCAAGGTGGCGTTCCCGGCTGAATTCCACTCCCAAACCGCCTGTGAAGCGGCAGTGACCTTGCACCCTCAGGTTAAAGACCGTTTGTCGTCGATTGAACGTATTGTGATTACTACCCACGAAGCGGCGATTCGGATCATTTCCAAAACGGGCAAACTTGCCAACCCCGCCGACCGTGACCACTGCCTGCAGTACATGGTGGCGGTGCCCTTGATGCAGGGTGAATTAACGGCTGACCACTATGAGGATGACTTCCACGCCGCGCACCCGCTCATCGATCAGCTACGTGAAAAGATGGTGGTGGAAGAGGACCCTGATTACTCGCGGGCTTATTACGATCCCGACAAGCGCTCGATTGCCAACGCCGTCCAGGTGTTTTTCGATGATGGCACGTCAACCGACAAGGTGTCGGTGGAATACCCGTTGGGGCACCGGCGCCGCCGCGAAGAAGGTCTGCCATTGCTAGTGGAAAAGTTTCAGCGCCACCTGGCCACGCGTTTTCCCGCGCACCGCTGCGAGGCGATCATGCACGCCTGCAACGACCAGGCGTCGCTTGCGTCAATGCCGGTCGATCGCTTTATGACGCTCTGGGAAATGACGCCCTGAACGGCAAACCGCCCGGGGCGCTGGCGCACGCGGGCGGTATCGTCACGCTAGGGCGCTGAAGGACTAGTCTTCAAATGCGACCTGGTCGCGCATACGATCGACGGTGGCGGGCCCTATGCCGCTGACGCGGGTCAGGTCATCGGCATTTTCAAAGTCACCGTTGGCGTCCCGCTCTTCGATAATCGCCTCGGCACGGCTGGGGCCAATGCCCGGAAGCTCATCAAGCAGTTCCGGGTCGGCGCTGTTGACGTTAATCGGTGCGATGTCCTGGGCCAGAACGCTGCCCACGCCCCCGATACCGGCGCTGAAGAGTAGTGCGGCGAAAAGTCCTTTCATTGGTAATTTCATCCTAAGCCCCTAATGGTTATCTATCCTTTGTGAGTGCTGTCGCGGGGTTGCCGCCCCGCTGTTTTTACCCTAGCTGGATCCTCGCGCAATGCTGTCGGAAATTAGCGATACGTGATGTAGGCGCAATGCTACACGTGCATGGCAAAAGGCTTACATGGCCTGCCGGGAGGACTGATATAATGGGTAAAAATACTTGGGAGCTTGGTATGACTGTAAGCGAATCACCGCTTATCATTGCACTTGACTATCCTTCGCTGGACGCAGCGCTGTGTATGGCGGATCAGCTGGATCCTGCACGCTGTCGACTCAAGGTTGGCAAAGAGCTGTTCACCCGCAGTGGCCCGGCGGTGCTCGAGGCGTTGCATGGGCGCGGATTCGACGTGTTTCTGGATCTAAAATTCCACGATATTCCGAATACGGTAGCGAGCGCCGTCGAAGCTGCGGCAGAGCAGGGCGTATGGATGGTTAACGTTCACGCCAGCGGCGGCCGGGCCATGATGGAAGCGGCGGCGACCCGCCTGGCGCAGCAGCGTCTCGAGACGCGTTTAATCGCCGTCACCGTGCTGACTAGCATGCAGGCCAGTGATCTGGCCGAGGTGGGCGTATCGGCGTCGCTCGATGAGCAGGTGGCGCAATTGGCGCAGTTGGCGAAGCAAAGCGGCTTGCATGGTGTGGTGTGCTCGGCCCATGAGTCGGCCAGGATTGCGTCGCTATGCGGTGATGCGTTCTTGAAGGTGACCCCCGGCATTCGCCCTGGGTTTGCGGTGGCCAATGATCAACAGCGGATCATGACGCCCAGGGAGGCGATGCAGGCAGGCAGCACGCACCTGGTGGTCGGGCGGCCGGTGACCCAGGCGGAAAACCCGATGGACGCGTTGGCGGCCATCGAGGCTGAGTTGGGGATCGAAGCCTAAGAGACCCCGACCCTATTCGCCTTCCACGCCGATAATCGGTTTGATGGTACCCCAGTAGCGGCAGGTGGGGCACTGCCACTGCAGCGCATCGCTGGTAAAGCCACAGCGCAGACAGCGGTGGCGGGGCCGGTCCTTGAGTAGAGCTTCGGTGTGGTACTTGAGCAGTAGCAGTCGCGTATCGGGGGCGTCCCGTCCTTGTAAGCGCTGGCTTTCCATATACAGATCAACCAGGTAGTTCAGCCCGCGCAAGCTTGGCGCCTGGCTGAGCAGCTCGCCGGTCACCCCAATGGCGGTGTCGACCCCATCCCGATGATGCAGCAGCTCACCGAGTTCGATGATCAAGCTGGTATAGGGGGCCACCTTGATCAGCCGCTGTAGGTGAGCTTCGAGGCCGTCTTCGTCGTCGTTGCGCAGGTAGGCGCGCTTGAGGGCGGGCAGCATGGACGGGAGGTGGGCGCTATCCTGATCCAGAACACGCGCCAGGCGGTCGATGGCCTGAGCATAATGGGCATTATCCATTTCCAGCTCGGCGAGGATCAGGTTGGCGCGTACGCATTGCGGGTCCAGCTGCAGGGCTTTCTTGAGGTGGCGTTTGGCGAGTGCCCGGCTGGCGTTATCGGTTGCCAGCGCCGCCAGCTCGCACTGCCAGTGGGCCGCCGCCCGGCGTATGTTGGGATACTGCTTGAAAAGCGGGGCGGCGGTATCAAAGGCGCCTTGCCAGTCGTTTTCGCGCTCCAGCAAATCAATCAGCAGGCGTTTGGCGGGGTAACGCAGCTCGCTGTCGTGGTTTTGCTCGAGAAGCGTTCTGAGCAGCCGCTTAGCGCGGTCATGCACACCCAGCGTCACGAAATCGCGCGCCAGTTCCAGCTGTACTTTTGCATTGGTGGCGTCAGAGAGGGCCGGGCGTGCCAGCAGATTCTGGTGAATACTGACGGCCTTGTCCGCCTCGCCGCGGGAGCGAAAAAGCTTGCCCAGGGTGATATGGGTCTCGACCGTATCGCTGTTGACGTCAAGCGCGTTGATGAAGGTGTTGATGGCCTCGTCGGGCTGCTCATTGAGAAGGTAATTGAGCCCGACGAAGTAGTCCTTGGAGAGGCCGCTGTGGGTCGGTGTCGATCGTTCGTGTGAGCGTCGAGCCGCCTGTCGGAAGCCGAGTCCGTAGCCAATCGCGATGGCGACAAAAATAACGCCCAGCAGCGCAATATCCAGCATTTAAGCCAGTTCCTTAAACTCCTGCGTGCGAAGCTGGTCAAGTTCCTTGCGTTGTTGCTTGCTATGTCGTTCGCTGCGCGCCAGTCTCGCCTTGAGGCGAATATAAACGCCCATCATGGCAAGCATACCGACCAGCACACCAAACGTCAGCGTTGCCAGCAGCCAGACGGAAAGTGAAATGGCAGGCAACTCCAGCCATATCAAATTTAACGCGATAGCCTGCTGGTTATTGACCGCAAACAGAATGCCCACGAGCAGCACTACCAGCAAAACAACGGCCAGAATCAGCCCTTTAATCCAACGCATGAGAGGTTCCTAATCAGTAGCTTTCACGGTAGCACCATTGTGTACGAGTCGCTGCCCGGCGTCATCCCAAAGAAGGTATGAAACCGCGTTAAATGTTCAACACATGGTCATACCGCCTTGACACATCAATACCCCAAGGCGCGGCTGGCATCGACCTGTTCGCGTAATTCCTTGCCCGGCTTGAAATGGGGGACGTATTTTCCGTCGAGCTCCACGGGTTCTCCGGTTTTCGGGTTGCGCCCGGTACGGGGCTCGCGGTAGTGCAGCGAAAAGCTCCCAAAGCCTCGAATCTCCACGCGCCCGCCGTTGGCCAGGGCGTCCGTCATATCGTCGAGAATAATGCGTACCGCCGTCTCCACTTCCTTTGCCGACAGCTCGGGCTGGTGCATGGCAATTTGTTCGATTAATTCAGATTTGGTCATCGGTTAGCTCCCTGCGGACGTTGAAGGCCGATCAAGACGGCCTTTCTGTCACCTTACTCAGCATACTGCGCAATCGGGGATAAAACAATTTAGATAAAACAAGGTACTACAATCGATAATAGCATAGGACACGCCGGGCGCTGGCGCGACCCTGTGGCTTAGGTATACTGGGCGTTCATTCCCTTATTTACCCAAGAGAGGCCAACGTTGAGCGACGACATATCCCCAGCCGCTATCAACCGCAAGCGACTATATTGGCACTCACGTAGAGGTATGTGGGAGTTGGACCTGCTGCTGATCCCCTTTCTGGAGCAGCGCTACGACCAGCTCGAAGCGGATGATCAGCACGCGTTTCAGCAGCTCATCGATGAAGAGGATCAAGATTTGTTTGGCTGGCTGATGCGCCGTGAATGGCCCGAGGATCCCAGGCTGCGCCGTGTCGTCAAGATGATCGTAGAGCATGCCGAAAGCACCGATAATTCTGCCTATCGAACGCTCTAGGGTGTGGTGGGGGCTGCACGGCAGCCTGTTGTTGGGGCTGACCGTGATGGTCACGGCCCTCGTCGGCTGGTGGGCGGGGGCGCTGGTGTTGCTTGTAGGGACCGGTTGCCTGTGGCGCAGTATCATGCGCCTGCCCCGCGGTACCCTTTATCTACTGCCGCGCGCCGAGGGTCCGCTAGGCCGCTGGCTGTTGCCCCAGGGCGAACTCGATGACGCTTTGCCCGTTCGCTGTGATTACCTGACGCCGTGGCTGGTCGGGCTCAAGGTTGGCCACCAGCGTGTCTGGCTCTGGCCGGACAGCTTGCCTGCCGAGGCGCGCAGAACCGTGCGACGACTGTTCCATTCCCCCGGTCGCTAATCTTTTTTTTCGCCGCCCTCTAGTGCGCTGCCAGGTCACGAAGCGTCAGCCGTGACGGCTGGCTGTTATTGGCGTGGTCGGGCCAGTCCTTCGTGAAGTGCAACCCTCTGGATTCATGGCGTTGCTGCGCGGCGATGACCGTCAAGCGGGCAAGCTTCGTCAGCTGCTGCAAACGCTGTAACTCGGCGGTCATTTGCGTCGTGCTGAGCTCGGCAAGGGTGGTGGCAATGTCGTCGAGGGCAGCGCTTGCGGCAGCAAGGCCAGCAACGCTTCTTACAATGGCCACATGCTGGCTCATGGTGGCACGGAGCTGTTGGCGAAGCGCTGCCACCTGAGCGTCGATAACGTCCTCGTCGGCGAGTAATGCGGGCAGTTTAACGGCGAATTGCCGTTGGGCAGGCGCGGCTGCCTGAATGGCGTGTGCGCAGCTGCGAGCAAAGACCAAGCATTCGAGCAGCGAGTTGCTGGCCATCCGGTTGGCACCATGTAGCCCCGTGCAAGCGGTTTCGCCGATAGCGAATAGACCCGGTACGCCGGTGGCGCCGGTGAGGTCAGTGGCGACACCGCCACAGCTATAGTGGGCGGCGGGGACCACCGGAATGGGCTGCTGGGTGATGTCGAGACCGCGCGATGCGCAGTGGGCCTGAATGGTCGGGAAGTGGTGATGAATCGCCTCCACGCCCAGGTGGCGGACGTCCAGCCAGACATGGGGCAGCGTCTGTTGCTGTATTTCAGCATCAATGGCGCGCGCCACCACATCGCGCGGGGCGAGTTCTGCTCTAGCGTCGAGCGCCGGCATGAAGCGCTCGCCGGCCGCGTTGAGCAAGTGACCGCCTTCGCCACGCACGGCTTCGCTGATTAGAAACGCCGGACCCTCGGGGTCGTACAGGCAAGTGGGGTGAAACTGCTGAAACTCCAGGTTCATGAGGGTGGCACCCAACTCCGCCGCCATGATCATGCCTTCTCCGCTGCTTGGGGCGGGGGTAGTGGTGTGCAGGTAAAGGCCGCTGGCACCCCCGGTTGCCAGCACCGTGTGGCGCGCCGTTAAGGCATGCCATTGCTGCTGCTCGTCAAGCGCGTAGGCGCCTACGCACGCGCCTTGGTCATCCTGGAGTAATCCCGCCACGCTTAAGTGGTGGTACTGGCGAATATTGGGATGGGCCTTGACGCGTTGTAACAGCGTGTCCACCACGGCGCGACCGGTGGCGTCGTCGGCGTGGATGATGCGTCGGGCGTTATGCCCCCCTTCACGGGTCAGGTGAAACGGGTAGCGGGCATTGTCGGTGTGGTCCGGGGTGAAGGGGACTCCGCTATCAATCAGCCAGGCGATGGCCTTGGGGCCGTTTTCCACTGTGAAGCGAACCGCCGTTTCGTCGCACAGTCCATCGCCGGCAATCAGGGTGTCGTTGACGTGGGCGTCGACATGGTCGTCGGGCGAGAGCACCGCGGCAATTCCGCCCTGCGCCCAGCGGCTCGCCCCCTTGTCGTCCTGAGCCGGGCGTATCAGCGCAACGCTGTGCGTGTCGGCAACCGTCAGGGCTAGGGTCAAGCCGGCAACGCCGCCACCGATGATCAAAATATCCGAGGAGGGCGTTGTCATGGTGGCTCCTTAGCAGGCGTTACCTAAACAGCCCATCGAGGTGGCCAGCGGTGGCTGATAATCGTTGGGCGAAGGCAGGCATGATAGCGCGGTGTCGGACAGATGGCGATGACGCGCCACTGAAAAATCCAACGATGCAGGTGGCGACAGGATGATGCTAACGACTGAAAAACGGATAGTAATCGGGAGGGGATTCTATAATGGTGCCCGGAGCCGGACTTGAACCGGCACGGGGTTACCCCCGAGAGATTTTAAGTCTCTTGCGTCTACCAATTTCGCCATCCGGGCAGCGCAACGACGGGCATCGGTGCACAGAAAAGTGGAGGCTGGAGTCGGAATCGAACCGGCGTACACGGAGTTGCAGTCCGCTGCATAACCACTCTGCCATCCAGCCTCATTGAGTCGTTGGAGCGGGAAAGGAGATTCGAACTCCCGACCCTCGCCTTGGCAAGGCGATGCTCTACCACTGAGCTATTCCCGCTCGACTCGAGGGCGAATTATACGCAACGCATTTAGCTTGTCAATCAAACATTTTGCGACCGGGCTGCTTTTGCGAATCAGCCACTTACATTGAGCGGCTGAGGTGCGGCCAGGCGGATTTCAGGTACTGAATCATCGACCAGAGCGTCAGTATGGCCGCGGCGTAAAGAATGACCACGCCAAGCTGTGCCAGCGGGTGCTCGGGAGAAAACGCCAGCAGCACCAGCAAGGCCACCATCTGCAGGGTCGTCTTGAGCTTGCCGATCCATGAGACGGCCACCATGCCGCGCTTGCCCATCTCCGCCATCCACTCGCGCAGCGCTGAAATGACAATTTCACGGCCAATGATGACCAGCGCGGGGAGCGTTAATACCAGGGTGTCGAAACGTTCTATCAGCAGGGCCAGCGCGACGACGACCATCAGCTTGTCGGCCACCGGGTCAAGAAATGCCCCGAACGGCGTGGACTGATCCCAGCGACGTGCCAGATAGCCGTCCAGCCAATCGGTGATCGATGCCAGGCCAAACAGGCCGGCGGCGAGAGGCATGCTCCAGCTGAAGGGCAGATAAAACAGCACCACCAGCAGGGGGATAAACGCGATTCTTGCGAGCGTCAGGATGTTGGGTATATTCATCGCGAGGTGCGATCCTTGCCGTGGAGTCGTGGAAACAAAATGGTGTGGCGCCATTCTATCTGCCTTGGCCGATGGCATCCATGTCCGCGATGCGTTTATCCGTGCAATGCACGATAAATACTTTCGGCCAGGGCTTCGCTGATCCCCGGGACGCGGGCCAGCTCGGCGCTGCTGGCCTTCTGCACGCCTTGAAGACCGCCAAAGAAGCGGAGCAATTCGCGCCGACGTTTAGGGCCGACCTTGGGGATGTCCTGGAGCGACGAAGTGCGGCGTGCTTTGTCGCGCTGGGCACGGTGGCCGGCAATGGCAAAACGGTGTGACTCGTCGCGAATATGCTGAATCAGATGCAGTGCCGGCGACGCTGGGTCGAGGGGCACCGGCGTCTCCGGGGTGTCAAGAAATACGCTTTCAAGGCCGGCCTTGCGCGTCGTGCCTTTGGCGACGCCAAGCAATGTGATCGTATGGATGTCCAGCGTCTCCAATACCTCTCTGGCCATATTCAGCTGTCCCTTGCCGCCGTCGACAATCAATATATCCGGCGGGGTCGCTTCGCCGTTTTTGATCCGCTTGAGGCGCCGCGTCAAGGCTTGCTGCATGGCGGCGTAATCGTCGCCTGCCGCCACGCCCTCAATGCGGAAGTGGCGATAGTCGCTCTTGCGCGGGCCTTGCTGGTCAAATACCACGCAAGAGGCAACCGTTGCCTCACCGTGGCTGTGACTGATGTCGAAGCATTCCAGCCGCTGGGGTGTTTTCTCAAGCCCCAGCGCCTGCTGCAGGGCGCTGAAGCGCTCGCTGAGTTGGCTTTGATTGGCAAGCTGCGAGGCCAACTGCTGCTCGGCGTTGGTCATGGCCAAGTGCTGCCATTGGGCGCGGTGCCCCCGCACCTGACTGGTGACCCGGATGCGCTTGCCGGCGTGATGCGAGAGGGCATCCGCCAGCAGGGCAGCATCTTCGAGCGGGTGGCTGGTGATCACTTCGCTGGGAATGTTGTGCGGCTGGCCGAGATAGTACTGGCTGACGACCTCGGTGAGCAGCAGCTCCGGCGTCAGGTCGAGGTCGTTCTTGGGCATGTGGTGGCGCGCGCCGAGTAGCCGCCCGTCGCGTACGCTCAGCACCGAAATGCCCAGTGCGCCTGGGCGCTGGGCCAGCGCGAAGATGTCCGCGTCACCGCTTTCGGTATCGACGAACTGGCGCTGCTGGAGCTGGCGGAGCTGCTGTATCTGGTCGCGAAAGCGTCCGGCTTCTTCGAAATCCAGCGCCTCACTAGCCGCTTCCATGGATGCGGTCAGCTCCTGGGTGACGTGCTCGCTCTTGCCTTCCAGGCACATCACAGCGTGCTCGACGTCGCGCCGGTAGTCCTCGGCGGAGATGTAGTCGACGCAAGGCGCGCTGCAGCGTTGGATCTGATACTGCAGGCAGGGGCGCGAGCGATGCGCGAAAACGCTGTCTTCGCAGTTGCGGATGCGGAAGATCTTTTGCATCAGGGCAAGGCTTTCGCGTACCGCGCCACTACTGGGGTACGGCCCCAGGTAGCGTCCGTCACTACGCCGTTGACGGGCGCGTTTGTACTCTAGCGCAGGGTAGGGATGCCGGTCGCTGACAAATACGAAAGGGTACGATTTGTCGTCGCGCAGCAGGATGTTATAGGGCGGGCGCAGTTCCTTGATCAGCGTCTGTTCGAGCAACAGCGCTTCTGTCTCGCTACGCGTGACGGTGACTTGAACGTCCGCGATACGCCCGACCATGGCCTGGGTCTTGGCGTTGAGTTGGCCACGGAAGTAACTGGCCAGGCGGGCTTTCAGGCGTTTAGCCTTGCCGACATAGAGGGTATCGCCCGATGCGTCCAGCATGCGGTAAACGCCGGGTGACGTGCTTACCGTGCTTAAAAATTTCTTGGCATCAAAGGTCATAGTCAAATGTTGCTGCCTTCACAATCGGCGAGTGGTCAATGGGGAAATCTAGCCTTCCGCCCGATCAAACCCTTCAACCAATCCATGGCGCAGCGCAAGGTGTGTCAGCTCCACGTCGGTGGCCACCTGGAGCTTTTCAAACAGGCGATAGCGGTAGGTGTTGACCGTTTTGGGGCTCAGGTGAAGCCGGTCGGAAATGTCCTGGACCCGCTGGCAGTTGACGATCATCAGCGCTATTTGCAGCTCGCGGTGCGACAGTTGGGTAAAGGGGCTGTCTTCGGTGTGGAAGTGTAACATGGCAAGACGCTGGGCAATTTCCTGGCTGATGTAGCGTCGGCCGTGAAACACCTCACGAATGGCGTTGACCATTTCAGCGGCGTCGGTGCCTTTGCTCAAAAAGCCGGAAGCGCCGGCTTCGAGCATGCGCCGCGCCACGTTGTCCTCCAGGTGCCCAGTGAGAATCAATACCTTGATATCTTCCATACCGCGATGGATGCGGCGGGTGGCTTCCAGGCCGCCAATCCCCGGCATGCGGATGTCCATGAGCACAATGTCGGGCCTCAACTGGCGGCACTTGGACACGGCGCTTTCGCCATCGTCTACCTCACCCACGATCTGAATATCGCACTCATCATTGAGCAGGTGGGCAATACTTGTTCTCACCAGGTGGTGATCATCGGCGATTAGAACGTTGATCAAAGGACAAGCTCCTGCATTGAGACGTCACAATTCACATGCGGTGGATTCCAGAAGCTGGGTCGGTGTCGCGTGCGCCCCATCAGCCGTAAACGAGTTGGCTGATCTGACAGTATGACCCTGTTATGGCCTATAGAGTGCCACAGCTATTAGCAAAGGAGAATTAGTAAACGATGAAATGCGTAAAACCTTGACCCGTGATCGTCGGCGTCGTAGTATGCGCCTCGCTGTTGCAACGACAGCACGTGGGGCCTTAGCTCAGCTGGGAGAGCGCAACACTGGCAGTGTTGAGGTCAGCGGTTCGATCCCGCTAGGCTCCACCAAGTATATTGAAAAAACGCCCTGCCGGTTTCACCGGTAGGGCGTTTTTTTTTGGCAGGTAGCGAGCTGAGTCAATATACGCTGCTATGAGCTCACTTTACCCAGCAGCAGGAATTCGATAAGTGCCTTTTGGGCATGAAGGCGGTTGCCGGCTTCTTGCCATACCACGGCACGCGGGTCGTCGAGCAGCGTATGGCTGATCTCTTCACCGCGGTGGGCGGGCAGGCAATGGAGGAATAGGGCGTCGGGCTTGGCGTGATCGAGCAGGGCTTCGGTGACTTGGAAGCCGGCGAAATCCGCCTCGCGTTTGGCCTGTTCTTCTTCCTGGCCCATGGATGCCCAGACATCGGTGGTAATCAGGTCGGCGTCTTGGGCGGCGGCCTGCGGGTCGTGCAGCAGGCTTACCTGGTCACCGGCGGCGGTCATGATATCGGCCCGCGGCTCGTAGCCCTTGGGGCAGCACACCCGGAGGTGGAAGCCGAACTGACGCGCGGCGTTGATCCACGAATGACACATGTTGTTGCCGTCGCCGATCCATACCGCCGTGCGGCCTTTTACGCTGCCGCGCAACTCGGTCCAGGTCATGACGTCAGCGAGCAGCTGGCAGGGGTGGTAGTCGTCGCTCAGCGCGTTGATCACGGGAACGTCGCTGGCCTTGGCGAAGGTTTCCAGCCCGGCGTGGGAGAAGGTGCGAATCATCACGGCATCGACCATCTCGGCCAGCACGCGGGCGGTGTCTTCGATGGGCTCGCCGCGGCCCAGCTGCGTATCACGGGGAGACAGGAACAGCGCATGGCCGCCAAACTGCGCCATGGCGGTTTCGAATGACACCCGCGTTCGGGTCGATGATTTCTCGAAAATCATCGCCAGCGTCCGGTTGGGCAGCGGCGTATAGCGAGGACCCTGGGCCTTCAAGTTGCTCTTGATGGTGATAGCACGCTGGATCAAGTAGTGCAATTCGTCGGGCGTTAAGTCCAGTAACGTCAGGAAATGGCGTGTCGCCATGAAGGTAGTCTCCGCGCAAAAACCCTATCCTAGCGATGCCCTGGGGGATGCGCAACGTGGTTGGCACGCGTAGAATAGCTATCACCGAATAAGGTTGAGCAGTACGCTCGGGTATTCCATGATGTCGCCCTATGTATGCTGCACGACGAATCAATCGCCTTGATCAAGACCAGGAGACTGTATGAGCACAACAGCCGAAAACATTCAGCGTCAAATCAGCGAAAACCCCATCCTGATTTACATGAAAGGCACGCCTCAGCTACCCCAGTGCGGTTTTTCGGCCCAGACCGTTCAGGCACTGATGAGCTGTGGCGAACGGTTTGCGTTCGTCAACGTGCTGGATAACCCGGATATTCGCGCCGAGCTGCCGAAAATCGCCAACTGGCCCACCTTCCCGCAGCTGTGGGTGGAAGGCGAGTTGGTCGGTGGTTGCGATATCGTCGTCGAGATGCATCAGAACGGCGAGCTGGAAACGCTGGTAAAAGAGGCGGGGCAGCGCGCTGCCGCCAATGAGAGCGGTGACAACGCCTAACGGGTTTGCCAAGCCCGTGAGGTAGACGGTTGGCGGGTCGTGGCGCAGTCGCTAGAATACGCTTTTGTCTTGGCGCTGGGGTGTGGATGGGGCAGCCCAGAAACGCCCCGGTGACAAGCCACCCCGCCAAAGGATGTCATGCTCAATGAGCTATCAGGTTCTGGCCCGTAAATGGCGGCCGCGAACATTTCACGAGCTTGTGGGCCAGGCCCATGTACAGCGCGCCCTGGTCAATGCCCTTGACCAGGGCCGTCTGCATCACGCCTACCTGTTTACCGGTACCCGCGGTGTCGGCAAGACCACGCTTGCACGCATCCTGGCCAAGTGCCTTAACTGCACCGCCAATGGACGCGGCGACGAGGGCGTGACGTCGACTCCCTGCGGCCAGTGCGACAGCTGTCAGGCCATCGACGAAGGGCGTTTTGTCGATCTGATCGAAGTGGATGCCGCCTCACGGACCAAAGTTGAAGACACCCGCGAGCTGCTCGATAACGTGCAATATGCGCCTACCCAGGGGCGCTATAAGGTGTATCTCATCGATGAGGTGCACATGTTGTCGACCAGTAGCTTTAACGCGCTGCTGAAGACCCTTGAAGAACCCCCTCCCCACGTCAAGTTCCTGCTGGCCACCACCGACCCGCAAAAGCTTCCGGCCACGGTACTGTCGCGCTGCCTGCAGTTCACGCTCAAGCACATGCCCCCGGAACGGGTGGTGACCCACCTGACCCACATTTTGAACAGTGAAGGCGTGGCGTTCGATGAGAGCGCACTCTGGCTGTTGGGCAAGGCGGCTGAAGGCTCGATGCGTGATGCCATGAGCCTGACCGACCAGGCCATTGCCTTTGGTCAGGGCACCGTTCGGCATGACGATGTCGCCGCCATGTTGGGTACGCTGGACCACCGCCACGTGGTTGCGTTGATCGAAGCGCTGGCCGAGGTCAACGTGCCGCGCCTGCTTTCAGAAATTGGTCAGTTGGCCGAGCAAAGCCCCGATTTTGCCGCTGTGCTGGACGATGTCACCGGGATGCTACACCGCCTGGCGGTAGCGCAGATGGTGCCCGATGCGGTGGATAACAGCCACGGCGACCGCGACGTTATCCTTCAGTTGGCGTCGCGTTTCAGTGCCGAGGATATTCAGCTTTACTATCAGATCGGCATTCAGGGCCGGGGTGATATGCAGCACGCCCCAGATTTACGCAGTGCGCTGGAAATGACGCTGCTCAGGATGCTGGCGTTTCGTCCGCAGGGGGTACCCAAGCCGCCGACGACCAAATTGCCGCTGCAGCCTGAAACCTCGCCAAGTGCCGACGATAGCGCCCAGCTCGAGGCGAACGCATCGACCTCGCCGCCGCCACCCCCGACAGAGGCGAGCTCGAAAGCAGCAGCGGATAGCGGGGACATGCCACCTGGCGAAGACGCAGACGCGGGTGAAGAGGCGCCTGTCAGCCAGGAAGCGCCTATCGATGGAGAGGCACCTTCAACCCCACCCTGGTCGCTTGACGAACCGCAAGAGCCGCCAATACTGGACGCAGAGCCAGAGCCAGAGCCAGAGCCAGAGCCAGAGCCAGAG
>JBNJJK010000010.1:0-171428 GCA_051750125.1 Pseudomonadota bacterium
AACTAGTCTTGCTCCTTTAGGCCGTCAATCCCCAAACACCGACCACCCGGTGCGCTGGACAAACATTTCAAGCGCCTGGGTGCCCAGCAAGCTGTTGCCGTAGGCATCCAGGCCCGGGGACCAGACGGCAATCGCGCCGTGGCCTGGGGCGATGGCCAGAATGCCACCGCCTACGCCGCTTTTGCCGGGCAGGCCGACCCGGAAGGCGAACTCTCCCGAGGCGTCGTAGTGCCCGCACATCATCATAAGCGAGTTGATACGCCGAGCCCGCTGCGGGGCGACCACGCGAATGTCGCTGGGTTTATTGACGCCGTCGGATGCCAGGAACAGGCCCGCATGGGCAAGCTGCTCGCAGCTCATGGCAATCGCGCACTGATGGAAGTAGGTACCCAGCACCTTGTCGACATCATGGCGAAGCCGCCCAAAGGCTTTCATGAAGTGCGCCAGTGACGCATTGCGGTCGCGGTGGGCCATCTCGGAGGCGGCGACTGCGTGGTCGAAGCAGATGCTGTCATCATCGGCGACGTAGCGCACAAAGCTGAGAATCTCGCCCAGCGTCTCCTTGGGCTCGTGGCCCATCATGATGGCATCGACCACCGCAATGGCCCCGGCATTGATAAACGGATTGCGCGGTTTGCCGCTCTCGTGCTCCAGTTGGACGATGGAGTTGAACGGGTCGCCCGAGGGTTCGCGGCCCACTTTCGACCACAGCGAATCGCCCATCTGGCCGAGGGCGATGGTCAGCGTGAAGACTTTCGAGATACTCTGAATCGAGAATGGCGTGGTCGCGCAGCCGGCCGAATATACCTTGCCGTCCACGGTGGCGAGCGAAATGCCAAACTGTTGCGGGTCAACATGGCCGAGTTCGGGAATATAGTCGGCCACCTTACCGCGTTCCTCGGCGTTGGCCATGGCCGCGGCAATGTCGTTGATCAAGTCTTGCATGAGCTTCTACGTACCGTCGATGGGAGCGGTTCCACACCCTAGCGGAAAATGGCGGGGCTGTCTGCTGAAGTCAGGGCAGTATAAACCCCGAATACATGGTCCGCTGAGCGGCGATTGCGCAAGATTCGGGTCGGCAATCAGACCCTTATCGCTTAGTCTGCCACCAGAAGCACTTCGATAACGCGGATACCTGGCGCTGAGTGAGGCGATAATGAACGATTATGCACGTATCGAAAAAGCCCTGGCCTTTATGGTGGCCCACGCGGCGGCACAGCCTCGTCTGGAAACGGTGGCCACCCACGTTCATCTAAGCACCTTTCACTTCCAGCGGCTGTTTTGCCGTTACGTGGGCGTTAGCCCCAAACGTTTTTTGCAGGCACTGACCCTGGAGCGGGGCAAGCAGCTCATGGAATCATCCACCTCGCTGCTGGAGGTCGCCCATACGCTGGGGCTGAGCGGTGGCTCCAGGCTCTACGATCACTTTGTTCAGCTTGAGGCCGTCACTCCCGGCGAGTACAAGCGAAAGGGGGAGGGCGTTGAGATTGCCTACGGCGTTCATGACACCCCGTTGGGGCGCATGTTCGTGGCCGTCACGCCACGGGGCATCTGCCGAATGGGTTTCGTCGATGCCACCAGCGTCGAGTCGCTGCAGGCCAAGCTCGCCAAGGAGTGGCCGCGCAGCACGCTTTACCATGACAGTGAGGCCACCCATTACGCCGTTGCGGGACTATTCGCCACTCCTGAGCAGAGCCCAGCCTCGTTGTCATTGCACGTGAGCGGTACTAACTTTCAAATAGCGGTCTGGCGGGCGTTGCTGACGATTCCTGACGGTAAACTTGCCAGTTACTCGCAGATTGCTCAGGCACTGGGCACGCCCAAATCGTCCCGGGCGGTAGGCAATGCCGTGGGCGCCAACCCCATTGCGCTATGGATTCCCTGTCACCGGGTGGTCCAGCAAAGTGGTGCGCTCGGTGGCTACCGCTGGGGAAGCGAGAAAAAACAGATAGTACAAGCCTGGGAAATGGCCCAGTTAAACGCGACAACCGCCAGCGCTGACGCTTGTGTTTAGGGTGCTGGCTTGAGTGGATCAGGAGGTGACGGTCATGCCCATCGAGGCGGTTCAAGCGGATATCACACGCCTAAACGTCGATGTGATTGTCAACGCTGCCAATACGTCGCTGCTCGGCGGTGGTGGTGTGGATGGCGCTATCCACCGTGCTGCGGGCCCTGAGCTATTGGCAGCGTGTAAGGAGCTGAATGGTTGCGCAACCGGGGAGGCCAAGTCGACGCCGGGTTTCAAGCTTCCGGCCCGCTTCGTCATCCATACGGTGGGCCCTGTGTGGCACGGGGGAGATCGGGGTGAGGCCGAATTGCTGCGGTCCTGCTATCGGCGTTCGCTTGAAGAGGCCACGACGTTGGAGGTGCGCTCAATGGCCTTCCCGAGCATCAGTACCGGGGTCTACGGCTACCCGATCAACGAAGCGGCCGGGATCGCTGTCGCGACCGTTAAACGGGCGCTCGAGGAACATACCGGGATCGAGTCTGTGACCTTCTGCTGTTTCTCAGCGGAGGATCTCGCCGTTTATCAGGCCTGTCTCGATGAGTGAGCCTATTAGCCTCGTCAAACAGACGCCAGACAGACGTGTTCCTTGGTTGGGTCCACAAGTAAGTGTTTCATAAACGCTGGATTGTTTACTATTGCAAACGCGCACGTTGGAGATGAGCAGGCCACCGCAGGTGGCCGTCGTCATTTTTACAGGGAGAAGGCACGCATGAAGACCATTGGCTTGCTGGGCGGCATGAGCTGGGAATCAACGCAAACCTACTACCGATTGCTCAACCAGCAGGTGGGGCAAGCACTTGGCGGCTTCCATTCGGCCAAGATTGTCCTCTACAGCGTGGATTTCGCCGATATTGAAGCGCTGCAGCGCCAAGGCGATTGGCCGGCAATGGCGACTATTTTAGCCACCGCCGCCCAGCGTCTGGAAGCCGCCGGGGCGGATGGCCTGCTGATTGCGACCAACACCATGCATAAAGTGGCCGACGAGGTGGCAGCGGCGATATCGCTGCCGCTTCTGCATATTGCCGAGGCCACCGCCGACGCACTGGTGCGCGACGGAGTCACCTGCGTGGGGCTGCTGGGCACGCGCTTCACCATGGAGCAGGTGTTCTACCGCGAGCGTCTCGAGGCCCGGGGCATCGAGGTCGTGGTGCCAGACTCTGAACAACGTGAAACGGTGCACCGGGTCATCTTTGAAGAGCTTTGCAAGGGCATTATCGACCCGGATTCCAAGCAAGCCTATCTTGGCATCGTTGATGCCCTTGCCGAGCGGGGCGCTCAAGGCGTTATTCTCGGCTGTACCGAAATCGGCATGCTGCTCAAGGCTTCGGATACCGCCGTTGCGCTTTACGATACCACCGAGATTCACGCCGCCGAGGCCGTTGCCTGGGCCTTGAAGGATGAAGAGACGGCTTAATGGCAACACTGATGATTCAGGGCACCACCTCGGATGCCGGGAAAAGTACCGTGGTGGCCGGGCTGTGTCGGGTGCTGATGCGCCGTGGCCTGTCCGTTGCGCCGTTCAAGCCTCAGAACATGGCGCTCAATAGCGCGGTCACCGTGGACGATGGTGAAATTGGTCGCTCTACGGCATTGCAGGCCCAGGCCGCCGGGGTGGCGCCGCATAGCGATATGAATCCGGTGTTGCTCAAGCCGGAAACCGATCGCGGCGCTCAGGTGATTTTGCGTGGCAAGGTGCACGGTCATATGGATGCCATCGATTATCACGCCTTCAAGCGCACCGCGCAGGAGAGTGTGATGGCGGCGTGGCAGGCACTTGAAAGTCGCTTTGACGTGATTATTGCCGAAGGCGCGGGCAGCCCCGCCGAAATCAATCTGCGCCAAGGCGATATTGCCAACATGGGCTTCGCTGAAGCCGCTGACTGCCCGGTGATACTCGTCGGCGATATCGACCGGGGCGGTGTTTTTGCCCAGCTGGTTGGTACGCTTGCGCTACTCAGCGAAAGCGAGCAGGCACGCACCAAGGGCTTTATCATCAACCGTTTTCGCGGCGATATCGGCCTGCTGAATCCAGGGCTCGATTGGCTAACGACCCGCACTGCCAAGCCGGTATTCGGCACGCTGCCCTACCTTCAGGGCCTGCTACTGGATGCCGAAGACAGTATTGGCTTGACCCACGCCGAAAAAGCCGGCCAGACGCTCCAGGTGATCGTGCCCGCGCTGCCGCGTATCAGCAACCACACCGATTTTGACCCGTTACGACTGCACCCTCAGGTATCGCTGACGTTCGTGGGGGCTGATCAGCCGATTCCCGCTGCCGATGTGATCATCCTGCCGGGCAGTAAAAGCACGGCGACTGATCTGGCGTGGCTGAAACGCCAGGGGTGGGATACAGCCATCAAGCGTCATTTGCGTTACGGCGGAAAGGTGCTTGGCATCTGCGGTGGTTTTCAGATGCTGGGCGAGTGGGTCGACGACCCGGAGGGGCTCGAGGGTCCTCCAGGCAAGATCGCCGGGCTAGGGCTGCTGTCGCTTGCGACCCGCATGGTGGCGGGCAAGCAACTGCGCAACGTTAGCGGCGTGCTGTTCGGCGAGGAGGCGACGGTAACCGGCTATGAAATCCATAACGGGGTCAGCAGCGAGGACGCGCTGTCATCGCCGCTGTTTGATCTAGGCACACATCAGGATGGCGCCGTCAGTGGCGACGGGCAGGTGATGGGCACCTACCTGCACGGCCTGTTTGATCACCCCGAGGCCTGCCAGGCGCTGCTGGGCCGCCTGGGGTTGGAAACGGCCCAGCACGTCGACTATCGCGCCCACCGGGAGCGCGAACTGGAACGCCTGGCGGATACGCTCGAAGCACACCTGGATATCAAGACGATTATTTCTCTTCTGGGAGCTGGCGCGTCGCCATCACGGTAATCTCGACGTTGGCGCCGCCGCAGATAGTGGGGGATTCAGTGCAGGTGCGGGCGGGGTAACGGCCGGGCTCGAAAAACTCGGCGTAGATGCTGTCTAGATCGTGAATTGCTTTCAGATCCGTCAGGTGGATATCGACGCGCAGGATATCGGCGAGGCTGCCGTTTTCCATTTCCAGCATGCGTGAAATAGCGCGCATCACCAGGCGGGTCTCTTCCTTGACGTCGCCCTGGGCGGCTTTGCCGTTGGACAGGTCAGAAGCGGTCAGTCCCGAAATGAACACATAGCGATCATCGATCACCATATGGCTGCCGGGGAAACTCGGTGTGGGTAGGGTAGGGTCGTTGGTATAGGTATGCATATTCATCCTTTTATAGCGCTTCCATACGCCCCTTTGACTCGTCTGCCTGAGGTAGGTTCACGGCGATTGGCGCTGTTAAAATAACGCCGTTTACACTAGGCTTGCCGCTTTTGGCGAGCGGGGGACTCCATGAAGGTAATGCAGATTAATGAGCCGGCACAGCGCGATGCCTGCCTGGCGAAACTGTGCGCAGAGGTTTATGGCCAAGGGGCCGGTCTTACACCGCTCGTCGTGTTCACCGGTACCCGCAATGTGCTGCTGCCCCAGGAAGCCGCACGGCTGCTCGCCGCTGTGGATGGCGACGGCGTTCCCCAGGCGTTGGCGCTGCTGGTGCTCGATGAGCAGGGTGAGGGCATGACGTTGACCCACGCCTGCGACCTAAATGCCTCGGAGGCAAAGGCTTGGCTGGTTAGCGAGCTGACCCTCAAGGCGCCGCTGAGAGTCGAGGTGGATGACGCCGAGCAGGAAGCCTTTTACCAGCGCTGTGCGATCAAGCGCTGGCTCGATGGTGACAATGGCAAACGCATTGGCCTGAGTGCGCGGCATCCCGCGCAGACGGCTGATGAGCTGGCAGAAACGCTTGCCATTGACGAAGCGCTGATCCTGCGCCGTTTCAAGCACGACCCGACGGCGTTTGAAGACACCAAACAACGCTTCGTCGATGGCCTGGCGCAGTTTCCCGAGACGCTGTAACCGCCCCAGGGGCTATTTCTTGGCCAGCTCGCGCATGGCGGTTTCCAGGCCTTCCATGGTCATGGGGTACATGCGGTCGTCGATGATCTCGCGGATCAGTTGGGTCGAGTAGGTGTATTCCCAGGCGCGGGGCGGCATGGGGTTGAGCCACGCCAGGCGCGGAAAAGTATCGCATAGCCGCTTCAGCCACACGCCGCCTGCTTCGTCGTTGAAGTGCTCGACGCTGCCGCCCGGGTGGGTGACTTCATAAGGTGACATGGCAGCATCGCCAACAATGACCACCTGGTAATCCGCGCCGTAAGTGTGCAGCACGTCAATGGTCGGGATACGCTCGTTGCCGCGGCGCATGTTATTCCGCCAAACCCCTTCGTATAAGCAGTTATGGAAATAGTAGTGTTCCAGATGCTTGAATTCGGAGCGGGCCGCCGAAAACAGTTCTTCGCAGACGCGAATGTGGTCATCCATCGAGCCGCCTACGTCCAGAAACAGCAGCACCTTCACCGCATTGTGGCGCTCCGGGCGCATCTGGACGTTCAATAGTCCGCCATCGCGAGCGGTTTCGCGGATGGTGCTGTCGACGTCGAATTCCTCAAGCGCTCCCTGGCGGGCAAACTTGCGCAGGCGACGAAGCGCCATCTTGATGTTGCGCGTTCCCAGTTCCAGCGAATCATCGTAGTCGCGAAAGCGCCGCTCGTCCCACACTTTGGTGGCGCGGCGGTGACGCGATCCATCCTGGCCAATGCGAATGCCTTCCGGGTTGTAGCCGTAAGCGCCAAACGGGCTGGTGCCACCGGTGCCGATCCACTTGTTGCCGCCAGCGTGGCGTTCTTTCTGCTCTTCCAGGCGTTTCTTGAATGTCTCGATGAGTTCTTCGAGCCCGCCCAGCGATTCGATCTTGGCTTTTTCTTCGTCGGTCAACTGCTTCTCGAATTCACGGCGCAGCCACTCATCGGGGATCAGCGCATCAATAGCCGCATCCATGTCCTCGAGGCCTTTGAACCAGGACGCAAAGGCGCGATCGAAGCGGTCGAAGTGGCGCTCGTCCTTGACCATGACCGTGCGGGCCACCTGGTAAAAAGCGTCCATATCGGCAAACACCACGCCGCGCTCGACCACTGCGTGCAGGTCGAGCAGCTCGCGCAGCGATACCGGCACGCCAGCGCGCTTTAACGTCTCAAACAAGCCGATAAACATGGCTTAGCGCCCTGTGCCTTTCTGACGACGGAGCATGAACGCCAGACGTTCGAGCAGTTGGGTGTCCTGCTCGTTCTTGACCAGAGCACCCGCCATGGGCGGCAGCGCTTTGACGGGGTCGCGGTTATACAGAGCTTCCTGTGCCAGTTCATCAGCCATCAGCAGTTTCAGCCAGTCCACCAGCTCGGAAGTAGACGGCTTCTTTTTCAGGCCGGGCGCTTGGCGAAGCTCAAAAAAGACTTCCAGGGCTTCGCTGACCAGCTTGGGGGCAATATCCGGGAAGTGGACGTCGACGATCGCCTGCATGGTCTCGCGGTCGGGGAATTCGATGTAGTGGAAAAAACAGCGGCGCAGGAACGCATCCGGCAGCTCTTTTTCGTTGTTCGAGGTGATGACGATGATCGGGCGCTGCTCGGCGCGGATGGTTTCGCCGGTTTCATAAACGTGAAACTCCATGCGATCGAGTTCCTGGAGCAGATCGTTGGGAAACTCGATATCAGCCTTGTCGATCTCGTCGATCAGCAGCACTACGCGCTCGCCGGCGGTAAAGGCTTCCCAGAGTTTGCCGGGCCTGATGTAGTTGGCCACGTTCTCGACACCTTCAACGCCCAGCTGGGAGTCGCGCAGGCGGCTCAACGCATCGTATTCATACAGCCCCTGGGCCGCCTTGGTGCTGGACTTGATGTGCCAGGTGATCAGTTGGGTGCCCAGCGACTCGGCCAGCTCCTCGGCCAGCAGCGTTTTGCCTGTGCCCGGTTCGCCCTTGATCAATAACGGCCTTTCAAGCACTACAGCGGCGTTCACCGCATGTTTGAGCGCATCGGTTGCGATATACGAAGAAGTGGAGTCAAACGCCATGGAAGTGCCTCGGCTTGTTGAAAGCAGGGTGATTAAGATTCAAACAAGTGTACGTGAGGGTAACCTCAAGGCCAACTGGCGGTTGCTTCCTTCGTTGTTGGGCTGCCGTTGCTCTCCGTTTTCAATTATCCCTGCCAGTTCGGCGGCACGATGCCCTGGCGCTGCATTTGCCTATATACCGTTGGACGTGAAACGCCTAGCGAACGCGCCACAGCACTGATATTCCAGTGCTGTGCTTTGAGCCGTTCCAGGAGTTCGTTATCGGCTTCTGTACCATTTTTGTCGGGTAAGCGAGACGTTTGCTGGGTTATACGTTGGCTTAGGCACTGTTCAGGTAAATCGTGGACGGTGATTTCATCATTTTCGGCCGTGGCGAGTGCAAAGGTGAGCGCGCTTTTTAGCTGGCGAATATTGCCGGGCCAGGCATAGGCAAGTAGGGCGCTGATGGCATCAGCCCGTAGGCGAGGTGAGGTATTCGATGCCCGTTCAGCCACTGCGTCGTCAAACACCCGGCGTATAACATACAGCTTGTCGGAGCGGTCACGCAGCGCGGGAAGGCGTAACTGTGCCCCGTTAAGGCGGTAGTAGAGATCTTCGCGGAATTCGCCCCGCTGGATCATCTCTTCGATATTGCGATGGGTGGCGGTAATTACTCGCAGGTCGACCTTCACGGGCTTATTGGCTCCCAGTGGCATCACCTCCCGCTCTGCCAGCACGCGCAGCAGGCGTGTCTGGAGCGCAAGCGGCATGTCGCCGATTTCATCCAGAAACAGCGTGCCTCCATGGGCCAGGGGAATTAGCCCTTGCATGCCCTTGGCGCGGCCGCCGGTAAACGCCCCCGCTTGGTAACCAAACAGCTCGCTTTCGATCAGCGATTCGGGAATGGCGGCGCAATTGACCGCTATAAAGGGCCCTTTGGCGCGGTCGCCGCTGTCATGAAGGGCGCGGGCAACGACTTCTTTACCAGTGCCGGTTTCGCCGCTAATCAGTACATTGACACTGGCTTCATTACGTAGCCGCTCAGCCAGCTTTTGCACCTTGCGCATCGCAGGGTCGTCGGCGCCTAAACGGGCGAGCGGCTCGGGCAGGGCGGAAGCTGGGTTTTTTTCTGACAACACAGTGCGAGGGCGGCGTGGCTCCAGCAGGCTGATAAAGTAAATCGTATTATCCACCCTGGCACGAAAGGCGCGCAGCTTGTCGTCGGTCGCGGTATTGATGCTCAGGATATCGGTGATCTCGCACTCAAATAGCGCTTCAAGCATCGGGGCATGTTGGGTTGACCAGGGCGGCCAGCGGCGCTGATGCTCGGCGATCAACTCGCGGCCCACGGCATTGGCGGCAATCACTTGCCCATTCTCTTCAATGGCGAATAGACCGCGTCCGTTGACGTGGACAAACTCGCGTGAGGTATCCAGGCGGACTATCAGGCAGTCGCGGTAGCGCTGCAGGAAATAGGCGTCTTCGATCATGCGCGCATAGAGCGTCACCAGCGAGAGGCTGAAGTTTTGGCTTTCATGCTGAGTAGGCGATTGCAGCGCGGAGATATCCAGCACCGCCATCACATTGCCTTGTGGGTCGGCAATGGGGGCGGCGGTACACGTTAGCGAAATATGCGAAGCGTCAAAGTGCTCCTGACGGTGACAGATGATCGCCTGGCGGTCGTGAAGGCAGGTGCCAACGGCGCAGGTGCCTGCGAAGCGCTCGTCCCAATCGGCACCTAGATAAAGGCCTGCTCTACGTAACTGTTTGTCTTGATTGGGGTCACCACGAAACTCGACGGTAATGCCGCGATGGTCGGTGAGCAGTAGCACATAGCCTAGCTGGGCGATTTGCCCGTACAGCTGTTCAACCCCTGCGCGAGCGACATGCAATAGCTCATCAACGGACTCACGGTGTTCGATCAATGTTTGCTGGGGCACCACCCGCGCAGGGCGAGGCTGGGTGGGATCGAGTTGGTATTCGTTCAGGCAGCGCAGCCAGGAGCGACGAATGGGCGCTTGAGCCGGTAACTGCGGTACTTCCAGCCCCTCGCCGAGCTGGAAAACATGCTCAATGTGTTGGCGCTGCACGGACTGAAGCCGTGCAGGCAGAGACGATTGACTGGGCATGGCGTTTTCCACCGTGAGACTTATTGTTGTCCTTCAAGCCTATGCGCTTTGGCATGGCTGTCAACGCAGCCGAATTACGCCGTTAGTCGTGCGTTACACCTGTAACGTCTAGCGTACATGGCGCGTGACAGGTGTACGCCTATCGTTACGTTTTACCACTTCCTTTTTGCTGGTTATTGCTCTTTATTTTCAATTGGTTATTAGATTTTTATCCTTTTGGCACGGCGGATGCTTAGGGTTGGGTGTCTTATCGACAACTCAACAAAAACAATGCACCTGGAGTACCCGCTATGTCTCAAACACCAGCGTCAACCCCGCAAACAGCGACAGACACCGTACATGCTTGGCTGAGCGACTTTGATGATGCGCTGCAAGCGCAGGATATTCAGCGCGTTCTATCGCTATTCAATGAAGAGTGTTACTGGCGCGACTTTCTGACATTTACCTGGAATCTAAAAACCTGCGAGGGTAAGGATGATATCCAGGCCATGCTTAATGCCACGCTGACAAATGCACGTCCATCTAACTGGCAGCTAGAAGGTGAGGCGACTGGCAACGACGATATTGTAGAGGCTTGGTTCACCTTTGAAACAGCGGTTGCCAGCGGCAAAGGCTATTTGCGCCTTAAAGACGGCAAATGCTGGACACTGCTCACCACGATGCAAGCATTGCATGACTACCCCGAACCGCGTAACCACAACCGCCCCAAGGGCGCCGAGCACGGCGCCAACAAACAGCGTGAAACCTGGCTGGAAGCGCGGCAGCGTGAGGAAGCTGAACTGGGTTACTCTCGACAGCCCTACTGCGTGATTATAGGCGGCGGCCAGGGTGGGATTGGCCTTGGGGCGCGGCTGAAACAGATGGGCGTGCCGACCATCATCATAGAGCGCAACGAGCGCGCCGGGGACTCCTGGCGCAACCGCTATAAATCCCTTTGCCTCCACGATCCGGTTTGGTACGACCACCTACCCTATATTCCCTTCCCAGAGAACTGGCCGGTGTTTGCCCCAAAAGACAAGCTGGGCGATTGGCTGGAGATGTACACAAAGGTGATGGAGCTCAATTATTGGACCTCCACTGAGTGTCAGAATGCGCACTTCGATGAAGCCGCAGGGGAGTGGGTGGTGAACGTTAAGCGCAATGGCGAAGAGGTCACGCTACGCCCGAAGCAGCTGGTGATGGCCACCGGGATGTCGGGAATGCCTAATGTGCCGACATTCCCCGGTGCGGAAAGCTTTGCAGGCGAGCAGCAGCACTCCAGTCAGCACCCAGGGCCGGATGCTTACGCGGGCAAGAAGTGCGTGATTGTAGGCTCGAATAATTCTGCTCACGATATTGCCGCGGCACTTTGGGAGCACGACGCCGATGTGACCATGCTGCAACGCTCATCCACCCATATCGTTAAGTCGGATTCGCTGATGGAAGAGGTGCTGGGGCCGCTCTACTCCGAAGAGGCGGTGGCCAATGGCTTAACCCACGACAAGGCTGATCTGATTTTTGCCTCGATTCCCTACAAGGTGCTGCCGGACTTTCAGCGCCCGGCGTTTGAGGCAATCAAACAGCGCGACGCCGAGTTCTATCAGAAGCTGGAAGAAGCGGGTTTTATGCTCGATTTTGGTGACGACGATTCGGGTCTGTTCTTGAAGTACCTGCGTCGTGGCTCGGGTTATTACATTGATGTGGGCGCCTGCGATTTAGTCGCCAATGGGGATATCAAGCTGCGCAGCGGCGTAGGGATCGAGCGCATCAATCCACACTCGATAACGCTAACCGATGGCAGCGAGCTAGCGGCAGATTTGATCGTTTATGCCACTGGCTATGGCTCCATGAACGGCTGGGCAGCCAAGCTGATCTCGCAGGAGGTGGCGGACAAAGTGGGCAAGTGCTGGGGCTTGGGATCCGACACCACCAAAGACCCAGGCCCTTGGGAGGGCGAGCTGCGCAATATGTGGAAACCTACCCAGCAGGAGGCGCTGTGGTTCCATGGCGGCAACCTGCACCAGTCGCGGCACTACTCACACTATCTGGCGCTGCAGTTAAAAGCCCGTATGGAGGGGCTGGAAACGCCTGTCTACGGTCTGCAGCCGGTTCACCATGCGTCATAACAGGAAGGGATACTTATGAGTCAGTCGACGAATCAGCAACAGATGCAGGCCGCGGTGTGGTATGCCGCTAAAGATCTACGAGTCGAACACGTGCCGGTGCCGACTATTAACGACCCTCATGCGGTAAAAGTGAAAGTAGCCGCCTGCGGTATTTGCGGCAGCGATTTACACGAATATGCCGCTGGGCCGATTTTTATCCCGGTAGGCAAGCCGCACCCCATTAGCGGCGAACAGGCGCCGATCATTATGGGCCATGAGTTCGCTGGGGAAGTGTTAGAGGTCGGCGAGAAAGTCACGCGGGTGAAGGTAGGCGACCGCGTGGCCATTGAGCCGATTCTCTCGCCCAACAAGGATGGCGCTTACCAGATGGAGCGCTATAACCTGACGCCCCTGCTCGGTTTTCATGGTCTATCCGGCGGTGGCGGTGGCTTTTCCGAGTTCACCGTGATGGGTGAGCATATGGTGCACAAACTGCCGGATGATCTCAGCTTTGAGCAGGGTGCACTGGTCGAGCCCGCGGCGGTCGCGCTGCATGCGGTGCGTCAAAGCTGCCTTAAAGCCGGGGATAGTGCGGCCGTGTTTGGTGCTGGGCCGATTGGCTTGATGACCATCGAGGCGCTTAAGGCCGCAGGGGCCGCGCAGATTTATGCAGTGGAAGTGGCGCCGTCTCGCAAGGCCAAAGCTGAAGCGCTAGGTGCCACTGTGGTTGATCCTCAGCAAGAGGATGTCGTGGCGAAATTACAAGCCTTGAGCGGTGACGGGGTGGACGTGGCGTTTGAAGTGACCGGCATTCCTACCGTGCTGAATCAGGCGCTGCACAGCACCCACGAAGGGGGTGAAGTGGTAGTGGTCAGTATCTGGGAAGGAGAGGCCAGCTTTCAGCCCAACGATCTGGTCATCAAAGAGCGCACCATGAAGGGCATTATTGCTTATCGCCATGTTTACCCCGCGGTAATGGCGCTGATGCAGCGGGGCTATTTCCGCGCCGAAGATATGGTCACCCAGCGCATTCCACTGGCCGACATTGTGGAGGAGGGCTTTGAGGCGCTGTTAAACGATAAAGCTCAGGTGAAAATCATCGTGACACCCTAGCGCCTTTGAGGATTGCTAAGCGCTAACTACCTCACATGATGCTTTGTGATGCACAAAGGCGGCAAATTGCGCAGTGCTGGTGCAGTTTATTTGCTGCAATGCGAGACAACTTATTTAAAAATCAAGCAGCTTTATTATAAAGCATTGTTATTTAAATGTTTTTAAAAAAGTGGCACGTGGTTCGCTATATATATGGCAAAGGGTGACTGAATAGAGAAACAACAGCTTAGGTAGTTTGCTTCTCTCCCTTCTTCACCTACATCGCTGCTAACTTTCAGCGATAAACCGAGTGAGCTGGCGTGCTCCACCTGGGTCCCCTTCGGGGGACTTTTTTTATGCCTGGCGTTAAGCGGATACGTCATATTTCGTGCTTAATTCTATAACAAAACTTTACGTGACGTTTGGAAACAGTGTTCGTATACTCAATACTGTACAAGTTGCCGGTTCCCGGCGATGAGTCACTAGCTAACGTAAAGAGGATGACCCTGATGAACCACTTTAAAATTGTATCCGCCGCTGTAATGACCACCGGCCTTGTCTTGGCTAGCCAAGCAGCCCTGGCTTACACCGCTGGCGATGTATTTGTTCGCGGTGGGGTCGCTAAAACGGAAACGGCTTCAGACGACAGCAATGTCTCAGGTGGTAACCTGGACATTGAAAGCGAAAATGGGTACACCTACGGTTTAGGTTACCTGTTCCACGATAAGTTTGGCGTTGAGCTGAACAGCGGGGAAGGCTTCGAGCATGACCTTTCCAACGCGGACGGCGATGCCGGTAGCGTTGAGCGCTTGCCGGTCAATGCGCTGTTTAACTACTACCCGATGGGCGGTATTGATTCTCGTATCCAGCCCTACGTGGGTGTTGGTGTTAATTACACCAACTTCTATAGCGAAGATACTGCCGCTGACATCAGCGTTGATGACAGCTACGGCGCTATCGGCCAGGTTGGTCTGGATCTTGCGGTCACCGAGAACGTGCTGCTAAACGGCAATATCAGCTACGCGAACGTGGATGCAGACATCAATGCTGGTGGTAGCAAAGTCGGTTCGGTGGATATCGATCCGGTTACCATTGGTGGCGGTGTAACTTACCGCTTCTAACAAGCGAGTGTGATCTACCCGCCAACGCCCAGCTTTCGCTGGGCGTTTTTTTGTGGGCGGCAACCCATCACGGGGTCAGGTTGGTGGGGCCCTGGTCGGTGACCAAGATATTGTCTTCGATCCGAATGCCACCGCAGGGCAGGCAGTGGTCCACCAGGGTCCAGTTGATGGGCAGCCCCTGTTGGCGCAGAGGCGCTAGCAGCATGGGAATAAAATACAGGCCTGGCTCGATGGTCACGACCATGTCGCGTTCGAGCGTGCGGGTAAGCCGCAACGCCGGATGCGCACTGGGTGGCGGGGCCGGGGAGCCGTCCGGCTGGCGTAACCCGGCGACATCGTGAACCTGGAGGCCCAGCGAGTGGCCAAGGCCGTGAGGGCAGAAAGCGCGCGTGACGCCCTCGGCCACCGCCTGGTCACTGCTGCCCCGAAACAAATCGTGGGTGACGAGAATATCGCCCAGGTACTGGTGCATCTGTTCGTGCAGGGCGACAAAATCAGCGCCGGACGCAACGCCGCCGACCAGTTCATCCTTCAACCCATGCAGCGCGTGGACCAGTTCGCCGAACAGCGCCGGGGCATCCGGACCGGCATGGGTGCGGGTAATGTCCGCGCAGTAGCCGCGAAAGCGTCGCCCCGCGTCCACCAGCAAGCTGTGGCGCTGCTTGGGTGGGCTCAGGTCGTAGTGCTGATAGTGAAGCACGCCCGCGTGGTCGTTGAGGCCGATAATGTTCTGGTAGGGCACGGCGGATTCGCGCTGACGGCTGCCTGCCAGGTAGGCGAGCTGGATATCCAGCTCGCCCGAGGCGCCAAGAAATGCGGCCTGGGCCGCTTCGTGGCCGGCCATGGCAAGCCGGTTGGCTTCGCGCAGGCAGGCGATCTCGTAGGCGGATTTAGTGATGCGCAGCTCGTCGAGGCGATGTACCAGCACGGCCGGGTTGAGCTGGGCATTCTGGCTAGCGGAGGGCAACTGCGTGATATCACCGATAAACGCCGCGTGGCCTTCCAGCGCTGGCTGAATTTTGTCGCTGCAGAGGTGAATATCAAACTCGGCCACCCAGGGCTCTTCCGGTAACTGGGTGGGCAGGTGCCAAAAGTCGGTCGGCGCATAAAGGTAAAGCTGGGGCCGCTGATGGGGGCGAATGACCAGCCAACTGTGCTGTACATCGGCCAGCGGCACCCAGTGCATGAAGTGGCCGTAGGTCTGAAAGGCCGGCGCCTGGTCGTCGCCAAAGAAGGCGTTGGCGTGCCCGCTGTAGATCGCTAGGCAATCGAGCCGGTGTTCTTCGAGCAAGGCCGCATAGTCGCGCTGCAAGCGCGACAGGTGCTCTTGCTGTAAATGATAGAGTTGCGTAGACATGCAGGATTCCTAGTAAGTACGAGCCGGTGTAAGTCCGCTCCAAAAGCTATCCAGTTCCGCGTGGTGCTGGCCTTGGTGGCGATACAGGCGCAGTTCCATGGGCACGTCCCAGCGGGTATCGCCCGCGCGCACTAAGCTGCCCTGGCGAATTTCTTCGGCCACGTTGCGTTCGGGTAGCCAGCTCATCCCGTAGCCGAGCATGACCAGTTCCTTGATGCCCGCGGCATAAAGGTTTTCACTTTGTGCGGTCAAATAAGTGCTCTGCGGTAAGCGCGCTAGATGCGCTTTCACCGCCGACCCCAGCAATCCGCGTTTGGGGTAGGCCAACCAGGGGAGCGGCTGCTGCCGACTGCCGGGCAGCAGGGCCCGTGCTCTCGACCGCTCGTCGACACCGGTGACCGGAATCAGCCGTTCATGGCCGATGACACGATAGGTGCAGGCGCTGGTGTCGATCTCCAGGTCGCAGCGGCCAATCGGCCAGTAGCATATCGCCAGGTCGCATTCACCGCGCTGGAGCGCTTGGAAATAGTCGCTTGCGACCCAGCCGGTGGCGCGCAGATAAGGCTGGACCCGTTCCTGCCAGCCGGTGGACGCCAGCCACTCGGGCAGGAATTGCCCCAGCAGGCTCTGCGGCGCGGCCACCATGATGCGGCGTTTCTGACCTGCGCTTATTTCCCGCACGCGGTCGCGAGTCAGGCGAACCCTGTCGGTCACCTGTTCGCACATGGTCAAGAATTCGTCTCCCGCCGGCGTTAGCGACAGCGGAAGGGTTTGTCGGTTGATCAGCGTCACGCCCATTTCCTCTTCCAGTAGCTTGATGCGCCGGGAAAAAGTGGGCTGGGTGACATTCTGTTCATCGGCGGCGCGGGAGAAGTGTCGCGTTCTGGCCAGGGCGATAAAGTCTTCTAGCCAGCGAATTTCCATGCCTTAACTCTCCATGCGAGAACCAACGACCGCCTCATAGGCGGCCCTCCTCAACAGCGTGGCACGCCACACGCGTACCGTCATCCTGTGTTTGCAGGTAAGGAATTTCCTTCCGGCAGCGAGCGTTGGCATACGGGCAACGGCCGTGGAACACGCAGCCGCTGGGCAGGTTGACCGGGGTCGGCACTTCACCGGATAGCCGGATATGCTGGGGACGGTCGTCTTCCAGACGCGGAATCGCCGAGAGCAACGCCTGGGTGTAGGGGTGGCGCGGCTTGGCGAACAGCGTCGCGGTGGTGGCGATTTCGCACACCGTGCCCAGGTACATCACCGCGACCCGCGTGCCGAAGTGCTCGACCACTGCCAGGTCGTGGGTGATGAACAGATAGGTGAGGTTGCGCTCGTGCTGGGCGTCCATGAGCAGGTTGAGTACCTGCGCCTGGATCGACACGTCCAGCGCCGAAATCGGTTCGTCGGCGACGATGAACTCGGGATCCACCGCCAGTGCCCGGGCAATGGCAATCCGCTGGCGCTGACCGCCGGAAAACTCGTGGCCGAAGCGTTTGCCCCAGTCCGGGTCGATGCCCACCGAGTGCATGACGTCTTCGACCTTCTGTTCGATTTTTTCGCGGTTCCAGTCGGGGTGATGAAGACGCAGCGGCTCTTCCAGTGTCTGCTGGATGGTCATGCGCGGGTTCAGCGACGCGTAGGGATTCTGAAAAATCATCTGCATGCGCTTGCGGTAGGGCAGCAGCTGACGCGAGCTGAGATTGTCGATGCGTTCACCGGCGTAGCGGATTTCGCCCTCAGTGGGCTTGATCAGCCCCATCACCGTACGTGCGACGGTGGACTTGCCGCAGCCCGATTCGCCCACCACGCAAAGTGCTTCACCGCGCTTGATATCGAGATCGACGCCATTGATGGCATGTACATATTCCTGGTGGCGAACCAGCTTGCCACCCTTGAAACGCAGCTGCTCGAGGAAGTCGCCCGATAGCGAAAAACGCTTTTTCAAATCACGAATCTGCAGCAGCGAGTCGGCGCTTTTTTCGTTCTGACCGGGCTTCTGGTCGTCATGGCTGGCCGCGATGGCCTCGGCTGTCGAACTCATGAGGTTTCCTCCTTCGCGCGGCGGTCTTCGAGCATTTCAGCGACCATGTGGCAGGCCACGCGGCAGTTGCCGGACTCGACAAAGCCGGGAACCTGCTGGGTGCAGGCCGGTCGGGGCTGGCCATCGGCGCGGTTGATAAAGTCACAGCGGGGGTGAAACGCACAGCCGCTGGGCAGATTGGACAGCGATGGCATAGTGCCGCGAATCTGATTGAGCTTTTCGCCGGGGGTGGCCATCTGCGGCAGGGCGTTAATCAGGCCTTGGGTATAGGGGTGCTGGGGGTCGTTGATGATCTCCCGCGTGGGCCCCTGTTCGATCACGCGACCGGCGTACATCACGAGCATGCGCTGGGTCACCTGGCTGACTACGCCCAGGTCGTGGGTGATCAGAATCAAGCCGACGTTGTGCTGCTCGCAGAGCTCGAGCAACAGCGCCATGATCTCGGCCTGAATGGTGACGTCGAGCGCCGTGGTGGGCTCGTCGGCGATGATGATGTCCGGATCAAGCAGTAGCGCAATGGCGATGATGACCCGCTGGCGCATGCCGCCGGAGAGTTCGTGGGGGTACTGATCAAGGCGCGTTTCGGGCGAGGGGATTTGCACCTGGCGCAGCTTATCCAGGCAAATGGCGCGCGCCTCCTTGCCGGAAATACGCCGGTGGGCTTTCAGGCACTCGACCATCTGTTCACCGATGGAGAGCACCGGATTCAGCGTCATCATCGGGTCCTGGAAAATCATCGAGATGCGGTTGCCGCGTACTTTGCGCAGGCCACGCTCGGACATGGTGTTGAGCGTTTTCCCCTCGAAGCTGATGCTGCCCCCAGCGATAAAGCCGGGCTTGGCAATCAGGTTGAGCAGCGAAAACGCGGCCACGGATTTACCGGCGCCAGATTCGCCGACAATGCCTAAGCGTTCGCCGCGCTCAAGGGTGAAATTGACGTCGCGCAGTGCGCGTACTTCGCCCTGGCGCAGGCCGAAGCGCACGTCCAGATTTGTCACTTCCAGTAGTGCCATGGTGTCCTCAGCCTTTGTAAAGTCGCGGGTTCATAACGTCACGGAGCCAGTCGCCCAGCAGGTTGATGGACAGTACCAGGACCACCAGCACCGCCCCGGGAATCATCGTGATCCACCACGAACCGGACTGGATATAGTCAAACCCGGACTTGATCAGTGACCCAAGCGACGGGTGAGTTTCGGGCATGCCCAGACCGAGAAACGACAGGGCGGCTTCCGAAATGATCGCGTTGGCAATCTGCACCGTCGAGATGACGAAGATCGGCGACAGGGTGTTGGGTAGCACATGGCGGAACATGATGCGCTTGCTTCTGAGTCCCATGACGCGGGCGGCGTCGACGTATTCCTTGTTCTTCTCGGCGAGCACCGAGGCGCGCACGGTACGGGCGTACTGGGGCCACTCGGCGAGGCCGATAATCAGCACCAGCATCAGCACCGCGTAGCTGCTGTAAAACGAGCTGCCAAGCGTGGCCTTGACCACGGCGCCCACCACAATGGCGACCATCAGCGTCGAGAACGACAGCTGGATATCGGCCATGCGCATCAGGAAGGCATCGACGCGACCGCCCAGGTAACCGGCCATCAGGCCAAAGGTCACGCCGAGCAGGGCCTGCAGAATCACGGCGCCAAAGCCGATCAGCAGCGACACCCGCGTGCCGTAGAGAATGACCGAGAGCAGGTCGCGGCCCTGAGCGTCGGTGCCCAGTGTGTATTGCTCGTCGGCACCGTCAATCCAGAAGGGCGGCAGTTCGGAGGCGAGAATATCAATCTGGCCCAAATCGTACGGGTCCGTGGGCGCCAGCAGCGGTGCCGAAAAGGCAGCAAATACCAGGCAGACAAACACGGCCAGGCAAAGCTGTGCGGTGTAGTCGCGCTTGAAGCTATACCACAGATAAGAATCACGGAAGCGCTGCCAGCGGCTGGGGGCAGAGTGCGTTGTCGTCGTCATGCGGGCTTCCCGGTTAGTTTGACAGTGGGGTTCACCAGGCCGTAGATCAAATCGACGATGGTATTGGTGACCACGAAAATGATCCCGACAATCATCAGGTAGGCGATAATCAACGGAATATCGGCGCGGTTGATCGCATCGAGGAACATCAGGCCCATGCCCGGCCATTGAAAGACCGTTTCGGTCAGAATGGTGTAAGCCACCATGGTGCCGATCTGTACGCCGCCTACGGTGATGACCGGGAGCATGGTGTTCTTGAGCGCGTGGACAAAATAGACCCGGCGCATGGAAATACCCTTGGCCCGGGCGTACTTGACGTAATCAGACTGCAGCACCTCCATCATTTCGGCGCGGATCAGGCGTATAAACAGCGGTAGCATGATCGAAGCCAGCGAAATGGCGGGTAGTACCAGGTGCTGAACGCCGCCCCAACTGGCCAGGTTGGTATCCCAATCGCCGACCACGTTGACCAGGTCATTGCCGCGGCCAAAGGAGGGCATCGAACCTTGGGTGGAAAGCGTGGCGTTCAGCCAGGCGCCCCAGCCGGTCGTTTCGGGGAATATCGACACGGTGATGCCAATGGCGAAGATCTGAATGAGCACGATCGCGGTGAGAAATACCGGGATCGAAATGCCGACAATCGAAATACCCATGAAAAAGCGTGAAATAAGTGATCGGGGCTTGATGGCGCTATATACCCCAATCGGTACCGAAAACAGCACAATAATTAGCGTCGAGGCGAATACCAGCTCGAGGGTGGCGGGTAGATGACGAGCAATGACATCCAGCGCCGGCTCGCGATAGAAGTAGGAGTAGCCGAAATCGCCCTGGATCGCATTCTTGGCAAAGCGCGTGTACTGAACCAGGAAGGGGTCATTGAGGCCGAAGCGTTCCCGCAGCTCCTCGCGTTCGCTTTCCGGCACGGACTGCCCCACCATTTGCTGGATGGGGTCGCCCAGGTTGTCCTGTATGGCGAAGGCCAGCACGCTGATGACGAACATCACCAGCACGGCGTGCATTAGCCGCTTAATTAAAAAAGCAATCATGGCGTACGCCACCTATTTGTCTTTCAGGTTCAACAGCATCACCGCCAGGCAGACGACGCAAAATAGCTTCGCCCTCCAAATTACTTGGAGAGCGAAGCATCCCTGCAGCGTTACCTAATCGGTAGTGGGGGAATTAACGATCGATGACGAGATCGCCAAGGTAAGGGAAGTCGATGGCATTGACCACAGGCTCAATCTCGACGCCTTCCGCAGCGGCATAGGCCAGGTTCTGCCAGTGAAGAGTAATGAAGCCGACGTCTTCGTAGAGCATGGCTTCTGCTTCACGCAGCATTTCCTTGCGCTTTTCGAGGTCGGTTTCGCTGTCAGCCTCGGTTACCAGCTCATCGATTTCCTCGTTGCAGTAGTTACCGTAGTTGTACTGACCGGCACCGGTTTCCTCATCAATGCAGAACGTGAGGTACTGGAACAGGTTGGCGGTGTCTTCGGTATCCGCATGCCAGCCGATCATCGCCATGTCGGACTCGCGCTCGTCGTACTCGGGCCAGTACTGGGCCAGCGGCATGGTGCGCAAATCGACGTCAATGTTGATACGCGCCAGCATGTTGGAAACCGCCTGGGCGATCTGGGCATCGTTAACGTAGCGATTGTTGGGCGCGATCATGTCGATCTCGAAGCCCTCTTCGTAGCCCGCTTCGGCCATCAGCTCCTTGGCGCGCTCCAGGTCGTGACGCGGCGTGAGATCCGGGTTATGGCCGGAGTAACCTTCCGGTGAGAACTGACCCGCCGGCGTGGCGAAGCCGCGCATCAGACGGTCGGCGATGCCTTCCTGGTTAACCGCCAGATCAACGGCCTGGCGTACACGCGGGTCCTGGAAGGCTTCAACGCGCTCTTCGTTCATCTGGAAGCCAATGATGCGGGTGCCTTCGATTTCGACCAGGTTGACGTCTTCCGCTTCGCGGACGCGCTCGAGGTCATTGGGCGGCACGGCATCGATGAAGTCGACACCGCCGGAAAGCAGTGCGGCTACGCGCGAGGCGTTTTCGGAAATCGGCGTCAGCTCGATGCGTGACACGTTACCTTCGGTTTCGGTGTCCCAGTAGTCGTCAAAGCGCTCGAACTCTACCCGCACACCTTGACGGCGGTCGGTAATGGTAAAGGGGCCGGTGCCTGATGCGTTGCGCGAGGCGTAGGAATTACCGGATTTCTCAATTTCGCCTTTATCTTTGCCGTCTTCGGTTTCGCCGCTGTAGAACTCGCGGTCCATCGGGAAGATATAGGTGGCGATGTTGAGCAGCAGCGGGTAGGGCTCGCTGGTTTTGATCTCAACGGTGTAGTCGTCTACCGCTTCGGCGCTTTCTACCGGTTCGAAAATACCACGGTAATCGGGGCTTTCTTTCAGACGTTCGATCGTCCACACCACGTCTTCTGCGGTGAAGTCGTTACCCGAATGAAATTTGACCCCTTCGCGCAAGGTCATGCGCATGGTGGTGTCGTCGACCTGTTCCCACTCGGTGGCCAGACGAGGCTCGAATTCAAAGTCCTTGGTCCAGCGCACCAGCGGATCAAAAGCCAAGTGCGAAAAGCGCAGCATGCCGCCGGAAAGCTGCTCGTGAATGTCGAGTGTTTCGGGGTCGGCAGAGTAACCGATACGCAGGGTTTCAGCGCTTGCAGTGGCGGGAAGGAGGGCGGTGCCGGTGAGTGCGGCGCCAATCACGGAAGCTAGTAGCGTTTTTTTGAACGTCATCATTATTCCTAATCGTCGTTCCCAAGAAGGATTATTCTTTGTTCGCTTTGCTGCTCGGCCACGCACCGTCAATGATTCAAGCGGCGCATGGCGGCAACAAAACAGACACGGTCAGCTCGAAAGCCGCACTACTAACATAGAGAGTGGCGATAGCATCCCACAATCGAAATAATGACTGACCTCATTCATCTGCTGAATGAGGTCGGCCATTCAGGTAGCGCTGGGAGGAGAAATACGACTAAAGAAGGAACGGGTAGGAGCGGTAGGGAAAGCGCAGAGGATCAACCGAACCGCTGGTGAAGCCAGGCGTTGATGGTATCGGATTCATACATCCATTCTTCGCGGCCGTCCGCGTGGCGGATCTTCAGGCAGGGCACCTTGACGCGGCCGCCGCCCTCCAGCAGCGCTTTTTTATGCTCGGGGTCAAGCTGGGCGTCGCGTTTCTCGATGGAAAGCCCCAGTCGGGCCATTTCCTTGCGCACCTTGATGCAGAACGGGCACGTGCGGAACTGATAGAGCGCCAGGTCTTTGCAGGCTTCGTCGACTTGGGCCTGCTCTTCGGGGGTGCGCGTGACCGACTGGGGCGTAGAGAGCTTTTCCGACACCATCATGATGGGGGCCAATATCACGCGGAGGCCGCGGAAAAAGTAGCGAATCAGTATGCGCATCAAGGTAACCCTCGTCGTGTCGATGCTTACCGGCAGGGTAAGACGGTGGAAAAAGTCAGCGTCTAAGCTGAGCGGGCATCGTGCAATATCTAACAGACGTTGTCACTTGAGGATCGTTCCTTGGGTGCGTTAACGGGTCACATGACGCGACCCAGTCAGTCGGTTAGTGCATACGCGTCGTGCATGAGTGAATCGTCCATGTATCAAGACAGGTGAGCGAAAAGGCGTGGCGTGCTAGGCTTGCGGGCTGTTTTGAGGCATGTTGAGAGGCGTAGCGATGCACCTGCATATTATCGGAATTTGCGGCACTTTTATGGGCAGCCTGGCGCTGCTGGCCCGCGAGCTGGGGCACCAGGTGAGCGGTTCTGACGCCAACGTCTACCCGCCCATGAGCACCCAGCTTGAAGAAGCGGGCATCCGTCTGATGGAGGGGTATCGCGCCAGCCATCTTCAGCCGGCTCCCGATCTGGTGGTGGTGGGTAATGCGCTATCCCGCGGCAACGATGAGGTGGAGGCGCTGCTGAACAGCGGTATTGCCTATACTTCCGGCGCGCAGTGGCTAGCCGAGCACGTGCTGCCGGGGCGGCGGGTGATCGCTGTGGCCGGCACCCATGGCAAAACCACCACCGCGAGCCTGCTGGCCTGGCTGCTGGAAAGCGCAGGGCTATCGCCAGGGTTCCTGATTGGCGGTGTGCCGCGCAACTTCAATGTCTCGGCCCGGCTGGGGGCGGCTGACGCGCCTTTCGTGGTGGAAGCCGACGAGTACGATACGGCGTTTTTCGATAAGCGCTCCAAGTTCGTTCACTATCGCCCGCATATCGCCGTACTCAACAACCTGGAGTATGACCACGCGGATATTTTCCCCGACCTGGCGGCCATTGAGCGTCAATTCCATCATCTGGTGCGTACCGTGCCAAGCCAGGGGCGTTTGCTGGTGGCCGATGGCCAGCCCGCACTGGAACGCGTACTGGCCCAAGGGGCGTGGACCCCGGTGGATTACCTGGGCGACCACCCCGAAAGCGCCTGGCAGCTGCGCCTCGAACGTCCGGATGCCAGCCGCTTTCAAGTGATTTATCGCGACCCGGAAAGCAACCGTGAAGAGGACGGCGTGGTCGAGTGGGCGTTGACCGGCGAGTACAACGCCCGTAATGCGCTGGCTGCCCTGGCCGCGGCCTGGCACTGCGGCGTTGATATGGCGCGTGGCTGTGCTGCCTTGGCGCGCTTCGAGACGCCGCGCCGCCGTCAGGAAGTCCGCGGCGAGGTCAACGGGGTCCAGGTGATCGATGATTTTGCCCATCACCCCACGGCCATTGCCGCGACCCTTCAGGGCCTGCGGGCTGCGACCCCCAGGGGGCGACTGCTGGCGGTCATCGAGCCGCGGTCCAATACCATGCGGCTCGGCACCATGCACGAACGCCTGACGGAAAGCGTGGCCGAGGCCGATGCGGTGTTCTGGTTTCAGCCGCCCTCTGTGGATTGGTCCATGGAAACGCTGGTCGACGCCCAGGCGCACGCAACCCTGTTTGACGATATTAACCGACTGGTCGAGGCGGTGGTCATGCAAGCATCACCGCAAGACCGTATCGTGGTGATGTCGAACGGCAGCTTTGAGGGCGTGCATGAGCGCCTGCTAAGCGCCTTGGCCGCCAGGGAGGAAGGCTGATGACTAACGCGAAAGGCACGCCCTTCAGGCCGCCCGTCACCGTGGCGCTGACCGGTGCTTCGGGTGCACAGTACGGCCTCAGGCTGATCGAGGTGCTGGTGGCGGCCGAGCACGAGGTGTGGGTAATGATTTCCAAGGCGGCGCACATGGTGATCGCCACCGAAACCGAGGTCAGACTACCGGCTCAGCCCGAGCGGCTTGCGGAGGCGTTGGGCGAGCGAACCGGTGCTGCGCCTGGGCAGATACGCTGCTTCGGGCGCGAGGACTGGATGGCCCCGGTCGCCTCGGGGTCAGGGGCGGCGTCCGCCATGGTGATCTGCCCGTGCTCCACGGGGTCGCTCTCGGCGGTGGCGACGGGTGCCAGCAACAACCTGATCGAGCGCGCGGCCGACGTGGCCATCAAGGAGCGTCGCACCTTGGTCATGGTGCCCCGCGAAAGCCCGTTTTCGCCGATTCACCTGGAACATATGTTAACCCTGAGCCGGCTGGGCGTGGTCATCCTGCCCGCCGCGCCTGGGTTCTATCACCGCCCGCAAAGCATCAATGATCTGATTGATTTTATCGTCGCGCGGATACTCAATCAGTTGGGGATTGACCACCAACTGATGCCCCGCTGGGGGGAGGATCAAGCGCCTGCTACAACCACCAAGGATGGATAGCCAATGATGTCATGGGCCACGCTCTCGGTTTTCGTGCCGACGTTTTTGCTGGTCTCGTTAACGCCGGGGATGTGTATGACGCTGGCGATGGTGCTGGGCATGACCCAGGGGGTCAAGCGCACGCTGTGGATGATGATCGGCGAATTGATCGGGGTAGGTCTGGTGGCCGCGGCGGCCGGCGCCGGGGTGGCCGCTCTGATGCTTCGCCAGCCGGGACTGTTTATGGCGTTCAAGTGGCTGGGCGGTGCTTACCTGGCCTACCTGGGTATCATGATGTGGCGCTCGCGTGGGCGCATGGCCATACCCAGCGAGCTCGATGCCGGGCCACCGGCGGGGCGCTGGCAGCTGGCCATTCAGGGGTTCGTTACGGCCGTTGCCAATCCCAAAGGCTGGGCGTTTTTCATGGTCTTGCTGCCGCCTTTTCTGGATAGTAGTCGTCCACTCGGCCAACAGCTTGCGGTGCTGATCGGGGTTATCCTGACCATCGAGTTTGCCAGCATGCTGGTTTACGCCACCGGCGGTAAAACACTGCGTCAGGTGCTGGGTAAAAGCGGCAACGTGCGGCTTTTGAACCGTATCGCGGGGACCTTGATGATCGGCGTTGGCATCTGGTTGGCGCTTGGTTAGTGACCCGCCTGGGCGCTGCCCCGGTTTTCAAGGCGCTGCAGATAGTGCTCGAAACTTTCTTTGGGGCAGGGCAGGCAGGCCGCAATGCGCGCTTCGAGCTGGCCGGTTTCAACCAGCACCCGTCGAGCCAGGGCGCGTTGAAGGCGATCACGGACCAACAGTGCGCCGCTTTCACTGGTGTCGGGCAGCACCAGCCAGAAGGTGGCGCTTTCGGCGCGCCCCAGCAGGTCGTGGTCGCGGCAGCAGCTGTAGACCTCGGTACACAGGGCTTTCAGCAGGGCCTGGGCGGCACGCGGACCGAACTGTTCTTCTGCCATGTCACGCTGGGGGAGATGAATCACCAGGACGGCCAAACGCTGGTTTAGCATGTCGGCGCGCTGGTACTCACTGTGCAGGCGTTCCTTCAGCGTATCGATGTGGTAGGCGTCGCACTCGCTGTCGTTGGGGTCAGTGGCGCGTAAAAGCGCCCGGCGTCGGGCATGTTCCCAGCGCGGAAGCGCCAGCAGCAGTATCAGGGCGACATAGCCCATCATCACCGTCGGCGACGCCTGGCCAAGTGTCGGCAGCAGCCACCACAGCGGAATCAGCACAAGGTGCAACACCACGGCCGACGCCAGCGGAAGCAGCAGGAAAGCGGCGGTCATCGGCAGGCCTACCCAGAGCAGCGGTGTCTGTGGTTGGTAATAAAGTGCGGCAATCACGCTGGCGTAGGTGCATGCCAGAAGCACCAGCCGGGGCAGGTGAGCCCGGATGTCCTGGCCCAGGTGGAGCAGGTACGCCGTCAGCAGCAGCAAACTCATGAAGCTAGGTACCACCAGGTCGCGATATTCACCCATGGCGTACAGCCAGATGGCGTAGCTGCTCATCAAGACGATGCTCGCCAGGTAGGCAAGCGTCATCAACTGCCTGGGGAAGTGGCGTGGCGTCATGGCTGCCCCCGAAGCGCGCTCACTTGCCGCTGGCTGAGTGATACGAGGGTCGAGGCATGGGGCGTCACGTCCATCAATTCGATAGGGTCGATGCTGATGTTCTCGGGCAGGGCGTTGATCATCAGCCGATAGCGCTCCTGGGCCTCAAGCGCCGAGCGCGACAGTACCAAGGTGGCGAGTGTGGTGCCGTCAAGTCGGTAGACGTTCTCGAAGTCGTGGGTCAGCTCGCAGAGTTTCTTGGCCGTGGGCCACAGTTGGTGGCGCTTCATGTGCAGGACCAGCAGCTCGCCATAAATCCCTTCGCGGGCGCAGCGAGTCTGTTCGCGCTGTATATCGCGTATCAGCTGTTCGCCGGCCCAAAGGTTCAAGCCGGGTATCAGGCGAAGTCGCTGGCGAATCGCGCCGTTCATATCGATGAGCTGCTGGGCGCGGGCCAGTGCCAGAACGCAAAGAATCGCCAGCGAGATGACCATCAGCAGCCAGGCAGGTGTCGACAGCTGCGGCGCAATCAACACGGCGCTGAGCAGTCCGGCGCTGATGTTGAAAGCGGCTACCCAGCTCATTTGCGGCAGCATGAACAGGGCGGCCCACGCCCAGATCAACAGGCCATGACGTTCCGGGGCGGCGGCAATCAGTCCCAGCAGCAGCGCGCCAGGCAGCAACTGCCACGGCCGGCCGCGCGAGTAGCGATGGCTGAAGTCGAGCAGTAGGGCGGTAATGAACAGCCAGCCCACTGAAAGCCATAGCACCAGCGCCGCTGACGGGGGGGCTGCGGGGGTCCATAAAGCAAGCGCCACGGCAGCCGCCAGCAAGTTCGCCCTCAGCAGACGTATTTTGTATTTATTTTGCATGGTGGCTTACTATCAACCCTATGAGAGACGCGTGAATGGTGAGCACAATAGGCGTAAAATGATCATCATTTGCGTGGCCAGAAGTGTTAAATAGGCCCCTAGTATAGCGCTAAAATGGCTTAGTATACTGCCCCCGCCGGCAAGCCAATTGTCACACTGATAGACGGATGACCACCGAGCAACCCCTGGAGATCGCATGAGCGTTTCAACATCGTTAGACAACGATGCAAAGCTGTCCCTGCAGGCTGGCGATGTCGCGGCCTATATGCAAGCGTTGGGTAAAGCCGCACGCCAGGCGGCGAGCCAATTGCGCCGCGCCGATTCAGGCCAGAAAAATCGCGCCCTGCTGGCCATGGCGAAGCACCTGGACGTCGCCCGCCCGGATCTGCTGGCGGCCAACGCCCGCGACCTGGCAAGAGGCCAGGAAAACGGCCTGGACGCCGCGCTTCTCGACCGTCTGGCCTTGAGCGATGCGCGCATCGACGCCATGATCGAAGGGCTTGAGCAAGTGGCGGCGCTACCGGATCCGGTGGGCGAAATCAGCGACATGCGCTATCGCCCAAGCGGTATTCAAGTGGGCAAAATGCGTGTTCCTCTGGGGGTTATCGGGATTATCTACGAGTCGCGTCCCAATGTGACCATGGAGGCCGCCAGTCTTTGCCTCAAGGCGGGTAATGCGTGTGTCTTAAGGGGTGGGTCCGAAGCGCGAGACTCCAATGCGGCGATCAGCGACTGCATTCATGCGGGGCTGATGGACACGGGCCTGCCCTCGGGTAGCGTGCAGGTAGTCGCGACCAGTGACCGTGCGGCAGTCGGTGAGATGATCACCATGCCCGAGTATATCGACGTGATCATTCCACGCGGTGGCAAGTCGCTGATCGAGCGCATTTCCCGCGAGGCCAAGGTGCCGGTCATCAAGCATCTGGACGGCGTTTGCCATGTCTATGTGCATAGCCTGGCGGACCCAGCCAAGGCGCTGGCGATTGCCGTCAACGCCAAGACGCATCGCTACGGCACCTGCAACACCATGGAAACGCTGCTGGTCGATGCGGCGATTGCCGACCTGCTGCTGCCGGAACTGGCCCGCCGCTACGCCGAGCACGACGTCGAGCTTCGCGGCTGCGCGCAAACCCAGGCGCTGCTGCCCCAGGCGCTACCGGCCAGCGAAGAGGACTGGGGCGCCGAATATCTCGCGCCGATACTCGCAATCAAGGTCGTCAACGATATCGACGAAGCCATAGAGCACATCGAGCGCTACGGCTCGCACCATACCGATGCGATTGTGACCGAAGATTATTCGCTGGCCCGCCGGTTCATGGCGGAGGTGGATTCAAGCTCCGTGGTCGTCAATGCCTCGACCCGCTTTGCGGATGGCTTTGAATACGGTCTGGGTGCGGAAATCGGTATCTCCACGGATAAGCTGCACGCCCGGGGGCCGGTGGGCCTGGAAGGCTTGACCACCCAGAAATATGTGGTCATGGGTGACGGTCAGGTGCGTGAATGATCCGACCAACTCGCATTGCCATGCTCGGCGGTACCTTTGATCCCGTCCATAACGGCCATCTGCGCAGCGCGGTCGAGCTGCGCGATGCGCTGGGGCTGGACACCGTGCATATGATTCCGGCCCCTCAGCCGCCGCTGCGTGACACGCCTCAGGTATCGCCTCGCCAGCGCCTGGCGCTGCTGGAAGCGGCGATCGCCGATACGCCAGGCCTCAAGGCCGATGCCCGCGAGCTGGAGCGTGAAGGGCCTTCCTTCAGCGTCGACACGCTGCGTTCGCTGCGCGACGAATACGGCGAGCAGGCGCGGCTGGTCATGGCGATCGGCTGGGATGCGTTCTTGCGGCTTGATCAATGGCATGCGCCGGAGCAGCTGTTTGATTTTGCCCACCTGGTGGTGATTGCCCGTCCCGGCCATGAAAAGGCACCGTCATCGTCACTTTTGGAACTGCTGGGCGAACGCGAAGTCGATAGCGTGTCCCGGTTAATGGCCGAACCTCATGGGCGTCTGTTGCATGTAACGCTACCCTCAGCGATGGCCATTTCAGCAACCCATATCCGCCAGTGGCTTGGCGAGGGTAAGAGCATCCGCTATCTGGTACCCGAGGCGGTTGAAAACGCCATTTTACGGGAAGGACTGTATCAGCGCTGGCAGTCCGCCTATTAGTCGTTACAATGGCCCGCTTCAAAAGCGCATTACACGGGGTTTTCGTTAGGAGATATGCACATCGATACATTAAAGAGCGTAGCGCTTGATGCGCTGGAAGAATTGAAAGCCCGCGATATCGCTCAGTTAGACGTCGCCGAACTGACCGACGTTGCCGACATCATGTTAATTGCGAGCGGCACATCAACTCGCCACGTGGCGGCCCTGGCCCAGAACGTGGTCGAAAGAGCCAAGGCCGCCGGTCTTTCGCCACGTGGCGTCGAAGGCGGTGACAACGCCGACTGGGTGCTTGTCGATCTGAGCGACGTGATCGTCCATATCATGCTGCCTGAAGCCCGTGCCCTTTATGACCTTGAGCGTCTATGGGCCGACCTGCCCAGCGACACCGGTCTGCGCGAGCTTTCCGTCACTGACGAGCAGGCCAGCATGTCATGAAAATCCGCCTTTTGGCGGTGGGCAGTAAAATGCCCGCCTGGGTAGAAGAGGGCGTCGAAACCTACCGCAAGCGTCTGCCCAAGGACTTTAGCCTGGATATCGAAGAGATAGCGCTTGGTCAGCGGGGCAAGAATGCGGATATTGCCAGGGCGCGGGAGCAGGAAGCAGACCGCATTCGCAGCAAGCTGCGCGGCAACGAGCATGTGGTCGCGCTGGAAGTGAATGGTCATGCCTGGACCACCGAGCAGCTCGCCAGGCAAGCCGATGATTGGCGCCTGCAGGGCCAGGATGTCGTGCTGCTGGTCGGCGGCCCCGACGGACTCGAGCCCGGCCTGTCGGCAATGGCGCAGCAACGCTGGTCGCTATCGCCGCTTACCTTGCCTCACCCGCTGGTTCGTATCATGCTCGCCGAGCAGCTTTATCGTGCCTGGACGCTGCTGGTCGGTCATCCCTACCATCGCTAATTGTTCCAGCAACCGGATGCTACTGGGTGCTCGTCACCGATTGAATGAGAGTTAGTCACCGCTATGCCACAGCGCTCCGACAAGCTTAAGAACACCGAGCAAGAACTGCGGATTTTTCGTGCGCGAGCGCTATTGGCCATGGTGGTCGTAGTGGCCTTGACGAGCCTGCTGGTGGGGCGCCTGGCTTATTTGCAGGTGGTTCAGCACGATGTTTACAGCACGCGTTCCGAAAAGAACCGCGTGCGTGTCGAGCCCCTGCCGCCAAACCGGGGGCTGATATACGACCGGAACGGCGTGCTGCTTGCCGAAAACCGGCCGACCTATAACCTGACTCTGGTGCGCGAGCGCGCCGAGAACGTCGACGAAACGCTTGAGTTACTCGTCGATCTACTCGACCTAAACGACGAAGAAACCAGCACCTTCTATGAGCGCTCCCAGCAATGGCAGCGTCCCTTTCAGCCGGTCCTACTGGCAAGTGACCTCAGCGAAGAGCAGATTGCCCAGATGGCAATTAACCGCCATCAGCTCCCCGGCGTCGAGGTAGAAGCGCAGCTGCTGCGTTATTATCCGGATGCCGAGGTCATGGCTCATGCCCTTGGCTTTGTTGGGCGCATCAATGCCGAAGAGGTTGAAAACCTGGATGCTACCCGCTACGCCGGTACGCACTTTATCGGCAAAACCGGCATCGAGCGGTTCTACGAAGATGAACTGCACGGCCAGGCGGGCCTGCGTAAGGTGGAAACCAACGCCCGGGGGCGCGTGCTGCGCGAACTGGGTCGCACTGACCCGGTTCCGGGCAAGGATTTGACGCTGACGCTGGATAAGTCGCTGCAGATGCTGGCCTACGAGCTGATGGACGGTCGTCGCGGCTCGATTGTCGCCATTGAGCCAGGCAGCGGTGAGATTCTGGCCATGGTGTCCACGCCTGGGTTCGACAGCAACCAGTTTGTCACCGGCATCGACAGAGCCTCGTACCAGGCGCTCCAGGAAAACCTCGACCTGCCGTTGTTCAACCGTGCTATTCGCGGACACTACCCTCCCGGCTCGACCATCAAACCGTTTCTTGCCCTGGGTGGCCTCGCCGATGGCGCGATCACGCCGGACACCACCATTAACGATCCAGGCTATTACCAGTTGCCCAATGATTCACGCCGTTACCGCAACTGGCTTCGCTGGGGGCACGGCAGGGTAGATCTTGAGCGCTCGCTGGCGGTGTCCAACAACACCTATTATTACTCGCTTGCCCACGAAATGGGCATCGACAGCCTCCACGAGCAGATGAGCAACTTCGGCTTCGGCCGACGTGTCGCCCACGATGTGCAGAGCGAAAGCTCAGGGTTGATGCCCTCACGCGAGTGGAAGCGCGAGCGCTTCAATCAGTCCTGGTATCCGGGGGAGACGCTCTCCGTGGGGATCGGTCAGGGGTACTGGCAGATCACCCCACTTCAGCTGGCCAGTGCCACCGCGACGCTTGCCAATCGCGGGGATTGGGTCAAGCCTCGCATGGCTCGCCAGATTGGCGATACGCCGCTTGAAAAGGAACTCCCGGATACGCCGGAGGATATCAATCTAGCTCAGGATGACTGGTGGGACAGCGTCTTCAGCGGTATGGAAAAAGTAGTGAGCGGCAGCGAGGGCACCGCGCGACGGACGGGTCAGGGGCTCGAGTATCGCATGGGCGGCAAGTCGGGCACCGCACAGGTGTTCTCGCTCGGCCAGGACCAACGCTACGAAGCCGATGAACTGGAAGAGCGCTTGCGTGACCACGCGCTGTTTATTGCCTTTGCGCCCATCGAAGATCCGCAGATTGCCGTGGCGGTGATCGTCGAAAACGCTGGGGGTGGCAGTACCCATGCGGCGCATCTGGCCAGGGCCATGACCGATGAATGGCTGCTCGACGACGAGGCCCCGGAAGTCGACGAAGTACGCGAGACCCTGGAAACCGATACCAGCAACGTGGAGGGCAACTGAACATGCCATGGCAGGCCTTAACCCGTTCAATGCGCGGTCGACCGGTGCGTCCGAGCGGCGGTATCCCCAAACGGCGCAGCATCTGGGAGCGTATTCACCTGGACCCCTGGCTTCTCGGCTTGTTGTTGGTGCTGATGGGTGGAGGCCTGCTGGTGATCTACAGCGCCTCCGGTCAGAGCATGAACGTCGTCATCGCCCAGGCCATTCGCTTTGGTGTCGCTTTGCTCGCCATGCTGGTTGTGGCGCAGTTTTCGCCGATTTTCTTTTTGCGTTGGGCGCCCGTGGCTTACGGCATTGGCGTGTTGATGCTGGTAGCGGTGGAACTGGTGGGTGATATTGGCATGGGCGCCCAGCGCTGGCTGGAAATTCCGGGGGTGATACGCTTTCAGCCATCGGAGATGATGAAACTGGCGGTTCCGATCATGGTGGCCGCTTACCTTTACCGCTGCGAGTTGCCACCCAAGCTGAAGGATATCGTGGTGTGCGCGGTGATTATTGGCCTGCCCGTGGCGCTTATAGCCGCCCAGCCGGATCTGGGGACCTCGTTATTGGTGGCCAGTGCAGCGATTATCGTCGTGCTGCTGGCTGGTTTGTCCTGGCGTCTGATTGGCCTGGTTTGTGCCCTGCTGGCGGCAGGCTTTCCGCTGCTGTGGATGAATCTGCACAACTACCAGCGTCAGCGCGTGCTGACCTTTCTCAATCCTGACACCGACCCGCTAGGGTCAGGCTGGAATATCATCCAGTCGACCACGGCGATTGGCAGCGGCGGCGTGTTCGGCAAGGGCTGGCTGCAGGGCACCCAGTCTCAGCTGGAGTTTTTACCTGAGCCGCATACCGATTTTATCGTCGCGGTGCTGGGCGAGGAGCTGGGACTGATCGGCATGGTGGCGGTTATTTTTCTTTATCTGCTGATTGTCGGGCGTGGGCTCTGGTTGGCCAGCGAATCGCAGAACACCTTCGGCCGTCTGGTCGCCGGCAGTATTATCCTGACGTTCTTTATCTATGTATTCGTCAATGTCGGCATGGTGAGCGGTATATTGCCCGTGGTGGGGGTGCCCTTGCCGCTGGTCAGCTACGGGGGTACCTCGAGCGTGACCTTGCTGCTGGGTTTCGGTATTCTCATGTCGATACATGCGCATCGTCGGTTACTTCCACGTTAGCGATGACGCATGCTGAACAGCGTGCATTCCACAGGAGCAGTGAGTGAATGAGTAGGGCCAAGAGGATGGCAGGTGTCGGCATGCTAGGCGTCATGATCGGCAGCGTATCGCTCCCCCTAATGGCGGAGGAGGCAACCGGCGATTTCAATCCTGCTGAGCACGCGGGGGCGAAGCGCCTGGTGGCAGGACTTGAATCCGAGGGGGTGCCCGCGGAGTGGGCAAGCCACCAGCTACGCCAGGCCAAACTGCGTCAGTCGGTGCTGGATGCCATGGCAGGGGCAGCCGAGCGGCACCTCGCGTGGCATGAGTATCGGGATATTTTCATTACTGACCAGCGCATTGAAGAAGGTGTGGCGTTCCAGCAGGCCCATGGCGATGCGCTGGCTGAGGCTGAAACGGTGTATGGCGTCCCGCGTGACATCATTACCGCCATCATCGGGGTCGAAACCTATTACGGGCGCTATCGTGGCAGCCATCCGGTGCTGGATTCATTGGCGACGCTAGCGTTTGAGCACCCGACGCGAGGCGATTTTTTTACCCGCGAACTCGCCGCCTTCCTTCAGATCGCCCATGAGCAGCAGGTCGATCCAACCACGCTGTCGGGCTCCTATGCCGGGGCAATGGGCTACCCGCAGTTCATTCCGACAAGCTATCAGGCCTATGCCGTAGACTTTGACGACGACGGTTTGCGCGATCTGTGGAACAACCCGGTCGACGCGATCGGCAGCGTGGCCAACTATTTCGCGGAGCACGGCTGGCAGGAAGACGGCGCTATTTACTACCCTGCGGAAGGGCCGGAGTCAGCGCCTGCAGATCTTGCGGTGAACCAAATTACGCCCCCCAGCACCTCGGTGAAAACGCTTGAAAAGGCGGGCATCACGCCTGGTGTGTCGCTGGAGGAGGGCACCGAGGTATCGCCGCTGGTGCTTGCCCAGGACGACGATAAGCTTTCCTATCGGCTTGGCGTGCATAATTTTTACGTGATTACTCGCTACAATCACAGCCATCTTTATGCCATGGCGGTAACCGAACTGGCCGAGGCGATAGGGGATGCGACACGACAGGCACAGGGTGAGAGCGACTTATGAAGCATTACGCTAGCGTCTATAAGCGCCTTGGCGGCGCCGCCTTGGTGCTGGCACTGGTCAGCGGCTGTGCGAGCCAGCAGCCGAGCGGGGCAGGCCAGTCGAGCGGCGAGCGTTCCGCAGGCACGACGGAGACGAAGAAGGGTAATGATCGAGATACGGCTGGGGGGCGGTATGCGATGAGTGGCGATGCTTACCCGCTTGAACCACCGGATGTCTCTGACGTGCCGGATGCCGAGCCCCGCGATGAACCGCGTTCGCAGGCGGGCAACCGGTCGACCTATGAGGTTTGGGGTAAAACCTACAACGTGCTTGATGATGCCAGCGGCTATAGCAAAAAGGGGCTGGCCTCCTGGTACGGTGAAAAATTCCACGGCTATGCCACCTCGAACGGTGAAATCTATGACATGTACAAGATGTCGGCGGCGCATCGCTCACTGCCGCTTCCCACTTACGCGCGGGTGACCAACGAGCGCAATGGCCAGTCGGTGATCGTCAGGGTCAATGACCGCGGGCCTTTCCATAGCGACCGTGAAATTGATCTGTCCTATGCGGCAGCCGCGCGGCTGGATATCCTGGATGAAGGTACCGGCTCGGTGAAGGTTGAGGCGATCGACCCTTCCCAATGGCGGGCGCAGCAGTCCGGAGGGGCTTCCGCGCCACAGGTAGCGTCGCGCCCGGAGCCGGCTGCCCCCCAGGCATCGCCATCCCGCGACAGCGAGGCGCAAGCGCCTCAGCAGAGCGACGAGGCAACGGTTTATCTGCAAATAGCCGCCCTTGGTAATGCCCAGACCGCCCAGCAGTTGCAATCACGTTTGAACGAAGAATTAGCGCATGAGGTAAGGGTACAGGAGCGCGACGACGTGTATCGTGTACAGGTGGGTCCGGTCGCTGCTGATCAGGAGACTGCCGCTCGCAAAGCGTTACACGATGCGGGCTTTACCGATGTGTTTATCGTGCGATAATTGCGCACCTTTTTTGTACCGACGCGTACCGCGGGTCGCGTCCTTTTCAAGTTAATGAGACTGTCACCATGAATGTGTTGAGTACCCTGTTTTCTTCCGCTCGGCTATGCGTATTAGCCGCGGCATTGGTTGTCGTTCCCTCTGCCGGTGCCCAGGAAGTGCCGCAGCCGCAAACCATCATCCCGGCGCCTCCCCAGTTGGCCGCCAAGTCATGGATTCTGATGGATGCCGATAGCGGTGAGATTCTGGCCGAGCAGAATGCCGACCAGCGCCTGCCGCCTGCCAGCTTGACCAAGTTGATGACCGCCTACCTGGTGGAGCGCGAACTAGACCGCGGCAGCATAGCCCTGGACGACCAGGTCAGCATCAGCGAAAACGCCTGGCGTACCGGTGGTTCCAAAATGTTCGTCGAAGTCGGTGAACAGGTGGCCGTCGAAGACCTGCTGCACGGTATCGTGATTGTCTCCGGCAACGATGCCAGCGTGGCCATGGCCGAGCACCTGGCGGGCGGCGAAGCTCCGTTCGCCGACCTGATGAACCAGCACGCTGCCCGCCTGGGTATGGAAAACTCGAACTTCGAAAACCCCACCGGGCTTCCGGGGGAGAACCACTATTCATCGGCTCACGATATGGCGTTGCTGACCCAGCACATCGTCAATGACTACCCCGAGCATTACGAGATCTATTCGCAGCGTAACTTTACCTTCGGTGGTATCGAGCAGCCTAACCGCAACCGCCTGCTATGGCGCGACCCTTCGGTGGACGGTTTGAAGACTGGTTGGACCTCCGAAGCCGGCTATGGGCTGGTGTCCTCGGCCAAGCGTGAAGACATGCGTTTGATCTCGGTGGTCATGGGCACCGATTCTGAAGAGGCCCGCGCTCAGGAAACCCAGAAGCTTCTCAGTTACGGCTTCCGGTTTTTTGAAACCATGAACCTCTACGAGCGTGGCGCCGTGTTGGCGACCCCACGGGTGTGGGGTGGTGACATTAACGAAGTCCGCGTCGGGGTGGATGAAGAAGTCACCATGACGCTGCCGCGTAACCGCAACGACGAACTGCGTGCGCGGCTGAACCTTAATGCTGACCTCCAGGCGCCGCTTGGCGTGGGCGATGAGGTAGGTACCCTGGAGATCCATATGGGCGACAACGTAGTTGGTGAGCGCCGGCTGGTTGCCCTGGAAGACGTCGAGGAAGGTGGCCTTTTCAAGAAACTGCTCGATCAGGTGCGGCGCTTCTTCTCCAACCTGATCAGTAATTTTACTGACTAGGTAGCCACTCTTGACCATCACGAACAGACTATCAATTGCGAAATCAGTGAGTTAGACATGTCAAAAGGTGGACAGAAAGGCTTTCGCGATCTGCGTCAGCCGGCGACTCAAGAGCCGCCCAAGATCAGCTTCCCGTGCCCCTATCCATTAAAGGTGGTGGGTGATGCCACCGAAGATTTTCCAGCGCGGGTCTGTCAGGTGATTATTCGCCATGCGCCTGATTTCGATGAAACGACCATGCAGGTCATTGATAGTCGTAACGGGCGTTTTCAATCGGTGCGTGTCACCATTACGGCCACCGGTGAGCAGCAGCTCAGCCAGCTGTTCGACGAGCTGAAAGCCACTGGCCTTGTGCACATGGTGGTGTAATGGCCGCGTCGCCCATCGAGCTGCACGTGCTGGGGCGCCAACCCTATCTGCCGGTCTGGCAGGCCATGCGTTCGTTGACCGACCAGCGCGACGCCGATACGCCGGACCAGTTCTGGCTGGTAGAGCACGACCCGGTGTTTACTCAGGGGCAAGCCGGTAAACCCGAGCACATCCTGATGCCTGGCGATATTCCGGTGGTGCAGACCGACCGGGGCGGGCAGGTGACTTACCATGGTCCCGGTCAGATGGTGCTTTATCCGCTGCTGGATGTTCGTCGGGCGAAGCTTGGCGTGCGCACTCTGGTCACAGCGCTTGAAGACGCCGTAATCGATGTACTGGCGAGCTATGGCGTAACGGCAAGGGCGCGGCCTGATGCACCGGGGGTCTACGTGGGCGGCGACGCTGGCGAGGCCAAGATTGCGTCCCTCGGGTTACGTATTCGTCGCGGGGCGAGCTTCCACGGTGTGGCGCTCAATGTAGATGGGGATCTGACGCCTTTTACCTGCATCAATCCCTGTGGCTATGCGGGCATGCCGATGACCCGTTTGGCCGACTGGGTGTCGTTGCCGAGTGATCATCAGGTAGGCGAGCAGCTTGCCAAAGCACTGGCGGCGAAGCTGAAGCGGTCGTTGGTGGCGGGCAATGAACCACCACCGCTAACCGAGTAGCGGTGGCAGAGCAATAACGCTATCCGACGTTGAGCGCTGGGATCAAATTGGGATCTGGTTCCTGATCGGGCACCTTGGCCGGTGAAGCCAGCCCCAGGTTGTTCTTTTCAAACACCCGGTCGGCGCGGTAGCTCGAGCGAACCAACGGGCCCGACGGCACTTCCATGAAGCCTTTCTCAAGGCCGATTTCGCGGTAGCGATCAAATTCCTCGGGGGTTACCCAGCGCTCTACCGGCAGGTGGTTCTTGGTCGGGCGCAGATACTGTCCCAACGTCACGATATCGACGCCGATCTCGCGGAGGTCGTCAAACGTCTGAAGGATCTCTTCGTCGGTTTCACCCAGGCCGAGCATCAAGCTAGTCTTGGTGATCACACCGGGACGGTGGCGTTTTGCATGGGCCAGCACATCCAGTGTCTTGCGGTAGCCCGCCCGGGGGTCGCGTACGCGGCTGGTCAGCCGCTCAACCGTTTCGACGTTCTGGGCAAAGACTTCAAGACCGGAATCGGCTACTTGCTCGATCGCCGCTGGCGCACCGTCGAAATCCGGCGTCAATGCTTCCACCACCACGTGAGGCGTGCGCGCCTTGATGGCGCGAATGCAGTTGGCGTAGTGGCCGGCGCCGCCGTCGTCCAGGTCATCGCGGTCGACAGAGGTCAGCACGATGTAGCGCAGGCCCATCAGCTCGACCGATTTTGCCGTGTTCTCCGGCTCTTCGTGATCCAGCCAGCCTTGCGGGTTGCCGGTGTCGACCGCACAGAAACGGCAGGCACGCGTACACACCGACCCCATCAGCATGATCGTCGCCGTGCCGTTGCTCCAGCACTCGCCCATGTTGGGGCAGTGTGATTCGGCGCATACCGTGCTCAGCCGGTGAGTGGCAACGTTCTTCTTAACCGCCTCAAAGCGCTCGCCGCCGGGGATCTGAGCGCGTAGCCATTTAGGCTTGCGATCTAAAGAAGGGGCCTCAGCCTCGGCCTTGCGCTGCTTCATGCCATCTTTGATCACCGTCATGCCGTGCTCGTTGCGGAATTTTTCACCGCTGGGGACACGTGGCGAGGTGTTATTGCTCATAGCGAGAGAGCCTCTCTACTGGGCGGCAGACAACGTCAACTGGCGGGTAAGCCTTGTCTGACAGCATGCCGATTGATACGTAGGTAGTAGGGCATAATGTAACATAATTTGCCTTTTGCACGACACCGCGGCCTAGTTGCCTGTCATCGGCAGGCAGGCGACCCCATGGCTGGGTAGCGGGCTTGGCGGAGACTGAAAATGTTCGCGGTGTTCGGCCAGGTGATTGCGCACGAAACGCAGGAAGAGCTCGGTGACCGGCGAGGGAAAGCGCTCGCGGGCATACACCGTGCACCAGGAGCGGCGAATGGGAAAATCGGGCAGTGCCAGTTCGGCGAGTAGGCCCTTCTCGATTTCAAGCTTGACCGCCAGGCGGGGCAGCACGGCAACGCCCAACTGCGCCATGACGCCTTGCTTGATGGCTTCGTTGGTGCCCATCTCGATGCAGTGGGCAAGCGCAACTTCCTGATGTCCGGCGAGCTGCTCGAATGCATTACGAACCCCTGAGCCGGGTTCGCGCATCAGCACGTAATGGCGGGCAAAATCGCTCAGGGTGGGGTTGGGCATCGAAAGTAGCGGGTGATGAGGCCAGACCACGGCAATCAGCTCGTTCTCCAGGATAGGCGTCACCACCAGGCGGTCATCCTCGGGAACCATTGCCATGATCACCAGGTCATCGCGCTGTTCGCCCAGGCGCTCGAGGGCCTGGCGGCGATTGAAGACATGCAGCCGCACGTTGATGTCCGGGTAGTGGGCGCGGAATCTGGCCAGCAGATACGGCACCACGTACTGGGCTGAGGACACCGCCGTCAAATTCAGCTCGCCAGAAAGCTTGCTGTTCTGATCGCCCAGGGTCATCTGCAGGCGTGTTAGCTGGCCGAAGATTTGCCGCGTCGAGTCCGAGAGTGTCTCGGCGGCAGGCAATACGTGCAGCGTTTTGCCGCTGTATTTGAACAATGGTTGCCCCAAAGCCTGTTCCAGCTGGCGAATCTGAGCGCTGACAGCGGGCTGGGTAAGGCCTAGCTCCGTTGCCGCCCGAGAGTATGAGCGCTGCACGAGCACCGCCTGAAAGACCTGAAGCTGGCGAAACGTTAGGCGGTTTAGCAACGACATGGCAATCCTTAATCAACAGTGGGCGGCGTAAAAGGTCACTGCCTGTTGAGAGCGTTCTCGGCGGCCAATGGTTCAGTGCCTCGTCAGCCTGAGCATAGCCATAGGTTATACCAATGAGTCTGCAATAGGCATCGACGTGTTGCGGCGAGTGTCTTAAACTATATTGCGTTGCAGCATCATTGCTTTCGGGTTCGATGCTTCCGCATTAACCCAATGGGAGACTCTATGAACTTCTTCGCTAACCCTCTAATGCCAACTCAAGCTCGCCCATCAGCAAGCCAAGAGAAAGCGACGGCATCCGTCAGCGATGCCATGGCCTCGTTGTTTGACCCTTTCGGGTTTGGTCGTGCCGCCTTTGACTACTGGCGAGACAGCGTTGAACGTAGCGTGCTTTACCTGGATGTGATGCGCGAGCGTGGCAATCAATACCTGGCCCACATGGAGCAGACCAAGCCCAGTGTGTTGGGCTTTGAAACCGAAGTGCTGGTGGATGGCCGCACATTGCCCCAGCCCACCAACTACGAGCTATTGCGCGTTATACCACCCGAGGGTGTAGAAACTGATCCGCTTAGTCGCCCCTTTGTGGTGGTTGACCCGCGTGCCGGCCACGGTCCAGGTATCGGCGGCTTCAAGCCCGACAGCGAACTGGGCGTGGCGTTGAGAGCAGGTCATCCCTGTTACTTCATTGGTTTCCTTCCGTTTCCCGAGCCGGGCCAGACGGTTGAGGATGTGGTCGAGTCGGAAGTGGCGTTTCTGCGTCACGTCATCGAGCGTCACCCTGAAACCACTGAAAAGCCCATGGTCGTCGGCAACTGTCAGGCAGGCTGGCAGTTGATGATGGCGGCCGCCCTGGAGCCTGATGTCTTCGGCCCGATTCTGATTGCCGGTGCCCCGTTGTCCTACTGGGCAGGCGAGCACGGCAAGGCGCCGATGCGCTATGCCGGTGGAATGACCGGTGGTAGCTGGGTGACGGCATTTGCCAGCGACCTGGGTAATGGCCTGTTTGACGGCGCCTGGCTGGTTCAGAACTTTGAACGCCTCAATCCGGCCAACACCTACTGGAAAAAGCAGTACCACCTGTTTGCCAACGTGGATACCGAGTCAAACCGCTACCTCGAATTCGAGCGCTGGTGGGGCGGCCATGTGGTGCTGGGCGGCGAAGAGATCCAGTACATCGTCGATAACCTGTTTGTCGGCAATCGCTTGTCGACCGCCCAACTGGTAACGCGTGACGGTCGTCGCATCGATCTGCGCAACGTGCGCTCGCCGGTGGTGGTGTTCTGCTCGCGCGGCGACGATATTACCCCGCCGCCTCAAGCGCTGGGCTGGATTCGCGATCTGTACGAAGACGAAAACGATATCATCGCCAACGAGCAGACCATCGTTTACTGTCAGCACGATACCACCGGTCACCTGGGCATCTTCGTGTCGAGCAGCGTGTCGCGCAAGGAGCATACCGAGTTCACGGCCAACATGGACTACATCGATGTGCTGCCGCCGGGGCTCTACGAGACCACGATCACCCATGCCGATGATCACCATGAAGGCGAGCTGATCGAGCGCGACTACCTGCTTGAGTTTTCCCCGCGTGATTTCGACGAGCTGGACCGCGAGGTCATGCACAAGCCGGAGGATGACCGCCGGTTTGCCACGGTGGCGCGGATTTCCGAAATCAACCTTGGCCTGTACCGTTTGTACATGCAGCCCTGGTTGCAGGCGGTCATGACGCCGGAAGCCGCCCGCTGGATTCGTCGCATGCATCCCATTCGTTTGGGCTACAAGCTGCTTTCGGACCGCAACCCCATGACCGTGCCGTTGCCGGTAATGGCCGAACAGATTCGCCAGTCGCGTCACCCGGTCGGTGAAGACAACCTGTTCAAGGCGGTGGAAACCATGGCGTCGGATCAGATCGTCACCGGGCTCAACACCTTTCGTGATGCGCGGGATGGTGCCACCGAACGGTTGTTCATGGATATCTATGGCCAACCCCTCTTGCAGGCGGCCGTCGGTCTCTACGGCGACGCGCATGTGCACCGCCGCCGTCCAGGCGCCGAGCCCGAGCATCGTCGCTTTATAGAGCAGCGCCAGGACGAACTGCGCGCCAAGATTGCCAAGGGTGGCTCTCACGAAGCCGTTATGCGGGCCCTGATTTACATCCTGGGCGGCGCGCCGGCCACCGACGAGCGCAACTTCAAGCGGCTACGCGCATCACGGGCGGCCCTTGAGCCCAATGCCAAGCTGTGTGACTTCAAGCGGTTGGTGCGTGAGCAGTTCTTTATCCTGAAGCTGGACCGTGAGCAGGCGCTCAACTCCTTGCCTGCGCTGTTGAAGGGGCAGAGCAACGACGAGATCGACGCTCATATGTCGCATCTGGAAGATGTGTTGTCGGCGAGCGGCGAGCTGTCTGAGCATGTCGCATCACGCCTGACCCAGGTCGGCGAGCTGTTTGACCAGGCCCGCCCGGCTGTCCAAAAGCAGGTGGCGTCAAGCCCGCAAGCCCCGCAGCAGGCGGCCAAGGAAGTGGCTGAGAAGCCCGCGGCCAAGCCTGCAACGGCGAGTGCCAAAAAAGCCACGCCAACTAAACGCAAGACCCCGCCCAAAGGCGAGTAATGCCGTTGAACGTGCTCTGCGCCCCTGCCCATTGGCAGGGGCGTTTGCGTTTAGGGCTGTGGATTTTTGGGTTGCCGTTGCGCTATCGGCAGTCTAGTGTCTAGCTACGCTTTGATTGAAAAGGGTGATGCTCGTCACCATCAACGCGACTGTATCCTCGTGCTCGCCACTGGCGCTTCGCAATGGGCTGGGGTAGGGTAGGCGCATTTTTCCGACCGCATGGCTTCTGAAGGCTGTTGCGGCAACGTATTCATCGCACCGTCAGCGTGTGCACTAAGAAAGTGGAGCACTATGGGCAAGTCACTGGTCATCGTCGAGTCGCCCGCCAAAGCGAAGACGATCAATAAATATCTCGGCAACGATTTCATCGTAAAGTCGAGCGTGGGTCACATCCGTGACCTGCCGACCAGCGGCTCAGGTAAGGCAGCCTCTGACCCCAAGGAGCGCGCTCGCCAAGCCGCGGCAACACGCAAAATGTCGGCGGACGAGAAAGCTGAATATAAAAAGCACAAGGCGCAGGATCAGTTGATTCGGCGAATGGGCATCGACCCGAATAACGGTTGGGAAGCGCACTATGAAGTGCTGCCCGGCAAGGAAAAGGTCGTGGCCGAGCTTAAAAAGCTCGCCGAAAAGGCCGACGCCGTCTATCTGGCAACGGATTTGGACCGCGAGGGTGAAGCGATTGCCTGGCACCTGCGCGAAACCATTGGCGGCGATGACAGTCGCTACAAGCGCGTAGTGTTCAACGAGATCACCAAAAACGCCATCCAGGATGCCTTCAAGGCGCCGGGTGCCTTGAATATTCCGCGGGTCGAGGCCCAGCAGGCCAGACGCTTCCTCGATCGTGTGGTCGGTTTCATGCTCTCGCCGCTGCTCTGGGCCAAGATCGCCCGTGGACTGTCGGCAGGTCGCGTACAGTCGGTGGCGGTGCGTTTGATCGTCGAACGCGAGCGCGAAATTCGCGCTTTCATCCCCGAGGAGTTCTGGGACGTGCATGCGGATCTGGCCTCGCCGGAAGGCGACCAGGTGCGTTTTGCCCTGGTGCGCCAGGATGGCAAGGCGTTTCGCCCGACCTCGGAAAAAGACACGCTGGAACGTATCGAACAGCTCAGAAAAGCCAAGCTTTCGATTACCTCCCGGGAAGATAAGCCGACCAGCTCGAAGCCGACGGCCCCCTTTATCACCTCGACGCTGCAGCAGGCGGCCAGTGGGCGCTTGGGCTTTTCGGTGAAAAAGACCATGACCATGGCCCAGCGCCTTTACGAGGCGGGCTACATTACCTACATGCGTACCGACTCCACCAACCTGTCGAAAGACGCGGTGGAAAACGCGCGCAGCTTTATTGGGGAAGAGTACGGGCCGCGCTACCTGCCCGAGTCGCCCAACCGCTATAGTAGCAAGGAAAGCGCTCAGGAAGCGCACGAGGCCATTCGTCCCTCAAGCGTAGACCGCCAGGCAACCGACCTGGTGGGCATGGAGCGTGATGCGGAGCGCCTTTACGAGCTGATCTGGCGTCAGTTCGTTGCCTGTCAGATGACGCCTGCTGAGTACCTCTCCAGCACCCTGAGCGTTGAAGTCGACGGCTATGAGCTGCGGGCCAAAGGGCGCGTGCTCAAGTTCGACGGCTATACCCGGGTCATGAAGCCCAGCGGTAAAAACGAAGACCAGCGCCTGCCGGATCTGCCCACCGGCACGTCGATGACGCTGGAAGCACTCGACCCGCAGCAGCACTTCACCAAGCCGCCTGCGCGGTATACCGAAGCGAGCCTGGTCAAGGAGCTCGAGAAGCAGGGCATTGGGCGCCCCTCGACCTATGCCTCGATCATCTCGACGATCCAGGATCGCGGTTACGTACAGTTGGCGAATCGCCGTTTCTACGCTGAAAAGCTCGGCGACATCGTCACCGAGCGGTTGAAGGAGTCCTTTCCGGACCTGATGGACTTCTCGTTTACCGCCCGGATGGAAGACAGCCTGGACGAAGTAGCCGAAGGTGAGCGGAATTGGCAGGCTCTGCTGGATGAGTTCTACGCGGAGTTCCGCGATGAGCTTGCCCAGGCCGAAAGCGAAGACGGCATGCGCCCCAATCAGCCGGTGCCCACCGATATCGACTGCCCAAGCTGTGGCCGCAAAATGCAGATCCGCACGGCCTCCACGGGCGTGTTCCTGGGCTGCAGCGGCTACAACCTGCCGCCCAAGGAGCGCTGCAAAACCACCATAGACCTGATCCCCGGCGAAGAAGCTGTGGCCGCCGATGCCGATGAAGCGGCCGAGACCGACGCCCTGCGCGCCAAGCGCCGTTGCCCGAAATGCGGCACGGCGATGGACAACTATCTGATAGATGAAACCCGTAAGCTGCATATCTGCGGTAACAGCCCGGATTGCGAAGGCTACGAGGTCGAAACCGGCAAGTTCAAGATCAAAGGCTATGACGGGCCGCTGATCGAATGCGATAAGTGTGGCGCCGATATGCAGCTTAAATCGGGTCGTTTCGGTAAGTATTTCGGCTGCACCAACAGCGAGTGTAAAAATACCCGCAAGCTATTAAGAAGCGGCGAAGTGGCACCGCCCAAAATGGACCCTATTCCAATGCCGGAGCTTGCCTGCCAGAAGGTCGACGATCACTACGTGCTGCGCGACGGTGCGAGCGGGCTGTTCCTGGCCGCCAGCAAGTTTCCCAAAAACCGCGAAACGCGTCCGCCGCTGGTTAAAGAGCTCAAAGCCCATGCCGACGAGTTGCCCGAGAAGTACCACTTTATCCTCAACGCGCCGAGTGAAGACCCGGATGGGCGCCCCGCGCAGATTCGTTACTCGCGCAAGTTCAAAGAGCAGTATGTGATGACCGATGAGGAGGGTAAGGCCACTGGCTGGAAGGCAACCTATGAAGGCGGTAAATGGCACGTGGAGGACAAGCGCAAAAAATGAGTGATCAATCGCGCACCAACCAGTTGCTCTATCAGGCTGAGCTATTGGCGGTTTCAACCACCGAGAATGACGAACACGCAACCGTGCGACGCATGGCGCAGGAAGAAGGCGCGCTTGCCCTGTTTGAGCTGGCGCTTACCTCGCTACTGCGTGAAGTGACGGAGCATGCCCGTTTATCACAGCACGATTGGCGCTATCTGTTGTCGGAAGACGGGCCGGCCATGGCTGAGCTTCAGCGCCTCCGCGATCTCGCCCATCAGCCGGATAGCTGGCTTTGCTGGCTGGTGGAGCAACTGAACAAGTTGCACAGCAGCGACGGCGCCGCCAAGCGACGTGCGGCCAATCCGTCTATGATTGCGGTGAGCGATCAGGCCAGCTTGAGCGATCAGCTTGTGGAACAGCTCAATGCGGCCAAGCGTGAGGTTGCCGCGCTGCGCGAAACCAGTCAGGAATGGTAACGCGATAGCAGGCCAGATCGCGTAAAACGCGTGGCTCGCAAGAGAGGGTCTTGAATACACAGGCCGTTAGGAGAAAGGCAAGAAGGGAGAGATAATGCGCTACAACCAAGTGAAAGATTTAATCGCCTGGGTCGAGGCCTACCATGGCCGCCTCGCCAGCCAGTACAGTGCTCGAGCTGCCGAATGCGAAAGCGAGCGACTGCAGATGGTGCTCAAATACCTGGCCGATCACGAAACCCGTATGCAGGCTGGTTTGCGCGCTATTTTTGATGAAAGCCACGAAAAGCGCGAGGTGCTTGAAACGTGGTTCGACGATCCCAGCGATTTTCCTCAGCCGCCTCAGTTGCAACAGCTGGCCGACAAACCGCAGGGCGACTCCATCGATGCGGTGATGGAATCGGCGGTCGAGGCGCATCGCACCCTGGAAGCGCTCTATCGCCACCGTGTTAACCGGGCCGTGATCGAACCCGAGGCGGAGTTTTTCAACGCCTTGGCGGACGGCCACAATGCCGAGTTGCGACGCATCGTGGCGAGTATCGAAGAGCTGCAAGGCGTTTAAGCGGCAACAGCTATTGGTGGCGGCCCTGATGTAAGGTATAAAGCAGCTACTGTGGCAATTCGTCGTCACCCATATACTGTATGAGAGTATTGAATGAAGTCGGTCTCCCGCCGTCGTTTCCTGGCCTTAGCCATTGGTTTTCCTGCTGCTGCTAGCGCGGCAGCAAGCGTAACGCTATCTTCCGAAGCTTATCCTGATCTGGTGGCCAATCAGCTCAAGCGCGCGGCATCACCACGTGATCCCGGCGAACAATGGGTGCTGGTCGACGACAAAGCGGCGACGCTGACGCTTTATCGGGGGCACAGCGTGGTCGAAGAGTTTCGCCCTATATCGCTCGGCCGCGGTGGCGCCAGCACCCAGCGATTGCGCGGTGGCAACGCCACGCCGCTGGGCGAGTTTCGTATCAACCGCTTCAACCATGACAGCAAATGGCACATCTTCATGGGGGTCAATTACCCGACCCCGACCCATGCGCGCATGGCGTTACAAAACGGCACCTACTCTCAAGCTGATTACGATGCCTACTTTGATTATTATCGGCGTCACCGAGAGCCGCCCCAGGATACTGTGCTGGGTGGCGCTATTGGCATTCACGGTCTGGGCGAGGCAGATCCTGATATTCATGGCCGCTATCACTGGACACAAGGCTGTGTCGCAGTGACCAATTCGCAAATCGAACGCCTCACCGAGCTAGTCGAGGTTGGCACCCGCGTAGTGATCCGCTAAGCTGGTGTTGTTGAAGGAAGTTCGAGGTTTTACACTAGTGGCTATAGACAAGCGTTGTGGACTATAATAAAACAGCGTTTGACTCACGTGCTTCGCGGCACAAGTCACTTGTCAGAACCTGCACCGCAGGTAGACAAATTTAGGTTCGTTTCTTAGGCTTATATTTGTCATACCCTTAACGTTGTACCCAAGGAAGATTCAAGGAGAACACGATGACTTTTAAGACTACTCTGAAGATGTCTGCTGCTGCCGCTTCACTGGCCATTCTGGCTGGTTGTGCGTCTACCGGCGCACTGGAAGAAGTTCGCATGACAGCTGAATCAGCACAAGCTGACGCCGCTGAAGCACGTAGCATGGCTTCTCAGGCCCTGAACACTGCAAACCAGGCTCAGCGCGACGCGCAATCTGCCCTGCAGATGTCTGAGGACAACCGTGCTGAAATGGAGCGCATGTTCGAGCGTTCCATGCAGAAGTAATATGACTTAGCAGTTGGGAGAGTCTTGCTCTTCACAACGACTAAGCATGCAAAAAACCCCGCTTCGGCGGGGTTTTTTGTGGTTAACATTTGCGTTAATGCAATGTGGGTTTATGCATCTTCGTCTTCATCGCGCGTCTCGGTTAGCTCGATTTCCTCAAAAATGCCTTGCTCCAGAAAATTGGGCTTTTCTTCCTCGGGCTCTTCTTCCGGCTCGGCAACCGGTGCCTGTGGGCCGTACAGGGCGATAAACTGTCCGTTGGGGGATTCAACCGCGTGTCTTACCTGGGAATAGTCCACCGGAATGTTGTCTTCGGTCAGCTCCGAGACACGCTTGAGCGCTTCCAGTAGTGGCTCAAAATCTTCCAGGTTTTCCTCAAGCTGTGGGTAGGACTGCACAAACAGCGTGCCGTCAGATGCCCAGCCGGCTTTGAACGGTGCATCAATCAGGTTCACCGGGGTACCGCTCGGGACTCGCTCGAAGAGCGATTCGATATCTTCCGGGTACATGCGAATACAGCCGCGGCTGACGCGCATCCCCACGCCGTCCGGGCGGTTGGTGCCGTGAATCAGGTAGCTTGGCAAGCCCAGCAGAATCGCATGACGGCCAAGCGGGTTGTCGGGGCCGGGCGGTACTACGGAGGGGGCCGGTTCGCCACGCTCGGCGGCTTCGCGGCGCATGGAGGAGGGCGGTGACCAGGCCGGGTCTTTGACCTTAACGGTGGTTTTGGTCTTGCCAACCGGCGTGGCGAATTCCTCGCGACCCACGCTCACCGGATACGTCTCGACAATGCCGGGCTTGTCGGCAGGGTAGTAGTAGAGCCGCAGTTCCGAGAGGTTGATGACAATACCTTCGCGTTCAACCGGCGGCAGGATGTAGCGGGAAGGAATGATAACTTCCGTGCCTTCGCCCGGCACCCAGATGCTGACATCGGGGTTGGCCATGCGGATTTCTTCGTAACCGATATTGTGACGCCGTGCGATATCGATCAGCGTGTCTTCAGGGTCCTCGACGGTGACGGTATAGCGCTCACCAATCACATCGCCTTCTTCGGGCAGGCGGAACTCGCCGCGAGGCAGGTTGTTTGGCGCCTTCAGAGCGACGAGATCGGCGCTTTCAATGGCCGTTTCGCTTACCTCTGGGGTATTGTCTTTCGACGACTCGTCGTCTGATTGCGCCATCACGGGAGCCGACAGGCTCGCCGCTAGTAGTACCGCCAGGCTGGTAGGGCCCCAGCGGAAAAGGTTATGACGAATGTTCATGGGCGTTCCTAAATCAGTGAATACATCGCTGGTTCTGGCGATGGCAACAGGCGCAGTTTGCCGCAACCGTCACGCTGCCGCCACTTTTTGATTGAGCGCGTTTAACAGGGACTCGATATGTTCAAACCGCTGGTCGATCTTTTCCATGGGAAATTCAAAACGTAGCGTATCCGAGCCGTCCAGGCGGTAATGCTGAGGTGACGTCTGGATGAGTGTCACCAGGGTATAGGGATCTACCTGCGTGTGGGCATCGAAGATGATGCGGCCGCGATTCTCGCCGGCTTCGAGGCGTTTGATACCCAACTGCTCGGCACGCTGACGCAGCCGCGTCTGGCGGATCAGGTGCTTGACCGGCGCGGGCAGCAAGCCAAAGCGGTCGATCAATTCCACCTGCAGTTCCTTGAGCTCGGCATCGCTTTGAGTGTTGGCAATGCGCTTGTACATCACCAGCCGCTGCTGGACATCATGAATATAGTCGTCGGGAATCAGCGCCGGCAGATTGAGGCTGATTTCAACGCCGCTATCAAAGGGCGCGTCGATGTTGGGCGTCTTGCCCGCGCGGATGGCTTTCACTGCGCGATCAAGCATCTCCATATACAGGGTATAGCCGATGGTTTCCATTTGGCCACTTTGCTCGTCACCCAGCAGTTCGCCCGCGCCGCGGATTTCCATGTCGTGGCTTGCCAGCGTGAATCCGGCCCCCAGGTCGTCGGAGGCGCTGATCGCGTCCAGGCGTTTCATGGCATCGCGGGTCATGACTTTGGGTGGCGGGGTCAGCAGGTAGGCATAGGCCTGGTGGTGGCTGCGCCCAACCCGTCCGCGCAGCTGGTGTAACTGGGCCAGGCCAAACTTGTCGGCCCGCTCGATGATAATGGTGTTGGCGCTGGGCACGTCGATACCGGTTTCGATAATGGTCGAGCAGACCAGCACGTTGAAGCGCCGGTGATAAAAATCGGACATGACGCGCTCGAGGCTGCGCTCAGGCAATTGACCATGGGCGACCGCCACGCGGGCCTCCGGTATCAGGGAGCGAATGCGCTCGGCGGCATTCTCGATGGTCTTGACCTCGTTGTGCAGGAAGTACACCTGGCCGCCGCGTAGAATTTCCCTCAACAGGGCTTCCTTGATCACACCGTCCTGATGCTGCTGGACAAAGGTTTTGACCGACAGGCGTCGCGCCGGTGGCGTGGCGATGATCGATAGGTCGCGAATACCGCTCATCGCCATGTTCAGGGTCCGGGGGATCGGCGTGGCCGTCAGCGTGAGGATATCGACTTCGGCCCGCAGGGTTTTGAGCTTTTCTTTCTGGGCAACGCCAAAGCGGTGCTCTTCATCGATGATCAGCAGTCCCATTTTGGGCAGTTCGACGCTTTTGGCGAGCAGCTTATGGGTGCCGATGACGATATCGGTCTGGCCGTTTTTGATGTCGTCCAGCGTCTTGCTCATTTCCTTGCCATGAGTAAAGCGCGAGATAAGGCCGATATTGACCGCCGTGTCGGCGAAACGGTCGCGGAAGTTCTCGAAGTGCTGGCGGGCCAGCAGGGTGGTGGGGACCAGCACGACGACCTGACGGCCCGACTGCACGGCCAGAAAGGCGGCGCGCATGGCGACTTCGGTCTTGCCGAAACCCACGTCACCGCAGACGACGCGGTCCATGGGCTGCGGCGAGGTCATATCGTCGATGACCGCCTCGATGGCGGCCTGCTGGTCGGGTGTCTCTTCGAACGGGAAGTTGCCCGCAAATCGGGCGTAATCATCGCTGGGTGCTTCGTATACCACGCCCTCCTGGGCTTCGCGACGGGCATAGATGTCGAGCAGTTCCGCGGCGGTGTCGCGAATTTTCTCGGCGGCTTTCTTGCGGGCTTTTTCCCACTGGTCTGAGCCGAGCTTGTGCAGTGGGGCCAATTCGTCGTCGGCACCGCTGTAGCGAGAAATCAGATGAAGGCTATCCACCGGGACATAAAGCTTTGCCCCGTCGGCGTATTCCAGCGCCAGAAACTCGTTGGCCTGACCGCCGGCCTCCAGCGCTTCCAGGCCGATGTAGCGGCCCACTCCGTGGGCTTGGTGTACCACCGGGGCGCCTTTGCGCAGCTCTGAAAGGTGGCGAACGGCAAACTCGTTATCGTCGGTGGCTTTTTCCCGGCGGCGGCTCTGGCGCACCACGTCGCCAAACAGCTCCGTCTCGCTGATTACCGCTAGGGGTGGTTCGGTCAGCCATAGGCCGCTGTCGATCAGTCCTTCGGTAATTGCGATGGGCTGGTCGCCGTCTAGAAACGCCTTAAAGCTGTCGACGTGGGGCATCTTAAGTGACAGCGGCGCCAGCAGCTCCTCCAGGGCCTCGCGCCGACCCCTGGACTCGGCCACCAGCAGGACGCGGGAGGCGTCCTCGCGCTCGAGAAAATCGGCCAGTTCGCCGAGCGGGCGCTTGGCGCGAGGATTTACCGCTACGGGCGGCAGTGCCTGGGCTTTGGGCGCTAGCGCATGGCGCTGCTCGGGGTCGTCGGTCAGCTCGACTCTCGGGCGCTGCTTGATCGCCGCGAATACGTCGCTGACCGGGAAGAAGGCGCGGTGGGGGGGGAGCAAGGGCCGCGTGGGGTCGACGCCCAGGTTGGCGTAACGGCTTTCAATCGCCTGCCAGTGCTGTTCGGCCGCCTGAAAGACGTCGGGCAGCAGGGCAACCCGAGTGTCTTTGGTGAGGTGACCGAACAGCGATGCTGTCTGTTCGAAAAACAGTGGTAAGTAGTGCTCGAGTCCCGGTGAGGGGATGCCCTTGAGGGCATCGTTGTACAGCGGGCACTGGCGCGGATCGACATCGAAGAGCGTCTCGAACTGCTCGCGGAAGCAGGCAATCGATGACCGGCTGAGGGAATATTCGTGGGCGGGCAGCAGTTCGATGGCGTCGAGCTTGTCGGTGGAACGTTGGCTGCCCGGGTCAAAATGCCGCAGGGTATCGATTTCGTCGTCGAACAGGTCGATCCGGATGGGCGCGTCCATGCCCATGGCGAACAGGTCGATCAGTGCGCCGCGCATGGCGTATTCGCCGGGTTCGTAGACGGTTTCCACCGCCCGGTAGCCGGCGCGGGAGAGGGCCTCACGGAACGGCTCGCGGTCGAGCTTGTCGCCCACGTTCAGCGTCAGTACGCGCCCGGCAATGTAATCCACCGGCGGCAGGCGCTGCATCAGCGTATTGATGGGCACCAGTACCAGCCCACGCACGCCGTCCTGCAGTTGCCTGAGCGTGCGCAGTCGCGCCGACACGATATCCTGATGAGGTGAAAAGCTGTCATAGGGCAACGTTTCCCAATCGGGGAAGGGCAGTACCGGCACATCGCTGTAAAACGACAGATCTTGCTCAAGACGCTGGGCGCTGGCGGTGCTTGGCGTGATCACCAAAAGCGGGGCGTCGGCAGCAAGCCGGGCCAGGGCCAGTGCCGCGGCGCTTCCGGGCGGCGATGTCCAGTAAAGCGTATCGCGCGCCCCCTCGGGCTGGGGCGGAGCAAGTAAAGAAAAAGTGGGCATAATAAAGATGTCGTTCTGCGCTGAAACGGAACCTAGATCATACACGATCAACGCTTTCAGGCAGAACCAGCGCGCTTGTAGTCAGGCAGCCGTTTGTGTAATCCCCCTACATCGTCTGCGACTATCCAGGCATTGCGGCAAATTAAGTGGCTAAGGATAATACACTTGAAAATTATTCATTACTTAATGAGGCCGCACGTGAGTCAGCAAACGCTCGATAACGTTTTTCAAGAATGGCAAAGCAACGAAGCTCTGGCGGAGCAGATGATTCCCTTGATTGGTCGTCTATACCGTCAGCACAATGTTGTAGCCACCATGTACGGGCGTTCGTTAATCAATCAGTCGGTCATCCGCATCCTCAAAGACCATCGTTTCGTGCGCAAGATCGAAGGCACGGAACTGTCGGTTGAAGATACCTACCCGATCGTCAAGACCCTGTGCGAGCTGAATCTTGGCCCGGCCCATGTGGATGTGGGCAAGCTGGCGGTCATGCTCAAGCGCCAGGGCGGTGGCGATGTCGACACTTTCCTGCGCAAGGAGCTTCACCAGATCGTCGATGGCTACCAGCCGGGCGCCAGCAAGGGCGAGCCCAAGGATGTGGTGCTTTATGGGTTTGGCCGTATCGGGCGTCTGCTGGCGCGGGTGCTGGTCGAGAAAGCCGGCGGCGGCAACCTATTGCAGCTACGCGCGATTGTCGTGCGCGGGCGCGGCGATGTCGCCAAGGATCTGGAAAAGCGCGCCAGCCTGCTGCGTCGCGACTCGGTTCATGGGCCCTTCGACGGTACTATCGTGGTGGATGCCGAGGCGCGTACCCTGACGGTAAACGGCAATGTGGTCCAGGTGATCTACGCCGATAGCCCCAGCGATATCGACTATACCGATTACGGCATCGACAACGCGGTCATCGTCGATAATACCGGCATCTGGCGTGACGAAGCGGGCCTCGGACAGCACGTGGCGTGCCCCGGCGCTTCGAAGGCGCTGCTGACCGCGCCCGGCAAGGGCGACATCAAGAACATCGTGTATGGCATCAACCATGAGGCGATCACCGAGCAGGATCGTATCGTTTCGGCGGCGTCGTGCACGACCAACGCCATCGTTCCCGTGCTGAAGGCACTCAACGACGAGTATGGCGTTGTGACCGGCCACGTGGAAACCGTGCACGCCTATACCAACGACCAGAACCTTATCGACAACTATCACAAGGGCGACCGTCGCGGCCGCAGTGCGGCGCTCAACATGGTGTTGACCGAAACCGGGGCGGCCAAGGCAGCGGCGAAGGCGTTGCCGGAGCTTGAAGGCAAGCTTACGGGCAATGCGATCCGCGTACCTATTCCCAACGTGTCCATGGCGATTCTCAACCTGACCCTGGACAAGACCACCGATGCCGCTGCGCTCAATGACTACCTGCGTCGTATGTCGATTGATTCGGCCTACCAGAAGCAGATCGACTTTGTGGATTCGCCTGAGGTGGTGTCGTCTGACTTTGTTGGCAATCGTCACGCCGGGATTGTCGATGCCAAAGCCACCATCGCCAACGGCCACAATGCCGTGGTCTATGTCTGGTACGACAACGAGTTTGGTTACAGCTGCCAGGTAATTCGCATTCTTCAGCAAATGTCGAACGTGAGCTTTCTCAAGCTACCCAATCAGGCAAGCTGATCGCCACTTTTTATTCATTGTACAAGAATCGTTCTACGCCACCGCAAGGTGGCGTTTTTGTTCGTATATAGGGACGGAAAACATGTCCATATATATGTCTATAGCACTTTTGGCGACACCAGTTGATGTGGTCATTAGGCTCGCTTGTCTTTATAATACGGTAGATTTTTCGGGGTGGTTCAAGCGTGCTTGGACCTGACTGGTAACCATCTGAACAGAAAACAACAATTCACTGAGCAGAAATAAGCATTCGAACCCCTTACCTTCGTATATCCGATCCATCAACTGGGCGAGACTATGATCGAAGTCAAAAAAGGCCTGGATCTCCCCATCACGGGAGCGCCCGAGCAGCGTATTGAAGATGCGCGTCCTGTGCGCCACGTGGCAATCCTGGGTACTGACTACGTTGGCATGAAGCCAACGATGGAAGTTCAGGAAGGGGATAAGGTCAAACTGGGCCAACTGCTCTTTACCGATAAAAAAACTGACGGCGTGCGCTTTACGGCACCCGCGGCCGGTGAAGTGCTCGCAATCAACCGTGGCGAAAAACGTCGTCTATTATCGGTGGTGATCAAGGTCGACGAGCAGGAGGAGGCGGTTAGTTTCACCTCTCATGAACGTGCTTCGTTAGGCCAGCTTGACCGCCAGGTCGTGGTCGATCAACTGGTAGAATCCGGTCTCTGGACGGCGCTGCGCACGCGCCCGTTCTCGCGGACGCCGGCCATTGATAGTGTGCCCGCCGACATTTTTGTCACCGCTGTGGATACCCATCCGCTCAGCGCTGACCCGGCATTGATCATCAATGAAAATACCCAGGCATTTGAAGACGGCCTCAAGGTGCTAACACGCCTGACCGAGGGCAACGTTTTTCTGTGCAAGGGTGCCAACGCCTCCCTCCCCGGCGGCGATGTAGAGGGTGTTACCACCGAAAGCTTTGCCGGGCCGCACCCTGCAGGCCTGGTGGGCACGCATATTCATTACCTGTCACCGGTCGCCCTGCACAAAAAGGTGTGGCACATTGGCTATCAAGATGTCATCGCCTTTGGCAAGCTGTTTGCCGAGGGTAAGCTGGATGTCAGTCGCACCGTGGCCATTGGCGGTCCGCGTGCCGAGAATCCGCGCCTGGTGCGTACCCGTGTGGGTGCCAGCACCGATGAACTCTTGGCGGGTGATGTAATCCAACCTGAAGACACCCGCGTTATTTCTGGATCAGTCTTTTCAGGCTTTGCCGCAGAAGGAAAACTGACCTATCTAGGTCGTTTCGACAATCAAATCAGCTTGCTCGAAGAGGGCAATAAGCGCTCCTTCCTGGGCTGGTTGTCGCCAGGCGCCAATCGCCATTCCGTGCTGGGTATCTATCTTTCCAAGATCAAAGGCCTGAGAAACTACGCCCCAACCACATCGACTAACGGGTCGGAGCGTGCCATGGTGCCGGTCGGCGTCTACGAAACCGTGATGCCTCTGGATATCATGCCTACGCAATTGCTGCGTTCGCTGATCGTGGGCGACATTGAGGCTGCCATGCAGTTGGGGTGTCTGGAGCTGGATGAAGAGGACCTCGCGCTATGTACCTATGTTTGCCCCGGCAAATATGAGTACGGTCCCATTCTGCGTGACAATCTCACCATGATCGAGAAAGAGGCCTGATGATGGGAATTCGACATACACTCGATAACATCGAGCCGCACTTCCATAAAGGTGGGAAATACGAGAAGTTTTACCCGCTTTATGAAGCTGTAGACACTATTTTCTACTCTCCTCCCAGCGTGGCCAAAACCACCGCCCATGTGCGCGATGGCATCGACCTCAAGCGCATTATGATCACCGTCTGGATGTGTACTTTCCCGGCGATGTTCTTTGGTATGTGGAATGCGGGTTGGCAAGCCAATACGGCCATCGACGCGGGCTATGCATCGATGGGCGGCTGGCGTGAAGCGATCATGATGACGGTTGCTTCCGGCCATGACCCCAGCAGCCTGTGGGCCAATTTCGTGCTGGGGGCGACCTACTTCCTGCCCATCTACCTGGTAACCTTTGTGGTCGGTGGTTTCTGGGAAGTTCTGTTCGCCATCAAGCGTGGCCACGAGGTAAACGAAGGTTTCTTCGTCACATCGGTGCTGTTTGCGTTGATTCTTCCTGCGACCATCCCGCTCTGGCAGGTGGCACTGGGTATTACTTTTGGTGTGGTGATCGGTAAGGAAATCTTTGGCGGTACGGGCAAGAACTTCCTGAACCCGGCGCTGACCGGTCGGGCATTTCTGTACTTCGCCTATCCGGCGCAGATCTCCGGTGATGCCATCTGGGTAGCCGCTGACGGATACACCGGTGCGACGGCGCTGTCGTTGGCTTTCCAGGAAGGCATGGGCTCGTTGACCGAGACCTTTAGCTGGTGGGACGCTTTTCTTGGCTTCGTGCCGGGTTCAGTCGGTGAAGTATCCACACTGGCGATCTTTATCGGCGCTGCAGTGCTGCTGTGGACGCGCATTGCGTCCTGGCGAATCATGCTGGGTGTATTTCTGGGCATGGTCATCACCAGCACGCTGTTTAACCTGATGGGCTCTGAATCCAATCCGATGTTCGCGATGCCGTGGTACTGGCACCTGGTGATTGGAGGCTTTGCCTTCGGCATGGTGTTCATGGCGACCGACCCGGTATCCGCCTCGATGACCAACCAGGGACGTCTGGTGTTCGGTGCCTTGATCGGCGTGATGACGGTGTTGATCCGCGTGGTGAATCCGGCGTTCCCGGAGGGCATCATGCTGGCGATTCTGTTTGCCAACCTGTTCGCACCGCTGATTGATCACTACTTCGTCCAGGCCAACATCAAACGTCGCGTCAAGCGCACGGGCGTACCGGCCGAGGAGACTGCCTAATGGCACAAGGTAACAACTCCATCAAGAAGGTCCTGATTGTGGCGTTTGCACTTTGTATCGTGTGCTCCGTCATTGTCTCGACGGCGGCGGTGGCATTACGCCCCGCTCAGCAGCTCAATCAGGAACTTGACCGCAAGACCAACATTCTAAACGTTGCTAAGCTTTATGAGCCGGGCATGAACGTTGAGGATACATTCAACGAGGAAATTACTCCTCGTGTTGTCGAAATGGAAAACGGCGAGTACACGGACGAGTTTGATCCGGATTCCTTTGACGGCTTCGAGGCTGCGAGGGATCCTGCCACAGGTCGTACGCTGTCGGGTGATAAGGACATTGCCGGTCTGAGCCGGGTAGAAGAGTTCGCTACCATCTATTTGGTGGGCGATGAAGATGACCCGGACCAAATCGTGCTGCCCATCCGTGGCCAGGGCCTCTGGGGGCTTATGCGCGGCTTTATCGCCGTAGAAGGTGACGGCAACACTATTGTTAGTATCACCTACTACGAGCACAGCGAAACCCCCGGCCTCGGCGCCGAAGTCAACAATCCGCGCTGGCAGTCGCAGTGGGAAGGTAAAGAGATTTACGACGAAGAGGGCGACCTTTCACCGGAAATTCACCTGACCAAAGGCGGCGCGAGTGGCGAGCACGAAGTAGATGCGCTATCCGGCGCTACGCTTACCAGTAACGGCGTGACCAACATGCTGCAATTCTGGTTAAGCGAAGAAGGCTTTGGACCGTATTTGGCGAAATTCCGCAGCGGTACTGACCCGGAAGACGCCGAAGACACCGAGACCAACTTCGAAGACGTTGAGGGGGCCTGATCATGGCGGACGTAAATGCAAAAGGCGCGTTAACCGCGCCGATTTTCAAGAACAATCCCATTGCACTGCAGATATTGGGGATCTGTTCGGCGCTTGCGGTTACGACCAGCATGAGTGTATCGCTCGTTATGTCGCTGGCCGTTATTTTCGTAACGGCGTTTTCAAACCTGTTTGTATCGCTGATTCGGAATCATATTCCGTCTTCGATTCGTATCATTGTCCAGATGACTATCATTGCTTCGCTGGTCATTGTGGTGGATCAGGTGTTGAAAGCGTATGCCTATGAAATGTCCAAGCAGCTGTCGGTATTCGTGGGTCTGATCATTACCAACTGTATCGTCATGGGGCGTGCGGAAGGTTTTGCCATGTCCAACACCCCGGGCATGTCGTTCCTCGACGGTGTCGGCAACGGCCTTGGTTATGGATTTGTACTGATGGTCGTCGGCTTCTTCCGTGAGCTGCTGGGTGCTGGTAGCGTGTTCGGCTTCACCGTGCTGCCGACCGTGCAGGATGGTGGCTGGTACGTGCCTAACGGCTTGCTGCTGCTTCCCCCGTCGGCGTTCTTCATCATCGGTCTGCTGATCTGGGTGCTGCGTGCACTCAATCCCGAGCAGGTTGAAGAGAACGAGTTCAGGATGAAGGAAAATACTCAGCCGAAGGAGGCCGTGTAACATGGAACACTATCTGAGCCTTTTCGTAGCCTCGGTCTTCGTCGAGAACATGGCGTTGGCCTTCTTCCTCGGCATGTGTACCTTTCTGGCGGTCTCCAAGAAGGTATCGTCCGCGATTGGTCTGGGCATTGCGGTTATCGTCGTACTCACCGTCACGGTGCCGGTCAACAACCTGGTATTTACCTACCTGCTGCAAGAAGGCGCGCTTACCTGGACCGGCATCAGCGGCGCTGAGAATATCGACCTGTCGTTCCTGGGTCTGCTGAGCTACATCGGCGTTATCGCAGCGCTTGTCCAGATCATGGAAATGTTCCTGGATAAATACGTACCTGCGCTCTACAACGCGCTAGGGGTTTTCCTGCCGCTGATCACGGTGAACTGCGCCATCCTCGGTGGTGTACTGTTCATGGTTGAGCGTAGCTACAACTTTGGCGAATCGGTTGTCTACGGGTTCGGTGCCGGTACCGGTTGGGCGCTGGCAATTGCAGCCCTCGCGGGCATCCGCGAAAAGCTCAAGTACAGCGATGTACCGGCTGGCTTGCAGGGCCTGGGTATCACCTTTATCACCGTAGGGCTGATGTCGCTGGGCTTTATGTCCTTCTCGGGCATTCAGCTTTAATCGGAGCCGGTTTTTCCCGGCGAAGCCAAGGCTTCGCCGGGTCACAGAAAACCCTCAGCAATAGGAAACCGACATGGTTGATACAACTGTCATCTTGCTCGGTGTTGTCATGTTCACGGTCATCGTTATCAGCTTAACGGCGATCATCCTGGCAGCGCGCAGTAAGCTAGTGAGTAGTGGGGACGTGACCATTGAGGTCAACGAAGACCCGGAACATACCCTGAAGACCCAGGCCGGCGGTAAGCTGCTGAATACCCTGGCGGCCAATGGTATCTTCCTTTCTTCAGCGTGCGGTGGCGGCGGCTCCTGCGCCCAGTGCAAGTGCCGGGTGGAAGAGGGTGGCGGTTCCATCCTGCCCACCGAAGAATCGCACTTCACCATGCGTGAGAAGAAAGAAGGCTGGCGCCTGTCTTGCCAGGTGCCCGTCAAGCAGGACATGAAAATTGAAGTGCCCGAAGAAGTATTCGGCGTCAAGAAGTGGGAATGCGAGGTTATCGATAACCCCAACGTTGCCACCTTCATCAAAGAGCTGAACCTGAAACTGCCAGAAGGCGAAGAAGTTGCTTTCCGTGCCGGTGGTTATGTGCAGCTCGTGGCGCCACCCTACGATATCAAGTTCTCCGACTTTGATATCGAGGAAGAATACCGTGGCGACTGGGAAAAGTTTGGCCTGTTCGACGTTTCCCACAAGAACAACGAGGAAATCATTCGCGCTTACTCAATGGCGAACTACCCGGAAGAGAAGGGTATCCTCAAGTTCAACATTCGTATCGCGACGCCGCCTCCGGGTACCAGCCATCCGCCAGGCCTGATGTCGACGTACGTCTTCAGCCTGAAGCCGGGCGACAAGGTCACGGTAATGGGACCGTTCGGCGAGTTCTTCGCCAAGGATACCAGTGCCGAAATGATCTTTATCGGCGGTGGTGCCGGCATGGCGCCGATGCGCAGCCATATTTTCGACCAGCTCAAGCGTCTTGAGACGGATCGTAAAATCTCGTTCTGGTACGGTGCTCGCTCATGGCGTGAAACCTTCTACAATGAGGAATATGACCAGCTGGCTGAAGAGTTCCCGAACTTCGAGTGGCACCTGGCATTGTCCGATCCGTTGCCTGAAGACAACTGGGAAGGGCCGACTGGCTTCATTCACAACGTACTCTACGAAAACTATCTCAAGGACCACCCGGCCCCTGAAGATTGCGAGTACTACATGTGTGGGCCGCCCATGATGAACGCCTCGGTGATCAAGCTGCTGCTTGACCTGGGTGTGGAGCCCGAAAACATCATGCTGGATGATTTCGGCGGATAATTTCCACCATCGAGTCGTTACGGGGCTGGCCACTGGCTGGCCCCGTCGTTTTTCGCGTCAGGGATTCAGGCACTAATCAGGCTCGTCACTGTCTATGGGGTAGCCCCATCGTGAGAGGAGGTAATCATGGCCATTTGGCTATTAGTTTTCGGGTTCATGGCATTGATCATGATCGTTATGGCAGTGGGGGTCATCATGGGCCGTAAGCCCATCGCCGGTTCCTGCGGCGGTCTGAATCAGATCGGTATGAAAGACGGCTGCGATATCTGTGGCGGCAAGGATGACGTTTGCGAGGAAGAAAACCGTAAGCGCGGCAGTGCCCGCCGTCGCAGCGATGAGAGTCGTGGCGCAGACCTGGGTTATAACGCCGCCCGTCGCTAATCGCTAACCCATTTTAGTGACGATGAAACGCCGTGGCTTTCCCACGGCGTTTTGCTGTGTGGGGCTAACGTTCATCTATCAGCGACTGGGCCCGCGCTTGCCAACTGCCTTCAATGGACGCGGCTTTGCTCAGCGCCTCGCGGGCTGCGTCGGCGTTACCCTGCAGACGTTGTATAAGCCCCAGGTTCATCCAGGCAGCGCCCATTTCAGGATCAAGCCGGGTAGCCGCCTTGAAGGCATCCACCGCCTTGTCGGGCTGTGCGTCGGCGTAGTAGGCATTGCCCAGGGCAAAGCGGGCAAACGCATGCTCGGGGTAGCGCTCGACCATCGCCTGCCAGCTGCTCAGCGCTGCCTTGGGGCCATGTGACTCTTCATAAGCGCTGATGGCATTGACGGCGTGGCGTGCGGTAATGCCTTCGGGCAGGGTGCCCGGCTTGGCGACGACAAAACCCCAGCGATCGGTACGTGCCCAGGTCGCATCAAAGCGGCTGAAGGACATGGTGTGGCGCTCGATTTCACCGCTGCGCAGCGTCAGGGTGTCTTCGTCCAGGTCATAGCCAATCGCCACCGCGTAATGCCACATGGGAAACGCAGGAAGCGACAGGTTTTGCATGACGAGCACCGGGTCGCCCGCGGCCAAATGCTGGAGTAGCGCGTCGAAGGTGGCGCGAATGGGGAACGCCAGCCGCTCGTGGCGGCGCACGGTGGCCAGCATTTCCGGTTGGACGCTGCCTTCGCGGTCGGGAATGAACACCTGGGGTATCAGCGTCTCGACGTCGGTCTCCACGCCCTGGTGCGTGAGCACCATGGCAAGCGCCGCCGGGCCGCACTGATACTCGGTCTGGGCGTAGAAAGGTACCTCGCTGAGCTCGCTTTGGCGGGGCAGCCTCTGTTCGGTGCTTTCGCGCAGTTGCGGCGCGCTCGCGCAGGCGGATAACAGGCTGAGTAACAGCAAAACGCCCGCGAGGCGGGCGTTTTGGAACCGATAGCGTATCGTCATGGCTTAGCGCGTGAACGGATAGACGTCGGTGAGGCCAAGGATGTCGGTGACCAGCAAGATCACGAACACCGCAAACAGGGCGCCAATCACCCCGGCACCAGCCGGCAGTTCTTCCAGCTGGTTGGCCATCTGCTGCGCTTCGGCATCGCTCAATGCGGCGACGCGAGCGTCGACTTCGTCCAGGTCAACGCCCTGTTCGACGAGGGCTTCCTGGATGTCGGAGCGGTTGAGCAGCTGATGGATGCGTTCACGGTCGGCCTGGCCGCTATCGTTGGCCAATACGGATTGGGTGCTGACCAGATCCGTCGAGGGTGAAGCCGCCGGTGCGGCAGCCACGGGAAGACTGGTAATGACCAGGGCGGCAATCAGCAGCGTCGAGAGATAGGCACGTATCGTTTTCATCGTCTTGATCCTTAGACTTTTATAGGGACATAGGCAAGCACTATGGGCTTGTCAAAAGAGTATAGGAATAATTCAGCACTTTTTTAAGCTGCGTCTACGCTTTGGTACTGATAATTCACGGTTCGTGCTTATTTCGAGTGAACGATGATGGCGCCCGGCGTCAGGCCTTAGATGCTGGTGGCGACGCGATACGTCCAGGCGGATTCGGAAAGCAGGCCGCGCCCGCCGGCCATGGTCATCGCCAGGTCGTGCAATCCTGGCCACAATGGCACTGGTGAGGCACCCTTAACCGCCAGGTCGAGGCGCTGGGCCATCAACAACAACTTGTGTAAACGCTTCATGGGCAGCCGCTGCACGGCTTTCTGATAGCCGGGGCGGCGCTTGTCGAAGATCATTGGCTTCTGCGCCTTGCAGGCATGCTCAAAGCTTTGCCCCTGATCCAGGTGCTGGTGGAGTGACAGCAAGGTGCGCAGCTCACGGGTCAGGGCCCACAGCACGATGGGCGCTTCCACGCCTTCACCGCGCAGCCCGGTGATTATTCGCGAGACACGGCTGGGTTCGCCTTTCAGACAGGCATCGGCCAGGGTGAAGACATCAAAACGCGTGCTGTCCTCCACGCCCTGGGCGATGCTCTGAGCATCCAGCCGAGTGCCTTGGGGGTGAATCAGCGCCAGTTTCTGCATCGCCTGGTCGGCGGCCAGCAGGTTGCCTTCGGTACGCTCGCCGAGCAGGCGGGCGGCGTCCAGGTCGATCTGCAGGCCGTGAAGCGACGCACGATCGCGCAGCCAGTAACCCAGCCGCGATACATCAACCGGCCACACCGGGACGAAAAGCCCGTGCTTGTCCAGTGCTTTGAACCAGGCGCTTTTTTGCTGTTTGGCATCCAGCTTGCCCATGCTGATCAGCAGCAGGTCATCGTTGTTGCCCAGGTGCTGGGCGTATTCCGCCAAGGCCTTGCTGCCTTCCTGGCCGAGCTTGTGGTTGCCCAGGCGAAGTTCGAGCAGCTTGTTGGTGGCAAACAGCGACAGGTTGCTGGCCACTTCCAGCAGCCGGCCCCAGGCAAAATTGGGCTCGACATCCAGCACCTCGCGCTCTTCGATACCCGCCTGACGGGCGGCGGCTCTCACCGCATCGCAGGCGTCGCGGTGCTGCAGGGGCTCGTCGCCAGCCACGATCACGACCTTGGGCAGCGATTTGGCTAGTGCCGCGGGGAGTTGATCGGCGAAGACTTTCACGATGCGTTATTGAGCGCGCTGAGACGTTCGATAATGCGCTCTGCCAATTCGCGGTTGAGGGTCTGCTCGGCTTCGCTGAACAGCGTCTCGCGATTGAGCAGGTCATCGTCGTTGACGCGGATACGCGTGCTCACCGACAGCGTTTCGCCGTTGAGCAGATAGGCGTTGTCATCCAGCCGCTGGACCGACACCGTGCTACTTAGCGTCAGCTCATGGTCGCGGGTGCCGCGGCCTTCGCCGCCCAGGCGCCGTTCGTCCAGGCGCGGTGACCCCAGCGTGACACGCCATTCAGCGTTGCTTCCACCGTTATCACCCTGTCGCTCCAGGCGCGTGGCCAGCTCACGGGCCATATCGCTTTGGGTGTCGCCCTCAAGGGTCAGCGGCGGCAAGTTCGGCATTGAGCCGGTGCCGCGTAGACGAAAACCACAGGCGCTGAGTAACACGGCCGCCGAGACGGCCATGCTGGTGGCTAAAAAAGACCGACGGTTCATCCGCTCACCACTATGTTGACCAGCTTGCCGGGCACCACGATGACTTTACGCACCGTTTTGTCTTCCAGGTGACGCTGGACGTTGTCGTTTTCCATCGCCAACTGCTCGATGGCTGCTTTGTCGGCGCTGGCCGGCGCTTCCAGTCGGGCGCGCAACTTGCCGTTGACCTGCACCACCAGTTCGATGGTGTCGCGGGTAAGTGCCGATTCATCGACCGCTGGCCATGGGGTTTCGATCGCCGGGGTCGTATGGCCCAACTGCTGCCACAGGCGATGGCACAGGTGGGGTGTAATCGGTGCCAGCAGAAGTACGCAGGCTTCCAGTGCCTCGCGGCTAACCGCAAGCCCCTGTGGGGAGTCGTCATCAAAGCGGGCGAGTGCGTTGGAGAGCTCCATGACCGCGGCAATCGCGGTGTTGAAGGTCGTCCGGCGGCCGATGTCGTCGCTGGCTTTCTTGATGGTCTCATGGGTCTTGCGGCGCAGGGTTTTCTGGTCGTCGTTCAGCGCCGCTACGTCCAGATCATCCGGCGTGCCGGCTGCTAGATGGTCGTGTACCTGTCGCCACAGGCGCTTGAGGAAGCGGTGCGCGCCTTCGACGCCGGAATCCGACCATTCGAGCGACTGTTCCGGCGGCGCGGCAAACATCATGAACAGGCGGACGGTGTCGGCGCCGAACTTGTCGATCATCGACTGCGGGTCAACGCCGTTGTTCTTCGACTTGGACATCTTCTCGATGCCGCCCATCTCCACCGGCTGGCCATCACTCATCAGGATCGCGCTCAGCGGGCGCCCCTTTTCGTCGCGTTTGACTTCCACGTCGGCGGGGTTGAACCACTGTTTGCCGCCGTTATCGGTGGGGCGGTAGTAGGTTTCGGCGATCACCATGCCCTGGGTCAGCAGCTGCTGGAACGGCTCGTCGGAATCGACCAGGCCGAAATCGCGCATCAGCTTGTGGAAGAAACGCGCGTAGAGCAGGTGCAGGATGGCGTGCTCGATCCCGCCGATATACAGATCCACCGGTAGCCAATAGTTGGCGCGCTCGTCGAGCATTGCCTCGTGGTTGTCCGCGCAGCAGAAGCGCGCGAAGTACCAGGAGGACTCCATGAAGGTGTCGAAGGTATCGGTTTCGCGCAGCCAGCCATCGCCAAGGTCCGAAAAGGACGGCATCTTCTTGAGCGGCGACCCGGAGGCATCGACGGTGACTTCCATCGGCAGCTCGACCGGCAGTTCGTCGTCGGTGAGCGGCACGGTCTGGCCTTCCGGGCCGTATTTGACCGGAATCGGCGCCCCCCAATAGCGCTGGCGGGCCACGCCCCAGTCGCGCAGGCGGTAGTTGGTTTTCACCTCGCCGCGGTTCATCTCGACCAGGTGGGCGGCAATGGCGTCAAACGCGGCTTCAAAGCCCAGGCCATCGAACTCGCCGGAGTTGATCAGCGTGCCGTGCTCGACGTAGGCGCCTTGGGAAAGATCCGGGGTATTGCCGTTCTCATCGGCAATGACCGGGTTGATCTCGATGCCGTACTTGGTGGCAAACTCCCAGTCGCGCTGGTCGTGGGCGGGTACCGCCATCACCGCGCCGGTACCGAACTCCATCAGCACGAAGTTGGCCACAAACACCGGCACTTCATTGCCGGTCAGCGGATGAATCGCCTTGTGGCCGGTGGCCAGGCCCTTTTTCTCCTTGGTGGCCATTTCGGCTTCCGAGGTGCCGCCGCGGGCGCATTCCTCGCGGAAGGCCTGCAGTTCGGCGTTGCCTTCGGCGGCCTGTTTAGCCAGCGGGTGATCTGCCGCGACGGCCATGTAAGTCACGCCGTACAGGGTATCCGGACGGGTGGTATACACCGACAGCGGCTCGCCATCGCTGCCGTCCGCGGCCTTGATGTCGAAGGACAACTCGACGCCCTGGGACTTGCCGATCCAGTTGCGCTGCATGGTCTTGACCTGCTCGGGCCACTCGACGTTGTCGAGGTCCGCCAGCAGTTCATCGGCGTAGTCGGTAATCTTCAAAAACCACAGTGGGATTTCCTTGCGCTCGACCAGCGCACCTGAACGCCAGCCACGGCCGTCGATCACCTGCTCGTTGGCCAGTACGGTCTGGTCGACCGGGTCCCAGTTGACCGTCGACATCTTCTTGTAGACCAGGCCCTTGTCGACCAGCTTGGTGAAGAACCACTGCTCCCAGCGATAGTAGCTGGCGTCGCAGGTGGCGAACTCACGGTTCCAGTCGTAGGCAAAGCCAAGCGCCTTCAGCTGGTTACGCATGTAGTCGATGTTCTGGTACGTCCACTTGGCGGGTGGCACCTGGTTCTGGATGGCGGCGTTTTCCGCCGGCATGCCGAACGCATCCCAGCCCATGGGCTGCATGACATTTTTGCCCTGCATACGCTGGAAGCGGGACACCACGTCGCCGATAGTGTAGTTACGCACGTGACCCATGTGCAGTTTGCCGCTGGGGTAGGGGAACATCGAGAGGCAGTAGAACTTTTCGCGGTTGGCGTCCTCTACCGCTTTAAAGCACTGATGTTGATCCCAATACTGTTGGGCGTCACGTTCGATTTCACGAGGGCTGTATTGTGCGTCCATCGGTTTTTTAAATGCCTTGGCGTATCGCCCAACTGGGGCGCAAAGTGAATGTTAGATGACGACTGTCAGATAAGTGGCGTCGATTGTATCCTATGCAGGTGTATCCTTGAACGGCTAGCCGATGATAGGCCACACCCCGCGTCGACAAAAGGAGAGGTACCATGAGTGAACAACGCAATGACCATCGCCTGCGCGAAGGCTACGAACGTTTGCTGGAGCGGATGCAGGACGGCGCTGACGAGCTGACCTGGGATAATCTGCAAAAGGATCTGGACGACGCTGTCGCCTTTGAAGCAGAGCTCGAGGAATACACCAAGGACGAACTGGCCCTGCTGCGCGCCTGGGTCGAGCGCGACCTGAAAGACATGCGCTATTACATGGCCGATACCGGCAAGCAGGTGGCCCACTGGCTGGGCATTGATATCGACGGCATTTCCCGTCGGGTAGCCGAATCACTGCTTTCGATTGCCGACCGCAGCGTGGTCGAGCGGGAACGCTTCGAGGAAGACCTTGAAGCCGCGCGCGCTGACTACTGCGAAGGCGAAATGGCCGCCCCGGGCCTGATGGCCTGCGTGCACTGCGATGCGCAGGTGATGCTGGAAAACGTGGCACGGCTTGAGCCCTGCCACGCCTGTGGGCATCGCTATTTCTACCGCTTGCCGAGCACCATCGTCGAGACCTGATACGTGACTAGCCGGCGAGCACGCTGACGCCTGCGATCGCCCCCAGCGAAAGCAGGCTCAGCACGCCGGCGTATAGCAGGTTGTTGACCATCATCCGGTAGCCGCTCACCCCGTAGCGGCCCTGAAGCGACAGGTTGATGCCGGAAAGTGGCCCCACGCTGGTACCCACCGCCCACGAGCTTAACGCCACAAAGGCAAACAGCGTTTGCTCGCCGCCCTCAAGGTTGAGTACCGACGCCAGTACCGACACACCAATGATGGGGTGCAGCCCGGCCAGCGCGCTCAGCGCAATGGCGGCAAAGCTGATCATCGCCTGGGGCGCGCCAAAGTGCTCAAACAGCGTCCAGTCGTTTCCCGCTGCCGCCGATACCAGCGTAGAAAGCCCCAGGGTCAATAATCCCGCCGCCAGGAACAGCGAGATTTCCCCACGCATGGCGGGTAACCGGGTGAGGGTATGCTGGCGCACGCGACGCAGGGTAAAAAGCGGCCCGTCGCGCAGATTGCTCAGGACCGCCACGGCCGGCAGCAGTAAGGTAATGATGCTGACAATGGTCAGCGAGGGCGTCAGCACGAAGTGAAATAGCATGACCAGCGCCGCCATGCCCACAGGCATCAACAGGCTGCGCGGCGCCAGCGAAAAACCGGCCACTTCGGCCAGATCAAACCGCCGCTGAAGCTCCAGCGTGGTTAAAAGCCCCGAGAGCATCGCCAGAGGAAAGCCGACGATGGCAATCTGGGTGTACTGCACCTCGGGCGCCAGCGACAGCACCACACCCATCGAGGCAAAAAATGGCGACCACAGCGCCGCGCTGGAAAGCCCCCGGTTCAGCGCCAACAGCTGCGGCGTGGTCAGCGGCCCCCGCCGGGCAAGCTTATCGCCCACCATGAACACGGTGGAAAGATTCAGGATCGTGCCCAGGAAATGCACGCCCAGCCAGGTACGCAGCACGCCGCCCGCGCCGGTCACACGGCTGCCCGAGGCTCCTTTGCTGCCTTGCTTGCCGATCAGTGAGATAAAACTGACGCCCACCAGCATCGCCACCACAAAGGCGTTGCCCTGAAGCATCGCGGGCCAATCCACCTCGGCGCCATACACAAACCGCGCCACCAGCAACATGCCCGCGCCTAGAGCAATCAATACCCCCGCCTGAATGCGCGAGCGCCGGGGAATATCACGCCACAGCAAAAAAGCCGCTGCCCACAGCAAATAGCTTACCGCGTGAAGCGTTGCCACCCAGCCGGTAAAACCCACTATTTGCGCCATCAAACCAAGCAGAATCAGCACGCCCGCCAAGCGCTGCCGAGAAGTCGTCTCTTGCATCACATGCCCTTATTAATAGACTTAGCAGGCTAATCGGATTTGCGAGGGAAGGCCAGCCCCGAACCGATCTCTGCAAAGCCTCAACACCGTGGGTTAGGTAAAGGCACTCACCGAAATGCACAGAAATCCCCCTCGCCACTCAACCCCCTACAGGCACCACACCAATGTAGGAGCTCGACTTGTCGGGCGATTGATAAGGCCACAACACCTAACGCATGCATGGATTCGAGAAAGGCACTCACTGAACGCTCAGAAACCCAACGCGGCACGCAACCTCCACAAGCACCACACCATTGTAGGAGCTCGACTTGTCGGGCGATTGATAAGGCCACAACACTTAACGCATGCTTGGGTTCGGAAAAGGCACCCACCGAAACGCTCAGAAATCCAACGCGTCACGCAATCCCCTACAAGCACCACACCAATGCAGGAGCCAGACTAGCCGCACGATGAAAAAGGCCAAAACCCCGCTATGAACTCGCGGCGGTAAATGCCATAACAAAAAAATAGTGTCTGCTTTGCAACGCCAAAGAAAACTGAGTAACGTCAACGATATAACGTCTATGTAATCCAAAATAGGCGACAAAAATTGGTGAGACGGTCGCAGGCGGAGCGCTTTAACGCATCCCAGTCGTACCGGGGCGGTAGCGTGCCTTCGTTTAGTGTATATGTTTTTCCGGTACGTGGGCTGTAGCGCTTTACTCGCATAACAGCCTTCACACGATCCATTAGTTTCGGGAACCTGCTTTGCATATCCATTTGGTGTCGATCTCCTGGTGGTGGATATACATACAGTATTATTGTGCTTGGCAAAACGCGCAAGCATGCGAATTCTGCGAATGTAGCCTAATTAATATTAATTTAATCTAAAAATCATGTGGTTACATGAGAAAAGGTAGGCTACATTTGCTAAGTAAACATTCAGGCGCATTATGCAATCATAGGGCGCGCCGTCTAATACCTGTTAGGCATGCAGAATCTAAGGAGAAGGTTGAGTGGAGACAAGTTGGCAAAAACAGTCGGACCTTCCGTCCTTTAGCTACATTTGCGGTCACTGCGGCAATCAAGTGGCTTCAAATAAAGGTATGCAATCTATTGACGTGTTTCGCAACGGCTATCGAGGTGTGCTCTATATATGCCCTCACTGTGCGAAGCCAACCTCAATTATTGAGGGAAAGCAAATACCCGATGTGGCCCCAGGGAACCCTGTAGATAACGTGCCGGATGACGTATCGCACTTGTATGATGAGGCTAGGGTTTGTGTATCAGCCTCCGCCTACACCGCATCTGTACTGGCTTGCAGAAAACTACTTATGAATATCTCCGTTCAGCAAGGTGCGAATGAGGGGTTGCGATTTATTGAATATATAAACTATCTAGCCGAAAACGGCTATGTGCCACCAAATGGTCGTGGCTGGGTTGATCATATTCGGAAAAAGGGGAATGAAGCGACGCATGAGATTCCTCAAATGACGCGGGACGACGCAGAAGAGCTGGTGCTCTTTTCAGAAATGCTACTAAAATTTATATATGAGTTTCCCGCCCGGGTGCCGAGTGCCTAACAAACGCGTTAAAGGCGCCGCTCGTGCCTCGCGCGCTTTACGCGGACGTTAAGACTCAGAAGTCTAGTCATCATAGTAGGGATGAAGTTGAATGAAAAAGCTGTATCTAGAAGAAGTGTTTAATGAGGCGTGCTTTCCAAAGCACACTTTCGTCCGCCCAAAAGAGTATACACATTTAAAATCATCATTTAGGTCTAAAGGAAAGCATGTAACAGTTGCAGGCCCCTCAGGTACTGGAAAGACGACAATTGTCAAAAAGATGCTAGAGGATATAGAAGTTCCTGAATCTGATGTTATATGGTTAAATGCAAGACAGTATTCAGATCGCGAGTCAGGCTTACAGGTTTTAGCTGAGGAATTGAAATGCTCGCCTACATTTGAAGAAGTTACAGAACTTTTAGCTCTAGTGGATTTTATAATTATTGATGATTACCACTTTTTAAAGTCAGGCGCACGAAGAGAAATAGCCGATTATTTAAAATTATGGCATGAGCGAAGCGTAAGATTCGTAATTATCGGGATAGCAGCTTCAGCTGAAGAACTATATGGCGTTGATCCTGAGCTGGGAATTAGGAACGATCCATATAACATAAAAGTGCAAGACGATGATTTTTGCAGTCAACTTTTAGGAAAAGGCGCTCATGCGCTAAGCATAGAGTTTTCTGAAAATTTATCAAAGCAGATAATAAGTGCTTCTAATGGTGTTCCATCGATTGTACATGTTATTGCAAAAGTGTGCTGTATTGAAGCAGGTATTGACGAAGAGCAAGAAAAAACAGTAATTATTGATAAAGACTTGCCTAGCATTAGAGACTCTGTACTTAGAATTTTTCACGGAAAGTATAGAGAAAAGCTGGTTGGCTTAGCGAAAGGCAAGCAGCAAGCCAGGTCTGTTCATAATACTTATTTTGACATTGTTCAAAATATTGCGAACTTTAATGGAGCTGAAATTCCTACTGAAGCACTTTATCGTTCTATTGTTGCGGTAATTCCGGATGCCAAAGAGAGGGGTAAAAAAGCTACATCCTTCTACAATTGCCTTAACAACTTAAGTGATGTAATTGAAGAGAAAGGTCTCAGCGACATACTTTATTTCAAAAAAGGCGCAAAACATATATCCATAGAGGATCCATCTTTTCGCTTTTATCTGAATTTGTTGGATATGTCAGAAATAAAGAGCCATATACATTTACGAAATACTGGATACCCATACGATGTGGCTGTTTCATTTTCTGGCGATGTTCGTCCGGCTGTAGAAGAGTTTATTGTTGCACTTAAAGAAAAGGGACTTAGCGTATTTTATGATTTTGATCAGCAGGCGCAACTTTGGGGTTCTGATGTTCGGCATAAACTAGCGGAAGTTTACGCTAGCGATGCCTTGTTTATGGTCGTATTTTTGTCTCAAAGCTATCCGGAAAAAGATTGGACTGATTTCGAACTGTCTATTGGTAAAGAGGCAGCTGATAAAAGGACCGAAGATTATTTGCTTCCACTTCGTTTAGATGATGTGAAAGTGGTAGGTATTAAATCGACTCTTGGATATGTGGACCTTCGGGATGTCGGAATTGATCGCGCAGCGGAACTGTTAGCAGAGAAAGTGGAAGCTGCTAATGCTTAACAATAGCGGTCAAGGGACGCTCCTTACGTCGCGCCCCTGCCGCTGGTGTTATGCAGGACGTTCGCTTTGACGTACGTACCTAAAGGCGTACACTTGGTGGAAAGTTGAACACGCAAGAGGTGCGTCATGACCGGAATCACAGCAACTGAGGCACGCAGCAACCTATATCGGTTGATTGACGAGACCGCCGAGTCCCACCAACCAATCGTCATTATGGGTAAGCGGAACAAAGCCGTCCTGGTTTCCGAGGAAGACTGGTCTGCAATTCAGGAAACACTTTACCTGCTCTCCGTACCGGGTATGAGGGAGTCTATTCGTGAGGGGATGGATACCCCCGTGGATGAATGCGATGAGGAGCTGGACTGGTGACATGGAAGTTGGTTTACACCAAGCAAGCCCAGAAAGATGCAAAGAAACTGGCCTCCAGCGGCCTCAAACCAAAAGCCCAGGAATTGTTGGCGCTGATTTCAGAGGACCCTTACCGCAAGCCGCCTCCGTTCGAGAAACTCATAGGGGATCTCGCTGGGGCCTATTCGCGCCGAATCAATATTCAGCATCGTCTGGTCTATCAAGTACTGGAAGAGGAGCGGGTGGTGAAAGTTCTGAGGCTCTGGAGCCACTACGAATAATTCATAAGCAGCCGCTGTTGCCCGATGCCAGAGAGAAGAACAACGTTGGTACCGTGATTCATAAGATGCGCGAAGCCAGTGCGGTCATAAAGGGCAATGCATGAACCAAAGCACTTTTTCAGTCTACACTTTCAGTTTTTCCCGCAGTTACTAAGGCTTTGCACCAGTAGGGGCTGAGTGATACTAGGCAACAGACGGAAGAGCCTATGAGCGATAACCACATCAGCGTGCAGTGCGTGGTGGGCGATATTGCCCAACAGCCCGATGTCGATGCCGTCGTCAATGCGGCCAATGCGCAGTTGAGAACTGGCGGTGACGTTGCAGGGGCGCTTCATCGCGCTGCCGGGCCAGGCTTGGCGGAAGAGGGCGGCTTGTGACGCCTATCGTTCCGGGCCAAGCGATACTCACTGGCGGCCATGATCGTTGTCGTCCTGCGGGGCTTACACCTCTCCGATGCTCGGTAGCGTTATTAAGCGAGCCATGTCTAGAAGAGGGAAGCATCAATGTCGGAAAAAGCTAGTCACGATTATTCCGCTACCGTTGTCTGGACGGGGAATTCAGGCGAGGGTACCAAACATTATCGCGCCTTCTCGCGTGACCACGAGATAACGTGCGCCAGTAAACCGACAATATTCGGATCGGCAGATCCAGCATTCCTGGGCGACTCGTCCCGTTATAACCCGGAAGAGCTATTGCTAAGCTCGCTCTCGGCATGCCATATGCTTTGGTATCTGCATCTGTGTGCCAACGCTGGCATTACGGTAACGGAGTATATAGATAACGCCACGGGTCGAATGATTGAGACGACCAATGGCAGTGGCTATTTCGAGAGCGTAACGCTTAAGCCAAGCATCCGAATAGGGGCGGCTGACGACAGCGAGCTTGCCAAATCTCTCCACGATAAAGCGCATTCGTTCTGCTTTATTGCCAATTCCGTCAATTTTGACGTCGGATGTGAGCCTGAGGTTCTTGCTGGATAATAAACTTGCCTAATAAGTGCAGGTATTAGTCTCTGTCTGAAAACTGGCTGCGCTTGACCATACGGCGTTAAAAATCGGCTCGTGCGCGAGTTCGATCCGTCTTTTCGCCGATTTTTGCCTTTTCTGGCCTTCGCTCACTGACTTCTCAGACAAAGCCTACGGGTATGAACATAGCCTTGCGTAGGATGTGTAAGAGCTGAAGAGCATCGTATCAAGCAAGTAGGAGGCCACATGGCACAATGGATAGTGCATTACGCGAATGCCTGCGGGCAACTCGATGGTTGGATCGAGCGTATCAGCGAGGGAATTGAAAAAGCGCGCTATCGAGCCGAGCAAGTGTCGACGGCAATCAACCTGGATGTGGTAGTACAGGTCTGGCCCGGATGTGTTATCGAGTGCCGAGGGTTTGTCGGTTATGCGCCTACGGGCACCATGATGCAGCTAACACTCGACCCAGGTAATGCCCATTTCGCCGACAACATGGGGGAGCCGTTCGAACGCATGGTGGCACACGAGCTCCACCATGTGATGCGTTGGCGAGGGCCTGGGTACGGCAGAACCCTGGGAGAGGCCCTGGTCTCCGAGGGGCTGGCGGGCCATTTTTGTCGCCAGCTCTACGGTTCAGTACCTGAACCTTGGGAATCTGCGTTAAGTGAGGAAGAGATGGTGGCTTGCGCCATGAAAGCAGAGCAAGAGTGGAATATGCCATCTTATCGACATGCGGCATGGTTCTTTGGCCAAGGAGTGCTCCCTCATTGGGCCGGTTACAGCCTTGGTTATGCGATGGTCGACAGATACCTGCAGCACAATGGTGGGCAGAGTGCCGCGTCATTGGTCGATGAGCCCGCTGCGCATTTCCAGCCCTATCTCCACAATTAAGCCTGGTGGGGTAGTCAAAACGCAAGGAAGCGCCATTATGGTCGACCCCTGTCCGATGATGAGCGGGTAAAGGAAAACCAGTGGCCTCTGGCGATAAAATAAGGAAGATATGGAAATATTTCTCTTAAGGCATGCAGAGACGACCGCAAATCGAGATGGAGTGTTGGCAACTGGAAGCGGGGATACGCTCACTCAGAATGGGTACTCGCAGGCCCAAAGCATCATTGAAGGTCTTATGGCGTTGCAGATCGAGGCCATTTTAAGTTCTCCATATCCTAGAGCCTTGGAAACCATCCGGCCATTCGCGCAGGCCGCAAAGCTAGAGGTAGAGGTTCATCCTTGTTTGGCTGAAGGACAACTTGTACTAGGTGAGGCTCCCGTTCAAGAGAAACACAAGTACTTCCGCCATGCCTCTGGTTATGATTATCCTTCTGAACATGAAGCCGCAGGGGCATTTCTGAATCGCGTGGTGGAGGCTCATAAATTCATCGTATCTCAGCCTTTCGCCAGGGTGCTGGTGGTAACGCACGGGCACATGCTTCGCGAGTTATTAAACAACATGCTGTCCTTGCCGCATAAAACGCGATTTCCACATGAGAATTGTGGGCTTACGCATGTGTTAGTTGGTGAAGTGAATATGGTCAACTTCATCAATCGGCCGATGTGTTCTAACTAGACGCTCAACGGGGTGGTAACTACTCCACCTCCATTGGCGCCTATTAGCTAAGCGTTATGGAGCTACACTACAGTGGAACTATCTGAAGCAAAGCAGTATATGGCACTTGCCGTAAAGGAGGGGCGGAAGGCTATCCCCATGTGTGGCGACAACCCACCTGTTGGCTGCATTCTTGTGCGAGATGGTGCAGTAATAGCTCATGGACATACCCATTGCCCAGGGGAGCCACATGCAGAAGCAATGGCAATGAGTCAGCTTTGTAACTTTGAAGGGGTTATCGCTTTTGTCACGCTTGAGCCTTGTTCATTTGTAGGTAGAACCCCGTCGTGTGCCAAAGCGCTAATAGATGCCAACATCAAATCAGTTTATGTGGGAATTTTAGATCCTGATCCTCGGAACAATGGTCAAGGTATTCAGAAGTTAAGAGAAGCTGGCATTGAGACTCACGTCGGTATCCTCAAGAAAGAAATAACAGCGGAGTTGCGCGACTACCTTGGAAAAGCTCCATAACAAAGCCTTCATATTCTCCTCTCCGGTCGTCGAATGCTCCTTCCTCGCGCCGTTCACGGCCCGCGTTACCCCTGTTGATCATAGTGGCCGCCGATGGCGAAGATATAGACGTACTGATCATCGAACTTGTAAATCACTCGGTCTTTTTGAGAAAGCCGTCGGGACCAGAAGCCGGAAAGGCCGTGCTTCAGCTGTTCAGAGGTAGCCCAGGTACTATCTTCAAAGACGAGTGAACTCACTGTTTTCCTCTTCCTTGGGGGGATAGCCAGTGCCCTGGTGATGGATAGCGGCAGATTCTGCTAATTGCCCCATCAGGCTGCTGTTCTGGAGCACGTATAAGGTTTCTTGCTCTCGCTCCCAGTCGTCAGCGCTCATTACTACAAATGCTTCGCCTGAACGCCGCGTCACTTTTAGCTGAGTATGATTACTAACCGCCTGTTCAACAAAAGTTTCTAGATTGTCTCTGAATTGGTTTACGCTGACAGGGTCCATGTGGTTCACCTTAATGTACGGTAACTCCGTATATTGTAGAGAGTATTAATTACAGAGCGATAATTGTTGCTTGTCGATGCCGCATCGCGACGATTCAATACCTTGCAGTATCGCTGCCACCTTCAAAACACAAAAACCAAAGGAGAATCTCGAATGCGTAATGTCATGGCGGGCGTCTTGTTGCTGCTGCTTTTGCCCAATACGGCGTTGTCAGCCGAGCTCTGGGGGCCGACCAACGCGGGGATGACGGTGAAAGAGGTGTTGCGCGCGGTGGATGGCGCCTACCGCATTGAATACGGCGGCCGCTTGGCCACCACAGCGGTAGAAGAAGTGCGCAAGGATGACGTTGAACTGGCGGGAGAGACGTTTACCCAGCAGTTTTACTTCATGAACGGACAGCTTACTCAGGTCACCTTCAAACTGGACGACGAGCGTGATTTCGACACCAATATGGGGCTGGTGGAGGCGTTGACGGAAGACCTGCGCGAACAATATGGGGAAGAAGCGGATTCCGAAACCACCAAGGCAGGCATTATGCGAAAAGCCAATGTGTCCTGGATCGAGGGTAACCGCAAGATTGGTATCTTTCTGATGACCATGGGGCAGGATAATTCGTTGATGAAGGTGAACTACCAGGCCCACTTTGCCGATTAGTGTTAAAGGCCCCGCGCTTTGGCTGAAGCCATCGGTGATAGGCGGGCTTTCTCGAGTAGCATGAATTACTTATACCGTTATCTTGTTTGTTTGCAAGCATTAGCGCATTTCCTTCCCAGGCAGCACCCAAGAATGCTGCCGAGCCTTTAGCTTCGGGTTTTTCACCAAAGAGGGCTTATAGGAAAGCCCTCTTTGTAACTCTCTAATCGCCTTTGGCACACTGGGTGAGTCCATCGGCGAGTTGAGTCAGCAGCGCCGGGTAAAGCTCACTCCCCAGTGGCAGATCAATGCCTAGCGGATCGACCACGATGGACGTATTAACGCCAGTGCCGCTAAAAACGCTCTCCACTAAGGCTGGGTTGAACTGGGGCTCGCTGAAGACGCAGTCGATGTTCAACTCGTTAACCAAACCCTGTAGCTCGTTGATGCGTGCTGGGCTGGGGTCGCTGGCGTCACCCAAGGAAATCGCACCCGCTGCCGAAAGGTTAAAGCGATGCTCAAAATACTGGTAGGCATCGTGGAAAACGATGAAGCGAGCATCACGGGCGCCGTCGAGTTGAGCATCCAGTTCGTTAATCAACGCGTCGAGATCGGCTTTGCCAAGCTGTGCGTTTTGCTGATAGATGGCGGCGTTTTCTGGATCAATCCTGGCCAACGATTCGGCGATAGTATCCAGCCAGGTCTGGGCGTTGGCCGGGTCAAGCCAGCCATGGGGATCCATGCCTGCATGGTTGTGTCCATGGTCATGCTCATGTTTATCGGCAGCACCGTGGTCATGATTGTGTCCATGCTCGTGCTCCTGGTTATTTTGCGCATGTTCGTGGCCATGGTCGTGTTGCTCGAATGTTGCTCCCTGACGATACTCAAGCGCAAGCGTGTCAGGCGTTCCCATCAGCTCCACGCTAACGGCGTCATCCGCCAATGCTTCCATGGCGTCCACCAACCAGGGGGTTAGGCTTTCGCTGACCCAAAACACTGCGTCTGCGCGGTCGAGCGAATCTGCCTCTGAAGGGCGCATGGAGTAGCGGTGGGGCGTGGCCCCCTGCTGGATGATGAGATCCGGCGAGCCTAGCTCTCCCATCACTCGATCAACGAGGGAGTAGATCGGCGGGATGTCCACCGCCACGGACGGCACATCGGCCATGGTGACAGCCGGTACCGCGAGTAGGGGCATCACCAGGTAATTGATTCGCTTTGACATAGCATTCTCCAAAATAAGTCGATAAGGGACCACGATTGATCGGTATGTTTGTTATGTTATATTATAACTATATAGAGGAGGCGCTACTGTTATCAAGTGCCGTGTCGCCTGGCGACGTTATCTAAATGGAATGGATCACGCTATGCCTTTATTGACGATTGAAGACCTGGATGTCGCTTTGGGAGGTCATCTCATTCTCGACAGCATTCACCTGTCTCTGGAGCGAGGCGAAATTGTCACCATTGTCGGTCCCAACGGTTCAGGTAAAACGACGCTGTTAAGGGCTATCATCGGCGCGCTGGCACCCGCCCGAGGTCGTATCGTCAAGCCTCGGGGGCTATCCATCGGTTATGTCCCCCAGCGCCTTCACATCGACGCCACACTGCCGATGACGGTGTCACGCTTTATGAGCCTGCCGCGTCGGCGCTCTCGTCATGAAATCGACCAGGCGCTGGCAAAAGCCGGGATAAGCGGGTTTGGCCGCTATCAGATGAGCGCGCTGTCCGGCGGTCAGTTTCAGCGGGTTCTGCTGGCGCGTGCGCTGATAGATGCGCCGGATTTGCTGATTCTGGACGAGGCGACCCAGGGGCTTGACCACCGAGGCACGGTGGACTTTTACCGTCAGCTTGAACGGGTGCGTGGCGAGCTGGAGATTGGCGTGCTGATGATCAGCCATGAGTTGCATGTGGTGATGCAGGCGTCGGATCGGGTCGTCTGTCTTAACGGTGCCATCTGCTGTCAGGGAACGCCCGAGCGCGTGGCGTCTTCACCGGCGTATCTGGCGATGTTCGGTCACGATACCCAGGGAGCGCTTGCTCTGTACCGCCATGAACATGTTACAGAACCCATGGAGCCCTTTTGTGATGCTGGATGACTTTTTGGTTCGTGCTGCGCTGGCGGGGGTAGGGGTCGCGCTGGCCGCCGCGCCGCTGGGCTGCTTTGTGGTGTGGCGGCGCATGGCCTATTTCGGCGATGCCACTGCCCATGCTGCCATCCTCGGGGTGGCGCTTTCGCTAGTACTCTCTACCTCAATCTTTGTCGGTGTGCTGGTCGTTTCGCTGGTGATGGCAACGATCGTCTCGTTGCTGAGCGGCAAGGGTTACGCCATGGATACATTGCTTGGCGTGATGGCGCACTCGGCGCTCGCGCTTGGTTTGGTGGCGGTGTCTTTTGTCTCTGGTGTGCGCATTGATCTGATGGCTTACCTGTTTGGCGACATCCTGGCGGTCAGACCCACCGACCTCGTCATTATCTGGTTGGGCACGGTGCTCGTCGTATCCCTGATGGGGTGGCGTTGGTCGAGTCTGCTGACCGCCACGCTCAATGCGGACCTCGCTCATGCCAGCGGCATTGATCCAAAACGCGAACAACTCATTCTTACTCTGTCCCTTGCCGTGGTAGTCGCCGTAGCGCTGAAGGTAGTGGGGGCGCTGTTAATCGCCGCCTTGCTCATCATTCCCGCCGCCACCGCGCGGCCCTTCAGCCGCACGCCCGAACAGATGGCCTTTGTGGCGGCCGGGATCGGCGCGGTGGCGGCCACCGGTGGCTTGCAGGCAGCCTTCTGGTTCGATACGCCCACAGGGCCCACCATTGTCAGTCTCGCCGCTATCCTGTTTGCGCTATCCAGCCTTGTCACACGCTTGCTGCGCAAGTCATCCAGCGCTCCCGAGTTTTCGAGAAGACGCTCTTGAGTCGATTGCTGCTTGTCGCAGCCTCGCTATAGGGGGTAACTGCTGCAGCGTCAGTCAAACACCGCTGGCTAGTGGCGTATTGATGACGCAGGTGCCTTAGGCCTCCGTTGTTGAGCGCTTTTGATGAAGTGGAAATCCCCCCATATCTGGCTAATCTGACATCTAGGCGCGTTTGCCAACAGGTTGCGAATTCGAAGGGGGAAATACCATGGTATCTAGTGCTCGCCATGAGGGGGCTTGTCTCTGTGGGGCTGTTAGCGTGACGGCTACCAGTAACAGTAATCATGTCGGCGTTTGCCACTGTTCAATGTGCAGAAAATGGGGCGGCGGCCCGATGTTTGCCGTTGAGACTGGCAGTGACGTGGACTTTAAAGGTGCAGAACATATTGCCACCTTTGGCTCTTCAGAATGGGCAGAGCGTGGTTTCTGCAAGCAGTGCGGGACACACCTGTTTTATCGCTTGAAGGAAGGCGGTCTTTACGCGCTACCCGTAGGGCTTTTTGATGGCGTTGACGATTGGGCATTAACCGAGCAGGTATTTATAGACCAGAAGCCCGCGTTCTACTCGTTCGCCGAAAAAACCGAACAGCTAACGGGTGAAGAGGTATTTGCAAAGTATTCGGGGTCGTAAAGCGAGCCTTCCGGCGTCAGGTGATCCTACTGTTGTACCTGACGCCACGAGCTTCTCTAGTGCTACTCACGTCTACTTTCTTCCAACGCCTCGATCATCATGCTCGCTGCGTTGGAGAGCGTGCGGTTGGTGTGTACCAGGTAGCCCAGTGGGCGGTGGAGCGGGGCGGTCGCTACGTCTAGCTCGACAAGGTCGTGGTCGAGCATCTTCTCCGGCAGCAGGCTCCAGCCCAACCCCACGCTGCACATCATCTTGAGCGTTTCCAGGTAGTTGGTGGCCATGCTGACTGGTAGCTCCAGGCCGGCTTCTGCAAAGCGCTGGGCAATCAGCGTGCCGGTAAAGGTCCTCGCGCCGGGCATCACGCAGTTGTAGTCGCACAGGGTTGCCAGCGACAACGGCCCTTGTTGGTCAGCGTTGGCCAGTGGATGGTCGGTGGCGCAGACAAAGCATAGCCGGTCGCGCCATAGCTCCACCACATGCAGATGTTCGATGGGGTGGGGCGCCAGTGTTACCACGGCCATTTCCAGTGAGCCATCGCGCACGCCCTGGTAGGCAAGTTCCGAGTCAAGAAAATGCAGGTCCAGCTCTACTTCTGGGTGTTGCTGCGTGTAGTGCTTCAAAATGGGCGGCAGTCGGTGCAGCCCGATGTGGTGGCTGGTGGCCAGTGTCAAACGCCCACCCACGTGGCCGGAGAGGTTGGCCAGCGCCCGGCGGCTGTCTTCTACGGTGAACAGGATCTTACGTGCCTGGGGCAGCAGCACGCTGCCCGCTTCGGTCAACGCGATGCGTCGTCCAATGCGGTCGAACAAAGGCCTGCCCACCTGAAACTCCAGCGTGGCAATACGCTTGCTGACCGCCGGCTGAGTCAGATGGAGCTGTTCCGCCGCGCGGGAGAAACTTTGCGTGTCGGCGACGGCCAAAAAGGCCTGAAGGCTTTGGGTGTCCATCGCGGTGGCCTCCTTTGAGGCAAAGCTATGTTTACGGCAGGATGATGTATTCCAGATTGGAATCTAAACTATGAATAACATGAATTGCTTTTATCTTCGAGCCGCGTGACACTCTGGCTATCCGATAGACAAGCAGCGCGAATAAGCTGCCGTTACGAACTAGCAGGGCCTAGCCCGGGAGAAACACATGTCAGGTCAAACGCTTTACGACAAGTTGTGGGAGCAGCATTTGGTCAAGCAGCGCGACGATGGCACCGCGCTGATTTACATCGACCGTCATATGCTCCACGAAGTGACCTCGCCCCAGGCCTTCGAAGGCTTGCGTCTGGCGAACCGCAAACCCTGGCGGTTGGATGCCAATCTCGCCACCACCGACCACAATGTGCCGACCACGCTGATCGAGCGTTCCCAGGGCAATAGCGGCATTAAAGACCCGGTGTCGTTGATCCAGGTGCAGACCCTCGACGACAACTGCGTCGAATACGGCATCACCGAGTTCGGCATCAACGACCCGCGCCAGGGCATCGTCCACGTGGTCGGGCCGGAGCAGGGCGCGACCCTGCCGGGCATGACAGTGGTCTGTGGCGACTCCCACACCGCGACCCACGGCGCCTTTGGCGCGCTGGCCCACGGTATCGGCACCTCGGAAGTCGAGCACGTGCTGGCGACCCAGTGTCTGCTTACCCAGAAGATGAAAAACATGCAGGTGCGCGTCGAGGGCGAGCTGGGCCTGGGCGTCACCGCCAAGGACGTGGTGCTGGCGATCATCGCCAAGATCGGCACGGCGGGCGGCACTGGCTACGCTATCGAGTTTGCTGGCAGTACCATCGAGTCGCTGTCCATGGAAGGCCGCATGACCGTGTGCAATATGGCCATCGAAGCGGGCGCCCGAGTGGGCATGATCGCGGTGGACGACACCACGATCGACTACATCGGCAACCGGCCCTATTCGCCGACCGGCGAGCAGTGGGAAGCCGCCGTTGCGGACTGGCGCAACCTGGTCTCCGACCCGGACGCCAAGTTCGACAACATCGTCACGCTCAACGCCGAGGATATCGAGCCGCAGGTCAGTTGGGGGACCAGCCCGGAAATGGTCACCGGTATTTCCGGCCAGGTGCCGGACCCGCAGGCCGCTCCGGATGACACCGTGAAGCGCAGTCACACCCGTGCGCTCGAGTACATGGGGCTGCAGCCCCACCAGAAAATTACCGATATCAAGCTGGACAAGATCTTCATCGGTTCCTGCACCAACGCGCGCATCGAGGATCTGCGCGAAGCCGCCAAGGTAGCCAAGGGCAACAAGGTGGCCGATTCCATCAAGCTGGCCATGGTTGTGCCGGGTTCCGGGTTGGTGAAGCGCCAAGCAGAAGAAGAAGGGCTGGACAAGATCTTTCTTGATGCCGGTTTTGAATGGCGTGAGCCGGGCTGTTCGATGTGCCTGGCGATGAATGCGGACAAGTTGGGCGCCGGTGAACACTGCGCGTCAACCTCCAACCGCAACTTCGAGGGCCGCCAGGGTTACGGTGGTCGTACCCATCTGGTGAGCCCGGCCATGGCGGCAGCGGCGGCGATTGCCGGCTACTTCGTCGATGTGCGTAGCTTGCCCGCCAACGACGCCACTCACGCTCAGGAGGCCTAAGTCATGAAAAAGTTTGAACGTTTTGAAGGCGTGGTGGCACCGTTGGATCGCGCCAATGTGGATACCGACCTGATCATCCCCAAGCAGTTCTTGAAGTCGATCAAGCGCACCGGTTTCGGGGTGAACCTGTTTGATGACCTGCGCTATCTGGATGAAGGCGAGCCCGGTCAGGACTGCTCCAAGCGCCCGCTGAACCCGGATTTCGTGCTCAATCAGCCGCGCTATCAAAATGCTGAAGTGCTGCTGGCACGCCGCAACTTCGGCTGCGGTAGCTCCCGGGAGCACGCTCCTTGGGCGCTGGAAGATTTTGGCTTCAAGGTAGTCATCGCGCCGAGCTTTGCCGATATCTTCTACAACAACGCGTTTAAAAATGGCCTGCTGCTGATCACATTGTCGGAAGACGAAGTGGATCGCCTGTTCAACGAGGTCGAGGCCAAAGAAGGCTACCAGCTGGATATCGATCTTGAGCAGCAGCGGATCATTACCCAGCGCGGCGAGATTCTTGAATTCGAGGTGGATGAATTCCGCAAGCACTGCTTGCTGGAAGGCCTGGACGATATCGGCCTGACGCTGAAAGACGAAGATGCGATTCGCACCTTTGAAGAACAGCATCGCCAACAGCGTCCCTGGCTGTTTCGCCAGCCTGCGTAAGCCATCTAACATCATCAAGTGCTAAGGAAGTTGCATGACTCACAAGGTTTTATTGCTGCCCGGTGACGGTATTGGCCCCGAGATTGCGGCCCAGGCGGCGCGCTTGTTGAAAGCCTGTCAGGAAGCCGGGCTTGATATTGAGGTAGATGAAGCACTGGTGGGTGGCGCGGCCTACGATGCCCACGGTGACCCGTTGCCCGAGCAAACGCTGGAAAAAGCCAAGGCCGCCAGCGCCATTCTGCTGGGGGCGGTGGGTGGCCCCAAGTGGGACAAGATCGAAGACCTTACCAAGCGGCCCGAAAAAGGCCTGCTGGGGCTGCGCAAAAACCTGGGCTTGTTCGGCAACCTTCGCCCGGCGATGCTATATCCGCAGCTTGCCAGCGCCTCCAGCCTCAAGCCCGAACTGGTGGCGGGGCTGGATATCATGATCGTTCGCGAGCTGACCGGCGGTATTTACTTTGGCCAGCCGCGCGGAATTGAAGAGCGCAACGGCGAGCGCGTGGGCTTCAATACCTACGTGTACTCCGAGAGCGAGATCGAACGCATCGGTCGTGTCGCCTTTGAAATGGCCCAGAAGCGTGGCAAGAAGCTCTGCTCGGTGGATAAAGCCAACGTGCTGGAAGTGACTATTCTGTGGCGCGAAGTCATGGAGCGCCTGGCGCCCGAATACCCCGATGTCGAGCTGTCGCACATGTACGTGGATAACGCCGCCATGCAGCTGGTGCGCGCGCCCAAGCAGTTTGATGTGGTGGTCACCGGCAATATGTTCGGCGATATTCTCTCCGACGCCGCCGCCATGCTCACTGGCTCTATCGGCATGCTGCCGTCCGCCTCGCTCAACGAAAGCGGGCAGGGCATGTACGAGCCCTGCCACGGCAGCGCGCCGGATATCGCCGGCCAGAACATTGCCAACCCGCTGGCCATGATGCTCTCGGTGGCCATGATGCTGCGCTACTCGCTGGGTGAAAATGCCATGGCCGAGCGCATCGAAGCCGCCGTGGGCAGCGTGCTCGATGACGGCCTGCGCACCGCCGATATTGCCTCTGAAGGCATGCAGACCATTGGCACCGATGCCATGGGCGATGCAGTGCTGGCAGCGTTTGCCAAGCAGTAAGTGAACTTGTTCAAGGGCTACTCCTGCGATAGGTCTACGAGGGGGCGCTGTGAACCCATCCTTGGGCGCTACATTTGCCATCCATGGCAAATAACCCCCTCTACGACCTATCTCCGGCGCCCTTTTTGCTCACAAGTTGCCCTATAGGCGCTTAACGCGGTTTTAAAACCACCGCCAAGAATCGTGTATAATGAAAGCACTCATTCTTTGCAGGAGGACTTCATAATGTTGAAAGTCGGTTTCGTGGGATGGCGCGGCATGGTGGGCTCAGTGCTGATGCAGCGCATGCTGGAAGATGGTGATTTCAACGGCATCGAGCCGGTGTTCTTCACCACCTCCCAGGTCGGCCAGCCCGGCCCCGACATCGGTGTGGACGTGCCTCCGCTGAAAGATGCTTTTGACATCGAAGCGCTCAAGGCGCTGGATGTCGTTGTAACCTGTCAGGGCGGTGACTACACCAAGCCCGTTTATAAAGACTTGCGCAACGCTGGCTGGAAAGGTTACTGGATCGACGCGGCCAGCACGCTGCGTATGGAAGATGAAGCGACCATCGTGCTGGACCCGGTCAACCGCAAGGTGATCGACGCGCAGCTGGCCAAAGGCGCCAAAACCTTTGTCGGCGGTAACTGCACGGTCAGCCTGATGCTGATGGGCCTGGGCGGTCTGTTTGAAGCCGACATGGTCGAGTGGATGACCTCCATGACTTACCAGGCGGCTTCGGGCTCCGGCGCCAAGCACATGCGCGAGCTGCTCAACCAGATGGGTACGCTGCGTGATAGCGTGGGCGAAGAGCTGAAAGACACCTCGAGCGCGATCCTGGATATCGACCGCAAGGTGACTGCCGCGATGCGCGGTGGCGATTTCCCCACTGAGAACTTCGGCGCACCGCTGGCGGGCAGCCTGCTGCCGTGGATCGACTCCAAGCTGGATAGCGGTCAGAGTCGTGAAGAGTGGAAGGCCAGCGTCGAGACCAACAAGATTCTCGGCCTCGGCGATAACCCGATCCCCATCGATGGCCTGTGTGTACGTATCGGCGCGATGCGCTCGCATAGCCAGGCGTTCACCATCAAGCTGAAGCAGGATGTGCCGATTGATGAAATCGAAGACCGCCTCGCCAAGCATAACGAGTGGGTCAAGGTGATTCCCAACGATAAAGACGCCACCATCGACGGCCTGACGCCGGCGGTGGCAACGGGCACGCTGCAAGTCCCGGTCGGTCGTCTGCGCAAGCTGCAAATGGGCGGTGAATATCTCTCTGCCTTCAGCGTTGGCGACCAGCTGCTGTGGGGCGCTGCCGAGCCGCTCAAGCGCATGCTGTCGATTCTCCGCGAACAGTAAGCGAACGCGGTGACGCGTCCCGCCTCAGGGGCGCAGGAAAACGGGGAGCGAATCAATCGCTTCCCGTTTTTTATGCGCGGCCATTTTTTATGTGGCACAGAGCGGTACTATGGTAAAAACGTATGAGACGATAAAAAACGCAAGAGCGCGCCACACCATGAAATGGTGGCGTTGCATAAAACGCAGTGAATAAGCAGTCAGATTGGACACAGGGGCATCCATGAAACAGGTAGGGGCGCTGGCCGTAGGGTTTTGGCTAAGCATGGTGGGGGCATATAGCTGGGCGCTCGATCTGGGGCCAGCCAAGGTAACCTCTAGCCTGGAAACCCGGCTGGAAGCCACAGTTCCGCTTGTCGACGGCGACGACTACCCGCGTTCATCCATCGACGTGGAGGTGGCCGACCAGGGCGCCTTTGAGTCGGCCGGTGTCGAGTGGACGCCTCTGGCGGGTAGCGTGCAGGCCCGCGTAGAGGAACGTCAGGGCCGATCCGTGGTGGTGCTGACCAGCGATGCACCGGTAACGACGCCGTGGCTTGATCTTTTGCTGACGCTCTCATCGCCGGAGGGTCAACAGACCCGCGAAATCACCTTGCTGTTCGACCCCGCCGACTACGCTGCCGGCAATGAACGCGCTGAGCCTGCGCCCCCACAGTCGGCGCCCGCCGAGGCTGCCCCTAAGGCCAGCCAGAGCCGTGAAGCCGCCCAGGGCGATGCCTACGTGCGTAGCGGCGATACGCTTTGGAGCGTGGCTGCGCGCACCAAACCCGGCCAGGCAAGCGTTCAGCAGATGATGCTGGCGCTGCTGGAAGCCAATCCCGAGGTCTTTCCGTCGGGCAATATTCACGAAATGCGTGCCGCCCAGCGGCTGACGCTACCCGATGATGAGCGGGTCATGGCCCGTTCCGCCGAGCAGGCAGCTGACACCATCCGCGAGATGAACGCTGCCTGGCAGCGCCGCGACGAAGACGGCCCCGCGCCGGTAGCGTTACCCGAGGTGGAGGCGGCCGCCGACGACACCACGCCTGATGAACCCAGACAGCAAGTGGAGCAAGACGCGCCAGGTGTCGAGACCACCGCGCTTAGTGCGGCGCAGGCGCTTGGCGATGCGGCGCCGCGTGCTACCGCTGACTCCGCAACACCCACCTCGGAAACGGCGACTGCGTCACCTGCTGACGCGTCCTTGCCAGCCCCTGCCACAGATGCCGCGTTCAGCCTGCAGAGGCAACAGGAGCTCGATGAGATGCGCGGCGAGCTGGCTGCCCTGCGCGAAGAGGTGACGCGGCTCAGTGATGCACTGGCCGCTCAGTCCGTTCAGTCCAGGGAACCGGTAGAGACCCAGGGCCGTTCCCTCGTCCAGCACCTGAGCGATTATCAGTGGCTGCTGCTGACCATTGCCCTGGTGTTGCTGTTGGGGCTGCTTATGATGATGCGCCGCCGACGTCGGCAGTGGGAAACGCCGCCGCCGATGACGGCTCAGGGCGCCGAAAACGCCAACAAGCCTTCGCCAGCAGCGGCTGGCCCGAGTCGCGTGGCGCCGTCAGTGACGCCTGCGTCGCCTTCTCAGGCGACTCATTCCCAGCCATCGCCCGTCATGGCTGCGGCGGTGGAGGAGCCGCTGGCAAGTGAGGTGATCAATGATCCGCAGCCCCGCCATGAAGAAACGCCCTCCAAAGCTTATGAGGCGCCGTTCGACCGTGCGGCGATGGCTCATACCCAGGCGGCCGGGCTGATAGAAATTGGTCAGGAGCGGCGTTTGGCGCTGCAAGCACGCTCCGCCGAACATGATCCGTCGCTTTGGCTGTCACCCCCGGCTAAACCTCAGGCAGTGGCCGCGATCCTCTTGGCAATGGGTGCCCGTGGGCAGGAGGACGCAGCGGTGCAGGGCCCTGAACAGCCGAGTAACCCTCAGACGGCTCCTGGCGCAGAGGAGGAGCAGGCCTGGATGATTGATTATCAGCCGCCGACGCTGGCCGCGGGCAACGCAGCGCGAGAGGAAACCCCCATGCAGCCCACTGTGGAATTCGAAGCCCAGGCGCCGGCTTCACCGGCACCGCCGTCGCCCGTTGCTGACCGAGAAGAAGAGTGGGACATTGAAGAGGTGGCATTTGCGCCCGCGCCTCGCGATAATGGCGCGCCTTCCACCCCCGGCAATGTTGATAAGAGGCGATGACGCTGTTTTACCATTTTGACGAGACACAACCGCTAACCGGTCGCCTGGCGATGGGCATCGAGTACGATGGCACGCGCTTTTGCGGGTTTCAGCGGCTCAAGCACGCAGCCTCGGTACAGGCATCGGTGGAGGACGCGCTGAGCAAGGTGGCCGGTGCGCCGGTGCAGATTCATGCCAGCGGGCGCACCGATTCCGGCGTGCATGCCACCCGCCAGATCGTGCATCTGGACCCGCCGGCTCAGCGCTCCGAAAAAGCCTGGGTGTTCGGGGCGAATACCAACCTGCCTCGCGACGTGTCGATACGCTGGGTAAAGCCGGTGTCGGACGACTTTCATTCACGCCTTGGCGCCCTTGGCCGTCGTTACCGCTACCTGTTGCTCAATCAGCTCAGTCGCCCGGTGTTGGAGCGGCATAATGTCACCTGGTGCCGCGACCCGCTCGATGCCGATGCCATGCACCGCGCTGCCCAGGCGCTGGTGGGCGAGCACGATTTCTCGAGTTTTCGCGCGGCGGGCTGTCAGTCCAAGACGCCCTGGCGGCAGATGCACTTTGTCGACGTCAAGCGCTACGGGCCGCTGGTGATGATTGATATCCAGGGCAATGCGTTTCTGCACCACATGATTCGTAATATCGCCGGGGCCCTGGTAAGCGTCGGCCGCGGCGCTCAGGATGAAGGCTACATCGAACGCCTGCTGTCGCTCAGGAATCGCAAGCTTGGGGATGTCACCGCGCCTGCCTGCGGTCTGCATTTCGTCGACTCGATTTACGACGAGCGCTTTGATCTGCCCAAGGAACCGCTGGGTCCGAATCTGCTGGCCTTTTCCGGCGAATGGACAGGGGAGCGCGAACTCCCCGAAACCGAGCGCGTGGCGGCCAGGCGTCGGCTGACCTTTACCAAGCCTAAGCCGGGCACCACCCGTGACGCCCCCGAAAAGCCCCAGGAGACGTCTTGATGAGTGCTGAGACCGTGACCCGTACGCGGGTGAAATTCTGTGGCTTTACCCGCCATGAAGACGTCGCCCATGCTGTGGCGTTGGGCGTGGATGCGCTGGGCTTCGTGATGTGGACACCGAGTTCGCGCAGCGTTGAACTTGATCAGTTGGCATCGCTTGCGGCCAGCGTGCCGGCCTTTGCCACCCGAGTCGGGCTATTCGTCGACCCCTCTGCCGAGGCGGTCGAGCAGTGTCTGCCGTATCTGGACCTGTTGCAGTTCCATGGCGACGAAACGCCCGATTTCTGCGCCTCGTTTGGTCGGCCCTGGATCAAGGCGCTGCGCATGCGCGACGCGATCGACCTGCCCCTTGAAGCCGAGCGCTATTCTCAGGCTCAGGCGCTGCTGCTAGATGCCTATCGGCCGGGAACTCCGGGCGGCACAGGGGAGTCATTTGATTGGTCGAGAATCCCCGCAACGCTGGCAAAACCTGTTATTCTCGCAGGAGGGTTATCGGCGGAAAATGTTGCCCAGGCCGTGCGCCAGGTGAAGCCCTATGCGGTTGATGTTTCCGGTGGAATTGAGGCCTCGCGAGGCTGCAAGGACGCCCGTGAAATGATGGCGTTTGTGCGTCAAGTGGCGTTGGCCGACGCCGGTTAGGTTCGCTACGTGGCACGCCCAGTTGGCGGGCTGCGTCTTTATGTGAATTCATTTATTGTTTGCCTGTTCTGGCGATCTTGTGAGGTATCCCTGTGACTGTCTCAGCAACTGGTGCTTCTGAAACTGTTTCTGAAACCGTTTCGAAAACACGTTTCAGTGACCTGACCAAAATGCCGGATGCTCGGGGTCATTTTGGCCCGTACGGCGGCCGGTTTGTGTCAGAAACCTTGAGCTTTGCCCTGGAAGAGTTGGAGCAGACCTATCTCAGTCTGCGCGATGACCCTGACTTTCAGGCAGAGTTCGACCGTGACCTTGCCCACTTTGTAGGGCGCCCGTCGCCGCTGTACCACGCTGAGCGATGGTCACAGGCACTCGGTGGAGCACAGATCTGGCTCAAGCGCGAAGACCTGAATCACACCGGTGCCCACAAGGTAAACAACACCATTGGCCAGGCGTTGCTGGCGAAAAAGACCGGCAAGCCAAGGGTGATTGCCGAAACCGGGGCAGGCCAACACGGCGTGGCAACCGCCACCGTGGCGGCGCGTCTGGGGCTCGAGTGTGATGTCTACATGGGCGCGGCGGACGTTGAACGTCAGAAACTGAATGTGTATCGCATGCGCTTGCTGGGTGCCCGGGTGATTCCGGTCGAATCAGGGACGCGCACTCTCAAAGATGCCATGAACGAAGCGCTGCGCGACTGGGTTACCAACGTCGACAATACCTTCTACATCATCGGCACCGTGGCGGGCCCGCATCCTTATCCGCAGCTGGTGCGCGATTTCAACGCCGTCGTCGGGCGTGAGGCGCGCCGTCAGTCGCTCGACCTGATTGGCCGTCTGCCCGACGCGCTGGTTGCCTGTGTGGGCGGCGGTTCGAACGCCATCGGTCTGTTCTATCCGTTTGTCGAAGACGACGACGTCGCCATGTACGGCGTTGAAGCCGGGGGTGACGGGGTGGAAACGGGTCGCCACGCGGCACCGCTTTCGTCCAACGCGCCGCGTGGTGTCCTGCACGGTAACCGTACCTACCTGATGTCGGATGAAGCCGGGCAGGTGTCTGACACCCACTCGATTTCTGCCGGCTTGGACTATCCGGGCGTAGGCCCCGAGCATGCCCTGTGGAAAGACGTCGGGCGGGTGAACTACGTGGCCGCTAACGACCACGACGTGCTGGTGGCCTTCCGCGAGCTTACTCACATGGAAGGCATCATGCCGGCCCTCGAGACCGCTCACGCGTTGGCCTATGCCAAGGTGTTGGCGCCCACCATGCGCCCTGATCAACATATCGTCATTAATTTATCAGGTCGCGGTGATAAGGACATTATGACGGTAGCCAAGATTGACGGCATCGAAATTTAAGGGCGAGTGAATTTCTAAGGGTCAGCATGAACCGTATTGATCAGCGTTTCAGTGAATTAAAACAGCAGGGTCGCAAGGCCCTGATCCCCTTTATTACCGCTGGGGACCCCGCACCACGGTACACCGTCGGCTTTATGCATGCCCTGGTGGAAGCCGGCGCGGACATTATTGAGTTGGGCGTGCCGTTCTCCGATCCCATGGCGGACGGCCCGGTCATCCAGAAAGCCTGCGAACGGGCGCTCAAGCAGGGCACCCGGCTAGTCGATCTGCTCGACATGGTCGCCGAGTTTCGCCAGACCGATACCACCACGCCCGTGGTGCTGATGGGCTATCTCAACCCCATCGAGCGTATCGGCTACGACACCTTTGCCGATAAGGCGGCCAGCGTCGGCGTTGACGGTGTACTGACCGTCGACATGCCGCCGGAAGAGGCGGATGTTTTTGGTCCGTTGCTGAAAGCACGTGATCTGGCGGCGATTTTTCTTGTTGCACCTACCACTTCCCATGCTCGGGCCGCTACAATATGCGCCCACGGTGAGGGGTACCTCTATTATGTGTCGCTCAAAGGAGTGACCGGCGCGGCGACGCTTAACGCCGACGACGTGGCAGAGCACCTGGCACCCCTGCGCGGCATGACCGATCTGCCGCTGTGTGTCGGCTTTGGTATACGTGACGGGGCGACCGCCGCCGAAGTCGCCAAGGTGGCCGATGGCGTTATCGTGGGCAGTGCGCTGGTCAACCGGATCGCCGAGAGTGCCGATGCACCGGAAACCATTGCCGCCCAGCTAAAAGACGTGCTCGGCGAAATGCGTGCTGCGATGGATGCTTAACAGGTCCTTTCATCGTCTACACTAACGACATTAGTTTGACCCCATTCATCAAGCTTGGTCCGTCCAAGCGTTGACGTACAACGGAAGTCTTTTTGATATGAGCTGGTTAGATAAAATTGTGCCCTCCATGGGGCGTATCCAGCGTAAGGACCGTCGCGCTAGCGTTCCCGATGGTCTGTGGCGTAAATGTCCCAAGTGCGAAGCCGTTCTCTATCTTCCCGAGCTAGAGAAGCATCAGAGTGTTTGCCCTAAGTGCAATCATCACCTGCGATTAACGGCACGCAAGCGGCTGGATTGGTTTCTGGATAAAACGGGTCGCGAAGAGATCGCCGCTGAGATCGAGCCGGTCGACCGCCTCAAGTTCCGTGATTCCAAGAAGTACAAGGACCGCCTGGCAGCGGCGCAAAAGGAAACCAGCGAAAAAGACGCGCTGGTCGCGATGCGCGGCGAACTCAATGGTTTGCCGGTGGTTGCCGTGGCGTTTGAGTTTACCTTCATGGGTGGCTCCATGGGCGCGGTGGTAGGCGAGAAGTTCGTCCGCGCGGCCACCCTGGCACTTGAGTCGCGCGTGCCGCTGATCTGCTTTGCTGCTTCCGGTGGGGCGCGCATGCAGGAAGCGCTGTTCTCGCTGATGCAGATGGCCAAGACGTCGGCGGCTCTGGAAAAGCTCAAGCAGGAAGGCATTCCGTATATTTCGGTGCTCACCGACCCGGTGTTTGGTGGCGTGTCGGCATCGCTTGCGATGCTTGGCGACCTGAATATTGCCGAGCCCAATGCACTGATCGGCTTTGCCGGCCCACGCGTGATCGAGCAGACCGTTCGCGAGACCCTGCCCGAAGGCTTCCAGCGTAGCGAGTTTTTGCTCGAGCACGGCACCGTGGACATGATCGTTCACCGTCACGACATGCGCGAGCGCGTTGGCGGCGTATTGCGCAAGCTGACCCATCAGCCGGTGGCCGGCAGCGAGCCTGCGCCTGAAGAAGACGAGGCGATGATTTTTGAACCCGTGGTCGACGAGCCACAGGTGGCCGAGCACGCCGAAGATCCCGAGTGGATCGAGGCGATCAACGGCAGCGGTGAGACGGATCCTGCCAAGCGCGGCGACGCCTCACGCAATGTCTAAAACGCTGGCGCAGTGGCTTGAATATCTAGAAACACTCCACCCGGTAGGCATCGACATGGGGCTGGACCGGGTCAGCCAGGTGGCCGACCGTATGGGCCTGTTGCAACGCCCAATCGCCAAGCGGGTGATCAGCGTTGCGGGCACTAATGGCAAGGGCTCCACCCTGGCGATGATCGACAGTGTGGCGCGTGCCCATGGTCTGCAAGTGGGCACCTATACGTCGCCACACCTGCTGCACTACAACGAACGCGTTCAACTGAACGGTCGCATGGCAAGCGACGAACGTCTGGTAGCGGGTTTTGAAGCCGTCGAGCAAGCAAGGCTGGCTTCTCCTGCGATCAGCCTGACCTATTTCGAAGCCGGTACGCTGTGTGCGCTGTGGTGCCTGATCCAGCAGCCGCTGGATCTGGCGGTGCTTGAAGTAGGGCTTGGCGGACGCCTGGACGCGGTCAACATCGTCGATGCCGATGTGGCGGTCGTGACGACTATTGCACAGGACCACGCCGGGTACCTGGGCACCGATATCGCCCAGATCGGTCGTGAAAAAGCCGGCATCTTCCGCTCCAGGCAGCCTGCCGTTCTGGGCAGCCGCGAACTTCCCGAAAGCGTTGCCGTCGCCGCCCAGGCGCTGCAGGCGCCGGTCTACCAGCTTGGCCGTCACTTTGATCAATTCGTCGGGCCAACGTCGAACTGGTGCTGGCAGGGCCGGACAGCCAACGGTGAACCGCTGTCACTCGATGCCTTACCCGATCCTGGCCTGCCAATCGATAACGCCGCAACAGCTCTGCAAGCGCTGACGTTAGCCGGCCTCGCGCTGGTGGCTTCTCCTACTCGAACGGCGCTGGCCACCTTGGTGGTGCCGGGCCGTATGCAGTGGCAGGGGCAGTGGTGTCTCGACGTTGGTCACAACCCTCATGCAGCAGAATATCTGGCCCGTCACCTGCCGCCCGTTGCGGCCGACGCGACGCAGTGGGGGCTGATTGGCATGCTGAACGATAAAGATGCCGATGGTGTGATCGCCGCGCTATCATCCCGTATAAGCGACTGGGTGTGCGTGAGCCTGGACGGCGAGCGAGGGCGCGAGGCCAACGAGCTTGCCGAGCGGATTGCAGCCCAGGGCGGACGCGTGCATCATTGCGCGGCAACGCCCGGCGCGGGGGTGGAATGGCTGGCCGCCAGGCTCAGTCCGGATGATCGTGTACTGGCGACAGGCTCTTTTTTCACGGTGGCGGCCCTGCTGGCGCAGCCACTGCCACAGGCGTAGCGTCGCTTGATGGAGAGGGATATGAAATACGGTAAAACGGAACGGATCAGCGGTATCGTCATTTTGCTCGCGCTGTTGGCCATCATTGTGCCGTGGTTGATGAGTGACCCCGCACCGCGTGAAGAGCGTCCACAGCCGAATTTTGTCATTGAGCAGCCCGTCGAGGTTGAACGCCGTGAGGTTCAGGCCCCAGAGCGTCCCGAGTCGATTGGCGACCCCGCCGACCAGATAGACCCAAGCGTTGCCGAGCAGGCAGCCGGCGAGCCGCTCGATGTCGAGCCTGCCAGCCCTGATACCGACCAGCTGGCTGACCGCCAGGATAGTGAGGAGGGCGAAGGTGAAGACGCCTCGCAGGACGCGTCTTCCAGCGACGGCGAGTCCGCGTCGGGTAACGACCCGATCGCCGATTTGATCGCCTCCAGCAGCCAGGCCGTCAACGACGCCCCCGAAGAAGCCCCTGCCGATGACCAGGCTGAGGCGACCACGTCATCAGCACCTGATGGCGAATGGGCCGTTCAGGTGGGTAGCTTCGGCAATGCCGACAACGCCCAGCGTTTGAGCGACCAGCTAAGCGACGAAGGCTTTGCCGTCTATCAGCGCGAACGCGACAATCAGATGACGACCGTTTACGTCGGCCCTTTTGCGACCTCGGAAGAGGGCGAAACGGCGATGAGCGACGTTAAGCAGCGGGCCAATGTACAGGGTCTGCTGGTGCGAGTACGGGATTAAGATGGCACTTACCTGGATAGACGCCGCCTTTCTTGCCGTGTTGGCCCTGTCGATGCTGGCGGGCTTTGTGCGCGGCTTCGTGCGCGAAGCATTGGGGTTGGCGGCCTGGGTAGTGGCGTTGATGGTGGCGCGGTTATTGGCCGAGCCCGTTGCCGAGCTGATGAGCGGTTTTATCGACAGCTTCGACGCGCGACTGGTGTTGGCCTTTGCGCTGGTTATCTTTGCGGTGATCCTGCTGTGCGGGATCGTCATTCGCCTGGTTCATGCGGCGGTTGAATGGGTGGGCATGGGGTTGCTCAACCGGATGGCAGGGGCGGCCTTCGGTATTGCCCGGGGAGCGGTGATCCTGCTGGTTGTCACGGTGCTGATTACCCTGACGCCGCTGGCAGACCTTGAGGCATGGCAGCAGTCGTCGCTGCGTCCCACCTTCATCGAGCTGCGCAACTACGCCATTAATCAGTTGGATCAGTGGGGCGGTGAACTTCCCGAAGCACCGTCTTCGCTAAACGACATCACGCTGCCGGATTTACGCCAGGCGCGCGATAGCTGAATGGTTTTAAGAATTTTCTAGTCATGTAACGGCTTATTGACGCCAGTAAGCCGGCACTTAGCGAGGTAACGGGAATGTGCGGTATTGTCGGCCTTCTGGCCAAGCAAGCGGTAAATCAGGGTATTTACGATGCCCTGACCGTTCTTCAGCATCGCGGCCAGGACGCTGCTGGGATGATGACTTGGAGCGAGGGACGTTTTCTACTGCGCAAGAGTAACGGTCTGGTGCGCGATGTGTTTCACACCCGGCACATGGCGCGTCTGAAAGGTAACCTGGGCATCGGCCACGTGCGTTACCCCACCGCCGGTTCCTCCAGCGAAGCCGAATCGCAGCCTTTTTACGTCAACTCTCCCTACGGTATCGCGCTGGCGCACAACGGTAACCTGACCAATTCCGAACAGCTCAAGCAGGAGCTGTTTTCGACCGACTTGCGCCATATCAACACCAGTTCGGACTCTGAAGTACTGCTCAATGTCTTTGCTCACGAACTGGGCAAGCAGGGTCTTCACCTTGAAGCCGAAGATATCTTTGACGCCGTGCGGAGAGTTCACCGGCGCTGTAACGGTGGCTACGCTGCCGTGGCAATTATCAACGGTTTTGGCATGGTGGCGTTCCGTGACCCCCACGGCATTCGTCCGGTGGTGTTCGGTACCCGGCAGGAAGACGACGGCCAGGCGGTCATGATCGCTTCCGAATCGGTCGCGCTGGACGTGGGCGGCTTTGAACTCGAGCGTGATCTGTCCCCTGGCGAAGCGATCTTCGTCGACATGCAGGGCAGGATTCACACCCAGGTATGCGCCGACCGCCCCCAACTGCGCTCGTGCATTTTCGAGCACGTTTATCTGGCGCGGCCCGACTCGATTCTCGACGGTGCCTACGTTTACGGCACCCGCATGCAAATGGGCCGCAAGCTTGGCGACCGGGTGCTGAATGAATGGCCCGATCACGATATCGACGTTGTGATTCCGATACCCGATACCTCGCGTACCTCGGCGCTGGAAATGGCCCAGCACCTGGGCGTTACCTACCGTGAAGGGTTCATGAAGAACCGCTATATCGGCCGCACCTTCATCATGCCGGGGCAGACCCAGCGCAAGAAATCGGTGCGCCAGAAGCTCAACGCCATCGATATTGAGTTCAAGGACAAGAACGTCCTGCTCGTCGATGACTCGATCGTGCGCGGCACCACCTGCAAGCAGATCATTCAGATGGCCCGCGATGCCGGTGCCCGCAACGTCTACTTTGCGTCGGCGGCGCCGCCGGTGCGGTACCCGAATGTGTACGGCATCGACATGCCCGCCGCATCGGAACTCATTGCCCACGGGCGGACCGAAGAGGAAGTAGGTCAATTGATTGGCGCGGATCGCATCTTCTATCAGGACCTGGAAGACCTGAAAGATGCCTGTCGCGAAGTCAATCCTGAGATGGAGGCTTTTGACTGTTCGGTCTTTGACGGCAACTACGTCACCGGTGATATCGATGACGCCTACCTGGCGGTCCTCGAAGCCAGCCGCAACGACCTGGCCAAAGACCAGAGCGCGGGTGACCATGCGCTCGTCGACATGCATAATCAGGACGATGACCTGGACGATTAGGCCAAGCCCCTTTGATGTAGCTGAACAAGAGACTAGCCATGCATGATGACAGCCAGCAAGACGCGTGGTCGCTAGAAACCCTGGCGATCCGCGCCGGCCACGAGCGCACCTTTGAACAGGAACACTCCGAGCCCATTTTTCCTACCTCCAGCTTTGTGTATGGCAGCGCCGCCGAAGCGGCGCGCAAGTTCGGTGGGCATGAGGCCGGCAACGTCTATTCCCGCTTTACCAACCCGACCGTGCATACCTTTGAACGCCGTCTGGCGGCGCTGGAAGGCGGCGAGCGTTGTGTGGCCACCAGTTCGGGCATGTCGGCCATCCTGTCGACAGTGCTGGCGCTGTTGTCGTCCGGAGATGAGATTGTCGCCTCGCGGTCACTGTTTGGCTCGACGGTAAGCCTGTTTGACAAGTACTTCGGCAAGTTCGGCATTACCACGCGTTATGTGGAGCTTTCCGACCTGGCGGCCTGGGAAGCTGCCATTACGCCGAAAACGCGCCTATTGTTTGCCGAAACGCCATCCAACCCGCTGTCGGAAGTGGCCGATATCGCGGCGCTTTCAGCGCTGGCCAAGCGGCATGAGGCGTGGCTGGCCATCGATAACTGCTTTCTGACCCCTGCGCTTCAGCAGCCCATCGCCCTGGGCGCTGACCTGGTGATTCACTCCGCGACCAAGTACCTCGATGGCCAGGGGCGAGCGGTAGGCGGCGCCGTGGTCGGCAAGCACGATGTGCTGGAAGAGGTGTTTGGCGTCGTGCGGACCTGCGGTCCCTGCATGAGCCCGTTCAACGCCTGGATATTTACCAAGGGGCTGGAAACGCTCTCGCTACGCATGAAGGCGCACTGCGAGCAGGCGCTGACCCTTGCCCAGTGGCTAGATGCTCACCCAGCGGTCACCAAGGTGTTTTACAGCGGTCTGGAGGATCACCCCCAGCATGACCTGGCCAAGCAGCAACAGGAGGGCTTTGGTGCCGTCCTCGGCTTCGAGGTGCTCTTCGGCCAGGAGGGTGCCTGGCAGGTGATTGACGCCACCCGCATGCTGTCGATCACCGGCAACCTCGGCGATGTCAAAACCACGATTACCCATCCGGCGACCACCACTCATGGCCGCCTGAGCGATGAACAACGCGCGGCTGCGGGTATTACGCCGGGGCTGGTGCGTGTGGCAGTGGGGCTGGAAAGTCAGCGGGACATTCAAAACGATCTCGCCCGTGGTCTGGACGCCTTGCTGCAGGGCTAGGCGCGTCTTGCCTGTTGAAAAAACCGGTCAAAAGGCCGGTTTTTTTATGCGCTCAAGGCCAGGCCAGACACCGTCCAACGTTTTTTACGAATGATGTATTCTGGTTTTTTCAGCGGTTTACAAACCGCTTTAACGCTATCATCGTTCCATTATCACGCTCATGGAGAGCGTATCTTAAAGGAAATTAACGATGTGGCGTAACACGCAGGTGGGCTGGGGCGGTATTAGCATTGCGCTGCACTGGCTCAGCGCTATCACGATCGTAGGGCTATTCGCGCTGGGCTGGTGGATGACCGGACTGGGGTACTATGACCCTTGGTACAATCTGGGTCCCTGGGTGCACCGCTCAGTGGGCATTTTGCTTTTCATGGCAACGCTCGCACGCATCGTCTGGCGCTGGACTCAGCCAACACCGCAAGGGCATGGCGGTCGGCTTGAGGTCTTGATAGCCCATTTGGGCCATATCATGCTGTATGTGTTGTTGCTGTTCGTGATGGCCACCGGGTATCTGATATCGACGGCGGACGGCAGCGGTATCAGCGTTTTTGGCTGGTTCGAGGTGCCCGCTCTGGTGCACGATCTGCCACGACAGGCGCTGATTGCCGGTGATCTTCACTGGTACAGCGCCTGGGCGCTGATGATATTGGCCGTGGGGCATTCGCTGGCCGCCTTCAAACACCATTTCATTGACCGCCATGACACCATGCTGCGCATGTTGAAACCGACGTCACGTTAACGTACCGGGCTTTCCCCACCGGGATTGCTTCAAGGGGCACCCTTCAAGACGGTGCTTTATCATCGAGAAAGGAGTTGCACGCATGTTGAAGAAAACCGTACTGACCACGGCAGTGGTCGCCACTGGACTCTTCACGCTCGGCCAGGCCCAGGCCGCTGACTACACCATTGATACCGAAGGCCAGCATGCTTTCGTACAGTTCAAGATCAGCCACCTTGGCTATTCCTACATCCTGGGCAGCTTTGAAGAGTTTTCCGGTGATTTTAGCTACGACCCGGATGACCTTGAGGCGTCTTCTGTCGATATGGAAGTTCAGGTTGATAGCTTGAACAGTAACCACGCCGAGCGCGACCGCCATATTCTGAGCAGCGACTTCCTTGATGTCGATGAATACCCAACCGCTACTTTTACGTCCACCGGGTTTGAGTCGACCGGTGACAACGAAGGGGTCGTGACCGGTGATCTCACCCTGCACGGTCAAACCCAGGAAGTCGAAATGCCTGTGACCATGTTGGGCGAAGGCGAGGATCCCTGGGGTGGCTATCGTGCCGGCTTTGAAGGCAGCACCATGATCACGCTGAGCGATTTTGATATCGACATGAGCGACTATCCTGAAGCCATGCATGAGCTTGAGCTGTATGTGACCTTCGAAGGTATTCGCCAGTAATACGATGCTGATAAGCGCCATCACTCCCTTGGGAGTGGTGGCGTTTTTTGCGTTTATTGAACAGGAGTATAGGTGTTGGTGGCTAGCACTCAGCAAACGGCAGGATTGGGTAAGACCCTGTGGCGTCAAACCTGGCCCATGGCCATCGGGGTGCTATCGTTACTGGGCTTCCAACTGGTCGATAGCGCCTTTATCGCCCGCCTGGGTACGGTACCGCTGGCGGCTCAGTCTTTTACCTTTCCGCTGTCGTTTCTGATTATCGGCATCCAGGTGGGGATGGGGATCGCCATCGCAGCGTTAATTTCCCGAGCGCTGGGGGCCGGTGAACAGGCCCGAGCCAAGCGCTTGAGCAGTCTGGTGTTGATGGCCGGTGGGGCGGTCATCGCCTGCCTGTGTATCGCCCTCGGGGTTTTCCAGATCCCGATCTTCAGTTTACTGGGCGCCGAGAGCAATACCTTTGGCTATCTGCGCAGCTATTGGCCGCCGCAACTGCTGGCGGCCTGGATTGGCGCAGTGCTTTATTTCATGTATAGCGTCTTTCGCGCCTACGGTGATACCCGCTTACCCGGCAAGATGATGGTGATCACCAGCCTGATCAACCTGGCCCTCGACCCGCTGCTGATCTTTGGCGTGGGGCCCTGGGCGGGATGGGGGTTACCGGGAGCCGCGTGGGCGACGGCCATCGCTTTCAGCATTGGTCTGGTGGTGACCGGCGGGCGCTTATGGCAGCGCGCCTGGGCGTCGCGGCAAGGCTTATGGCTGGAAGGGCGGCAGTCCTGGCGGCCGTTTCTGGGGATTGCCGCGCCAGCCATGGTGAGCCAGCTGATGCCGCCGCTGGCAGCCATGCTGGCGATCGCCGTGGTGGCGGGGCTCGGCGAAAGTCAGGTGGCAGCCTGGGGGCTCGCCAGCCGACTGGAAACCCTGTCGTTGATGGTCATCCTGGCAATGACCATGTCGCTGCCACCCTGGTTGGGGCGCTGCTACGGTGCCGGTGACTGGGATCAGATCCATCGCCTGTTGCGCCTGGCGCTGGGCGTTGCGGTGGTATGGCAGCTGACGCTGGGCACCGTGCTGGCGCTCGGCGCGCCATGGTTGGGCATGGTGCTGGCGGGTAATCCCGACGTGCAGGACGAACTGGTGCTGCTGATCCGCTTTCTACTGCCGAGCTACGCTGCGCTGGGTGTTTGCATGCTGATCGTTTCCGCTGGTAACGCGCTGGGCTGGCCGCTGCGCGCGATGCTGCTGTCTGCGGCACGCCTGTTCGTGTGCTATTTACCCTGCCTGTGGCTCGGTGAACAACTGGCAGGCTGGTGGGGGCTGGCCGCCGGAGCGGCCGTTGGCAATCTGCTGGCCGGGCTGGCGGCCTGGATGATGCTGCGACGTATTCTGTCGCGTCCGCATCGGCAGGCAGGTGTTACGGTGCGCTGACGTTGGCGCGCTCCTGGAAGGCGAAGTAGCCAAACAATAGCGCCATGGCCAGGTAGCCCATCACAAAGTTGGGAGCTGCGTTGATCGAAAGCTCAGGGGCGTGCATCAAGCCGACAAACGAAAAGGCCGCCGCGATCAGGGCAAAGATCGCCGCACGGCGGAACTGATGATCAATCACTGAAACGGTCATTGCGCCCAGAAAGATCGCCATGAACATGGCGCCCTGACCAGCGGCGACAATCGATGTCGAAATATCGCTGACGATCTCCTCGGCGCCACGGTTGAAGCGTGTCATCACGTAGTTGGCAAAGTAGGGCAGCATGGCCAGGGCCACCGCAGGATAGTAACGGGTATCGTTGGCCTGAAACGCCGTGGCGATCATGGAAATCCCCACGAATACCAGGATCGGGGCGACCACTGACACAGGAATGATGGCCGAAATCATGGCAATCAGGCCGAACATGGTGGCGATGGCATAGACGGCCCCGTTTAACAGGCTGTAGCCGCGCCCGGCGCCCATCCATTTTGCCCCCACAGTGGCAATGTATACCGTCGTCGGGAAGACCCCGCCAAACAGTGCGCCAATCATGGTGCCCACGCCGTCCACCGCCTGGCATTCGCGCACGTCGTATTTGTCGCCGGCCGCTTCCATGGCTTCGACGTTGTTCATGGTTTCAATGGCGTTATACAGCGTAATCGGCAGGACCACGGTAAGAATGGCGAGCATGCCGGTGGCCAGCAGCCCCAAACCCTCCCACCAGGCCAGGTTGGGTAGCAGCGGGTAAAAGCCGAGGTGGGTAAACGCATCGCTGAAGCGCTCGCCGCCCGCGTCGCCGATCAGGTAGGCCATGACGCTGCCCACGATGATGGCAAACAGTGACGTGGGTATCTTGAAAGGCATGCTGACACGAGCAATCAGGCCGACGATGATAATGGCCAGTACTAGTAAGCCGATCAGAGGCATCTCCAGCGTCTTGAACAGCATTTCACCGGCAATGAAGGTCAGTGCGACCCCAGCAACGGCGCCGAGCATGGCCGCCCTTGGAAGGTGATACTGCACCCAGCGACCAATCAGGCTGATGGCCGCTTCGATCGCGCCGCTGATAAAACAGGCGGCGACCGCCACTTTCCAGGCGAGCGTCACGTCCCCGGTCAACTCTTTGGCGGGCAACAGAACGCCAAACAGGAAGACAAACATCACCGGCGTTGAAATGCCATAGGACAAGGCGGTGACGTCGCTGCGCTGCTCTTTGCGCGCCAGCCGTGCGGCGCTCCAGGCGTAATAGAAATTGCCGACCATCACCGCTACCGCCGCCCCGGGAAGCACCTGGCCGTAAACGATCGAGGCGGGAAAACCCATGCCCAGCATGGTGATGGCAATGATCACAAAATTCGCAATGTTATTCTGGAACAGGGCGAAAAATGCGTCGGTGTCTTCTTTCTTGTACCAGGGATAGTGGTGTGGCGTCGCCATGGGGGCCTCTGAGTTATGGGTGTTGTTGATTGCAAGGCTAAGGAGAGTGTGGCGTCGATTTGACTGATCGGTCAACTCCTGCCTTGCAGGGGACGCCGCAAGGCGTCCCGGCGCTGGCGACGAAGGCGCAATTCTACACAACCCCAACGGCATGCCCAAGATACAAAAATGCCCAGGCAGGCCTGGGCATAATGGGGCATGTTGCCATGCTCGGTTAGTCGTTAACCGCGGCAATCGCCTTGGCGAGGTAGGGCAGGTTTTCTTGGGAGAAGCCCGCCACGTTGGCCCGCCCTGAGCGCACCATGTAGATGCCGAACTCGTCGCGCAGCCGGTCGACCTGCTCGGGCGTCAAGCCGGTATAGGAGAACATGCCGCGCTGTTCGGCAACGCAGGCATACTTCTCATCCAGCCCGTAGGGCTTGAGGGCTTCAACGAAGTCGCGGCGCAGCGTGTTGATGCGGTCACGCATTTCGGTGAGCTCCTCGCGCCACATGGCGGAAAGCTCAGCGTCATGCAGAATTTCACTGACGATGGCACCGCCGTGTGCCGGTGGATTGGAGTAGTTCTCCCGCGCCACGATCGCCACCTGTGAGCGAATGTTTTCCATCTGCTCGCTGTCCTTGGCCACCATGATCAAGCAGCCGGTTCGCTCGCAGTAGATGCCGAAGTTCTTCGAGCAGGAGCTGGTGATGATGACCTCGTCGAGGTGCTCGGCAAATAGCCGAACGCCGTAAGCGTCTTCGTCCAGCCCGGCGCCAAAGCCCTGGTAGGCAAAGTCGATCAGCGGCAACAGCTGGCGCTCCTTGACCACCTCGAGCACCTGCTGCCACTGCGATTGAGAAAGGTCGAAGCCCGTCGGGTTATGGCAGCAGGCGTGGAGCACGACCACATCGCCTTCGGGGATCTTTTTCAACGCGCCGAGCATGCCGTCGAAGTCGAGACGGTTATCGGGGTCGACGTAGGGGTATTTATGCAGCTCGATACCCGCAGCGGTAAAAATGCCGTGGTGGTTTGGCCAGGTTGGGTCGCTGACCCAGATGCCTCTACCGGGCAGCTGTGTGGCAATGAAATCCGCGGCCAGACGCAGGGCGCCGGTTCCCCCCGGCGACTGGGTGGCGCTGGCGCGGTTGGCTTCGAGCACCGGCGAACCGGCGCCCAGCACCATCGGCAGTACTACACTGCCGTACGCCGGCGCACCGTGCGAGCCAATATACGTCTTGGTGGTTTCGTTGCTGAGCAAGCGAGCTTCGGCTTCTTTGACCGCGCGCATCACCGGCGTATTGCCGTGCGCATCGCGGTAAACCCCAACGCCTAGGTCGACTTTCTGAGGATTGGTGTCTTTTTTGAAAGCTTCGATTAGCCCAAGAATGGCGTCTCCGGGGACTCGCTCAATGTGCTCAAACATTTATTCGGCTACCTCGTCGGTTCTAGCGGCAAGAATGAAGTCATTTTGATGCAGGCCATCAATGGCGTGGCTCCACCAGGTGACCGTGGTTTTACCGTATTCGGTCGTGATCACAGGGTGGTGGCCGGCCTGTTCGGCCACGTCGCCGACACGCTGAGTAAACTCAAGCGCGCCAACGAAATCACGAAACGTATAGCTTCGTGTCAGCTTCATGATGCCATCGTGATCGACAATCCGCCACTGGGAGAGGGCCTTTAACTGGCTTTCGCACTCGCTACGGGTCATTGGCCGTGCGTTGCCGCTGCAGGGTTCACACTGTTGCTGGGCTAGCGAGGTCATTAGGCTACCTCCTTGATAAGGGTTATGTATGGCTGACCCTTTCAGGGTAGAAGGCAGACGCAGTCACGGCCAACGTCTTTGGCACTATAGAGCGCCTGATCCGCGCGCTCGATAAGGTTCGTCAGGGGTTCGCCACAGCGGTACTCGGCGACGCCGATGCTTAACGTGACCTGCCCCTCGCCGACGCCGAAATCATGGGAGGCGATACGCTGGCGCAGCCGGTCTGCCAGATGATGGCATTGCTTGACCGGCGTCAGCGGCAGGACCGCCATGAACTCTTCGCCTCCCAGCCGCGCGATCATGTCTTCGTTACGCAGAAGTGACTGGGCGAGGGTCGCCAGCTGTTTCAGGACGTCATCGCCCTGCAGGTGGCCCCAGCGGTCATTGAGGCGTTTAAAGTGGTCGATGTCGAGCATCATGATGGAGAGCGGGGTGCCGTGACGTGTGCTCAGCGATGCGAGGTTGGTCAGGTGGGCCATGAGCTTGCGCCGGTTGGGCAAGCCGGTGAGCGAGTCGGTGTTGCAAAGTTTACGCAGCCGCTGCTCTTCCAGCACCTGGTCGCTAATGTCCATCATCAGGCCATGCCAGCGCACACCGGTTGGCGTGGGCTCAGGGGTGGCGCTGACGGCTACCCACTGCGATTTACGTTCAGGCAAGGCAAGCCGGAAACGTGTGGTCAACGGCAGCATCCAGCGGGCAGAGCGTTCAATGGCGGACATCAGCTTCGGGTAGTCCGCGCCGGTTAACTGCTCAAGGGCGTTGTTGGCATCGTGGGCGAGCTGATGTTTATCAATACGGGCCAGGGTAACGCCGCCACCTTCCATGAACGGGAACGCCATATGACCCTCATGGGATCGATAAAACTGGAAAACGACGCCTGGTACCTGACTGATAAGTTGCTCGGCGTTGAGCGGTAAAGGGATCTCATTCACGGACATGCGTGAATCTCCGAAGCTGTGCCATTGAAAAGCTGTGCCATCAAAAGTAAGCCGACAAGGGTAGCGCTAATGAGGTAATTAAAATGTAAGCCATTGACTACAAAATGATACGTTTTTATATTTTTTCGATATATTCAATGAATTAAAAAGATTCAAATCGAATAGTTGTTAGTGGCTCGTGATTTTTGCTGGTAGATGTGCCAGAAAAATATTACTTTTACGTATATAAAATGCTTCTGTTATTCCATTGAGGTGTGTTTTGTCACACAGTTCGTCAACATCGGGTGCCTCTGACGCCACGGGACGGGTGAGTCTGGTAGGTGCTGGACCAGGCGATCCCGAATTACTCACCCTCAAGGCCTTTCACCGCTTGCAGCAGGCCGACGTGGTGCTGCATGACCGATTGGTCAGCGATGAGATCCTGGCGTTACTGCCGGCTACGGTCAGGCAGTTTTATGTCGGCAAGGCACGCTCATCGCATAGCGTTCCCCAGGAGGGGATCAACCAGGCCCTGGTCCAGTGGGCCCAGGCGGGTAACCGAGTGGTGCGACTCAAAGGAGGTGACCCGTTCATCTTTGGCCGGGGTGGGGAGGAGCTTGAAACCTTGATCGAGGCTGGCGTTGCGGTCGAAGTGGTCCCGGGGATTACCGCGGCGTCAGGGTGCGCCGCGTATGCCGGCATTCCGCTGACGCATCGCGATCATGCCCAATCGGTGCGTTTTGTCACCGGCCATCTCAAGAACGGTGAGTGCGATCTGGACTGGCAGACCCTGGCGCGCCCCGGCCAGACGCTGGTGTTCTATATGGGGCTGGGCAGCGTGGATGTGATCAGTCAGGCGCTGGTGATTCACGGCATGGCGCCGGATACCCCGCTGGCCTTGATTGAACAGGGCACCACTCAGCAACAAAAGACCCATATCGGCACTCTACAGTCGCTGCCTGAAACCTTTATCGCCGGCGTTATCAAGCCGCCCACCTTGTTGATCGTGGGGCATGTCGTGTCGTTGAACACACAGCTGGCCTGGTTTGATACCGATCAGACCAATGCCAAGGGATTCAGCGAAGGCAAGCATCCCACTCCGCCTGGCGAATCAGATACCAAGCGTTAAACAATCAACGCTTGGGTCACCTCCTGAAACTGGCTAGATACACTAAGCTGTGTATGCTGGTAGGCAGCAGCGTGATTTTTTCACTGTCTGCTGCCCTATGCGCAGCCAACACCGGTACGCGTAACCGCAGCGACTACCAAAGGGAGAGGCGATATGTCAGATGAGCAGCATTCCGATCAAAAGCCGACCAACAGTAAGCCGGATATGAAGACGCTCTTTCGCGATAATCGCGTGAAGGCGATTGCTGGCATTGCCGCGATCGCGGTGATCTGGGCGCTGATGGCGCAGTCGAACGTAGGGACCAGCCGTGACCGGGTGGCGGCCCTTGAAGAGCAGGTGGCAAGCGTTGAGGAAGAAAATAACGCCCTCAACCAGCAGCTCAGCGAAGTCGACGATGCCGAAGCGGACCTCTCGGCGTTACAGGAAGAAATGACCTCGCTTGAGGAGCAGCAGGCCGAAGAACAGCAGGCCCTGGAAGATACCCAGCAGGAGCTTAGCGATACCCGCTCTGAGCTGGACTCGCTGGCCGAAGAGCGAGACTCACTGCAGTCCAACGTTGATGAGCTGAACCAGCAGGTCAGCGACGCGGAGAGCGAGCTGGAAGGCCTCCGTGAAGAGCGTGATCAAGTGCAGCAGGCAAGTGAAGAGGCCGAGCAGGCGCGTCAAGAGGCTGAAGAAGCCCTTCAGAGTGCTGAAGATGCCCGTGCAGAAGCAGAGGAGGCGCGTCAGGAAGCGACTAACGAGCGTCAACAGGCCGTTGACGAACGCGATGCGGCTCGCGAAACGCTTGACGAGGTCAACGTCGAGATTGAAGAGGCCAACGAGCGTCTCTCCAGCCTCGAGGAAGAAATCGCCAGTACCGAGTCCGAGCGCGACACGCTTCGCCAGGAGCGTGATGACGCCGCCAACGAGCGCGATACGCTGCAGGAAGAAGTCGATTCGCTGAAAGCGCTACGCGAAGAAGAAGAGAGCAGCCTCAGTGATATGCGCTCCGAAATGGAAGACATCATGGTAGCGCTGGACATGGGCCGTGAGGAACTGGCCAAGGTAGAAGACGACATAGCCAACCGCGAAGAACAGCTGCAGCGTCTGGAAACGCAGCTGACGGACTGGCGCGATGAGCTGTCTACGCTGGATTCGCGTCTAGCAGAGGCTGCGAATGATGCCGGTGAAGATGCTCAGCAGAATGGCGGCTCTCAGAGCGGTGAATCGCAAAACGATGAGCAAGCCAGCGACGAAAGTGACGACGAAGGCAGCGATGCGTCATCGTCCGATAGCGAAGAAGGTAGTGAGGAAGACCAAGCCGGCTAAGTGTCGGTCTTGTCATCCATCTCGCTAGGTGAGCGGGTGCTGATATGTTCAGCGCCCGCTTTTTTTGGGCGTTGGTTTATGATTGGGCCCGCGAGGAGTATGATTTGCCCATTCATTAATTCAGCGCCAGACGAGGAGTCTCTCTAAATGGAAGGCGTCAAACATATCATTGCAGTGGCATCGGGCAAGGGCGGCGTTGGCAAGTCAACCGTCACCGTTAACCTGGCCCTGGCATTGTCCGCCCAAGGCTACCGTGTCGGCGTGCTGGATGCGGATGTCTACGGACCCAGCCAAGCGCAAATGCTGGGCGTCGCCGAGGGTGTGCGTCCTCAAGCGTCCGGGGATGACAAGTTCCTGCCGCTCGAAGCGCACGGCTTGCAAGCCATGTCCATGGCGTTCATGGTCAATACCCGCGAAGCCATGGTCTGGCGCGGGCCTATGGTGGTCGGCGCGTTTCAGCAGATGCTGAATCAGACCCAGTGGGATAACCTGGATTTTCTGCTTATCGACATGCCCCCCGGCACCGGCGATATTCAACTGACCCTGGCCCAGAAAGTCTCGGTGGCGGGGGCGGTGATTGTCACCACTCCCCAGGATATTGCCTTGCTCGATGCGCGCAAGGGCATCGAGATGTTCCGCAAGGTCAACGTGCCTGTGCTGGGTGTGGTTGAAAACATGAGCCTTTATCACTGCGAAAATTGCGGCCACGAAGCGCCCATTTTCGGCGCTGGCGGTGGTGACCGTATTGCCGAAGAGTACGACACCGAGGTGCTGGGTCGGTTGCCGCTGACGCTATCGATCCGCGAGTTTGCCGACTCAGGACGGCCAAGCGTGGTGTCGGAGCCCGATAGTGCCGTCAGCCAAACGTTTGCCGCGATTGCCAAACGCGTGGCGCAAAGCGTGGATGGCCAAGGTCATGAAACGCCCACTATTTCCTTTAGCGAGTGATGACGTAACTGATGAGTATCAAGTCTGATAAGTGGATCCGGCGCATGGCCGAAAGCGATGCCATGATCGAGCCCTTCGAGGCTGGCCAGGTTCGTTACCTTAACGATCAGCGTGTGATTTCCTTCGGCACCTCCAGCTATGGCTACGATGTCCGCTGCTCGGATGAATTCAAGGTATTCACCAATATTCACTCGGCGATCGTCGATCCCAAGGCCTTTGACGAAAAGAGCTTTGTCGATGTGAAAGGCGATGTGTGCATCATTCCGCCCAACTCGTTTGCGCTGGCGCGTACCGTGGAATATTTCCGTATCCCGCGCAACGTTCTGACCATTTGCCTGGGCAAATCCACCTACGCGCGCTGCGGTATCATCGTCAACGTGACGCCGCTTGAACCGGAGTGGGAAGGGCATGTCACGCTCGAATTCTCGAACACCACCAATTTGCCGGCGAAAATCTACGCCAACGAAGGCGTCGCGCAAATGCTGTTCCTGGAGTCGGATGAAGTGTGCGAGACGTCCTACAAGGATCGGGGCGGCAAGTACATGGGCCAGCGTGGCGTCACCCTGCCGCGTACCTGACGTCTGTCTCAGCCCACAAAAAACCGAGCGGTGTAAGCCGCTCGGTTTTTTTATGCCAGTGCCTGCCAACGCTGCTAACGTTCTGACTCGTCGAGCTCTTCGGCCGCGTCGTCGTGGGAGAGGCGCATGCCGTGGGGCGGCAGCCGGTGACCATCCATGGTGGCGCCTTCGCCCGTGTACTGAAGGCGTCCCTGCAGGAACCACTGCACCGCGATAGGGTAAATAAGATGCTCCCGGTCCTGGACTTTCTGTTTCAGGGTCTCGACGCTGTCGTCGGCTCCCACGTTGAGCTCGGCCTGTAACACGACCGGCCCGCCATCCAGCTCCTCGGTAACGAAGTGAACGCTGCAGCCGTGTCGTGTTGCTTGATCGGCAAGCGCACGTGCGTGGGTATTGAGGCCTTGATAGGCGGGCAGCAGCGACGGGTGGATATTCAGCATTCGTCCCAGAAAGCGCTGCACGAAGCGTGGCGTCAGGATGCGCATAAAGCCTGCGAGCACAATCACGTCGGGTTCATGGCGCTCTATGACCTTGATGAGGGCGCCGTCATAAGCTTCCCGGTTTTCGTACTCGCGGTGCGGCAGGGCAACTGCATCGATCCCGGCGTCCCGGGCGCGCTTGAGGCCATAGGCGTCAGGCTCATTGGAGATGACCGCGACAATCTCACCGCCCAGGCGGTCATGGGACTGTGCGTCGATAAGCGCTTGCAGATTGCTGCCGCTACCGGAAATCAGCACCACGACGCGGGGCGCTGCCGTGGGCTCCGGGGTCATGTCGGTGATGGTGTCGCTGTTGTAGTCGGTGCTGCTCATGCTGGCAAATTCTCCAGTACCACGGCGTCCTGTTGGCGCGGTTCGATCTGACCCAGGCGATAAACGGTTTCTCCCTGGGCTTCCAGGTGAGACATGGCTTGGCTTGCCTCGTTTTCAGGCACCACCACCACCATGCCGATACCGCAGTTAAGTACGCGGTACATTTCGGTATCGGCGACGTTGCCCTGGGTTTGCAGCCAGTCAAATACTGCCGGGCGCGACCACGCCTGGGTGTCGATACGCGCCGCCAGCGAGTCGGGCAGCACGCGGGGAATGTTCTCGAGCAGCCCGCCGCCGGTAATGTGCGACAGGGCGTGTACCGACAGGCCGCTGTCGCGCAGCAGGGAAAGCAGCGCCTTGACGTAAATGCGCGTGGGGGCCATGAGTGCATTGCCCAACGCCGTGCCGTCGATCGGGGTGTCCAGCGGCGCCTCGCTGCGCTCGATGATTTTACGAATCAGCGAATAGCCGTTGGAGTGCGGGCCGGAGGAGGCGAGGCCGAGCAGCACGTCACCTTCGCCCACGCGGCTGCCGTCAAGAATCTCGCTCTTTTCAACCACTCCCACGCAGAAGCCCGCCAGGTCGTAGTCGTCGCCCTCGTACATGCCGGGCATTTCGGCGGTTTCGCCGCCGACCAGCGCGCAGCCTGCCTGTTCGCAGCCGGTGCCGATGCCGGTGACCACATCGGCGGCAATATCGACATTTAATTTACCCGTGGCATAGTAGTCGAGGAACAGTAGTGGTTCGGCCCCGGCCACGATCAGGTCGTTGACGCACATGGCCACCAGGTCGATACCAATGGTGTCATGCTTGCCCAGCATCATGGCGAGGCGCAGTTTGGTACCGACGCCGTCGGTACCTGAGACCAAGACCGGCTGCCGGTATCCCTGGGGTAACTCGCACAGGGCGCCAAAGCCCCCGAGCCCACCCATGACTTCGGGGCGAGTCGTGCGCTTGGCGACGTGCTTGATGCGATCGACCAGCGCATTGCCGGCATCAATATCAACACCGGCGTCTTTATAGCTGAGCGATGGGGCCGAAGAGGCGCGCGAAGAGGAGGTCTCGGTCATGACAGGTCCTATGGAGCAAAGTGCGGTGCAAGAGAGACTGGCGAACGCCGCCAGCGCCAGGCAATAACTGGGGCGAATTGTATCACTCGGTGGCGAGGCTCGCATCGCTCGCGCTTGACGGGAACAAAAGCAGGCGGTTTTTATTTATATCCGGCATAGTAGGTGGTTGAAAACGATGCCGTTAAAGGAGTGATATGCGCAATTCTTGGTGGGGCATCCTGCTGTTGGCCGCGGTGGTTGGGCTGGTGTACGTTCTGGACGCGGTATTGATGCCGTTTGTCGCCGGTGTGATTCTGGCCTATCTGGCTGACCCGCTGGCCAATCAGTTCCAGCGCTGGGGAATGAACCGTCCCATCGCGGTTAGCAGCGTGTTCTGCGTGCTATTGGTGGTGCTTGTGGTCAGTCTGCTGATTTTGATTCCGCTGGTGATCCAGCAGACGAAACAGCTGGGCGAAGCCGTGCCGGGTATTTTTGCCTGGGGGGAAAACACCCTGGCCCCGAAGGTGTTCGAGTGGACTGGCTATGATCTACGCGCTGAGCTGGTCAACGTGCGTGAGACGCTGGTCGAAAACTGGCGCGATGCCGGTGGTTATCTGGCCCAGGCGCTGGGTCAGATCGGCCGTTCGGGGATGGCATTCGTATCGTGGATTACCTATGTCGCGCTGATTCCCGTGGTCACGTTTTACCTGCTGCTGGACTGGGATCGCCTTATCACTAATATCGGCAACCTGATTCCCCGTCAGTGGGCAGACGATGTGGGTCGCCTGGTGCGCCGCTGTGATGAAGTGCTGGCTTCGTTTCTGCGCGGGCAACTGCTGGTCATGCTTTGTCTGGGTATTATCTATGCGGGTGGGTTGACTCTGCTGGGACTCGATTTTGGCCTGTTGATCGGCGTGGTATCGGGCCTTGTCAGTATCGTGCCATTTCTTGGTTTCATACTTGGGCTGTGCATTGCGCTGATTGTCGCGCTTTTCCAGTTTGGCACCTGGTGGGGGCTGCTGGGCGTCGTGGCCGTTTTTGCAATCGGGCAGGTGGCGGAAAGCGTGGTACTCCAGCCTAAACTGTTAGGCGACAAGATAGGTCTTCACCCGGTGGCAGTGATTTTCGCGGTGCTCGCCGGGGGGAATCTGTTCGGCTTGACGGGGGTGTTGCTTGCCTTGCCCGCGGCGGCTGTCATCATGGTGCTGCTGCGCGAAGCCAAAGACCGGTACAAGAGCAGCGACCTGTACAATGCCGAGGATGAACACGATCACCCGAATAAAGAGGTGCCCGCGATCGGTGATAATAGGGAGTCTTCATGAGCCAGGTGCCGGCGCAGCTACCCCTCGGGGTAGGCCTGCGCGACGACGCTACGTTTCATAACTATTACCCTGGAGAAGCGAACGCTGCCATGCTGAATCGTCTTCAGCAGCAGTGGACGCAAACCGGTGAGGACTTCATTTACCTATGGGGGCCGCCCGGCTCCGGGCGTAGTCACTTACTCCAGGCCGCCTGTCACGCCGCGTCTGATCGCGATAAGCGGGCGCTCTACCTGCCGCTGGCGGAGCTGGGGCACTTTCCACCGTTGATGCTGGAAGATATCGAACGGCTCGACGTCGTCTGCATTGATGACCTGGAGCAGGTGATTGGCCGCAAGCGCTGGGAAGAGGCGCTTTTCCACGCCTTCAACCGGCTGCGGGATGCGGGCAAACATCTGGTGATTGCGGCAAATGCGCCGCCCCGTCAACTGGATGTGGCGCTGCCCGATCTGGCATCTCGGCTGAGCTGGGGCACCACCTTTCACCTGCATCCGCTGGATGATGACGATCGTCTGGCGGCGCTCAAGCTTCGCGCTAACGCGCGAGGCCTGCAACTGCCCGACGATGTGGGTCGCTATATTCTTCACCGCGGCCCGCGCGAGCTCGGCGCGCTTTGCCGGGCGCTGGAAACCCTGGATCAGGCATCGCTGTCCGCCAAGCGCAAACTGACCATTCCGTTCGTGAAATCCGCGCTGAACTGGTAACAAAAAAGCCACCAGCGTTGAACTGGTGGCCTTTGGGTCACGCCTGCGCGCTGAGCGTTACGCCCAGCCGTCACATTTAGGCGGTTTTGCCCATCTTGCTGGCAACGGTTTGTGCCTGCTTGATGTTGTCTTCGGTAATCTTCTGGCTCTTCTGAACGAAGTCCTGCTGCAACGAAACAACGTTGTCAGCATCGCTCTTCAGGCGCTCTGCCACTTCTTTGGCCACTTTCTGCTGGCCTTCCATGTAGCTGCGCAGCTCTTCGGCATCTTTTACGCTCATCAGCTTACGTGCCTGTTCGATGCTGGTATCGGCATAGGCTTTTTGCGCGTCAAGCTGGGCGTTGAACATTTTTTCCGTCATGTCGACGCTCAGCGCGGCATAAGCGCGTACAGGGGCCATGAAGAAATTATCGAATTGCTGTGTCCACTCATTGGTATTGAAAGTACCCATGATGAATTCTCCTGATTAGCGTTGCTAATGTGTCGTGATACAAAAAGTGAGGGCCAAGCGTCCCGGTGATTTGCATCGACATCGACGCTTTTCCTCATCTACTGCGATGCAGCATAGCAGGTGTTTTTGTGCAGTGCAACAAGTGAGTGAAAGCAATCTGTTAGCTGGCTTGAGTTTTACCCTGGGCGCACTAGCCTGATAAGGCGGACTGCCGACGCTTGGCAGTGCATGCGCGCGGTTAGCCGCGCCGATTGGCTATCAACGGCCCACCACCCTAATTCGTGAATTACCTACGTTATCTTATAAGGAGATCACCATGAATACGCGCCGTGAACGCGACAGTATGGGGGAGCTGGACGTCCCCGCCGAGGCGTTATATGGCGCCCAGACGCAGCGCGCCGTGAATAACTTTCCCGTGTCGCATAGCGCGATGCCGGTGGCGTTTATCCATGCAATTGCGCGGATAAAGCATGCAGCGGCACAGACCAACCTGGCACTGGGTGAGCTGGATGAAGCGCGAGCCAGTGCCATTCAGCAGGCCGCTGAAGAAGTGATGAGCGGGCAACACGACGAACATTTTCCGGTTGATGTATTTCAGACCGGCTCCGGCACGTCGAGCAACATGAACGTCAACGAAGTGATTGCCACGCTGGCGAGCCGTGGCGGCGTTGAGGTATTACCCAACGACCACGTCAATATGGGGCAGTCGAGCAACGATGTGATCCCTACAGCGATCCATGTCTCCGCCGCTCTGGCCGTGCATGAATCGCTTCGCCCCGCACTTGGGCATCTACGCGCGACGATCGATTCGCGGGCCGACGAATTGTCAAATGTGGTCAAGACTGGCAGGACGCACCTGATGGACGCCATGCCGCTTCGCATGGACCAGGAGCTGGGCGCCTGGTCGAGTCAGCTGGGGCAGGTGATCGAACGCCTGGACAACTGCATGACACGACTGTGTCGTCTGGCTCAGGGTGGCACGGCAGTAGGCACCGGTATCAATGCACCCGAGGGGTTTGCCGACCGGGTGGCCGCGCAGCTAAGCGAGCAAACCGGATTGTCGTTTACTCCCAATGATAGCTTCTTTGCCAGTATCGCCTCGCAGGATGCCGCCGTTGAGCTGTCTGGTCATCTGAAAGGCCTGGCCTGCACCGTGATGAAAATCGCCAACGACCTGCGCTGGATGAACTCAGGCCCGCTTGCCGGGTTGGGCGAAATCGAGCTTGAGGCCCTGCAGCCGGGCAGTTCGATCATGCCAGGCAAGGTCAACCCGGTGATTCCCGAGTCGGCCGCCCAGGCCTGCGCACAAGTCATCGGGCTGGATACGGCCATTACGGTGGCGGGGCAAAGCGGCAATTTTCAGCTCAACGTGATGCTGCCGCTGGTTGCCTATAACCTGTTGACCAGCATCACCCTGATGAGCAATACCACGCGGCTGCTGGCTGACCGTGCCATAGCGACGTTCAAGGTGCGCGCGGACAACATCGACGCCCCCTTGGCGCGCAATCCAATCCTGGTCACGGCCCTTAACAGTGCCATTGGTTACAATGCGGCGGCGGCGATCGCCAAAGAGGCCTATCAGACCGGACGGCCGATTATCGACGTGGCCGAGGAGCACACCGACCTGGACCGCAGCACGCTTGAGCGGCTACTTGACCCACGCGCGCTCACCCTTGGCGGTGTGCCCGATAATGACTAGTCCTGCTCTTCGCGCTGGCCCTTGCGGATGGTCTGACGCGCCTCGCTTTGTTCTTCGGCGCTGGCCGTCGGGGTCTCATGCTCGTCGCTGCGTGTTGGCCGGTAACACAGGGTGGCAAGTATCGGAAAGTGATCCGACCCAAAGCCTTGCAGTCGGCTCATGCTGCCGAGCATGAAGTGCTCGCTGACAAAGATATGATCAAGGGGCCAGCGCAGGACCGGGTAGTGGGCGTGGAACGTGCTGAACATGCCGCGCCCTCGGCGAGGGTCGAGCATGCCACCGACGCGGCAAAAGCGCCGCGTGGTGCGCGACCAGGCAACGTCGTTGAGGTCGCCGGCGACCAGGGTTGGTTCTGGGGTTTTCTGGATTCTTTCGCCGACCCATAACAGCTCGGCGTCGCGCCACAGCGACTTCTCGCTTTCTCCCGGGGCAGGGGGGCGTGGGTGCACCGCGAACAGGCGGATCGCCTCGCCTCCGGGCAGCCTGACATGGGTATGGATGGAAGGAATATCGTCCTGGATCAGCCACTCGACGGAGGTGTCTTCCAGCGGCAGGCGCGAGTAAAGGTGCATGCCGTAAAGGTTGTCGAGGGGGATTTTGACGCTATGGAGCCACTGTGCCTCCAGCTCGGGGTCCAACTGGTCCTGCCACCATTGATCGGACTCGAGCGTCAGTACGATATCGGGCTGGTGGGCGTGAATCTGCTTGATCAGGTCTGAGGAGCGTCGATTCGGCGTCAGGACATTGGCGATCAGCAGCGTAATGTCGCGTTCATCATCGCGAACCCTGGCCGAGCGCACCTGTTTGGGCCAAAGGCGCGTCCAGGGGAGGATATAGCACGCCTGAGTGACGATAACGGTGGCACAGAGCAACAGCGTGATGGTTCGCCACATGGGCGACACGGGCAGTAGCAGCGCTGACAGCAGACAAAGCGCAGCGGCGCTTGCGATCTGCAGACGGGGAAACTCAAAGCTGCGAATCCACCACCAGCGCAGTCTGATACGGGCAATGAACGTTGCGAGCAACAAGACGATCGCGATGCTTCCCAGCAATAGGCCGAGCATGGCCGGTCTCCTTTTGTTTACGTGCGTTCGTCGGTCAGGCGTCGTTCCAGTGTAGCATTGGGTTTTATAGGGAGCGTGTGAAAAATGCCGGGTCATCAAGTGACCGATAGTGAAGGGCGGTGTTCTGGTAAGCCGATAAATAGCTTGCAATTCAGTGGCGGAAACGTAAAATACGCATCCGTTGCTCGGCAGGACCATAGCTCAGTTGGTTAGAGCGCCACGTTGACATCGTGGAGGTCGGCGGTTCAAATCCGCCTGGTCCTACCATCTCCAACGCCGTGTGTCGGCGCTGCAGCAACACGATTTACAGGACCATAGCTCAGTTGGTTAGAGCGCCACGTTGACATCGTGGAGGTCGGCGGTTCAAATCCGCCTGGTCCTACCAGATCACGCCCCGTCATCACCATGACGGGGCGTTTTTTGTCGTGAGTGTGTGCCGGCTAGCCTACTTGCGAGCTAGTGCTTCCAGTGGGGCAGGTCGGTGTGGCGTTCAAATATGCGCAGTAAACCTTCAATGCCGGTTTGGTCTTCGTGGCTAAAGCGCGCTTCAAGCGGGCTATCTATATCCAGCACGCCCCATAGTTGATCATCCACCACGATAGGCACGACCAGTTCCGAGCGTGAGGCGATATCGCAGGCGATGTGGTCGGCAATGCGATGCACGTCGTCGATGCGCTGGGTGGCGCGCTGCCGGGCGGCTGCACCGCAGACACCTTTGCTGAACGGAATGGGGTGGCAGGCGGGCTTGCCCTGAAAGGGGCCTAGCGCAAGCGTCTCGGGCGTGCGCTGCAGGTAAAAGCCTACCCAGTTCAGGTGAGGGAGCGCCTGCATGATAAACGCACAGGTTTGCGCACTGTTGGTCAGCCAGTAGCGGTCATCCAGCAGCGCCGCTAGCTGACGTTCGAGCAGCTCGTAGTTCACGGTATCCAGTGACATATCGTCTCCGAACTTATTTTCTTGGGCTATAAATGCACTGGGCCGACAGTTGTCGGCCCAGTGCGTGATGGCGCTGTGGTGTCGGTGGATTATTTCCAGCCGGGTACCGCCCCGCCATCGAAGAGCTCTTCCGCTTTTTCAATCACTTCTTCGCTCTGGTAGGCGTCTACCAGCTGCTGGATCTCTTCGCGGTCTTCATCGCCGCCTCTAACGGCAATCAGGTTGACGTAGGGCGACTCAGGCCCTTCTTTGATCAGCGCGTCGTCGAGGCTTAGCCCGGCGGGCTGTGCGAAGGTGTTATTGATGAAGGCCATGTCCACATCCGGCAATACGCGTGGCAGCTGGGCAGCTTCAATTTCGCGGAAGCGATAGTCGTTGGGGTTTTCCGCGATGTCGATGGGTGTGGCTTCAAGATTCTCGGGGTCGTTGAGCGTGATGAGCCCTTCGTTGTGCATCAGAATCAGCGCACGACCTTCGTTGGACGGGTCGTTGGGCAGCGCAATCTGGGCGCCTTCGGGCAGCTCGTCGATGCTGTCGTACTTCTCGGAGTAGGCGCCGATGGGGTAAACGAAGGTGTAGCCAGCAATGGCGAAGTCGTAGCCGCGGTCGTTGACCATGGACTGCATGTAGGGCTCGTGCTGGTAGGCGTTAGCATCGAGGCTGCCGTCGGCTAATGCCGCATTGGGCGTCACGTAGTCGGTGAATTCGATGATTTCGACGTCAAGGTTGTGCTCTTCCTTGGCGATCCGCGCAGCGACTTGCATGACCTCGGTTTCGGGGCCGGCGACGGTGCCCATCTTGATGCTTGCAGCCTGGGCGCTGGCGCTGATGGCCAGCGCTAAAGCGGTAACGGTACCAATGGCTAATGTTTTCATGATATCTCCTGCTGAGTATCAACTGTGGTTAAAGGTGATAATGAAGCCAATTTTAATGCTTTTTTGTTATATGTCCACTAAAAGGCATGCGCCTACTTGCGGTCGGTCTTGCGTACCAGGTAATCGCCCATGCTCTGAAACCCCTGCACCATGACCACTAGCACCACGACCGTGATCAGCATGATCGTGGGGTTGAAGCGGTTGTAGCCGTAGCGTATACCCAAGTCGCCCAGGCCGCCGCCGCCCACGGCGCCGGCCATCGCCGAGTAGCTGACCAGCGTTACCAGGGTGATGGTCAGGCCGGTAATGATGCCGCCGCGCGCTTCGGGGATGAGCACCTTGACGATGATCTGCCAGGGCGTGGCGCCCATGGCCTGAGCCGCTTCGATCAGGCCCGGCGAAAGTTCGTTGAGCGCACCTTCGATAAGCCGGGCGACGAAGGGAATCGCGGCAATGGTCAGCGGCACTGCCGCCGCGTTGATGCCAATGGACGTGCCGACCAGCATGCGCGTAAAGGGAATGATCGCCACCATCAGGATGATAAACGGGATGGAGCGGCCCACGTTGGTCACAATGCCCAGGGTGTGGTTGAGAAGCGGCTTGGCAAGAATCTGCCTGGGACGCGTGACGTAAAGCATCACGCCCAGCGGAAGCCCCAGTAACGTCGAGATCACGCCCGATACCGCGACCATGTAAAGCGTGTCTAGCGTGGCCTGTAAAATAAGCTCAATCATTGCGCTGGACATAGCCAAGTACCTCTACCTGTAGTTGGTGGTCGGCCAAGTAGTTCATGGCGGCCTGGGTCTGCTCCGACGTGCCCAGCAGTTCGGCGATCATCAACCCCAGCGTGCGGTCCTGGATCGACTCTACCTTGGCCTGCAGGATGCTCACATCGACGCCGCAGTCCCGCGCCAGGCGCGAGATAAGCGGGGTCGACACGGCATCGCCTGAAAACGTCAGGCGCACCACCGGATGCGCGTTGGCTCCGGGGTCGTCGCGCAGACGATCAAGCAGCTCCTTGGGAGGCGAAAGCTGCAGAAAGTCATTGAGAAACTCGCGACCTAGCTGGGTGCGAGGCGCCGTAAAGAAATCGCCAACTTCGGCGTCCTCGACCAGTTCGCCATCGGAGATCAGGCTGACCCGGTGGCAGATTGATTTAACGACCTCCATTTCATGGGTAATCAGCAAGATGGTGATGCCGAGCTGCTGATTGATATCGCGCAACAGCTCAAGGATCGAACTGGTGGTCTGGGGGTCGAGCGCTGAGGTGCCTTCATCGCAAAGCAGCACCCGAGGGTTGCTGGCCAGGGCGCGAGCAATCGCCACGCGCTGCTTCTGGCCGCCGGACAGCTGGGCCGGATACTGGTCCGATTTGTCGGACAGTCCGACCAATTTGAGCAGCGGCGTCACGCGCTCGCGAATGTCATTGCGCGGCTGGCCCATCAGCTCCAGCGGCAGTGCCACGTTATCGAACACGTTGCGCGTGGTAAGCAGGTTAAAGTGCTGGAAGATCATGCCGATCCGGTGGCGCGCTTGATTGAGCGCCGGGATGCTGAGCCCGGTGATTTCCTGACCATCAACGGTAACGGTTCCCTGGGTGGGGCGCTCCAGCAGGTTGACGCAGCGGATGAGCGTCGACTTGCCGGCGCCGGATAACCCGATAACGCCGTGGATGGCGCCTTTGGGAATCGTTAGGTTGACGCCTTTGAGGGCGTGCACGGCGTGGCTGCCGGTGCCGTAGGTTTTGCTGACATTAGTAAGTTCGATCATGGCGTCTGCCTTGCCTGTAGGCTAAAGACGAAGGTGAGGGCGCAAGCGTAGGGCGGGAAACAAAAAAAGGCCACCCTGGCGGGTGGCCATCAACGCTGGACACACCCTTTTAGCTGCACTTCACCAAGCGTTTACTCGGTGGACGCCCGCAATCTGGGTACAAATCGGCGCCTTTACATTTGCGGCGAAAGTCTAGGGATCTTGAGTGATGATGTCAATTAAAAAGCACAACATCTTGTGGTTTTTGAGGTAGTTGCAATGTTTTTAGCTAAATAACGCTGTATAAAAAGTGTATATTTCTGTTTTTTGCCATTGTCGGGTGTGTCTGTAGCAATTATTGACGCCGTTACGTTGATGGGCCGTACATCCATTTGGGGTGCACAAGATGGTTTGTGCAGTAGTAAGCTTGCACACTGATTAATCAAAGCGAGGGCGCTATGTTTACTGGCATCGTGCAAGGCAAGGTTGAAGTCGTGGAAGTGCATGAGCTTGATAAGTTCCGCACGCACGTGGTGAATATGCCAGATGCATTGCGCGAGGGGCTGGCAATTGGCGCCTCGGTAGCGCACAACGGCGTGTGCTTGACGGTCACGGGTATTTCGGGAGACCGGGTAAGCTTTGACTTGATGCGCGAAACCCTGCGGCTGACCAATCTTGGTGCAGTAGAGGTTGGGCATTGCGTCAATATCGAGCGGGCCGCGCGCTTTGGCGATGAAATTGGCGGGCATTCGATGTCGGGGCATGTGATCTGCATGGCAGAGGTCGTCGCCATTGACGAAGCCCCCAATAACCGTCGGCTTTGGTTTGCGTTACCGGCCGCCATGGGACGTTTTGTTTTCGAGAAAGGCTACATCGGCGTCGACGGAATAAGCCTGACGATTGGCGACGTGCGGCCTTCAACTGAGGGCGAGGGCATCGAGTTCAGCGTCAATCTCATTCCCGAAACGCTTAAGCGCACCACGCTTGGCGAGCGGTTGCCTGGTGATCAGGTTAATATTGAAATCGATCCGCAAACCCAGGTGATCGTTGAGACGGTGGAGCGCGTTTTAGCCAGTCAAATGCGCTGATATTGGCCGCGGGTTACTCCTTGACGCGCCGACCTGACCGATTGGTCAAAGAGTGGCCTGAAGTTTGCTTATGCTAAGCGACGGAAAGTAACAGGCGGGCATCAGCCCGCGATCGACGGCTGCACAAGGTATCGCATCGGGCGTTACCTTTCGGTAGTATGTGCGGCTTTTCGCGCTGCCAGGGCGCATCGAGCGTTTACGCGAAGGATAAAAATACCTATGAATTTTCTGGACAAGCAATTCGGGCTTACCGAACATAAAACCAGCGTCAAGACAGAGGTTATCGCCGGGATTACCACCTTTTTGACGATGGCCTACATCATCTTCGTCAACCCCAGCATCCTCTCTGAAGCCGGGATGGACTATGGCGCGGTATTTGTCGCCACCTGTGTGGCCGCCGCTATTGGCTGTCTTATCATGGGTCTGTGGGCGAATTATCCTATCGCCCAGGCGCCCGGTATGGGACTCAATGCGTTCTTCACCTACGGCGTTGTCCTGGGGATGGGCTACACCTGGGAAGCGGCGCTGGGGGCCGTGTTCTTCTCCGGCCTGTGCTTCTTCCTGCTGAGTATTTTCAAGATCCGTGAGTGGATCATCAACTCCATCCCGCTGTCGCTGCGGCTGGGGATTGCCGCCGGTATTGGCCTGTTCCTGGCCATGATTGCCTTGAAAAACGCCGGTATTGTCGTCGCCAATGACGCTACCTACGTAGCCCTTGGGGACCTTTCCGAGCCGGCGGCGATATATGCGCTATTGGGCTTTTTCGTGATCACGGCGATGTCCTACTTAAAAATCACCGGTGCGGTCATGATCGGTATTCTCGGGATTACTATCGCCTCCATGGTGCTTGGTCATAACGAATACGGCGGTCTGATGTCCATGCCGCCCTCGATCGCGCCGACCTTTATGGCGATGGATCTCATGGGTGCGCTCGATGTCGCCATGCTGAGCGTGATTTTCGCCTTCCTGTTTGTCGATCTGTTCGATACCTCAGGCACGCTGGTGGGTGTGGCGCACCGGGGTAAGCTGCTTGATAAAGACGGCAAGCTACCGCGTCTGGGTCGGGCCATGATGGCCGACAGTACGGCTTCGATGGCCGGTGCAGCCCTGGGTACCTCTACCACCACCAGCTATATCGAGTCGACGGCGGGTATTGCTTCGGGCGGTCGCACAGGGCTGACCGCGGTCGTCGTTGCCGTGCTCTTCCTGATCAGTTTGTTCTTTGCTCCGTTGGCAGGCTCCATTCCCGCCTTTGCCACCGCCGGTGCCTTGCTCTACGTGGCCGTGTTGATGGCCGGCAGCCTGGCGCATGCAAACTGGGACGATCCTACTGACGCCGCGCCGGTATTGATTGCCGCCCTGGCGATGCCGCTGACCTTCTCGATTGCCGAGGGCATTGCGCTCGGGTTCATTAGCTATGCCGCTATCAAGACCCTGTCGGGTCGCTTCAAAGACCTTAACCCGGCAGTGATTATCCTGGCGCTGCTGTTTGCAGTGAAATTCCTGTTCCTAGACTAACGTGGTTTTATTAACCCAATGAGAGACGCGATGAGCATTTACGGCGATTATATCAAGTCCGTGATACGCACAGTGCCTGACTGGCCGGAAAAGGGGGTCAATTTTCGTGACATTACCCCGCTGCTGCAAAATAGCGCGGCATTTCGCAAGCTGATCGATAGCTTTGTGCACCGCTACCAGGAAATGAACCTGGATGCCATCGCGTCCATCGACGCGCGTGGGTTTATCATTGGCGCGCCTTTGGCCTACGAGCTGGGCTGCAGCTTTGTACCGGTGCGCAAGAAGGGCAAATTGCCGTTCAAGACCATCAGCGAAACCTATACGCTCGAATATGGCCATTCAGAGGTCGAGCTTCACTCGGACGCTTTCCAGAAAGACGACCGTATTCTGCTGATGGATGACCTGATTGCGACCGGCGGGACCATGTTGGCCGCGGCCAATCTTATCCAGCGCAGCGGTGGGCACGTGGTCGAGACGGCCACTATTATCGACCTGCCTGAACTGGGCGGATCGCAGAAAATTCGCGATGCGGGTTACAGCGTCTTCGCGGTTTGTTCATTTACTGAAGACGAATAGGCAGCCTATGAGTACCGAACGCTATCACCAGCATTTTACTGTCTCATGGGACCAGCTCCATCGTGATGTTCGCCAGCTTTGCCACCAACTGGTCGAGCGTGACTTCAAGGGCATCGTGGCGATTACTCGTGGGGGATTGATTCCGGCTGCCTTGATCGCCCGTGAGCTCAACGTGCGGCTGATCGATACCGTATGCATCAAGAGCTATGATCACATGGATCAGGGCGGGTTGGATGTGCTGAAAGGCGTTGACCACGACGGCGACGGCTGGCTGCTTGTCGATGACCTGGTCGATACCGGCAAAACGGCGCGTGCAGTGCGCGAAATGCTGCCCAAGGCGCATTTCGTTACCATCTATGCAAAGCCCGAAGGGCGCCCGCTGGTCGATCAGTATTTAACCGAAGTGGCCCAGCACTGCTGGATTCAGTTTCCCTGGGACATGGGCGTTGCCTATGTCGAACCACTGGTTGATCAAGTGAAGAAATAACCATGTCAAACCCGCTTCCCGATGACTGGAACCGCTGGCTGGGGGATGAGTTTCAGGCCGACTACATGCAGTCGCTGAAACGTTTTCTGGCGGATGAAAAAGCCGCCAAGAAAACCATCTATCCCCATTCGTCGCAGTGGTTTCGCGCCTTCGAGCTGACCCCACTCAGTGACGTCAAGGTCGTGATCCTGGGGCAAGACCCATACCACGGCCCTGGGCAGGCACACGGGCTATGTTTTTCGGTGCAGGCCGGGGTGGCGGTTCCTCCCTCGCTGGTCAATATCTATAAAGAGCTGGCCAGCGATGTGGGCGCGGAGCCGGTCAACCACGGGCATCTGGAAGCCTGGGCGAAGCAGGGAGTCCTGCTGCTCAACACCTCGTTGACGGTGGAGAAGGGTAACGCGGCCTCCCACCGTGGCAAGGGCTGGGAGCCGTTTACCGATAGTGCCATCCAAACGGTCAGCGAGCATGCGCTACCCAGCGTTTTCTTGCTGTGGGGCAGTCACGCGCGGCAGAAAAAAGCGTTGATTGATACGCGCCGTCACCTGATCCTGGAAGCGCCGCACCCCTCGCCACTATCGGCCCATCGAGGCTTTTTTGGCACGCGCCATTTTTCCCAGGCTAATCGCTTTCTTGTCGAGCAGGGCCGCACGCCCATTGAATGGCAATTGCCCGCCACCCCTTAACCTGGTGAAGGCTTACGGGTAGAATACGCTCCAATTTTGTATGTCTGCGATCACCCGCATTGCCCACAATCCCCTGTAGTGAGGACGTCCCATGAGTGTCTATGCCATTAACCATCCGCTTGTTCAGCATAAACTGGGACTGATGCGTGAAGTCGATCTGAGCACCAAGAGCTTTCGTGAGCTGGCCGGCGAAGTTGCTAAGCTACTGACCTACGAAGCCACCAAAGGGCTCGAACTCGAAGATCACACCATTGAGGGATGGAATGGCGAGCCGATCGCCACGCAGCGACTGAAAGGCAAGAAAGTCACCGTCGTGCCGATTCTTCGCGCCGGCCTTGGCATGCTCGAGGGCGTTACCGACCTGATTCCCAGCGCGCGGGTCAGCGTGGTGGGTCTGTATCGTGATGAAGAAACGCTACAGCCGGTACCTTACTTCGCCAAGTTTGCCAATGACATCGAAGAGCGCATGGCGATTGTCATCGACCCGATGCTGGCGACCGGTGGCTCAATGGTCGCTACCCTCGACATGCTGCGCGAGCGCGGTTGCGAACACATGAAGGTGATTGTGCTGGTGGCCGCCCCTGAGGGTATCAAGCGGGTCCAGGACGCGTACCCGGAAATCGAGATCTACACGGCGTCAGTGGATGAGCGACTCGACGAAAACGGCTATATCGTCCCGGGTTTGGGCGATGCCGGCGATAAGATCTTCGGCACACGATAAGCCTTTCAGACCAATCGGCCCCTGGCGTTTCACGTTAGGGGCATTTTTTTGCCCAGCCATTCTCTCAATGACTTGATAGGAGTCGCATGATGCACGATGCGTCTAGCCAGCCTGAATCCTGGCCTAGAGTGTTGCTTACCGGTGCCCAGATGCTATTTGTCGCCTTTGGCGCGCTGGTGCTGGTGCCCCTGTTGACGGGGCTTGACCCAAGCGTTGCATTATTTACCGCCGGGGTGGGCACGCTGGTGTTTCATACGGTGACCCGTCTGACGGTCCCTGTCTTTCTGGCCTCATCGTTTGCTTTTATTGCGCCGATTCAGGGGTCGATCGCCAACTTCGGCGTGTCGGCCACGCTCGGCGGGCTGATGGTGGCCGGGTTGGTATACGTCGCGATTTCCATGGCGGTTCGCATCAAAGGCACCGGTTGGCTTCATCGCCTGTTGCCACCGGTGGTGGTGGGGCCGGTGATCATGGTGATCGGGCTGGCCCTGGCCCCGGTAGCGGTAGAGATGGCGACCGGTGAAACCAGCGATCATATTGGCTATGGTGCCGCGCTGTTCCTGTCCATGGCGAGCCTGCTGGTGACCCTGATCCTGGCCGTCTTCGGGCGCGGGCTGTTGCGCCTGATCCCCATCATGGGCGGGATCATCGTGGGCTATTGCCTGGCCCTGCTGATGGGGCTTGTCGACTTCACGCCTGTTCAGGACGCCGACTGGCTGGCGCTGCCTGCGTTTACCGCACCAAGTTTCCACTGGGCTGCGGTACTGTTTATGATTCCTGTCGCCATTGCGCCAGCGGTGGAGCATATTGGGGACATGGTGGCGATTGGTTCGGTCACCCGCCGCAATTACCTTGAAAAGCCCGGTCTGCACCGCACCCTGCTAGGCGATGGTCTGGCGACCACGGTGGCCGCACTGTTCGGTGGCCCACCGAATACGACCTACTCGGAAGTGACCGGGGCGGTGACGCTGACTCGGGCTTTCAACCCTCGCTACATGGTAGTGGCGGCGGTGCTGGCGATTTCACTGGCCTTTATTGCCAAGTTGGGTGCGCTGCTGCAAACCATACCGGGCCCTGTCATGGGCGGTATCATGACGCTGCTGTTTGGGTCCATCGCGGTGGTGGGGATGAACACTCTGGTGCGGGCAGGGCATTCGTTAACCGCGCCGCGTAATCTGGTAGTGGTGTCGTTGATTCTCGTGTTTGGTATCGGCGGTATGCAGGTTGGCGGTGGTCAATTTACCTTGCAGGGCGTTAGTCTGGCGGCATTGGTCGGCATTGTGTTGAATTGGCTGCTGCCCGCCGAGCAGGAAGACGACGTCGCGGATGCTCACTAAACCGCATTTATACGGAGCCGAGCGCTTATGCAGTTAGCTACATCGCTACCCTTTCCGGTGTTGGGCATTGCGGCCTGGAGCGGTACGGGGAAGACGACGCTTCTTGAGCAGCTATTGCCGCGTCTGGGAGATGAGGGCATTAAGGTGGCGGTGATCAAGCACGCCCACCACCGTTTTGATGTCGACCAGCCTGGCAAAGACAGCTATAAGCTCCGCCACGCCGGCGCGGCGCCGGTGCTGGTGGCCTCGCGTCACCGCCTGGCGCTGATGCAGGAGACCCCGGGAGAGGACGAGCCCGATCTCAACCAGCTGCTATCGATGATGGCGGTGCATGCGCCTGACCTGGTGCTGGTGGAAGGGTTTAAAGCATGGCCTTTACCCAAGCTGGTGCTTTATCGTCAGGGTATCGGAGAGGTGGATATTCTTAGCGGTCCGCACGTTGAGGCCGTCGCGCTTGATGGCGATTGCCCCGTGGTACTGCCGGCCTCGACGACGCAGCTGGCACTTAACGATACGGACGCCATTGCACGCTGGGTGATCGAGTGGATGGCGAGCCAACGGCTCAACGATGTTTCACGCAATGATAGGTGACACCATGCAGTTAACGCATCTTAACAGCCGCGGCGAAGCCCGTATGGTCGACGTTGCGGACAAACAGGAAACTCGCCGTGAAGCCGTGGCATCCGGGCGCATTGTGATGCAGCCGGCTACCCTGGCGCAGCTAAGCGAAGGCTCTCTGCCCAAGGGCGATGTGCTGGCCACGGCCCGCATCGCCGGCATTCAGGCGGCAAAACGCACTCACGAGTTGATCCCGCTTTGCCACTCGTTGGCGCTGTCGAAAGTGGCGATCGAGTTTGACGTGGATCCTGCGGAAAGCTGTGTGCATGTGACGGCAAGCTGCCGCCTGAATGGACGTACCGGCGTGGAGATGGAAGCGCTGACCGCTGTCTCCGTCGCCTGTTTAACGCTTTACGATATGTGCAAGGCCGTCGACAAGTCCATGCGCATAGACGCCGTACAGCTCGATAGCAAGCGTGGTGGGCAGCGCGGGGAGTATCAGCGTGAGACCGCGCCGGAAGCGGCCGCCCCGATTGTGACCGGCCAGGGCGCCGCGGGTGAAGTGAGCCTGGGAGGGCGCTGTCATTCCCCCTGCGTGCTGGTCAAGTTCCTGGCGGAGCTACGCGAGCAGTTGGGTGAAAACGAGCGCGCCGTGACCTTTGATCAACTGGCCAGCCGGGATATCGCCGGGCTAAAGGCGGCACTGGTGGCCCAGGACGAGCGCTTTAAACTACTCCAGGACCAGCGCACGCTGTGCGCCATCAACCAGGTGATGGCCAACGACGCTGCCTGCATTACCGATGACGATGAAGTGGCGTTTTTCCCGCCGGTCACGGGGGGCTAGGATGCAGATTACTATCCGCGTGCAGCCAGAGCCTTTCGATATGGCCTTCGGCTACGAGGACAGCATCGCCGGCCGAACCGATATTGGCGGGATTGTCAGCTTTACCGGGCTGGTGCGTGACTTCAACGAAACCCCCGATGTGACCGGCTTGACCCTCGAGCACTATCCGGGAATGACCGAGGCGACCCTGCAGCGGATTGCCGAGCAGGCGGGGGAGCGCTGGTCGCTCAATGCTGTGACGATCATTCATCGAGTGGGGCATATGCGCCCGGGGGATGCCATCGTCAGAGTGCTGGTGGCAAGCGCCCACCGGCGCGAAGCCTTCGAGGCCTGCGATTTCATCATGGACTGGTTGAAAACCCAAGCGCCTTTCTGGAAGAAAGAACACGGTCGCCAAGGCGACTACTGGGTCAAGGAGCGGCGCTCAGACATCGACGATGCGGCTCGCTGGTAGGCGATTGCCTGTCTCAGTGCCAACGTTGAGATTACTCGTCAGCGATAGGCACGGGCAGTTCGCTGGCCATGATCTGCAGGTGCACTTCGGGCAGGTGCTGAAGGCGTTCGGCTAGCCAGGCGAGCAAGCGCGGCTGGAGGCCGAGCCGCAAGTCCGCCAGTGTATCCGCGTGCAGGTCGGCCAGTTGCTCATCCAGCCATTCGCTGAAGCTGTCTTCATCAAGGGCATTGGCACTGGTGTTGTCGAGCATCAGACGGCCGATGCGCGCCCAGCCGGTCTCCGTTGCACAGACCGGCAGGGCCAAGTACAGACTTCCCCGGCGTGGGTGGGTGCTGGTGTCACTTTCAAGCCCCGGGTGGGGTACGACACTGTTCTGGCTGACGATACACGGCGGCTGAGGGTAATGTTGCTCGTGCTGCAGCCCTTGCTGATCAAACCGGATCATGTCGCCATTGACCGGTGCCAGCGGGGCTTCAATGCCGAGCGACGTCGCCAGCCGTTGATGTGCCTCCTGATGAAGGCTCTCGCCATGGACGGGGAGCAGATGCCGCGGCGATAGCCACTGATAAAAGCGCGTCATCTCCTCCTGCGCGGGATGCCCGGTGGCATGCAGCTCAGGATGGTTGAATTCATCGAAGAGCTGGACGCCAAGCTGTTGCAGGCGCTTTTTCAGCTGTTCGATCGGCCGTTCGTTGCCGGGTATCGCTTTCGCGGAGAAGATTACGTTGTCGCCTGGCTGTAAATCAACGTGGGGGTGGCGACCCTGGGCGAGTCGCTGCAGCGCGGCGCGTGGCTCTCCCTGACTGCCGGTGGCAATCACGACGACTTCATCGGGGGGAAGGTACCCCAGGTCGTGGGCGGGCACCACTGCCGGAAAATCATCCATATAGCCGAGACCCCGCGCCACGCCAACCATGCGTTCCATCGAACGCCCCATCAAGCTGACGCGCCGTCCACACTGATCGGCCGCGCGGCCAATCGCCAGCACGCGGGCCAGGTTGCTGGCAAAGCAGGAAACGATCACCCGCCCTTCGCAATGGGCCAGGGTCCTGGCCAGCGCGCGGGCAACGTCACCTTCACTGCCGGAGTGGCCGGGTATGGGCGCGTTGGTGGAGTCGCCTACCACCAGGTCGACGGGGGCGAGCGCCTTGAACTGTGAGGGATCGATCGGTGCGCCAATGATCGGTTCGGGATCCAGTTTCCAGTCCCCGCTATGCAGAACACGATAGGGGCCGGCCGTGACCAGCAGCGCGCAGCTTTCAGGAATTGAATGGGGCACGCCCAGGTAGCGCAGGCTAAAGGGACCGCTTTCCAGCGCCTCGCCGGGTTCGATCACCTGAATAGCTGCGCTGCTCAACTGGTGTTCGGCAAACTTCAGACGCAACAGGCCTGCGGCCAGTGGGGTGGCATAGATAGGGCACTGCCAGTGCGGCCATAGCCAGGCGACTGCACCAATGTGGTCTTCATGACCGTGGGTGATATACAGCGCCTTGGGGGCAATACTCAGTGCCTTGGGGGTATCCAGATTGGGCACTTGCAGGGGCGTGTTGGGTAAATCCTGACGTATCATCATGCCGCAGTCCACGGCAATCCAATGATCCTCGTATCCGTATAGCGTCAGGTTCATGCCGATTTCCCCGCAGCCACCCAGCGGCAGGAGGCGCAGGGGAGGGCGACGACGGGGGCGAATATGAACGCGCGGTGGATGCATCAGAGTCTTAAAGCCTAAAAAGTAATGCCTTAACTATACGGGATGGGGCGGGCGGCTAACAATCACCGTGGTAACGGGCGGTGATTGCGCGCCTGGCATTGGGTACAATAGACGTTTGTTGGATACCCGGGGCGGCGACGAGCAGCGCCGGGGCACACCGTGAAGAGTATTTACCATGTCGCATTTTTATCGTTTGGTTGTTTCCTGCCCGGATCAGGTAGGAATTGTTGCCCAGGTGTCGAGTTTTATCGCTGAGCAGGGGGGGTCGATTACCGAGGCGAGCCAGCATTCCGATCTGGAAACCGGGCGTTTTTTCATGCGCTACGACATCCTGGCGGACTCGTTGGGGATGTCGGCAGAGGCGTTACGGTCGGCGTTTGAGCCGGTCGCCGCGCGCTTCGATATGCAGTGGTCGCTGGTGGACACCCAGCAGCGGCGCCGCGTGGTGCTGATGGTCTCGCGCGAATCCCACTGTCTGGTCGATCTGCTTTACCGTTGGCAGGTGGGCGAGCTGGACTGCGATATCGTCGGGGTTATTTCCAATCATGACGATATGCGTTCGTTGACCGAATGGTACGCGATTCCCTATCACCACGTGCCCGTGGATCCGGCTAATAAAGACGTTGCCTTTGAGCAGGTGCAGGCGCATATCGACCAGGCGCGGGCCGACTGCATCGTACTGGCGCGCTACATGCAGATTTTGCCGCCTTCACTGTGCCAGCGGTATGCCGGACAGGTGATCAATATCCACCACAGCTTTTTGCCTTCCTTTGCCGGCGCCAAGCCTTACCATCAAGCCTATGAGCGCGGTGTCAAGCTGATCGGTGCGACCTGCCATTACGTGACCCAGGAGCTGGATGCGGGCCCGATCATCGAGCAGGACATTCACCGGGTGAGCCACTGCCACACGCCGACGGACCTGGTGCGCTTTGGCCGTGATGTGGAAAAAGCCGTGCTGGCACGAGGTCTCCGCTGGCACCTGGAAGACCGCGTGCTGGTTCATGGCAACAAAACCGTCGTGTTCAGCTAGCCAAGCGCCTGGCCGTTGCCACCGCGGATAACGCCGACGCCTACACCCTCGATGTCGAGCGGTTGAGTGCGTAAATCGATATTGATCGGGGGAAAGTCGGGGTTTTCCGCGATCAGGGTGACGTGATGACCGTTGCGTTTGAAACGCTTGACGGTAACTTCATCTTCCAGTCGGGCGACGACAATCTGGCCGTCGCGTACACGCTGGGTGCGATGTACGGCGAGCAGGTCGCCTTCAAGAATGCCGACGTTCTGCATGGAAAGCCCGCGCACGCGCAGCAGGTAATCCGCCCTGGGCGTAAAGTAGTCGGCGGGCAGCGGGCAGTAACGGTCAATGTGCTCGGCGGCCAGAATAGGGCTGCCCGCGGCGACCTCGCCAATGATCGGTAGGCCGGTGGCGTGTTCTGCCGCGGGCGGCTGGCTGTCCAGCGTGTCCTGGGGCTCCTGATTCGGCAAGCGAATACCCCGTGAGGTATTGCGGATAATGCGAATGACCCCTTTGCGCTCTAGCGCCCGCAAATGTTCTTCGGCGGCATTGGGCGAGCGAAAGCCCAACGCCTTGGCGATTTCTGCTCGGGTGGGCGGATAGCCAAGCTCCGCCATGGTTTTGACAATAAAGTCGAACACATTCTGTTGACGAACAGTTAACGGCCGTGACATATCAGCCTCCAGCGTGGGTAAGTGGGCAGACAGCGTTTCTGTTTACCTATCAGTATGTGGTTAAGTATACAGTATGTTCCCCTGTCCAGTACATATCTGCGTCATCCCAGCTAACAACATGATGTATAAGGAGATGCAGTTCTCCAAGCAAGGTGCGATTTAACGCTAATCAACCGTTGAGAGGGCCGCATCGATAACGTAGTATCCTTAGATTGTTTAAAACATCCGTTTTTATGGAGAGCAGCATGGCTCAATCGGATACGGTGACGCGCATTCTGGACACGGCGGAAGTGCTTTTTGCTGAGCGCGGCTTTGCCGAAACGTCCTTACGTAATATCACCAGCAAGGCGCGGGTGAACCTGGCAGCGGTGAATTATCATTTTGGCTCTAAAAAGGCGCTCATTCAGGCTGTGTTTGCGCGCTACCTCGATCCGTTTTCCGAGCGTTTCCACAGTGCTCTAGATGCGCTCGAAGCGCGTTACGAAGGCCGTGACATCCCGCTTGAAGTGCTGCTCGAGACCATGGCCACCACGGTGTTGGAAGTGCCCGCGGAGCGTAATAGCCTGAAGGTGTTCATGCGCCTGCTTGGGCTTGCTTACAGCCAGGCTCAGGGGCATTTGCGCCGCTACATTCAGCATGAATACGGCGATGTGTTCAGCCGTTTTACCGAACTGGTACGCCGTGCTACCCCCGATCTGCCCGACGCCGAGCGCTTCTGGCGGCTACACTTCATGTTGGGTACCGTCATCTTTACCCTGTCGGGACTGGACGCGCTGCGCGATATTGCCGAAAAGGATTATCACCAGCAGGTATCGGTTCGCGACCTGATTCGTCGACTGCGTCCCGTCGTGGTGGCCGCCATGAATGCGCCATTACCCGATGAGAGAGATATCGAACCTCATGCAGACACCGTCACTCGCTGAGCTGCCGCCCCGTCAGGGGCTTTGGCTCGAAATAGCGATTCAATCGCAGCAGTTGCGTGCCTGGGAAGGCAATACGTGCCGTTATCAGTGTGATGTTTCGACAGGGCGCGCCGGTGTGGGTAGCCAGGAAAGCAGCGGCAAGACACCCCTTGGATGGCACTATATTCGTGCGGCGATTGGACGAGAGGCGCCTGAAAATGCGGTGTTCAAGGGGCGTCGCTGGACGGGGGAAGTGTTCAGTGCTGAGCTGGGCGAGGCGTTTCCCGAACGCGATTGGATCCTGACACGTATTTTGTGGCTCTGTGGGCTGGAACCTGGGCGCAATCGTGCGGGGCAGGTGGACTCGCAGCGCCGCTATATTTACCTGCATGGCACACCGCCGGACCAGCCCATGGGCCAACCGGCGTCACACGGCTGCGTGCGGCTGCGCAATGTGGATCTGCTGTGGCTTTTCGAGCATGCCTTGCCGGGAACGCCTGTCTGGCTACACGACGGACGTTGATCGTTGGACTCACGCTAATGTTCGTCTAGAATTAGCGCCTTTTTTGGACACCCCGCTATGACACAACCATTGGGCTCGGTCATGTTGGACCTTGAAGGGACTTCCTTGACCGCTGCAGAACGGCAGTTGCTGGCATCGCCTGCGGTCGGGGGCGTTATTCTCTTCGCGCGCAATGTCGACGACGCTCACCAGGTACGTCGCTTATGTAGTGAGGTGCGTCAGCAGCGCCCCGATATACTGCTGGCGGTAGATCAGGAGGGTGGTCGCGTCCAGCGTATCAAGCAAGGCTTGACGCGCCTGCCCGCCATGGCACGGCTGGGTGAATATTATCAGCGGGATCGCGCGGCAGGTCTGGCGCTCGCCCAGGATACGGGCTGGCTACTTGGCATGGAAATGGCCGCCTGCGGCCTGGATATCAGCTTTGCCCCTGTGCTCGATATCGATAGCGGGTTGTCCAGCGTGATTGGCGACCGCAGTTTCGGTGCTGAACCTTTGCAGGTGAGCGAACTGGGTGGTGCCCTGATCACCGGACTCCACGAGGCCGGCATGGCGGCGATCGGCAAGCATTTCCCCGGTCATGGCGGGGTCGCGGCGGACTCGCACCTAGCCCTGCCCATTGATGAGCGCTCCTTCGAGTCCTTGAAGAAGCACGATCTGGTGCCCTTCAGTGCCCTGGCCAAGCAGCTGGATGGCGTCATGCCCGCACATATCGTGTATTCGGCCTTTGATGCGCGGCCGGCTGGGTTTTCGCCCAGTTGGCTGGGCATGCTGCGTCAGTCGTTGGGTTTTAAAGGCTGCATTTTCTCGGACGACTTGAGCATGGCCGGTGCCCATGAAGCGGGCGGTCCGCGCGAGCGAGCGGCGGCCGCGCTGGCGGCAGGTTGCGATATGCTGCTGGTATGCAACGACCGTGATGCCGCGCTCGAGGTGGTGGCCGCCACCCCAGCGCCGGTTTCCGCGCGGCCGGGTAAGCTGCGCTACAAGCGCGCCCGGCCTGATCTGGATGCGCTGCCCGCGCTTAGCCGCTGGAGGCGCACCCACGCACAACTGGAAGCAATGGCCAGTCAAGCACCCGGTACCTAGGCTCTGTCTGACATCCGGCTGCGCTCGCCGACCTTTCAGACACAGTCTGGCGACCGTCTTTACTCAGTAGGTTGGAAATTTAATGGCAAAGTTAGATAAAGAAGCGCTCGCGTCACTTGATTCAATGCGCGAGCTGATGGACAACGCTGACTGCTTGATTACCCAGCAGCAAGTTGAGCAGGCGCTGGACCGGATGGCCGAGCAGATCAGTGTCGATCTGGGCGATAAGCTGCCGGTCTTCTATTGCGTCATGAATGGCGGTTTGATCACCACCGGGCATCTGCTGACCCGGCTGGGGTTCCCCCTGGAAGTCGACTACCTGCATGCCACGCGCTACCGCAACGAGACCCGCGGCGGCGAGCTCTTCTGGCGGGTATCGCCGGAAATCCCCATGGCCGGTCGGCATGTCGTCATTGTCGACGACATTCTGGATGAGGGCACCACCCTGGCTGCGATTCTCAACTATTGCCAGGAAGCGCAAGCCGCCAGCATTACCACCGCCGTGCTGGTCGATAAGCGCCACGACCGTAAAGCAGTGCCTGGTTTGAAAGCGGATTACTGCAGCCTGGAAGTGGCCGACCGCTATGTCTTTGGCTTTGGGATGGATTATAAGGGCTACTGGCGTAATGCCCCGGGCATTTTTGCACCCAAGGGCATGTAGTTTGCGTCTGGCGGTTTCAGCGCGGCGAAAAGCGCCGCGCCAGGCCGGTTTCGGCGATCATGCGGGTTGATATCTCTTCTACCGAAAAGCGTGTGGCATCGATGTAGGGCACGTGCAGCCGCCGATACAAGGCTTCTGCCTGCTCTATTTCCCGCATGCACTGATCCATCGAACTGTAGCGACTATTGGGTCGACGTTCGTTGCGAATCGCCGCCAGGCGCCGCGCGTCAATCGTCAGGCCAAACAGCTTGTGCCGATGGGGAGCGAGTGCTTTCGGCAACTTCAGCATGCCGTCTTCATCCAGATCGTCTTCCGTTAGCGGGTAGTTGGCAGCGCGGATACCGAACTGCAGGGCCAGGTAGAGCGACGTGGGGGTTTTGCCGCAGCGCGAAACGCCGACCAGAATGACGTCGGCTTTATCGTACTGGTGGGTGCGCGCGCCGTCGTCGTTATCCAGCGCGAAGTGAACCGAGTGAATGCGGTCCATGTAGACATCATCGCTGCCTATCGAGTGGGTCCGTCCCACGCTGTAGGACGAGTGGGTGGCAAGCTCTTGCTCGAGAGGTTCAAGAAACGTCGAGAAGATATCCACCTTGAACCCTGAAGCCTTGCGAATCACATCGCGAATTTGCTGATCGACGATCGTGTCGATAATAATCGGCCGCTGTCCGTCTTTCACCGCTGTCGCGTCAATGATCTCGGCCAAGGCCTGGGCTTTTTCCAGCGTATCGATATACGGTTTGGTCTGCATGTGGATATCGACGTCGCTGAACTGGGCCAAAAGGCTTCTTCCCAGGCTTTCAGCGGTTATCCCCGTTCCATCCGATATAAAAAAAGCCGTGCGCTGCATGCTGGTTGCTCCCCGTGACGTTGCGCATATTGTGTGCCGGGACGTCGTTCGGCACAACTGCGTCAAACGCCTGACTACAGCAAATGCCCAAAAAACCCATCTGTTGTAAAAATCCTCCACTCCCTTCGCTATTAGACCAATGGCGAATACACCGGGGCGGTGCTAGGGTGAGCGCATTCATCTTCAGCGGCTGAGACAGCTGCTGGCCTATTGAGCGAGGGGGTTGCGTGAACGATTACATTCTATGGTTCGATCAACTGGGCATGGCCGACGTCGAACGTGTGGGTGGCAAAAACGCCTCGCTCGGCGAAATGATTTCCAATTTATCCGGGGCAGGGGTGACCGTTCCCGGTGGATTTGCCACCACTGCCCATGCCTATCGCGAATTTCTTGCCCACGAAGGACTCAACGAGCGTATCAATGAGACCCTGTCGCGGCTGGATGTCGATGATGTCAAGGCGCTGGCCGAAGCCGGCAAAATGATTCGCCAATGGGTCATCGACACGCCGTTACCGCCCACCTTTGAAAGCGAACTGCGCACCGCCTACGAAACCCTGCAGCAGCGTCATCCGGCTCTCAAGGTGGCGGTTCGCAGCTCGGCCACCGCTGAGGACTTGCCTGACGCCTCCTTTGCCGGTCAACAGGAAACCTTTCTGAATATCGAAGGGTTCGACAACATCAAGCGCGCGGTCCACGAGGTCTTCGCCTCGCTGTTCAATGACCGGGCGATTTCTTACCGCGTCCACCGTGGCTACGCCCACGAAAATGTCGCGCTCTCCGCAGGCGTACAGAAAATGGTGCGGTCGGAAACCGGTGCCTCAGGTGTCATGTTCACCCTCGATACCGAATCAGGCTTCCGCGAGGCAGTGTTTGTGACCGCTTCCTGGGGGCTGGGCGAAACCGTCGTTCAGGGGGCGGTCAATCCGGACGAGTTCTACGTACACAAGCCCACTCTGGCCGCGGGACGACCGGCGGTGCTGCGCCGCAACCTCGGTTCCAAGCTGATCAAGATGGTCTATGGCGAAGACGCCAGCGCCGGTAAATCGGTTGAGACCATCGACGTTCCGCTTCAGGATCGCGGCCGCTTCTGCATCAACGATGCTCAAGTAATGTCGCTGGCCCGCCAGGCCGTGACCATTGAGCAACACTACCAGCGCCCCATGGACATCGAATGGGCGCTGGATGGCGACGATGGCGAGCTATACATCGTTCAGGCGCGGCCAGAAACGGTCGTTTCCCAGCAGGAAGGCGGTAAGCTGGAGCGCTTCCAGCTGCGCGAGAAAGGCCGCACCCTGGTGACCGGCCGTGCTATCGGCCAGCGTATTGGTAGCGGTGCCGCTAAGATTGTCATGAGCCCAGACGACATGGACAAGATTCATGATGGCGATGTGCTGGTGACCGACATGACCGATCCTGACTGGGAGCCGATCATGAAACGCGCCTCGGCGATCGTCACCAACCGTGGTGGCAGGACCTGCCATGCGGCCATTATTGCCCGCGAGCTGGGTATTCCTGCGGTGGTTGGCTGTGGCGATGCCACTACGCGCTTGGTCGAAGGTAGCGACGTGACCGTTTCCTGCGCCGAAGGCGATACTGGACATGTCTATGAAGGGCTATTGGCCTTTGATTGCAAGGTGACCAATGTGGACACCATGCCCGAGATTCCCTTCAAGATCATGATGAACGTGGGTAACCCCGATCGGGCCTTCGGGTTTGCCAGCCTTCCGCATGCCGGTGTGGGGCTCGCGCGACTGGAATTCATCATCAATCGCATGATCGGTGTGCATCCCAAGGCCCTGCTCGAGTACGACACCCTGCCGTCTGATCTTCAGCAGGTGATCGACATACGCACCGCCGGCTATGCCGACCCGGTCAGCTTCTATGTCGATAAACTTGTCGAAGGTATCTCGACGTTGGCCGCCGCCTATTACCCCGAGCGCGTCATCGTGCGGCTGTCCGACTTCAAGTCCAACGAATACGAAAACCTGATCGGCGGTAAACTTTACGAGCCCGGCGAAGAAAACCCCATGCTCGGTTTCCGCGGTGCGTCGCGCTACGTGTCGGAGGCGTTCCGTCCCTGCTTCGAGCTCGAGTGTCGAGCGCTCAAGCGAGTGCGCGAGGAAATGGGCCTCGACAACGTCGAGATCATGGTGCCCTTCGTGCGCACGACCGAGGAAGCCCGCGAGGTGGTCGAGCTCCTGGCCACCAACGGGCTCAAGCGAGGCGACAAGGGTCTCAAGGTCATCATGATGTGCGAGCTACCCGCCAATGCGCTGCTTGCCGACGAATTTCTCGAGCACTTCGACGGCTTCTCGATCGGTTCCAACGATTTGACCCAGCTAACCTTGGGGCTCGACCGTGATTCGGGCATCGTTGCCCACCTGTTTGACGAACGCAACGAGGCGGTCAAGAAGCTGCTGTCGATGGCCATCAAGGCATGTAAGGACCAGGGTAAATACGTGGGCATTTGTGGGCAGGGACCCTCGGATCACCCTGACCTGGCAAAATGGCTGATGGAGCAGGGCATCGACTCGGTGTCGCTCAATCCGGATGCCGTCCTGGAAACCTGGTTCATGCTGGCCGGTGAGACAATCGCTGAATAATATCCAGTAGGCTTATCATTAAGCGCCCGGCCATTGTGCCGGGCGCGCTGGTTTTATAGGCTAGCGGTCTGATGCGTTTGGATTGAACACAATGTCGGAGTCGGCGTGATGCCCTCAAAAAAACTTGCCTGGTTACTGCCCGGCCTCTTGGTAGTGCCTTTCCATGCGTGGGGCTTCGATTACGAAACGCCCTCCATCTCACCGGAAGAGGGATCGGGCTACGAGGAAAAGCCTGGCTGGTCGGCTGACTCATTCGCCGTGGCGGCGGCTAATCCGCTGGCGACCGATGCGGGCTACCAGGTATTAAAAGCAGGCGGTAATGCCATCGACGCCGCCATTGCCGTCCAGATGGTGCTCGGGCTGGTGGAGCCGCAGTCCAGCGGGCTGGGTGGCGGGGCGTTTTTGCTCTACTACGATGGCGATGACGTACGCGCCTATGGTGGACGTGAAGCCGCTCCGGCCGCCGTCGACGGTGACTTGTTCATGGAGGATGGAGAGCCGCTGGCGTTCATGGAGGCCGTGGCGAGCGGTCGTTCCGTCGGGGTGCCCGGTACCGTTCGGCTGATGGAAAAAGCCCACGCCGCCCACGGCAGCCTACCCTGGGAAGCGCTGTTTACGCCGGCGATTACCCTGGCGGAAGAGGGCTTTGAGGTCAGCCCGCGGCTGCACACCAGCCTGGCCAATGACGAGGCCTTGCGCGACAATGAACTGGCGCGCGCCTTTTATTACGATCAGGAAGGCGATCCCATCGAGGAGGGCGAGACGCTCAAGAACCCGGCCTTGGCAGCGGTATTGAAACGTATCGCCAGCGATGGCAGCAATGCGTTTTATCAAGGCGACATCGCCCAGGATATTGTCGACCGGGTAAGCCAGCACCCCGAACGTCCCGGTGAGATGGCGCTTGATGACCTTGAGACCTATGACGCCATCACCCGCGATCCTATCTGCACGCCCTGGCAGCAGTGGGAGGTATGTGGTTTCCCACCGCCTTCATCCGGCCACCTCACGGTCATGCAGATTCTGGGCATGCTCGATCAGCAGCCCTTGCTTGAGGCGCCCCTGGATGACGGCGTCACCAGTAGTGGCTGGCTGCATCAGTTTCTGGAAGCATCTCGGCTGGCCTTCGCCGATCGGAACTACTACATCGCCGATCCGGATTTCGTCGACGCCCCCGGGGGAGACTGGTCGAGCATGCTCGACCCCGCCTATCTTGCCGAACGCAGCGAGCTGATTGGCCAGGAAAGCATGGGCAACAGTGCAGAACACGGCCGCCCCGGTGAAATGCAGACAAGCTTTGCCGCCCAACCGACCCAGCCTGAGTATGGTACCAGTCATATCAGCATTGTGGATGCCGAAGGCCGCTCGGTGTCGATGACCACGACCATTGAGCAGGCATTTGGCTCGCGCATCATGAGCGATGGTGGCACCGATCTACCGGGCGGTTTTATGCTCAATAATGAACTCACCGATTTTGCCTTCCAGCCTGAGGAGGAGGGTGAGCCCGTGGCCAATCGCGTCGAGCCTGGCAAACGGCCACGTTCAAGCATGAGCCCGACGTTGATTTTCGACAGGGAGAGCGGCGAGCTGGTGGGAAGCCTGGGCTCGCCTGGTGGGGCGGCGATTATTCATTACACGGCACGTACGCTGATGGCGCTTCGCGACTGGGGAATGAATGCGCAAACCGCCTTGAACCTGCCGCATGCGGTGACCCTTGGCGATGAGGTGTGGGTAGAGGAAGACCGTTTTCCAGAGGCCACCCTCGACGCCTTGCGCGAGCGCGGACATGAGATCAGCGAGCGAGCGCTGACCAGCGGGCTGCAGGCGATCATGCGTGACGAAGACGGTGCCTTGTTTGGCGGCGCCGATCCACGCCGTGAAGGCGTGGTAATGGGGGACTAGCGCCGCAGCCAGTTGCGCAGTTTTACTAGCATCAAGGCTCCGTCGCTCAGCGCACGGCGATCGTTACGCAGTTCGACCAGGTGTTCGGGGTAATCGGTGATGATCGCATCCACCCCCAAGTCGATCAACGTGGACATCCGTTCCCGACGGTTGACCGTCCATGCATGCACCTCGTAGCCGTAGAGGCTAGCCAAGCGTATTTCCTGGGAGGTGATCCGGTTATGCCGCAACCCAAGCGCATCGAACGCGCTGCGATCCAGGGTGCCGGGCAGGATGAGCTGTGCAATGAGGGTCACCTTTAGATCCGGTGCCTGCTCTTTGATGAACGGCACCAGGCCTGGCGACATGGTGGCAATACGCATCGTGTGCATGGCATTCGGGTAGCCACACTGGGTGTAGGCGTCTACCGGGTTGTCGATAGCCGCCCAGCATCGGTAACGCGTGTCCGTCTCCTGCCGCAGCGCTTCGATAACCGTCTCGCTGAGGGCCTGCCCCTGACCCGGCAAGGGCTTTATCTCGATCATCAGATCGGCGCGCCCTCGCACCAGGTCGAGGGCGTCATCGAGGCCGGGAATGGGCTCTCCCCGGTAGGCGTCGCCGAACCAGCTGCCCACGTCATAACGTTCCAATTCCTCTCGCGTCAGATCGCCGAACTCCTCTCGATCGCCGGTAAGACGTGCCATATTGCGGTCATGATAAAGCATGACCTGCTGATCGGCCGTAAGGCGGACGTCGATTTCTATCGCGTCGGCACCATCCACGATGGCTCGATCCAGTGCCGCCAGCGTGTTTTCCGGAGCCGCCATGGAGCTGCCCCGGTGAGCAATGATGGCGACATCGTCGCGAATCTCGAAGCTGGTCAGAATCCACCAGGCCTGAAGGGCCGCAAACGCCAGTACGCTGAGTTCGACGACCCAGGCGAACCGACCTGGATGGGCGTCGTCAGGCGGCGCGGGGCGCGCTTCGCGATGCGCCAGTTGCAGATACAGACAGGCGGACAGCAGCGCATTGGCGGCGATACCCACGAAGGTAATCGCCAGGGTGATCAGAACATACCCGGTCAAATAGCCAAGCATAGCGGGTACCAGCACAGCCGTGTGCTCGGGTAGCCACCACAACAGCGGCGTGAACAGGCGGTCGAAGAGCAGGGTGGTAGCAAGCGGCAGAACAATGATGAGCGCCAGCACGAGTATCACGGCAACGCCAATCGAGCGGTGCCAGCCACGTGTTAGCTCGACGCTGCGGCGAAGCGCCTGCCGGGGCGAGCATTGCTCCAGCGCCACCAATGGAAGCGCCAGCAGCCAGCGTAGATACAGCTTGGCTGCGAGGATCATCCATAGCAAGAACAGCGGGATGGCGCAGACGAGGAAATACCACAGTGAAGCGGGCTTGACGCGCTGCAGGTAGTAGGGATCGATACCACTCAGCCAGACGTCATAAAGCCATGTCAGCGCCACCATAAAGGGCGCCATGAGTATCAGGTGGCTGCCGACCTGTAACACCACCAGGCCAACGAGTGCCGGCAAGCGGCGACTGCTCAGCCAAAGGGCTTCGAAGGCGAGGCGATAATGATTGTCCCGGGGACGAATTGCCACCTGAAGCATGCCGGCTTGCTGCCAGTAGATAACGGTAAAGAACAGACCGATTCCCACCAGCATGCCTACCAGCCCCAGGGGGCTGAATATCAGGCTTGCGAGTTCGTTGTTAGTAACGACACTGCGCTGCAGCTGCGCCAGCAAAGTGCGCATTACCCAGGCAATGGCAGGAAGTAACAGTGCGGAAGCAAACAGGGTAAAGAAGAGATGAAACGCGATAAGCGGACGCAAATGATCGCGTAACGTACGAACAAGTGCATAGCCTAACTGGGTCAGAGGCTGCATGGTCACAATAACGTCATAACATGAGGGGTTAGGGTGGCAGCAACCGCCACCCCTGGCAAGTAGGTCGTTTTAGCGCTGATTAAGCGCTAATTCATGATCGGCAATCAGGATGCCGTTATTGTCAGCGTACAGCCAGTCGTTGGGGGAGATGGTAACGCCCGCAAAGCCGAGAGTGATATCGCGTTGACCCTCGCCGCGTTTCTCGCTTTTCCGCGGATGACTGCCCAGCGCTTGAACCCCAAGGGGAAGCGTGGCGAGGATATCGACATCGCGCACGCAGCCGTATATCACGATGCCAGCCCAGCCATTCTCGACCGCCTGCTCGGCCAGCATGTCACCGAGCATGGCGCAGCGCGCCGAGCCGCCAGCATCGACGACCAGGACGGCGCCGTTGCCCGGTTCGGCAACGGCTTGCTTCACAAGCGAATTGTCTTCAAAGCATTTGATCGTGCGAACGGCACCGTGGAAGGCATCCACACCGCCAAAGTTGGCGAAGAGGGGCTCGACAACCTGAACGCCCGGAAAGGCATCGCAGATGTCGGGGGTGATGATGGTCGGCATAGCATACTCCTGAACGTTGTCATCCATGGCGAAAAAAAACGCCCCGCCCCTGTAGAACAGAGGCGGGGCGTTCGTTCATCGACTCAAAAGAGCAGGGCCCTTTTGCGATGGTGCGAGCATCGGCGATAGAGCGGTAGCAGAAGCCTAGGCTTCCTGGGCTACCGGAATCACGTTTGAGGCGATCTTCTGATACTCCTCAATTTCGTGGAAATTCATATAACGATATATCTCGCTGGCCATGGCGTCAAATTCGCTCATGTAACGGCGATATACGTCGACCGTTGGCAGACGCCCTTCAACGGCGGCAACGGCCGCAAGCTCCGCAGACGCGAGATACACGTTCGCACCGTCACCAAGGCGGTTGGGGAAGTTCCGCGTTGAGGTCGACACGACGGTGCTTTTGGCCGCGACGCGTGCCTGGTTACCCATGCACAGTGAGCAGCCGGGCATTTCCATGCGCGCACCGGCACGTCCGTAGATGCCGTAGTAACCTTCTTCGGTCAGCTGGTGCTGATCCATCTTGGTTGGCGGCGCGAGCCATAGACGGGTCTTGAGGCTGCCGGCGGGCTGTTTTTCAAGCAGCTTGCCAGCGGCACGGAAGTGGCCGATGTTGGTCATGCACGAGCCGATGAAGACTTCATCGATTTTTTCGCCGGCCACGTCGGAAAGCAGGCGCGCATCATCGGGATCGTTAGGGGCGCAGAGTACCGGTTCCTTGATCTCATCAAGGTCGATCTCGATCACTTCGGCGTACTCGGCATCGCTGTCGGCGCGCATCAGTTTCGGGTCGGCCAGCCATGCTTCCATGCCTTCGATGCGGCGGCTGATCGTGCGCTCGTCGCCGTAGCCGTTGGCCATCATCCACTTGAGCAGGGTGATGTTGGACTTGAGGTACTCGGTGACGCTTTCGTCAGACAGCGTGATGGTGCAGCCAGCCGCCGAGCGCTCGGCGGAGGCATCGGAAAGTTCAAAAGCCTGTTCGACAGTCAGGTCTTCAAGGCCTTCGATTTCCAGCACGCGGCCCGAGAACGCATTTTTCTTGCCGGACTTCTCGACAGTGAGCAGGCCCTGCTTGATGGCATATAGCGGAATGGCGTGCACCAGGTCGCGCAGCGTGACGCCCGGCTGGCGTTTGCCCTTGAAGCGCACCAGGACGGATTCAGGCATGTCTAACGGCATGACGCCCGTTGCGGCGGCGAAGGCCACCAGGCCTGAGCCGGCCGGGAAGGAAATGCCCAGCGGGAAGCGGGTATGCGAGTCACCGCCGGTGCCGACCGTGTCCGGAAGCAGCATGCGGTTGAGCCAGCTGTGAATGATGCCGTCGCCCGGGCGCAACGAAACACCGCCACGGTTCATGATGAAGTCCGGCAGGGTGTGGTGCGTGTCCACATCCACCGGCTTCGGGTAAGCGGCGGTATGGCAGAACGACTGCATCACCAGGTCGGCCTGGAAGCCCAGGCACGCAAGGTCCTTCAGCTCGTCGCGCGTCATCGGCCCGGTGGTGTCCTGGGAGCCCACGGTGGTCATCTTGGGCTCGCAGTACATGCCGGGGCGAACGCCATCCATGCCGCAGGCCTTGCCGACCATCTTCTGCGCAAGGGTGAACCCTTTGCCGGTGTCGTTGGGCTGCTCGGGCAGGCGGAATACATCCGACGGAGCGAGGCCCAGCGATTCACGTGCCTTGCCCGTCAGGCCACGCCCGATAATCAGCGGGATACGACCGCCGGCACGCACTTCATCAAGAATGAGCTGGGTTTTCAGTTCAAAGGTGGTGAGCACTTCGTCGGTGCCATGCTTGCAGACCTTGCCAGCGTACGGATAGACGTCGATAACGTCGCCCATGGCCAGCTTTTCGACATCCATTTCGACCGGCAGGGCGCCGGAGTCTTCCATGGTGTTGAAGAAAATGGGGGCAATCTTGCCGCCGAAGCAGAAGCCACCGGCGCGCTTGTTAGGAACATAAGGCATATCGTCGCCAAAGAACCACAGCACGGAATTGGTAGCTGACTTGCGCGAAGAGCCGGTACCCACAACGTCGCCCACGTAAGCCACAGGGAACCCCTTGGCCTTGACCTCTTCGATTTGCTTGAGTGGGCCGGTCTTGCCCTGCTCAACGGGCTGGATACCCTCGCGCTCGTTCTTGAGCATGGCATTGGCATGCAAAGGAATGTCAGGACGCGACCAGGCATCAGGGGCTGGTGACAGGTCGTCGGTGTTGGTTTCACCCGGCACCTTGAAGACGGTCAGCGTGATCTTTTCTTCAAGCGCTGGCTTGGAAAGGAACCACTCGGCATCGGCCCATGACTGGATAACGTCCTTGGCAACGCTGTTACCGGCTTTGGCGCGCTGTTCGACATCGTGGAAGGCATCGAACATCAGCAGGGTATGTTTCAGCTGTTCACCGACTTCCCGGGCCAGCTCTTCGTTGTCGAGCAGTTCAACCAGGGAAACGATGTTGTAGCCACCCTGCATGGTGCCAAGCAGCTTAACGGCGTGCACTTTATCGATGAGGGGCGATGTGGCTTCGCCTTTGGCGATAGCGGTCAAGAAACCGGCTTTCACGTAAGCCGCTTCGTCAACACCAGGAGGAACGCGGTTGGTAATTAGGTCAAGAATGAATTCCTCTTCACCGGCCGGCGGGGCTTTCAGCAGCTCGATCAGCGCTGCGGTTTGCTCGGCGGTTAGGGGCTTGGCTGGTACGCCCTCTGCGGCGCGTTCCTCGACATGTTGGCGGTAAGCTTCAAGCACGTTGGGGGCCCTCTCATCTGCTTTTATGGTGGCGACGGCATATGGCTAAGACGCCATGAAATGCCGCCGGACACGGACATACGCTTGACAAACAGCGCTGGTTGAATGGCCGCAATTCTACGTGAAACTGTCGACAATGTTAAGGTGAGTCGGCATCCGGGGCGTTGTACTTTATGTTGATAGGCGGCGATTTGTCGCTAAATACTTGCTTGGACCAAACGTTCTTGCATGCTTTACTAGCAAAAATCACTAACTATCGACAGCGGTTGCGGAAAGTGTGATTCTCGTAACGCCGAGTTACTTACAAGTCTTGTAGCCACCTTTAGTAATGTTTGAAGACCTACGAAGGCAATGTTGCATTACCTAAGGCGTCATAATGTTGTACAATAATGTGATAGATATTTAGCGATGGTGTTATGTCGATACAAGTAATCCCAGGTGAACAAGTGAATCATTCGATCGGGGCAGACGATCTGTTGCCTGAAAGCCTGCACGACTTCCTGGCGTGTCCGACCCCTGACGCTTGGCTCTCGTGGGCGATGGAAAACCCTGAAACGTTGCTCATTGATCATGCCCAGTGTGAGAAGAAGGCAGCTTCCACCGCGATGAGCCTGTTATACCGCTACGTCGACCAGCCGTTGCTGTTGAACAAGATGTCGCAACTGGCCCGTGAAGAGCTGCTGCATTTTGAACAGGTGGTGACGTTAATGGAGCGGCGCGGTGTGGCGTATCGGCATTTGACCGCTTCTCGTTATGCGGAAGGGTTGCGTCGTCACGTTCGGCCACAGGACCCCGAGCGATTGATTGACGTGCTGATTATTGGTGCGCTTATCGAGGCACGAAGCTGTGAACGCTTTGCGTGCCTTATCCCTTACCTTGATGAGGAGCTTGCGAAGTTCTACCGCACCCTCGTCAAGTCAGAAGGCCGCCATTTCGAAGATTATCTGATGCTTGCCCGTCAACAGACCGATCACTCGATTGACGAGCGAATCGCGTTTTTTGTCGATTGCGAAGCGGCACTAATCACTTCGCCGGATTCGGCTTTCCGTTTTCATAGCGGCGTGCCAGCGTAAGTCGCCGTTCGTCCAGACAGGATGTGTATCATGCGCGATGCGAATAAGTACGACCAACTCACCCTGTTCGGCCATTTTGCCTTATCCCAGGGCGACGATGTGCTGACGCACTTTAGCTACGACAAAGTGAAAGCGTTGCTTGTCTACTTGTTGCTGCATCGACAGCCGGTCAACCGGGCTGCCCTGGCGGAACTGCTGTGGCCCGACCAAGGCCTGTCATCGGGGCGCACCAACCTGCGTCACGCGCTGCACTGCCTGCGCCAATCGCTGGGCGAAGACGCCGAGCAGGTGCTTAATGTGTCGCGCCAGACCATTGCCTTTCAGCTCCCTGCCAACTGGCATGTTGATCTTCACGAGCTGCAGACCCTGCTCGAAGGCCCGCGCGACCTGGAGACGTTGAATTCGGTGCTGACCTGTTACCAGGGCGATCTAATCGAAGAGTTACAGCTGGCTAACTGCAGCGAGTTCCAGCGTTGGCTGGTTCAGGCGCGTAACGAATGGCGTCAGCGGGTTATCCGGTTTGCCGAACATGTGCTGGATAACCATCAGGATGTGCCTGACGGTCTCCTGGAAACCCTGGTTAGCCGGTTTTCGGGCTACGGACCCTTCCATGAGCGCCTGGTCAAACAGCTTGCCGAGCAAAAGCAGATGGCCGCGGCCCACGAGCAATACAATAGTTATTTACAGCTATTGGCCTTGTCGGGTCAGCAGCCGGAGCCGAGCTTCCTGCAGCTGGCAAGCTACTGGTCTGACGGCCACCCCGACACGCGCGCCATGTCACCACAGGGTGCCTTTTCGCGGGCGCTGGCAACAGACAGCAAGCCCCTGCGTGAAGACGAAATCGAGCTGCGCCAGCTGTCGGTCATGGCTATTCGCTTGCGCCTCCAGGGCGATTGGCAGGACCGCGCCGCAGCGCGTAACTGCCTCGCGCTTCAGCTTGAACTGCTGCGCTGGCTCGAGCAGCAGTGTCACCATCTGGGTGGGTTCTGGCTGCCCGGCGCCACAGGAGGGCTGGGGCTTGCCTGCTTTGGTACCCATGGTCCCGCTCATCAGTTGGCTGAACTGGTTGCTCTTTACGAACACTGCCGTCAAGCCTTGCCGCAGGAGTCGGCCAGGCACTGGAGCGGCGATGGCGAAGCGCCGCAGTTTGAACTCGCAGCCGGCCTGCATAGCGGGCGGGTGGTGTATCTACCCGAGCGGCAACTGGCCGATCCACTGGGTCAGGTAACGCAGATTTCCGTCGAATTGATGAGTGCCGCAGAAGGCAGTGAGTTGGTGATCTCCCAGGAGTCGAGCCAACACATGCCGCCGGCGCTGGATCTTCAGCCGCGCCTGGTTTCCCGCGTGGTGGCCAGCGATGGTCGCGTACGCCAGCGGGCGCTGGTGCTGGGTCAGAATGAAGGCGGTCGCGATGCCATGCCGCCAAGTCTGGTAGGGCGCGAGACCTCGCTGAGAACCCTGCGTGATGCGCTAGCCCGTGCCGGTATCGGGCTGCGCCAGAGCGTACTGGTGCGTGGGGCCTCGGGGATGGGCAAGTCAGCCTTGATGGTGGGCTTCCGCCAGCTTGAGCTGAGTCGTGATGCCGCCATTTGCTGGCAGCCAACTACCCGCCTTTCGGTCCTGGAACCCTACGGCGTCGCCCGTACCTTGCTTGCCTGGTATCTGGAGCGCACGCCCGACGTCGATGCCCTGCATGTTCTGCAGGCAGAGTTAGACTTCAATTCACTGCGCGATGAACAGCAGTACCTGCTTGAAGAGGCGCTGGGCGTGCGCAGTGTGCACGAGGTCTCGCAGCTTACCCAAAACGGGGAAGCGGTCGAGCTCGTCGTGATGTTGTTGCACCGTCTGATAGAGCGCCAGGCCGCCACGCACACGCTGGTGCTGATGATCGATGATTTGCAGTGGCTCGACGAACCCTCGTTTAAAGTGCTTTCTGGCCTTCAGGCGCGGTTGCCGATCAATACCGCGTTTATGCTGGTGGCGAGCCACCATGGCCGTGAAACGCTACCGGTCAAGCTGCATTGGGATCAGCAGATCACTCTCGGCCGGCTGGATGCGTTGCAGTCATCGCGTCTGCTGTCTCAGCTTTCACGGCGCTACCGGATACATTTGAGTCCGCGACTGCGCAACCAGATCATCGAGCGTTGCGATGGCGTCCCCCTGTATATGCAGGAAATCTGTCGCCGCCTGGATATGGATCGTCGTGAAGGGCGTAGCGTCCAGTTCGACGAGTTGCCCAAGGGGCTGCTTGGGTTGTTGGCCAGCCGCATCGACCAGTTGGAAAGCGACAGGGACATCGCCCATATTGCCGCGGTATTGGGGAAGCGCTTTCGGCTGGATTTTCTGAAAGAGTGCAGCGGCTACGACACCACGCGTCTGCAGCAGGCGCTCGATCATATGCGCCAGCTCGAGATTATCGAGCCGGTGGATAACGGCTCGAGCGAACTCGAGTTTCAGTTCAGCCATCAGCTGCTTCAGGAAGCGGCCTATCTTTCTTGCCCACGCGATGTGCGCGTCACGCTCCACCAGCAGGTGGTGAGCCTGATAGAAGAGCGGTTCCCGATGTGGATCAGTCGCCACCCGGGCGATTTTGCCACCCATCTCCGGCGCAGCGGGCATTATGCGCGTGGTGCTCGGTATTTCGAACTCGCTGCCAGGGAAGCGCTGAAGGTAAGTGCAAACCGTACCGCGCTGCGCATGGCCGATTTCGGGCTTGCCAGCCTGCGTCACGTCGAGCACGAGATCGAGCGTGAGGTGAGTCTGTTGACAGTTCGCGGGCAGGCGGCCTTTGCCCTGGAAGGGCATGGTTCGCCCACCGCCCACGAGAGCTTTGTGCGCGCCCGCGAGCTACTGCGCCAATCGGAAACCAATCAGGAAGACCCCGAAGACCTCGAGCAGATATTCCTGGTCAAGTGGGGCCTGTGGGTAGGGCGCAGTCAGCGCTATGCCCATGCCGATGCCTTTGCGTTGGCCTCGACCCTGGCGGACATTGCTGCCCGCCTCGAGGACCCCCGTTATCAGCGGCTCGCGGACTACGCGCGGGCGCACTGTGAATACTGGGCGGGGCGTATTCAGCAGGCCCATGACCACTTGAACGAAATCGATCCGCTCAATGCGCAGATGATGATCGAATGGCTACCGTTCTCCGATCATCCCCAGGTGACGGCGGCTTGCTTCCAGGGCTGGGCCCTGTGTCTGCGCGGTGACTATCAGCGTGCCGAACGCCAGGTCTCCGCGGCGATCCGTCTGGCTGAAAAGCTCGGTCACCCAGGCACGCTGGCCATGGCGCTATTATTCGCCGCCTCGCTTTACCGCCAACTGGGCCATGTGCACCTGGCGGCGCGTCACGCAGAAAAGGCGGCCGCCATGACCGCCACGCCGGATTTGCAGCTCTGGCAAATTTCCGCCCAGGGGATTCTGGGCTGGCAGCGCGCATTGGCAGGAGATCACGGTGGGCTTACCCAGCTGCGTGACAGCCTAGACCAGATGGCCGAGCTCAATGGACGGGATCGTTTTCAGCGCCCCGTGCTGTGGTACTCCGACGCCTGTATTGCGCTGGGCGAGTTGAGCGCCGCGGAGGATTACCTGGATCAGTGCCTGGTGATCGCCAAGGAGCGGACGACGCTGTTCTTGCCCGAGCTGGCCACCCAGCTGGCGCGGGTACGCATCATGCTCGATCATCCGGCCAATGAAGTACGCGCGCTGGCCGAGATGGCGATTACCCAGGCGCGTGAACACGGTAACCGTCACCAGGAGTTGGCAGCGCTGGAGCTATGGCTGACGCGTATTTCGCCGGACGACGAACGCGCCCGCGAAGCCTTCCATCACTTGCTTGGCGATGTCAGTCACAGCGACGCACCGGTGCTGGTCCGCTGGGTAAGCCTGCTGGACCACCGCCTGGCCCATCCGGAGCGTTTGGAGAGCTAGGCTAGGACGTCAGGTGTGCTCTTCCAGCCAGCTTAGCGTCACCAGAGCTTCTTCTCGCTGCCGTCCGCAGACGGCAGCGTCGAACTGGAAGCGTTCGCAGACAGCGGGTCGGCGAGGATCGCCGAAAAGGCGACACAGGTTCTGTTCGTCTAGTTGGGCGCAGCGTACGCCTGCGGGTTTACCATCGGGCATGCCCGGAATCGCTGAGCTGATGGAGGGCGCAATGCAGCATGCCCCGCAGCCGGCTCGGCACTCATCGCTCATGGACCCGCCTCCGCAATGGCGCCTTTATTGAACCCCTCAAAAGCGTGCACACGGGTCACGCTGCGCGTCTGATCGGCGATATGTTCGGCCAACCAGCGGGCTATGTTCTCCACCGTGGTGGGCGTCGCCAGCACGGCGCAGCGATCGCTCGGCAAGGTGATCGAAAACATGCCCTGGGCCGCCTGATAGCGGCAGGAAAGTTGCTTTGCATCTTGCTCGACGATGTCGCCAGCCTCTACCAGATAGCGGTTTTCCAACCATTCTGCCCAGTGCTGCTCAAGCGTGAGCTGGCGTGTTTCGTTCTGCCAGATATGCAGCCGCGAGCGATGGCCGTGGGCAATACGCTGGCAGTTGCCCGTATGGCGCTTCAGACCGTGGCTATACCCGTAGGCGGCCCCATCAATGGGCTCGTCGCTTAAGGTTAGCTGCACCCGCGAGACATTCTCCGGCCGCCGAGCAGTGAGGTCGTCGCTGAGCGCGCGGGCTACCGCGTCGCGATCAATGGTGGCCTCGGGTACCAGGGTGAAGGCTTCTTTGGGACCCGTGACTTCCATGGAGTAGGGTGATGTGGTTCGCACGCACAGGCCTTCAGCGGTCTCCGTCACGCTGACGCCGGCGGCCTTCACGGGGACCAGCAGCGTGTGGTCCAGACCGGCATCCAGGTGGTGTTTGATCCACGGTTTGACGTCGCCAAAATCAAACAGCATGCCGTCTTCACCGAGCTCGCCTTCGAGCAGCGCATCCACTTGCCAACTGATACCCTTCAAGCCCGCTTCCGGGCACCATAGCGACGCATCGATATGCGTCAGTTGATTTACAAATAACGCCATCAGTCAAAGCCTGCGATTTTGTGCGTTTGTAGCGACAAGCGCCACTGCGGGTGGGCTAAACAGTACGCGGTAGTGCGCGACACCGTATCGGCGTCTTGGTCTACCGGGGACAGGTCCATCGGCTGCAGGAAAAAGTGACGAAAGTCCAGGTGGGCAAATGCTTCGGGCGGCGCCTCGACCTGAGGATAGACCAGCTTCAATTCATCTCCCTGCTGGATCGCCAGGGAATTGTTCCCCTTGGGGCTGACGCACAGCCAGTCTATACCCGCAGGTGGGCGGAGCGTGCCGTTGGTCTCGACCGCCACTTCAAACCCCAGGCTATGCAGATTGACGATCAACGCCGCGTCGAGCTGCAGCAGCGGCTCGCCTCCCGTGAATACCACGTAAGGGGTTGCTTTCCCGGCCTCGCGTGGCCACATCGAAAGAATATGCTGGGCCAGGGCTTCTGGGGTGGGGAAACGGCCACCGCCGTGGCCGTCGGTGCCGATGAAATCGGTATCGCAGAACGTGCACCTGGCCGTGGCGCGATCCTGTTCGCGACCGCTCCACAGATTGCAGCCGCTGAAACGACAAAACACGCTGGCCCGCCCGGCCTGGGCCCCTTCACCCTGAAGCGTGTAGAAGGCTTCCTTTACCTGATACATGCGCCTGCCTCCGTGACGTCCGCATAGGCAAGCGGGTCGCAGACCCCGTTCGCGGCAAAGGCCGCCAGACGCTCTCGACAGCTTCCGCAACGGCCGCAGGCGAGTTCGCCGCCTTCATAGCAGGTCCAGGTATCGCGGTAATCAAGCCCCAGTGCCAGACCCTCTGCGAGGATCTCGTCCTTACCGGCATGCAGGTAAGGGGCATGGACTTCGACGGGCGAGAAATTGGCGATCCGGGCGACATGGTCCATGGCTTCGACAAAGGCGGGGCGACAGTCGGGGTAGAGGACGTGGTCGCCGCCATGAGCACCGTAGTCAACGCGGCTGGCGCCAATATTGACGGCATTCGCGATGGCTAACGACAGCAATATCATGTTGCGATTGGGGACCACGGTGGCGGTCAGGTTGTCGCTGTCGTAGTCGCCGTGGGGCATGTCATGGGAGGTGTTGGTCAACGCCGAGTTATCAATCAGCGAATGGATCGAACGAATATCCACGACCTGATGTGGGACGCCCAATTGCCGGCAGACGTGCCGAGCGGTATCGAGTTCGCGAGCGTGGCGCTGACCGTAGTGAAAGGATAGCGCATGGACGTTATAGCCTTCATTGATGGCGCGATGAAGTAGGGTAAACGAGTCCATGCCGCCGGAATAGATCACCACGACGGTGGCCCCAGGCGGGGTTTGGGAAATTGACATGATAGACACTCTTATGCCGGAGAATTTATTGATCGTAGCGTGATTCAAAGCGGCTACTGCGTTCCGGGGTCCGGTCCGGAAGGGCGAGAGTGTACGCAATCGGGGTGTTTCTGGCTACACACAATCTACCCTGAAAGTGCTAGGCTAGGGGCTTCATCGAAGGGATTATGCTATGGCCACTATCGAACACAGCGCCATCGTCAAGGCAACGCCCGAGCGTGTGTTTGGGCTGCTGAGGCGCGTTGAGGATTTCGCCGATTATTCGGATCTGATCCGTGCCATTGACTCGTTAGGTGACGACCGTTACCGGTGGCACGTGCGCGCACTGAGCATGGATTGGACCTTTGACGTTGTGATTACTGAGATCCAGCCGCCCAACGTACTCGCCTGGGAATCGATAAACGGGGTGAAAAACCAGGGCCGCTATCATCTGCGTGAGGTCCCGGAAGGCACCGAAGTCGCGCTGACGCTCAGCTATGAAATCGGCAACCGATTCATGGAAAAAGCCGTCAACAAGGCGGCTACGCCGCTGGTGGGCAAGGTCAGCCGCCAGATTCTCGAGCGAGTGGAGGCGCGGCTACAGGTGTAAGCAATCTAACGTTTGCCGATACCAGACTGACGCTTCAGGTCCGCGTCATCCCCAGCATCGGCTCAACGCGATCAGGTTGGTTTATGCATGGATGCATCAAGGTGGTCGACAACCTCGGCCCAATCGGCGTCCTCCTCGACAGCTTCCTTTAAAAACTCTGCCTGCCCTTCATTCCAGCAGGGCGCATCGGCGAGCGGCATCGTATCGGGTAGGGGCGCATGACGCTGAATGAAGCGCTCTATTGATGCAGCATCGGATGCCAGGCCCAATTGTTCGAACAGTTCGCTGAAGTAATGCACTGGCTTTTCCATAAAGCGTACTCCTTTCAATTCATTGGATGTGCTTTCACCTTAGCGTCAATCGCCGCGATTGCCAGGTGTGCATTTAACGCTCAGCGTCTATGGGTCTCCACTAGCGTTCACCTACCAAGGGGGTTACGAAGCGTTGTCGCCGGTCTTGGTCGGTGAGCGGCTGGGCCAAGAGATGAACGAGTTTGCAAAATGCTGCCTCCGGCGTCATGCCATCCCCGGACAAGACGCCCGCGTCGTGCAGGTCTTTGCCCGCCGCATAAGCACCCAGATGCACGCTGCCTTGAGGGCACTGGCTGATCGCGGCGAGCAGCTTGCCTTCGCCGCTGGCCTTTGCCAGAACGGCTAACAGCGCAGCGTCATCGGGTAAATTGCCCGCGCCCCAAAGCTGCAGCAACGCCCCCTTGACCCGCTCGTCATCCAGCCAGGCCGCCAACTGCCAGGCGCTGATGCCTGGCCAGAGCACCAGCCGGACAATGGCCCCATCGCCCAAGGGCGAGTAGTCGGGCAGTTCGAACCGGGGGGCCCCGCGTTGCTGATCCGCCAGGCTGCGGCTGGGGTAGTGGACGATATCGTCACCCACCCGCTCGCCCAGCAGTGGGTAGTTGGGGCTGGCAAATGCATCGGCCGCTTCGCTGTGCTGCTTGATGGCGCGAACGCCGCGCAGCAGCTTGCCGTGAAAGTAAACGGCGACCTCTTTTACCTTGGGCTCGGTGGCGCAGCGCAGTGCGCCGTATAGATTGCCCAGCGCGTCGCTGTCCGGAGCCTCGAGGGGCTGCATGGCGCCGGTAAGAATCACCGGGCGATCCACTCCCTGAAGCTGGTAGGCAAGGCTGGCGGCCGTCCAGCTCAGCGTGTCGGTGCCGTGGATGACCACAAAACCGTGATAGTCGGTCAGGCGCGTGGCGATATCATTGGCCAGCTGCGCCCAATTGCGAGGCGTGGCGGTACTGGAATCAATCAGCGGCGCATAGCTGAGCACGTCGTAAGCGGGCAGGACCTGTTGCAGCGCGAGCGGCAGCTGTCCAAACGCCTGCGCTAACCGCGCGTCGATATCGCCGGCAGGGCTGAGCCCATGATCGCCTGCTCGCATACCCAGCGTGCCGCCGGTATAGATGATCAACAGGCGAGGGCCGGTCGTCGAGGTGATGGGCTGAGAGTGAGAAGGGGCGCTCACGGCGTCTCCTTATGTAGGCTGTCAACGTCTTCATTGTGAACCAATAGCTGTCCGGAGCTATCATCGAGGCGGCGCTTACGCCCCGCCAGAAGGGCAAAGCCAGCGCATATGCCCAGTAGCGTAATCAATAGCCAGGCAATCTGGCCACCGTTTGCTTCATGCTGCAGCAGAAGGCCTACCCCGAACGGGCCCATGGCCGCAATGGTGTAACCACCGCCTTGAACCAGCCCCGATAGTTGCCCCGACAGGCGAGCATTGGCCGTGCGCAGGACCAGCAGGCTAAGCGCCAGACTAAAACTGCCTCCCTGACCCAGTCCGAGTAATACCGCGCCCGGCCATTGCCAGCTCAAGGGCGCTATCAGCAGCATCCATAAACCACAGGCAGTACATAGCAGGACGCACAGCAGTGCCGGGCGCTGATCACGACCCAGGCGGGCAAACCATGGCGCGGTAAGCGCAGAAGCCAACTGACACAGTATGGAAATGGCCATGGTAAGGCCGGCGGCGGTTTCGCTGTAGCCGCGATACACCAACAGCGTAGGCAGCCATCCAAACACGATATACGCCATCGATGATTGAATGCCCATGAACAGCATGACGTACCAGGTCAGCGGTTGGCGGAGCAGTCTGAGCGCGCCGGTGTGCGGGGTCGACGACGGGGCGGAAGCGGTGTTGGTGATAGGCATGTAAATCACCCATAACACCAGCGCTGCCAATGCCAGCAAAGACCAGCTCATTAAACTGGCTTGCCAGCTACCTAGATAGTGGGTAAGCGGCACGCTCAGACCAGCGCCTAGCGCGCCCCCCAGACACAGGGCCATAGTGTACAGGCCGGTCAGTAGATCAGCGCTATGGGGGAGTTGGCGTTTGACCAGCGCCGGCAGCAGTGTGCCGGCAAGACCGATGGCGGCGCCGGCTAGGGCAGAGCCAAGGAACAAAACGCCAGGCAAAGGCAGGCCGCGCAGAATCAGGCCTGCGAGCAGCAGGCAAAGCGCCGTGCTTAACGCACGTTCGCTGCCAATACGCTGTGCCAGTAATGGCGAAAGCGGAGCCGCGAGGCCCAGAAACAACACCGGCAACGTGGTGAGCACGCCGGCGGCGGCCGCGGATAGACCGGCGACTTCCTGGAGGCGGTTGAGTAATGGGGCGACAGACGACATCGCGGGGCGAAGGTTGAGCCCCACGATCACCATCAGTGCAATGAATACGCTATGGCGTGCCCGCATGAGTCGTCTTATTTCAGGTGGGGGCGCAGGTCTCCACGGACGGCATCGAGCAGCGTAATGAAGTGATAGTCGTCGGGCGCATCAAGGCAATCGACGCGCACGCTGGTGCGCATGCCTTTATCCACCTGAACCTGATCGAAAATTTCCAGGGTCAGCTTGCGCGCCGGTTTGTCACCAGGGGCAAGCGTTCCTTCTTCCAGCGTGAAGGTTTCGATGAGCGTCACCCTTACCCGGGTGCTGTTGCCTTCGCTGAGCACCCGGCGCACAAACAGCCAGCCTTCGCAGGGCAGGGCGTGTTGGTCGTCCCGCTTGCGCAGGAAAAGCGTGCGATAGCAGGCGCCTTCCGTTGACGCCTTTTCCGCCATGCTGCGATACGCCTGCACGACCTGCGTCGATGAGGCGCGAGCATCTTCCAGGCGTTGTACAACGCCAAAATGCTCTCTGCTTAACTGTTCTTGGCGCTGGAACGTTTGCCACTGACGGTATTGCGCAATAAGTTGGGAAGACGCCATGATCACTCCATGAAAACAGGTGCTTGATGAGTAGCCTGATAAGAGCGCTACCTTCGCATATTCTTTAACACCGGGCCAGGAACCTGTCTGACTTAACACTGATCTGCTGCGACCCCCGGCATTTTGGCCAACTTTACTCGATCGATTTCGTTAAATAGCGCGCTATTCGCCTCAATCGATCGATAAATTTGGCTCAAAATCCGTGCTTCTCGCGACGATCGGTCAAGCCAGCAAGGCTCCTAGCGGCGGGCACGACGTTTGGGGGCTGCATCACGATCCGCGTGCTGGCTGGGCTTACGTTGGCTGCGGGCATTACGCGGCTGGCGCCGGCCATTTTCGATCGGCTGGGGCGTGGCGTTGGGGTCGGGTTCAAAGCCGGGCTCGATATGCTTGGTCAAGGTCTGCTTGATGAGGCGTTCAATACCGTTCAGCAAGGAGTGCTCATCGACACACACCAGCGAAACCGCTTCGCCATTGCTACCCGCACGCCCCGTGCGCCCGATACGGTGGACGTAATCTTCCGCGACGTTGGGCAACTCGAAGTTCACCACGTGAGGCAGCTCGTTTATATCTAATCCGCGCGCGGCAATATCGGTGGCGACCAGTACCTGCAGGTCACCGCTTTTAAACGCGCCAAGCGCACGTGTCCGGGCGCCCTGACTTTTATTGCCATGAATGGCCATGGCAGGAATATCCTGCTTGGAGAGCTGCTCTGCCAGGCGGTTGGCGCCATGCTTGGTACGCGTGAAGACCAGCACCTGGTACCACTGATGTTCCTTGATCAGGTGTGCCAGCAGCTCGCGCTTTTTCTCGCGATCGACCCGGTATACCGACTGAGCAATCTTGTCGGCCGTGGTATTGCGCGGGGCAACGTCGATGAACGCCGGATCATTGAGGAACTGCTGCGCCAGCGTCTGGATTTCATTTGAAAACGTGGCAGAAAACAGCAGGTTCTGACGTTTACTGGGCACCAGTTTCAGCAGGCGTTTTATGTCGTGGATGAAGCCCATATCGAGCATTCGGTCGGCTTCATCGAGAACAAGAATTTCGACGCTTGAGAGATCCACATGCCCCTGTTGTTGCAGGTCCAGCAGCCGGCCCGGGGTCGCCACCAAAATGTCGAGGCCACGCTTCAAGGCGTCAACCTGAGGCTGTTGGCCAACGCCGCCAAAAATAATGTGCGAACGCAGGGAAAGGTGTTGGCCGTAGGTGGTGACGCTTTCCCCTACCTGGGCTGCCAGCTCACGAGTGGGGGTCAGCACCAAGGCGCGTACTTGGCGCTTCGTGGCGGGTTTGCCCGCGGATAAACGCTGCAGCATGGGTAGGGTAAAACCTGCGGTTTTACCAGTGCCCGTTTGCGCGCTGGCCAGCAGATCGCGACCTTGCAGCACTACCGGAATCGCTTGACGTTGAATAGGGGTCGGCTCGGTATAGCCTTGATCGGTCACCGCGCGAAGTAAGTCGGCGTCGAGGCCGAGATCAGAAAAGTTCATGCGTTCTCCCAGCGGCCATATAGGCATGCCGTGGGCATCGCTATACAGCGCACTGTTAATGATTGAGGGTGAAGGGCGCTATGCAAGCGCTAATAACCGTAATGAATTGAAGGTAACAGTGGCCAGCCACGACAGAATCGCTGATGGACCTCTCATCGGCATGCCGGAAAGGACGCGAGTGGCTAGTGACGAGATTCACTCATAACGAACGATTGATTAAGCGAGCACTATACCATGCAATTGACGCTCAGTCTGGTGCCGTCATGCGATGGGCCTGATGTACTGAGGCGACTCGGGCGTGAGAGGCGGCAGGTAGGTCAAGCGTTTCAAGCGCCTCCTCAGATAAGGCGAAGAGCTGCTCAGGGGTGAAAATGCCTAGGGCAAATAGCTGCTTGGCCGTTGCGGGACCGATGCCGTCCAGCGCCATTAGGTGTCTGCCGAACAGTGCGATTCGCTGGGATTCGTCAAGTGACGGGGCGACGCTATCGGGTTGCTGTCGGTAATAGGTATCGGCGGAAGCAATGATAAACTGCACGACGCGCGACAAGGCGGCTTTTGTGGCGGCTGAAGGCCGATCCTCGGTCAGTGTGTCGTGGACCGTCTGGTAATGGGTCATGGCCGTTACCAGCCGCTCTTCGCTGGCAGGCGCATCGAGGAGTGCTTCCACCGCCTGGCATAGAGCCCTGACGGCATCGAGGCAGTCATCCTCAGCTCGCGCTATATCTGTCATTGCCTGTCAACTCCCTTTGTTGGTGGCCTGCGCATGCTATTGAACGTCCTTCAGCGCCCGAGCAATCTGCTCGCCGACGCGATCCCAGCTTTTGCCCAAGGCGCGAACCAATGCCGGGTACCCATCTTCTGCAAGAGAGGTTTCGGCATTGAAGGTTTCCATCGCCAACACGTCGCCCTGAGGATTGAGCAGTTGCCACTGGCCGCTGGCAATGGCGAGGCCATCATGGCGGCCCTGAAATTGATCTACCTCCAAGCGTAGCGTGATCGCCTGCTCGTCGCCAGAGGCGTCGCGAACCACACGCCATGAAGGCAGCGCCGCCGACAATCGGGCGCGCAGGCCACGTTCCAACTGTCGGCCAATGGCTTCTGCCCACTGATGGCCATTGGCCTCCTGCAGGGTAATATCATCGGTTTGCATGACAATGCCCTCGACATCCAGGTAGTGCGGCAAGCGGGGCGTTGTCACTTCGACAACGCCCTCGGGCTCACTCGGCACACTGGATAGCTCTCCACCCGGCAGCACATAGCGACTAGCCGAAGGGGAGTTGCTGGCGCAGGCGCTGAGCAACAGTGGCAACAAGAGCATCAGCATTATTTTTTGAGCGACATGACGCATTATCGGTCCTTACTCGCGCGGCGCGCGGGGAATGGGGTCGTCGGTTTCGACATTGTCGAACAGCAATGCACGTGGGTTTTCACTAAGCGTTCGGGTCAGTGGCTGTACATCGCGCATCACCCGGTCAAGGCGTTCGACCGCTGACGTCAGGTCCTGGTAGGCGGCTGATTCGGGAGACAACCCTTCCAGGGTATTCTGAAGCTCCTCGAGGGTTCGGTTGACGTTGCCGCCCAGCGACTGGGTCTCAGGATCGTTTAATAGCTGATTGAGTGATTCGCTAATACCGCGAACTTCTTCAAGCACGGACTCGGAAGCCTGAAGGTTTCGGTCCAGGCCGGTTAGTAACGGTTCGATTTCCAGTGAGTTTAGCTTATCAAGCAAATCCGTTACCTGAGCCTGGATTTGCGCAAAACCACCAGAAGTGGTGGGAAAGACGGTACGCTCAGAGAAAGATTCCGGGACGTATTGCGCTTCCAGTTCGCGGCGGAAATTCAAGTCCACGAACATGGCGCCGGTCAGCAGGTTGCCATTTTTAAGCGAGGCGCGTAGTCCGAGGGTGAACATCCGCTTCAAGCGGGCATCCCACTCGTCCAGATCCACATCGGTGTTCTCGATGCCCAGCCGCTGTGGCTCGATGCGAATCAACACCGGAATGGCGAACTGTTCTCTGGAATCGGGCTGGGGCGCGGTGAAATTCCACGGTACCGCGGCGACGGTGCCAAGCCGGACGCCACGAAACTCGACGGGTGCGCCCTTGGAAAGCCCGCGCACGGTATCATCAACGAGCAATACGTATTCCAGGTATCGATTGAAGGTCCCCTGGCGGGCGCTTTCTTCGTCATTGTAGAGTTCGAAGCGCGCGTCGTTGTCCACGGGTTGCCCCATGGGCAGGTCTTCCGGTACGCCAAAGGTGACACCGCCGCCCAGCAGCGCCTCCACCGAGTCCACGTTGACACGTACGCCGTCAGCATCCAGGCGAAAATCAATCCCGCTGGCGCTCCAGAAACGCGTGCTTTCGGTGACCAGCTGCGCATAGGGCTCCTCGATAAACACCTGGTGATGCATGGTGCGCGATTCGGCATCAAAGCGTGTTTCCTCGATACGCCCAACGGTGAAGCCCTGGTAGGAAACCGGGTCACCCACCCGCAATGAGTTGCCCAGCTGGCTGATAAGGCTAATTTGCAGGCCCGCCACGCCTGTTGGGGCGACGGGCGGCGTGTCCCTGACCTCGAACTCACGGCTCGGCTCCGAGGACGCACCGGGTTCCAACTGAATATAAGCCCCTGACAGCACGGTGCCGAGGCCGCTGATGCCTTCGCGACCGATCCTGGGTTTTACCACCCAGAAACGACTGTCTTCGCGCAGCATGGCTTCTGCTTCGGGTTGAATCCGGGCGCGCAAAACGGCTTGGGAAAGGTCCTCGGATAGCTGAACGCTCTGCACACGGCCGATTTCCACGTTACGACTGCGGATAAGCGTGTTGCCCGCCTCGATGCCCTCGGCGTTTTCCATGGTCAGGGTTATGATCGTCCCACGGCTGGAATAGTTGTCGTACACCAGCCACAAGCCAATGACCAGCGCAACAATCGGCACAATCCAGATGGGCGAGAGCCGTGTCTGAGGGCTGGATTTGGCGCGATGCAAGCTGGCATCGCTTTGCGGTTCGTTGGACGGAACATCGTTTTCGTTAGCCATCAATTACTTCCTTATGGGCGGCGCTTCGTCGTCCTGAGTCTTTTGTGATGGGGGTGTCCCATAGCAAGCGGGGATCAAATGCCATGGCGGCCAGCATGGTCAGGACCACCACCGACCCGAAGGCCAGAGCGGCAGGCCCGGGATTGATCGTCATCAGCGAGTCGGCGCGGATAAGAGCAACGAGAATCGCAACCACGAAGACATCGACCATCGACCATCGACCCGTAAATTCGGTGATCCGGTATAGCGTTGTGCGCGTTTGGGCGTTGAGGGTGTGACTGCGATTGGCCACGCTACATAGCCAGGCCAGCGCACATAGCTTACCCACGGGGACAATGATGCTGGCGACAAAAATAACCCCGGCGATGGGCCACGACCCGCCCTGAATGAGTTCGACGATACCGCCTACGATAGTCGACGGCGAGGTATTGCCCAAACTTGTAGTAGTCATGATGGGGTATATGTTGGCGGGAATATACATCACCGTCGCGGCGGCAAGGAGGGCCCAGGTGCGCTGAACGCTATGCGGCAAACGAGGATGTAGCCGCTCGTGGCAACGCACGCAGTAATGCTTGTCCTGGGATGCCAGCCGATTGATCAATCCGCAGGTAGGGCAGCTGGTGAGTTGTTGAGCGGCGGCTGACATGCCGGTCTGGGTGCCCTCCGGGGCAAGTGGCTCGCCTTCGAGGGCAAACCACATCCAGTCGGCATCGATGGATTGCACGGTCATCAGCAGTAATATGGCAAAGACGCAAAATGCCCAAAACGATATCCCTAGCTCGATATCGGCTAGGCCTGCGACCTTGATCAGGCTGACCAGGGCGCCAATGATGAAAACGTCGGCCATCATCCAGGGCGTCAAATGGCTGAGGGATCGAGCCGTCGAGCGACTGAAGGGCAGAGGGTCGTTGCGTAACAGGCCGAATTGCAGCCATAAGGTGCCCAGCAGGTAGACGGCAGGCAGGACGACGATGGTCATGATTACGCCAATGGCGACCACGGGTTGATGAAAGGCAATCAGCGTGCTGGCCGTCTCGGACAGCTCAATTCGATTGCTCACCCCGCTGTAGCTAAAACTGACAAAGGGATAGGAAACGGCCAACAGCAGGGCAATCAATGAAGCGATGGCAAGCGCCATGCTCCGTTGAGCGGGGTAGCGGTTACGCTTCACCAGCAAATGCGAACAGCGCGGACAGCTCGCTTTCTCCCCGGATTTGAGAGGCGGTAAGGCCGATACCCAGTCGCACTCATGGCAGGCGCGCAAACGCCGCCGCTGGGTGCGGGTCTCAGGGGGTTGCTGATCAACCAGGGGGGCATTGACATGCAACGTGGGGCGTTTAGTTAGCCAGTGTTGTGACAAATAGTGTTCTCGCTGACGTGGATAAGTAAAGCACTACGCTGTCGGGGATAAGTCTGTCAAATGTCGGATAAAATCAGCGTATCCATGATGAGTAAACGTTGACCTGTTGCGGTGTATGGACAATGATCGCCGCGGCCTGTATCAACCCATCCCAAGCGGTGGCTTTCAATGGCCGCGCTTACATGATCACCTTTACAACATGCCATCAAAGGGAACCTTATGTTACTTGCTCTCATCGCCGTTGTCGTTGGTTTGGTATTGCTTATATGGAGCGCTGAAAAGTTTATTGACGGCGCAGCGGCGACCTCCCGCTGGCTGGGGTTGTCGCCGCTATTGATCGGCATGCTGGTGATCGGCTTTGGCACCTCGGCTCCGGAAATGATGGTGTCGGTTCTCGCTGCCATGCAGGGCAATCCGGGTTTGGCGGTGGGTAACGCCTACGGGTCGAATATCGCCAACATTGGTCTGGTGCTGGGTTTCGTTGCCTTGCTTGCCCCCTTGGCTGTTCACTCAAGTGTCATCCGTAAAGAAATGCCGTTGTTACTGGTGGTGATGCTGGTAACCGGCCTGATGTTGCTCGATGGGTGGGTAGCCCGTTGGGAGGCGGTATGTCTATTGCTGGCGCTGCTGATATTTATCGTGGTCAGCATTGTGCGTTCGCGAGGCCAGCAAGACGATGCGCTTATCTCGGAAGTGGCCGAAACCCTGGATAGCAAACCGATGTCGCGCGGCACGGCCATCATGTGGACGCTGGTTGGGCTGGTATTGCTGATCGCCAGCTCGCGGCTGCTGGTGTGGGGGGCCGTCGAGATCGCCGTACGGTTTGGTGTCAGCGATCTGATTATTGGTTTGACCGTTGTGGCCATCGGCACGTCCCTGCCCGAATTGGCGTCGTCGATTACTGCGCTTCGCCGCAATGAGCATGATATGGTCCTGGGTAATGTGGTGGGGTCGAACCTGTTTAACAGCCTCGCCGTGGTGGGGTTGGCGGGCGTTATCGCCCCTATTGAAACCGGGCAGGAAGTGCTTCAGCGTGACTGGAGCGTCATGCTGGTCATGACCGTGCTGATGATGCTGTTTGCGTTTTCCTGGCGAGGCCGGCCGCGGCGCATCAATCGCTTTGAAGGGGGTGGTTTATTAGCCCTGTTTATGGCCTACACGGGCTACATGGTGAGTTTGGTGGTGCTCGCATAAGTCACTAAATTTTTTAACAAACGCTTGCATAATCGTCAAAAATTGATCTGCGTCAACGCGACACAGGTAAATACCGAAACACATGCCGCATAAGGGTCTTCTAAGCTGTAAACTTAACGGGTTGGTGATCGATAAGCTTAGTATCTATAAGAATAAAGCGTGACCGATAGCGGCTCAGCTAAGCTTGTTACATGCCCTCGCAAGAGGGAAGTTCATTCAGGCCTTAGGAGCGAATTATGGAGCTCGATCCGCTGTTGCTCTCGCGAATACAGTTCGCGTTTGTTGTTTGCTTTCACGCCATCTTCCCCGTGTTTACGATCGGTCTAGCGTCTTATATCGCCGTACTGCACGGTCTGTTCTATAAAACGGACAACGAGGCTTGGGATCGCCTGGCCTTGTTCTGGACCAAGGTATTTGCCGTGGTGTTCGGCATGGGCGTGGTAACCGGCATTGTGATGTCGTTCCAGTTTGGCACTAACTGGAGCAACTTCTCCTATGCAACGTCTAACTTCCTGGGGCCGGTGCTGAGCTATGAAGTAGTAACGGCGTTCTTCCTGGAAGCGGCCTTCCTTGGTGTCTTGCTGTTTGGCCGTGGCAAGGTGCCTGAAGGGGTTCACCTGTTTGCCGCTATCATGGTGGCAGTGGGCACCTTTATCTCGTCGTTCTGGATTCTCTCCGCCAACAGCTGGATGCAGACGCCTGCCGGCTATGAAATGATCGACGGTCATTTCCATATCACTTCCTGGATGGCGGCAATCTTCAACCCATCCTTCTGGTACCGCTTTGCCCATATGGGGATGGCGTCATTCCTGACAGGCGGATTCGTGGTGGCGGGAATCAGCGCTTGGTTCCTGCTGCGTAATCGTGACGTAGAAGCGAATAAAAAAGCGCTCTCGATGTGCCTGTGGTTGCTTTTGTTCCTGGCACCTGCGCAGGCCGTCATCGGTGATTTCCACGGCCTGAATACGCTCGAACATCAGCCGACGAAAGTGGCGGCCATGGAAGGTAACTGGGAAACCGGTTCCAACGTTCCGCTTTTGCTATTCGCGATTCCCGACCAGGAAGCGCAGACCAACCACTTCGAAATCGGTATTCCCAGTCTGGCAAGTATCGTGCTCACCCACAGCGCAGACGGTGAAGTCCCCGGCGTCAGTGAGGTGGCCCCGGACGAGCAGCCCCCTGTGGCGCTGGTGTTCTGGTCATTCCGCGTGATGGTGGCGATCGGCATGTTGATGATCGGCGTGGCGATTGCGGGTCTGTTGTTACGCCGGAAAGGGGGCGTCTTCCAGTCGCCGCTTTATCTCAAGACGCTGGTGGGCATGATTGTGTCACCCTTCATTGCTGTGCTTGCCGGCTGGGTTGTCACCGAAGCGGGGCGCGCGCCCTGGTTGGTATACGGTGTCATGACCCATGCTCAGGGGCTGACGCCTTCGCTCACCGGGGGAATGGCGCTATTTACCCTGGTTGGATACGTCGCGGTGTATACCGTCGTGTTCTGGGTAGGTATTTACTACCTGACCCGTGTGGTACGTAACGGCATGCTTCCCGGTACTGCGGAAGTGACCGGCGAAGTTGAGCGGGCCAAACGGCCTTTCTCAGCGGCCCATACGCCGTTCGATGGTGATTTTGAAGGAGCGAGCAAATGATCAGCCTTGACCTTGCAATAATCTGGGCCGGCATTATCGGATTCGGGGTTATCATGTACGTGATCATGGACGGCTTCGATTTGGGGCTGGGGATACTGTTTCCCTTCGCGCCCGACGACGAATCCCGTGATGTGATGATGAACTCGGTCGCGCCAGTGTGGGACGGTAATGAAACCTGGCTGGTCCTTGGCGGTGCCGGGCTACTGGGCGCCTTCCCTCTGGTTTACTCGGTGTTCCTGCCGGCGCTTTATATCGGGGTGTTTCTGATGCTTGCCGGATTGATTTTCCGCGGCATCTCCTTTGAATTCCGTTTCAAATCAAAGAAAAACCGCCATTGGTGGAACCGGGCATTCTGCGGCGGGTCCGCTGTTGCGGCCTTTGCGCAGGGAGCCGTTGTCGGCGCCTATATCCAGGGCTTTGCCGTTGAGGACTTTGTGTATGTGGGCGGCGCCCTCGACTGGCTAACGCCGTTTTCCGTGCTGACCGGTCTGGGCTTGATGGCAGGCTATGCCCTGTTGGGAGCTACCTGGTTGATCCTCAAGTCGGAAGGCTATATCCAGCAGTGGGCCTATCGCATCACACCCAAGCTGTTGGTGGCGGTACTGATCGTATTTGGCATCGTCAGTCTGTGGACGCCGCTGGTAAGCCCCGAAGTGCGCGATCGTTGGCTCAATCAGATTCATCTGATCTGGGTGTTCCCGATCCTTGCCATGGTGTGTGCTTATGTCCTCTATCGGGCCGTTAAGCGCCAGGAAGAAGGCCTGCCGTTTGTCGCCTCGTTAGGGTTGTTCATCTTTACCTACCTGGGTTTGATCGCGAGCAAGTGGCCGGTCATCGTGCCGCCCAACTACACGATCTGGGATGCCTCCTCGGCACCCGAGTCGCAGCTCTTCCTGCTCATCGGCGTGCTATTTGTGATACCCATCGTGCTGGCCTACACGGCATGGACGTACTGGGTATTCCGCGGCAAGGTACGTGTAGGAGAGGGCTATCACTGAGCCCATGGCCTCGGCATCTGAGCAAAACGGGTTAACGCCGCGCCGCTGGTTGCAGTCGCTTGCATCGTTGGAGCGCAAGCGACTGAGGGGCGCGGCGTTCCTCGGTAGTCTGGCGGGATTTCAGACCGCATTCATTGTCACGGGCCTTGCGTGGTTGATCGATCAGTTGATGGTGCATGACCGCGCTCCCCGTGATTTGTCGTTAGTTTTCATTCTGTTGGCCGTCTCCGTTATAGCAAGAGCGATTTGCCAATGGGGCTCGGAGCGCCTGAGCCTGGATGCCAGTTTGCGCATCCGGCGTCACGCACGTTCACAGCTGCTGGACAAGGTCGCGGCGTTAGGGCCTGTCTGGTTGACCTCTCAGCAAAGTGGCGCCATCGCCGCCCAGGCCGTCGAGCACGTTGACGCCCTGGACGGCTATTTTGCGCGCTTCCATCCGCAAATGCGTATTACCGTATGGGTGCCGCTGGTCATCCTGGCGGTGGTGGTCTCGCTGGATTACCTGGCGGCCATTTTTCTATTGCTGGCGGCGCCGCTGATACCCTTGTTCATGGCCCTGGTCGGCATGGGGGCTGAGCGCATGAACCGTGATCAGTTCGCAGCGGTAGCCAGACTGTCCGCGCATTTCATCGACCGCGTACGCGGGATTACCACGCTCCAGCTTTTCGGTCATACGGCCGCAGCCCAGCAAGCAGTGTGGCAGGCGGCCGATCACTATCGTCGTTTGAGTATGCGTACGTTGAAGCTGGCATTTCTGTCATCGGCAGTCCTCGAGTTTTTTTCGTCGGTGGCCATCGCCGTGGTAGCTATGTATGTGGGCTTTGGTCTGCTTGGTTACATCGAGTACGGCCCCGCGCCTTCGCTGACGCTTTTTTCCGGGTTGGCCGTGTTGCTGCTGGCGCCTGAGTTTTTCCAGCCGTTGCGGACATTGTCCATGCACTATCACGACCGTGCAGCGGCGTTAGGTGCGGCAGAGAGTATCGTCAATACGCTCAATGAACCGCCGGTAATGAGAGCCGCTTCTCCGCCAGCCCCTCAAGATCCAGAGGCGCTGGTAGAGCTTGAAGCGGTTGAAGTCAGCTATGCCGCCCGTGGTGTCGTTCTGGGTCCGTTGGATCTGGTCTTACGGCACGGTGATGTGGTGGCGGTTAGCGGCGAGTCGGGTAGCGGAAAGTCAACGCTGTTGGCGCTGCTGGCAGGCTTTGTTGGCGCGAGCCAGGGCGAGTGTCGTCATGCGGCGACGAACCAAGTCGCCTGGCTGGATCAGCAGCCATGTCTTCTGCAGGGCACTCTGGCTGATAACCTGCGCTTGGCTGACCCCGAAGCGACGGAAGCGGCCATGCAGTCGGCGTTAACCCGCGCGGGATTAAGCGAAGTGCTGAACGCGCTCCCGCAAGGGCTCGACACCTTGCTAGGCGAACGTGGCGTGGGCTTGTCCGGGGGTCAGGCACAGCGGCTTGCCCTGGCGCGCGTTTACCTGAGCAGTGCGCCCTTGGTGTTGCTTGATGAGCCTACCGCCAAGCTCGATAGCGCCACGGAAAAAGCGGTCGTTGAGGCCTTGGTTGACTGGGCAAGACAAGGGCGCACGCTTGTTGTCGCCACTCACCATCCTGCCGTCATAGCGGCGGCGAGTCGCCATCTTCGCTTGGTCAACGGCCAGCTTCAGGAGGTGCTCGCTTGAGTGCAATCTATCGCCAGTTTTTACCCTGGCTGCGTTTGCTGACCCGGCGTCGACGCGCATTGATGCTGGGGGCTTTGCTCGCTGGTGCAACCTTCCTGTCCGGTGTTGCACTGCTGGGGTTGTCCGGGTGGTTTATCACCGCCAGTGCGTTAACCGGCATTGCCCTGTCGCTGGGGCTTTCCGTGTCGCTCGATGTCTACGTACCCGGTGGTGGCATACGCTTCTTTGCCTTGTCGCGTACCGTCTCGCGCTACGTTGAGCGGGTCTATAACCATAATAGCGTGCTGACGTTGCTGGCAGAATTGCGTTTCCACGTCTTTGGACAATTGACCCGACTCGATGATTTGACCTTGGGTCGACAGCGGGCAAGTGACTGGCTGACGCGGCTTACCTCGGACATCGACACGTTAGACAACTTCTACCTACGCGTGCTCATACCGCCGCTGGTTACCTTGCTGGGCAGTGCGGTTATTGTCGTCTTTATTGCCATTTGGCTCCCTGGTGTCGCTCTTTTCATGGCGGTCGTGCTGGGTCTGCTCTGGCTGGTCACCACCTTGGGGCTGGCCGCCTGGGGGTGGCGGCAAAGCTATCGCCACGTCGAGAACCAGGAGGTGCTGCGCCACTTGGTTGTCGACCAGGTCCAAGGCAGCGCCGAATTGGCCAGCTACCGTAGCCATCATTGGCATCGGGCCATCGTGGACTCTCATGAGTATAAGGGGCTGCGCAATCAGCGATTGGTGGGCTCCAGGCTGGCGCTGGGTAATGCCTTGGTGGCTGCGGTGACCAGTCTGGTCGCGTTAGCCGTGCTTTGGGTGGCTGCCGAGGTGTTTGTGCAAGGCCAGGTGGCAGGCCCTATTGTGGTGATGGCGGTGCTGATGGCGTTGGGGATGAATGAAGCGTTTAGCGTACTCCCTAATGCGTTTGTGCGTTTGGGGGCAAGTTTTGCTGCTGCTGAGCGACTGAATAAGCTGGCACAGGCGGATGCTGCACCCATGGCGGCGACTGCCGGCAGCACGGCATCTGATCGTGGTGTGTCGTTCGAGCAAGTATCGCTTCGCTACCCCGGCGGCCTCGACTTGGCGCTGGACGATGTCAGTTTCCACCTTCCGACTGGAAAACGTGCTGTCATCACGGGGATGTCGGGGGCTGGCAAGTCCACACTAGCGTCGCTGCTCATGGGGCGTCTCGTCGCGACGCGTGGGGCTGTCCATGTGCTGGGCAGGGCGCCGGCTGAATTATCGATGGCGTATCGTGCAGAACACATGACAATGCTGACTCAGCAGGTGGATTTATTTGATGACTCCCTGGCTGAAAATTTACGCATTGCGGATCCGTCAGCTACTGACGAGCGACTTTGGCAGGTGCTTGGTGATGTGGCCTTGGCAGACTGGGTGCAGCAACTGCCTAAAGCGCTTGACACTCCAGTGGGTGAAAAGGGGCAGCAGCTGTCGGGAGGGCAGGCGCGGCGGGTCGCCTTGGCGCGGCTGATGCTGCGTGATCCTGACGTGGTGATCCTCGATGAACCTTTTGCCAGCGTTGACGCGGCGACAGCTCAGTATGTCGCTACGTCTCTTGACCGTTGGCTAGCCACCAGAACGGTCATCTATTTTGTCCATCAAATCGACCAGCCTGACTTATTGCCACGTATCGATTACCACTGGCACCTTGATGCAGGTAAGCTTAATGCGATGCCCACTGACGGAAGCTAATCAGCGGTTTGCTTATTTTCGTCGCATGTTTACCAAGGAGCCCAGTATGCACGACTTTTTGCGTCAACTTCCCAAAGTAGAGCTCCATCTACATATTGAAGGGTCGCTTGAGCCCGAGTTGATGTTTGCCTTGGCCCAGCGCAACGGTATTGAGTTGCCCTATGCCAGCGTTCAAGAAGCTAAGGACGCCTACGACTTTAATAATCTGCAGGAGTTTCTGAACCTTTATTATCAAGGCATGAATGTGCTTCGCACGGAAGCGGATTTTTATGACCTGGCCATGGACTATTTCCATCGAGCCCGCCGGGAGGGCGTTGTGCATATTGATATGCATTTTGACCCTCAGGCGCATCTGCAGCGGGGCGTGCCGTTGGAAGTGGTCATGGGTGGCCTGTTGAAAGCCAAGCAGGACGCTGAGCAGTCCATGGATTTCTCGGTTGGAATGATCATGGCCTTTTTACGCGATCGCCCCGCCGATGAGGCCCTGCACGTGCTTGAGCAGGCCTCTCCCTACTGGAAATTGGTTGATGCGATCGGCCTGGATAGTGCCGAGCGTGACCATCCGCCGGAAAAATTCACGGCGCTTTTTGAGCGTGCCAAGGACATCGGGCTGGCGCGTGTAGCCCATGCTGGTGAAGAAGGCCCGTCGGCCTACATTACCCAAGCCCTCGATCTCCTGGACGTAGAACGTATTGATCACGGTGTGCGTTGTCTGGAAAGCAGTGATGTGGTGGAGCGTCTTCGTCGTGACAATGTCGTGTTGACGGTTTGTCCGCTATCCAATGTGTGTCTGAAGGTGGTAAATGACTTGCGCGACCATCCTTTACCCGCGCTTTTGGACGAAGGGCTTAACGTGACCATCAGCTCGGATGACCCGGCGTATTTCGGTGGCGGCATGCTGGCCAACCATGTTGCTTGTGCTGACGCCTTTGGTTGGTCCGAAGAGGTGTTTACCCAGCTAACCCGAAACGCCATCAACGCGGCTTTCGTGTCCGGGGATCGACGTGCGGATTTACTGGCCCGGCTAGTGGCCTGATAATATCTCGGCGCGATTGAGCGTCTTTGTCGCTAAGCGTCAGGCTGTCTTCTGTGCATCTGGCGCTTCTCTTTCTGCGAGTAAATTCTGTCAGTGCAGGTTGACTCTGCGATAAAAATCCGTATCATACGCACCACGTTGAACGGCAACGCCATTCAACAGCTCTTTAATAATTTGATCA
>JBNJJK010000011.1:0-144514 GCA_051750125.1 Pseudomonadota bacterium
ATTTGGCTGTCTGACTCTCACTGAGCTATTAAAAAGGCGCTAATTGGCAGGCGGATTTTACGGACAGTTCGGCGGTTCGTCACTTTCGGAGAAGCCGAGCTGGGAGAACCAGGCGGTGGCATCATTGCCTGAGTTGTCGCCGTCGCTCATCAAGGCAACCCCGTCGATGGTGCTCACTGTGTCACCAAATAAGGTGGCAACGTCGTCACGCACGTCGCGTACTTCAGCGACCCATTCGCCGACGTTCGATGTACCGCCTTGCAGGGCCATGAGTTCGGCACGGTCGGTAAATGCATTGGTCCAGGTGCTGCCGGCGTCTTGCGTGGATGACCATACGTAGTTGACAGATTGTACCTGCCAGGGCAGCAGCCCCGTTTTGCGAGCCACATAGACGCGGGCAGGGTAGTCGTCGCCCGCCTTGGTGGTTTCATCCAGTCCGGGATAGGTGGTGCTGACTTGCCAGCACCAGTGAAGGTAGGGTGTTTCGTCAAGATTGATCTCGCGCTCCAGATAGCGGGCTGACGCCTGCCCCTGCGACTGGGCTTCGAGTACCTGCGCCCCATCCTTTTCGACGATGGCGTAGCGGGTTTCGCCGTCAAAGCTACGGGTGGGCCAGGTCATGATCTGGTTGGGCGTCAGGCGGATATCGGCCATGGCCGAGTCGCTAACCAGTACCAGGCCTGCGATCGCCACCGCGTGCTGGAATGGGCGCATAGCGTTACTCCTAATGCGTACGGTCATCGTCGGGGGGGTGGGGTGTTTTTAACGCCGCGGGATGGTGTTCACCGATGGTGTGCAGAAGGTCAAACTGACGTGCACAAGCCCGACAGGCGCCGCACATGGAAAGATGGAAACGTAGCGCCGCTCTCTCACGTAGTGTCAGCGATCTATCCTGTTTTAACGACATCAGGCGCGTCGCTTCACGGCACATCAGCATAGGATAACCCTCTTGCGAATATCGACAGGCATGATGTTAAAGCCGATGGACGTTACCCATTGGCAATGCGTACCTGATGTTCTGTGTGCCCCATGCCAAGTTCCTTACAGTTGAAGGTGTTGAACACGGTAATAAACTGTGCAGCGGCACACATCGAGAGATATTTCGCTGCTTCATGTCATGCCAGCCAACCTTTCTCGATACAGTGGCGCAGCTTCAGACGTGCGCGGTGCAGGATGACCCAGCAGTTAGCCTCGGTGATCTCGAGGACGTCGCAGATCTCCGGCGTTGAAAGCCCCATCATTTCACGCATCGTGAACACGCGGGCGGTATTGTCGGGTAGTGCGATCAGGCAGGTGTCCAGCACTTTCCAGAAGGCCTTGTTTTCGAGCACTTGATCGGGATCGCCCCAGGGCTTGGGTCGAGTCGTCGCCTGCCATCGCCCATTGTCTTGAAACAGGCTGTCCAGCGCGTCTTCGTCGCTCTGGTCGTCGCTTTGCCACGTCACGTAACGACCTTGCTGGCGGAGCCTTTCGAGGATCTTGTTTTTGAGTATGCCGAAGACCCAGGTTTCAAACGCGGAATGCCCGGCAAAGGTATCGTGTTTTTCCAGTGCAGTGACCAGCGTGTCCTGCACGGTATCCTCGGCTGCGGCATTATCGCGTAGCTGTAAGCGAGCGAAGGCGACGAGCTTTGGTCGCAGCGCCGCAATATGTTCATCGGGTGAGCGCGTGGCGGTGATCACGGCAGAGAGTCCTCATGGAGATCGGGTTGCAGTAGCGTTCCCATTTCCAAGTAACATCCGTCTGTGGCCGCAAGGCGGCCACAGGTAGACAGGCGTTATGACGCGGGTGCTTGCCACGCAAGCGGCTTGAGCTCTTCGTTGAGCGGTGTGCCGGCAATGTGGTTGGTGTAGTTCGAGAGCGTTTTCAGCGCACAGGCAATGACCAGTTCAAGCACCTGCTGATGGGTAAAGCCCGCTTCAAGAAAGGCGTCAAGCTCCGGCTGCTCGGCCCAGCCACGCTGAGCATTCAAGTGGCGTGCAAAACGCGTAACGGCGGCCAGTTTGACATCGTTGGGCGTCTTGCGGTCGCGCAGATCCTTGATGGTCTCGTCGTCGGCGCCGGCTTGTTTAATGCCACCGGTGTGTGCGGCGACGCAAAATGCACAGTGGTTATCAGCGCTGATGGCAAGCAGGGCCGCCTGCTGTTCCACCGGGCTCAGGCTTGTCTTGGCATAGATGCCGTCAAGCGTCATATATGCTTCGAGAAGCGTCGGTGCTTCGGCCATCTTGGCAAAGATATTCGGCAGGAAGCCCATTTTCTTTTCTGCGGCTTTCAAATTCGCTTGCGCGGCTTCGGGTGCGCTATCGGCGTTGTGTAATGGAAAATCTGCCATTTCACTCTCCTTGAATCGATAAAAGCGGTTAATGCAGGGTCGCTGCATTTAGCTTCTTAATTATGGAACAATCGGTTCATAATTTACAATCACGGCAACTTTAATTGTATCGATAGAAGGTGAGTACAGATGAAACTGGCGTTTAGTTTCCAAATGCAAACCGCCAGGAACCGCTGCGATACGGCCCACTAGATTTTATGATGCGAAACGCTGTCCCGCCCAGTAGCGCAGCGTTGAGGGATGAACGCCGAAGTATTGGGGTAGCGCGATGCCCAGCTGTTCGCAGAGCATGCCCAGCAGCGCCATATGGTGAATGCTGTGGCTGGTTAAAAACGCCAGTTCCCGGCCCAGGCTGGTGGGCAGTGCTGCCGAATTGTCAGCGTCACCCACCTCAACAGAATAGCTCAGCGTCAGGGCGGCATCGTGTGGCATGGTCGCTAATGCCTCGAGCCCCGCCTGCAGTGCTTCAGCGCGCTCACCCGCATAGCCTGGCTGGGTTTCCAGCGCCGCTTCCCGCGGGCGTTGTTCATAGTCAAAGATCGCCTGGGTAGGGGCCGTCGCGCAGGCATCCAGCAGGGTTTGGTAGTGCTCGAGGATATGGCGAACGTGCTTGCCCAGCGACTGGGTACCCTTGGCGCCGAGCGGGCGCTGGTAGTCTTGTGCAGACACGCGGCCCAGCAGTTGGGCGAGCTGCGCGAGCGTTTGCACGTTTTCGTCTATCAGTGGCGACAGCAATGATGTCGACATGGTCGTTAGCCTCCCGTTGAAGTGTGCCGGTGCGGACACCGGCACAGAAGCAGTTATCTTGGCGGGCAAGGCCGGTGTTAACCGGCTTCGGCACCGCCTTCGCCTTCCGCTTCTCCTTCACCTTCCATTTCTTCCTCGTCGGCGCCCTCAGCGCCGCCTTCCGCCAGCATCATGGGCGCTTCCTGCATCGAGGTGAACCCTTCGGTGGGTTCGTCGGCCTGGGCCTGAAAGGCCAGACCACCCGCTACCAGCGCAAGGGCGGGGGCGGTATAGCCGAACTGGCGGCTAAGGCGGCTCAGTAAACGGCGTTTAGCTTCGTGTTGAGACATGAGGCTTCTCCTTTTGGTGTTACAAGCAAATGCGCCAGATGGCGCGACTTCCTGCCGCTATACCGCGGCGTGGGAAGAGGGTAAAAGCGGTGTCCGGTCAAGCCACTGGCCTACGGCCTCGATCTGCGTGCTGGCCAACCGCGCACAATGCGCGCCCTGGGTCATATGCTGCAGCGCGGTCAAGGCGTCAGGGCTTAATCCTTGTGGGTGTTCTGCTGTTTCCAGGGCCGCAGGGAGCAGGGCGCCGAGTAACTCGAGTGACGACGGCGCCTCCGGGCTGTCGCTCGGGTCGGCATCAAGCCATAAAAGCCCAACGCAAGGGCCGGGTTCCTGAAACAGGAACCCGGCATCCCCAAGCGGTAGATTAAGCGGTTCCAGGGTGTCCGGTGCGACCAGTGAGATGCGTGCCCCGCGCGTCAGGGCAAGGCCGTTCTGTGCCGTCACCACCTTCAGCGTGCCCATTGCCTGGGCAGACTGCTGGGCGGGCACAACGCAGACAACATGCCCCTCCGGCCGACTCAGCAGGACGACGTCGAGTACCAACTGCCCGTCACTGGTGGCGTGGGACAAGCAGTGCTGGGTGATGGCGGGGACGATGTCGTCGAGGTGCAGGCGCGAGCGAATCACCCGGCTGTCGCTGGTCAGGCAATAGCCGTTGGCGCTTTCCAGAACATGCAGCAAGGCATCTTGGTCGTTGCCGTCGGCGTCCAGCAGCGGCGCCAGTGTATCGGCAATGCGCGCTGCCACGGGTCCCTCGGGCGCGCTGATCGACCAGCGGTGCTGATCAAAGAACAGCGTACTGCGCCAGGTGGCGGGACGCTCGCGAGCGGGTGACGCCGTGTCGGGCGCGGAGGTATCGCGATCCCCAGGCGCCAGCAGGCCGTGCTGCCACCATAGCGAGAGTGTCGCCCACAGATCGCTGGCAAGGGTGTCGGCATCGATCTGCCCGCCGCTAGCAGCCTGGAGCTGCTCGAGCACAGTCTCGATCGGCGCGGCTTCGCTGACCAGCAGCCAGATCAGCGCCGCGCTGTCGTTAAGCTGGAAGTAGCGCCCGCTGGGGTGGTGGTAAAGCGCCAGCCGCTCGCCGTCGATCAGCTCGCTGACGCCCTGGCCGTGAAAAGACAGGCTCAGCGGGGCGAGCTCGGTTGCCAGGCGGTAATCGGCAAGGCTGGGTAGCCCGACAAAGGGCAGGTAGCGATGGCCGTCCTGGGTCGGGTAGAGCGGTACAAAGCCACCGGCTCGTTCACGTTCGGCCGCCAGCGCAGCGGCATCGAAGGTCGTCGCTTCCCGGGGCGGCTGGTCAAGCCCGGTCAGGGCGATCATGTCCTGCACCAGGCCGGTTTTGACGGACTCTTCGACCACGCCGCCGTGCTCGGGCTTGGCGCAGGTGCCCAGCGAGGGGCTCAGGTTGCACTCCAGAATCCAGGGCTTGAGCTGGTCGTCGACCAGGCAGTCCAGGCCGATCAGCTCGTAGCAGCCCCGCGGGTCGGCGCCGTCTTCCCGGGAACGGGCGCGCATCGCCTCGACGCCGGACAGCGCGGTCAGCGTGGCCAGATCCTGAAGCTGGCTAAACAGCGCCTGGTCGTCGTGGCCCTGCGCCCGCAGCCAGTGGCGATAGCGGTCAAGGTCGATAAACTCCACCGGAATCTCGGCGTCCAGGTTGAGCGCGTTGATGTCGGGGTTGGTCAACTGGCTAAAGGGGTTGTCGATGTCATCCGGGCTCCACGGCGCCGAGGCCAGCTTGGCAAAGCCCTGGTCGTAGAGATACACGCGTAGCGGGTCAATGCTGGCAATCAGCATATAAAGGCGCAGCACGTACTTGTGGCCCCGGATGGTATGCGGGTTGGCCACGTACTCCTGCACCAGCCAGTTGGGCGCCAGCGGCGCGGTGGTCGGGTCGCGCAGCACCTGAACCCCTTGGCCCTTGGAGGCATTGGTCGGCTTTAAAATCCAGCGCTTTTCGGGATGCGCGGCGGCGTCTTCGATCAGCGCCGGGTAGTCGTGGGGCATTTCATAGGCGCGCGGGAAGAAATTCAGCCGCTTCGTGTTGGAGTGCGCCTCCCCAAAGTGGTGCCGGGTGCGGTCACGCAGCGCCTTCAACCCCGCATGCAGGCGGCTTTTGACCGTGAGCGCAGCGTTGCCGGGAATGTGGTTCATCACCTGGCTGGGGGAGGTCGCCTTGAACGCTGCCCTGGGCGGCATGCCGGTGACCCAGGCCGCCTGCCACTGCGTTTTATCGCCTTGTTGCCAGCCTCTGGCTTCCAGGGTCTGGCGGAAAAAAAGGTCCTGTTCGGCATGGCGTTTGCCGCTTAGCCAAAACCGTGGTGGGGGAGTAGCGTGCGCGCTCATCCTGGGCTCCTTGTCGGGTCGTCACCAGTGAGTGGTCGATCAGGGCGATTACTTACACAACATTTTCAGCGATTGCCAAAAGCAAGCCTTGCACTGATGCCACGATCATTGGGGCCTTTATCTATACGTTTATGCCAAAAAAGCATTTTAATAATGGTTTTATATCACCCATTATCATATTAATGTACCAATCGTTCTTTTCCTGTCTTACTCAGGTCGATGAGCCTTGCTCGCGACCGCAATGGAGGTTTTATGTCCCGCTTACTATTGGGCCTGGTCGGCGCCCTGGGGTTTTCCGCCCAGGCCTATGCGCTGGAAATGACGCCGCTGGTGGATGCCCAGTGGCTGAACGAGCATCTCGATGAAGAGGAATTGGTGGTGTTGGACGTGCGCTCGTCCATCGACGATGGCGGCGATGCCGATAGCTTTGCCGAGGCCCGCATTCCGGGCAGTCGTTATTCAAGCTACACCGATGACGGCTGGCGCGAAACCCGCGACAGCGTTGCGGGATTGATGCCCGAGGTGAGCGATCTGGAAACGCTGATTGGCGACTTGGGTATCGATAACGACAGCGCGGTGGTGATTGTGCCCGCCGGTACGGGCGCCACCGACTTCGGCAGTGCGGCGCGGGTGTATTGGACGCTTAAAGTCCTCGGCCACGACGATGTTGCCATACTCAACGGTGGCTTTGCGGGCTGGGAGCAGCAGGGCTTCGACGTGGCAAGCGGCGAGCCTGAGTCATACGATGCCGCGGAATTCGATGCCACGCTTCGCGAGGAACTGATTGCGTCAACCGAGGACGTGGAAGCTGCCCGGGAAAGCCAGGCGCAGCTGGTCGACGCCCGGCCCGCCGACTATTTCGCCGGTGACAACCAATCGCCCGCGGCACGGGTCGCCGGTACGATTCCGGGCGCGCGGAGCCTGCCCCACCAGTCGCACCTGAATGATCAGAACGGCGCTTACTATCTGGACGTCGATGGTCTGCAGTCGCGCATCAATGCCGTGGAGCTGGATAGCAGCGAGCGCACGATTGCCTTCTGCAACACCGGTCACTGGGCCGCTACCGACTGGTTTGTGCTCAGCGAAGTCGCCGAGTTCGACAACATCGCCATGTACGATGGCTCGATGGCCGCCTGGACCGTCAGCGATTCCCGCCCGGTGCAGCTCGCCCGCGAAGGTATCAAGCAGGTGAGAGAACTGCTGAACTAAGCCTTACGCTTTTCTTAATGCGTCTCATCCCTGGTGTGGCTAGGCCGCGCCAGGGATGAGTGTTGCTGTGTCCTCATCAACTGCCACGTGCAGCTTTTTCTTTGCCCCGCGGTCGATAGGGGCGCTGGCTCCCCTAATGCCCCTGCGGCATGTTAAATTAATGCGCTAGATAGTGACTGCCCCATTGAAGTGTGGGCGACTGATTCCAAGAGTGGTGACGATGTCCCTCGGCAGACCCTTACAGCACCAGCCGGAAGAAGCGCTAAAGGCGGCGATTAACACCTTCTGGCGCTCTGGCTACTATCATACGTCCATGCGCGACCTGCTAGACGCCATGGCGCTGTCGCGCAGCAGCCTGTACCAGGCGTTCGGTAACAAAGAGGCGCTATTCCTGTTAGCCCTGAAGAATTACCGCGAAGAGCTGTTGGCGTCTCTGTCCGAACAGTTGGACGCCGCCGATAGCGCCTGGTCGTTTATCGAGCAGCTTTTATATTCAGCTGCCGATACCGACAGCCAGCAGGCATCGCTTGGCTGCCTGCTGTTCAATTCCGCCACTGAACTGGGCGGTGAGGATTCGCAGCCAGCACAGACCGCCCGCGACAGCGTGGCCAGCATCAATGCGTTCTTCTGCGAGGTCATCAAACGTGCTCAGCAGGAAGGCAGCATCGCCGATACCCGGGACCCCGACAGCGCCGCGCGGTTTTTGACGCTATCCATGTCCGGACTGCGGCTGTTGATGAAGAACGGCGCCTCGAAGCATCAGGCGCAGCAAACGGTCGACTTCATTCTGCGCGGGCTGGGGTAGGCTAGGCATCAACCCCGGCGCGCTGACCCTCTTGATACAAGGCCCTCTTGGCGCATGGAAAATACGTTTTTACTAGGTTTCTTGGGTAGCCTTGCGGCCGGGTCGTTGACGGCCGTCGGCGCGCTACCGGTATTGCTGGGCAAAACGCCTGACCGTGGCTTTCGTGATCTTGCACTGGGGTTTGCCGCCGGCGTCATGCTGGCGGCGTCGTTCTTTTCGCTGATCATCCCGGCGCTGGACGCCGCCGAAATCTATTACGCGGGTGGGCCGGTGCCTGCCGCCATTGTCTGCGCTGCGATTTTGCTGGGCATGGGCGCGATTGCGATGCTCAATGAACGCCTGCCCCACGAGCATTTTCAGCAGGGCCGCGAAGGCCCCGAAGCCGCCTCGCTTCGGCGGGTATGGCTGTTTGTGTTTGCCATTGCCATTCACAACCTGCCCGAGGGCATGGCGGTGGGCGTGGGGTTCGGCGCCAACGGCCTGGAGGGCGGCATGCCGCTGGCCATTGGCATTGGCCTGCAAAACATGCCGGAAGGGTTGGCCGTGGCGATTGCGTTAATGGGCGAGGGGTATTCGCGGATTCGCTCGTGGACGATCGCCGCGCTCACCGGGTTGATCGAGCCCATCGGCGGCCTGTTCGGCGCCAGCATTATCAGCGTATCGCAGATATTGCTGCCCTGGGGCATGGCCTTTGCCGCCGGGGCGATGCTCTACGTGATCAGCCATGAAATCATTCCCGAGACTCACCGCTGCGGTCACCAGAAGAAGGCGACCTTTGGTCTGGCCATCGGCCTTGTGATCATGCTGTTCCTCGACGTGTGGCTGGGGGCATGACGCGCCGCCGCATTAACGTAGCGCTTCCGCGCCACCGTGGGCGGTATCGTGGCCGCACAGCCGGTGGTCGCTCAGCACCTCGATAATCCGGCACTGGGCGACGCTGTCGCCGTCGCATTGGGCGACCGTCCGCTGCAGTTCATCGCGCAGCACGGTCAGCCGCTGGATGCGCGATTCCACCTCTGCCAGGTGCCGCCGTGCCAGGCTATCGACCTGCTCGCACGGCTGGCTCGGGTGGTCGGCCATATCGAGTAGCTCCCGCACGGCCTCCACCGAAAAGCCAAAATCCCGCGCGTGTCGAATAAACATCAATCGCTGCACCGTTGCCTCGCTGTAACGCCGCTGATTGCCCTCATTACGCAGGGCGGCGGGCAGCAGGCCGATCTTCTCGTAATAGCGCACGGTCTCCGGCTTGCAGTGAGTCCGGCTGGCGAGTTCGCCGATGCCAATCGCGGCATGGCTGGACGTGCTGGTCATGGCTTGAACCTCTAGTGACTACAGGTATTAGGCTAATCCCAAGATAGCCGACTGGAAAGGACGATGCCATGACGACCCGCCAGGATACCCCCCGCGATACGCTGCGCCTGAACGTTCAGGGCATGGACTGCGGTGGCTGCGAACGCAACGTCGAAACGGCGCTTAACCGCCTGCCGCAGGTGGAGCAGGTCAGCGCTTCAAGCATGAACGGCACGGTGAGCGTTACCGGTCATGCGCTGGACCACGACAGCCTGTCGCAAACGCTGGCAAAGCTGGGCTACCCCGTGGTGGATGCCTCGCCAAAGGCAGCATCGACGCCACCCTGGTGGCACACGCCCAAAGGGCAACTGGTGGTGTTTAGCGGGGCGCTGCTGGCGATCGCGGGGCTGCTGACGATGAGCTTCCCGGAGGTGGGTAGCTGGCCGTTTGTCGTGGCGACGCTGGTGGGCTGGGTGCCGATCGGGCAGTCCGCCTGGCGCGCGCTGCGCATGGGTAATCCGCTGACCATTGAAATGCTGATGACGATCGCAGCGCTCGGCGCCCTGATCATCGGCGCGGCGGCCGAGGCGGCCGTGGTGGTGTTTTTGTTTGCCGTGGGTGAGTTGCTCGAGGGCGTGGCCGCCGGGCAGGCGCGTCGGCGCATTGCCGCACTGGCCAATCTGGCCCCGGCCACGGCGCGGCTACTCGAGGGCGACGCCATCCGTGACGTGCCGGCGGACTCGTTAACGCCCGGCCAGCGCGTCATGGTGCGGCCGGGCGATCGCGTGCCCTGCGACGGGCGGATCGTCTCGGGGACCTCGCACCTCGACGAGTCGCCGATCAACGGTGAGTCCGTGCCCCGGCAGCGCGCCGCCAACGATAACGTCTGGGCGGGTACGGTCAATCTCGACGCGTCGCTGGAGCTCGAGGTGACCCGCGGCGCCGCCGATAACACTATTGCGCGGATTATCCATCTGGTAGAAGAGGCCCAGGCCGCCAAAGCCCCCGTGGCGCGCTTTATTGATCGCTTTGCCCGCTGGTACATGCCGTTGGTGGTGGGCGTTGCGCTGTTGGTGGCGGTGGTGCCGCCCTGGTTGACCGACCTGGCCTGGTCCGAGTCGATCTACCGGGCGCTGGCGCTGCTGCTGATTGCCTGCCCGTGTGCGCTGGTCATCTCGACGCCCGCCGCCATCGCCGCCGGGCTTTCCACGGCGGCGCGTCGCGGGTTGCTGATCAAGGGCGGCGCGGTGCTCGAACAACTGGGAAAACTGAAGCGCGTCGCCGTGGATAAAACCGGCACCCTGACGGCAGGGGCCCCCAGCGTGACCGACGTGGAAGGCTGGGACGAGACCAGTGAACAAGAGATTGTCCGCCTGGCCGCCGCACTGGAGCAGGACTCGAGCCACCCGGTGGCGCTGGCGATTGTCGAGCATGCCAAGCGCCTGGGCGTGACGCTGGGCCGGGCGACAGAAGGCCGGGCCGAGGCAGGGCGAGGCGTCAGCGGCTGGTTCGAAAGCAGGCGTCTGACCCTGGCGAGTCCGCGCCAGTGGCAAGGTGGGCAAACCCAGATAGCGCGAATCGCCGCCTTGGAAGCGCAGGGCAAAACGGTCGTCCTGCTGCTGGACGGCGAGCGTGCCCTGGGCATGCTGGCGTTACGCGACGAACCCCGTGAGGATACCCCCGCGGCGATCGACGCGCTCAACCGCCTGGGGGTTAGCGTGGTGATGCTCAGCGGCGACAACGCCCGCACGGTGGCCGCGATGGGTAAGCAGCTGGGTATTGACGCCGAAGGCGAGCTGATGCCCGAGGACAAGGCCCAGCGGGTGCGGGACTGGCAGGCGCAGGGTCTGGGGCCCGTAGGAAAAGTGGGTGATGGTATCAACGATGCCCCGGCGCTGGCGGCCGCCGACGTGGGGATCGCCATGGGCGGTGGTACCGACGTGGCGCTTGAAACCGCCGATGCGGCGCTGCTCAAGAATCGCGTGATGGGTGTCGCCGAGCTGATCGGGCTATCGCGAGCCACGCTACGCAACGTCAAGACCAATGTGGTGCTGGCGCTGGGCTTCAAGGCGATATTTCTGGTGTCGACGCTGTTAGGCGTGACCGGAATGTGGGTGGCGGTCATGGCGGACACCGGTGCCACCGTGCTGGTGACGCTCAATGCGATGCGTCTGCTCGGCTACCGGTTCCGTTAATCAAACGGAGCATGGCGTAAAGTACTGGCCGCCCGCGGGCGGCCAGGTAGCAAGGTCGTGATCGAGCGGCCCAGCGTGTTACCGGCCGACGTACTCGACCAGCGCCTCTGCGAAGGAATCGGTGTTACCGGTGCCGCCCATGTCCGGGGTGACCATGTCGTTGCGTGTTTCCAGCACGGTACGGATCCCCTGACGGATGGCAGTGCCTTTCTCGGGCATGCCAAGGTGGTCGAGCATTTGCGCCGCGGCAAGCAGCAGGGCGCACGGGTTGGCGATTTTCTTGCCGGCAATGTCCGGCGCCGAGCCGTGTACCGCTTCAAAAATCGCCGCTTTCTCGCCGATGTTGGCGCCCGGCGCCAGGCCAAGGCCGCCCACCAAGCCCGCACACAGGTCGGAGAGGATATCGCCGAACAGGTTGGTGGTCACCACCACGTCGAACTGGTGCGGGTTCATCACCAGCTGCATGCAGGCGTTATCGACGATCATTTCCTGGAATTCGATTTCCGGATATTCCTCGGCGATTTCCCGGGCGATATCCAGAAACAGCCCCGAGCTGGTCTTGATGATGTTGGCCTTGTGTACCGCCGTGACCTTCTTGCGGCCCTGGCTGCGCGCCAGTTCAAAGGCGTAGCGCACGATGCGCTCGGAGCCCTTGCGCGTCACCTTGATGACCGACAGCGCCGTGTTGCCATCATCGGTATATTCCTGACCATCGGCGAGGTAGGCCCCTTCGGTGTTTTCGCGCACGGTGATCATATCGATGTCGTCGTAGCGCGAACGCGTGCCAGGGAAGCTGATGGCCGGGCGCACATTGGCGTAGAGGTCAAAGTGACGGCGAAGCTGCACGTTGATGGAAGAGAAGCCTTTGCCGATCGGCGTAGTGAGCGGGCCTTTGAGCGCGATGCCATGCTTTTCGATGGCGTCCAGCGATTCCTGGGGAATCAGCGTGCCGTGTTTTTCCAGCGCCCCCAGGCCTGCGTCGATAAATTCGTACTCCAAACCGCAATCCAGGGCATCCAGCACGCGTAGCGTGGCGTCCATGATTTCGGGGCCGATACCGTCGCCTTTGATCACTGCTATGGAATGGCTCATCTACTGCTCCTCTTCTCGGCGGGGGTTGCCGCTTCAACGTGGAAAGTTGGGACTCGATCAGTCGATATTTGCGCTGCAATGGTACGCCAAAGTGGTGGGCTTGGGCACCCTGCGGTCGTCGAACATGGCGCCTTCCTGACCATTGTCAAGGAACGTCAACGGCGATGGCCGGGTGCAGCGTGGTAAAATTACTGTTAGAATCTTGCGCCTTCTGCCGCCGTCTTTATCGTTCAGGGCAGGCGCATTGACGAATCCGTGTTGATTACACAGTGACCTTTTTTATGATGTTACCGGCATTTGCCACCTCAGGGCTGATGACTCCACCCTAGGTTTCCCCTCCTATTGCTGTGCATGACGCCTTCACCCGGCTGTCATCGCCTGACGGTATCCTTGCATACCGCCTTTGCTATGCCCTGACGTCACCGTACGTCGATCTCTCAAGCACCATCTTGTATGACCCAAGCGCTTCACGTGCCGCTGTCGGGCGTTTTACGCCCTACGCTTGCGGCCTGTCGTTAACCCTTAACTATGGACCCCCGCATGTACGAAAAATTTAAACAGTCTTGGCTCTCGAACCTCAAGGGCGACACCCTGGCGGGTATCGTGGTGGCGCTCGCCCTGATTCCCGAGGCGATCGCGTTCTCCATCATTGCGGGGGTCGACCCCAAGGTCGGCCTTTACGCCTCCTTTGCGATCTGTGTGATTATTGCCTTCACCGGCGGTCGCTCGGGCATGATTTCGGCCGCGACGGGGGCCATGGCGCTGCTGATGATCACCCTGGTCAAGGAGCACGGCCTTGAGTATCTGCTGGCTGCCACGCTGTTGACCGGCGTGCTGCAGATCGTCGCCGGCTACCTGAGGCTTGCCGACCTGATGCGCTTTGTCTCGCGCTCGGTGGTCACGGGGTTTGTAAACGCCTTGGCCATTCTTATTTTCATGGCCCAGTTGCCGGAGCTGACCGATGTTACCTGGCACGTTTACGCCATGACGGCGGCAGGTCTGGCGATCATCTACGGCTTCCCCTATGTGCCGGTGCTGGGTAAAACGATTCCTTCCCCGCTGGTGTGCATCGTCGTGCTGACGGTGGTCTACATGATGACGGGCATGGAGATTCGCAGCGTGGGCGATATGGGCGAACTCCCCGATAGCCTGCCTATCTTCCTGTGGCCAGACGTGCCACTGAATCTTGAAACCCTGATGATCATCCTGCCGTACTCGCTGATGCTTACCGTGGTGGGCCTGCTGGAATCAATGATGACCGCAACGATCATCGATGATTTGACCGATACCAAGAGCGATAAAAACCGCGAGTGTAAAGGCCAGGGCATTGCTAATATCGGCTCGGGCCTGATCGGCGGCATGGCGGGTTGTGCAATGATCGGCCAGTCGGTGATCAACATTAAATCCGGCGGTCGTCGGCGCACCTCGACCCTGATTGCCGGCATTGCGCTGCTGTTCATGGTGGTGTTTCTCGCTGACTGGGTCTCGCAGATCCCCATGGCGGCGCTGGTCGCGGTCATGATCATGGTGGCCGTGGGTACCTTCAGCTGGGAGTCGATTCGCGACCTCAAGAAACACCCGATGAGCACCAATATTGTGATGGTGGCGACCGTGGCGGTCACCGTGGGCACCCACAACCTGGCGATTGGCGTCTTCGTGGGCGTGCTGCTGGCGGCGATGTTCTTCGCCAACAAGGTCGGCAACATCATGTACATCGGCTCGAAGGAAGTAACGCCGGGCAGCGAGCGCGAATACCAGGTCGTGGGCCAGGTGTTCTTTGCCTCCTCCGAGCGCTTTATCGAAGCGTTTGATTTCAAGGAAAGCATCGACAAGGTCACCATCAATCTCTCGCGGGCCCACTTCTGGGATATCACCGCCGTGCAAGCGCTGGATCGGGTGGTGATCAAATTCCGCCGTGAAGGCACTGAGGTTGAGCTGATCGGCCTCAACGAGGCGAGCGCCACCGTGGTCGATCGTTACGCCGTACACGACGACCCCGTGGCGGTGGAAAAACTCATGGGCGGCCACTAACAAGGCAAGGAGTGCACAATGTCTGATCAATTCACGATGTCCGGTCAAGTGTTAGCCGCGATCGATGGCTCGTCGTTTTCCGAAAGCGTCTGCGATTACGCCGCCTGGGCCAGCCAGGCGCTGAACGCGCCGCTGGTGTTCGTCCACGTGGTGGACAACCATCCGCAAACCAGCGAAGACGCCAATTTGTCAGGGAGCCTGCGTCTAGGCGCGCGGGAAAAGCTCATGGAAGAGCTTTCCGACCTTGACGAGCAGCGGGCTAAGATCAACCGCGAGCAGGGCAAGTTGATGCTCGAGGCGGCCAAAGCGCGTGCCGTTGAAGACGGCATCGCCGACCCCGCTACCCGCCAGCGCAACGGCACCCTGGTGGAAACCCTGGTAGAGCTTGAAAACGATGTGCGTCTGCTGGTCATGGGCAAGCGCGGCGAAACCGCCGACCAGGCCAGCGGCCACCTGGGCTCAAACCTTGAGCGCGTGGTACGCGAAATGCACCGGCCGATTCTGATGGTGCCGCGAGGCGGCTTCAAAACCCCGGAAAAGGTCATGATGGCGTTCGACGGCAGCAAGACGGCGCGTAAGGGCATTGAAATGCTCGCCAAGAGCCCGCTGTTCAGCCGCATTGCCTGCCACGTGGTCATCGTCGGCGCCGATACCGGCGAAAACAGCTCGCAGCTCGAGTGGGCGCTTTCCACGCTACGCGAGGCCGGCCACGAGGCCGAAGGGGCCATTCGCGCCGGTGAAGTGGAAGCCACGCTGCATGGCTATGCCAAAGACCATCATATCGACATGATGGTGATGGGGGCCTACGGTCACTCGCGCATTCGCCATCTGCTGGTGGGCAGTACGACCACCGACATGCTGCGCAAGAGCACCATTCCCGTGCTCATATTGCGCTAAGCGCAGCTCAAGCCGGCCCTGAGGGGCTGGCTTTTTTTTGCCTTAGATGTAAAGAAGGCGGCCGATTTCACCAAACGGCGAAGTTGGTTCTATGCTTAGGGGAAAGGTGTTACCTGTTCACTCACGGGCATAGGCGGGGTGTTACCTTGAATTTATCAACGCTCGACACGCAACGTACCGTCTTTGACGAACGCTCATCGTCCCATCGCTTCGTTGCTGATTTGTTGAAACAGGCGGATATTGCGATCAACGGCCACCGGCCGTGGGATATTCAACTGAAGGCGCCAGGCGTTATTGATAGCGCCCTTTCGCGAGGCAACCTAGGGCTTGGCGAAAGTTATATGAATGGCGATTGGGACGCCAAGTCGCTGGACCAGTTCTTTTATCGTCTGATGCGCGCCCAGCTCCACCAACGGATCAGACCGACGCAGCTTGTCTATCATTCACTACGTGCCAAGTTGGTTAACCGCCAAAGCGCCAAGCGCGCCTGGGAAGTGGGCGAAAAACACTACGATCTGGGCAATGAGTTCTACGCTGCCATGCTCGACAAGCGTATGACCTACACCTGCGGGTACTGGAAAGACGTTGACAGTCTGGACGACGCCCAGGAAGCCAAGCTCGATCTCATCTGCCGTAAACTGGGCTTGCAGCCCGGCATGCGGGTGCTGGATATTGGCTGCGGTTGGGGCAGCTTTATGGCGTACGCCGCCGAGCATTACGGCGTCGAGTGCGTTGGCCTGACCATTTCCAAAGAGCAGGCGGAGTTTGGCACGCGGCTGATGAGAAGCGGTCTGCCCGTCGAATTTCGTCTGCGGGACTACCGGGACGAAACCGAGCAGTTTGATCGCATTGTCAGTATTGGCATGTTTGAACACGTCGGGCATAAAAACTATCGTGAGTTCATGGACGTAGCGAGCCGCTGTCTGAAAGACGATGGCCTGTTTCTACTTCACACTATAGGTAAAAACCTACACGCCACGGCATGCGATCCGTGGATCGACAAGTATATTTTTCCAAATGGTGAGCTGCCGGTCATGGGGCAAGTCAACGATGCGGCAGAAGCGCTATTTATCGTTGAAGACGTGCATAACTTCGGCGCTGATTACGACAAGACCCTGATGGCCTGGCACGCCAACTTCGAAGCGAACTGGACCGAGTTTCGCGACCGTTTTGATGAGACCTTCTACCGCATGTGGCGCTACTACCTGCTTAGCTGCGCTGGCGCCTTCCGCGCGCGCGAGCTCCAGCTTTGGCAATTCGTGCTGAGCAAAAAAGGCGTTGTGGGAGGCTATGAACGTGTGAGCTGAGCCATCACCCGCTGCTGCCGTGTTAGTTTAGGAACTACATTTTTATCTAGCACGAGCGGATGGCTGAATGCGAGAAACGCTGGAGAAGTATCAGGTTGGGTGCTATCTGGCGGCTATTTTGGCAGGCATCGGAATGGGAGCGCGTTGGGACGCGCTCCACGCCTGGGAGACAGCGCTCTGGCCGTTACTCGGTGCCCTGCTGTATGCCACCTTCACCCAGGTGCCGCTGCTGCATATTTCCCAGGCGCTCAATGATCGCCGCTTTCTTGGCGCCCTGATCGCAGGCAACTTCGTGGTGATGCCACTGGTCGTGTGGGGGCTGGTGACATTGTTTGCGCTGGAAACCAGCCTGATGCTCGGCGTCCAGCTGGTGTTGCTGGTGCCCTGCACCGACTGGTTTATCAGCTTTACGCACCTGGGGCAGGGCGATGGCGCCCGGGCGATTGCCGCCACGCCGGTATTGCTGTTGCTGCAGATCTTGCTGTTGCCGCTGTATGTCACGCTGATGATGGGCGAACAGCTGGTCGCGTCCCAGCTATTCAGTGAATTATTGCCCGCCTTTGCCGGGCTCATTGTGACCCCGTTGCTGCTTGCCTGGCTGACTGAAAAAGGCGCCGAGCGATACGCGGTGATAGAGCGAGGCGTCAGCCTCATGGGCTGGTTGCCCGTGCCGCTGCTGACGGCGGTGGTGTTTCTGATTGCCGCCTCGCAAGTACACGTCATCATGGAAACGCGCGAAACCCTGTGGCGGGTAGCGGCGATCTTTGTCATTTACCTGCTCGCCGCCGCCGTGGTCGCCAGGGTGCTGTACCGACTGGTCAAGCTACCCGTAGCCTCCGGCCGGACACTGGCCTTCAGCCTGGGCACCCGTAACTCCTTTGTGGTGCTGCCTCTGGCAATGGCGCTGCCGGATATCTGGGCCGCGGCGGCGGTGGTCATTGTCATGCAGTCGCTCATCGAGCTATTGGGCATGGTGGTTTACCTGACCTGGGTGCCGCGGCTGATTAAGCCGCCGCCGACCCGGTAACCGTCGAGTGTGGCGCACAGGCGATATACTTAACGACCGATAGCACAACAGCGCTGGCCTAGCCAGACCGCTGCAAGCCACAGCGGCAGGCTGCCGAGGGTATATGCCAACGCCAACGCCGTATGGGTCTGCGCAAGCATGACGACTTCCAGACTGAACAGGGAAAAGGTGGTGAAGCCACCGCAAAAGCCGGCGATCAGGAAAGGCTGCCAGCTTGCCAAGCGCGCTTCCGGGGCCTTGGCAATACGCGCTGCAAGCCAGCCGATCAGCCAGGAACCTGCCACGTTGACCAGCAGGGTTCCCCAGGGAAAGACGTTGCCAAACGCCTCGATCATCGATAACGAGATCACATAGCGCAGCGCACTGCCAAGCCCGCTGCCGATGCCCACCGCGGCGTAGGTGGTGAGGGTTTTCACAGCCCACCTCCCAGCCAGGCGCCGACGACGAGGGCGGCAACCCCAAACATGACGGTGGTGATGATATTGGCCAGCGCCTTGCCGCCCTTGCCGCTTTCCCACAAGCCCAGGGTCTGCAGGCTGAATGACGAAACCGTGGTAAAACCACCAAGCAGCCCTACGGCGATCATCAGCCAGTAGCTGCCCGTCGGCGGGACGCTGTCAGTCGTGAGCGTTGCCGCCAGCCAGCCAAGTGCAAAAGACCCCAGCAAGTTGACCGCCAGGGTGCCCCAGGGAAAGGCGTTGCCTAGCCATCGGGCGGCGAGCTGGGAAATGCCAACGCGCGTCATGCCGCCAATTGCTCCGCCCACGGCTACCAGCGCAATGCTTGCCAAGCCAATCCCCACGAATGTTCCCCTTGCCCGCGCGACCTGATGGTCATCAAGCTTATCATGGGTAAGCGTTGGGGTGCTGTCGTCGGTGAATGACTTCGTGTAGAAAGGAATGTGAATAACAACAATCACCTCGACTCGCCGTTTAAGGAGACGCACGCCATGACCGACCACGTACTAGCGGCCGTTGATAGCTCACAGTTTTCCACTGGGGTCTGTGACTATGCGGTATGGGCCGCCAAGCGCCTTGATGCCCCGCTGGCGTTTATCCATGTCATCGATAATCACCCGCAGACCTCGGAGCCTGACCTGACCGGCAATCTGGGCCTCGGCACCCGCGAGCATCTGCTCGAAAAGCTATCCGATATCGAGGAGCAGCATGCCAAGCTGGCCCGCGAGCAAGGTCGGCTACTGCTGGACGACGCCAAGCAGCGCGCCCTGCACGCGGGTATCGAGGCGCCGGAAACCATGCAGCGCAACGGCACGCTGGTGGAAACGCTGGTGGAGCAGGAAAATGACGTGCGGCTGCTGGTGGTCGGCAAGCGCGGTGAAACAGCGCACCAGGCCAGCGGGCATCTGGGCTCGAACCTCGAGCGCGTGGTGCGTGAAATGCATCGCCCGATTCTCATGGTGCCCAAGACCTTTACCCTTCCCGAAACGGTGATGATGGCTTTCGACGGCAGCAAGACGGCGCGTAAAGGCATAGAGATGCTGGCCAAGAGTCCGTTGTTTAATGGCGTGACCTGCCATGTGGTGATTGTGGGTGCGGAAACCGCCGAGCATCGCTCGCAGTTGGAGTGGGCGCTGAGCACCCTTGAAACGGCCGGACACACCGCCGAAGGTGCGATTCGGGCGGGCGACGTTGAAGAAACGCTACGCGCCTACAAGGATGAACACGCCATCGATATGCTGGTGATGGGGGCCTACGGCCATTCGCGTATCCGCCACCTGCTGGTGGGCAGCACCACGACCGCGATGTTACGTAAAGCCCAACTGCCGGTGCTGATCCTGCGCTAGCGTTATGCGGCTCGGCTGGCCAGCTGCAAAACACGCTGGGCCAGGCACCAGGCGGCGACGATAAACGCCAGCATCGTCGCAAGGATGGCCGGAAACGCTATGCCCGCGCTGAGCGCAAGCCCGATGGCGGCGGGGGCGATACCCGTGGAAAATACCATGGCGGCGCTGAGCGCAGAGCGTACGCGACCCAAATGCTCGATACCCCACAGCTTGATCAGCAGCCCCGACGCAATCAGCTCTTGGGCGCCCATGGCCAGGCCACCGCCGACCATCAATGCCCAAACGCTGGCGTCTCCGCCGAGGAGGGTGGCAAACAGCATGGCGCTGGCGTAAGGCAGCAGGTAGACGCGTGCCAGGCGTACCGGGCCGATTTTGTCGATCCAGCGGCCGCCGAGCAGCGCCCCCGGTAGCTTGGCGACCCCCATGCCGGCCAGCGCCAGCGCGTAGACGCCCAGTGAGCTGTCCAGGGCATCGGTCAGTTGGGCCTGATAAATGAACAGCCCCGTCATGGTAATCGGCAGCGACATGAGCAGCGGCAGCAAGGCCCAGAAGCGCGGCTCGCGAAAAGGCCTTGGCCCCTTTGGGTCGCGGGCGACGGGTTTGTTGCCCGGCGCGGTGGACCACGGCGCCCGGTTGAGTAGCCACAGCCACGGCAAGCCGAGTAGTGCACACAGCAGCCACCAGAAGGACTGCCAACTGAGCCATACCAGGGTCGCGGCGACCAGCGGTGGAAGCAGCGCTTCGCCGAGCGGGATTCCCAGGCTGGCCAGCCCCATGGCTCGTCCGCGCAGCGTGGTGAACTCACGGGCGGCAAGGGTGTTGCCGAGGTGCGTCAGCATGCCTTGCCCGCACAAACGCACCAGGCCGAGACCCAGCACACCCAGCCACCACCAGGGTGACAGCGTCATTAGCGCCACGCCGGCGAGCAGGGCAAGTAGTACCGTTATTGCAAACCGGCGGGGGGCAATCCAGTCGATAGAAGGGCCATAACGGAGCATGAAAAATCCCGCCGCCAGTGTGACCACGGTATACGCCGTACCAAACTGGCCAGCGCTCAGTTGCCAATGATCGGCCAGCGGTGCCTGAAATAACCCCACAAAAAAACTTTGTCCCAGGCTTGAGCTGAACATCGCCAAAAAAGCGATACTCAATACGCTGCGGTGGTCGCGCAGCAGGGTGCGGTAGCCCATGATGCAGTATCCTTTGCGAAACAAGCAGGTGGAGAGCGACGCCCAAAAGATAGTAATCCTGCTAAGTGTAACAGCAGATCATAAGGAGACGGTGATGAACCATCCAGACATCGACGCAGCGGCCATGAAGACGCAGTTGTTGACCCTGCGTGAAACGCTACTCGACGAGAGCGCTGGCAGCGCCGGGGCTCGGGATACCGTGACCCTCGACCAAACCTCGGTCGGCCGCCTGTCAAGAATGGACGCCCTGCAGGGCCAGGCGATGGCCAAGGCCGAAGAGCAGCGCCGTCAGTTGAACGTGACGCGCATCGCCGGTGCCCTGCAACGTCTTGAGCAAGGGGTGTTCGGCGAATGCATCGAGTGCGGCGAGTGGATCAACGTCAAGCGCCTGGAAAGCGACCCGCTGGTGCTCAAGTGCATCGACTGCGCCGAATAGTGCCGGCCCGGTCGACATGGTATTTTTGGCCACCCAATCACCCATGATTCAAGCCAAAGAGGCAACCCATGACGATTCAACGCCACGATACCAAGGCCCGCATGAGCCGTGCGGTTATCCACCAGGGAGTCGCGCATCTATGCGGCCAGGTGGCCGGGCCTGACGCCCGCGAGGGCGATATTACCCAGCAGACTCACAGCATGCTGGCGCGCGTCGATGCGCTGCTGGCCGAAATCGGCTCCTCCCGCGAGCAGTTGCTGACCGCGACGATTTATCTCAAGGACGGCGGCGACTTCGCGGCCATGAATGCCGTTTGGGATGCCTGGGTGCCGGAAGGCCACGCCCCGGCACGCACCTGCGTGTGCGCGCCGATGCCGGCGGACGAGCTAAAGGTCGAGATTACGGTGTCCGCTGCCGTGAGCCGCTGAGCGTCCTGAACCGCTAGGTGATCTTGTTCACAGGAAAGCGTGTTTCGCGCAGGCTATCCTTGATCTTTTTGAGGTGCGGCAGAAAATCCTCGCCGCGCCTGAGCGTAACACCGGTGGCCAGGGCGTCGATCAGCGTCAGCTGAATCACCCGTGACGTCATCGGCATGTAATGGTCGGTGTCTTCCGGTGTAGCGACTTCCAGGGTGGCGGTGCATTCCTGGGCCAGCGGTGAATTCGGGGCGGTAATGCCCAGTACCACTGCACCTGCTTCGCGGGCCACGCGGGCAATGTCGACCAGCTCGCGGGTGCGCCCGGTATAGGAAATGATCACCACCACATCGCCGGTGTGGCAGGCCGCTGCCACCATGCGCTGCATCAGCACATCGATGTGCACCATGACTGGCAGGTTAAAGCGGAAGAACTTGTGCTGGGCGTCCTGCGCCACCGCGCCCGAGGCGCCCAGGCCGAAGAAGTGGATCTGCTTGGCCTGGGTCAGGTAGTCCACCATGCGCTCCACGGCGCCCATGTCAACTTCGCGCTGGGCTTCGTCGAGTGCCGCAATGGTGGCGCCGAAAATCTTCTGGGTGTACTGGGTAGCGGTATCGCCGGGCTCGACCGCGCGCGTCACGTAGGGCGTTCCGCCGGCCAGGCTCTGGGCCAGCTTGATTTTGAAATCCGGATAGCCTTTGGCACCAAAGTTACGGCAAAAACGGTTTACCGTCGGCTCGCTGACGCTTGCCGCTTGAGCCAGGCTGGCGATGCTGAGGCTGGTGGCGGCCGCCGGGTCGTCGATAATCACGTTGGCGACTTTACGCTCCGAGCGATTGAGGTCTTCCAGGCGTTCGCGTATCCGGTCTAGCAAATCGTGAGCCATTAAGCGGTCTCCGTGGCATTAGGTGGCAAGTGCGACTGCCAATGATCGCACCAATCAATAAAGTCGTCGGCCGGTAGCGGGCGTGAGTAATAGTAGCCCTGGGCGATTTCACAGCCAATACGGCGTAAGTACTGGGCCTGGGCCCAGGTTTCAATACCTTCCGCCACCACATCACAGCCTACACTATGCGCAAGCTGGGTAATGGTGCGCGCCAGTTGGCGGTCCACATCGCTTTCTTCCAGGTCCATCACGAAGGCGCGATCGATCTTCAGCGTCGAAAACGGCAGCGTCTTAATATACGCCAACGAGGAATGGCCGGTGCCAAAATCGTCAATGGCGACGGCGATATTCGCCTGGCTGAGCCGCGCCAGCTGCTGACGGGCGTTCTGCATGTCGCCCATCAAGCCGGATTCGGTGACTTCGATGGCGAAAAAGTGGGTGGGAATCTGGCGCGCAGCCAGCTGGTGCAACAGGCCGTCGGCGAAATCCCGGCGTGCCAGCTGGCGAGCCGCCACGTTAACCGCCACGTGGAAGTTATTGCCCAGCACCTGCTGTTCGCGCCAGTGGGTGATGGTGCGCATGGCTTCTTCCATCACCCACTCGCCAATCGCGAAAATATCCCCGCTGGCTTCGGCCAGCGGAATGAACATGCCCGGTGAAATCTGCCCAAGCTCGGGGTGATGCCAGCGCAGCAGTGCTTCAGCGCCGACGATGCGCTGATCCATCAGCGATAGTTTGGGCTGAAAGGCGAGCGACATTTCACCCCGCTCGGTCGCACCGCGCAGCGCCTGCTGGACGTGCAGCCGATGGCGTTGCTGGGCTTCGAGGTTTTCGCTGTAGCACTGCACCGCAAAGCTTTGATGGGGTGGCAGTGCCAGGGCGGCCATGTGTACCAGTCGTTCGGTATCAAACGCGCCCGGTGAGCGGCTGATGCCGATCCGTGCCGCCAGTGGCAGCAGCAGGTCATCCAATTGCTGGTCGTGCTCGAATACGGCCATCAACCGGTGGGCCAGCGTCAGCAGCTCACCGCTGTCATCGCTATCGCTGATCACCAGTAGCTCGCTGCCGCCCCACAAGCCCAGGGTGTCGGCCTCACTCAGGCAATCGTCAAGGCGCTGGGCAATGTGGCGGAGGAGTCGCTCGGCGACCCGGTAGCCATGCAGCCGAATGACATCGTCCAGGCGGTCCAGGGCGATAAACAGTAGCCCCGTGGCTTTGCGCAGTGCGGCCGCCTCGCTGAGCGTCTGGCTGAGTCCGCGCCGGTTGGGTAACTGGGTGATCGGGTCGGTACGCGACTGACGATTAAGCTCCCGGGTGCGCTTGTTCACCATGCGCTCGAGCGAATCGGCCTGCTGGTCGCGAATGCGGAAACGGTGCTCGACGCTCAGCACGTTGTGAATGCGCTGTAATACCTCATCGTGCTGAAACGGCTTGGTGACGAAATCGCGCACGCCCAGGGCCAGTGAACGTTGCTTGGTGTCGTTATCGATTTGCGCGGTCAGGACGATAATTGGCGGTGCCTGGCGGCCAAAGGCGTCATTGAGCTGTTCGATGACCGCGTAGCCATCCAGGTGTGGCATGCGGATATCCAGCAGCAGCAGGTCGGGCCGCTGCTGCTGGCAGTAGCCCAGCACGTCGCGGGGGTCGCTGATGCCGTGGCAATTTTCAAAGCCGTGGTCATTGAGCAAGTCGAGCATCAGCTCGATATTGACCGGGTGGTCGTCAACAACCAATACGTGTTTGTAATGGAATTTCATGGCTCCTGCCTGGTGGGCGCTCCCAGCAAATGGTGAAGGGTGTCGGAAAGCTGTGCAATATCGATCGGTTTGGTCAGATAGCCATCGAAGCCGGCGTTGAGGCCCTTTCTGATGTCGCGGGGCAGAGCATTGGCCGAGAGGGCGATCACTTTAAGCGTCTGGTAGCGCGGCTCCCGGCGCAGGCGCGTCAGCGCTTCATAGCCGCTCATGCCGGGCAGGTGCAGGTCCATCAACACCACGGCGGGCATCTCGGCCTGCAGCATGTCCAAGCCAAGCTCGGCGCTTAACGCGGTGCGCAGGGTAATACCGTCCATCGCGTCGACGATGTCTTCCATCAGACGCTGATTGGCGGGGTTGTCCTCAATATACAGCAGCGTGCGCGATGACGGCGCCGCTGCCGAGGCGTCGGGCTGAAGTTCGCGTGGCGATGGCGCGGCGGCCGGCATCGCCAACGGCAGCGTGAACCAGAACGTGGCGCCCTGGCCCGGCTGACTGTCGACCCCGATCTGGCCGTGCATCTGTTCGACCAGCTCGCGGGTGATGGACAGACCGATACCGGTTCCCTCCACGGGGCTGTCCTCGGCGTCGAGCCGGTTAAACGGCTCGAACAGCTCATCGAGGCGGGCGCTTTCGACGCCGGGCCCCGTATCTCGCACGCGAATCATGATCTGCTCCTGCTGGTGCTCGGCGCTGACCTCGATGCTGCCATGGGCGACGTTATATTTAATGGCGTTGGACAGCAGGTTAAGCAGGATCTGCTTGGTGCGCGTGTAATCGGCTTGGGCCCGCCAGCAGGCGTCGGGGGGTGTGCAGGTCAGGGTAATACCCGCGGCATCGGCGTTAGCCTCCAGCGTGCTGCAGGCATCGTCGAACACGCTGGCAAGCGAAATGGCTTCAATGGAAAGCGACAGCTGGCGGGCCTCGATCTTGGCCAGATCCAACACGTCGTTGATCAGGCTGAGCAGGTGCTGACCGCCCTTTTCGATCTGGCGGACCTGTCGCTGCTGCTTGGCGTTGAGCGGCGTTCGCGTATTGCTGGCAAGCAGCTGGGCAAAGCCCAGGATGGCATTCAGCGGGGTACGCAACTCGTGGCTCATCGACGACAGAAAGTCGCTCTTGGCCTGATTGGCATGTTCCGCCTGATCGCGGGCCGCCGCCAGGTCCTGCATGACCTGCTCGCGCTCGGCCATCTGTCGATACAGGTTGATCAGCAGCACGCAGGTATCGGTGAAAGGCTGAAGCCAGTCCAGCAGGGCCTGATTCAGCGGCTGGCGGCTGTTGGCGATGGCGAACATGCCGATCAGTTGCCCTTGGCTGAAAATCGGCACGCCCAGGTAGTTATCAAACTGCACTTGTCCCAGTGGGAACTCGCTGCGCTGGGTATACCCATTAACATCGTTGTCGATGACCACTTCACCCCGGGCAAAGACGCGGCCCAACAAAGAGTTAGGGTTCTTGAGCACAATGTCGCCGCTGAGCAGTTGCTCTATATGATGACGCGATTCGGGGCTCCACAAAGGACCTTTAATGGCATGAAGCTTCAGCGCATTGCTGCTGTTGCTGTAAAGCACCTCGCCAATCATGGCGTATTCGCTGTCGGTGAGCTCGCTCAGGGCTTCTGTTAAAAACGTCCACAGCTGCTCGCCGGACATGAGCGCCGGATAGTCGGTAATACCTTGATGCAGCACCTTGAGCAGGTTTTGTTCTTTTTGGGTGCGCTGGTTGGCGGCGTGGATCTCGCTCAAGTCGGTCAGGATGCCGATAAACTCTGCCACCTGGTGATGCTCATCGTCGATGGCGTTAACCGCCAGGTGCACGGGCACGCGGTGGCCTGCCTTGTGCTGCGCCTCGACTTCGCGGCCGTGACCGATCACCTTGGGGCGCCCGCCGTCTAAAAAACGGGCAATGAAGGTATCGTGCTGATCGTGCAGGTCAGGGGGTGTCAGCATCGCCACGTTGCGGCCGAGCACTTCTTCTCGGGTGTAGCCCAACAGGGCCAAGGCGAAGGGGTTGATGCCGAGCACCGTGCCGTCGCGGTTGATCCGCACGATGCCGGTGGCGCTCTCGTTGAACAGTGCTTCATAGCGGCGGGTGGTTTGCGCCAGCGCATACCGCATCTTGTGTTGGCGAAGCAGCTCTTCCACCTGGCCCGCGAGGCTTTTCAAAAGCCCCAGGTCGCGCTCGCTGAACTCGCGGGGCTGGTGGTCGAGCAGGCATAGGGTGCCCACGGCCAACTGATCATGAGGGCGCAGCGGATAGCCCGCATAAAAGCGGATGTGCGGCGTTTCATCGACCAGCGGATTATCCTGAAAGCGGCCGTCAAGACGCGTGTCGGGGACGACCAACGGTCCATCGGCGGCAATCGTATGGCCACAGAACGCGATGTCACGCTGGGTTTGGCGGGCGTTGAAGCCAAGGTTCGACTTGAACCACTGGCGCTGTTCATCGAGCAGGGTGATCAGCGCAATGGGGACGCCAAACAGCTCCCGGGCGAGCTGTGCCAGCCGGTCAAAGGCTTCCTCGGCGGGCGTGTCCAGCACATATAATGCATGCACCGCAGCAAGTCGCAGTGGCTCGTTATTGGGGGGGACTGGCGCTGGCATGACCGCTCCGCGATAAAACGTCTGATTTATCTATATCGGCCGAACGCAGGATTGCTTAACCCAGGCGCAGCACTTTCAGCAGCCAGCGTCGATACGGGGGGTAGAGCAGGGTGGTGGGCGAGCGCTTTGGCTGATGGAACTCGCCACGTAAGTGACTGAAACGATTGAAACCATGCCGACCGTGGTAGGCGCCGTGACCGCTGGCCCCCACGCCGCCGAAGGGTAGCCCCGGAACGGCGTGGTGTAACAGCGTGGTATTGAATACCAACGCACCGGACTGGCTTTCACGCTGCCATTGACGCTGTTGCTCGCGCTGATGAGTGAATACGTAGATTGCCAGCGGATGCGGCCGCTCGGCGACAAACGCAAGGGCGTGGTTAGTGTCCTTGACGCTGATGACCGGCAGGCAACGGCCGAAGATTTCATCGCGCATCACCGCAAGCCCCTGGTTGGGATCAATGACCAGCGCGGGCGCGTGGCTGCCATGGTCGATGATCCGGCAGCCGTGATTGCGTGCCTCGGCGAGCATGGCGTCGCTGCGCTCGCGGTGGGCCTCGTTGAGCGGGTGGGTGGCATCCTGCGCCGAGGGGCGCTGTTTCAAAATGGCCCGGCTCAGGGCGCTGGTAAAGGCATCGATATGACGGCTTTCGACCAACACATAGTCGGGGGCAATGCAGGTTTGCCCACCATTCATGGCCTTGCCGAAAATGATCGCCTCGGCGGCGCGGGCGAAATCGGCGTCGCCGGCCACGAACGCCGGGCTCTTGCCCCCCAGCTCCAGGGTGGTGGGCGTCAGGTTATGGGCGGCGGCCACGGCGACTTGTCGGCCCACGGCGGTCGAGCCGGTAAACAGCAAATGATCGAACGGCAGGGCGCTGAATGCCTGGCCTGTCGTGGCGTCGCCCTCAATCACGCATAGCGTCTGGGGGCTGAAGTATTGCGTCACCAGGCGGGCAAGCAATGCACTGGTGTGCGGAGTGAGCTCGCTGGGCTTGAGCATGACGCGGTTGCCCGCCGCGATGGCGTCCACCGCCGGTACCAACGCAAGGCTCCACGGGTAGTTCCAGGGGGCGATAATACCCACCACGCCAAGCGGCTGGGGGGCAATGCGTGCTCGCCCGGGCAGTAGCCGCCAGGGGACGCTGACTCGCCAGGGTCGCATCCAGTGCCACAGATGCCGGCGTGCGTAACGCACCGCCTCAAGCACCGGCTGAATGTCGGCAAGCTGGATTTCGACATCGCTGCGCTGACCAAAATCAGCCTGTATGGCTTCCGTGATGGCGTACCGGTGGCGCTTGGTCATCAACGCCAACTGGGCAAGCAGTGCGCGTCGCTCGCCAAGCGAAGGCGTCGGCGACTGGCGGCAGGCGAGACGCTGGGTCTTGAGGCAGGCGTTCAAGTGGCGGGTCATGGCGTCTCCTTGATGGTCCCTAGCGTAGAAGGGTAACGGGCCAGCATAGTGTAGAGTAGTTTAATTAACCCAATGTTCGGGAGATGCCATGCCAGCTTCGCTATCGGTGGCGGTGATATCCACCATGGAAGCCGTATCGGTCAGCCAGTGGGACGCGCTAGTAGACCCGGATCAGCCTTTCCTGCGCCACGCTTTTCTCCATGCGCTGGAGGCGAGCGGGTCGGTTAGCCTGGCGACCGGCTGGCAGCCGTGCCATCTGACCGTATGGCAAGGCACGCAGCTGGTCGGCGCCATGCCTCTCTACGAGAAACATCATTCCTACGGCGAGTATGTGTTTGATTGGGGCTGGGCCGATGCCTTTGAGCGCGCCGGGGGTGACTATTATCCCAAAGCGCTCAGCGCGATTCCGTTTACCCCGGTGCCCGGCTCGCGCGCCCTGGTAGCGACGGGTGGCGATACGCAAGCGATTTACGCCGCGCTGGCCCAGGGTTGGCAAGCACAGTGCCAGCGCCAGGGGTTGTCGAGCTGGCACCTGCTGTTTGCCGACACGCCCGAGGTCGAGGCTTGGCAGGTGCAATGCCCGGAACTGATCAGCCGTGAAGGCGTTCAGTTTCAGTGGCGTAACAAAGGCTTCGGCGATTTTGACGGCTTTCTTGCCTCGCTGACCTCCAAACGCCGCAAGATGATCAGACGCGAGCGCCGCTTGGTCGCCGAACAGGGCCTGGACATGGTGCGTTTGTCCGGCGAACAGATCACCCCCGCCGCGCTTGCGCATTTCTACCGCTGCTATGCGATTACCTATCAGGAGCGCGGTCGGCCGCCCTATCTGAACAAGGACTTCTTTGAGCGTCTCTATCGCGACATGCCCGACTCGCTGCTGCTGGTCCAGGCGCACCTCGACGGGCGTCCAGTGGCGGCGGCGCTGTATTTCCAGGGTACCCACACGCTTTACGGGCGTTATTGGGGCAGCGAGGTCATGGCCGACTGCCTGCATTTTGAAGCGTGCTATTACCAGGGCATAGAAGTGTGTCTTGAGCAGGGGCTGACGCTGTTTGACCCAGGCACCCAGGGCGAACACAAACTGCTGCGCGGGTTTGCGCCGCAGCGCGTGCGCTCGTTGCATTACCTTGCCCATCCTGGCCTGGCCAATGCGGTGGCGACTTTTTGCCGGGATGAGGGGCGCCAGGTGGCGGCCTATCGTGAGGCCGCCTTCAGCGCCTTGCCGTATAAATGAAAGCAACTCGCTGGGCGGGCGGCTTGATGGCATAATGCGCGCCAATTTATGCATATCCGTTTTTTGAAAACCCCAGGCAATCGTCACTGAAAGGAGAGCGGTCATGCGCAGATGGCTATTACTCGCGCTGCTGCTGGTGTTGGGCGTACTGCAATATCAGCTGTGGCTTGGCGAGGGCGGCTGGCGCGACCTTCAGCAACTCGAGCAGCGCGTCGCCGAACAGGAGGCGGATAACGTGCCCCTGCGCGAGCGCAACGCCAGGATGGCGGCCGAAGTGACCGACCTGAAAAACGGCCTGGATGCGATTGAAGAGCGCGCGCGCAGCGACATGGGCATGGTGCGCACCGACGAACAGTTCTTTTGGGTGCCGGGCGTGGCCATCGAGAACGAGCTGATCGGCATCAACGCCAGCATGGTGACCACGCCGGAGCCTGCCGATGAGTAACCGGTTATGGTTGGTTGTGCCCGCCGCGGGGCAGGGGCGCCGCATGGCGGCGGACAGACCCAAGCAGTACCTGTCGCTGCTGGGCCGCCCGATCCTTGCCCACACGCTTGCCCGCTTGCACAGCGCCTTCCCCGATGCGCGGCTGGTGCTCTGCCTGGATGACGATGACCGCTGGTTCTCACCCGAGTGGGTGCCGTTCGCCGACTGGCAGCGCGTGACTGGCGGCGTTGAGCGCATGGATAGCGTGTTCAATGCGTTAAATGCCATCGACGCGGATGACGACGACCTGGTGCTGGTCCACGATGTCGCCAGGCCATGCGTCACCTGCGACGATCTGCTGGCGCTCCATCAGGCGACGCGGCAACATGCGTCGGGCGCCCTGCTGGCGATGCCGGTAGCGGATACCATGAAGCGTGCCAGTACCGTCGGTACCAGCCTGCATACCGAGCCCCGGGAAGCCTTATGGCATGCGCTCACCCCGCAGGGCTTTCGCTATCGCCAGCTTTATCGGGCGCTGGATGAAGCGCGCAGGCGCGGCACGCTGCTGACCGACGAGGCCTCGGCGGTGGAAGCACTGGGCGAAGCTCCCCAGCTGGTGCCCGGCCGGCGCGATAACCTGAAAGTGACCCACCCTGATGACCTGGCGCTGGCGGCCGCGATTCTCACCGCCCAGCGGGATACACCCGAAAGGAGCCTGTAATGCGAATTGGCCACGGATTTGACGTACATCGTTTTGGCCCCGGCGACCACCTGATGCTCGGCGGGGTCAAGGTGGCGTTTGATCAAGGGTTCGTTGCCCACTCCGACGGCGATGTGCTGCTCCACGCGGTAAGCGATGCGCTGCTGGGGGCCTGCGCGCTGGGTGATATCGGTCATCACTTTCCCGACACCGACCCGGCCTGGAAGGGCGCGGATAGTCGTGACCTCTTGCGTCAGGTGATGGCGTTGGTGCGTGGGGAAGGGTATAACGTCGTCAATATCGACGCGACGGTCATGGCCCAGGCGCCCAAGCTGGCCCCCTTTGTAGGCGCCATGCGCGATGCCATCGCGGCGGACCTGGCACTCTCAATAGGCCAGGTGAACGTCAAGGCGACCACCACGGAACGGCTCGGCTTTACCGGTCGCGGAGAGGGCATCGCCGCCGAGGCCGTCGTATTGCTTGGCCCGCTCGAGACGCCCCATGCTTGAACTTCCCCATTGGCAGCGCCGCCTGGATGCCGACCTGGGCCCGCCCAGGCCCGGTCATTTTCGTCTCACGCCCGACGACTTTCTGGTCGATGAGGTGCTGGATTTTGCTCCGGAAGGCCACGGCGAACACCTTTGGCTGAACATTGAAAAGCGCAACCTGACGACGCTTGAGGTGGTCAAGCTGCTCAGCCAGCGCTGCGGCGTGTCGCCCCGCGACGTGGGCTATTCGGGGATGAAGGATCGCATCGCCGTCACCCGCCAGTGGCTGAGCGTGCACCTGCCGGGCAAGGAAGCCCCCGAGGGCCTGATGAAGGGCCTCGCTGATGGCGGGGTGAAGGTGCTGGCGCATGCCCGCCACCCGAGAAAGCTGAAGCGTGGCGTGCATCGCTTTAACCGTTTTCAGCTGCGGCTCGGCGGCGAGGCGGTGGCAGCGGACGACTTTGAGACGCGCTGGCAGGCGCTTTGCCAGGCGGGGGTGCCCAACTACGTGGGGCCGCAGCGCTTCGGGCCGTCGGGGCGGAACCTGCAGCGTGCCGAAGCGCTGCTGGCGCGCGGCTGGCGCAAGCGCGATGATCGCCACGGCATCCTGTTGTCCACGGCGCGCAGCTTTCTGTTCAACGAACTGCTCAGCGACAGGGTCAAGAAAAATCAATGGCATCAGCCCCTTGACGGCGATACGCTGATGCTCGAGGGCACCCACAGCGTGTTCAGCGTCGATCAGGTGGATGACACGCTGCGTGCTCGCGCCGACGCGCTCGACCTGCACCCGACCGGCCCGCTGTGGGGCGTCGGCCGCACCAGTCAGCAGGCGGCGGGCGAGTTCGAGGCCGCGCTGCACAGCCGTTATCCGGCCCTCTGCGAAGGCCTGCTACAGAGTGGCGTCAAGCGCAGCCAGCGGGCATTACGCATGTGCCTTAGCGAGCCGTCGCTGACCCGGGACGCCCAGAGCGTGGTACTCTCATTCGGCCTGCCGCGCGGCAGCTTCGCCACGGCGGTGGTCAGCGAACTACTGACGACTTCTGACCAGGGTGGCGAGCGCGCCGGCGCGGACGCAACCAATTAAGGAGATTTCCATGCGGCGTTTGCTGCTATCCAACGACGATGGTGTTCATGCGCCGGGGCTCAAGGCACTTTACGATGCGCTCACCCAGCATGCCAACTTGCGTGTGGTGGCGCCGGATCGTGACCGTAGCGGAGCGAGCAATTCGCTGACGCTGTCGCGTCCGCTGGCGATGACGGCCCTTGAGAGCGGCTTCTACAGCGTGGATGGTACGCCTGCTGACTGCGTCTACCTGGGCGTCAACGGCGTATGGGACGAAAAGCCAGACCTGGTGATTTCCGGCATCAACCATGGCGGCAACCTGGGTGATGACGTGCTCTATTCGGGGACCGTCGCCGCCGCCATGGAAGGCCGTAACCTGGGCATGTCGGCGATTGCCATGTCGCTATGCGGCCAGCATCACTTTGCCACCGCCGGCCATGTGGCCGCGAGCCTCGTCGGCGCTGTGGACCAGCTGTCGCTGCCGCCGCGTACGCTGCTCAACGTCAACGTGCCCGACCTTCCCTGGGACGAGGTCAAGGGCGTCAAGGTGACCCGGCTTGGCTATCGCGGCCCGGCGGAGCAGCCGCTAGCCGTCAAGGACCCGCGCGGACGCACCCGCTACTGGATTGCCCCGGTGTCGGCCAATGCCGACGATGGCGAGGATACCGACTTTGCCGCGGTGGAAGCCGGCTATGTGTCGATTACCCCGTTGCAAACCGACTTAACGCGCCATCAGGCGCTCAACGACGTTCGAGACTGGTTGGATGCGTTTGCCTAAACTGTCGCCGGAAGAGCTGCGCGGTACTGGAATGACCTCGCAGCGTACCCGTGACCGCATGGTCCAACGCCTGATGCAGCAAGGAATTAGCGATGCACGGGTGCTTGACGTCATGGCCAACGAGCCGCGTCATCTGTTTGTGGATGAAGCGCTGGCCCATCGCGCCTATGAAGATACCGCGTTACCCATCGGCTTTGGTCAGACCCTTTCCCAGCCGCTCATCGTGGCACGCATGACCGAGCTGGTGCTGCGCGCTGAGCCTCGCCGGGTATTGGAACTCGGCACCGGTTCCGGGTATCAGACCCTTATCCTGGCGCGGCTGGTCGACACGCTGTTTTCTCTCGAGCGGATCGAGGCGCTACATCGACGTGCGGCCTTCCGCCTGAGCCGCCTGGGTGCTCGGGCCTCGTTGGCCGTTGCCGACGGTGGCGAAGGCTGGCCCGCTGCGGCGCCTTTCGACGTCATTCTGCTCACCGCCTGTGCGCAAACGCTGCCCGAAGCGCTGCTGGAACAGTTAAGCCCCGACGGCGTCTTGATTGCACCGCTTGAGTCGCCCGACGGCAGCCAGTGGCTCACCCAGATAAAACGCATCGGCAATGCGTTTGAAAAACGTCGCCTGGAGCCGGTGCGGTTTGTTCCCCTATTGCAAGGAGTGGTCGATTGAAGCGTCAACCCGTACGATTGTTATTAACCGGTGCCGGTATGGGCGCCGCCGACGCGGTGCCAGGGGTGTCGGGGGGGACCATTGCCTTTATCAGCGGCATCTACGAAGAGCTGATCCTGACTATCAAGCAGTTTGGTCCGAGTGCCTTCGGTGCCTGGCGCCAGAATGGATTGCGCGGGCTTGTCGAGCACCTTAATCTGGCGTTTCTGGTGCCGCTTTTCGCCGGCATCGTGATCAGTCTCTTCAGCGTGGCGCATCTGGCGCTATGGCTGATGGAAGCGCACCCGCTGTTGCTGGATGGCTTCTTCTTTGGTCTGGTCGCCGCCTCGGCGGTGGTCGTGAGCGACTCGGGCACCCGCTTCAAGCTGCGCTACCTGTTCCCGCTGGGCGCTGGCTTGCTGTTGGCGCAATGGCTACCTGGCTTGATGCCGCTGGTGTCAACATTGGGTAATGAATCGCTGATATTGGTAGTGGCCGGGAGCATTGCCATCAGCGCCATGCTGTTGCCGGGGGTATCAGGCAGTTTTTTACTGTTGACCATGGGACTTTACAGTACGGTAATGGAAGCAATTCGCGGCGTTGATTTGACCACCATTGCGCTGTTCGGCGGAGGCTGCCTTATCGGCCTGGCGCTTTTCTCGCGGGTGCTTTCGTGGCTGCTGACACACTACCGTGGTTCAACGCTCCAATTATTGTTAGGTTTTATTGTCGGTTCACTGCCCGTGCTCTGGCCGTGGCGTGAATTAGTGCGCTACCAACTGGGTAGCGAGGGTGAAATGATTCCGTTGGAACACCGTTATTTATTACCCGGTGACTATGCGCAATTGACGGGTGAGTCCGCGCAGTTAATCGGTGTAATCGCGTTGATGGCGTTTGGCGCGTTACTGGTTGTCATGTTGCATCGGCGTGCGCTGAGACGCACGCCGCCAACATCTCCCCAGACCGCCTCCGCCGTTGAAAAGGAGTAGGCTTTGCATGCGTAAGATAGTAATGATGTCCGCACTGGCGTTGGCCGTTGCCGGCTGTGCCAATCAGCAGGGGGGTGGCCCTCAGGTGCGCGATCTGAGCGAGGCCAGTAACGCGGTGGAGCGTTCCCCCGAGTATCAGGTTAAAGAAGGCGACACGCTTTACGGCATCGCCTGGCAGCATAATCTCGATTACCGTGAAGTGGCCGCCATTAACAATATCGAGCCGCCTTACCGGATTCATCCCGGCCAGACGATTGCCCTGCGCGAGGGGGCGGAAACGTCGTCGGCAAGCGCCTCGGCGTCATCGGACACGGGCTCGAGCGGCGCCGTGGCCCGTGGCCTTGCGCCCGATGCGTCGGCGTCAAGCGACGACCAGCAGATGGACTGGCTGTTGCCCGATGAGTCCGCCATCGAGCGTAATCAACGGCTGAGCGCTGAGCGTGAGGCCGTTGACGCGGCGCAAGACGTTGCCGACGCAGCGCCCGAGCCTGAACCCGAGGCACCGCGTGAGGAAGTCGTGGCCGCCGAAAGCGCGCCTGAGCCCGAGCCTGAGCCTGAGCCTGAGACCGAGCAGGAAAGCGAACCCCGTCAAACCGAGCAGGCCGACTCGGAGCCCGAGGCTGACGATGCCGCCGAGCAAACCGCCGCCGCGAGCGACGACACTTCATCTGACCGCGATGGGCGTACCTATACACCCGCCGAGACGATTGACTGGCAGTGGCCCAGTGACGGTGATGTGGTGGGCGAGTTCGGTCAGGGCGATAGCGTCACCGCCGGGATTGATATCGCTGGTGAAAAGGGGCAACCTGTAAGGGCGGCCGGTCCTGGTATTGTGGTATATGCAGGCAGCGGCGTACGTGGTTACGGTAACCTCATCCTGCTCAAGCACAACGATCAATTCCTCAGCGCGTACGCGCACAACGACAGCCTGAATGTCAGCGAGAACGATGTTGTGGAAGCCGGTGAAGTGATTGCCACCATGGGCGATAGTGACGCGGAAGACGTGAGACTGCATTTCGAGGTTCGCCGGGAAGGCCAGCCGCAAGATCCCCTGGAGTTTCTGCCGTCACGCTAACCGATATCAGCCATGTGAAACGTGCGTTACCCAGACCATTGCGATAGGTAACGGCGTCAACGCTTTAGATAACAATAACGATGGGAGTGGGGCACTGGGCGTCCCATTCTGGATTTTTTAAAGGGCGGATAGGCGATATAACGGGGGTAAGACGCATGAGTATGCTGGAAAAAGATCTACAGGAAGTAGACCTCAACGCAGTGGAAGAGGCACTTGACGACGGCGAAGAGGTGGCCGCCGCCGAAGAAGCTTTTGAAAAGGCGTTAGGACGCGAGGACCGTCAGCAGCATCAAAGCCTTGATGCCACGCAGATCTACCTCAACGAAATCGGCTTTTCGCCGCTACTGACGCCCGAAGAAGAAGTGTATTACGGACGGCTGGCGCGCAAGGGCGACCCGCTCGGACGCTCGCGGATGATCGAGTCCAACCTGCGACTGGTGGTCAAGATTGCCCGCCGCTATCTGAATCGTGGGTTGACCCTGCTGGACCTGATTGAGGAAGGCAATCTAGGTCTGATTCGCGCCGTCGAGAAGTTTGATCCCGAGCGCGGGTTTCGCTTCTCAACCTATGCTACCTGGTGGATTAGGCAAACCATCGAACGGGCGCTGATGAACCAGACGCGCACTATTCGACTGCCCATCCACGTGGTCAAAGAGCTCAATATCTATTTGCGCGCGGCCCGCGAGCTGACCCAGAAGCTGGATCATGAGGCCACGGCCGAGGAAATCGCCGACCATCTCGACAAGCCGGTAGAAACGGTCAAAAAGATGCTCGGGCTGAACGAGCGTGTCTCGTCGGTCGACTACCCGATGGGCGGCGAAAGTGACAAACCGCTCATCGATACGCTGAGCGACGATGATGACCACGGGCCGGAGGCGAGCCTGGTCGACGGCGACGTCAAGGAGCACGTTGACCACTGGCTCGACGAACTCAATGAGAAGCAGCGTGAAGTGGTGGTGCGCCGTTTCGGGTTGCGCGGCCATGAGGCGGCCACCCTGGAAGAAGTAGGCGCGGAGATCGGCCTGACCCGCGAGCGTGTTCGCCAGATTCAGGTGGAAGCGCTTAAAAAGCTGCGCCGATCCCTCGAGAAGCAGGGCTTGTCGCTGTCGTCGATCTTTGAGAGCTAGCGACCGTTCGTTCAACATTGTTGTACCTAGCAGACACCGGGCCAAGCGCCCGGTGACTTTATTGTGCGATAGCATCCAACCAGACTGTTTAGTGACAAGCGAGAAAACCTCATGCGCCCGCTGGTGGCCCATATTGATCTGGACGCGTTGCGTCATAACTATCAGCTGGCGTGCCAGTGCGCGCCACACAGCCGTTCAGTGGCGGTCATCAAGGCCGACGCCTACGGGCACGGTGCCCTTCACTGTGCCCGTGCCCTGGCAGCCGATGCCCCGGCGTTCGCCGTCGCCAGCCTGGAAGAAGCCCTGGCGCTGCGTGAAGGCGGCATTACCACGCCGATTATGCTGCTGGAAGGCATCTTCAGTGCGGATGAGCTGGCGCTGGTCGATCAGCATCGGCTGTGGATGGCGGTACACAGCGCCTGGCAGGTAGAGGCGCTGATGGCCTTTTCGCCGCGCGCGCCGATTCCCGTCTGGGTAAAAGTGGATTCGGGCATGCATCGTCTGGGATTCGCCCCGGACGATGTCAGCGCCGTCTGGCAGCGGCTCAACGAGGCGCCCCAGGCGACCGCGCTGCACCTGATGAGTCACTTTGCCACCGCCGACGCCTCGGATAGCCGCTATTTCCACCAGCAAATGGAACGCTTGCAGGCGCTTGGCGATAGCCTGAACGCGCCGCTATGTCTTGCCAACTCGCCCGCCACCCTGGCCTGGCCGGTTGCTCACGGCGCCTGGAACCGGCCGGGCATCATGCTCTACGGCAGCAATCCGCTGGAAACCACGACAAAGGCCACCGACGCACTGCGCCCGGTCATGACGCTGCGATCCGAGATCATTGCCCTGCGCGATGTGGAGGCCGGCGAGCCAGTGGGCTATGGCGGCCGTTGGCGGGCACCGCGTCGCTCGCGAATCGCGGTGGTCGCGGGTGGCTACGGCGACGGCTATGATCGCCACGCGCAGGACGGCACCCCGGTACTGGTGAACGGTCAGCGCTGCCCGCTGGCGGGCAAGGTATCCATGGATATGTTCACGGTGGATGTCAGCGACGTGGCCGACGCAGCGATCGGCAGTGAGGTGGTGCTCTGGGGGCGCGCCGACAATGGCGCGGTGCTGTCGGTCGACGAGGTGGCTCGCAGCTGCGATACCATCAGCTACACCCTGCTGACAGGGGTGTTGCCTCGCGTGCCGCGCCGCTATCATGGCGCTTTTGGTTAAAGGGCGAACCGCATGTCACGATCAACCTACCCACGCTCTTTTGCGCACCCGCGCTACTGGCTGACCTGGCTGGGGATTGCCTCCATGTACGTGGTGGCCTGGTTTCCCTGGCGGCTGAACATGGCCATCGGCTCGGCGATCGGGCGTTTGGCCTGGCGTTTTGCCAAGCGCCGTCGGCACATCACCGACGTCAACATAAAGCTCTGCTTTCCCGAAAAAAATCCTGCTGAACAGCGTCGGCTGGTCAAGCAGGCGTTTATCGCCAATGGTATTGGCCTGCTGGAAACCGCCGTGGCGTGGTGCCGAAGCCCCGAGGATTTTCGCCATCGCGTCGCCTGCATTGGTGAAGAAAACCTCGCCAGGGCCCAGGCGCAGGGTAAAGGCGTGCTGATTATCGGCGTGCATTTTTCGCCGTTGGATTTGGGCGGCGCACTACACTCGCTGTTTTTTACCTCGGACGCCGTCTACCGGCCACACAACAACCCACTGTTCGACCGCTTCATGACCCGGGCCCGCTTGCGGGTTTTTGATCAAATGATTCACCGCCATGACCTGAGGAGCGTTGTGCGACGGCTGAAAGCGGGGTACTCGGTATGGTATTCCCCCGACCAGGATTTTGGCCGCGACGCCAGCGTGTTCGCGCCGTTTTTCGGCCAGCAGGCGGCGACGGTGCGGCTGACCGCCAAAATCGCGCGGATGACCGGGGCGCACGTGGTACCGCTGATTTTCTATCGCAACCCGGATAACCGCACCTACACTTACGAGTGGCTCCCCGCATTGGAAAACTATCCAAGCCGCGATGAGGTCGCCGATGCCACGCGGGTCAATGCCTTTATCGAGCAGGCCATTCGTCGCCATCCCGAACAGTACTTATGGCTGCATCGACGCTTCAAGACGCGCCCGGAAGGCGAGCCGGGCGTTTATTAGCCTGATTGATCCTATTAAAGCCAACAAAAAAAGAGTACAGCCACAAAAAAGCCGACGCATGACGTCGGCTTTTCGTTTGCGTGCCACCCGCTCAGTCGAGATTGCGCGAGTAGAAAATTTCCAGCATTTCCTTGCGCAGGCGGCTTTCAATATCGCGCGCCTCTTCAAAGCTGATATCTTTCTGCGAGGTGCCGAACAGGTAGTTATCCAGCTCGAAGTTCTTGAGCAACATCTTGGTGTGAAACATGTTTTCCTGATACACGTTCACATCGATCATCTGATAGGAATGCTTGGTATCCTCGGCCAGGTAATCCTGGATCGAGGTGATATCGTGGTCGATAAACAGCTTTTTGCCGTCCACATCGCGGGTAAAGCCACGCACCCGGTAATCCATGGTCACGATGTCGGAGTCAAAGCTGTGAATCAGATAGTTCAGCGCCTTGAGAGGGCTGATATGACCACAGGTCGACACATCGATGTCCAGGCGGAAGGTGCTGATGCCGTTATCCGGGTGTGACTCGGGGTAGCTGTGGACGGTGACATGGCTCTTGTCCAGGTGGGCGACCACGGTTTCGGGCAGCGGACCGGGGCCCGGTTCCGTTTGCTCGGGATCGGTCTCATCCAGCTCGTGTTCGGCAATCAGAATGGTCACGCTGGCGCCGTGGGGCTCGTAATCCTGGCGCGAAATATTCAGCACGTGCGCGCCAATGATGTTGGTCACGTCCTTGAGGATCTGCGTCAACCGTTCGGCATTGTAAAGCTCATCGATATAATCGATATAAGCCGCACGCTGCTCTTCAGTCTTAGCGTAACAGATGTCGTAAATGTTAAAGCTTAGCGAACTGGTCAGGTTGTTAAACCCGTGGAGTCGGAGATTATCTGACATGTCCGAACCTCCCTATGGCAGATGAAAACACCCCGACGAGCCAACGCCGGAACCGGTCATGGGCGACAGTGCTGGCCGCGAAGGCACCGACGTCCCATGGTGAGGAGCACTCAATCCAGCACCCGTTGATCCCAGGCGCCACAAACGAGCGGGCGTATTATGCCCGCCCCAGGCCCGTGATGCATCCGGCCCGGCAAGTTTTTTCGCCACTCGCCGGAGCTGAGTGCCTGCTGGGCGCGCGGGTTATGCCTCGACAATCTCGAACGAGTGGGTGATTTCAACGCCGCCGTTGGTCAGCATGATCGAGGCGCTGCAGTACTTCTCCGCCGACAGCTCAACGGCGCGCTGGACCTGCTTCTCTTTCAGGGCGCGGCCGGTCACCACAAAGTGCACGTGGATACGGGTAAACACCGACGGCACGCTATCGGCGCGCTCGGCATCCAGCTCGGCCACACAGTCGGTCACGTCGGCACGCGCCTTGTCGAGAATATTAAGGATATCGAAGGCCGTACAGCTGCCCATGCCCATCAGCAGCATTTCCATTGGCCGAGGGCCGGTGTTGCGGCCGCCATGATCCGGTGGGCCGTCGATCACGACGCTGTGACCGCTGCCCGACTCGGCGACGAACTGGCGACCGTCTGTCCATTTTACCCGTGCTTTCACGTTGCTCTCCTCATCCTGGCGACTTGATTCAGGCGACTCAACTAAGTCGCGCAGCATAACATTTCTTGTCGGAGGCGCACTGTCTCATTGTGGCGGCCAGCCGCCCTCGGCAATCATCTGGCGTCCTGCCACGCTTGGGTTGTAAACGTAAACCCAGGCCGTGCCGAAGCGCGTGGCAAGCAGCCGACGCTGGTACTCACCCCCGGCCGGGGCCTGCGGACGGTGGTCCTCCAGCACGTCGAGGTCGGCGAGCTGGCTTGCCGTCACGCGATAGACTTCCAGCGTGATACCGCGGGACCTTTGCCATTTGGCACCGGGGTAGGGCCCGATGTCGTAGAGGGTCAGGTCAGTGCTGGTGTCGGGCCCGAGCCAGGTCGCTGCAGACAGCCAGTGGGCGTTGTTCAGTCCTTTCTTTAGCGTGCCGTATACCGCCACCAGCGGTGTGGTGGCAATGGCGGCGTCCAGGTGGTCGGCGTTCATCCTCAGACTCCCTTGCGCTGCAAGTGGTCATCAAGCTCGGCCAGCCGCTCGGGCGTGCCGACGTCGACCCAATGGTGAGGCGTGTGCTCACCGCTCACCCGACCGGCATCTATTGCGTCTCTCAGCAGCGGCGCCAGGGCAAAGGCACCCGCCGCCTGGTGCGCCAGTAGCGCTGGGCGAATCAGGCTGATGCCCGCATAGGTCAGGCGTGGAGCAGGGTGCTGATACACCCGGCCGTCGCGCAGGGCGAAATCCCCACCGCGGTGGTGGTCGGGGTTGTCGACTAATACCAGGTGGGCCAGATCCTCCGCGGCCAAGGCGTGCTCGCTGGGCAGCGCGTCGCACCAGACATCGCCGTTGAGTAGCAGGAAGGGGGCCTCGCCGAGTAGCGGCAGCGCCTGGTGAATGCCGCCGCCGGTTTCCAGCGGGGTGGCTTCACGGCTCCACTGGATGGAGACGCCGTAAGTCCGGCCGTCGCCGAGCGCCTGAATAATCTGCTCCGCCCGGTAGCTGACATTGATCACTATTTGATCAATGCCGGCACGCTTGAGTCGCTCCAGGTGGTGCACGATGAGCGGCTTGCCGGCGACCGGCAGCAAGGGTTTGGGGCAGTGGTCGGTAAGTGGGCGCATTCGCTTGCCGAGGCCGGCGGCCAGAATCATGGCTTTCATACGTCTGCCTCGTTCAGGTGCGCCATAATCGCCGGGCGCAGCGTGTCACGGGCCCAGTGGGCAAAGTCGTCGTGCGCCGGCAGTCCGGCCAGACTATCGTCCAGGTGATCGAGAAAGTGGGGCAGTCGCGCCAGGTAACCCGTTTTGTGATCACGCAGGGTCAGGCGACAGAAAATACCCAATACCTTGAGGGTCCGCTGGGCGGCCATCGCCTGGCACTGTTGGAGAAAGGTGTCGGCATCGTGGCGTTGCGACAGGCGACCATCGCGCTGGGCTTCATGATGAAACGCCTCGACGAAGGCGGCAAACTGTTCACCGCTAAAGCGCCGGTAGCGCCCGCGCAGCAGTGAAATGACATCGTAGCTGATCGGGCCTGTCACCGCGTCCTGGAAGTCGATCATGAACAGCTGCTGGTGATGAACCATTAAATTCATGGCGTCAAAATCGCGGTGGACGAACACAACGGGCTGGGCCAGAGCCTGGTCGATCAGCTCGTCGCGCAGCGCCATCCAGCTGTCGGGCACTGAAAGACCCAGCCATGTGTTCAGGCACCATTCGGGAAACAGGTCGAGTTCGCGGCCCAGCAGCGCTGCGTCGTAGGCCGGCAGTGATGTTGGCGAAACGCGATTTTGTAAATCGGCGATCAGCGTGAGCGCCTGATTATGGTAGCCTCGAACAACCGCATCATCGGTAAACAGCTGCTGCATGGGTGTGCTACCCAAGTCGTCGAGCAGCAAAAAGCCCTGGGCGTAGTCGACCGCATGCACCTGGGGCACCGGCAGGCCCGCGCCATGCAAGCGTCGGGCAATGGCTACAAACGGCTGGCTATCCTCCTGTTGGGGTGGGGCATCCATCACCACCTGGGTGGTGTCGTCGGGGAGTGTAAGCCGGAAATAGCGCCGAAAACTGGCGTCGCCGCCGGCGGGGGCGATGGAAATGGCGTCTTCGCCAAGACCGTGTTGATGCGCGGCCCAGGTAGTAAGGGCGTTAATCCGCGATGAAGACATGCAAGCTCCTGGCTGGTCGGGCATGATGCGGACTGTATAATACCGATTCTCGATGCCAAGGATAACGAAGATGGGCAAGCGATTTTCGCGCGCGGTTCCAATGGCGCAAACATTGATGAGCAGTTTGCTGGCCGGGGCCTCGTTTTCAGCCGTGGCGCAGAGCGAACCGCTCTCGGCCGACGCGCTGGACTGGGAACCCTGGGGGAAGGAAGAAGCGGCGACGCAACTCTGTCGTGGCCGTTACGTCATGCCCGGTTACCGCTTGGCAGAACAGGACAACCCGGAAACGCTTGCGGCCGAGTCCACCGAGGCTGACTACGCTGCCGACGGAAAAACGATTCTGCGTGGCGACGTGGTATTGCGGCGAGCGAACGAGGAGGTTGAAGCGGAGCAGGTCACCATGCCCGCTGACCGCGAGCGGGTAAACGCCGAGGGTAATATTGCGCTGCGCGACGGCACTGCCCTGGTGCGTGGCGATACGGCCGAAATCATGCTCAACGAAGACCGCACCCAACTGGATAACAGCCAGTTCGTGCTCTACGACCAGCATCTGCGCGGTCAGGCCGTCCAGTTGGAACAGCTGGAAAAAGATCAGTACCGGCTGCAGGATGCCAGCTTCACCACCTGCGACCCCGGCGAAAATACCTGGCAGCTGGTGAGTAGCGATATTCGCCTGGATCAGGCCGCGGGTTTCGGCACCGCGCGTCATGCGCGTCTGGAAATCAAGGACGTGCCCGTGATGTATGTTCCCTGGGTACGCTTCCCGATCGATGACCGTCGCCATACCGGCCTGTTGACCCCGGCACTTTCTGTGTCCGGTGACGGGGTCGACTATACCCAGCCGTTTTACTGGAACATTGCGCCCAATCGCGATGCGACCATCACCCCGCGCTGGATGACCGACCACGGCCTGCTGCTGAACGGCGAGTTCCGCTACCTGGAAGAAAACATTGCCGGCACCGTAGAGGCGGGCTATCTAAACAGCGATGACGGTGGCTCGGGCGGTGCGGAAGGTCGCTTCGCCGGGCAGGACCGCTGGTATTTTGAGACCCAGAACGCCGGACGCATTAACCCGCGCAGTCGCTACCGTTTAAATTACGGCGCCGCCAGCGACGGTCGTTACTTCGATGACTTCGGCGGTGAGTTTGGCAGCAGCGACCGCGTCAGCATGGAGCGCCTGGCGCAGGTGGATTACCGCGGCGAGCGTTGGCAGCTGGATGCCCGGGCTCAGGGCTTCCAGCGTCTTGACGACCCGCTCAATGACCGCGATAAGCCGTTCTATCGGCTGCCGAGCTTAACCGCCAATGCCGCCTGGCAGCTGGGCAACGGCTTCTATAGCCAGTGGCGGTCCAACGCGACCTACTTTTGGCGTGACGTGGATGAGCAACAACTGCAACCCACCCGCGAAGCCGCCACGGGTAGCCGTGTGCACCTGACGCCGGCGTTTGGCTGGCGATTCGACCGTCCCTGGGGCTATATCGAGCCGCGCACGGAGCTCTGGCATACCGACTACCAGCTGGATTACGGCGATCACGTCACGGATAACGGCGAGTCGCCAAGTCGTACCGTGGCGATAACCTCGGTAGATAGCGGTCTGGTGTTCGAGCGTGAGCTGGCACTGGGCGGGCGCGACTATCGTCAAACCCTGGAACCCCGCTTGAACTACGCTTATGTGCCGCGCACCGACCAGAGCGAGCTGCCGGATTTCGACAGCCGCGAGCAGCCCTTTTCCTGGAACCAGCTCTGGTCTGCCAACCGCTTTTCCGGCGCCGACCGGGTGGGCGATCTGAACAGGTTGTCGCTGGGGGTCGAGTCGCGGCTGCTCGAAGACGAGACTGGCCGCGACCGACTTTCGGTGGGCGTTGGTCAAAGCGTCTACTTTGACGAGCGGCGAATTGATATCAAGGGCGACGCCGATGAGCTGCCCGCCAGGGGCACTGAAAGCCGCTATAAAGCTACCCGGGATCGCTCGCCGCTGGTCACGCGGATCGACTGGCAGATCAGTGACCGCTGGAGCACCGGCTATGAGTGGCTCTACGACGACCAGCGTGAGCGTACCGAAAGTTCCACCGTGGACGTTCGCTATCGCCATCCGCAAGGTCACGTAGTGAACCTTGGCTACCGTTGGGAAATCCAAGACTTTGATCCGGGTGTAGAGCGGCGTGACGACAGCTTCCGCAACTACGATCGCGAAGAGTGGGACCTGTCCTTTGCATGGAAAGCCAGCCCGCAGATTGATCTGATTGGCCGTTACATTCACGATCAAACCAATGACCGCGCGCTGGAACAGCTGGCGGGCGTTCAGTGGAGTGACTGCTGTTATGGACTGCAAGTGGTATGGCGCGAATGGATCGACGACAACGACAATGCGCAAATCGACGACGACACTAACGACCGCGGCATTTTCCTGCGCTTTGTATTCCGCGGTTTAGGCGGCGTTGGCCAAGATGCCGATGGATACATTGAGCAATCTATTCCGGGTTACCGCCCGACGCCTTTATAAATGAGCCTTTCGAATGGCGACTGACAGAGACGATGTTATGAAGATGAGAAAGACCCTGCGTGCCCGCGCGACCATGCTCTCAGTGGGCGGCGTCCTGGCCCTGTGTATGGCGGCCGTCGTTCCGGTGAGTGCCCAGGCGCAAACCTCTGCGCCCACCGAACGCCAGTCTCTCGACCGCGTGGTCGCGGTGGTGAACGATGGCGTAATCATGCGCAGCGAGCTTGATGACCGTATGGCCCAGGTCGAAAGCCAGGCCGGGTCGCGTGGTGAGTCGCTTCCCTCCCGAGAACAGCTCGAGTCGCAGGTGCTGGAGCGCATGATCGTGGAAGAAATCCAACTGCAAATGGCTCGCGACGCCAACGTCAGCATCGACGACACCGAACTTAACCGACAGGTCCGCTCGATTGCCGAGTCGAACAACATGAGCCTTGAAGAATTCGCCGATGCGGTGGAAGCCGACGGTATGACGCTGGCGAGCGTACGCGACAACGTGCGCCGCGAAATGCTGCTGCGTCAGGTGCAGCAGCGCCAGGTCGGCAGCCGGGTCAACATCAGCGACAGCGAGGTGGATCGCCTGCTGAGCCAGCAGGCCGACCAGTCGGGCGACCAGGCCGTGATTCCTGAAATCCGAGCCCGTCACATCCTTATTGAGCTGACCCCGACCCGCGACGAGGAACAGGCGCGTGCCAAGGCGCAGGAAGTGAGTCAGCGTCTAGCGCAGGGCGATGATTTTGCCACCGTGGCCCGTGAAATGAGCGATGACGACGGCAGCGCGCTCAATGGCGGCGACCTTGGCTGGCTGCGTCCCGGGCAAACCGTCCCCGCCTTTGAAGAGGCCATGCGCGAGCTCTCGGTTAATCAGGTCTCCGAGCCGGTTCGCTCGCAGTTCGGTTACCACATTATCGAGGTGCTGGAGCGCCGCCAGCAGGACGTAACGCAGGAAGCTCAGCGCGAAGAGGTCCGTCAGGCCATCTTCCAGCGCCGTGCCAATCAAGAACTGGAAACCTGGGAGCAGCAAATCCGCTCGCAGGCCTTTGTCGATATCCGCCTTTAATGAGACCTGCCCATGCACCACCGGTGGTCATCACCACCGGTGAGCCCGCGGGTATCGGGCCTGAGCTTGTGCTGATGCTGGCCGCCCGGGGCGCTTTGCCCAGGGGCACCGTGGCGATTGGCGACCCGCGTATGCTGCGTCAGCGCGCTGAGGCCCTGTCGCTCGAGTTGGCGATCGTTGACGCGACGCCAGGGCAAGTGCTGCCGGAACTACAGGCGCCCACGCTGCCGGTCTGGCCGGTTGCGCTGAATGAACCCTCGGTGCCCGGTACGCTTAATCCAGCGAACAGTCATTATGTGCTCGAGACCCTGGCGCTCGCGGTGGATGCCTGTCGATCGGGGCAGGCGGCGGCCATGGTCACCGCGCCGCTGCACAAAGGAGTGATCATCGAGGCTGGCGTCGCCGGGTTTACCGGGCATACCGAGTGGCTGCGCGATGCCTGCGGCGTTGACGAGGTGGTCATGATGCTGGCGACCGACAATGCCCTGCATGCACAAGCCCCAGGTTGGCAGGGCAGCGGCGACCTGCGTGTTGCCCTGGTGACCACCCATTTGCCACTGCGCGAGGTGGCCGAGGCAATTACCCATGAGCGTGTGATACGTATCAGCCGCCTACTGGAGGCCGATTTACGCGATCAGTTCGGTCTGGCGACACCGCGGATTGCGGTGTGCGGCCTGAATCCCCATGCCGGGGAAGACGGCCACCTTGGGCGTGAAGAGTTGGATATCGTTATTCCCGCCCTCGACAAGTTGCGTCAGGAGGGCATGGCGATCAGCGGGCCTTTCCCCGCCGATACCCTGTTTACCCCGCGCCATTTAGCCGATGTCGATGCGGTCCTCGCCATGTATCATGACCAGGGCTTGGCGGTGTTAAAATACGCAGGCTTCGGTCAGGCCGCCAATATCACACTGGGCCTGCCGCTGGTGCGCACGTCCGTGGATCATGGCACGGCGCTGACGCTGGCGGGCAAGGGCGTGGCGGATGCCGGTAGCCTGCAGGTGGCCCTCTCACTGGCCAGGCGGCTTGCCGACCAGCGCAGCGCTTCGCGTCGCTAAACCGTCGCGTCCGCCAATTTTTTGCTCAGCCCTTTTTGCCCAACGATAGCCCCCAAGGATACGTGCTAGATGTCTCACGCGCCCCAGCAGCACCGCGCTCGCAAACGCTTCGGTCAGAACTTTCTCCGTGACCTGGGGATCATTTCGCGCATCGTTCGCGCCATTGGCCCGCGTGAAGGCGACCGGCTGATCGAAATTGGCCCCGGTCAGGGCGCCTTGACCGAGCCGCTGCTCGAAGCGGCCGGGTCGCTGGAGGTCATTGAGCTTGATCGCGATCTGATTCCGGGGCTTCGGGTGCAGTTCTTCAACTACCCGGATTTCGTCATCCACGAAGGCGATGCGCTGAAGTTCGATTTCACCGCGCTGAAAGGCGATGGGCCAGGGTTACGCGTGGTCGGTAACCTGCCCTACAATATCTCGACGCCCTTGATCGTGCATTTGCTGACCATGGGCGACGCCATTGTCGATATGCACTTCATGTTGCAAAAGGAGGTCGTCGAGCGGCTGGCGGCCGAACCGGGTGGGCCTGACTGGGGCCGCCTGTCGGTCATGGCGCAGTATTACTGCCAGGTTGAACAGCTGTTTATCGTGCCGCCCGAGGCTTTTGTACCGCGCCCCAGCGTGGATTCGGCCATCGTCCGCCTGACGCCCCACGCGGCCCTGCCGCATCCCGCCGATGACCCTGCGTTGCTGTTTGAACTCGTCAAGCTGGCTTTTGGACAGCGCCGCAAGACCCTGCGCAATAACCTAAAAGGGCGTGTCAGCGCGGATGTGCTGGAAGCGCTGGGCATTGACCCGACGCGGCGCCCGCAAACGCTTACCGTCGCCGAGTATGTGGCGATCGCCAATCGCGTGGCGGCCGATGAAGGAGGTGCAACACCGTGAGTGACTTGGCGATTGACGTCACGGTGACGCCCGAATACCGCGCCGATGAATCCAGCGAAGCGGAATCGCGCTACGTATTCAGCTATGCCGTGAGCGTACACAACAATAGCCCGCACAGCGTTCAGTTGATGGCTCGCTACTGGAAAATCACCCAGGGTGGGGGAGAGTATCAGGAAGTGCGCGGCAAAGGCGTGGTAGGCCAGCAGCCGTTGATCGGTCCTGGCCAGCAGTTTCGCTACACCAGCCGTGCCATGCTGCAGACGCCGGTGGGGGTCATGGAGGGCGTCTACACGCTGCTGGATACCTCAACCCAGCGCGTCTTTGAAGTCGCCATTTCCCCCTTCAGATTGGCGGTGCCGCTTCAGTTGCATTAGGCGCCCTTGGTCAGTCGGCTGCTCAGGTGGTCACACAGTCGCAGGGCCAGCTGTACCAGCGTCAAGGTAGGGTTGGCGTGACCGCCGCTGGCGAACACGCTCGAACCCGCCACGTAGACATTATCCTGGGCAAACAGGCGGCAGTCGGTATTCACGATGCCTTGCGCTGGATCGGTGCTCATCCGTGTACCGCCCATATGATGGCGACCGGCGAGCTCGCCCTCGGTGGGCAGCTGCACCGGCGTATTGGCAAGCCAGTCCGCCATCTGTAGCCGTCCCACGTCGTTATCACGCAAATACTCCCCAAGCAGCAGCATGCTTTCGCGAATGGTGCGACGGTCCAGCTCGGACTGCCGCCACACCAATCGCGCGCGCGGAATGCCCAGTTCGTCCCGCTCATCGCTCAGCTCAATACGGTTTTCATGGCGAGGTTCCTGCTCCCAGGCGGCTCTCAGTAGTGCGCCATGCATGACGCGACCCTGGGCTTGCCAGGTGCTCAGTCGGCCTGCCAGGGTCGGCGCCTGGCGGGCGAGCTCATCAATTAGCTGCTGGGTAACGTCTGCGTTCATGCGGTGCAGCCGCAGGCCGCAGTTGAGTATCTGCCGCGAGCTGATGGCTGTTGCTGTGGGCGAGAGAAAAACGCTGTGGTCCTCATCCAGGCCCAGCGCGGCGGGCTCGAAGAACAGCGCCCTGCCCACCGTGGCGTGGGGATGTTCCATCCAGTAGCGCCCCAGGGTGGCGTCCTCGGGAATCAGTTTCCCCTGGGCCTGCTGGTTGCACCACAGCAGCAGGCGCGCGTTGTCGATACCGCCGCAGGCCAGCACAAAGTAGCGTGCCGTCACCTGGCGATACTCGCCCCGGTAGTTTCTGAACGTGGCACGACGGACCTTGCCGCTAGCGGTTTCCAGGGCGACCAGGTTGGCCGTCAGGCAGCATTCCAGGCGAGTGGACTCACGCAGCGTGGCGGCGTATTTGTCTTTCAGCCGTGTGGCAGGGCCCAGTGAAAAATAGGTGCGCTTGAGTGCAGCATCCTTGATGGGTTGGTCCGGCGGCACACTCGCCAAGTCGAGCAGGCGCATGGCTGCGGATAAATAGGGACTCAGCGTCGCGTGATCAATGGGCCAGCCTGTCTCGCTGGCCGCTTGCTTGGCGGTGAAGTCATAGTCATCCAACGGACGACAGATGCCGCCCCAGTGATTGGTCGAGCCCCCCAGGTGGCGTAGCCGCGTGGTCTCCAGTGGGTGGTACGGGTCGCCGACGATGTCACCCCGGTAGCTGTCCTGGGAGCGCTCGCTGTAATTGGCGTCGCCTCCCTCGCAGAGCAGAATGCGGTACCCCTGCTCGGCCAGGGTGACCGCCATGGCGATCCCGGCGGCGCCGCCGCCGATAATGCACACATCCACCGTCTCGCTGATGGTCTCGAATGCGCGATACATCAGCGATCACAGGCGCGCAGCAGCCAGCCGTCCACCTGTACGCAAGCGGGGAGCGGAGAAACCGGGTGGGTAGCGGCCTGGCCGGCAGGGATCAGCGTTGTATCAGGCAATAACGCACCGATACCAGCGAGGCTCGCGACGCGCAACAGCGCGCGGCGGGTGTGATCAATAGGCATAGCGGTGGCGTTATCCTTGACGGCGTGAGGGTGGGTTCGACGGGTTCAGCTTACATTTACGACTGTCTTAATAGTGGTTCAGCTTGGTCGTCAGCACCAGTTATATTGCGACGTTACCCGCCGCCGGGAAGGTTGGGCAGCAGGCATGGTGGGGCGTCGAGATGGTAGTATTTAACCCACTCATTTTTTATAAGGCCCCTGCATGAGCACTTACGCCATCGGTGATTTGCACGGCTGCCATGCCGAATTTGTGACGCTGCTGGAGCAGCTCAGTTTCGACCCTGGGCGCGACACGCTCTGGCTGGTCGGCGATCTGGTCAACCGTGGGCCCGATTCGCTCGCCTGTCTGCGTGAAGCCGTACGTCTGGGCAGTGCCGTGCAGTGCGTATTGGGTAACCACGATTTTCATTTGCTGGTGGCCGCACGGGGCGGTGGCAAGCTCAAAAAAAACGACAGCCTCAAGGCGGTGCTTGAGGCCCCCGACCGCGAGCGGCTGCTCGACTGGCTGCAGAGTCGACCTTTGGCGGTTCGCCAGGACGACTGGCTGATGACCCATGCGGGGCTGTTGCCTCAGTGGGGTCTTGAACAGGTGGAAATGCTGTCGCAAGAGGTGCAGGCCGCGTTAGCCGGGGAGCAGTCGGGTGACTTTTTGCGCCAGCTGTATGGTAACCACCCAGACCGCTGGGACGATGCGCTTGACGGCATGGACCGCCTGCGCTGTGTAGTCAATGTGCTGACGCGTATGCGCTTTATCGACCCCGAAGGACGCCTGGATTTTACTGCCAATCAGGGCCCGGATAGCGGGCCCCTGGGGTTTGCGCCCTGGTTTCAGTTCCCGCGTGACGATGACCCTCAACTGCTGTTTGGTCATTGGGCGGCCCTGGAAGGGCGCACACCCGATGCTCGGGTGCGTGTCAGCGCCCTTGATACCGGCTGCGCCTGGGGAGGGACGCTTACCGCGCTCGATCTGACGACCGGCGAGCGGACCCACGTCCCCAGCCGTGCCTCAGTGGGGGTGACACCATGACGACAGCGCAAAATGACCCGCGGATTACCGGGCTCGAGGTCTACCGAGTGGGTGGTGCCGTACGCGACCGGCTGCTTGGCTGGCCGGTCTACGACAACGATTGGGTGGTCGTGGGCGCGACGCCCGAGGTCATGTTGCAGCGAGGGTTCAAGCCGGTAGGGCGTGACTTTCCGGTATTTCTCCATCCCGACAGCGCCGAAGAGTACGCCCTGGCGCGCACCGAGCGTAAAGCCGGACATGGCTACGCCGGTTTTCAGGTGATTGCCAGCCCCGAGGTGACGCTGGAAGACGACCTGCTGCGCCGTGACCTGACGATCAATGCGATTGCCGAAGCGCCCGACGGTACGCTGATCGATCCCTTTAACGGGCGGCAGGATATACAGGCGCGGCGGCTGCGGCATGTCTCGCCCGCCTTCAGCGAGGATCCGCTTCGAGTGCTGCGCACGGCGCGCTTTCTGGCCCGTTATCAGCCGCTGGATTTTGCCATTGCCCCGGAGACGCGGGCAATGATGGCGGAGGTCAGTGCCAGCGGCGAGATGGCTTATTTGGCCGCTGAGCGGGTCTGGCAGGAAACCGCCAAGGCGCTGGGCGAGGCGGCGCCGGCGAGCTACTTTGTGGCGCTCGAAGACTGCGGCGCCTCGACCACGTGGTGGCCGGAGCTTTCCGGTGACGCTTTGCGTGCGGGTATCGCCGCCATGGCACCAGCGCTTGAAAGTGACGCCCTGGCCCAGGGCGACTGGCGTTACGCGCTGATGGTGTCGCCCTTGAGCGAGGCACAGCGTGACGCGCTTGCCCAGCGATTGCGTCTGCCCAATGCCGTCGCGGCGCTGGCCCGCCATGTGGCGCTTACCCAGGCCATGCTGGCGGGGAATCGAGAGCCGTCGGCGGTCGCGGATTGGCTGGAACGTCTCGATGCCTGGCGCAAGCCCGGGCAGGTGGACGCGCAGCTGATGCTTGTCGGAGAGCTAGCCCCCGAGCAGGTGGAAACGTTGCAGGCGGCTTGGCAGGCTGCGCGTCAGGTAAGCCCGCAAACGCTGATGGCGGAAGGCTATCGGGGCGCTGCGCTGGGCGCGGCGCTCAAGGAACACCGGCGGCTGGCGATCGCCGAGGCGTTGGGGTAACGCGCGAGCTACCGGGCCATCGCCTGCCGCGGAAGCGGGTCGGCCTGGGATACCCAGTGATTCTGCCAGACGAAATCAATCGCCCATAGGCGCTGGCTGCCCAGCGAAAAGTCCGCCCATAGCGTGGCGTAGGGCGTATGGCAGCGGGGATGCGGTGTCGTAGGTAGCAGTTCAGCCAACGGCTGCAGCACAAAGGCGTTATAGTCGATTTCGGCGCGGGGTAGGGCAATGTCGTCGATAACGCCGCAGGCGTCGCCCACGGTCAGCAGGTCGATGTCCAGCGCGCGAGGGCTGTACTTGGTCATGGCCGGGGTTCGGCCATGGTCGATTTCCAACTGTTTGGCCCACGCCTGAAGCTCGCCCGGCGTCCAGTCGCTGTGAAACGCCACTACCAGGTTATAGAAATTACGCTGGTCGTCGAAGCCGACGGGTTCACTCTCGAATACCCGCGAGATGGCCAGGCTGCCAAAGGTCTCGGCCAGCGCATCGAGGCACAAGCGAATATGTCGGGCAGGTTCGATATTGCTGCCCAGGCTAACGGTCACTAAGCTCATGGTTGCGGCGCTCCATGGGTCTCGGGTAGCGTGCCACGAGTGATTTCAAGGCCGACGCTAACGGCGCTGGGTACCGCGCCGGGCTTGCGAACGGTCAGGCGTAGCCAACTGATGGGGAAGTCGTTGCGCAGGCAGTCGGTTAGCCGTTCGGCAAAGGTTTCTACCAGAGCAAATTCATGGGTATCGGCGAACTGTTGAATCCGTTGGCATATGGCCGCGTAATCCAGCGTCAGGCGCAGATCATCGGTGGCCGCCGCCGGGCGAATGTCGGTCGCCAGCGTCAAGTCGAGCCGCAGTGACTGATGAATGGTGCGCTCCCAATCGTAGACACCGATGATGGTGTCGACCTCAAGCGCTTCGATGAAAATGCGGTCCATGGGCCTTCCCCAAAAGCCAACGAGCGAGCGATTGTACGTGAGCAAAGCGCTGAGCGACAGTCGCTGCGGGGGCAAAGTGAGTACAATGGCATGATATGGATAGTGGTGGGGTATGTCAGCGGTAGTTGGCTGGCGGCGCTGAGCGTCTGCCGCTGGTCTGGCGTGCCTGATCCGCGGCATCACGGCTCGTGTAATCCCGGCTTTTCCAACGTACTGCGCCTGTACGGCCCACGCCTGGCCGCGATGACCCTGCTGCTGGATGCGCTGAAAGGAATGCCGGCCGTGCTCGCGGCCAAGCTGTCGGGCTTGCCGGTATGGCTTCAGGGGTTGGTCGGTCTGGCCGTGCTGCTGGGGCACAGCTACCCGCTATGGCATGGGTTTCGCGGCGGCAAGGCCGTTGCCAGTGCGTTTGGCGTGCTGCTGGTGTTGGTGCCCGAGGTGGCGCTTATCAGTGCGCTTATATGGGCGCTTCTGGCGTGGCGGCTAAGAACGGCCGCGCTTGCCTCGCTGATTAGCGCGCTGGTGGCGCCGCTGGTGTGCGCCTGGCTTGCGCCGTCGTATGTGTATGTGGTCGGCGGGTTCAGCCTGCTGGTACTGGCCCGCCATGCGCTCAATATTCGCCGGCTCCGGCGTGGCGAGGAGCCACCATTGGGCGGCTCCTGAGAGGCGGCTAGGGCGTGACCGGTGCCGCCAGGTCGGCGAGCGGCCAGCGCGGTGTGGCCTGCATGATGCCGCTTTCGTCGTGCTCGCCGGCGGCGAGTCGCTGGGCGCCCACGTAGGCAATCATGGCGCCGTTGTCGGTGCAAAAACGTCCGCGTGGATAATATGCCGTTGCCTGGCGCTTTTCGCAGGCCTGGGCAAGCCGTTCGCGCAGCCGATGATTGGCGCTCACGCCCCCCGCGACCACCAGCCGTTTGAGGCCGGTTTGATCCAGCGCGCGGCGGCACTTAATGACCAGTGTGTCGACCACTGCTTCTTCAAACGCACGGGCCACGTCGGCGCGGGCCTGATCGTCGAGCTCGCCCGCTGTTTCCAGCTGACGAATGGCCGTCAAGGTATGGGTCTTCAGGCCGGAAAAGCTGAAGTCCAGTCCCGGTCGGTCGGTCATCGGACGGGGGAAACGGAAGCGCTCGGGGTCCCCCCGTTCGGCCAGCGCGGCCACGTGTGGCCCGCCCGGGTAAGCCAGGCCGAGCATCTTGGCGGCCTTGTCGAAGGCTTCGCCGGCAGCGTCGTCCACCGATTCGCCTAGCAGTTGATAGTGCCCGAGGCCCTGGACGTCGACCAGTTGGGTGTGACCGCCGGATACCAGCAGTGCCACAAACGGAAACGCCGGGGCGTTGTCTTCCAGCATGGGTGCCAATAAATGGCCCTCCATGTGATGAACGCCAAGCACTGGGATGCCCAGGCCACGTGCCATGCCATGGGCGGTGCTGGCGCCCACCATGAGCGCGCCGACAAGCCCGGGGCCGGCGGTATAGGCGATGCCATCCAGATCCTGGCGCGTCAGCCTGGCGTCGCTGAGCACCTGTTCTATCAGCGGCAGCAGCTTGCGGGTGTGATCCCGCGACGCGAGTTCGGGTACCACGCCGCCGTAGTCGGTGTGCATGGCGATCTGGCTGTAGAGCGCATCGGCCAGCAGGCCCTGGCCGCCGCTCAGCGACGTATCGTAAATGGCGACGCCGGTTTCATCGCAGGACGTTTCAATGCCCAGTACGCGCATAGGACAATAACTCTGTAAAAAAATAGTCGCGGTAGTTTAGCATCCTCGGCGCCGGGTAGGCGTTAGCATTTGCAAAGCCAGGCGCGCAGGATTAGACTGTTGTGCGCTGTAAAACTGGGTCGTGCACTGTACTCGCAAACATGCTTTAACGGTGCGCGTACTATCCGAACTCAAGACTCCTTAAGGTAGGTGAGTGCTTAATGCCTTCTGTAAAAGTACGTGATAACGAGCCGTTTGACGTCGCCCTGCGTCGCTTCAAGCGTTCTTGCGAAAAAGCCGGTGTTCTCTCTGAAGTACGCCGTCGCGAGCACTACGAGAAGCCGACTGCTGAGCGCAAGCGCAAAGCGGCAGCTGCCGTAAAACGTCACGCCAAGAAGATTCAGCGTGAGCAAAAGCGTTTCGAACGGCTCTATTGATCCGTACCGGAACACGCTGTTTAACGCTTAGCGTGTTTCAAGAGGGATGCCAAGCGGCCGCCACTTAGGTGGCCGCTTGTTTTGCGTTTTACCTAAGCGTGTCTAAGGTGATCGGACGCATGGTCTGATGACGTTAGGTTCGCGAATCAGCGCCCTGCGCGAGGATGCCCGCGTCCATGGCTGGCCAAATTCCACAGCGTTTTATCGACGATCTACTCGGCCGCGTTGATGTGGTGGAAGTGGTCGGCGAGCGTGTGCAGCTCAAAAAGGCAGGTCGCAACTATTCGGGCCTGTGCCCTTTTCATCAGGAAAAAACACCGTCATTTACGGTGAGTGCCGACAAGCAGTTCTATCACTGCTTTGGTTGTGGGGCTCACGGTAACGCGCTGCGTTTCCTGATGGAGTACGACAAGCTGCCGTTTCCCGAGGCGGTCGACCAATTGGCCGGTCGCCTCGGGATTGATGTCCCCCGTGAGGGCGCCGACGATCCCCGCGCCCAGCAGCGTGAGAAGAAGCGTAAAGAGGGCGTCAACCTGCTTGAACTGGCTGCCAGCTTCTACCGCGAACGGCTGAAAATGCAGGAAGGGCAGGGCGCCAAGCAGTATTTGCATGAGCGTGGTCTTACCAGTGAGGTGATCGATGCCTACGGCATTGGCTATGCGCCAGGGGGCTGGGAAGCGCTCAAGCAGCACTTGAGTGAACGGGGCATCAGCGAGCCGGTTCAGACGGAATACGGCCTGCTGATTCATCGTGAAGATACCGGGCGCACCTACGACCGCTTTCGTGACCGGGTGATGTTCCCGATTCGCGACCTGCGCGGGCGCACCATCGCCTTCGGCGGACGGGTGATGGGCGATGATCAGCCCAAGTATCTCAACTCCCCCGAGACGCCGGTATTTCACAAGGGGCGTGAGCTTTACGGTCTCTACGAAGCCCGCCAGGCGTCCAGCAGGCTCGAGCAGCTGGTCATGGTGGAGGGCTACATGGACGTCGTGGCGTTGGCGCAGTTCGGCATCCATAATGCCGTTGCCACCCTGGGGACGGCCACCACCGAAGACCACTTGAGCCGCCTGTTCCGCCTGGTGAGTCGCGTGGTGTTTTGTTTTGACGGTGACCGCGCCGGGCGCCAGGCGGCAAGCCGGGCGTTGGAAACGGCGCTGCCGATGATGATCGACGGTCGCGAGGCCCGCTTTCTGTTTCTACCGGAAGGCGATGATCCGGATAGCCTGGTGCGCCGCGAGGGCACCGAGGCCTTCCAGGATCGTGTCACCTGCGCGATGCCGCTCTCCGAGTTTCTGTTTGAGCAGGCCGCCCAGGGGCGCGACCTGAACACCGTCGAAGGCCGCGAGCGGTTTGCCAGTCAGGTGCTCGAAGCATTGAACAAAGTGCCCGAGGGCATGCTCAAATCGTTAATGCTGGAAGCGCTGGCCAAACGTAGCGGCTTGGCCCAGGAGCAGCTCAGAGGGCTGCTGGAAAAACGCGTCGAGGCGCAGGCTCGCCAGCAGCAGGCCCGTGGCGAGCCGGCCGAAACGGCTGACGCGACGGTTTCGCAGCAGTCGCCGACGCCCGCTTCCTCGCGGAAAGCCGGGCGTGGGCAGGCACTTTCGCCGGTGGGGCGAGTCGTTCAGCTGTTGCTTCACGAGCCCGGTCTGGTGGCAAGTCTGCCGGAAAAAGACACCTGGCTGCCGGACAGCGAAGGGCCGCAAGGCGACGAAGTACGCCTCTGCCAGGAATTGCTGGCGCTCCTGCGGGCCGGGCGTTATCGCAGCCCCCAGGTCATTCTGGCGCACTTTCAGGGCAGTGCTGAAGGGGCTCAGTTGGCGGCCTTTGCCCAGCGAGAGCTGCTGATTCCTAAAGCGGCGCGGGAGACCGAGCTGGCTGGCTTGGTGGCTCATTTGAGCCACGTTCAGCGACAGCAATCGCCGCGTGAGGAATATGAGGCGTTGCTCGCCCAGGAGCGCGAAGGGCAGAAGCTAGACAAGGTCCAGCGCCAGCGCTTGGCGAGTCTGGTCATGGAGCTGTCCCAGCGCCAGCAGTGACGTTATGCGGTGGACGCGGGTTGAAAAGACGCCGCACCGCCTCAAGGTAATAGCCATGAGTAAAAAATGGCTAACCAATCAACCTAACACACCTGAATGACAGCGCAAATACACAAACTGGAAAAACTCGAGCCGATCGCGCTATACTGTTCGGCTTGTTAGGTTTTTTTACATCAGCGCTTCAGGTGCTTCATTCTTCTTCGTCGAGATAGGGTTTCTATGGCTGGAAATGCGCAGCAGCAGTCACGTCTGAAGGAGTTGATCGCGCGCGGCAAGGAACAGGGCTACCTGACCTATGCCGAGGTCAACGACCATCTACCCGAGGATATCGCCGACCCGGATCAAGTGGAAGACATCATTGGCATGATCAACGACATGGGTATCAGCGTCGTTGAGGAAGCGCCAGATGAAGACACTTTGATGATGTCGGATCACTCCACGGACGAGTCCGCTGCGGAAGAGGCCGTAGCGGCCCTTGCCGCCGTGGAAAGCGACGTCGGTCGCACCACCGACCCGGTGCGCATGTACATGCGCGAAATGGGCACGGTCGAGCTCTTGACCCGCGAAGGCGAAATCGAAATCGCCAAGCGGATCGAAGAGGGTACCCGCGAAGTCATGTCGGCGCTGGCCTATCTGCCAGGGGCCGTGGCGTCGATTCTGGACGCCTATGACGCTACCCAGGATGAGGAAGCGCCGGGCCGACTGTCCGACCTGTTCTCCGGCTTTATCGATCCGGACGAAGGCATTCCCGGCGTGGCAGAAGCCGAAGTGCCCGAGCCCGAGCCGGTGTCGGAAGTTGACGACGACGTTGATAGTGACGACGACGAAGACGATGACTCCACGGCCAGCGAAGGCGGGCCGGATCCTGAAGAGGCACGCGCGCGTTTCGAGCAGATTCGCGAGCAGAACGCCTTGGTGGACGCTGCCTTTGCCAAGTACGGCCGCGGCAGCGCTGAGCTGAAAGCTGAGCAGGCGCGTCTTGCCGAGCTGTTCTCGCCCATCAAACTGGTCCCCAAGCATTTCGAACGGCTGGTGGGGCAGGTGCGCATCAGCGTCGAGCAGGTCCGCGCTCAGGAAAAGGCGGTCATGCAGCTGTGCGTGAAAAAAGCCAAGGTGCCGCGCAAGACGTTCATCAAGTCGTTCCCGGGCAGCGAGTCCAACCCCAAGTGGCTGGACGCTTTCCAGTCCGAGCAGCCCAAGTACGCGGACCGGCTGGAGCCGCTGCGCGCCGATATTGCCCGCTCTCAGCGCAAGATCGCGTTCGAAGAGGACATGGTGCAGCTCAGGGTAGCCGACCTGAAAGAGGTCAACCGCAAGCTGTCGATTGGTGAAGCAAAAGCCCGTCGCGCCAAGAAGGAAATGGTCGAGGCCAACCTGCGTCTGGTGATCTCGATTGCCAAGAAGTACACCAACCGTGGCCTGCAGTTCCTCGATCTGATTCAGGAAGGCAACATCGGCTTGATGAAGGCGGTCGATAAGTTCGAATACCGTCGTGGCTACAAGTTTTCGACCTACGCCACCTGGTGGATTCGTCAGGCGATTACCCGCTCCATCGCCGACCAGGCCCGCACCATCCGTATTCCGGTGCACATGATCGAAACGATCAACAAGCTCAACCGTGTATCGCGTCAGATGCTACAGGAAATGGGGCGCGAGCCGACGCCGGAAGAGTTGGGCGAGCGTTTGGAAATGCCCGAAGACAAGGTGCGCAAGGTGCTCAAGATCGCCAAGGAGCCGATTTCCATGGAGACGCCGATTGGTGACGACGATGACTCGCATCTGGGCGATTTCATTGAAGACGGCACCATGCTGCTGCCGATCGATATGGCCACCGGTGAAGGCCTGATCGAGGCGACCCGCAACGTGCTGGGCGGTTTGACGGCGCGTGAGGCCAAGGTGCTGCGCATGCGTTTCGGTATCGACATGAACACCGATCACACGCTGGAAGAAGTCGGCAAGCAGTTTGACGTGACTCGCGAGCGAATCCGTCAGATCGAAGCGAAGGCGCTGCGCAAGCTGCGTCATCCAAGCCGTTCTGAGCCGCTACGGTCCTTCCTCGACGAATAGCGCCCGGTACCATGCGTCAAAAAAGCCCGCCGTTTGCCAACGGCGGGCTTTTTTTGGCCATTCGTGCAGCCGTATAACTAGGCCCGTTCGAGGCGCGCTTTATGCACGCGGCGGGCAAGCAGCATCAGCTCTATCGTGGCGATAAGGATCAGGGAATAGCCCAGCAGCTCGACCACTTCCTCGGCGACGTCTTTGAACTCCCTCACGAAGTTATCCTGTAGCACCGCTCTCCAGAAGTCCTGACGACCGTAAAGACGCGAAAAGATGTAGGTGGTCAATACCCCGGCGGTAAACAGGCCGAACGCAAACGAGTTGCTGTAATGCACGAACTCGTCCAGAAAGCGGCGCCGATGCATGACGACCCAGATCAACGAAGGCACCACGATGATCGAGACAATGATTTGCCAGGTACCGTCAGCGATGTACTGGTCAAGAAAGGCATCCTGCTCGCGAACCAGTGACGAGCCGATAAACGCAAGTAGCAGTAGCGTCACCGTGGGCCACACCTTGAGGACCTGGCGTACGTACAGCAACAGGACGCAGCTCACGGTAAGCGTCAGGGTTTGCGTCAGCTCGGTAAAACCAAGCTCACTGAAGCGCACCTCGGGGAGGTAGAGCGCTTCTAGGAAAGCGCCCTGGGCAATGGCGCCAATCCCCAGTACGTACAGAATGGCCTTGATCAAGGTCGTGCGGAACCCAAGCGGCCAGGCACGGGGGGCATCAGACATACAACATCCTTATATCGTCTTGCGTAGTAAGGCGGGCGTAAGCGAACGGTTGGTAACCAGCGTTCATTATATCGTCACTGTTTTGCGTTCGCACGCCGCGTTTGTTGGGGGCGCCAGCAAGGCGACACGCATGGCCGGTTAACGCCATTGTGTATCGGGCAACACCCGGCCAATATGCGCCACAAGATGATCCACCAGCTGGCGTATCTTGGGCGATAGGTGGCGGTGGCGAGGATAGACGGCCCAGACCCCGGTGTCGTGATGCTGGAAGGGCTCCAGCACCGCCACCAGTTCGCCGCTGGCAAGGTAGGGTGTCACATAATAGTCGGGCAGTTGGGCGATACCCAGGCCCTTGAGCGTCGCATCGAGCAGCGCGGGTCCGGAGTTGGACTGCCAGCACCCGGCGATTTTCACCTCGCGCCGCTGTCCATTCACCTCAAATAGCCAGTTGGGCCGTGACCCCACCAGACAGCGGTGCTGGCTCAGCTCGCTCAGGGTGTGCGGGCGCGTCGCCTGGCGGAAGTAGGCCTGGGAGCCAACAATGTATTCGCGGCGATTGCACAGCCGTCGTGCGATCAGGCTTGAATCTCTGAGTACGCCCATGCGAATTGCAATATCAAAGCCCTCGTCAATCAGCTCGACAGGGCGGTTGGTGAAATGCATGTGCACGTCGAGCTGCGGATGCAGGCATTGAAAGTCGTTGACCAGCGGGGCGATGTAGCGCTCCCCGAAGGTCGTGGCCGAGGTGAGCTTCAAGACGCCGTGAGGCTTAGCCTGCTGCTCACTGAGCGCTTGTTCGGCATCGCGCAGACCGTCAAACAGGTGTCGGCAGTGGTCGACGTAAATAGCCCCGGCGTCGGTCAGGCGGATTTGCCGGGTGGTGCGATACAGCAACTGAACGCCCAGCTGGTTTTCCAGCTGGCTGACCAGCCGGCTAATGTGCGAGGTCGAGACCTTGAGATGGCGTGCCGCCGCCGAGAAGCTCTCAAGACGCACTACTTCGACAAAGGCTTCGATACGGTCCCAGCGCTGCATGTCAGTATCCTGGCTGAATGGATTGTTGCTCAGTAGCAATAATCTTGTGAGTGTATCCCGCTTTATCCCTATCGCCTACCTGACCTACACTGTGATGAGGTGAGTGTTGTGTACTGGCTTTGTAGAGCGAGTGGCTAGGTATCGTGGACAACCTCGATCCAGCGGGCGAGCCCGTTTTTTTCATCCAGGAGGTGATGCGTGTCTCAGCATTTATTGATTCCAAACGCAGGCAAGGCAGCGCTGCTGCTGACCATGGGGGTCTCCCTCAACGCCGTGGCGGCCCCCGACCAACGACCCGAGCAGGTGTCGGGCTGGTTCCGGATGATGGTCGATGACCACGAAGTCACGGCCCTGTACGACGGCTATACGGCGATTGAAACCCAACTGCTCAAGGGCATGGGGCAAGACGACATTCGCGAGCACCTCAATGCGCTGTTCATCGATACCGAAGACGGCGTGCAAACCGCGGTGAACGCCTTTTTGATCAATACCGGTGAAAACCTCGTCCTGGTAGATGCCGGTTCGGCCGCCTGTTTCGGCCCTACGCTTGGGAATGTCGAAGATAATCTGCGCGCCTCCGGCTACCAGCCCGAAGACGTGGATACTATTCTGATGACCCACCTCCACCCGGACCATGTGTGCGGTCTGACCCGCGACGGTGAGGCGGTGTATCCCAACGCCGAACTGCGCGCCAGCCAGCAGGATGCCGATTTCTGGCTGAGCGAATCGCGCGCAGGAGAGGCTGAGGAAGGCCAGAAGGCGTTTTTCGAGATGGCCCAGGACGCCGTTTCGCCCTATCAGGAAGACGAGCGCTTCACGCCCTTCGAGCCAGGTGACGAGATGCTGATGGGCATTGTGGCCCAGGACACCCACGGCCATACGCCGGGCCATACCAGCTTTATGCTGAACGGTGACGACGATGCCATGCTGGTGTGGGGCGATGTCGTACATAGCTACGGCGTTCAGTTTGACGATCCCACGGTCGCTATCGAGTTTGATTCCGATCCGGCCCAGGCGATTGAAACCCGCGAAGCCGTGCTCGAAACGGCGGTCAACGACAAGCATTGGGTCGCTGGCGCACATATGCCGTTCCCGGGGATCGGGCATATTATCGAGGACGGCGACGGTTATCAGTGGCTTCCCATTGAGTATCAACCGGTCACGTCCGACGAAGAGTAAATCATACGCCCGCGCTGAAAGGTGCGGAGCCGACAGGCTGTAAAGGAGCAAAAGAATGAAGTCACGTGCTGCGGTAGCACTGGAAGCAGGCAAGCCCCTGGAACTGGTCGAGATTGACGTCGAGGGCCCCAAGGCGGGTGAGGTATTGGTCAAGATGGCCGCTACCAGCGTTTGCCACACTGACGCCTATACACTTTCCGGCGCCGACCCGGAAGGCAACTTTCCCGCCGTGCTGGGTCACGAAGGCGCCGGCATCGTCCAGGAAGTGGGCGAGGGCGTTACCAGCCTCAAACCCGGCGACCATGTGATTCCGCTTTACACCGCCGAATGCGGCCAATGTAAATTCTGCCTGTCGGGCAAGACCAACCTGTGCGGCAGCGTACGCGCCACCCAGGGCAAGGGCGTGATGCCGGATGGGACCTCGCGCTTCTCGCTGGACGGCAAGATGCTCCACCACTATATGGGCACCTCCACGTTCAGTGAGTATACCGTGCTGCCCGAGGTCTCCCTGGCAGTGGTCTCCAAGGAAGCGCCGATGGACAAGATCTGCCTGCTGGGCTGCGGGGTGACCACTGGTATTGGCGCGGTGCTCAATACCGCCAAGGTGGAGCCCGGCGCGACGATTGCCGTCTTCGGTCTGGGCGCGATTGGCCTTGCGGTCATTCAGGGGGCCGCCATGGCCAAGGCGTCGAAAATCATCGCGATTGACGTCAATCCCGACAAATTCGAGCTGGCCAAGCAGTTCGGCGCGACGGATTTCGTCAACCCCAAAGACTACAGCGATCCGATTCAGCAAGTGATCGTCGATATGACCGACGGCGGGGTGGATTACTCGTTCGAGTGTATCGGCAACGTCAATGTCATGCGTTCGGCGCTTGAGTGCTGCCACAAAGGCTGGGGTGAGTCGATCATCATCGGTGTCGCCGGCGCTGGTGAAGAGATCTCCACGCGGCCGTTCCAACTGGTTACCGGCCGGGTCTGGAAAGGTTCGGCGTTTGGCGGCGTGAAAGGCCGCACCGAGCTGCCCGGCTACGTTGAGCGTTACATGAACGGCGAGATCAATATCGACGACTTTATTACCCACGACATGCCGTTCGAGAAGATCAACGAGGCCTTCGACTTGCTGCATGCGGGCAAGAGTATTCGTACCGTTTTGCATTACTGAGTATGATAGTGATGTACACCAAGGGCGCGGCGGGGTTACCCGCCGCGCTTGCTGCTTTAAAGGAGCTTGCCCATGAGCATGAGTGAAACCCTCGAGCTCGTCTCGGCCAACCGCAGCTTCGGCGGCTGGCATAAGCGCTACCGGCACTACTCGCGTGCGCTGGACTGCGACATGGTATTTGCCGTTTATCTGCCGCCCCAGGCCGAAGAGGAACGCGTGCCGATGCTGTGGTGGCTGTCGGGGCTGACTTGCACGGACGAAAATTTCATGCAGAAAGCCGGCGCGCACCGCCTGGCGGCCGAGTTGGGCATCGCCATTGTGTGCCCGGACACCAGTCCGCGCGGCACCGAGGTGCCCGGCGAGCATGATAGCTATGACCTTGGATCGGGTGCCGGCTTCTACGTCAATGCCACCCAGGCGCCATGGAAGTCGCACTACCGCATGTATGATTACGTGATCGAGGAACTGCCGTCGGTGGTTCGCCAGCATTTCCCGGTTAACGGTCGCGAATCGATCAGCGGCCATTCGATGGGGGGCCACGGTGCGTTGATTCTGGCGCTGCGCCACCCTGGGCGTTTCCGGTCCGTGTCGGCGTTTTCGCCGGTGGTGAATCCCATGAACTGCCCGTGGGGGCAAAAGGCGTTTTCCAGCTACCTGGGAGACGACCCGGCGCATTGGCGTCAATACGATGCCTGTGAACTGGTGGCCAACGGCGCCTCGCGTCAGCGGCTGTTTATCGACCAGGGGGAAGCCGACCAGTTCCTGGAAGAGCAGCTCAAGCCCGAGCAGCTGGAAGCGGTGTGCGAAACCCACGACCATCCGCTGACGCTGCGCCGGCAACCGGGGTATGACCACAGCTATTTCTTCATTGCCTCCTTCATTGACGACCACCTGCGCTACCATGCGGACCACTTGTTAAAGCGCTAAGGGGACTTACATGTTGAAACGCGCGCTACGTCGTTCGGCAAGCCTGCTTTGGTGGTGGGTCTGGCGTGGCGTGTTTCTGTTTGTGGTGATTTCGCTGAGCCTGGTGATGCTGTTCCGGGTGGTGCCGCCACCGGGCTCAATGGTCATGGTCGAACGCAAGATACAGAGCTGGGTGCACAGCGAACCGATACAGCTGCAGCGGGAATGGCGTAGCTGGTCGCAGCTCGCTGACTCAGCGAAGGTTGCGGTCATGGCGGCTGAAGACCAGCGGTTCCCTCATCATCATGGCTTCGACATCACTGAGCTACGTCGTGCTCTGCAGGTTAGTATGGAAGGTGGGCGCTTGAGGGGGGCAAGTACACTCAGTCAGCAAACCGCCAAAAATGTCTTTTTATGGACCGGCAGGAGTTGGGTGCGTAAAGGGCTGGAAGCTTGGTTTACCGTGCTCATCGAGCTGATATGGGGCAAGCAGCGTATTCTGGAGGTCTATCTCAATGTGGCCGAGTGGGACACCGGGGTGTTCGGGCTGGAAGCCGCCGCCCAGCACTACTTCGGGGTGTCGTCAAGCGCATTGAACGAGCGCCAGGCTAGTCTGCTGGCGGCGATTCTGCCCAGTCCGCTGACCCGCAGTGCCTCACGTCCCGGTCCGCAGGTAGAGCAACGTAGCGTGTGGATACGCCAGCAGATGCGCAATCTGGGTGGCGCCGATTATCTGCAGCAGATTGCCGCCGAACGCTGACAAAAAGGGGTTAGCACAGGCGGCGCTCACACCGTCTGCCATATCAGTCGTATAGCGCGCCGTCGATTACCGGAAGCGCTTCAAGTTGCGGACGGGCAAAGTAGAAACCCTGTTGCATGGGTATGCCGATGCCCAGCAGGCAGCGTGATTCCTCACGGGTTTCGACGCCTTCCGCCACCAGTTGGGTCCCAAGGGTGCTGGCAAGTGCCACGATGCTGCGCAGGATGGCCTGGCGGCGAGGATTGCTGTCGCAGTTCATGACGATTTCGCGGTCTATCTTCAGGGTGTCGGGGCGCAGGTCAGTCAGCAGATCCAGGTTGGCGTAGCCGTTACCAAAGTCATCTAGCGAGGTGGTGAAGCCCATCGCACGGTAACTTTCGATGATATTGCGCATATGGTGCCGGTCCTGAACCCACTCGGTTTCGGTAATCTCGAAGTTGAGTCGTTCGGTGGGCCAGCCGACCCGCTGAGACGTTTCCAACGTTGCCTGAATGCACGCTTCGGGTTCGTAAACGGCGTTAGGCAGGAAGTTGATCGACAGGCGCGCCTGCATATCCAGGGCGCTGGCCAGTTCAATAGCCTTTATCCGGCACGCCTGGTCAAATCGGTACAGCAGATCATCGGTGACCTGCCCAAGTATCGTGCCCGCCGACTCGCCTTCCGGGCCACGAACCAGCGCTTCGTAATAGATCACCTGCCGAGCAGCGACATCGACGATGGGCTGGAAGGCCATGGTGAAGTCAAAGGGGACCGGGGTATCGCAACGGTTACAGCGGCCGTTTACACGTGCGCAGTGATGATGTTCAGAGGTCTTCATACAAGCCCAGGATGTTCCATATCGTTATGTTGTTGATGCTTTTACAGCGGGTTTACGCACCGTCAGCACGACACCGGCAATGGCCACGAACATCCCGCCTAGCCCTATCCAGGAAAGCCGCTCGTCGAAAAGCCACCACGCCTGAAGTGCCGTGACGGGGGGCACCAGATAAAACAGGCTCGCCACCCGCGACGCCTCGCCTCGTTTGATCAGCGCCATCAATAGCAAGATAGCGGCTATAGATAGAATCAGCACTAACCAACTGAGCGTCAAGACAAAGGTGAGCGTCCAGGTCACTTCACGAGTTTCAAATAGCAGGGCACCGATGCCTAAAACCCCTCCCGCGGCCAGGTATTGAATAACGGCGCCGGAGAGCAGCGGCATCTGGGTACAAAAGCGTTTTTGATAAAGCGTGCCCAGCGAAATACCCGCCAGGGCGGCCATCACGCTTAACAAAGCGCCGATACCAAAGCCGCTGAACAGCGACTGCCCCAGTTCCAACTGGCTGCCGAGCACGGCGCTGATGCCGACCAAGCCAAGTACCAGCCCCAGCCACTGCTGCCTGGCAAGGCGTTCACCCAAGAGCGGGCCTGCACAGGCCGCAGTGAGCAGCGGTTGAAGGCCGACCAGCAGAGCGGCGAGACCCGCCGGCATACCCAAGGAGATACCGTAGAAAACACCCCCCAGGTAGGTGCCGTGTACCAGCAGACCCGAAACAGCGATATGCGTCCATAACACAGGTGATGAAGGCCAAGATATTTTTAGCATCCACACCAGCGGCGTTAATAGCGTCACTGTGAGTACAAAGCGAATGAACAAAAACGTGAAGGGTTCGGCGTAGGGCAGGCCAAATTTTGCGCCAATAAACCCCGTGCTCCAAAGCAGTACAAAGACCACAGGCATGGCGAGTAATCCCCATGCGGCCGGGTCTTTCTTTCCTATCAGTGATGAAACAATAAGCATATGGCTCTCAATGTAAGTCGGCGATTTTTACTTAACGTTCTTTTTGTTACATAGTTTTACACGAAAATTTGAACCTCATGGAAACCCCCGCGTCACAGTATGCACATTCATAACGCGTTAATTGAGGTACCTTTTATGCAACGTATGACTGCTCTGTTTTCTGCCGCACTGCTCGCAACTGGCCTGATGACGGCCACTGCCCACGCCCAGCAGGATCAAGAGTCCACCCAGGATTCTATGGCAACACAGGAAGCGGCACCTGCGCAGGACTTCTCTGACGAAGAGCTTCAGCAATTCGCCGATGCGTCACAAGAAATCGCGGTCATCTCTCAAGAGTATACCGAGCGCTTGCAAGAAGCGGACGATGAATCTGCTCAGCAGGAAGTTCGTACCGAAGCCAATGACCGCATGATCGAAGTGGTTGAGGACAGCGGCCTAGATGTTGATACGTTCAACGCTATCGGTCAAACCATCCAGCAGGATCCTGAAATGATGGAGCGTGTTCAAGAGATGGCGGAATCGTAAGCAGTTATACGATGTTGCACGGTTAGTGGTGTAGCATAATCGTTGACTCAGTAGACGATCCCCGAGGCCCGGCGCAAAGCGCCGGGCTTTTTTATGCTCGGGGTTTACGCCTTTCGCGCTTCGCGCCACACTTCCATGATGATGCCTGTGCCGAGAGGGTCTCGGGCAAGCTGTGACGGGTGGCCATCGAGGCCTGAGGAGAACGCATGGACGTCGAACTATTAGAAATACGCCAGCACATGGGGCAGTTCCCGCCCTTTGATGGTTTGTCAGACGAATTGCTGGACGAAATCGCCAGTCGGGTCGAGGTCAGCTACTTCAAAACCGGTGCGGAAATCCTCACGCTCAACGAAACAATGACCGACTTGTGCTATATCCGCAGCGGTGCGGTCGAGGTGTACCGGCGTCAGGGAGAGCTCTACAACCGGCTGGGCGAGGGCGATATCTTTGGCCACTTCAACCTGCTGCGCAACCAGAAGGTACGTTTCCCTGCCCGGGCCATCGAAGACACCCTGCTGTATTTCATTCCCTTGGATGTATTCCAAAAGCTGTGCGAAGAAGACGACCACTTTGCCGATTTCGTCGAGCTGGAACGGCCGCGCCTGGAAACCGCAGCCGAGCAGCAAAAGAAAGCCAATGACATGATGGTCACCCGGATTCGCAAGCTGGTGACGTGCTATCCGGTCATGGTGGAAGAGTCCACCACGGTGCAGCAAGCGGCGCAGCAGGTTAGTCAGTCCCAGGCGTCAGCGGTATTGGTGCTCAAGGAGGGCAGCACCCATCCCCGCTACAGCTTTCAGGACAGCGAAGGGCGGACCTGGCAGGTATGCGGCATTTTAACCGACAGCGATTTTCGCACCCGGGTCGTTGCCGAAGGGCTATCGCCGCAAACCCCGGCGGGAGAGGTCGTATCGCCGCGGCTGATCACGATCCAGTCGGACGCCTCCATCTATGAGGCGATGCTCACCATGCTGCGCAACAACGTTCACCATCTGCCGGTACTTTACCGTCAGCGGCCGATGGGCGTGGTGCACCTTTCTGACATTATCCGCTACGAAACCCACAGCGGACTTTATCTGGTGAGCAATATCTTTCATCAGTCGAACGTCGAGGGGCTGTCGCGTCTTGCGCCGGATGTTCGCGCCGCCTTTGTCAGAATGGTCCAGGAAGGCGCCAACTCACACATGGTGGGCAGTGCGCTTTCGACCATCGGGCGCAGCTTTACCCGCCGCCTGCTCGAGCTCGCCGAGGAGTCCCTGGGTCCGCCGCCGGTTGACTACTGTTTCATGGTCAACGGCTCGATGGCGCGAAACGAGCAGAGTATCGTCACCGACCAGGACAATGCGCTGATCCTCTCGGATGACTTTATCCCCGAGGAGCACGACGCCTACTTCAAGGCGCTGGCGACCTTTGTCAGCGATGGCCTGGATGCCTGCGGCTATACCTACTGCAAAGGCGACGTCATGGCGACCAACACCCAGTGGCGGCAGCCGCTGAGCGTGTGGAAAAGCTATTTCACCGACTGGATTGCCAATCCTACCCCGGAAAGGCTGCTGCATAGCTCGATCTTCTTTGATCTTGATAGCCTTTACGGCGAAGACCTCTTCGTAGAAGCGCTTCAGGACCTGATCGCCGAACAGGCGCCCAAGTCGCCACTCTTTTTAGCGGCCATGGCCCGCAACGCCCTGAACCGTACGCCACCGCTGGGCTTTTTCCGTACCTTCGTGATGGAAAAGGATGGCAAGCACAATAATTCCATCAACCTGAAGCGTCGCGGCACGGCGCCGATGGTCGATTTGATTCGTGTGCATGCGTTGGCCTGCGGTTCCAAGGCGCAGAATACCTTCCAGCGGCTCGATGCGATCGCCAATACCCAGCTGCTGGCGACGGGCATGAGCGATAAGCTGAGCTATGCCTTTGAGTTCATGTGCATGTCGCGGTTGCGCCACCAGATGATCGATCTTCAGGAAGAGCGGCTGCCCGATAACAACATCGAGCCAGAGAATGTCGCCGACAGCGAGCGTCACACGCTCAAGGATGCTTTCCAGGTGCTCAGCAATGCGCAAAAATTCCTGAAGTTCCGCTATCCGGTACCCAGCAATCGGGCGGGGCGCTAACATGACGTTTATTCGTCCGCGCAGAAAAATCAGCCACTCCGACTGGGCGGCGTACATGCAAAAGCGTGAGCCGTTGGCCGAAGACCCGGCCATTCAGCGCTTTTTCGCCACGCCGCCCCCAAGCCTCGACACGCCGATCAGCGACGTGCCGATGGTCGCCTTGGATATGGAAACCACCGGGCTGGATGAGCGCCGCCACGCCATCGTCAGTGTCGGCCTGGTGCCGTTTACCCTGGACCGTATCAAGATGGCCGAGCGGCGCTACTGGGTGGTCAAACCACCGCGCCCGCTGGATGAAGCTTCGATTACCTTTCACCATATCACCCACTCCGAGATTGCCCACGCCCCGGATCTGGAGGCCATCATCGATCCCTTGCTTGCGGAATTGGCGGGTCGGATCGTCGTTGTGCATTTCCGCCATATCGAGCGTCCGTTTCTGAATGCGGCGATCAAGGCGCGTCGCGGTGAGGGTGTGATGTTTCCGATGATCGATACCATGTCACTTGAAGCACGCCTGCACCGGCAGAAACTGTGGGCGCGGTTTCGGCGTTGGCTGGGTCGCCCGCCGGTATCCATTCGTCTTGATGCCAGCCGGCGTCGCTATGGTTTGCCGAGTTATCAGGGGCACCATGCGCTTGTCGACGCCCTGGCAACGGCCGAGCTGCTACAGGCCCAGATCGCCACACATTACGAGCCCACTACGCCATTGGGAGCGCTTTGGAGCTGATGTAACCAACGTCCAGGCATAAAAAACGGGCAGCCATTTGGCTGCCCGTTTTTACTGCCATCAACGATGGTTAGACCGCTTTTGGCTCGCTCATCAAGCCCTTGATGATGGCATAGCAGGCCACCAACAGGATGATCGTGAACGGGAAGCCGGTCGAAACGGCCATGGTTTGCAGGGCAGTGAGGCCACCACCCAGCAGCAGCGCAATGGCGAGCGCGCCTTCGATAATCGCCCAGAACACGCGCTGTGGCTTCGGTGCGTCGACCTTGCCACCGGCGGTAATCGAGTCGATAACCAGTGAACCAGAGTCCGACGAGGTCACGAAGAACACGATAACCAGCACAATGGCGACGAACGATGTGATCTGCGATAGCGGCAGTTGCTCCAGCATGATGAACAGCTGAAGGTCGATGCCGGCGTCGCGTACTGCGTCAATACCCTGGCTGACGTATTGATCGATCGCCGTGCCACCAAAGGTGGTCATCCACAGGACCGACACGATGGAAGGCACGAGGAGTACCGATACCATGAATTCGCGCACGGTGCGGCCACGCGAAACGCGGGCGATGAACATGCCGACGTACGGCGACCAGGAAATCCACCATGCCCAGTAGAAGGCCGTCCAGCCTTGGCTGAAGTTGGCGTCTTCGCGACCAAACGGGTTGGACAGCGCGGGCAGGTGAACCACGTAGTTGAGGAGGTTTTCGAAGAAACCGGTGGCAATCAGCAATGTCGGGCCCACCGCAATCACGAAGAACAGCAGGGCCGCGGCCATGGCGATATTGATCTTGGATAACAGCTGAACGCCTTTATCCACCCCCGCCATGATCGAACAGATGGCGATGATCGTGATGCCGATGATCAGCAGGATCATGGTGACGTCGGTTTCCGGCGCGCCGAACAGATAACTCAAACCGGCGGCGGCCTGCGTTGCGCCAATGCCCAGCGAGGTGGTCAGGCCAAACAATGTGGCAAACACGGCCAGGATATCGATAAGGTGACCAGGCCAACCCCACACGCGCTCCCCAAGGATCGGGTAGAACACCGAGCGCATGGATAGCGGCAGCCCTTTATTGAACGAAAACAGCGCAAGGGATAGCGCGACGACGGCGTAGATCGCCCAGGGGTGAAGGCCCCAGTGGAAAATCGTCGCTGCCATACCCAGCGCGGCTGCGCCAGCTTCGTCGCCTTCGGCGCCGGCCAGCGGTGCCCAGCTGCCACCGTCAAAGGAGGTGCCAAAGTGGGTCAGCGGCTCGTTGACGCCGTAAAACATCAGGCCGATGCCCATGCCGGCGGCAAACAGCATCGAGAACCAGCCCATATAGGAAAAATCAGGCTTGGCATCGGCGCCGCCAATGCGGATTTTACCTAACGGGGAGAAAATCAGGCCGATACATAGAATAACGAATATGTTCGCAGCCAGGATAAAGAACCATGCCAGGTTTCCGGTTAAGAAACCGAAAACAGCATCGTAAACGGGGGCAATTTCTTCTTGCAGGGCCAGCGTCAGGATGACGAACAGCAGCACGACAATCGACGAAATGGTGAATACCTTACCGTGCAGGTCGAGGTTCACGCCCATCGTTGTCGTGGTGATGTTGTCCTGGCCAATTACGTAGTCGGTATCAATCAGGTTGGCTGGGCCTTCCGGGGCAGGAATGCCTTCCGATGGCGCCTTGTCATCAGGCGATTGGTCTTCCGGTTTGTTATCCACAAAGATGCTCCCTTTGCTGTTGAGACATTACGCCGCTTTACTGGGTTGGACGAATGAGAAAAACCGAGGCGTCGGTGTGTGTCGCTACCTTGCCGCCGTGGGAGGGCATGACAATATCCAGATGACGGGGCAAATGCGTTGCCATCATTACCAGATCGGCGCCGGTCTCTTCGATGGCTTTTACCAGCAGGTCGTCAACATTGGCGACAGGGTCTGTGGAGCTATAGACCTTGATGCTGACGGGCTGTCCATGCACCTTGTGGCGCTCCTGGGCGAAAGCGTCGAGCTGCTGCTCGTACTCCTGAGGTGTGCGAGCCACACTGGTCGGCGTGTTGGCCGTGATACCGACGTAGGTAATGCGCGCGTCGTACCGTTTGGCCATGTCGGCGACCACGTCGAGAGCGGGCTCCAACGTTTCGAGATGGGCAAGGTCTACGGGCACCATAATGTTGTTAAACACGGCAGACTCCTCACTATCATTTCGTTATGATCAACATTATCAAAATATATGCCGGTCATCGCTATGGTTGAGGTGAGATAGATACAAGTGAGCTGGCGCGTAAAAACGCACCAGCTCATGACTATCTCCAGGAATGAGAATTAGCTTTCGAGCCATTCCTCAACGACGTCCTGGTTGTCTTCGACCCACTGCTTGGCATTTTCGTAGGGGTCGCTGTCTTCCTCCTGGTTCATGAGCATGACTTCGCCCATTTGTTCAGGGGTCCACTCAAACGCATCTAGAATGGCGTAGGCTTCAGGCATGTCGTCTTCCAATCCATCACGGACGACGGTATGGATCTGCTCAGCGCCACCGTAGACGTTCTCCGGATCTTCCAGATACTTCACGTCAAAGCGGGCAAACATCCAGTGCGGCGTCCAGCCGGTCACCACGATGTCTTCTTCGTTGGAAATGGCGCTCGAGAGCGCTGCGGTCATGGTAGCGCCGCTGCCGCTGCGTAGTTGCAGATCAAGATCATAGGTATCCACTACCTCTTCGGTGAGGGACATCAGGCCCGCACCAGGATCAATACCGATAATCTCGCCGTCAAAAGTGTCAGCGTTGTCGTTCAGGTCGGCGATGGAGTCGACATCGGTGTACTCAGGTACCACAAGGCCCAGCTTGGTGCCGTCCAGGTTCTGGCCGAGGTCTTCGACGTTATCGCCTACTCGCTCCATGTAGTTTTCGTGGGTCGAGGGCAGCCAGGCAGCGACGATTGCGTCGGCATCGCCAGTCGACAGCGCCTGAAACATGGCGGCGGCAGACAGTGATGTCATATCGACTTCGTATCCCGCCTGCTCGAGCACGGCGCGCACCACGTTGGTGGATGCCACTTCAGACGACCACTCAACGTAAGCCAGGTTGACGGTGCCTTTGTCCTGCGCTTGGACCATGCCGCCGGCGGCAAGGCCGGCGCTTGAGACGAGTGCCAGCGAGGCGAGACGGATGCGGCTATTCAGCATACGAGTTTTCATACACTTGCTCCCTTAGGTGGAGAGGCGGCAATGGCCACCTCAAACAAAATCGTGCTTTCTTTGTGTTACTCACAGCATGCGCATGTATCCCATGCTGTGCAAGTTTTACCCCCTAACGCCTCTGTCACATAAAGGGTCGGTAAAGGCTTTTAACGGCGCGATTTACTTAGTGATTGAGTCAAGCGGTCAAGCACCATAGCAAGGATAACAACCGCGATACCCGCTTCAAAGCCGTCACCCGGACGCAGGCGTTGAATGGCGCGCCATACTTCGCTGCCCAGGCCATCGGCGCCGATCATGGCGGCGATTACCACCATGGAGAGTGCCAGCATGATGGTCTGGTTGATGCCCGCCATGACGGTCGGCAGTGACAGGGGAAGCTGGACCTTGAACAGCTTTTGCCCGCGGGTTGCGCCGTAAGCGTCGGCAGCTTCGATCAGCTCTACTGGTACCTGGCGAATCCCCAGGGTGGTGAAGCGAATGGCCGGGGGCATGGAGAAAATTACCGTGGCAAAGATCGCCGATACCGAGCCGATACCAAAGAAGGGAATCGCCGGAATCAGGTACACGAAGGCCGGCATGGTCTGCATGAAATCGAGAACCGGCATGATGACGCGGTAGAGTCGCTCAGACAGGGCCGCTGCAATGCCCACGGGTATGGCCATGACCACCGCTACCAGGGTGGCGATGACCACCAGGGTCAAGGTCTCGATCATCGGGTCCCAGAGCCCCAGGTTCCAGATCAAGGCCATGCCGGCGGCCGCGCCGATTGCCAGGCGAACAGAGGCCGCCTTCCAGCAAAGTACTGCCACGATGGCCAGCAATGCCCATTCAGGCAGCCACATCAGGCCGTCATTGAGGCCCCCAATCCCGGTTTGCGTCACGCGGGAGATGGCACGCGTAACCAATGAATATTCGCTGGTCAGCCAGGTAAGGCCGCTTTCAATCCAGTAACCTAATGGAATGCTAGGAATTTCCATGCTTATTCTCCCGCCCGCGCTAGTTCGTCGAGTACTGCCCCTTTGACCACCACACCGAGCAGCCGCTGCTCGTCGTCAACGACGGCGATCGGGAAGCTCTTTTCGCTGAACATGGCGAACAGGTTATGCAGCGCTTCGTCGGTCGTGACCTTGCGAAAGTCCTGGGTCATGTAATCGTTGATCGTATCCGCGCCAGCCTCGATGGCGCGGCTGGCAGCGTCGGCTTCCAGAAGCCCGAGCAGCTTGCGGTCTCGATCGGTGACGTAAATTGAGTCGAGGCTGTGGTCGCGCATGCGGCGAAGCGCCGTGCGCGGCCCGTCGCTTTCACGAGCGGTTGAGCGCAACGGGCGCATGGCGCTCTCGGCCGTCAGGATGCGCGCACGGTCGACCCCTTCGATAAAGCGACGCACGTAGTCATCGGCGGGCTTGGTCAGGATTTCTTCGGGCGTGCCGATTTGCACGACGGCGCCGTCCTTGAGCAGCACGATGCGGTCGCCGATATTCAGCGCTTCGTCCAGGTCGTGGGTAATGAAGACGGTGGTTTTCTGCATCCGGGACTGCAGCTGCAACAGCTCCTGCTGCATGTCCTTGCGGATCAGGGGGTCAAGCGCTGAGAAGGCTTCGTCCATCAGCAGCACGCTGGCGTCATTGGCCAGTGCCCGGGCGAGACCAACGCGTTGCTGCATACCGCCTGAAAGCTGGTTGGGATAGGCGTCTTCCCAGCCATCCAGGCCTACCTGCGTCAGCGATTCCCGCGCCGTCTTGTCGCGTTCGGCGGGTGCGACACCGCGTATTTCCAGACCGAACTGGGCGTTTTGCAACACGGTCTTGTGGGGGAAAAGGGCGAAGTTCTGAAACACCATCGAGAAATGCCGGCGGCGACACTCGAGCAGGGCCTTCTCGCTCAACGAGGGAATATGCTCGTCGTCGATGACGATATCACCTTCGCTGGTATCGATTAATCGGTTGAGGCAGCGGATCAGGGTAGATTTGCCCGACCCCGAAAGTCCCATGATCACCAGTAGCTCACCTTCATAGACATCGAAAGAGATGTTGGAAAGGCCTAGTGTCTGTCCGGTTTTTTCAAGAATTTCAGAGCGGTTCAAGCCCTGGTCGCGAAGCTCAAGCGCGCTTTTGGGGTTTTTTCCAAAGACTTTGCTTACCCCTCGCACCTGAATTTTGACGTTACGTGTCTCGTCCATCGGCGTTGCCTTTTGTCAGCTGAGCGGAGTGGTGCCGCCTGTTTGGGGACGTAAAAAAGCCGCCCGCGAGGCCAGCGAGCACTGTCACTCATAAAAGAAAGAGATAATGAAGTGCTAAAAAGATTATCAATTATTATACATAAGTGCCCGAGGTGTGTCACAACGCCCCCGCGTGAGCGGTGGCATAGCGTCTCATGTGTCATTTTTCACCCACCTCCGCGCGGTTTGAAAGGAGGTAATTGGCGTGCTTTTTTTATTTTAAGTCCATGATTTATATGTTTTTTATAAAAATAAACCAGCGATGGCATAATATGTGTAACCTAATCTTGAAATTCGCCGCTTCGCAGTATGCAAAGCCAATAGGCAGATCAAAGATTTCAAATTAAACGCAGTACAAACGCATTAGCAACAAACGGTTATCATTTTTAATAGGCAGGAAGCCGTTAGGTGTGAACTTGTTGCCCAGTACCACGTCACAGGGCAGCGATGTTTAAAGTCATAAAGGGAGTAAGCGTGTGAAGTCATTTCGTTTTAACGGTCAGAAAAGTGCTTGGGCAGCGTTGTTGTTGAGCAGTCTTTTATTGGCTGGTTGCGGTCAGGAAGACGACGCTGACGGTACGGCTGTACCGGAGGAAGACACGAATCAAGAGCAAAGCGCTCAGGATCAGCAGGATGCTGCCGTAGACGAACAGGAGCCAACCCAGGATGACCAGTTCGTTTCCGAGGAGGAGTCGGTCAGTGCTGATGCGGAAATGAACGGCGAGTCCAGCAATGCCGCCACTGCACCGGAAGAGGAGCCGCTTAACGGCGAGGCCAATGAAGATCCTGGTTTTGGCGATGGCACTGACCCTATGCCAGGTGATGGTGAAGATGCCAGCGACCTCGCAGACAGCAGCGATGAAGGCAGTGAAGATGCCGAAATTGCTGATGGTCAAGATGAAGAGGTTAGTCAAGAAGAGGATAGCGAGGAAAGCGAAGATCGCAGCGAGTAAGCCATTAGCAGTGGTGGGAATAGCGTAGAAATTGTAGGTCCCTACGATGGTAAGCCGCTTCAGCTGTTTGTTCCCTGCGGCTGTTCACACGGTTTATCATCCCTTCAGCCCCCGCGCCCGCGGGGGTTTTTTTTGCATATTGCTTTCAAGGCTCTTCGCTATCTTCCAGGCGACGGTAAAGCGTGCGCCGAGCGATGCCCAATACTTCCGCCGTCCGGCGCTTGTTACCGCCGGTGGCTTCCAGCACCTTGCGGATATAGCGCTTCTCCACTTCTTCAAGACTCGGCCAGGGGGCCGCCGTGGAGGCGGGCAACTGCGCTGTGGAGAGGACTTCGCCGGTGAGCGTGGCAGTGGTTTGCGCTGAATCCTGATTGAGCTGTTCGCGAAGCCGCTCCGGCAGGTTCTGATGGCGAAGCGTGCCGTCCTCACTCAGCGTAACGGCGCGCATGATGGCGTTTTCGAGTTCGCGCACGTTGCCGGGGTAGGGATAATGCAGCAGGCAATGCAGCGCATCAGGCTCGATTTGCTCGATCTGCTTGTGCTGCGCGTCGGCATGCTTGTCGATCAGGCTGAACACCAGATGCTCGATGTCGGGACCGCGGTCCCGCAACGGGGGAATACGCAGCGAGAAGGTTTCCAGGCGGTAGAATAAGTCGCTCCTGAAGTTGGCCTGCTCGATTTCCTTTTCCAGGTGGCGGTGCGTGGCGGCGATAATTCGCACATCGACGGGTTCCTCGCGCTCACCGCCCACCGGACGCACGGTTTTCTCCTGCAGAGCGCGCAGCAGTTTTGCCTGGAGGTTGATCGGCATCTCACCGATTTCGTCGAGGAACAGACTCCCTCCCTGGGCACTGTGAAATAGCCCCTGACGCGCCTCGTTGGCGCCGGTAAAGGCTCCTTTCACATGACCGAAAAACTCACTTTCCATCAGGTCGGCGGGGATGCTGGCGCAGTTTACCGCCACGAACGGGGCGTCGTGGCGCAGGCTTTCCTGATGAATCGCCCGTGCCAGCAGCTCCTTGCCGGTGCCGCTTTCCCCCAGCAGCAAGATAGGCGCATCGCTTTTCGCCAGCCGCGAGGCATCATGAAAGAGCGCTTGCATGGCATCGCTTTTACCCATGATGCCATGAAAGTGGCCAACCTCTGTTGCCTGGGAAACCGCCATACGCTGGCGCTCCAATACGCGAAAGACAGATTCGCGAACCGCGTCCAGATCCAGCGGCTTGGTCAGGAAGTCATCGGCGCCTAGCTTGAGTGCTTCCACTGCTTGGTCGATGGTGCCGAAGGCGGTAATCACGATAATGCCCAGCTCACTGCCTTCATGGCGTAGCTGTTGGAGCAGCTGGATACCGCTGATGCCCGGCAAACGCACGTCCGTGATGATCAGCGATACCGCCGTATGACTCAGCAGGGCAATCGCTTCCTCCGCGCTGGACACGCCGTGCGTGGTGTAGCCGGCGTCGTGTAGCTCTTCTTCCAGCAGCTCCCGAATGGCGCTGTCGTCTTCCACTACCAACAAAGGTAAAAAATGTTCCGTATGCTTCACAAACATGGTCCTCATGCAGGTGTGGTGTCGTAGAGGGGCAGCGTAATTTCAAAACCGGCGCCGCCCAACGGACTGTTGAAAACGCCGATGGTGCCGCCGTGATCGTTGATGATCCGGTGTACCATCGACAGGCCAAGCCCGCTGCCCTGACCCACGGGCTTGGTGGTAAAGAAGGGGTCAAATACCTGCTGATGGTGCGAGGCGGGAATGCCCGGTCCGTCATCCTCCACCCATAAATGCAGCTCCTGGTGCTGTTGCTCGGCGCGCACCCGAATACGGCTGACGCCGTCAGCCTGCGCGGCGTTGCGCAGCAGGTTGGTCAGCACCTGAACGATTTGCTGGCCGTTGGCGAGCAGCGTAGGCGCAGGGCTGGGCAGGGTGGTTTCCAGGTGTACCCCGCGCGGTTCCAGTTCGTCTTCCACCAGGGCGCTGGCGTTGTGCATCAGTTCGTCAAGCGGCTGTTCGTCTTTCTCGACGTTATGCTGGCGGCCCAGCTCCATCAGCTGGCGAACTATCTCGACAATACGCTCCACTTCACCGCGAATGCGGCCCAGTCGGGCGCGCTCGTCTTCTCCGATCACGTCGCGCCGCGCCAGCCGCTGGGCTTGGCCGTTGATCACGGTCAGCGGCGCACCGATCTCATGGGCGACGCCGGCCGCCAGGACGCCCAGTTCGGCAAGTTTCTTGGATTTGCGCAGCCGTTTTTCAAGCTCGATTTCACGTAGCTGGCGGTCCTTGATGTCATGATCCTTCTCGGCCATGGCATCCAGCATGCCGTTGAGTCCGGCCGCCAGCCGACGGTATTCCGCAGGCCCTTCAATGTTGGCGCGCTGGCCTCGATCGCCTTCTTCGACGCGCTGCATGACCGTCAGCAGGCGATTCAGCGGCCGTTCGATATAGTGACGAAACCCCCACCAGATACTCAGTACAATCCCCGCGGCGCCGACCACAAAAACCAGCACCGCGACGATACTCAGGAAGCCGGTGTAGTTTTCGATGCCGGTATTCAGGCGATTGACCTGCAGTACCCCGCTTACTTCACCATCCGGTGTGCGTAATGGCTTGAGTGCCGAGTAGTAGGTCCAACCTTCAAATTGACGATATTCACTATGCAACTCATCGTCTTCGATGACCTGCTGAATATCCTCACGGCTGAACAGCTCGCGGCCCAGTCCCAGACCGTGGATTTCGCGGCCGTTGGTGTCGAATACATAGGCCCCGTAGATGCGATGAAAGGAGAACGCGCCTTCCAGCGCTTCCTCGAGCGAGGCATCGTTTTCCCGGGCAACGGCATAGCCAAGCGTCGTGCTTAACGCATGGGTGATCATGTCGACTTCATTTTGCAGCTTGGAGCGGACGTTATCTTCCAGCGACTTGATGGCGACCAGGCTGAACACCACCAGGATCACGAAGAGCGGGACGATGACCGTCAAAATAATCAGATTTCGTAAACGCATGCGCTAACCGGGGTTATGAAACATCAATAGCGGACGGCCCCTACTCGACGGGGCGTAAGCGATAAAGGGCGCCGTCGGCGGCGTCGGTCAGCACGTAGATGGCTTCGTCAGGGCCCTGGCGCACGTCGCGAATACGGCCAAGCTCGCCGTCGAGGACGACTTCACGCTGGGTCACTTCATTGTCTTCCAATTGGAGCCTCACCAAGCGTTGGCTGCCCAGGCCACCTGCCAGCAGTTGGCCCTGCCATTCGCCGAAGGCGCCGCTGGTGACTTCCGCCAAGCCGGACGGTGCAAAGCGCCCTTCAAAGACATGCACCGGGTCCACCATGCCGGGCTTGGACGTCTCGCCAATCGGTTCGTTGGTACCATAGTCATTGCCCCGGCTGACCTCGGGCCAGCCGTAATTGTCGCCGGCGGTGAGCCGGTTCAGTTCGTCGCCGGTTCTGGGGCCGTGTTCCGTGGCCCAGGGCTCGCCGTTTTGTCTGACCACCATACCCTGAATGTTGCGGTTACCCTGTGTGTAGATTTCATCCAGCGTGGCGTCATCGACAAACGGATTATCGTCGGGCACGCCACCGGTGTCGGTGAGGCGCAAGGTAGAGCCAGCGTGGTCGTCATCCGCCTGGGCACGCGGCGGTTCGCTGCCGCGGTCACCAATGCTCATCAGCAGGGTGTCGTCGGGCAGCCAGGCAATGCGTGAGCCGTAATGACGCCCGGGCGAGGAGGCGCGGTCCTGTTCAAACAAGTGCTCGACGTCACCCAGTTCGTCGCCCTGCCATTTTACCCGGGACAGCGCTGAGCGGCTGTTGCTGCCTTCGGGCTTGCTCCATGTAAAGTAGATCCAGTCGTGTTCGCCGTCGCCAAACTCGGGATGCAGGGCAATATCCAGCAGCCCGCCCTGGCCGCGCTGACTGACCTCGGGTAGCCCTTCCAGCACTCGGGGCTCGCTACCTTCATCATCGATCAGGTTGAGCCGCCCTGGGCGTTCGCTGACCAGATAGCGACCGTCGGGTAGAAACGCCACCGCCCAGGGGTTTTCAAGGCCCCCGGCGACTTTCTCGATGGAAAAGGTCAACTGGTCGCTCTCGATACGTTCCTCGACCATTTCGGCGGCGCTGACAGAGGCGCTGCCAAGTAAACCGGCAAGGGCGGCGGTGAGCCAGCGCTGGCGCAGCGCGTGGGTAGATAAGCGACGCATAGAGAATGCTCCCGGGCAGTCATCGATATTAGGTTTATCAAGCAGTGACGCTTTCTAGGCCGAGAGGTTCCCCGTGCTACGGCATCAACCAGGCAAGCATCAGGGGTAAATACACCAGTGCCAGCAGGGTAGAACAGAACACCAGGCTGGCCACGTAGGCCGGTTCGCGCTGGGCGCGCTGGGCAAAGAGGTAGTTGAATACCGCCACCGGCATGCTCATTTGCAGCACCAGAATTCCCTGGGCCAATGGTGGTAGCCCCAACCAGCCGGCGATTAACCAAGCGGCGCCCGCCGCCAGGGGGATGCGAACCAGGCTAAAGCCCAGGCCTGAACGCAGGCTTCTGACCTGAATGCTGGCCAGCGATACGCCCAGGGTGATCAGCATCAGCGGCACGGTAAAGCCTGACATCAAATCCACGCTGTTGGCTATCCACAGCGGCAGCTCGGTGTCCGTCAGCAATAGTGCCATGGCAATGGCAATCGCGTAGACCGTTGGCGTCTTGGCCAGTGACTTAAGTGGATTCCCCCGACTGGCCAGCATGGTGCCGACAGTAAATTGAAACAGGGAAACCGTGACCATCACGGTAATACCGTAAACAAACCCGGCACTGCCAAACGCGTAAAGCACTACGGGCAGCCCCATGTTGCCAGTATTGGGGTACATCATCGGCGACAGCAACACGCGCCAGTCGCGACGTAATAGCTTGGCCACAAAAAATGTCGCCCCGGCCATGCAGATGATCACCAGCGCGGTCGCTAACATGGTGCGGCCAAACGTGCTGGCGTCTATCTCCGCCCCGGCGAGCGAGGCCAGCACCAGCGAAGGCGTGCCGATATTGAAAACCAGCCGCGTCACGAAATCGACCGGGTAGGGGTGGCCAAGCCGTATCCAGGTAAATCCCAGGCCAGCGCCCGCTAATACAGGCGCCATTACCGCAAAAAGTTCAGCCAACATGGCGTGTCCTAGGCAATGAGTAGCTGACTATTGTGAATAGGTAGCCGACTAACTGGCAAGTCGAGGTTGATCCGCTTAGGCCGCGACGTCGTTGTGCTGCCATTGACGGGGCATCTGCTGGCGCAGGAACGTCAGCAGCGCCTGCACCCGCCGGGGCTGGTGGCCGTAGGCATAGAGTAGCGTGATCGGCAGCGGCGCCGGCTTCCAGTGGGGCAGGCAGGGAGTCAGCTCGCCGGGATGATGAGCTTCGCGTCTGTCGGCGAGCCAGTGGGGTAGCAGGCCGATACCTTTACCGCGGGCAATGGCGTCCAGATGAAGCGCGGTCAGGTCGACCCGCAAGCGCGAACGGGGCGGATAGAAATGGTAGTTGCCGTGGTTTTGGTGATGCAACAGCAGACCTTCCTGGGTGGTCCCCAACAGGTCGATCCAGGGGTGGTCGGCCAGGTCGCGGGGGTGCTCGAGCAGCGGCTGCTGGCTGAGATAGTCGGGGCTGGCGTACAGGCCTCTGCTGAGCATGCCCAACGGCTCTTGGTGGAGGCCGCTTTCCGGCACTGGCCCCAGGCAGACGTGCACGCAGTGGCTGTTGAGCGAGGTGGGCGGCGCCTCGCGGGTGCGCAGGGTCAGTTCCACCTTGGGGTAGCGCGCCATGAACGTATCCATGATCTGGCCCATCCAGCCTCGGGCCAGGGCGCAGTGCACCTCCAGCGTTACCGTGCCGCTGATATCCTCGCGTAATTCCGCCAGCGCTTCATGGCTGCGCGCCGCCAGGGCCAGCATGTCCTGGCAGTAGCGGTGGAACAGCAGGCCAGCTTCGGTAGGCAACAGCCGGTTGGCCTGGCGTCGCAGCAATGGCTGCTCGAGACGTGCTTCCAGGTGACTGATTCGGCGGCTGAGCGTGGACTTGGCTAGCCCCAGCTTACGCGCGCTGAGCGTGAGGCTGCCGGTCTCCATCACCTCCGCAAAGGCTTTGAGTTCGTCGAAATCATGCATGGTGAGCACCGCAATACGGGAAACGCGCTCATTGTGCCAGTAATTACAGTCAATGAAAATTATTGTGATTTGCTTTTGCAGGTAGCTGAATGCACGGACTCGTCCCTATGTGGCCCAACTGGCGTGACGCGTGAGCGGCTTCAGGCGTGCGAAAGGGCGTTAAACGGCCAGCGCCTGCCAGATCAAACGTAACGCCAGCAAGGTGAGCGCCCAGTTAAAGTAAAGAGAGGCGCCTATTAACAGCCCCACCATGAAAGGGGAGAGTCCATTGAGTAACGGTTTCAGCGCTCACGTCCTGTAAAGAGGTTGGGGTCGAAAACACAGCAGATGTAACCCTGCGACCACCATGGCCGCAATTTGGTGACCCGCACAAAAAAACCCGGCGCATGGCCGGGGTAAATATCAGCATTGAAGCCAGTTAAAGGAACAGGGCGCGCGTGGCGATTAGAATTCGTAGCGTGCCGAGAGCCAAAGACGGCGGCCTTCTTCGCTGTTGGCGTAAACGTTGCCAAAGCTCGTGCCATCGCCGTAGGCGCGATAGTCGACGAAGTCCTTGTCGAATAGGTTATAAATCGTCGCGCTCAGATTAAGCTGCTCGGTGACTGCGTAATTACCGCCCAGGTTGAATAGCGAGTAGGCTTTGAAGTCGCCCAGGTCAGCAAAGGAGGGCGCGCCGCGCACACTTTCGCGGTTACGGTAGCGCTCGCTGCGATATTCTGCCGAGAGCCAGGCATCCAGCTTGGCAGTGGCCTGCCAGCGCAGCGTGGCGTTAACGGCGTGTTCGGGCGTATCGGTGAGCGGGTCGCCTTCGTTCTCGCCGCTTTTTTGTTCGCTGTCGGTGTAGGTGTAGTTGGCGCTCAGTCGCCAGTCTGGGGTGAACTGGTAGCTCGTGGCGAGCTCGACCCCTTGAGTGATCGCCTCGTCCACGTTGACCTGCTGGCTGTAAACGCCGTCGGGGATCAAGGGGTCGTTCGTCACCTGGATATCGTTACCGCTGGCGATCTTGTCGTCGAACTGGTTGTGGAACAACGTCGCGCTGGCGGTAAAGCCTTGCTGGTTATCGTAATGCGCGCCGATTTCGCTGCTGGTGCTGGTTTCCGGCTCCAGATCCGGGGTGCCGATGGTAAGTATCGTACCCTGGCCTGTGACGCCGTTGATGCCGTCGTGCAGATCGTTGAGTGACGGTGTCTTATAGCCGCGGCTCACGCCGCCTTTCAGCGTCCAGTTGGGGGTGGTGTTCCATACCAGATAGCCGCGGGGGCTGAACTGGCTGCCAAAGGCGTCGTGGTGATCGTAACGACCGCCCAGGGTGAGCGCCAGGTCATCGCGTAGCAGCCATTCGTCTTCAGCAAACACCGAGCCGGTCGTTTGCTCAAAGGTTTCGCCGGCCAGGCCATCGTCCAATTCGGCATCCCACCATTGAACGCCCAGGGTGGTCATGTGATCGCCCAGCGGCATGGTGAATTTGCTGTCGAACACGGTATTAGTGGTTTCCAGCTCCCGCGGGGCGCCGCCGACAATGCCGGGGAAGCCTGCGTACGCTTCGCCCTGAGTGCCGGGAATCGTGCGGCCGGTGGTTTCGGTGGTATTGCGCATCAGGCTGGAATCCAGCGTACCCGAGGCAAACCGGCCGGCATGGCCAATGGCCAGCTGCTCGCGCTCAAAGCGCAGCTCATCTGCATAGCCGTTGGCGACGCCTGGATCGGGTTCGCAGCTGCGGGTACGCCCATCCAGGGTGCCTAGCTGGCATTCGTCGTTGTTGTAGCGCTGGCGATTCACTTCGCCGTCGAGCCACAGGTCGTGATCGGCGGAGGGGGTCCAGGTCAGCTTGCCACCCAGGTTGTAGGTATCGCTTTCCACCGGGCTTGGGCCACGCTGGCTGACCTCGATGGGGTCACCATTCTGATCGCTGTATTGGAGGTCGGAGGCGTCGCGCTCGTAGAAACGCCCGCGTAATTGAATCCCCAGGGTATCTTCCACCAGTGGGCCGCTGGTATAGAGGTTGATCTCGCGGCGGTCGCCAAAGTCGCGGTCTTCGTTGAAGGTGTTCTCGACGCCGATAGAGCCGGTCCACTCGCGGTCTACCTTGCGGGTAATGATGTTGATCACGCCGCCCATGGCGTCGGAGCCGTAAAGCGTCGACATCGGCCCGCGAATGACTTCGATGCGCTCGATGCTCGCTACCGGCGGAAAGAAGCTGGTCGAGGTTTCGCCAAAGCCGTTGGGGGTCACGCTACCGGCGGTATTCTGGCGGCGGCCGTCAATCAGGATCAGCGTGTAGTCGCTGGGCATGCCGCGCATGCTGATATTGCGCCCGCCGGTTTTACCTACAGAGCCGCCTACGTCCACGCCTTCCACATCGCGCAGGGCATCGGCAATGCTGGTGACGCGCTTACGCTCCAATTCCTCGCGAGACACCACCGAAATGCTGGCCGGCGCGTCGACCATGGCCTGTTCGAAACCGCTGGCCGACACCACGATGTTGTCCAGTTGATCGTTCTGTTGGGCATACGCTGCGGTGGACGACATGGCGAGCGCAACAGCGCTGCTCAAAACGGTGCGAGTGTAGCGTGGCATGGGCATCCCCTTGATATAAAGTCAGTAACTTTTTAATGATATTCATTATCAAATGAGATGCAGAGTCTAAAAACTTAAGTTCCCAAATACGAGGTGATTAAACGGAACGGTATGTTGCAGATTAAGGAACGACTGGGCACAGGCGGCTCAAGTTCGGCAGGTGTTGCGCAAGAGGGAACGATGTATTCGCTGGAAGCCTGATGCAAGTGTTTTTGATAATCGTTACTATCTCAGCCTGATTCAATAGCGAGGATAACGGATGCGGGCTGCAGCGTTGCGCAATGGCATGGTAGGACTACTACTCAGTGGGATATTGGCGAGCGCCGCCCAGGCGCGGACGCTCGATACCGCCTATGGCGAGGTAGACGTGACGGGCACGCCTGAGCGTGTGGTCACCCTCTACGAGGGGGCGCTGGATGCCTCGCTGGCCGCGGGTATCACGCCGCTGGGCGCGGTGACCACCCGCGGCGGCGATAACGTCGCCGAGTACGTGGAAGCGCATTTGGGCGATGAACGGCCCGCGATCATGGGCGTGGTGCGCGAAATCAACACCGAAGCGGTGCTCGAACAGCGCCCGGATTTGATCCTGGCGCCCGCCCGGCTCTCCGAGGAGCAATATCAGCTGCTTTCGCGCATCGCACCCACCGTGGTGCCACCCACTCAGCCAATTGCCCCGGATAACTGGAAAGCCGAAGCGCGGCTTTACGGCGAGGCGCTGAATCGCCAGGACGCCATTGAAGACGCCATCAGCGCCGTTGACCAGCGCGCCGCGGAATTAGCGAGCGCTCTGGACGCGGCTGAGGTAGGCGGCACGGCCTTTGTGGTGCGCTGGATGCCGGGCGGGCCGATGGTCATGTCGAAAAACTTGTTCACTGCCGGGCTGCTCGCTCAAGTGGGTTTAATGGTGGAAGACGCCGGGCTTGTGGGCGAGCGAGGCATGCATAGCGATATCTTGAGCCTTGAAAACCTCTCCCAGGTGGATGGCGACTGGCTGTTCCTGGCGACGCTCAATGAAGACGGCCAGGAGGCCCTGGCATCGGCCAAGCAAAGCAGCGCCTTTAGCCGGCTTGATGTGGTTCAGCGCGAGCAAGTCGTGCCGGTGAACGGCCAGCTATGGACCAGCGCCAACGGCCCGCTGGCCGCCCAGGCGATTCTTGATGATGTCGAAGCCGCCCTGTTGCCGTGATGTCGTTGAGCGTTGGAAACCAACGAACGCAGATGACGTTACTGCTCACCGTCCTTGTGGCGGTGAGTCTCGTTAGCCTGCTGATTGGTGCCGGTAGCGTCGGCCCGCTGCGTGCCCTGGCGGTGCTGGGCGGTAGCCAGGACAGCGACGCCAGTTTCGTGGTCTGGCAGTTGCGCGCGCCGCGCACCTTGATCGGCATTATCGTCGGTATGGCACTTGGCGTGGCGGGGGCACTGCTACAGGCGGTGTCGCGCAATCCGCTAGCTGAACCCGGCCTGCTCGGCGTCAGCGCTGGCGCCGCCTTCGCGGTGGCGCTGACGCTGGTCATGGGCGCCAGTGCGGCCACCCTGCGTATTTCGGTGGCCCAAATGGGCGCGTTGCTCGGCTGCATTTGCGTGTTGAGCGTTACCCGGGTGCGCGGCGTGGGCAGCGACCCGGTGCGTCTGGTATTGGCAGGCGCGGCGTTTTCCGGACTGCTCGGATCGCTCACCTCGCTGATGCTGCTATTTGATCAGCGCGCGGCGGATGAAATCCGCTTCTGGGTGATTGGCAGCCTTGCCGGACGTCGCCTCGATGATGTGGTGGCGATGCTGCCCAGCATGCTGGTCGCGGCGGTGGCGGTGGTGTTTATCGCGCGCCCGCTGGCGGCGTTGGCATTGGGCGAGCGGGCGGCCTCCGGGCTGGGCCATCACCCTGGGTTGATCCGTTGGTTGGTCGTGGCCTGCGTGGCCCTGCTGGTGGGCGCTGCCACGGCGATCGCCGGGCCGATTGCCTTTGTTGGGCTGGTAGTGCCGTTTGCCGCCCGGGCGCTGGCCGGGCCGGATATTCGCCGCACGCTGTGGTTCTGCCTGCCGATCGGCCCGTTGATGGTGCTCTCGGCGGATATCATTGCCCGCGTGGTGGTGGCGCCCTCGGAGTTACCCATTGGCGTACTGACCGCATTATGCGGCGCTCCCGTGCTGGTTGCCGTGGTGCGCGCCCGGCGGCTCCCGACTTTGTAACCTTTGGCGTTGACTTCCATGAAATCGAGCGCAAGTGATCTTCCTATATCGGCCTTTGTGCCTGAGCACCGCTCGCAGTCGCTAGCGGCGCCGCCGGGCTACTGGCGTATTGCCTGGACTTCCCCGCGCGGTAATGCCTGCAGCTTGCTGATTGAGCGGCGTGGCGTTGCCGTCAGCGCGGGCCTTGGCGTCGCGCTGGTAGGCGCCTGCGTGCTTTATCTGAGCCTGGGCAGCATGGCGCTGGCGCCGAGCGCGGTCCTCCCGGCACTGTTTGGCCGGGGCGAGATGGTCAGCGTGTTTACCGTTCAAGAGCTGCGTCTGCCCCGGCTGGTCGCCGCCTGCTTGACCGGGAGCGCTTTTGCGCTTGCCGGGGGGCTGATGCAAACCCTGGCGCGCAACCGGCTCGCCACGCCGGGGATTATCGGTATCGATAACGGCGCTACCGCCTTTGCCGTGGCCTCGGTGGTGGGCATGGGCGTCTCGCTGGCGCCACCGGCCATGGCGCTGGCGGGGGCGGCAACGGCCGCCGCGCTGACCTTTGGCCTGGTGGCGGGCGGCGGCACCCAGGGCTATCGCTTTATCGTCGCGGGGATTGGCGTGGGCGCGGTGTTTGGCGCGGTTACGCAACTGATGCTGGCGCGGGTGGCGATCGATACCGCTAACGCTGCTTACCCCTGGACCGTCGGGTCACTCAATGCTCGCCCCGGTGATGCGGTAGGCTTGCTTGCCGTCGGGCTGGGCGTGGGCGTGATGGCCGCTTGGTTAGTGGCGCGCCCGCTATCGCTGATGCGTTTTAAAGACGCCACCGCCTATGGGTTGGGCGTTAACGTCAAAGCGCGTCGCTTTCAGGTGCTGATGCTTTCTGTCGTATTGACTGCGCTGGCGGTCGCTGTAGCCGGGCCGGTGGGCATGGTCGGGCTGATCGGCCCGGAAATCGCCCGCTCGCTTGCAAGCTCGCGCCAGGTGCCCCTTGTGGCGTCGCTGCTAGCAGGGGCGCTGGTGATGGTGCTAGCGGACCTCGCCGGGCGCACCTTGCTGGCGCCGATTGAAATTCCCGTCGGCATCGTGACCGCGGTGATCGGCGGCCCCTGGTTATTATGGATACTAATGCGCCCGCAACGGAGCCACGCATGACGACTGCTGAACCATCTCCCACGCTTGCCACCGAGTCGCTCGCCCTGAGCTATGGCGCCCGGCGGGTTATCGACTCGCTCGGCGTCAGCCTGCCCAGCGGCCAGGTCACCGCAATTGTCGGCCCCAACGGCTGCGGCAAGTCCACGCTGCTGTCGGGCCTTGCCCGGCTGCACAAACCGGAAAGCGGCGCGGTGTTGCTGAACGGCGCGGACATTCAGAACCTGCCCGCGCGGACGCTGGCGACCCAGCTGGCGCTGCTGCCCCAAGAGGCCGTCGCGCCGGAAGGGCTCACCGTCAGCGAGCTGATTCGCTTTGGCCGCCAGCCTCACCAGGGCTGGCTGCGCCAATGGTCGGCGGAAGATCAGCGTGTGGTCGAGCACGCGCTTGCCGCCGCCGGGCTCGAAGCCTTGGCCGAGCGTCCGCTGGAAGCGCTCTCCGGCGGGCAGCGTCAACGGGCGTGGATTGCCATGACCATCGCCCAGCAAACGCCGCTGTTACTGCTCGATGAGCCGACGTCCGCGTTGGATCTAGGTCATCAAATCGAGGTATTTGAGCTGGTGCGCCATCTGGCCTGCCATGGGCGTACCGTAGTGATGGTGCTTCACGATCTGGCCAGTGCCTGCCGCTATGCGGATCATCTGATCGCCCTGTGCGACGGCCAGATCGTCGCCCAGGGTGCGCCCGCCGAGGTGGTGACACCCGAGCTGGTGCGGACGCTGTACCAGGTCGACTGCACGCTGATGATCGACCCCGATACCGGCAGCCCATTGCTGGCCAACGTGCGCCGGGCCAGTCCCTAAGCCCCGTGCCTAAGCCAATACGGGAGAAAGTGGTAGCATAGGCCGAAATATTCGATCGCAAATAATTCAGAAAGGAATACCCGTGGCTTCTTCCATGCCCCGCGCTCAGAACCAAAGTTTTCAGGCCTTGATGCGCCTTTTGCGCTACGCCAAGGGTTACCGGCGGCGGATCATCGCCGCGAGCGTGTGCTCCATCATCAACAAGCTGTTTGATATCGCCCCCGAAATCCTCATCGGCGTGGCCATCGACGTGGTGGTCAATCAGGAGCAGAGCTTTGTGGCGAGCTTGGGGTTTGAAACGCCCCAGGAGCAGATCACCATGCTGGCGGTGCTGACCTTTTTGATCTGGGCGGGGGAGTCGCTGTTCGAGTACCTGTTCCAGATCCTCTGGCGCAACCTGGCTCAGCGGCTCCAGGCGGATATGCGCCAGGATGCCTACGAGCACGCCCAGCGGCTGGACATGGCCTTCTTTGAATCGAAAAGCTCCGGCCAGCTGGTCGCCACCATGAACGACGACGTCAACCAGCTGGAGCGGTTTTTAGACGGCGGCGCTAACGCGCTGATTCAAGTGGGCGTCACCGTGGTAGCCGTAGGCGCGGTGTTTTTCGTGCTCTCGCCGCTGATCGCGCTGCTGGCGTTCACGCCGATTCCGCTGATCATCTGGGGCGCGTTTTACTTCCAGCGCAAGGCCGGACCGCTCTACAGCGACGTGCGCGAAAAGGTCGGGGACCTTGGCAGCCGGCTTTCCAATAACCTGAGCGGTATTGCCACTATCAAGAGCTTTACCAGCGAAGACCGCGAAGCCGAGCGCCTGCGCGACGCCAGCGAAGCCTACGTTGACGCCAACCGCCGGGCGATCCAGGTAAGCTCCGCGTTCATTCCCGTCATCCGCATGGCGATTCTAGCGGGCTTTCTGGCCACCTTTACCGTCGGCGGCATGATGGCGCTGAACGGCACGCTTAACGTGGGTGCCTACGGCGTGCTGGTGTTCTTGACCCAGCGCCTGCTGTGGCCGCTGACCGGCCTGGCCCAGGTGATCGACCTGTTCGAACGTGCGATGGCCAGCACCAAGCGGATTCTCGACCTGCTGGAAGAGCCGATTACCGTGAAGGATGACAGCACCACGCCGCTGGCCCAGCCGGTCAAGGGCGAGGTGCGCTTTGAGTCGGTGAGTTTTCACTACGCCGCCAGCCACGTCGGCGTCGATGGGATAGACCTTCATGCCCCGGCGGGGCATACGCTGGCGCTGGTGGGGGCTACCGGCTCGGGTAAATCGACCATGGTTAAGCTGCTACTGCGCTTTTACGACCCGGAAAGCGGGCGCGTGCTGGTCGATGGTCAGCCGGTGAGCGAGGTCAGTATGCACTCCCTTCGCCAGGCGATCGGGCTGGTCAGTCAGGACGTTTATCTGTTCGAGGGCAGCATTCGCGACAACATCGCCTACGGCAAGCCCGACGCCGATGACGCCGCGATTATCGACGCCGCGCAGACCGCTGAGGCGTGGAGCTTTATCGAGACACTGCCCCAGGGGCTGGATACACCGGTGGGCGAGCGGGGCGTGCGGCTTTCCGGCGGCCAGCGTCAGCGGCTTTCGCTGGCCCGGGCGCTGCTGAAAGATCCGCCGATTCTGGTCCTCGACGAGGCCACTAGCGCGGTGGATAACGAAACCGAAGCGGCCATTCAGCGCTCGCTGAAACGCATCGCCCACGGGCGCACGGTGATCATGATTGCCCACCGGCTATCCACCATCGTGCACGCCGATGAAATCGTGGTGATCGAAAAAGGCCGGGTGGCCGAGCGCGGCACGCACAAGAGCCTACTCGCCGCCAACGGCCACTATGCCGCCCAGTGGCGGGTACAAACCGGCGAGGCCCTGGCGGGCGATGCCGAGGCGGTTAGCGGTTAACCAATAATGCATCCAGGGTGATCGGCACGTGCTCGTCGATCTCCTGGTAGCCCAGCAGCGAAAGCACGCTGCGCACGGTGGCATTGGCCATTAGCGCTCGGCCATCCATCGCCATGGGCTCGGCGTGGGTAACGCGTACTTCGTTCAGGCCTTCACGGGTGAAACGCAGCGGCACGTTTTCTTCCTGATTGACCAGGTCGCTTTGTACCCGGAAGGTCAGCGTTTCCACCAGCGACTCGCCAATATCCAGCTCGTCCAACCGCTCCGGCGGCATCTGCGCCACCAGCGTCACCAGGGTGGTGTTGGCCAGCATTTCGGCCCAGGTAGGCATTTCGCCAAACCGGGTGAGGACATCGGTCTGGCTGAGCTTGAGCGGCAGGCGCAGCGTCCCGTCGGCGGAAATATCGCCCTGCAGATCGCGTACCTGATGGTGGTGGGTCTGCGGCTCCTCGCCATCGAGCTGGGTGATAGACGCCTGCACCGTGGAACGGCCCGGATCCAACTGCCAATCGGCCTGCACCGGCACCGCCAGCAACAGCGAGAAAAATGCGATCAATGCTTTCAAAGCCAATCTCCTTATAACGTGCCCCTAAGGCAGGGCTACACTCAAGACCCGCCTACCCGCAAAAAGTGCCGCTTTCATGGCAAGATAGCCGCGTTCGGGGCTGGCCTCGCCCCACCACATTCGCTATGATATGCACGCTTTTAGGGCCTATAGCTCAGTTGGTTAGAGCAGGGGACTCATAATCCCTTGGTCGTAGGTTCAAGTCCTACTGGGCCCACCATTCTATAATGCTAATTCTGAAAGCAGGGGATTATGAGTCCCTTGGTCTGCGGCTCCCTGCCGCTCGCTTGATTCCCATCTTACTTCCTTGATTTTCGCTTGAGCTTCCTGGCTGTTACCTCGCAGGTTGGCGTGTATGATATTCGCCAATTAACGAATATTTACTTAGCGTGGGGAAGGACCTTGAACACGGAAAGTCACTCTCAATTAGCCGCCTTTATCTGGTCGGTGGCCGATCTTTTACGCGGCGATTTTAAGCAGTCGCAGTATGGGCGCATCATTCTTCCGTTTACGCTGTTGCGCCGCTTGGAGTGTGTTCTGGCGCCCACTAAAGCCGAGGTATTGCAGGCCGCCGAGCAGCACCAAAACAAGCCGGAAGCGGTGCGCGAGAAGCTGTTGTTGCGCGCGGCTGATCAGCCGTTTTTCAACGCCTCACCGCTCACTTTGGGTAGCCTGTCCGACACCCAGACGAGCGACGACTTGATGAGCTACGTGCAGTCGTTCAGCCAGAGCGCGCGGGAGATTTTTGAGCATTTCGAGTTCGAAAGCTTCGTTCAGCAGCTCAGCGCCAATGATCTGCTCTTCAAGGTGGTGCAGCAGTTCGCGGCGATAGACCTAAGCCCCGCACGGGTGAGCAACCACGGTATGGGTGGAATTTTCGAAGAGCTGATCCGCAAGTTCGCCGAAAGCTCCAACGAAACCGCCGGGGAACACTTCACGCCCCGCGATATCGTTCATTTAACGACATCTCTGGTGCTCACCGGGCAAGAAGCCAAGCTCAAGCCCAATAGCATCGTCACCGTGTATGACCCAACGGCGGGTACCGGCGGCTTTCTCTCCGAGAGCGACGACTACATACAGCAGGTCAGCCAGAACGTGACTGTCTCGCTGCATGGGCAGGAGCTTAACCCCGAGTCTTACGCTATCTGTAAGGGCGATATGCTGGTTAAGGGGCAGGCGGTCGAGCAGATCAAACTGGGCAACACGCTCTCAGGCGACCAGCTGGCAGGCGAGCGCTTTGATTACATGCTTTCCAATCCGCCGTTTGGCGTCGAGTGGAAGAAGGTTCAGAAGCAGGTTACAGATGAACATAAGCATCGCGGCTACGATGGCCGCTTTGGCCCAGGCCTGCCTCGCGTCTCCGATGGCTCACTGTTGTTTCTGATGCACCTGGTGGCCAAAATGCGTTCCCGGCAGGATGGCGGCTCGCGGATTGGCATCATCCTGAACGGCTCGCCGCTGTTTACCGGCGGCGCAGGCAGTGGGGAGTCCGAAATTCGCCGCTACCTGCTGCAGCATGATCTTGTGGAATCCATTATCGGCCTGCCCACCGATATGTTCTACAACACCGGTATTGCTACCTACGTGTGGTTGCTCTCCAACGACAAGCCTGCCGAGCGCAAGGGTAAGGTGCAGCTGATTAACGCCACCGGCCGGGCCAGCAAGATGCGCAAGTCGCTGGGCAGCAAGCGCCAGTACATTACTGATCGAGATATTGACGATATCGTGCGACTCTACGGCGCGTTTGAAGACAACGACGAGAGCAAAATTTTTCCGGTGGAAACCTTTGGCTATCGGCGGATTACCGTCGAGCGGCCACTGCGCTTGAACTTCGAAGCCAGCTCAGAACGCCTAGCAAAGCTGGACGACGAAAAAGCCATCCAGAAGTTGGATGACGTCGAGCAAGCAGCCCTCAAAGCCGCATGCGAGCAATTAGGTGAACAGCGCTATACCAACCGCGACGCTTTAACCAAGGCGCTGAAAAACGCCCTCAAAGCTAAAGGGCTGAAAATCGGTACCCCGGTGCAGAAGGCAATTCTCAATGCCCTATCCGAGCGCGACGCAGACGCGGATATTTGCCTGGACAAGCAAGGCAATCCAGAGCCCGATACCGGCCTGCGCGACAATGAAAACGTGCCTTATCACGAGTCAGTGTTTGATTACTTCGAGCGTGAGGTCAAACCTCACGTTCCCGACGCTTGGATCGATGAAAACAAGCGCGACGAACTGGATGGCCGCATCGGCATTGTCGGCTTCGAGATACCCTTTAACCGCCACTTCTACCAGTTCACGCCGCCGCGCCCGCTAGAGGAGATAGACGCCGACCTCAAAGCCTGCACTGACAAGATCAAGCACATGATCGAGGAGCTATCGGCATGAGCTACCCCGCCTATCCCGAATACAAGGACTCCGGCATTGAGTGGCTAGGGGAAGTGCCAGCACATTGGGAAGTTCTCCCATTTTTTAGCCGTTTTTTAGAGAATAGGCGCTCTAATAAAGGGATGGTTGAAGATAATCTCCTTTCTCTCAGTTATGGGCGTGTGGTTAAGAAAGATATAAATACTCTCGACGGGCTTTTACCTGAATCTTTTGAGACGTACCAAATCATTAATCCTGATGACATTATTTTCCGGTTGACAGACCTACAAAACGACAAAAGAAGCCTGCGCTCCGCCATATCAAAAGAGCGAGGCATTATAACTTCAGCTTATTTGTCAGTAAGGTCTAGAGACGTTGATGCTCGTTTCTCCTCATACCTTTTCCGAGCCTATGACTTAACTAAAGTTTTTTATGCTATGGGGGGTGGGCTTCGTCAATCCATGAAGTATGGGGATATGAAATGGATACCTGTACTAACCCCACCTGAGAGTGAGCAAATAAAAATTGCCACCTTCCTCGACCACGAAACCGCCCGAATCGACGCCTTGGTGGAAGAGCAGCAGCGTCTGATCGAGTTGCTCAAGGAGAAGCGCCAGGCGGTGATTTCCCATGCTGTCACCAAAGGGCTCGACCCCAATGTGCCGATGAAAGACTCCAGAGTGGAGTGGCTTGGTGAAGTGCCTGAGCATTGGGGTGTTTCAAGATTAAAGTATATCACAAAGCAAATAATTGACTGTCCGCACGAAACACCTGTTTATGATCCCGATGGTGAGTTTTTAGTTGTAAGAACAGCGGATCTTCAATATGGCATTTTGGATCCGCGCCACATGTATCGACTTGACGAAGAGCAATATAATGTCAGAACAAGAAGATCTGTTCTTGACTGTGGTGACATTGTTTATGGTAGAGAAGGGGAGAGATGGGGGCATGCTGCCTTAGTACCGGAGAGAGATAAATATTGTCTTGGGCAAAGGATGATGCAGTTTATACCTTCCCATGAAATATGCTCTGAGTTTCTTATGTGGCAGCTAAATTCAAATAATGTTTATCGGCAAGGAAGTGTGGATGTTGTTGGTGCCACTTCCCCACATGTTAATGTTTCCACGATAAAGAATTATTTTATAGCCGTTCCAGCGAGGAGTGAGCAATCCATCATTGCTAAATTCTTGAATGAAGAGTCCACCGCATTCGACGAGCTTATTCACTCTGCGAATACTACAGTTGAGTTGTTATATGAACGCCGCTCCGCTCTTATCTCCGCAGCCGTTACCGGCAAGATAGACGTGCGTGGTTGGAAGCCGCCAGCGGATTCTGCGTTGGCTACTGGTGAGGCCACTCAGATGGAGGCGGTATGACCCAGTCACATAAACCTCAAGCACCCGTCTGCTGGATAGTGGCCGGGCCCAACGGGGCGGGGAAAACCACCTTTGCCTTCAACTACCTGCCGCAAGTCGCCCACTGTACACGCTTTATCAATGCTGACTTGATTGCTGCTGGGCTTTCCCCGTTTGCACCTGAACGGGATCTTGTCGCGGCCAGCCGTATCTTCCTGCGCGAGATCAAAGAAGCGATTGATGAGCGAGAAGACTTTGCCTTTGAAACTACGCTCTCGGGGCGTGGCTACTCGCGTTTGGTAAAGCGCCTGTTGGCTGAGGGCTGGAAAGTTGAGCTGGTGTATCTGGCGCTACCTTCTGTTGAGATGTCCCGCCTGCGCGTTGCTGAGCGTGTGTCTCACGGCGGCCATAACATTGCGTTCAAAGATATTCAGCGACGTTTCCCGCGCAGCCTGAATAATTTGCTGACGCTTTACGCGCCATTGGTCAGCCGTGCGCGTTGCTTCATGAATGACCAAGACCAGCCAGAGCCGGTTTTCGAGCAGCATGGCAATCACCGTCAGGTGTTTAATACTTCACTGTTTGACGCGCTTTCCCAGGAGGCAAAATCATGACCCAACTTTCACCCGATACCCAGGAAATGCTCAATAGCCTTCGCACCGCCGTGGCCGATACCTTAGAGCGCAAGCGCCGCCTGGGCCAATACGCAGTGTTTTGGCAGGAAGGTAAGCCAGTTTTCATTGGTGAGGACGCGCCGCACAATCCTGACGACACAACCCCCGACGATAATCAGCAGGCTAAGACTCGCCATTGATCAATGCTGAGATTCCAAACAGTGTGTGTAGCCAACTCGCGAGACGGCTCAAACGTCTAGCACTAACGGAGATGACATAACACAGGGACGCAGCATTCGGCTGTTTCTAGTGGATGGCACGCCTAACGGCCTGCTCACCGCCGAGATCATGAACTGGACAGGCCATGTGCTTACCGGTCCGCGCAGCAGACTCAGCGAGTTAGTTCAGCGCCCCGAATGTGGGAGAACTGGAATATACTTCTTGGTCGGCACGGATCCAGAGGGTGATTTACGCCCTTTGGTATATATCGGTGAAAGCGATGATGTTGCTACACGGCTTAAACAGCACAATCGACCGGAGGATAAGGGAGGCAAGGATTTTTGGGAGAAGGTGTGTCTTATAACAAGTAAAGACCAGAACCTGACCAAGGCTCATGTGAAATACCTGGAAAGCTTGCTGATACAGAAAGCGGGTGCTGTAGGGCGTTGTAAACTAGCCAACGGTACGGCACATGAGTACGTGGGACTTCCAGAATCTGATCGCGCCGATATGGCCTTTTTTATCGAGCAGGTTCGCACGGTACTTCCCGTTCTAGGTCTGGATTTTTTACGCAGCACTACAAAGATATCTCCAAGCTCCGGCCTTGAGCGTCCAGTACCCACACAGCCAGAGCTAAACCAAAGCGTTTCAGTAAGCCCTAGACTGAAGATGGAAGTTAAAAGACAAAATATTGTCGCCTTCGCTCAAGAGGTTGAAGGTGAGTTTGTCGTTCTTGAAGGCTCTATCGCCAGGGGTGAGTGGATAGACCTGAAGCACAACTATCGGCATCTCTATAAGCAGCTTTGTGATGAAGGTGTGCTGATGGACGATGGTAACGGGTTCAAGATATTCACGCGTGACTATGGCTTCACGAGTCCCAGCCCGGCCGCCGCCATTGTCGCAGGGCGTGCCGCTAACGGTCGTGTTGATTGGAAGGTTGAGGCCACGGGACAGTCCTATGCCGATTGGCAAGACCAGCAGGTCAATGCTGCGGCATCAATGCCGAATGAGGGTGATGGTGGATAAGCCCCAGCAGCACCGCGATGCCGAGATCCAGCAGGCGATTGACCATTATCTCCAGGCACGCCAAGCCATTTTGGCATTAGGGCGCGAAGTGCCTGAGCGTATTGGCGGTAACGACAACATCATTGGCCGTATCGGTGAGTTTATTGGGCTCCGCTTTTTAGAAGCGCTTGGCCAGCAGCCCTCAATGATGTCAGGTAGCTCAAACCCCGGTTTTGATTTGGAGGAGGGCGGCCAGCGAACCCAGGTTAAAGCCATCACCCACGAAAACCGTCGCGGCCGAAGTGTGCGTCTCACTCCCGGTTGGACTCAGTTTTTGCTAATGGAACTAGGCAAGCATTACACGCCGGAGCGGATTGGAGTACTTACATTGGCACAGCAGGAGCAAGCGCTGGAGGATAGCTTTGCTAAAACCGCCACGCCGATTGTTAGTTTAACGATGCTAGGCCCCAAGGGACTCATCAGCCGCTATGGGCGAGTTTATAGCCGTGATGAGCTTAATGCGCTAGGTGTCTGAAACCAAATAAGAAACCCCGCTACATAGCGGGGCTCCGAGTCGGCATGAGGACTAGCGATTGATCATCGTGCCGGGGCTGGTCTCTTTAACAAAATACTCACCTTCCATCGCTTCCAGCAATGACAATGAGTTGCGCGCCATGACAAGTCCCATCTTCGCGTGCTGGCGAATAAAGACCGTTTCGCCCGGCGATACGTCTACGTCAACGGATGCCCAGTTCTCTGCTTTTGAATAAATGGTGTGTTGACCGGGCTCTACGGGAAAGTAAATGTGCTCACTGCCGCGTGTATGGCCGACTTCGGATGCGTCTTCTTGGTCATTCAAGAAAACATTAAAGCGAACCAACGTGCCGGTCATCTCTGGGCGAACCACATAGACCATGCCTTCCTCAGCATTGGGTTGTTGCGGTAACTTAAAGCCCTGAAGTTCATTCTGCATATTCGCTGAAGAGGGAGCTTTGGCAGCACAGCCAGTGATAAGTGCCAGCGCAACAAACGCTAATAGCAGTTTCCCGATCCCTTTAAACGTCATGTTCCCTACCATTTTTTTACTCCATAAGCGAGTTCCCACCCGCTGTTATATTTCAATCAATTGCCATAAGGGCGTTACGATGGCTGCCGTTTCTTGTTATCCGAAGTTAACCGAAGCGAAGCCAAGCGTATATTAACCAAAATTTAGATAATGTCACTGAGGAAAAGGTGGCAGATGAACATGAAATTAAAAATCAACGCCTTAGGGGAAAGGGCAGAAGAACCCGTTTTTCCATTCTGTTCGGCTTCGTTGTAGTCTGTGCACATTGATTTAACTTCGGGGTGCTTATAGTGGCGGACAGCAGGGAAGGCCGTTTCCAGCAGGACATCATCGACGCCATGGCCGCTGATGGTTGGCGGGTGGGCACGGCCAACGGCTATGACCGCACTTCAGCGCTCTACACTGAAGATTTGTTGGGCTATGTGCAGGATGCCTGGCCCGAGCGCTGGGAAAAGTTCTGCAAGGCCAACCCGCAAGCGTCTGAAGCTGTGTTCGTCCAAAAGGTGGTCCGCGAGCTTGAACGGGCGGGCACGCTTGAGGTGCTGCGCCATGGCTTCAAAGTGCCGGGGGTGGCGTTCCATCTGTGCAGTTTCAAACCTGACCACGCCATGAATCCCGAAGCCCTTTCCCGCTACCGCGCCAATCGCCTGCGGGTGGTGCCGGAGGTGTCTTATTCGCCGCATGCGCGAGAAAAAGGCCAGGGTGGCCAAAGCTATAACCCACGTTTGGATCTGGTGCTGTTCGTCAACGGCATCCCTACAGCCACCTTGGAGCTGAAAAGCGAGTTCAAGCAGTCGGTAGAAAACGCCAAGCGTCAGTATCGTAACGACCGCCCGCTGAAAGATCCGGTCACCCGTAAGGTCGAGCCGTTGCTGGCGTTCAAGCGCGGCGCGCTGGTGCATTTTGCCGTCAGCCAGGCCGAGGTGGCGATGGCTACCAAGCTGGCGGGTAAAGAAACCTTCTTTCTGCCCTTTAACCAAGGCACTGAGGGTGGCGGCGCGGGCAACCCACTGCCGGAATACGAGAACCGCTATGCGACCACCTATTTGTGGGAGCGCGTGTTTTCACCGGATGCCTGGCTCAAGATTTTGGGGCGCTTCCTGCACCTTGAAAAGAAGACCAGTGAAGATTTTTACGGGCGTCGAAAAACAAAAGAAACGCTTATTTTTCCGCGTTACCACCAATGGGAAGTCGTCAATCAGCTGGTGACCACAACTCATCAGGAAGCGCCGGGCCAGCGCTACCTGGTGCAGCACAGCGCAGGCTCGGGTAAGTCCAACTCTATCGCCTGGCTGGCCCATCAGCTTGCGAATTTGTACGACGAAAGCGGCCAGCAAAAGCGCTTCAATTCGGTCATTGTGGTGACCGACCGCACGGTGCTCGATAGTCAGCTCCAGGACACTATCTACCAGTTCGAGCACGCCCATGGAGTGGTGTGTCCTATTACCCGCGATGTGGGTAACCAGAGCAAATCAGAGCAGTTGGCGGACGCGCTTGCCAATAATACGCGCATCATCATTGTCACGATCCAGACCTTTCCGGCGCTGTTTGATGCACTGGACAAGCGCCCTCAGCTAGCCGAAGGCCACTACGCGGTGATAGCGGATGAAGCCCATTCTTCGCAGACCGGTAGTTCGGCCACCAAGCTCAAAGCGCTGCTGGCCGCCGCAGGTGAGATGGCAGGTGATGATGAAGACATCAGCGCGGAGATGATGCTGGATGCGGCAGTGGCCTCGCGCCGCCCAAGCGAAAGCATTAGTTACTATGCTTTCACGGCGACACCCAAAGCCAAAACGCTGGAGCTGTTTGGTCGCGTGCCGGACCCGGACTTGCCGCCGAGCGCGGAAAACAAGCCCGAGCCTTTCCACCTATATTCCATGCGCCAGGCAATCGAAGAAGGTTTCATCCTTGATGTGTTGCGCAATTACGTTACCTACGGTACCGCCTGGAAGCTTGCACACCCGAATGCCGAAGCGCAGGAGGTGGACGCCAAAAAGGCCTCGCGCACCTTGGCCAAGTGGGTGCGACTACACCCTTACAACATTGCCCAGCGTGTAGAAGTCATTGTGGAGCATTACCGCGCCAACGTGCGTCATCTGCTGGATGGCCAAGCGAAAGCCATGGTGGTCACTGCCAGCCGCCAGGAAGCGGTGCGCTATCAGCTCGCTATGCGGCAGTATGTGGAATCAAAAGGCTATACCGATGTGCACCCGCTGGTCGCTTTTTCGGGTACGGTGCTGCCTGATGAAGTGATCGTTGAAGAGGTTAGCGAATCAAGCAAGCTACTCAACCCTGGTTTGCGAGGGCGAGATTTGTCGGATGCTTTCGACACCGACGATTTCAATGTGATGATTGCCGCCAACAAGTACCAGACCGGTTTTGATCAGCCCAAGCTGTGTGCAATGTATGTAGATAAAAAGCTACAGGGCGTGGATTGCGTGCAAACCCTCTCACGCCTCAACCGGCTGTTCCCTGGCAAGCAGACGTTTATTCTCGACTTCTTCAACGAGCCGAAGGACATACTCGAGGCCTTTGCTCCCTATTATCGCAAGGCAACGCTGGCCGATGTCTCAGATCCGCAGGTGGTGTATGACATCAAGCGCACCCTGGACGCCACTGGCATCTATCACTGGCCCGAGGTGGAGGCGTTCGCTACCGCCTTTTTCGATCCCAAAGCACCATCGTCACGCCTGAGTTATCACTGCAAACCTGCTCAGGAGCGCTTCAAAAAACGTTATGAAGTGATCCTGGAACAGCAGGAAATATGGAAAGAGGAGCACCGCCAGGCCGAACAGAAGGGCGATGAAACAGGAGGTAAGCGTGCCGATCAGGAGTTGGAGGATGCAGGCAAAACCCGTGACGAGCTCGACCTCTTCCGCAAGAACCTGCAAAGCTTCGTGCGAACTTATGAGTTTCTCAGTCAAATCATTTCCTTTGATGACGCGGAACTGGAGCAACTTTGTGTGTTTGCCAAGCATCTCCACCCGCTGCTTCGCATCGATAGGTTGCTGGAAGGCGATGCTATCGACGTAAGTGAGTTATCGCTGGATAGCTACCGGTTAACCAAGCGCGCCGAACAGCAGCTAAATCTAGGCGAAAAAGAAGGCGACTATGGCCTGAAGCCCATTACAGAGGTTGGTTCTGGCAAGCCTCACGATCCAGAAACCCAGCAGCTCAATGAGATTATCGAACGGCTCAACGACCTGTATGGCGCTGATATTAGCGATGAAGACAAGCTGCACTTTGCCAACGGCATTGCTGATCGCATCGAACGTGATGACGCTGTCATGGCCCAGATCCACCATCACGATGACCACCAGGTGATGCACGGGCTGTTTCCAAAACGCGTGACGGATGCCGTTATGGATGCCATGAACGACCATGAAAAACTCACCATGCCGCTACTGGAGGATGAGGAAACTGGCAGGCAGTTCGCGCTATTGATTCTTAAGTTATTGGCGGGGAGGAGTGCCAGAGATACTCAGTCTGTTAAGTGATTCGCTTGTTACTGAGTTAATTCCGACCTGATCCCTACTCTACCCCTGATGCTGCGCACCAATCCCCTGAAAAATCTGGCGTAGGTCGACACTCGAGCGCTCGCCGATGGTGTCGAAGTTGTCATCCAGCCAGCGGGTGACGGTTTCGCGGCCGAGGTCGCGTAGCTTGGTGAGGAACTGCCATTCGACGTTCATCTTGGAGGAGGCGCCCAGCGGTATCAGCTCGGCCTGGTTTTCCACCACGTGCACCCGTACCTGGCGGTATTCATCAGCGGAAAGCTTGCCCTGGCGGATCAGCCGGTCGACGAAGTCGATGCCGCGTAGCTCCTTGAGCAGGCTGCTGTTGAAGCTGATCTCGTTCATCCGGTTCTGAATGTCCTGGGAGTTTCTTGGCGCGCCCTTGCGCTCGATCGGGTTGATCTGGATCACCAGAATATCGTTGGTGCCGGTCTCGCCGTGAAACGGAAACAGCGATGGGTTGCCCATGTAGCCGCCGTCCCAATAGGGCACGCCGTCGATCTCGACGGCCTGGTAGAGATGCGGCAGGCACGCCGAGGCCATCAGCATGTCCAGGGTGATTTCTTCGCAGGGGAAGACTTTGACATTACCGCTCTCCACGTTGGTGGCGGAAATGTAGAGTTTGAATGCCGTGCAGCTGCGTACCCGCTCGAAGTCGATGCTTTTTTCCACCAGATCGCGCAATGGATTGATATTCATCGGATTAAGCTGGTAGGGCGAGGCGACGCGGGATAGTGCGTCCATGGCGTGATACATGGGGTTATTCTCGAGCCCCCAACTGCCTGTCAGCACGTCAAAGGGCGTGCGCTTCATCGGGCTATGCCTGGCGCCGTCGCCCATGCTTCTCCAGAAGTTCTCAAGCGCCTCGCGTCCACCTTCGGGGCCGTTGCGGGTGAAGCCGTCGGCCAGCGCCACCGCGTTCATCGCCCCGGCGGAGGTGCCCGAAATACCGGCGATTTTTAGCCGCCCGTCCTCGAGAATCCGATCAAGCACGCCCCATGTGAAGGCACCATGAGCACCGCCACCCTGAAGGGCGAGGTTAATGGGTTTGGATGTTTTCATGAGGACGTTCCTATAGAGGGGATGGCGCTTGCTGCATGGATAGATGCGCTATCCGTATTCTAGAGGTCGTCAGGAAGAGGGTCTGTCTGGTCGCGTACATAGACGCATGCCGCTGAAGAGGGCTTACCTTTGTGCTTCATGACCGGTGGTCGTGCAGCGGCGTTTAGGTTGATGCTGGCGTCAGCATCTTGGCGTACAGCGCGCGGTCTTCGGTATAGCACTCGCAGGCAGCGCCTATGAGGCCGGGCCGGTCAAGCACTTTGATTTCACCGCGGTGATAGCCAATCAGGCCACGGGTCTGCAGGGCGATCGCCGCCATGGTGATGCCTGCGCGTCTAACGCCGAGCATCATGGCGAGAAACTCATGGGTCAGTTTCAACTGGTCAGTGCGCGCGCGGTCCTGCGTCATCAGCAGCCAGCGGGCGAGGCGGGCCTCTATCTGATGAAAATGGATACAGGCAGTGGATTGGGCCAGCTGTTTCATGACGACATAAAGGTAGTGCTTTAGCCGCTGATGCAAGACGGGGCTGTCGAGTAGCTGTCGTTGGAAATTGGCGGCGCTTATGCGAAGCGCCGAGCCCGCGCCTTGCACCAGGGCGAGCAACGGTGCCTCGGCGATGCCCAGCACCAGGGAGCTCCCCAACATGCCTTCGCAGCCTGCCATGGCCACTTCCAGCCGGCTGTCGCTATCGATCACCACAATCAGTGAAATAAAGCTATCGATCGGGAAGTAAACGTGGGTAATGGCCTGGGTGGGATGCAGCAACACGTCGCCAAAAACGAGCTCGACGGTCTCGCAGTCGGCCATAAAGGCCTTTCGCTCGACGTCCGGAAGCCCTGCAAGCAGTTGATTGACATCGGGAGTGTGCAAAATAGACGTCATGTGCCTCTCCGGTTATAAAACCTGGCAAACGGCACAATGAGGAACCTATCATTTCGATGTCGGCTGCAGATTGAGACGCCGTCATCAGTTTATATGACGGTACTCCTGCATATTAACATTCGGTAAATCACGCGTCGGCACGCTACCGTACATAACGTCGTTGTAATGGCGTCGTTTAAGAGGGCGATGGCGGGGCAGCCATTCACACCACCTCCGGGTGCTTGAGCAGGCGGTCGTACTCGCGCTTGACCACCGCGTAGCATTCGCAGACGCGGGCTTCGAGCCCGGGCCGGTTGGTCACGGTGATATGCCCACGGTTGTAGGAGATCAAGCCAGCTTTTTGTAGTTTTCCCGCCGACTCGGTGACCCCTTCGCGGCGCACGCCCAGCATGTTGGCGATCAATTCCTGGGTCATGACCAGTTTGTCGCCCGGGAGGCGGTCGAGGCTGAGCAGTAGCCAGCGGCATAGCTGCTGGTCGACGCTATGGTGGCGATTACATACCGCTGTTTGCGCCATTTGCGTCAGCAAGGCTTGGGTATAGCGCAAGAGCAGCCGCTGCATGGGGCCGGCGCGGTAGAATTCGTTCTTGAGCAGATTACCCTTGAGGCGGTAGGCCGTTCCTGCACTCTGAACGATCGCTCGGCTGGGGGTGGTTTCGCCGCCCATGAACAGCGATACGCCGACGACCCCTTCATGGCCCACCACGGCAATTTCCGTCGAGGCGCCATCCTCCATCACGCAAAGCAGCGAGACGATGGCATCAATCGGAAAGTAGACATGGCTCATTAGCTGGCCTGACTCGCTCAGCGACTGGCCCAAGGTCAGGGTTACCTTCTCGAAATGCGGTAACAGCCTTTCAAGCTCTTCTCCTGGTAGCAGGCCAAGCAGCGCGTTTTGCTGTAAAACTGTCGGTTTAAGCATTGAAAATCTATCCTTGTCGCTTTGTGTAGCACAACTTCTGATCGCAATGCTCACTAGTCGCTAATTCAGGCACCTAGTCGGTGGGATCTCAAGCCCGTAGCGGTAAACTCTTCCAGTATAGAACGCTGCGCGGCAAACTCTGTACGCTAGCGCACATAAGCGTCGCTGATCCGCCTGGTAACCGCCATTCGGACCATCAAATCAGTCTGATATCGCGCGTACGATTTACGTCTTACATGTTCGCCAACGCACAGTCGGCGGCTGGTTTACCGGCTAAATTGAGCACCAGTGTGGCAATGGAGATGCCTAGACAGGATGTTGCACTTTGCGCTGCAGGGAACGCGGCGCCACCCCTCAACTTTTCATTACTACAATTCTCAAGCCTGCCACCGATAGGCGCATTGAAAATAGTGTCTATGTACGGTGGCGCACAGAAGCGTGGCGCGTGACTCCCTTAAGGTCGAAAGAAACGCTGATAAGCCTAACTTAAATTACCAGTTCTGGGTGCTTGAAGCGTCACGGCGGTGGTAAAAAGGAGCATGTCCCATGGGTGTGGATGTCATCTTTGAAGCTGTAAAAAATGGCTCTGCCATTTCAAATGCACTCGTTTATGCAGGAAAGAGACAAGATGATGCGGCGCGTTAAACGTCGTCGTTCCCACAAGCCGGGGAGGAGTGAAACCGCCGAAAAGAAGTCCCTTGACTCGCGCCTGCGCGAGGCTGAAACCGCCTTGCAGGCCGCAAAGGAATGGGCCCAGGTCACCTTGAATTCGATTGGTGATGCTGTGATCACCACTGATCTGGAATCGCGAGTCACCTATCTGAACCGAGTCGCAGAGTCGTTGACAGGGTGGTCAAGCCACGATGCCATCGGCAAGCCACTGGGCCAGGTGTTGAGGCTCATCGACGGCCAGACGCTGGAGGCCGCGGCTAGCCCGGCACGCCGTGCTATGGAGGAGAACTGCACCGTTGGCCTTGCTATGAATTGCGTGTTGGTTCGCAAGGACGGCAGCCAATTGCTGATCGAAGACTCAGCGGCACCGATCCACGACCAGGAAGGTTTCCTTAAGGGCGCGGTGATCGTCTTTCATGATGCCTGCCATTCGCCCACCCATTCCTCCAAGCTGGCTTATCAGGCGCAGCACGATGCCCTTACCGAATTACCTAATCGTGCACTCTTTTCTGAACGCCTGATGCGCGCTATCGGCCTGGCAAAACGCCACCATCATCAGGTGGGGCTGTTGTACCTGGACCTTGATGCCTTCAAGGCCATCAACGATTCACTCGGCCATGCCATCGGTGACTGTCTTTTGCAGTCGGTGGCGAGGCGCCTCAGCCAATGTGTTCGAAATACCGACACGATATGTCGTCAGGGAGGCGATGAGTTCGTGGTGCTGCTGAGTGAAATCGATAAACCGCAGGATGCCGCGAGAATTGCTGAGAAAATACTCGCTACCCTAGCCGAGACGCATTCGTTAGGCCAACACCAGCTACACATTACCGCAAGCGTCGGGATCAGCATTTACCCTGACCACGGCAACGATGAACCCATCTTGCTGAATAATGCCGACACGGCTATGTATCACGCCAAAAAAATCGGGCGCAACAAGTATCAGCTATTCAATGCCGAAATGAACGCCCTGAAGACGCAAAACAGTAACCTTGAATCCCAATTGCACCTGGCGCTCAAGGCTGACGCGCTGTTTCTCGACTTCCAGCCCCGGATAGATCTCGCCACTGGCAATATGGTGAGTGCCGAGGCGCTGGTACGTTGGCACAACCCGACGCTGGGCCTCATGCAGCCTTCAGCGTTTCTTCCCGTGGCGGAAGCACGCGGGTTGATAGTGCCTATTGGTTACTGGGTGCTGGGCGAGGCCTGCCGACGGTTACAGGTGTGGCGGCGGGAAGGGGGCGATATCGTGCCCATCGCGGTGAACATGTCGGCGATGCAGTTGCGCGATAAGTCTCTGCCCGCCCGGGTGGCGGAGATATTGGACAGAACCGGGCTAGAGGCACATTTTCTGGAAATGGAGATGGCTGAAGGCAGTTTGATGGATCTGTGCAACGATACTTCGATATCGACGTTGAGCGAGCTGAGTCGTATGGGAATACGCATTACCATCGACGATTTCGGGGACGGACGAACCAGCCTGAAGCAGCTGCAGTGTTTTCCCATCAATACGGTCAATCTAGCGCCCTGCTTTGCCAAGGAAATGCACAATAACCAGAAAAGTCAGGTTTTTACCAAGGCGCTGATCAACTTTCTCAAAGATCTATCTTTCCGCGTTAACGCCAAGGGCGTGGAAACACTGGCACAGTTGAACTACCTCGAAATGCAGGGCTGCGATGGCGCCCAGGGGTTCTGGTTGAGCAAGCCGCTGTCGGCCACACATTTCGGCGTATTGCTCGGCTCTGACCGCCCTAAACTGCTGTTGCGGCAACTGGCGCCGCATCACCATTAGGCGTCAGTAACGCCTTGCCGATAGCATGACACTCCCGCTGGAAATCAGCATCGTGTGACCTCAGGATCAGGAATGGGTTTGCGTATTGATCGCCATTGTGAAGCGTAATAAAAATTCGTATCATTCGCTTTACTATAACGATACGCTTCCTCCTCATTCCAAGGTCCCCATCATGCTTCGGAACACTAAACCCTTCGCGCAACGCCCGCTTGCGGCTGCCATGCGACGTTCACTCTCGCTATCGCTCGGTGGCATGCTGAGCATTACCCCGCTTGCCGTGCTCGCCCAGGATGATACGGTCGATACCGGCACCACCGTCGTTACCGCCACGGCACTGAAGGTGGATACGCCTCTGGCTGAGACGCCGCGCCCGGTATCTACTGTGAATCGTGAAGAACTCAACGATCGTAACGTCCAGCAACTCGACGAGACGTTCCGGTATCGCTCTGGTGTGCTGTCCGGACACTATGGCTCGGACAACAACACGGATTGGTTCAAAATCCGGGGATTTGACCAGGCGACCTATCTGGATGGTCTTCGTCTCTATCGCACTGGTTACTATCAGTGGTTACCTGAAACTTATGGCCTGGGGAGTGTGGACGTCTTTAAAGGCCCTACGTCTATTTTGTATGGCGAGGCGCCCTCGGGCGGGATGATTAATGCGGTAAGCAAGCGTCCTACCGATGAGCAAAGAGGTGAGGTCGAAATTCAAGCGGGCAACCGTGATCACCGCCAGTTGGGTTTTGATACCTCGGGCCCAGTCACAGAAAATGGGGACGTACGCTATCGTGTCGTTGGGCTATACAAGGAGCGCGACGGTGATTTAAATGGCACCGAGAACGAGCGCTACTACTTTGCGCCGAGCCTTGAGTGGGACATCTCCGATGATACACAGCTTACGCTGCTGTCCAGTTTCCAGAAAGATGATGGTGTCCCCGTCAATCCTTTCAAACTTCCCTACGGTACGGTGGACGATACGCCTTTTGGTAAGGTGGATCCGCAAACTAGCTATGGCGCGCCCAACTATGACAAAGATGAACGCACCCAGGCAGCCATGGGTTATGAGTTCAGGCACCAGCTCGATGACACCTGGAAATTCGAGCAAAATGCTCGTTACAGTCATCTTGATCTAGATCTTCGCAGCACTTATGTGCTGGGAGGAACGGGCGACGGGCAGACAGCATCTCGAGGTCATTTGCAGCGTGATGGTGAGATCGACAGTTTCACTATTGATAATCGCATGGTGGGCAAGTGGTACACAGATAGAACTGAAAATACCTTGCTTTTCGGGGTGGACTACCAAGATCTGAGTCTTGATGGTAATGAATTCGACAGCTTTGCTTATGATGTGGTCGATATCTTCAATCCGCAGAGCGATATTGCCCCAGTCTCCAGCGATCAGTTGACTCAGCGTCAAATCGATAAGGACCAATTGGGTCTGTACGTTCAAGACCAATTACGCATTGATGACCGCTGGGTTTTATTGGGTGGAGTTCGCTACGACAGTGCTGATGTCAGAAATGAGTCCGAGCGCGAGAACACGACGGTAGACGAAACTCAGACCGCCACTTCTTTCTCTGGCGGCGTTATGTATCTTGGCGATAATGGGCTTAACCCCTATCTCAGTTACAGCGAGTCGTTCCAACCGGAAGCGCAAACTGACTTTAGCGGCGCTGTATTTGAGGAAATCAAAGGGGAGCAGTGGGAATTAGGTGTCAAATACGCACCGTTTAACTGGGATGGTTACGTGACAGCAGCGTTATTCGACATTGAGGAGTCGAATTCCTTCGCGACAACGCCAGCGGGGTACCAAACCCAGGAGGGCGAGAGAACCTCTACTGGTTTTGAGCTTGAAGGGGTTGGGTATATTACCGACGTACTCAAGTTGACAGCGGCCTATACGTATACGGATGCACGTGACGCCGAGGACAACCGTGCAGCCTTGATTCCACGTCATCAAGCTTCGGCCTGGCTTGACTATGATTTTGAAGGGACTGTCGTGGATGGCTTGAAAGTTGGTGCTGGTATTCGACATGTTGGTGAAAGCGCAGGCGGCCCTACAATCGAAGTGTCGAGCTATACCGTGGGCGATGCCATGGCTAGCTATGACCTCAATGAAAGTTGGACGGCTCAGATCAACGTTAACAACATCACTGATGAAGAATATGTGGCGAGTTGTGAATCCGATTTCTGGTGTTATTACGGCGAATCCCGCAGTGTGATCGGCAGCTTGAAGTACAACTGGTAATCCCACACTGGCTTACCCTCAAGACCCGGCCTGGTGCCGGGTCTTTTTTTGACCGCTTATGTCCCTTTAGTTTCCAACAGCGACTGGGCGAGACGCTTGGCACCGGCAAAATCGGCTGTGCCCACGCCCAGGCGGGGTAGTGCCTCCACCGTTAGCCAGTCGCTTGGCATCATCATGGACGGTGTGCCGTTAGCGCGCATGGCAGCTTTCACGGCGCTTACATCCAGCGGTGTTTCTGACAGCACCACGATACGCTCTCCTTTATCGTGATCGGCTACCGCTACTGCCATCAGATCAGTGTTGGGTTCATCCACCGCGGTTTTGACTGCCCGCTCGACGGCACTGAGGCTGATCACTTCGTCTCCCAGGTTGGCAAAGCGGGCGTAACGGTCAATCAGCGTCAAGAAGCCGTCTTCATCGATATACCCTTTATCACCGGTCACGTACCAGCGTTGACCGTCGAGCGTTTTAATGGCGGCAGCGGTGCCTTCGGGGTCATTGAGGTAGCCCTGCATGACCTGGGGGCCGCTGATGAGAATCATCCCCGCGGCGCCGGTGGGCAGCTCCGCAAAGCTTTCTGGGTCGACGATTTTAAAGCTGGTGCCGGGGAGCGGCATGCCCACCGTACCGGCTTTGCTGGCCCGCTGTATCGGCTGGTAGTGCCTGCCCATGGTGTCGGGCAGGTTCACCGAGGCCACCGGGGCAATTTCGGTGGCGCCATAGCCTTCATAGATGGGCGTGTGGAATTTTCGCGTGAACGCACTGCTCACGCCTTCATCCAGCTTTTCGGCACCAGCGACGATCACGCGCAGGCTATCGAGCATCGACGGCTGCACCTGCTCACTACGGTTAAAAAGCCGCAGGAAGCTGGAGGTGCCAAACATGATAGTGACGCTGTGATCGTCCACGGCGTTCGCGATACCCGGCGCGTCGGTAGGGTCAGGGTGGCATACCAGCGGCAGACCCTCGATGAGCGGCAGCAGTTGCGTCACGGTCAGCCCAAAGGCGTGAAACAGCGGTAGCGAGCCCATCACCACATCGTTGCTCTGGGTGTTGAGCACGTCCGAGGTCTGCTTGATATTGGCCATCAGGTTACGGTGGCTGAGCATGATGCCCTTGGGCTCGCCTTCGCTGCCGCTTGAAAAGAGGATCGCGGCGGTGGCATCGGCATCGCGGGCGCGGCAGAAAAGGTCCAGAAGCAGCCAGCTCGGCAGCAGCCGAACCGCCAGCCACGTTCTGGTACGCTCAGCCCGGCTAATGGACGCTTGCAGGTCTTCAAGGTAGACCGTGTGCGTATTCGTCAGTAGCTGGTGAACATTCAGCCCGCGCGTGGCGAGTGTTTCCACGAAGCGGCGCGAGGTAAATACTGTGCCGATCTCGGCTTGCGTGAACGCCGAGGCAAGCGCCGATGGGCTGGCGGTGTAATTGAGGTTAACCAGCGTTTTGCCCGCTAGAAGCGCTGCCATATTGGCCAGCGCAGCGGAGCTGCTGGTGGGCAGCAGCAAGCCGACGTTTGGCCCAGCGTTCAGTTTGCGGATGCGCTTGGCCAGCAGCAGGCTGGCGGTCAGCGCCTGGCCGGCATTCAGCGGGCGGCTGAAGGAATCCGACAGGGCGGGCTCGCCGGGGCGGCGCTTTACACTGCTTATCCAGGCTTCCGGGAGCGTCGGGAGTTCATTGATGGCGTGCTGCCAGGAGTGGGTGGCCTGCTCGAAAATGCGCCGCTTGAGCACGTCGGCCGGAGTGTCCTTGGGCAGCGGCTTGCCAAAGGCGACCACCACCGAGCGGTGCAACGGTGCATTACGTAGCTCTTTCAGTTTGCTGGATGAGCGGGAGAACTGGCTGCCCCAAAGGCCTCGCAGGTAGAAGGGGACAATGCGAACGTCTGGGTTGGCTTTTTGACAGGCGCGCTCGTAGCCACGGCGCAGTTCGCCTAGCTGGCCGTTGTGGCTGATCGCGCCTTCTGGAAATAGGCACACCACTTCACCGCTATTGAGCTTTTCGGCAATGGCGCTCAGGGCGTCTTCGGCGCCTTCGCCTCGCTCGATGGGAATGCAGCCCAGGGATTTGAAAAACCAGCGCAGGTACCAGCGCTGATACACCGCTTTCAACATAACAAAGCGCACCGGGCGGGGGCTGGCGATTTGCACCATGGCCCAATCCACCCAGCTGATATGGTTGCCCAGCAGCAGCACGCCGCCCTGGGCGGGCAGGTTCTGCAAACCCTGCACGTCCACACGGTAGCGGCGTGTCAGCAGGAAACTCAGCAGAAAGCGCACCAGACTCTGGGGCAGTTTTACAATGGTGTAGCCGCCGCCGACCATGGCCACCGTGGCGATGAGCAGCAGTAGGTAATGGCTATCCACACCCGCCAGCGCGAACAGCGCCGTGAGCACCAAAAAGCCCAGCATGGCGATGTTCTGGATCCAGTTATTGGCGGCCAGCACGGTGCCCAGTTCGTTGTCGGCGGCGTGAAACTGGATCAGCGCGTTGAGCGGCACGATAAAAATTCCGCCCATCATGCCGATAAACACGAAATTGACCGTCTGGCTAACCGGCGTGGTCAAGAGCGGCAGGCACCATAAACCCACTGCTACCCCAATTGCCCCAACGGGGATCAGGCCGGTTTCAATACGGTTGCGGGAAAGCTTGCTGGCAAGCATGGAGCCAAGCGCGATGCCGATACCGCTAGCGGCAAGAATACCTTGGAGCACCAGGGTGTTATCGATACTCAGCGCGGCCTTGGCATAGGCGGGGAAGGCGGCCAGCAGCACTTGGCCCACCGACCAGAAGGTGGCAAGGCCGATAATCGAGAGCCTGATAACGGGCTGGCGCGCAATGATCCGCAGGTTGTCTTTCAGAGCGGTGCCCTTGATGTATCGCTGCCAGGTCAGCGGCGTGGCGGGCGGCTGGGCCTCATCGGGTAGTAGCCGGTAAAGCGCGATCACCTGGAAAATGCTGTTCACCACCAATAGCCAGCCCAGCGGCGCTATTTGGCGCAGCAGCTCCGCCGGGGTTTGCTGCGCAGGCGATACCCAGGTTTCAAACAGCGCGGTAAATACTAAGGTGCCGGCCAGAATGGCACCGATGGTGACGGCCTGAATTAACCCATTGGCCTCGGCCAGGCGTGGCTTGCCGAACAGCCCTTTGACCAGACCGTATTTGGCCGGAGAGTAAAAGGCCGATTGAATCGCCAGCAGTAACGTCATGGCAAACGCCAGCCAAAACCAGCCCTGGTAGTAAGCGATGGTGATGCCCAGTGAAACCGCCACTGCCGCCCAGGCGGAAGCGCGCAGGATACGCACCCTGGGGTAGCGATCCGCCACGTGTCCTGCCGGGCTGAACAGTAGAATGAACGGTAGCAGGATAAGCCCGTTGACCAGCGCGGTGAGCACCACCTGTGTCTCGCCGTCGTAGCTTTTGAAGATCGTGTTCTGAATAACGATCTTGTGGCCTAAATCCACGAACGCATTAAGAAAAATAGCGATCAGATAGGGCCAGGCGCCCGCCGTGCGCAGCAAGGGTTGCATGTGTTTTGCCTTGATCAAGAGGTCAGTAACATTCTAACCGCCTATGCGGGCGTAAGACGCCCGGATCTACGCACCCTGGCATGAGCACTAGACCGGCGGCGAGTCGGCAGCCGTATCATACCTTATCGGGCAACGGGTTCTCTGGCGGGTTGCTTGACGTTTCTGGCTGGCCGCGTGCGCGGTATGCATAGCGGACGACTGTTTTCGGGATCGAGGAGGACATTCGCGTCCAGGTCGAATACGCGCTTGAGGTTGTGGGCGGTAAACACCTCATTGGGCGTGCCGCTGGTCACGATATGGCCGTTGCGCATCATGACCAACTGATCGGCGTAGGCGGCGGCCAGGTTCAGGTCATGGAGCACAAGCAGCAAGGTGCGGCCACGTTCATGGGCCAACCGCGAAAGGAGTTCCAACAGATCAACCTGGACCTTGAGATCCAGGAAGGTGGTGGGTTCATCGAGCAGCATCAAGTCGGTCTGCTGGGCCAGCACCATGGCAATCCAGCAGCGCTGGCGCTGCCCGCCGGAAAGCGTGTCAACGCTTTGGTCAGCAAAGTCGATGACGTCGGTGAATGCCATGGCCTCGCGAATGGCCTCGGCATCTTCAACCGAGTCCCGCCGCCATAATCGCTGGTGCGGAAAGCGCCCCATGCTCACCAGCTGCTTGACGCTCAGGCCCTCGGGCGCGATAGGCCCCTGAGGAAGAATGCCTAACTGTGTTGCGACTTCGCGGGTATTGCGATGATGAATATCCTTGCCGTCTAAATAGACATGCCCGGCGCTTGGGGTGAGCGTTCGGGCGAGCGTTTTTAGCAGCGTGGACTTGCCGCTTCCGTTGGGCCCCAGCAGCACGGTCAATTGACCCTCCGCCACCGCCAGGCTGACATCATTCAGTACCCGTCGAGACTCATAACCGGCGTAGAGATGATCGCCTGTTAGTCGGGTGCGAGGAGCTAAAGAGAGAGGCATGAGGGAACTCAAATATCATCGAGGCAGCGCTTACCGTAAGGCAAAAAATTCTCATTTTCAATAACTGCCAGTCATAAGTGACCGCTTACTTCCTCTTATCGCCCGCCATCGTAATGCCGCAAGGTTTACATCTGAAAGCACGCCCCACTTTGTCATCAACCAGGCGTTACAGCGTATTCATCCCTGTTGTTGTTTTATCATATAATAATAATTATCATTTAGATGCGCATTTAGATTAAGCGGGATCATTCAAACGCAAGGGGATAAAAAAGATGTACCTAAAGAAACGGGCGGTATGCTGGCCCACGCTGACACTCGCGAGCTTAGTGACGGTCAGTCATGCATACGGGCAGGAGGCTTCCGCTACCGCGTCGCAAAACGGGGCCGATGATGCCGATTCGGCCATGGTGGTCACCGCGACCCGCAGTCGTAGCGATGAGGGCGAAACGCCCCAACGTGTGACGGTGATCGACCGGGAGCAGATCGAGCAGCAGATGGCGATTACCGATGACCCGGGCCAAGTACTGAGTAATCTGATTCCGTCTTATTCGCCCAGCCGCCAAAAGCTCTCAAACGCCGGTGAAACCTTTCGCGGGCGCGATGCGGCTTTCTTGGTCGACGGCGTGCCACAGTCCAATCCATTACGAGATAGTTCCCGGGATAGCTATACCATTGATCTCTCTATGGTCGAGCGCATCGAGGTCATTCATGGTGCCAGCGCTGAGCACGGCCTGGGTGCAACGGGCGGGTTGATCAATTTTGTGACCCGTAAAGCCGAGGGTGGGGGAATTAGCCAGCATGCAGGCATCCGCCTGACCACTGATGATGACTTCGAGTCCGATGGGCTCGGCCATAAACTGGACTACCGGGTCAGCGGTCAGCACGAAGACTGGGATTTTGTCGCCGCCGCTACGCGCCAGGAGCGCGGCTCGTTTTACGATGGTAACGACGAGCGTGTGGGCATTGCCTATCCAGGAGAGCTGCAAAACTCTGAAAGTTACGATCTATTCGGTAAATTGGGTTACTGGATAGACGACAACCAGAACCTCGAGCTGACGCTTAACCATTTTGATCTGGAAGAAAGCAATGACTATGTGCCCGTAGCAGGTGATCGCGATGAGGGCGTTCCCTCTACCGCGCAAAGGGGCACGCGAGATGGCGCGCCTGGCTTCAACGAGGTTACGAAGGCGCGGCTGGCATATTCCCACGCGGATTGGCTGGGTAACGAGGTGGATGCTCAGGTGTATCACCAGCGCTTCCGTGCTCGTTTTGCCACCACGCCGTTTTTCCCTTATCTGGACAGTGCGGGTAACACCCAGTACGACCAAACACGTAATGAATCTGACAAGATCGGTGCCAAGTTCACGGTGAACCGCGATGGCATGCTGGACGACCGTCTCGGTCTGACGGTGGGCCTGGATATACTGCGCGATGAAACCCGCCAGATGCTGGTGGAAACCGGGCGCACCTACGTGCCGGACAGCCAGTTCGATAATATCGCGCCGTTCCTGCAGGGTAAGTTTGAACTGGCCGAGCCGCTCACGCTTCACGCTGGGGTCCGCCACGAGCACGCCGACCTGGAGGTGGATACCTACCAAAGCATCGACCGCAGTAACGTTACCCAGGACAACGTGACCGTGGAGGGCGGTAAGCCCAGCTTTGATGAGACGCTTTATAACGCCGGCTTAACCTATCAAGCCACCGAGTGGGCGCAGCTTTACGCCAACTACTCTGAAGGCTTTGGCATGCCCGACGTTGGCCGGGTGCTGCGCGGTATCAGCACGCCGGGGCAGGATGTCGATAACCTGTTACAGCTTCAGCCAATCGTCACCGACAACCGTGAAATTGGCGCCCGTTTTGATTGGGACCGCTACGGCCTGGAGTTGAGCTACTACGAGTCAAATTCCGACTTCGGCCAGCGTCTGACCGAGGAAAACGGCACCTGGGTGGGCAACCGCGAGAAGACCGAGATCCAAGGCGTTGAAATTACCGGCGATATGCAGGTGACGGACAACCACGACGTCTCGCTTTCGTACACCCATGCGGAAGGCGAGTCCGATCAGGATGGCGACGGCCGCGTGGATACCGACCTCACCGGCATCAACATTGCGCCGGATACGCTCAAGCTTGGCTGGAACGCTACCTGGAGTGACCGTCTCTCCAGCCGCTTGCAGAGCACTTACTACTTCGATCGCAGCGTCGATAATCCTGAACTCGATTTCGACGGCTATGGGCTCGTCGACGCCTCGCTGGCATACCGCTTGCCAGTTGGCAGGGTCTCCGTAGGTGTCGAAAACCTCACCGACGAAGACTACCTGACCTATTACTCCCAGTCGGCGCGGATCAGCGATGAGTACTACTTCACCGGCCGTGGGCGCACCTTCTCATTGGGTTATCAACTGGATTTCTAGGCGGGTAGCCTTAGCTAGCTTGCTTGAGGGCGGCCCTGACGGGCCGCCTTTTTTTGATGGATGGCGAAATCAGTCACGGCGATGGCGCGTTCTGTGCAGTAAATAAACGAAACAGGGCGCGCCGATACCGGAAACAAAGATGCCCGCTGGCAAATCCCTGGGCAAAAAGGCGACCCGACCCAGCAGATCGGCATAAAGCACGATCAGCGCGCCAATCACGGCGGAGGCGGGCGCCAGTCTTGCAAACTGGCGCCCCACCAGCTTGGCGGCCATGTGCGGCGCCATCAGGCCGACAAAACTCAGACCGCCGGCGAATGCCACGGCAGCGCCGGCCAGCGCCACGCTGCAGGCCAACAGCAACAGCCGACTGCGCAATAGGTTCACCCCGAGCCCCTGGGCCACCGCGTCGCCAAGTGCCAGGGTATCCAGATGCCGTGCATGACCAAGGCAGAGCGGAATCGCCAGGACCAACCAGGGCAGCATGCCCATGACGTCATGCCACTGGGCGGCATAGAGACTGCCGGTAAGCCACACATAGGCGGTCATGGCGGCGCTATCATCGCTGATCACGATCAGCAGCGTGGTCACCGCGCCCATCGCGGCGGAAAGGCCGATGCCCACCAGCACCATGCGGGTAGGGCTAACGCTGCCTTTCCAGGCGAACAAAAACACCAGTAAGGCTGCAAAAAGCGCGCCGCTGAGGGCGGCGAGAGGAAGCCAGCCAATGCTCAGGTGGGTGCTTAACAGTGCCAGAAATATTACCGATGCCATCGCGGCACCGCTGGTGATGCCGATCACATCCGGCGACGCCAGCGGGTTGCGTACAATGCCTTGCAGGATGGCACCGGCAAACGCCAGTGCCGCCCCCACTAGCACCGCCAACAGAATGCGGGGAAGGCGTAGCTCCCAGATAATAAAGGCGATGTCGCTTTCTTGCGGGGCGACCAGCGCGTGCACGACCTGCCCGGGCGGTGTGGGAAAACTGCCGAGGCCAAGCGAAAGCCCGATGCTGGCCACTAAACTGATCGACAGCAGTCCCATGACCGCCCAGTGGCGTTCCAAAGGCACTGTGTTTACCCGGTGAGTGAGATGCTTTGACAGAAGCGGGAAGGTCATGATGAAACCTGTTGGCGACGTGCCAGATAGATAAACCATGGGGTACCGATAAGCGCTGTGATAACGCCCACAGGTACCTCCTGAGGCGGCATGACAAAGCGTGACAGCACATCCGCCAGCAGCAATAGGCTCGCGCCCAGTAGGGCACTGGCCGGCAGCAGCCAACGATGGTCGACGCCAAACAGGCCGCGCGCCATGTGCGGCACGATGAGCCCGATAAAACCGATCATCCCCGCGAGCGCTACTGATGACCCTGCCAGCAAAATCACCGCCAGCCCGAGTAGCAGCTTGATCGTGCCCGCACGCAACCCAAGCCCCGCCACCATGTCGTCACCCAGCATGAGCGCATTGGCGTGCTTGACCAGCAGTCCACACAGCACCAGGGCAATGCCAAAAAGGGGCAGCAGGGGAACGACCAGCGACAGTTCCCGCCCGGAGACGGAGCCTGCCAGCCAGTACAGCACGCTCTCGAAACTCTGCTGGTCAACAATCAGCAGCCCCTGGCTGAGCGATACAAACATGGCCGTGACGGCGACGCCTGCGAGAACCACGCGAAGCGGGGCAAACTCGCCAAGCGGCCCGCGACTGAGGACGACGACCAGCAAAGCGGCCACCAGTGCGCCGAGCAGTGCGGCCCAGACATAGTCGGCGGGGGAATGCAGCGGCAATAGCGAAACGGCGACGACGACGAAAAACATGGCCCCTGCGTTGATGCCCAAAAGGCCCGGTGACGCCAGCGGGTTACGGGTCATGGTCTGCATGAGCGCGCCGGCTATCGCCAGGCTCGCCCCTACCAGGGTGGCGATCACCGCACGGGGGAAACGCTCGGTGCGCAGAACGATATGCGCCACCTGGGTTGGGTCGTAGTGGGCGAGCGATGCCAGCAGGGTCGCCCAGGAAATCTCGGTGGTGCCGAGCATAACGTTAGCCAAAAAGGCACCCAGCGTGATCAATGCCGCCAGAGTTAGTCCTGCGCTGTTGTGGGCTTGCCCGCTTAGCATGCATTAGGCTCCATGCTGACCGTGGAGCTTTTAGTGCATGCTATTGACTCGCCATTAGCGGAGGGCGTCAGGCCATAATGCGCATAAAGATCATCCAGCATGGCATTGGCGGCTAAAATGCCGCCGCCCATGATCCAGTTAACCGCATCGACTTCAAAAACGCGCTCGTTGGCTACCGCATCGAGCTGCTGCCATAAGGGGTGCGAGGTCCAGCGTTGGTAGTTTTGGCGAATAGCAGGGTCGTCCGGCTCCATCAGGACAAAGATCACGTCGGCGTTAATGGCGGGAATGCTCTCTTCGCTGGTCAGCTTTATTCCCCATCCCTGGTCGTCGAGGGAGCTGGGCTGCTCGAACCCCAGCTCGTCGAGAATGGAGCCCGCAAAGCCCGACGAGTAAATACGCACGTGGTCGCTTTTAAAGCGCACGACGGCGGCTTTCTGGGGCCAGTGAGTGCCTGATGTGTGACGGATCTGATCGCGGAAGTCCGCCACTCGCCGATCCCACCTTTCCAGTAATGCGCGGGCGGTGGGCTGGCGGCCTGTCGCTTCGGCGATGTGCATAAGACTTGCTTTAAAATCATACACCTTACCTACCACCACCGTGGGCGCCGTCTTTTCCAGCAAGGGCATCACCCGCTGATGACGAAAGCGCGTGGCCACAATCAGGTCAGGATCAAGCCAGGCGATCTTTTCCAGATTGGGCTGGGTTTCCAGCCCTACTTGCGTTACATCGGCCAAAGGGGCGCGCAAGTAGTGATACATCGGTTTTTCCAGCCACGACTCAACGACGCCAACTGGTCTGATGCCCAGGGCGACGGCGCTGTCCGTCGCCCCTTGGTAAAGGGTGACGATACGTGGCGATGCGGTATCAAGTTTGCGCTGATCATCCTGCGGTTGGGGGCGATGGCGTTCAGTGCTGTTGGTGGCGAATGTCACGGTGCTGAACAGCATGAGAAACAGCAGCGCCAACAGCAACGGTGTGATAGGCAGAGGACGAGTCGTCATGTCGGCTTCCTGGCGGACGCTGTCTTTAAACGCAGGTGGCGGGAGGTGGTTGAGGTGTATGACGTCAAATCTATGCAGGGCGATGATTACATGACGCATTAACTAATGCAAATCGTTATCAGTTAAGGCCTTCTGTGAAGCCCGACTGGCTTTCCCATGTTGGTGCGGTACCATGCTGCGCTGCGTTGGCTCTTCTTACCTAGGCTAAAGGCACTAATAACATGAGTATTTCTCCGTTTCAGGCGCTGGCCTGCCCGTTGGATGGCGAGCCGTTACAAGTGGACGGCGGCGTCTGGCGCTGTGCCGCCGGACATAGCTTCGACGTTGCCAAGCAGGGCTATGTCAATTTGCTGCCCGTGCAGCAGAAACGCTCGACGGATCCCGGCGATAGCAAGGCTATGGTGGCGGCGCGTCAGCGTTTTCTTGAGGCGGGTTACTATCAGCCGATTGCCGACGCGGTCAGCTCGGCGGTTTTCAGCCACGCGCCGCGGGAAGAAGGTGACGCACCGCTTTGTTGCCTGGATGCCGGCTGCGGTGAAGGCTATTACCTGCGCGGCCTGGCATCGGCGGCGCCCGAGGCGTCGTCGCTGTCGCTGATGGGGCTGGATATTTCCAAATGGGCGGTACAGGCAGCGGCCAAGCAGGACGATAAAGCATCACCGCAAAGTCGCTGGGTGGTGGGCAGTAATGCGAATCTACCGGTGACGAGCGGGGCGCTTGACCGTGTACTGTGCATGTTTGGCTTTCCGGTCCATCGAGAATTTGCCCGTGTGCTCAAGCCGGGCGGCTTGCTGATACAGGTCGAGGCCGGGGCGGATCATCTGCGCGAGCTGCGCGATATCATTTACCCGAGCTTGAGATCTGAGCGTGACAGTCCAGTTGAACAACCGGAGGGTTTCAGGCACCTCGGCACAGAGACCTTGCGCTATGCGTTGACGCTGGACAATGGGGAAGCCGTTGCGGATCTGCTGGTGATGACGCCGCATTTTTACCGGGCGTCCGCAGAAGGGCGTGAGAAGGCGGCGCAACTCAAGGCCATAACGGTAACGGTGGATGTGCGTATCGTGCGGTGGGAGCGCGTCTAGCCGGCGTTGAATAAAAATTGGCAGGCTACAAACGCAACAAGGCCCGCATGAGCGGGCCTTGTTATCCGAACCCCGGAGGGTTCGAGCAAACTGCTAACGGATGTTAGGAAGTTTGCTTGATGTTTGAAGCTTGTAGGCCTTTCTTGCCTTGGGTAACGTCAAAAGAGACGCTAGCGCCTTCTTGCAGAGATTTGAAGCCGTCGGCTTGAATCTCAGAGAAGTGGGCAAAGAGGTCGTCGCCGCCGTCAGAAGGAGCGATGAAACCGAAGCCTTTAGTGTCGTTAAACCATTTAACTGTGCCAGTTGCCATGATGTAGATCCTTTCGCGCAAAAGCGCCTTAATTAAGTTCCTGGTATTACCCAGATTAAAGTAGCGGGTGAAACAAGGAATACAATGTCAGGCTGCCGAAATAGATCGTACACTTCTGAAACCATGCTGCTTGCTAACCACTGAGCACACAGTGTCATGGATCGCCGGGTGTGTCAAAACCTTTCCGGTTTATTTTTCTATATGCCGCCAAACGGGCCCCGGTTATTGCCAGCCCATTTTCCATACGCTGTCATCTTTCAAGCGCTGCCAAGGGAGTACCGTTTCGCGATGGGAGTGAACGGCCTCAAGTACTACGTCCACGACATTGTCTTCTTCGTCGCGCAGTAATTGGGTGACGATGAAATGTTTCTCTTTATTGCGCGGCGCCACAGCCGTCCATTTGCTGTGATGCAGCTTACTGGGGTTGATCGTATGCATGTGGGCTCCGGTTCGAGGAAATACCTGGGTAAGCATCAAGTGGAGATTGCTGGGTATCGCTCCGATTTTCAATGGGCGTTCCCGATGCCTGGCGTCGGTGGTTGGCGGGCGCGCGAGGCCATGGCTATGCCACAATAGAGGAATCACAAGGGAAAATTTATTCAGGTTAAAGGACATGATATGACACGCATATGGAGAGCCTACGCTCAAACGTCGTTGATTCTACGCGTGACAATTGCGCTGATACTGGGCGTTATTGTCGGGCTTATCGGGGGCGAAACGGTGGCCAGTTGGTTGGCGCCGCTGGGGGATCTGCTGCTGCGGTTACTCACCTTTCTGATCGTGCCGATCGTTCTGTTTACGCTGATGGTCGGGGTGAACCAGTCACGGGAGGGCAGCGCCGGTCGCGTCGGCGGCAAGGTGTTTGTCTATTACCTGGCCTCTTCGGCGCTGGCGATCATGGTGGGGTTAACCATCGCCACGCTGTTTAACCCAGGCAGTGGCATGACGCTGGAAGAGGACGCCAGCTTTTCCGTGCCCGACAATCCAGGGGTGGTCGATACGCTGCTGAATATCGTACCCAACAATATTGTCGGGGCGTTCTCCGAGCTCAATATGCTGGGGATTATCTTTACGGCGCTGGTGTTTGGTATCGCCCTGCTCAAGATGCGTCAGTCGGAAAGCCAGCAGGCGCTGGGCGAGCGGCTTTTTGGGGTGATTGAAGCGCTCAACGAGGTCACGCTGAAGGTGATGTCCGGTGTTCTCCATTACGTGCCTATCGGCGTGTTCGCGATCGTTGCCGAAACGGTCAGTCGTCAGGGGCTGGAAACACTGCTGTCACTGGGGGACATGGTGCTGGTGCTTTACATCGCCCTGGCCATCCATCTGCTGATTTATTGCGGCATCATGCAGCTGTTTGGCGTGAAGCTGGGGGCTTTCTTTCGCGAGGCCCGCACGCCGATGCTGACCGCGTTTGCCACCCAGAGCAGCTCAGGCACCTTGCCGATTACCGTCAATGCAGCCCGTCGCCTGGGCATTTCCAAGAGCATCTACGGTTTCAGTCTGCCGCTCGGTGCTACGTTGAATATGGATGGGGCGGCGATTCGCATTGCGATCTCGGCGGTGTTTGCGGCCAATGTGATCGGCGCGCCGTTGGACTTCATCAGCATGGTGCAAATAGTGCTGATCGGCACGCTGGTGTCGGTGGGCACGGCGGGTGTGCCAGGCGCCGGTATCATCATGATCGCCACGGTATTTGCCCAGGTGGGGCTGCCGATTGAAACCGTCGCGCTGCTGACGGCGATCGATGCCCTGGTGGGCATGGGGTGTACAGCGCTCAACGTGACGGGCGACCTGGTTGGCACCTCCGTCATTGCCCGCAGCGAAGGCGAAACGTTGAGTGAGCAGCCCGTTGAAGCGGAAGCCGCCGCGACGGCAAAAGGGTAGTCTTAACGTCCCATTACGATGAGGAGGTCGCATGTTGGATGATCAGGAAGCAGCCCACATCGCCCGCGCTGTAGCGCTGGCCGAAGAAGCCCTTGAAGCGGGGGACGAGCCCTTTGGCAGCGTGCTGGTCAGCGGTGAAGGCGAGGTGCTGGCAGAGGACCGCAACCGTATTGCCGGTGGCGATTCTACCCAGCATCCCGAGTTCGCTCTGGCGCGCTGGGCGGCTCAGCATATGACGCCTGAGGCCCGGGCCAGGGCGACCGTCTATACGTCCGGCGAGCATTGCCCGATGTGCGCAGCGGCCCACGGTTGGGTGGGGCTTGGACGTATTGTCTACGCCAGTTCGTCAGAGCAGTTGAGCCGCTGGCTTGCCGACCTGGGCGTGGCACCGCCGCCTGTGGCAACCCTGCCCATTCAGCAAATCGTGCCTGGGCTCCCCGTGGCGGGCCCGGTGGCCGGCTGGGACGACAAGGTTCATGCGCTGCACCAGCGTCGCCATGCGGTATAAGCGCCGGGCATAAAAAACCGCCTGAGTAACACTCAGGCGGTGTATCGGTTGCCATTGTCGGCTAGTGTTTCAGTATCACGTAAAACGCGTGAATGATGCCCGGCACAAAGCCAAATAGCGTGAGGATGATGTTCAGCCAGAAATGTCCTTTAAAACCGACCTCAAAGAATACGCCGAGGGGCGGTAAAATGACCGCAAATATCATCTTGATCGGATCAGTCGCGGTAAACGCCATGAAGCCTCCTTTGCTTTCAGGGTATTAATCCTTGCCTCAATATGCGCAAGAAGTTTTACAAAATATTGAACAGCCACTATCACGCTAGCGCTATCACAAGTGTAGTCACGGTCGGCATTTTTATCGACGCCGTCGAAAATATGTGACGCACACTGCCTGAAATCGTTCCATTTAGTTGTACAGCTTGTTGCTACAAATTAGTTATACACGTTTTTATCGACGCCCTGGGAGGGACCCCTGTGAGGAAACTAACCACTACCTCGGTTTGCCTGGCAAGCTGCCTACTATCAGGACCGAGTTGGGCGCAGCCCGACGAGGCTGAAGAAATGGCAACACTGGAGGTGACCGCCCCCCGGCTGGCGCGTGAGCTATATGCGACGCCCGCAGCCGTATCGACGCTTGAAGGTGACGCCATCGCCCAGGGCCAACAGCGCGTGCGGCTGGATGAGTCGTTGGTGCGCGTGCCGGGCGTGTTCCTGCAAAACCGCGACAATTTTGCCCAGGGCCAGCGAATCTCGATTCGCGGCTTTGGCGCCAGGGCGCCCTTTGGTGTGCGTGGGATTACCGTGATGGTCGATGGTATTCCTCACACGCTGCCCGACGGCCAGGCGCAGTTGGACGCGATTGACCTGGACAGCGCCGAGCGTATCGAAGTGATCCGCGGGCCGTCGTCGGTGCTTTACGGCAATGCGGCGGGCGGGGTGATTGATGTGACCACCGCCGACGGGCGTGACGACCCGGGCACGCAGCTGCGCGCCGAAGCCGGCAGCGATGGATACCGTAAAGCATCGCTGCAGACTGGCGGCAGCGACGGTGATTGGTCGCACCACGTCAGCCTGTCGGCGCTTAACGTGGATGGCTATCGTAAGCAGAGCTCTACGGAAAAATACCTGTTGAACGCCAAGCTGCGCCGGGAACTGGGCAGCGAGCGGGCATTGACTGCCATCGTTAATCTGTTGGACAACCCGCGCTCGGAAGATCCTGGCGGACTGACGTTAGAAGCTGCCCAAAATGACCCTAAAGGTACGACTGACTCAGCATTCTATTCTCCAACTCGCCTAGATGCCGGACAGAACGTGGACCAGCAACTGCTGGGGTTGCAGTACGAAGACCTGGCCGCCGGCCCTGGTGAGTTATACCTTAAAGGGTTTATCTCCCAGCGGGATTTTGAGCAGCAGCTGCCGTACGTTGGTGACAGCCGTCTGGGCTATCAGCGGGATTACCTGGGCGCGAGCGCCGAGTACCACCACGAGGTGACCTTGGGTGATCTGCCGCTAAGTTATATCGCAGGCGTCGAGGTAGCCCGGCAGGTCGACGATCGCTTCCGCAACGACGTGAACTCCCAGGGCGTCGTTGGGGAGCAGTTGGCCGAAGAGACCCAAACGGCCACCTCGACCGGCGCATTCGCCCAGGGTGACCTGGCGCTGACCGAGCAGTTGACCCTTTCCCTCGGCGCGCGCTTTGACCGCGTTGAGTTAGAGGTGGACGACCGTTATCAGGACGATGGCGATCAGAGCGATAAGAAAACCTTCAACGAGTGGAGCGGCTCGGCGGGGCTAAGCTATCGCTACCGTCCCCAGCACCAGGTCTACGTGAACACCGGTACGGCCTTTGAAACACCGACGTTTTCGGAGTTTGCCAACCCGGCGGGCGGCGGTTTTAACCCATCGGTGTCGCCGCAAAAAGCCTGGAACCGTGAGGTGGGACTGCGGGGCTACGTTGAGCCGTTGGCCCTGGATTATGACCTGACGCTTTTTTCGGTGCGCGTACGCGATGAGCTGTTGCCTTATAAAGAAGAGGATAATGGACGAACTTTCTACGAAAATGCTGGTGATACCGACCGCGAGGGCATTGAAATGGCGTTGGGCTGGCAGTTTGCCGACCAATGGAGGCTGGATAGCGCCTTAACGCTGGCGCACTACGAGTTTGACCGCTTCTCATTGTCCGGTGAACGCTTTGGGGGTAATCGTATCCCCGGTTTGCCGGAGCAGACCTGGGTCAACCAGTTGACCTGGGAAGGTCGCGATGAGCGCTTTGCCACGTTGGAAACCCAGTACATAGGCGATATGGTGGCCGAAAATGCCAATGAGGTAGAGGTGGATGATTACTGGCTGTTGAATCTGCGCGCGGGCAATGGCTGGCGCCTGGGGGACGATACGCGACTTAACGCTTATGTCGGCGTACGCAACTTGCTTGACGAGGACCACTACGCCAACGTGCGCTTGAACGATGGGAACAACAGGTTTTATGAACCCGCCCCGGGGCGCAGTGTTTATGGTGGGGTAGAAGTTAGCTTTTAAAGGGTCAGACGTTGAGGCAAAAACGGGCGGTACCCGGTAATCGAGGCCGCCCGTGCTCGTTAGGGATACGCGAAATTACTCCGGCAGCGCGTAACCAATCACGTAATCGCCCATCTTGGTGCCAAAGGTGCCGTGGCCACCGGCCGTTACCACCACGTATTGGCGGCCGTCTTCCCCGGTGTAGGTCATCGGTGTCGCCTGGCCACCTGCCGGTAGACGAGCCTTGAACAACTCTTCTCCCGTGGTGACATCGTAACCGCGCAGGTACTGATCCAGCGTACCGCTCAGGAACGACACGCCGCCGCCGGTGGTGAGCGGGCCGCCCAGCGCCGGCACCCCCACGTTCAAGCCAATCGGCAGGTCGAAGGGCATGCTGTCGCGGGTCGTGCCGTTGCGATGTTTCCACACCACCTCGGCCGCTTGCAGATCGATACCCGCCACATCACCCCACGAAGGCGCCTGGCAGGGCAACCCGAGCACGGAAAGCAGCGGGCCTAACTCAACGGCATAGGGTGCGCCTTCGTTGGCTTGCAGCCCTTGTTCGCTGGCCGAGCCCTGGCCTTCCTCGACGTTTTCACGGGGCACCAGCGTGGAGACAAACGCCAGGTACTTGGCGCCGGTGAACAGCGCCTGGCGCTCGGGATCGACCGCGACCCCGCCCCAGTTCATCACGCCCACGTTACCCGGGTAGACGATGCTGCCTTCCAGCGACGGCGGTGTGTACTGGCCGTCGTAGCGCAGGGAGTTGAACTGAATGCGGCACATCATCTGATCGAACGGCGAGGCGCCCCACATGTCCCGCTCGGTCAGCGGCGGGGGCAGCAGGTTGAGCGCCGATCGCGGCTGCGTTTCAGACGTCCAGTCGCCTTCAACGGCACCCAGCGGAGCGGCGACTTCGTCGATGGGCACGATGGGCTCGCCGGTTTCGCGGTTCAGTACATAGAGACTGCCCTGTTTGGTGGGTTGCACCACTGCCTGCTGGGTTCCCTCGTCGGTGGCGAGGTCAATCAGTACCGGCTGGGCGGGCGTGTCCATGTCCCACAGGTCGTGGTGAACAAACTGGTAGACCCATTCGACCTGACCGCTGGCAAGGTCAAGCGCCACCAGCCCTGCGCTGTAGGTTTCATCGTTCTGGCTGCGGTTGGCGCCGTACTGGTCGGGAGTGGCGTTGCCCATGGGCAGATACACCATCCCCAGGTCTTCATCGACGCTGATCGGCGCCCACACGTTGGGCGAGTTGCGCGTATAGGTCTCACCCTCGTCAAGCGGTTCGGTGTCGTGGGGGTTGCCGCTATCCCAGTTCCAGACCAGCTCACCGGTGTGCACGTCAAAGGCGCGAATAACCCCGGACGGCTCATCGGTCGAACGGTTGTCGGTAACGTGGCCGCCCAGAATAATCAGGTTCTCGGTCACCGTGGGGGGTGAGGTGGAATAGTAGCCGCCAGGAGCAAAGTCGCCGATATTGCGAGTAAGGTCGATCTCACCGGTATCGCCGAATGCCTCGCAGCGTTTGCCGGTATCCGCGTCCAGCGCGATCAGCCGCGCATCGGCGGTGGGCAAGTAGAGCCGGCGTGGGCACATCACATCGGCGGCGCTGGGCATTAGCGGCGTGCTGTCCTCTTCGGCACGGCTGCCGACGTTCAAAAACAGCAGAAAGGCCAGGTCGATATCGAAGTTGTCGCGGTCGTTAAATAGCACGGGCGCATCGTTTGTGGCCGGCTCGGCGGTGTCGTTGCTATCCAGTTCACTGTCGGCGTAGTGGGCGGCATCGTAATAGGCGAGGCCACGGCAGGTCATATGCGCCCAGCCGGAGAAATCGTCGGCGCCCATGGTGCTGATGTCCGGATCGAACGACCAGAGGGTCTCGCCGGTTTCCGGGTTAAGCGACATCGCACGGCTGTGGGACGTGCAGATATACAGGCTGTCGTTAACCTTCAGCGGCGTGTTCTGGTTGGTGATTTCCGGGGGCGCATTAGGGCCCGCTTCGTCGCCGGTTTCGATGCGCCAGACTTCTTCCAGCTCGCCGATATTCTCCGGCGTGATCTGGTCTAGGGAAGAGTAATGCGTGCCGGCGTTCGTGCCGCCGTAGGCTGGCCAGTCGTCACCGGCTACCTGGTCGGGGTTGACGGTTTCCTGGTGCTCGCTGCGTTGGGTGTCGAGCCTGCCGTCGAGCGCAGCCGGATCGTCGAACTGGCTGGCCAGTGCCACGCCGATGGCCACCAGGACGCTGAGCCCCAACGCGAGACTGCCGCCACGCGAGTCGAGGGGTTTTCGCCACCACGGCAGCAGCAACACAATACCTATCAGGCAGGGGATGGCCACCCGGGGAACAAGCTGCCACCAGTCCAGGCCGACTTCCCACAAGGCCCATGCCAGGGTAGCCGACAAGATAAGCGCATAGAGCCAGAGGGCGGCGCCTTTGCGCAGTGCCAGTAAAATTCCGCTGACCATGACGCTGACGCCCGCTATCAGGTAATAGGCGCTGCCGCCCAGACTGAGCAGCTTCCCGCCACCCACCGCCAGGGCAAGCCCGGCAATGACCAGCATGACGCCGAGGAGTATCGCGGGCCATTTGTATCGCTTCTGTTCTTCCATGAGAGGTCCCCTTGTACACAATCCCGAACCGCCAGTCGCTGCACCCACGATTCACCGAGCGTTTAATCGACATGCGGATAAAACGCTTAACACGCTAATTATTTTAAGGGTCAATGCGGCGATGGTCTAATGATTTCAAGCCATGAAGGCTTTAGCGTCTGAGCTCCAACAAAAAGCCGCACTGGGCGAACCAGCGCGGCGTGGCAGAAAGCAAGAACTGCGTCGCGTTTAGTGGTCCAGCTTGACCAGCATTTTACCGGTATTGCCGCCTTCAAATAACGCCAGGAAGGCGTCAGGCGTACTTTCGAGCCCTTGCTTGACGGTTTCCTTGTAGTCGATCTTGCCGTCTGCGACCTGGGGAGCCACTTCGTTGAGGAAAAACTGATAGTGCTTCCAGTGATCGGCGACGATAAAGCCCTGCATCCTGGCCTTGCGCACCACGAGTTGAGACAGGTTGCTGGGGCCGGGCACCGGGGTTTTGGCGTTGTAGCTATCGATCATGCCGCACACCGCTATTCGCGCGCCTTCATTTAGCTGGCTGAGGGCGGCTTCAAGGCAGGTGCCGCCCACGTTTTCAAACACCACATCAATGCCTTTAGGGCTGGCAAGCTGAATCGCATCGCTCAATTCCTGGGCATTTCGATCGCGGTAGCTTACCGGCTCGACCCCCAGGGATTCCAGCCATGCCAGTTTGTTAGCCGCACCGGCAATGCCGACGACATGGCAGCCTTTGGCCTTGGCCAGTTGAACCGCCAGCGACCCCACTGCACCGCTGGCCGCGCTGACCAGCACGTGGTCGCCGGGCTGGCAGTTGGCAATCAGATTGAGGCCGGTCCAGGCCGTCATGCCGGGCATGCCCAGGACGCCAAGATAGGCCTGCTCGTCGACGCCGAAGTCAGGCAGGGCCTGGACGCCTTCCGCGGGAATCTGCGCGATGTCGCGCCAGCCGCCCATATGGCCCACCAGGTCGCCTTCCTTGAAGCGCTCGTCGTGGGAGGCGATGACTTCGCCTATCGCGCCGCCTTCCATGGGCTTTCCCAGCTCAAAAGGCGCTACATAAGTATGCACGCCGGTCATCCGGCCGCGCATGTAAGGGTCGACCGAGAGCCAGTGGTTGCGAATGCGGACATCGCCAGGGGCGAGGTCGGGCAGAGTTTGGGTTTCCAGCTCAAAAAGCTCGCGCTCAGGGCGTCCTTCCGGATAGCGGCTCAAGGTGAAAAAGCGTGATTGCATGGGGCCTCCTGCGTATGCGTTGGGAATACGGTCCGTGCTTTGTAAAGACCGTTAGCGTGCTTGATAGTTCGCCGTCAACGCAAGGGGGAAGGAGGAGGACATGAAACGCACAACGAGCGCCTGGGCGCCCGTTGTGGATAGGTACGGTTATGCTAACCGATGTGAGACGCTCACATGGACCGCTACTAGTCGAGCAGTGTGACCATGACCGGGGCAACCCCGCGGTTGAGAATACCCAGCTCGCGCGCGGCGCTTTTCGACAGATCAATGATACGGCCTTCCACGTAGGGGCCGCGGTCGTTGATCAGCACTTCTACCTCTTGCCCGGTATCCGGGCGAGATACCAGCACCTTGGTGCCGAAGGGCAGGCTGGGGTGCGCGGCGGTCAGCGCTTTCTGATCAAAGGCTTCGCCACTGGCGGTAGTCGCGCCTTGAAAGCGGTCGCTGTAGAAGGACGCGACGCCTCGCTGTGTATCTGCCGGTGTACCATGTGCCAGAGCGCTATTCACTGCCGTGGTGAATACGGCTATGGCAAAACAAAAACTCAATAACGTGTGTTTGATAGCTCCCATAGGAGTACCTCAGTGTGTCGTGTCGCGGGTTCCGCATTCATCGATGAGGTGCCAATTTGGCGATTTGATAGTAACGCTGACCGACGTGCTGAGCAAGCTTTTAGACGTTCGGTGCCGTTAGCTTCATATTAGCCAACGTTAACTCGTATGTTGGGTGCCTTTGAATTCAGTGGCTTATTTAAGGCGGCGCAGGCATCGTACACTCAGAGAACACAAAGTCCGGTTAGACAATCCCCCATCAAGGCGAAGATGGGCTTATAATGCCGGCTTCAATCTGTCCATTTTTGCCACATGATCAAGGATGCACTCATGGCTAAATCTTCTCCCTTAAGTTACCTGCTCATTGCCGTTGGCGGTGGCGTTATTGGCTTTTTAGCGGCCCAGGCGATAACGCCCAGCGTGCCGCCCGATTCAGCGCCCACCTCACAAACCGACGGCGACAGTAGTCAATCGGATCGGCTGGCGGGTCTTGAGCGTGTCGAGCTGGGCGATCGTTTTCGAGGTGAAGTCACCTCGGAAAGCGAGCTTAACGGCAATGACGGTAGCCGGTTCGAGCGCTATGTCATGGCGCTTGAGGAAGACGATCTGGTCGAGGTGACGCTGGATGGCGCGCTTCAGGGCGTCGTATCGCTCTATGATGACCAGCTTCAACTGGTGAGCAGCGGCGAGATCATGCGTCAACGCATCGATCAGAGCGGCGATTACATGCTGGTGGTGAGCGGAGCGGATGCACAAAGCTACGGGCCTTTCTCTCTGGAGAGCCGTCGCGTCGAGCTCAGCGATAGCGACACCCTCACGCTGGAGTCGCCGTTGGATAGCTGGCTGCAACAGGACGAGCGAGAATACAGCTTCACCATTGACGAAGCGGGCATGTACGACATCGACATGCGTTCCGATGAGTTCGATACCTTTCTGGTGCTGGAAGGGCCGAATGGCTACTACCGTGAAGACGATGACAGCGCCGGCAATCTGAATGCGCGCATCGCCGATTTTCTGGCGCCTGGCGATTATCAGCTGACGGCACGTTCCGCTTACGGCGATGGCGAGGGTGTATTTACCCTGGCGCTTACACCTCGCGAGTTGCCAAGCGACACCGAACTGCGTAACTCAGGCGAGCTGACGCCCGATGCGCCCATTAACGGCTGGTACAGCGGAGAGGCACTGACCTACGAACTCACCCTCGACGAAACGTCAGACGTGACCCTTGAAATGCGCTCCAGCGATTTTGATACCTTTCTGGAAGTTGAAGGCAACGGGGTGACGTTGAGTGATGATGATGGGGCAGGTGGCACGGATTCCCGCATCAGCGAGCAACTGCTGCCCGGTACTTATACGGTCACTGCCCGGGGCTATAACCTGTCGGCCAGTGGCCTGTACGAGCTGACCACCCGCACCGAACCAAGCGAGGGTGAACCCGAGCTTTAAGATGGATGGCCGCCTGGTTATCCAGGCGGCCGTCTCCTTTCGCAGGCTATCGGCTGGCCTTGAGGCAACCTACTACCACCAGCAAGGCCGCAATCGGTAGCCGCCAGTCCAGGGTGCTCATGCCGGCGAGCACAAGCAGCAGCGCCGCCAGTATCGGCACGCCGTAGGCCAGGCTGCCTACCAGGCTGGTGTGCCCCCAGCGTAGCGCCTTGTCCCAGGCCACCATGGCGATGCCATATGGGCCGAGGCCGAGTGCCATGCCGGTCAGGACGGCTTCGCTGCTGGGTAATGCAATTTGCCCTTCGAGTAATGCACTCGCAGCCGCGGCCATCGCACATGCAATCAGCAATAAACGCGGCAGCAACGGTGTTAGCGGTACCGGCGCCACCTGACTGAGCCATGAGTAAAGCGCCCAGCAGCAGGCTGCTAAAAGCGCCAGCGCATAACCGGTGAGCGCGGTATCCGTGCCGCCGCCTGACGCTTGAGGAATCAGCAGCACGGCGGCGCCGGCAAAGGCGATCAATGCCCCCACCAGGCCGCCAATACGTAAACGTCCGAACCGGCTCCACTGGCTGAGCAGCACGAACAGCACCGGCCAGGTATAGGTAATCAAGGCGGCTTCTGCGGCAGGCGCAAGCCGCATGCCGATAAAGTAGGTGCTGACGGCACCGATAATCAGCAGCGGAATCCCCAGCCAGATACTCAGCTGCCAAACGCGACCGCAGGTCGCGACGTTAACCCGCCGGCTCAATGGAAGCGTAGCCAGAGCCCCCGCCAACAGTGTCAAGGCGGTGAGCTGAAGCGGCGGCGTGGCGCGGGCATAATCGGCCAGCAGCGGGGCGACACTCCAAAGCATCACGGCCACTAACGCCGCGCCAACACTGTAGCTTCGTGGAAACACAACGAGTGGATTGACATGATGCATAGACGATCTCCTGACCTTGCCTTGAAGTGACCTGCACAGCATACTCATTCGAAACACATCACAATATCGATGTTTATTGATCGTTCTTATCAAGGAATATGATGTATGCGAGCGCCCACGCTGGACCTGACGCTTTTGCGCACCTTAGTGACGATTGCCGATACCGGCAGCGTGACGGCCGCGGCAAAGCGCTTGGCCTATACCCAGTCGACCGTGAGCATGCAGCTGCAGCGACTGGAAGCGCAGCTGGCATTGACGCTTCACGAACGCGAAGGACGGCGGCTGCGCTTTACTCCCGATGGTGAGCGTTTGCTGAATCACGCGCGGCGTCTGTTGATGCTCAACGATGAAGCCTGGAGCGACATGCAGGCGCACCAGGTCAGCGGCGAGCTGACGCTGGGTATCCCGGAGGATTACGCGTCGCTATTGCCGTCGGTGTTTGCCTACTTTCACCAGCTTTACCCCGGCGTGGGGCTGCAGGTTCGCTGCGGCACCAGCGGCGATCTGGTGGAGCGTGTCAAACGCGCCGAGCTGGACCTGGCGCTGGTGACCCGGCAGCGCAACTCGCCGGGTGGCGAGGTGATTCGCCGCGAGCCGCTGATCTGGGCGGTGGGTGTTAACCAGCAGCCGTCGTTAACCGATCCGCTGCCGCTGGCGCTGTATTCCCCGGGCGCGGACGTCTTCCGCGAGATCGCCGAACAGGCGCTGCGCAATGCCGGCCGCGACTGGCGCGTGGCCTATACCAGCCAGTCAATGGCCGGCTTGGCGCCTATCGTCACGGCCGGGCTGGCGGTGGTCGTGGTCACGCGGAGCATGCTGACACCGCTGTTAAGGCCCCTCGATGAAGCCAGTGGCTTGCCTTCGTTGCCGATGATCGAACTGGCCCTGCACCGCGCGCCGCACCGCCCGTCGGAACCCGCGCGACGCCTGGGCGAGTTGATTCGTGAGCAGCTGGCAGCACCGGTCGATGCCTGGGCGCCCTAGCGCCAAGCGTTGACGATGACGAGCGGCTTTATCGGCGAAGCCGCCTGGAAATGGCTAAACTAAGCCCACATAAGCGATTTTTGAGCGGGCGAAAGGAGCAGAGCATGCATGAGTTGGACCACTACATTTACCCGCATCGGGTGCTCCACTGGCTGGTGGCAGGTGCTGCGCTGCTGTCACTGGCGAGCGGTTTGACGCTGGGCTTTCTGGGCTTTGAACGAACGGTTGCGCTGATCGGAACAGGGTTCACCAACGTGCTCTATACCAGCCACAAAACCCTGGGCGTGACGATATTGTTGCTGATGACGCTGCGTATCATCACCCGGGTGGCGTTTGTCGTGCCCGACCATGACCCGCCCCTCAACGCCTTCGAGCGCATCGTCAGCACCAGCGTGCATCATCTGCTCTATGCGGCCCTGGTGGTGATGCCGCTGTTAGGTTGGGCGGCAACGGCCAGCGGTGGCTTCCCCGTGGAGTTCTTCAAGTGGCATTTACCCGGCCTCATCGGTGAGCACCCGGCGCTGTCAGAGCGTCTCTTCATCTGGCACGGCTGGCTTGGCTGGGCGATTGTCGTACTGATCACGCTGCATGTGCTGGGCGCGCTTTATCACTGGCGTATCAAGCGCGACCACGTGATGACGCGTATGAGTCTGTTCGATTAGGCCCTAGGACTGCGCCGAGCCGTAGCGCAAATCGCTGTCGGCTTGGCGGGCTTTCACGTCGTACATCTGGCCATCGGCTTCGCGCATTAAACACTCGAGGCTTTTACCGTCAGCGTGGCTGACGCTCATTCCGATACTCACTTCGACGTTGACCAGTTCGCCGCAGGGCAGCTTGATGGGAGCGCGTATCGCCGAGTTCAGGCGGTGGCGAATGTCGTTGAGGGTGTTGCGGTCGTCGATACCCTCGATCAGCAGAATGAACTCATCGCCGCCAAAGCGGGCGGCGTGGTCGTGCGCGCGCGCCAAGTGGTCGATACGCCTGGCGACCTGTTGCAGCACAAAGTCGCCTGCCTCGTGCCCAAACTGATCATTGATCGGTTTAAAGCGGTCCAGATCCAGCATGAATAGCGCCACTGGCTGGCCGGTCTGCTGACTGCGCCGGAGGGCTTTCTTGGCACAATCGGTCAAGCCATTGCGGTTCAATAGCCCCGTTAGTACATCGCGACTTGCCAGCTGCTCGAGCGCCTTGGTCCGGTCGGCCACTTTCTGCTCCAGCACCGCCTCCTGGCGTTTGAGCGTCATCAACATTTCCGCCTGAGCGCGCTCTTTTTGGCGTTTGAACTTGTTGAAACGAGCGGCCAAGGCAAACGACAGCAGCAGCATTTCCAGCGCTGAGCCAATCTGTATGCCGTGCAGGGTAATGAAATTGGCGGGCAAGACGCCCAGATTACGCAGCGCAAAAACGCAGGCTCCGACCAGAAAGAGCGACCATGCCAGAACGAACAGCCTAGCGCTGGGCACGCGTTGTGATACGCAATATACCCCGCAGACCAGCATCAGCAGCGCGGCCATGAAGCCGGTGACGTCCATTAGCCGCAGGGCGGGTTGAATGGGCAGTATCAGCGTCGCCACCAGGGCTGTGGCGCAGTACGCGCGAAAGAAGCTCAGTGCGCGATGCCAGCGGGGCGTGAATTGGCGCGTGTTGAGAAAACTCTGGGCGAACAGGGTGCCCATGGTGGAGGCAAAGGTGAACCCGATGGCGACCAGCCGCGCGGTGTTCTCGCCGAGGATGCTCCAGAACATCAGCGTGCCGATGCCGTTGAACGTCAGGATGGCAACGGTAAAGCCGAGCGCAAACAGCGAGTAATACAGAAACACGCGTTCTTTAAGGCCGAAAAACAGCATGAAGTTGTAAAGGCCGAGGGCGAGGAGCATGCCGAAATAGGTCGCCAGCCAGAAGTTGTGACGATCGTTTTGCGTGTAGAACGCCTGTTCGGACAGCAAGTTGACGTTGAGCATTTTGCTTCCCGCCGCGTTTATGCGCGCGTAAAGCGTAACCGTTTCACCGGGCGCCAGGGTCAGCGGAAACACCGGTTGGCGATGGGCAAGCTCGCGTTGGGGTTTCGGCACGGCGCTGCCGCTGGTCATTTGTTCGCTAAAATGCTCGCGCAATACATGCAGCGTGACGCGATCCAGGAAAGGGTATTCAAACTCGACAATCCAGTCCCTGGAATGCTGGGTAGGATTTTCAATCTGGGTACGTAGCCATACCTCGTTGGGCGTGTAGCCAAAATTCAGGTCGCTTTTGTGATGAGCCTGGGTGAAAGCAGGGTTGCGTGCCAGAAGCTCGTCAAGCGTCAGCGATTCTTCGCTGTGCAAAAACTGGGTATGGGGGGTAAGCGAGTAGCGCGACTTTTCCGGCGAAATCGAAAGCGATGCGATCGCTTCCTGCCAGCAAAGCAGGCATCCCACCAGCAACAGTAGGGCGCGAGCGTATGTGTTTTTGGATAAACAATAAGCCTGCATAGGGGTCGCTTTGGTTATGTTCTTCTCCCCCGTGGCCCCTTCCCTAAAGGCCATTGCCGCTGTCGGGGCGTGTCATCCTGGCTATCGCACGATCTCCGCCAGCGTGCGATGAATGTAAAGGCTACTTAGTTAACTTTGGCATCTACGTCGTTCTGATGACACGTATTAGGTCAACGGTAATTCAGCTATTCGCTAATACCCGGCTTGGGCAGGTGATGATAAATGAAAGTGTAGAAGGGTTTCCGCGTCGGCATTAAGAAAAATGCATGACCTAAATCAAGGCGACCTTTGCCAATCGCTCGGTCAGTCGCACGATCAGATTGCCGCTATGCCGCCAGTAATGCCAGTAGAGCGGGACGCTCAGGGTTTGCCCGGGGGCAATGCTGACCAGTTGGCCGTTTTGCATCAGTGCATGGGTCTGTAATTGCGGCATCATGCCGTAGCCAATGCCCGCCGCTGCCAGGCGAATAAAGCCCTCCGATGAGGGGCATAAGTGGTAGGGGAAGCGGCCATGGTACCCACACTGGGCAAGAAACTGATGCTGCAACTGGTCATGGGGGCCATAGACAATAGCGGGTGCCTGTAGGAAAGCGTCTGCGCTAGGGCCATTAGGAAAGTAGCGCGCCACGTAGGCGGGGGAAGCAAGCGGGTGGTAATGCATTTCGCCCAATGCCAGACAGCGCGCGCCGGCGATGGGGTGGGGTGTCGCACATAGACACGCTGCAACGTCGCCATCGCGCAGGCGCTTGAGACCGACGTCCTGGTCTTCGATCACCAGATCGAGCAAAAGCCCTTCGGCCTCGCAGATATCGGCGATTGCATCGGCCCACCAGGTCACGACGCTATCGGCATTGATCGCAATACGCAGCCGGGGAGCCGGGTCATCCAGGGTGGGTAGCGAGCCGCGCAAATCGCGTTCCAGCAGTTGGACTTGCTGGTAGTGCGTCAACAGCCGCTGCCCCGCCGGCGTGGGCGCCAGGTGAGGGTGGCGGACCAATACCGGCTGTCCCAGGCGGACTTCGAGGGCTTTGACTCGTTGCGAAACGGCCGACTGCGACAGTCCCAGCACGTCGCCGGCGCGTTCGAATCCCCCGCATTCCACGACGGTTGCCAGCGCTTTGAGTAATTTATAGTCGAGCATGACGGTGTTTCCAGGGTATGAAGCAGTGACGGTAAGCAAAAAGGCATGATTAAACAAATAGGCGGTCGTGATCAGGCGTTAAATAGGATTGAATCTCAAAAGCCAATGGATTACATTTCGTTATGAAGGTACGGTACACCACCTGACGTAAGTACCTTTTGCGGATCTTCTGCCACGTTATCGCCTATAAGGACATTGCCATGCCTGTCATAATGCCTCGTCGCCCCCTGGTTGGCATCGTTGCGCTTAGCGCCCTGATGCCTTTCGCCGTACTTGCCAACGACACGGTCAGCGCCGACGCCGTGGTGCACCACTACGCCGACCTGGCGCATGCCAATTACGCCGATGCGCTCAACGCCGCCGAGGTGTTGAACGAGCGTATCGACGAATTGCTCGCCAACCCCAGCGCCGACTCGTTACAAGCCGCCAGGCAAGCCTGGTTGCAGGCGCGGGTGCCCTATCAGCAGAGCGAGGTGTTCCGTTTTGGCAATGCCGTGGTGGACGATTGGGAAGGGCAGTTGAACGCCTGGCCTCTTGATGAGGGCATGATCGATTACGTCGAAGGCGATGACTACCAGCACGAACTGGGTAACGAAGGCGCCACCGCCAATATCATTGCCAACGAGCAAATCAATGTTGGGGGCGAAAGCCTGGACGTCAGCGAGATCACCCCACAACTGCTGGCCGACCTCAATGAAATCGGCGGTTCGGAAGCCAACGTCGCCAGCGGCTACCACGCCATCGAGTTTCTGCTCTGGGGGCAGGATCTGCATGGCTTCGACGCCGGCAGCGGCGAACGACCGGCAAGTGACTTCCAGACCGGCGACGACTGCACCCATGGTCACTGTGATCGCCGCCGTGACTATCTGGACGCAGTATCCGATCTGCTCGTCGATGATCTGGAGTGGATGGTGGCCCAGTGGGCGCCGGAAACCGAGGGTAACTATCGCCAGGAACTGCTGGCGGAGAGCGATCAGGAAGGTTTGCGTCGCATGCTGTTCGGCATGGGCTCGCTGTCGCTAGGCGAGCTGGCCGGTGAGCGCTTGAAGGTGGCGCTGGAAGCCAACTCGTTCGAGGATGAACACGACTGCTTCAGCGACAACACCCATAACTCCCACTACTACAACGGTCAGGGTATTCAGAATATCTACACCGGTCGCTATCAGCGCCTTGACGGCAGCGTGGTCGAGGGGCCATCGCTCGAGGATCTGCTGGCCCAGGAAGATGGCGCGCTTGCTGACACCCTTGGCGAACAGCTCGACGCCACGATGGCGCGCCTCGGCGCTATCAAACAGGCGGCTGAAGCGGAAAGCTCACCGATGGCGTTCGATATGATGATCGCCCCCGGCAATGAAGCGGGCAGCGAATTGATCAATGGCGCGATTCTTACCCTGGTGGCGCAAACGGGATCTATCGAACAGGCCGCTGGCGAGCTGGGCGTGACGTCCCTGCAGCCCGATGACGCTGGCCACCGATTTTAAATCAACCTATTGATGCCCATGAGCCGCCGGTTGCCTCGTCACCGTGCGGCTTTTGTGCTTCGTACCAAGCGTCGTTCGCCTCAAGGTATCATCATGTACCGCTTATTCCGTGTCTCGCTAAGCCGGTGTTCGCTAAACGGTTTTCTGCTGGCCCTGATGGTAATGCCCACGCAGGCAGCTGAATCACCTGCACAGGATTATCCCATTCAGACGACGCCCATGAGCGGCGGCGATGGTTCGGTGGAGCAGTTCGACCATAACGCCTATTCGCTGCCGCTGGGCAACATGTCCATGACCAAGCGGCTGGATTTCAGCGTTGGCAATAGCTTCTTCCGCAACCCTTGGGTGGCGGCCCCCGCCAGTACCGAGGCCCGGGACGGCCTGGGGCCGCTGTTCAATACAAATAGCTGCCAGGGCTGTCACATAAAAGATGGACGCGGCCACCCGCCGACAGGGGACGAGAGCCCCATTGCGCTTTTTCTGCGCCTTTCGCTGCCTGCTCAGCAAGCTGAGCCCGAGGTTTTGGAACAGCGCGGCGCGCTCCCCGTGCCCAACTACGGCCTGCAGCTACAAACCGCGGCCATCAGCGGTGCCGAACCGGAGGCCAAGATGCTGATCGAGTATCGCCCTTGGGAAGTGACGTTTGCCGATGGCACCAGCGTTACCCTGCAGGAACCGGTCTACTCGATTGCCGAGCCCGCCTACGGCGAGCTGCCTGAGGATTTGCAGACTTCTCCACGGCTGGCACCGCCGATGATTGGTCTGGGCCTGCTGGCGGCGATTCCCGACGCCGATCTGCTGGCCGCCGCTGACCCTGATGACGCTGATGGCGACGGCATTTCCGGTCGCGCCAACCGGGTTTGGGACGTGCGCAGCGGCACCACGGTGGTCGGGCGTTTCGGCTGGAAAGCCGGTGAGCCCAGTATCGAGCAGCAGAGCATGCACGCCTTCGCCGGCGACATGGGGCTGACCTCGAACCTGGTGCCGCACACTGACTGCATGGCAAGCCAGGGCTGCGATGACTTCCCCAACGGTGGTACCCCTGAGGTCAGCGATGACGTGGCTGACTTCGTGACCTTCTACGCCTCAAGCCTGGCGGTGCCGATGCGGCGCCATATGGACGATCCGGCGGTTAAGCGGGGGGCCGAACGCTTCAACGCCCTGGGCTGTGCCAGCTGTCATACGCCCCGCCAGCGTACCGCGGCGGATGCCGCCCGCCCGGCGTTGGCGGGGCAGGAAATATGGCCCTACAGTGACCTGCTGCTCCACGATCTGGGCGAGGCCCTGGCGGATAATCGCAGCGAGTTTCAGGCCGATGGCCGCGAGTGGCGTACCCCGCCGCTATGGGGTATTGGGTTGACGCAGACGGTGAACCCCCGCGCGGGTTTTCTTCACGACGGTCGCGCCCGGACCCTGGAAGAGGCGATTCTCTGGCACGGCGGGGAAGCGGAAAGCGCCACCCAGGCTTACCGCGAATTGCCCGCCGACCAGCGCGCGGAACTCATCCGTTTTCTTGAGTCCTTGTAAGTCATTGTTGTTAAGGAGTTAACGTGATCGCATCTCTTCGCCGCCTGAGTTTGCTGGCCTGCGCGCTACTCGCGACGCCGGTCTCTTTCGCTACCGAAACCCCCACGCCGCTAGACATGTGGCACGGCGCGGTGGAACTGCAATATGCCGAGCTGAGCGCGGCCTCCCAGCGACTGGAGAGCAGCGCGATCCGTTTTTGTCAGGCGCCTGACGAAGCGTTAAGGGAGCGGCTGGAAAGCGACTGGCTGAGCGCCTATCAAGCCTGGCAGGCGGTGCGCTTTATCCAGTTCGGCCCGGTCGAGCAGAACAGCCGGAGCTGGCAGTTGCAGTTCTGGCCGGATCGTAAAAACCTGGTGGGCCGCAAGGTGGAGGGGTGGTTGAAAGCCACCGACCCGCCGGATGCCCAGGACATCGCCAATGACAGCGTGGCGATCCAAGGCTTTCCCGCCCTTGAATACCTGCTCTATGACGACGCCATGAACGAGCGGGGCCTGAGTGATCCCCACGCCTGCGCGCTCATGCAGGCCATCACGACGCATCTCGCGGATACCACGGTCGGGCTGCATCGCGACTGGCAAGCCTTTGGCGAACACTATATTCATGCAGCGGACGATACTCAGCGCTATACCGAGACCACCCTGGCCAGCGCCATCCAGGCCCTCGAACTCCTTGAAGATAAACGCCTCGGGGAGCCCATGGGGCTCAAAGGAGCTCCCGCCAACGGCTATCTGGCGGAAGCCTGGCGTAGTGGGCAAACGATTCGTTTGGTAGAGAGCAGCCTGGAGGGCCTGCGTACTGGCTTCTTGCCTGGCCTTACCGCGTTGCTGCGTGAGGCTGATGCGCTGCCGCTCGCCGAGGCGTTTCGTGACCAGTTGGACAAGACGCTCGCCCAGGCTAGCGAACAGCCGTCGGGCTTGGTGCCTGCCCTGGACGACGAAGCGGTGTTTCGAGGCCTGCAGTCGCTCTACCTCGATATCAGCCAGCTACGCCACTTGCTGGGCAACGAGATAGCCGCTGAACTGGGGCTGGTGCGCGGCTTCAATTCCAGCGATGGGGATTGAGCCATGCAGCGACGCCAGGTACTCAAGGTAGGCTTGGGCAGCATGGCCGTGGCGCTGACCCCGCTGAGCTGGGCGCTGCCTGCTCGTGAGGAAGTGGATTGGCTGTTTAGCGCGGTGGATGACGCCCGCGGCGGGCATTTCATTGCCGGGGTGGCGCTGGATGGCCAGGCCCGCTTTATGATCGAGGTGCCCGAGCGCTGCCATGGAGGCTGTTTACGGCCAGGTTCCCGTCAGGCAGTGCTGTTCGCCCGCCGCCCCGGTACGCGGATGCACGTGATCGATGGGGATCGTCGCGAGTTGGTCCACACCCTGGCGGCCGGTGAGGGCTATCACTTCTATGGCCATGGCGTGTTCGACCCAAGCGGGCGCTACCTGTATGTCACCGCCAATCGCCTGGCGGATAGCGCCGGGCTGGTGCGGGAGTATGACGCGGATAACGGCTATGCCCATGTGCGCGATATGGAGCTGGGCGGCATTGGCCCTCACGAGCTCAGGCTGATGCCGGAAGGGGATACCCTGGTGATCGGGTTAGGCGGCATTCAGACTCATCCCGACTATGGTCGGGTCAAGCTCAACCTGGACACCATGGCCCCGGCGCTGATGCTGATGGATCGCCATAGCGGCGAGATCGTGGCGCGTCACGCACCTTCGCACCACCAGCTCAGCTGCCGTCATCTGGATGTGGCAGCCGACGGCACGGTGATCGCCGGCTATCAGTTCGAAGGCCCAGAGTGGGAGCCCCATCCGCTGATCTGCCGTCTAGATGCCAAAGGGCGTTTCTCCGAGCTGGTGCTGCCTGCGGACATCACCGCCAGCCTGAACCAGTACATCGCCAGCGTCGCATTCAGCCGTGTTTCGTCGAATGTTCTGGTGACCGCGCCTCGGGGAAACCAGGTACTGCTGCTTAATGCCACGCAGGGGCATCTTGTTGCTAGCTTGGCGCTGCCCGATGCCGCCGGCGCCCGGTGCGACGGCATCGGTGGCTTTCTGGTCTCATCCGGCCAGGGCGGGCTTTACCGCGTATCCCCCGAGCAGCCAACGCCCGTGGAGCTCGCCAGCCTTGATATTCGATGGGATAACCACCTGACGTAACGATTGGATATTGCGAACGCGTATCAGGGGCTGAACGCGGCCAAAGACTTACATGAGCCGCGTCTGCCTATAAGCTTATTGGGCCACGGCAATATTATGTTCACCGTTGGGGTGCTTCATCACCTGCATGGGGAGACCATAAATGGCCTCCAGGGTGCTGTCGCACATCAAGTCGCCGGGCACGCCGCAGGCCAGCAAACGGCCGCTGTGCAGCGCCATCAGCCGGTCGCAGTAGCGCGAGGCCATGTTGATATCGTGCAGCACGATAATCACGCCCAGGTTCAGTTCGTCGCAGAGAGTACGTATCAGCGCCAGTACTTCCATCTGATGGGCGATATCCAGCGCGGCAAGGGGTTCGTCAAGCAATAGAAAGCGGCTGCCCTGGGCGATCAGCATGGCCAGCCATACCCGCTGGCGCTCCCCGCCGGAGAGGGTATCGACCAGGCGGTCGGCAAAGGCCTCGGTATGGGTAAGGGCAATGGCGCGCTCTACGGCGTCTTTGTCCTTTTGCGTGTGGCGACCCAGCAGCCCATGCCACGGGTAGCGGCCGAAGCTGACGAGCTCGCGTCCCGTCAGGTTCTCGGCGCTGGGCAAATGCTGGGGCAGGTAAGCGACCTGACGGGCGAACTCGCGGTTGCCCCATTCACTCAGCGGGCGCTGGTCAAAATGTATCTCGCCCTGGCTGACCGGCTGCTGTTGGGCCATCAGCTTGATCAGGGTGGACTTTCCCGAGCCGTTGTGGCCAATCAGACCGTACACCTTGCCTTCATAAAAGCGATGTTCAATGGGCTGAAGCAGCGGCTTGCCATTGATTTCAAAGGTGGCCCCTTTGACCTCGAACATGAATGACTCCTGGCGGTGAGGTTGATGATAATCCTTCCATTCTAGTGCTAATGGTTCTCATTTTTAACAAAAAAATGAAAAGATTTCAGTATGGATGTTACGCGCCGCTTGGGAATCGACGGATCTCGTGGGGATGTCGAATCAGTGACGCGTTCGGCGCATTGGAGAGTCCTCCAGCAATCGCGCCGTGAACGACGTCAACCAACATATGCTTATAAAAAGCGGTTACCCGTCACACGTTGACTTTCTAGGTGTTAACGCAAATAATAATTATTGCTATTTATTCCGTAGTGTCAATTGAGGCAGGAGGCCGAGCTATGGATGCCTATACCTGGAGCGCTGAGTTAGAAGATATCTTCGTTAATCAGCGACCCCGGCTCTGCTGTGTTGCCGCAAAAGTGTTGGGCAATGCTGATCAAGCCGATGATGTTGTTCAGGATGCCTATCTAAAAATTTCAGAGGCCACCACGCTGTTTGAGATGAAGCAGCCCATATCTTACGTGTCGCGTGTGGTGCGTAACCTTGCCATTGACCGCTGCCGCCGCTCGGCCTTTGAGTCAACGCTGTTTGCAAAAGAGGAAGAGGGGGATAACGCTTCCTGCGCCTCACACTCCCCCGAAGTGATTGCCATTGATCGCCAGTCTCTGGCCCAGGTGGTGGACGCACTGGATGAGCTGCCCGAGCGAACGCGGCGCGCCTTTGAACTCTACCGTTCGGGAAGCCATACGCAACGGGAAGTGGCTCAGTTGCTGGGGGTTTCCACCACGTCAGTCAACTTCATGATTCGTGATGCGCTAACTCATTGCCGTCAGTCGCTGCGAGGCACGTCGTTGCCAGGCAGATAAGCAGGCGTTCGCTGTGCCGCTTTTGTTGTCGCTTTGTTACACTGCCAGCACATAGTGAAAGCGTTGTTAGTAGCAGGCGCTTTCCGGTCCAATGATTGATCGGGCAGCAGTAGCGAGGCTAGACGGTAACGATGAATAACGACAGCGGCGATGAAGCCGTGTGGCAAACAGCCCTGGACTGGCTGATGCGCGAGCATGAAGAAACGTTGAGTGACGCGGATCGCGAGGCGCTCCATGCATGGCTAGCGGCGTCTTCCCAGCATCGCCGGGTATTCCGTGAAGCCGAACAGCTATGGTTGCTGACGGGGATGGTCCCGCGCAGTGATGAGCGTCGCTGACAAACGGTGGTTTTCTCTCCTTCCTATTTCCTTTTCCATGCC
>JBNJJK010000012.1:0-100911 GCA_051750125.1 Pseudomonadota bacterium
ACCTGGAGCTTCATTGGCCATGATGTGATCCGTTTTAACCATGTATTCAATCACAAGGCTCATAAGGTAAGAGTATTTTACTTGGTCATAATAATTCAGCGTGCCTATTCCCAAATATCTATAATCATTTTTATTTCGGTTACAGTTATAGTATCTGCCCTCATTGTCTGGCACCACGTTATCGACCCAGTGATCTCCCAGCATCTTAGCCAAGGTTATGTCCTCACGATGTTTTGATCCATCACAAAAGACCAACAAATGGAAATGAAACCCGCTTAATATCCCATACTCCAACTTAGCTATGCATCCGATATAACCAGAAAATAAAGCCCGGCTCACCAAGTCTTTATGAAAAACATTCCAGTGCTCTTTCACTTCTTTCAAAGCACCTAGAAAATCATCAAGATCAACATACTTTCCCTTTCGATAGCTCAAGTCTAGCCTCAGCACTTCGATCCTGGCGTATTTTTCCCTCAGGGAATTGATCAGTTTCTGAGCGCTGTTACTGCGCCCCCTCTTGGCTTTTTCTTGCTTGTGCATGTATTTACGCATCGAATGTCCACGAAACTTCTCCCGGATCATTTCGACCGCTGTATTCAATCTGTCTGCGTGATCTTCATCACCACATTCATCAAGCGCATTCAGGTCCAGTTCTTCAATAGCCGTATGAAAAGCATTGACATAGGGGTGACTATTAACAAATGAAATCCTCTTGTAACTCACACCTTGACCACTGCTGAGTAAAGATAAAAACTTCTTTCCGGTCAGGCTTTCAGACCTTACTCGCCACACTCCATTGCGTTCTTGAATGTTTGAAAAGTGCTCATGTTTGGTTTCAATCAATCGCTCTACTACAGCCTGTACTTCCTTAAAATATGCAATTATTTTCCCGTCTTCTTCACATTCATTATTCTTCAGAATGTCATCAATTTCCATTACATACTCTGGCCAGGTGCTATCTTCGTAATCCATCATATCTACCTCATTAGATAGGGCATCCACCTTTGTAGGTGTCTGCTATCATCATAGTCGACTTATCTCATGATACTTATAGTTTTATGCTAATTGACACCAGCCAACCCCTAATAACATATACACCAGAATAGCTTTAATACTCATGCCTTCCATACCCCCTTTATCAAGCTGATCTATTTGTCAATAATGAAGAAATCATTATGAAAGTTAGTGTCATAAAGTTATATATCTAAACAGGGATACGTTTTTAAGTATAAAATTTAATTAAACAAACTCAAATCCTTAACGAAGGATCGGACAATTGATTTATTGCACCGTCACTTTCCTATCCACCCGCTTGATTCTTTAAAGTCAGGATGATCGCTAAGAACCTATCTAGCTTCAGGCCCGGTATGTAGATGAGTGCGTTGATAGCAATATTCATAAAAAGTCCATTTTTCAGAATTTCAATTGAGGTTCTGATAATCAAATGGAGCTATTAGTAGCTCCATAGCGTGTACTACAAGCATATATATACGCTGGCAAGTAATTAAAAACCGGGAGTTAGATAAACTCTATACGTTTACAGAGCTGGGATCTTCATCACTGGCTAAATACTCAATCAACCATCGAAAAGCAAGTGAATAATTTTCATTATATGCTATTGTCCAGTAGTATTCATATAAATCCAAATAGCACTTTTATTATTCAGCACCCACCAGCTTCAAGCATTAAAATAAGTCAATAGACACCATTCAAACAGCTGGTAAAGTTATTAGCATTATTTGCAACACAAGGTTTTCTCATGAGTACTTTCTAACCATCACTGACGTTCAAATACGAATTTTCGCCTACACCACAAATTCCGGGAGTCTGTTGCTTACTTTAATAGAAAGTGAAATACCTACTACGCATCCATTGAGTACCCTTACTGGTAGCAATACATTATCGAGAATGATTATCAAATACCGCCCAATATATTGAGCAAGCTAAGGACTTAACCTTATGTCGCATTACCCATACAACGCTTCTCACCCCCACTCTAGGACAGGCGAATTTCTTCCCAGCTCGCAACAATCACCTCTAGCTTCTCTTCCCATGGAAGGAAGAAGGAATTTCTCAAACCAATCCGGACGCCCAGTCAAACTTTGTAAAGCAAACCTCATCCGGCAAATAATTCGCCAGTCATATTGGCTCGGAGTGAATGCCAGCGGTGTATATTTCCTGGTCCCGTACCATCCAGGGCCAGTATTGATGGTGGAAGCCGACATGATTGCTCCGGTCATCAAGCAAATTGTAGCGGACTATGGAAATCGAGATGTTTCTGACCAAAGTATACGAGATGCATTAGATATCATTCGAAGAGACCCAGCCCACCACGTAGGTGTTGGTAATGGACGAACCTGGCTGGGAGAAAACAACGAGCGCTACATTACACTGAATGGTTTTGTAATGATGTTTCCTGTGGGCCAGGAGCACATGATTCAGCCCCAGCAACCTTATCCTTACTGGCAGCCTAACAATTGCCGCTCCTTTCAAAAATTGAACGGCGGAGTCTCTTCAGATGGCATAAGAGCTATCGATAACTTCGTCCAGCTTCCTAAGGATCGAGAACTGCTCATTTACTCGTATATTCTGCTGTGCCTGATGCCAGAGCGCCAACAGTTGGCTCTGGAGATTACAGGAGAGCCGAAAAGCGGCATGGCAAGGCTTCAACGAATCATCAAGAACCTTGTCGACCCGGTGACCAAGGAAACGGCAATACGTGAAATCCCAACAACGGTGAAGGAAGTGAACCGACTCGCCTGGCGGCATCACGTGCTTAGCCTGGAGAATGTTGCCTCCCCGCTGAGCCCAGTCGTACAGAGACGTCTGTTTGAATTGCTCTCCCATACTCAACTGGAATGGAAAGCCATTGGCTGCCATGAGATTACAACAAGTCTATCTGTGTCACGCCCTTGTATTATCAGCAGTCTGGAACCCGTCATTCATCAGGATGAATTATCGGAGCTCACCTTGAGCCTGGAGATGCCATCCCCCTCTAGAGATCAGCCAAGAATTGAATACCCAAAGACGACTCGTTCTGTGAGAATCACGGATAGTAATCAGGCGGATATATTCAATGCTGTGCTTGCCTTACTTGGTGAGGCACACACTAAAATTGATCAGGTTAGTGTCGATAGAAGTGTACCGGATTATTGGAAAGACTTCTGTCGGATTGGCATGGTTGTATCCAGCGTTTTGCATGGAAGCCCTGACGCTTTCTTGTCGCAATATGCTGCGTATCGTAGTGAACGACTTGCTGAAATTACTGAAGAAGAACCAATTTCTCAGGCAATTCTCGAATACCTTAAAATCAACGACATTACGGAAGTTGCTGAAAAACCGGTGGGGGTGTGGATGGCTACCTTGGATCCATATCGTCCGACCTGGGCTTTGGAGCACCAATGGCCGCGTGAGCCACGCGGTCTTGGTGCAGCATTCAAGCGAGCCGCTCAACTGCTCGATGCACAGGGAATAACCTGCTATAGCACTGGAAAGCGTGGCTCGAAACGTCATTGGGTAATTGGTCCAAGATCAGTGCCTTGTGGTATTGCATTGAGCAATAGACTTGCTTCATCCATCGTCAATAAAGAAGTTAATGAATTCGCTGGCTTGATGTGAAGCTCGATCTTGTTAGCAGACTAAAAAATTACGAAATACAGTACATCCGCCACTTTTCAATATTCAATTTGACAGCACCAGCGCACCGCTTCCTTGGGTGTTTGCTGGTGAAGGCAGACCGTTAAGCTGACATGCCACCAAGTTGGGCATTTCAGTGCTTGCAGTTCGCCCTGGCAGATGATTCTTGAGTCAGTTTCATTCAAGCAAGTCTTCCAAACACCCACGACAAGACGACGTTCGCCGTGACAAATCATGCAGATTACTCACTTCTTCATATGCTTTTTTGAAAAACGTAGTGTTCAACGTCGTGACGTCGTGCTCGTAAGGTAGTTATTTCGCATACCGTTGATCGTTCCAACAACCACTGCAACCTTATAGATACGATGGGCTGTAATCGACATGAAGCCAGCCCAACCATCTACATTTTTCTGCAGGTACCTGAGTGAATCACCAATACTTGAGCAATCGACTCAGTCTCGACCGGTATTCCCCAAGAGGAAAATCTACTTTCAATGGAACACGAGAACCAATCAGGAATTTCATATGCTCAAACAATATGGCCTGCGAGTGGCTTTTTTCTGAGATGTTTCAGCTTCATCTTGACCATTGAATCCACATAACCGGGCATTCTTGACTACTTAACTGCCAAAAGCTCATTCCATTGGGTCGTATAGCGCGGCGTGCGCCGTTCGCTGCGCAGTGACCAGGCGTTCCCTTTGCGGGGCAGGCCCATCTGGATGGTGCCCCGACCAAGCTCCCGATTGAGCTTATCGACCGTGTCCATCAGGCGTTCGCTGCGCTGGGCGTCCGCTTCGGTTTGCGGGGTCTCGGCAAGGGTGAGCTGACGGTTGGCCTTGGGGGATAGGTCAAGCAGCATCAGGCCTGCTTTTTGGTAGGCGTAGCCCTTACGCCATAGCCGACGCAAGCCCTGTACTGCAGCCGCAGTGATTTCTCGGTTGTCGTCGGTGGGTCGTTCCAGTGAGATGACGACATGGTTGGTGTACTGCGGCAAGTCGTTGCGGAAGGGGTTGGTACGGATGAAGACCATAACGGCACTGGTCACGCTGCGTTGCTTGCGAAGCTTCTCACCGGCCCTGGCAGCGTGCTGCCGGAGCGCTTCACGTAGATCATGCGGGTTACCGGTCAGTCGACCGAACGAGCGCGATACCATGATCTGTTGTTTGGGCTCACTCATGTCGTCCAGTTGTATCACCGGCTGGCCCCTCAGCTCCCACACGATGCGTTCCTGCACCACGCTGAAATGCCGTCGTATGTGCTTGGGATCGGCTTCGCGTAGATCCCACGCCGTTTCAATGCCCATGACCCGCAGGCGCTCGCCGGTGCGGCGGGCCACGCCCCATAGCTCCATGACCGGCAACTGTTTCAACAACGCTTGGGTGTCGATACCGTCAGCCATGAGCTTGCACACACCCTGCTCCCGGTAGGCGGGATGTTTCTTGGCGGCATGGTTGGCGACCTTGGCCAGAACCCGGGATGGCGCAAAACCCACCGAGACCGGAATGCCGGTCCATTGTTTAACGGTCTCTCGCAACCTTTGCCCGTACTGCTCCAGCGCGTCGGGATCAAAGCCCTGGAATCCCACGAAGCTCTCATCAATCGAGTACACCTCGACATGGGGAGAAAACTCGCCAAGCACTTCCGTGACACGCCGGGACATGTCGCCGTATAAGGCGTAATTACTCGATAGCAGCACGGCTTGGCGACGGATCTGGGGCGACAGCAGGTGCATCGCCGCCCCCATCTCGACGCCGAGGGCTTTCAGTTCGTTGGAACGGGCCACCACGCATCCATCGTTATTGGAGAGCACGCCCACCGGACGACCTTCCAGTGTCGGGTTAAAGACCCGCTCGCAGGACACATAGAAATTGTTGCAGTCGATCAGGGCCATCATTGCAGCGGTGCCCCTGGCAGGCTATGCAGCACATGGGTCACGACGCCCCAGACGTGAGACTCCCGACCGTCAATGGGAATGGGTGGGTATGCGGGATTGCTTGCCTTGAGGTAGGTGCGCTGGCCAACCCGTTCCAGCCGTTTCACGGTCAGTTCGCCGTCCACGCAGATCACCACAATCCGGCCTGGCACCGCATCAAGGCTTCGGTCCACCACCAGCAAGTCACCGTGATGGATGCCGTCACCCGTCATGGAATCCCCCTCGGAACGCACGAAGTAGGTCGCGGCCGGACGCTTCACCACATACTGGTGAAGGTCCAGGTCGGTATCCAGGTGATCATCGGCGGGAGACGGAAACCCCGCACGCACCGCACTCGAATAGAGCGGTAACGGGCATGACGGGGCATAAGCGTCTGCTCGGCCCAGCAGGGAAACGGGCAATGACATGGTAAGGTGCCTCTCGATTACTGTATATATAGCCAGTATCAAGAAAGACGCCGGTTGACGCAACACCAACACGGTCAACGCCACTTATTTTGAGACCTATATCACTCCCATGAACCCACCACAGGGATAGCTTCCCTGATCATAGGAGTGCCGCTTATGTCACCACCCTGCTTTAACTGTGCTGAAACGCGCATGCTCAACCTTGATACCGCTCAACGGATCGGCACCACGGGGAGTTGCCTGATTGGCGGGGCGATCGGTGCCTGGCGATCAGCCGCCGTCACGAGGCCTTTGTCGATAGCCACCTCGCGCTTTCCGCTCGCCAAACTGCCCGTCGCGATGATGGGCGCCATTGCCGGAGGCCAGTCGGGGGCGCGGGTAGCCGCCCTGTTCTTCTCGCAATGGCTGCCACCCGGTGAAGGCACCCCTTGGCTCTGTCTGTCGTGCGGGCATATCTTTCGTCACCCCTTTCCACCCCTGGCACCTGCACGCTGATACACCGCTTTACGGCGGTACACCTTATTCACCACCCACCCATGCGCTGACAGCTGTGTCAGCGCTTTTTTTATGTCTGGAGAATGACTCATGGCACATCTCGTTGAACAAATGGCTTACGTAGGCGCTACCCCCTGGCATGGCCTGGGGCAGCAACTGACCCGTCATCAACCGCTGGAGGTCTGGCAACAACAGGCCGGTATGAACTGGCACATTGAAGAGGCCCCGGTGCGCTTTATTGCCGAAGGCGCAAGCCACCTGGGCAGCATTCATTCCTTCCCTGAGCAAAAGGTGCTCTACCGTTCGGACAACAAGGCACCGCTCTCCGTGGTATCGCAGCGCTACAAGGTGGTGCAGCCGGAAGAGATCCTGGAGTTTTACCGTGACCTGACCGAGTACGCGGGGTATGAGCTGGAAACCGCCGGGGTGCTCAAGGGTGGTCGCAAGTTCTGGGCCCTGGCGCGCAGTGGCTTGAGCACATCGCTGCAAGGCCAGGATGAGGTGAACGACTACCTGCTGCTGGCCACCTCGTGTGATGGCACCTTGGCCACCATGGCGACACCCACCACGGTACGGGTGGTGTGCAACAACACATTGCAGATCGCCGTTGATGGTACATCGCAGGCGGTGAAGGTTCCCCACCGGTCGGAGTTCGACCCGCGGGCCGTCAAGCGACAGCTGGGGATTTCCGTGTCCCAGTGGAACGACTTCATGTACCGCATGAAGGCCCTGTCTGAACGCAAGATCGACCGCCGTGAAGCCCAGCAGTACCTGCAGTCGGTGATTTGCGGGGCCGAAACGCCTCTGGATGATCCATCCAAGCTGCCGAACTACCGGGCACTGAATAAAGTGCAGAAGCTTTATAGCGGCGAAGGTCGGGGCTCGCACCTGGTCACCGCCAAGGACACGGCCTGGGGCCTGCTCAATGCGGTCACCGAGTATGTCGATCACGAGAAACGGGCGCGTAGCAACGATACCCGCATGGACTCGGCGTGGTTCGGCCAGGGCGCACAGCTAAAGCAGGAAGCGCTCGATGCCGCACTTGCGCTGGTGGCGTAATCAGCACCGAAACGTCGCTTCATCGATTGCCCGAATACCCCACTATCACGCTATTCCCTATCCAGTGACACTCACCACCTCCACGGCATAAACGCCCGGCCCCATCAAGGCCGGGCGTTTTGCTGTGAGGCTTACTTTACGAGGAACTGCCATGACATTCGTTTCCCACACCGTCGAAACCGGGCTGACCCAGCTGACCGAAGCCCTGCTGGCCAATCAAAAACATCACGCCGAGACCGTCGTCTGCGCCCAGGGGAAGTTCTACCGGGCGGAAGTCCGCCTGGAGCCCCTGGATGCCGAGACATTGGCCGATCACCTGGGCGACTAACCCTACCCGCCTTATCGCTTTCAACCAGCCCATAACGCTTGGGTGTTGGATTGTCCCTGTATTGATTCGAGAAAACCGGAGGTATTCCATGGCACAACGTACCCATGTCATCAATTCCAATCATCCCGAAACATCGTCATCAGCTATTCAGCCAGACGCTGCCTCGACAAACACACCGGCCTCCTTGGAGGCCCATCCCACCGCCGACAGCACTGCGATCATTCAGGTGATCGAGCGTGCCGCGCTGAACCCGGACGTCGACATCGACAAGATGGAGCGTTTGCTGCAGATGCAGGAGCGGGTGATGGATCGCCAGGCCATGATGGCCTATAGCGCGGCCATGGCAGCGATGCAGACCGAACTGCCCAGCATCGAGGAGCGAGGACAAACCAACAACGGCTTCTACGCCACCCTGGAGGATATCGTCGATACCGTGCGCCCCATCCTGCAGAAGCACGGCTTTGCGGTGAGCTTTCGTATCCAGACGCAGGAACGTGGCATTCAGATCACCGGCGTCCTGATGCACAAGGATGGTCACCGTGAAGAAACCAGCATGCTGCTGCCCGCCGATATCAGCGGTAACAAGAATGCGGTACAGGCGTTTGGCTCCTCCACCAGCTACGGCAAGCGTTACGTGCTGTGCGCGCTGCTCAATATCACCACCCGCGGCCAGGACGATAACGGCAATGCCAGTACTAAAGCGGGCATCAAGACAGTGACCGCTTTCCAGGCGGGGCAGATCCAGCGGCTGATCAGCCAGTGCCCAGCGACGACCCAAGAGTGGTTCAGCGGCAAGTACGGGTCTGCCGTGCAGGTGCCCTATAGCGACTTCGACAAGCTGCGAGCGTCCCTTTCCAAGCGGGCCGTTAAGTAACTGGCCTCTTAGTCCTATCTATCCAAGTAAAGGAGGCGACCATGCAGATCCTCAACATGGCGCAAGGCTCCCCCGAGTGGCTAGCGGCGCGCTTAGGGCGCGTCACCATGTCGGAGCTCAAGACCTTGCTGGTCAACGGCAAAGGCCCTGGTGGATTCGGTGCCGGGGCCATTACCTACATGCACCAGTTGATGGGTGAGCGGATGACCGGCGAGCTAGCCGAGCCGTTTCAGGGCAATGCCCATACCCGGCGTGGTCATGAACTGGAAGGGGTGGCCCGTTCGCTCTACGTCAATGCATCCGGCGAACCGAGCCCGCAGGAAGTGGGCATCATCCTCAACCATGACGTGGGCTATTCGCCCGACAGCCTGGTGGGCGCTAACGGGCTGCTGGAAATCAAAACCAAACTGCCCAAGTTCCAGGTCGAGGTGCTGTTAAGCGGGGAGATTCCGGCAGAGCACGTTGCGCAGTGCCAGGGCGGCTTATGGGTCAGCGAGCGGGAATGGATCGACTTTGTGAGCTACTGGCCGGGCATGCCGCTGTTTATCAAACGTGCCTACCGCGACGACATCATGATTCGCACCATTGCCGAGCGCGTCGAGGCCTTCCACGAAGAAATGGAGCGGCGTATCAGCCAAGTGATGGTGGCATGAGCCAATCTCATCATCGACGAACCATCTACCACATAACGACATAGACGCCGGGGCTACCACCCCGGCGTTTTCTTTTTTGGAGACAACCATGACCCACAGCAAACTCAAGGCCGGTGAAGTGGCGGGCACCTACCATGTGACAGCCCCGGTCACCGAAGCCGATATCATCAACCTTGCCAAAAGTTTTGCACGGCGCAAGCTCGCCCGAGGCTGCAAGATCACTCAGCCGTCACAAGCGTTCGAGCACTTGCGGCTGCTGCTCCAAGACTACGAGCACGAGGTATTCAGCGTTCTGTTTCTCGACACCCAGCACCGTGTCATAAGGTTCGAGGAAATGTTCCGGGGTACAATCGATACATCCAGCGTCTACCCACGCGAAGTGCTCAAAGCCGCTCTCACCTATAATGCCGCGGCGGTCATCCTCGTTCATAACCACCCCAGTGGTGATCCCGACCCCAGCGACTCAGATAAACGTATCACCCAGAGGCTCAAGGAAGCCTTGGGACTGATGGACATTCGGGTAATTGATCATGTGGTAGTGGGCAGTGAGGGATGCACGTCGTTTGCCGAGATGGGGTATTTGTAGCGGTGTGGTAGAGCGAGATGGATCCGCCCGCCGGGGCGGGTCCAAGTTGGATGTTTTCTTTCTTTTTTATTCAGCTATCGGCCAAAAGCGGTCTTTTAGGCGACACTGATATAATTCAAAGGCAAGTTTCAAAAAGAGCAACGTAGAAGGCGACAACTTGCTCCAATTGTTTTTCAGTCATTTATTTGTGGTCCACGTATGTGACTGGGCGGTCTCAATGACCAAGTGCAACACCTAACCTATCAGGTAGGGTATTGCCATGACTCACTGTTATCGCCATCTTTCTGCTGCAGACAGAGCCGCTGTCGGCCTCGCCGTTGCCCAAAGCTGCTTCTCGATGGTGAGCTATTCGAGCTGGTCGTTTACCTGCTGCGCAAGTACTGGTCACCAGAGCAAATAGCCCGCACACTGAAGCGCATGTTTCCTGGTAACACTGACCGCCACGTCTAGCACGAAGCCATCTACAATGCTCTCTACCTCATGCCGCGCGGCACTCTCAAGAAAGAGCTGATTGCCTGTTTGCGCCAGGGTAACGGTAAACGACGCCCTCGCAGCCCTGGCAAGGATAGGCGGCAACAGATTCCTGACCTGGTGAGCATCCACCTGCGGCCACCTGAGATTGAAGACCGCCTGATGCCTGGCCACTGGGAGGGGGATCTCACCATTGGCGCTAACAATCGCTCTGCCGTTGGTACATTGGTGGAGCGCACGACGCGTTTAGTGATCCTGGCGAAAGTGGATGGCACCACGGCCACAGCGGCGGCTGTTGGCTTCAGCGACAAGCTCAATGAGGTGCCGCGCGCTCTACGCCTGTCCATGACCTATGACCAGGGCAAAGAGATGGTGAAACATGCCGAGATCACTCAGAAGACGGGGACAGCGATCTACTTTGCCGACCCGCATAGCCCATGGCAGCGGGGTTCCAATGAGAACACCAACGGGCTGTTGAGACAGTACCTGCCAAAGGGCACGGACCTGTCGGTCTACAGTCAGGATGAGCTCGACGAGATCGCCGACTCACTCAATACACGGCCGCGCAAGACACTGGACTGGCGCACGCCGTTGGAAGTTTACGCCGAGGTACTCAAGAAATCCGTCGCCGGCCCGAGCACGCTTCAATAGTTTTGCACTTGGAACTTGAGGCCGCCCAGCTAGGCCAGAATGAAAAGGATACTCAACAACTTTAAGGAGGTCGGAAGTTGACCAGTGTCCACTCTTGCCGGGTAAGATCAATGAGACAGACTAGACAATACCCGACGGGCAAACCCGATAGTGTTGCCAGGCTAACGCGATTTGTTATCGCCCGCGCGAACGGGTACTTTTTACCGAAATTTGGTTAAAAAAGATACCGAGCGTAATAAGGTGTGCGGACAAGACAAAGGCGACGTCATAAACGATGCCCTCGGCCCCGGCGGTCACGAATATCTTCTACTTTTTTTTAAGGATACGAACCATGAGTCAGGCACATAGGGTGCTATTGGTCGAAGATGATCAGGCCGATGCTTACATCACGCATAAGGTCTTTCGAGATATTGCAGAAGATATTGCCCTGTCGCATACGGAAACGGGCGAAAGCGCGCTGGAATGGCTAGCGGCGCGCCAAAAAGAAGGCACGCTGCCCGACCTTATCCTGCTGGACCTCAACATGCCAAGGATGGATGGCTTTACCTTTCTTGAGCAGGCCAAAGGGCAAGAGAGACTGCGTTCAATTCCCGTGGTGGTATTAACCACATCGGCATCGCAAGGCGATGTCGATCGTGCCTATGCCCTCGGAGCGGCGGGCTATGTGGTGAAGCCAAGCAGCATTGATGACTTCACCCACTACATGCAGCGGTTAGTCAGCTACTGGTTCAGCTTGGTAAAGCGGCCTGATTAGGACACGATTTCTTATAGGTAACCATGATGCAAAAATTATCCGTCGTACTGGTTGAGGATGAGCCGGGCGATGCTGGTTTAATCCAGTATAGCCTGAAGTTTACTAAAGGAGATCACGAAGTCCACTGGTTGACCAGTCTGGAAGATCTCAACACGCACCTTAGAGCGACAACGTCGGCTCCTGACGTCATTCTGCTCGACCTAAACCTGCCTGACTCTAGTGGGCTTGACACCATCTCACGCTGCAAAGCAATGGCGCGCGGTATACCCATTGTGGTATTGACCGGCCACGATGATATGGACTTTTCACTTAAAGCATTGGAGACGGGAGCCCAAGATTACCTGATCAAAAATAATGTCGAAGCGGATGCGCTTTTACGTGCGATGCGTTACGCCATGGAGCGCCACCAGCTCGAACGGCGCTTAAAAGAGTCCGAAGAGCTGACGACAGCTGCCATCGAAGGAGGTGGCCTAGGTATCTGGGAGTGGAACCTAAAAACGGATGCCTGCTACACCAGCGAGCGCTTGCGGAAAAACGCAGGATTCGATGTGGATGATGACACCGCGCCGCAAACATTATCGGAGTGGATGACGCGAACGCACCCTGACGACACTGACGCTATCGATGAGGCGCTCAAGCGCCATGTGAAGGGTGAAGAGAAGCGATATGAAATCGAGTACCGACTCAAGCACAAACAAGGGCACTGGGTCTGGGTATTTGAGTCCGGTCATTTAGTCAGCCGTGATGCAGAAGGCAACCCGGAGCGAATGGTGGGCATCCTGCAAGACATCTCTTCTCGCAAGGAAATGGAAGAGCAGCTGCGCACGCTTGCCATGCGCGATCCCTTAACAGGGCTTTTCAACCGCCGCAGCTTCATGGAAACCATGGACAGCGAATACGGCCGGGTCAAACGGCATAACGATTATCACACCAGCATATTGATGATGGATATCGATCACTTTAAGCACGTTAACGATACCTATGGCCACGCCGCGGGCGATGACATTCTCAAGAGCTTTGCTCGCACGATTACCAACAACCTGCGCGAAAATGACGTATTCGGTCGCCTAGGCGGGGAAGAGTTTGCGATTTTACTACCGGATACCGACCAAGACGGCAGCACTCATGTTGCTGAAAAAGTGCGGGCCGCTGTCGAAGCCATGCGCGTACAAGCGGAAGATGAAACGATCCGTATCACCACCAGCGTCGGCATAGCCATGCTATCGGCCAACGACAAACGGCCCGACGGTGCCCTTGCCCGTGCGGATGCCGCGCTTTACCGTGCGAAACAAAATGGACGTAATCGGGTTGATCAGGCAAAAAGCTCAGCTGATACACCCATAGCATCGGAATAACGTATTGATATCGCACACTGATACAGCAAAGGACACCTCAATGCCCTTACCTGCTTGCCTCCGTTCGCTGATACGGGGGTTATTGGCCGCGACGCTAATACTTTCACAGGCTGCGGTGGCCGCCCCCTCGACAACGCTGGGTGTTTTTGCATACCGCGACGTTGAAACGGTTCGCGAGCAGTTCGCCCCTGCGATTGAGGCGATGCAGCGGGCGCTTCCGCGTCATCAGGTGCACATGCAGGTGTTGTCACTTGAGGCGCTGGATGACGCACTCGAAGCGGGCAACATCGACTTTATTCTCACCAATCCGCGCCATTTTTTAGCCGTGCGGCAGCAATATAATGTCAGTGGCGCCTTGGCGACGCTCAAGGCATACCAGGGCGGCCGTAGCCTAAGCTTGCTCGCCGGCGTCATACTTGCCCCAGCTGAAGCCAACATAGAAACACTGGCTGAACTCGAGGGGCGCATCATCGGCGTGCCCGGCAAACGTTTTCTTGGCGGGTTTCTTACCCAAGCCTATGAAATACATCAGCAAGGGTACGATCCTGAGCGCTTTGCCGACTACCGAGAGCTCGGTTCTCACGACGCGGTCATGCAGGCACTGCTGAACGGCCAGATTGACGCCGGCTTTGTGCGCAGCGGCATTTTGGAAGATTGGTTAGCGAGCGGACGCTTAGCGCCGAATACGCTTAATGTCATACACAAGCACTCGTTGCACTCGCATACACGCCTCCCACTGGCACATTCCACCCGGCTCTATCCGGAGTGGGCACTGGCCGCCATGCCGCATGTGCCAATGGAAGATATCCGCCGCGTCAGCAACGCCCTCTTGCAGCTTGATGGCGTCGTGCCGAATGGTAATAACTCGGTTGGATTCGACCCTCCGCAGGACTATCTCTCGGTTGAGTTGGCGGCGCGCGCCCTCGGCGTTGCGCCTTTCGCGGCAACGCCTCAAACGCTTTGGCAGCAGCTGAAATCTCGCTTCGGCACTGCCATATGGCTACCGATAGCTCTTGCAGCGGCGTGCATATTGTTGCTAGCGCTTTTTATCGGGCTTTATATTCGTAAATCTCGGCTATTTGAACGCTTTACTGCTCTGTTTTACTACTCACCGAGTGCCAAGTTACTGCTGCATACCGACGAACAGGGTCGCTTTGTCATTGCAGAAAGCAATTACGCAGCGCTATCGCTGTTTAAAGCGCAAAACACTGACGACTTACTTGGCAAGGACATTATCGATCTCTCGCCTAACACGCAGCCTAACGGCCAATCCTCCATCGCTCGCGTGAGAGAACTACTAACAAAAGCCTCCCAACAGCGCCAGCGTTTCATCTGGGAGCACAAAGACCTACAGGGCGCGCCCATTCTAGTCGAAGCCGTATTGATTAAGTTTACACACAACACGTTACTGGATGTGTTGCATCAAAAACCAACATTTTTGGTAGCCCTACACGACATCACCGAACACGAGAATGCCCGTATCAAACTAGAAGAAGAACGCAATGCGCTGCAAAACATCCTATGGGGCACCGCGGCTGGCACCTGGGAATGGAACGTTCAAACGGGCGAAACACGCTTCAACGAACGCTGGGCCGAGATGGTGGGATATCGCCTTGATGAACTGAGACCTACCACCATCGATACGTGGATGTCGTTCTGCCACCCCGACGATCTCAAGCGTTCGGAAGCGTTACTAACCGAGCACTTTGAAGGCAAGCGTGATGCCTACGATTTTGAAGCACGCATGCAACACCGTGACGGCCACTGGATCTGGGTGCAAGATCGTGGCCGCGTCATTACACGCACCGAGGCCGGTGAGCCGCTATGGGTCGCCGGTACGCATACGGACATCACCGCACGCAAAGAGGCCGAAGCACGCGCCAACGCCGCCATGGAACAGACACGCAAGCATGCGGCGCTGCTGCCGGGCATGTTGTACCAGTTCTGGCATCACCCCGATGGGCGCAGCGCCTTCCCCTACGCCAGCGTTGGTATTCAAGATATCTATGGCTTTACACCCGAGGAGGTGCAAGAAAATGCCAGCGCGGTATTCGATGTCATTGCCCCTGAAGACGTCGCGGCGGTAGCCGACAGTATTTCCACCTCGGCCACTGAACTAACCACATGGCGACAGACATATCGCATCAACCACCCCGACGGCCAGCAAATATGGGTCGAAGGCATTGCCACGCCTGAGCGGTTGGATGATGGCAGCACCATGTGGCATGGCTACTTACGCGACGTCACCGATGAGCACACGACCCAGTTGCAGCTTGAGCAGTATCGCGAATCGCTTGAGCGCTCTAATAAAGAGCTTGAGCACTTTGCTTACGCCGCGTCGCACGACCTTCGCCAGCCGCTGCGTATGGTGACCAGCTACGCCCAACTGCTGGAACGCCACCTCGGCGGGCTCGATGAAGACGGCGAAATGATGCTGCACTATATGCGCGATGGCGCAAAGCGTATGGACGACATGTTGCTATCGCTGCTGGACTACTCGCGCGTGGGGCGCAAGGGGCAACCCATGCAGGATATGCCATTAAAGGATGCCCTTGATGAAGCGCTGCATTTTTTGACACCGGATATCGAGCAAGCCAATGCCGCCATCAAAGTGACGGGAGACTGGCCCACCGTTAATGCCAGCCCTGATGAGATGACGCGGCTATTCCAAAACCTGGTCAGCAACGCCCTGAAATATTGCTCACCAGACAGCAACGCCGTGGACGTCACCATCGACAGCAAAGCGCTGACCGATAGACAACAGTGGCAAATCAGCGTGACGGATAACGGCATCGGCATCCCCCCAGATCAGATTGAGCGCTTGTTCAAAGTGTTTCAGCGCCTACACACCCGAGAGCAGTACGAGGGCACCGGTGTGGGCTTGGCCGTATGCCGCAAAATTGTCGAGCGCCACGGCGGGCAAATTTGGGTGGAATCCGAGGGGGAAGGCAAAGGAAGCCGTTTCACGCTAACACTCCCCATGAAACTCACCACAAAAGGGGAAACATGATGCGGCGAACTCGGCGTTTATGCCTTGCCATCTGTGCCATTGCCCTTTCGTGGCTGCCGGTGACAGGTTGGGCCATGTTGGACTTTAAAACATTTTTCGAGGAACACTCGACGCCGATGTGGATGCTTTCTGTCGATAACGGAGAAATTTTGGAAGCTAATCGGGCAGCAGAAGATTTTTACGGCTTCGAGCAGCTAGAGGGCATGCATATTGATCAAATCAACATGCTGACGCCGGAGCAATTAGAAGAAGAACTAAAGCGTGTTGCGCAAGCCGAGCGCAATCACCTTTACTTTCGCCATCGTCTCGCCAATGGCGAAGTCAAGGTAATGGGCGTATATACTGATCGTTACAACGTCGATGGGCGTGAGGTGATGATCTCTTCGCTTTACGATACCAGTGAATTTGAAAGCTCCGCCGAGCGGCACTATATCGAACGCGTGGAGGAGCAGGTCGACTTACAAACGCAACAACTTCAAGCTTCACGGCAACGGACGCTTTGGCTGGCGATGGGAGCGACCCTGCTGCAGCTTGGGGTCATCGCCATTCTCTTGGTGATTTTGCAACGCTTACGTCGCTCTCAGCGAGAAAACCGCCGCTTGATCGACGAACTTTCCTTTCGCAACCAGGAGCTTGAGCGCTTAAGTCATGTGATGGCGCATCACTTTCAGGAGCCCAGCCGGCGGCTCGTCAGCTTCGCCCAGCAGCTGTCCCAACAGCTCTCTCAAAAACCGCCCCAACAATCGTCTCAACAACCGTCTCAACACAATTCTCGGCTGCTTACTGAGGCGGATAACGAAGAGGTGTTGATGGCCGTGGGCTTTATCGAGCGGCAGGCCAAACAGCTCAAGGAACTGGTCAGTGAGATTCAGAGCTATCTCAGCCTCGATATCACGCCAAAGCCGGAAACACTCGAACCGGAACGAGTGATTGAAGCAGTCTGCCATCGTGACCCAGAGCTTGCAGAGATAAGCCGTGCCGGCGCAGTGGAAATTCCTCAGCGACTGCCGCCGGTAAACGCGGATGCACGCCAGCTCAAAATGATTTTCCGCGCCCTGTTGCACAACGCCTGGCTTTACCGCGACCCTGAACGCCCCCTCAGGATTCGAATCACGGCACGTACGCTCGGTGAACGCGTAGAATTTCGCGTCGAGGACAACGGCAGCGGTATTGCCCCTGAGTATCGCGAACAGGTATTAGAAATATTCTCGCGCTTAGTACCGCATAGCGAACAGTACCCAGGCACCGGGATGGGGCTCGCCCTGGTGGTAAAAGCCCTGCGCAATGTCGAGGGGCATATCGCTATCGAAGAAGGGATCTCAAGCGGCACCGCCATTATTTTCGACCTACCACGCGCAAGGTGAAGTGTTGTGACAATGGAAAGTGATTTTACCGTTCTTCTGGTTGAAGACGAACCGGCTGATGTCCACCTGACAAGGATGGCCTTCAAGCAGAGCCGGCTGCTGGTCAACGTATACGATGTCGGTGACGGGGTTGAAGCATTGGCCTTTTTACGCCGTGAAGGCAAGTACCATGATGCCCCATGGCCGGATATTATCCTGCTAGATCTCAACATGCCGCGAATGGACGGCAAGACCTTTCTCGATCATTTAAAACGGGATGAAACGCTAAAACGTATTCCTGTCATTGTCCTTACCACGTCAGAGGCAGAAACGGACGTTATGGATTCTTACAACCTTGGCTGCGCCGGTTTCGTCACCAAGCCTGTGGATCTTACGCAATTTTTGAAGGCCATACAGAACGTCGAAGATTACTGGTTAACGCTGGTCAAACGGCCTTAGCTGAACATACTGCGAGAACATTGATGAGTGATAGCCCCGAGCACGCCGATTACGCCACGCTGGTTGAGCACCACCCGTTTATGCTCAATCGTTTTTTGCCGGATACCACGCTGGTTTACGTCAACTCGGCAATGGCCACCTTTTTTGAGGCTAACCCTGACGCACTGATTGGCAAACGCTGGTTGGACATGGTGGGTGAAGAAGAACGCCGTCAGTGGCATGAGCACTACGCCCAATTTACGCCGGAGGCACCACGCCATCAGCTGATCAATTGCGTGGGAGGGTCAAAGGGTGATTCGCACTGGGTAGAGTGGACCAATACGGCGTTTTTCGGCGACGACGGCTCGCTTATATTCATTCAAGCCGTCGGTATCGATGTGACCGCCCGCATGGAAGCCCGCACCGCCCTGGAAATAAATGAGGAGCGCTACGCGCTTGCTCAGCAAGCCGCAGGGTTCGGCGTTTGGGAGTGGCACCCTGAACGCGATGAAATTGTTTGGGACTCTCAATGCTACCGTATGCTCGGGCTTTTGCCTTCTGATAAACCGCTCACGTTCGCCGAGTGGCAGGCACGATTGCACCCCGACGATGTCGAGTGCTGCAGCAAAGCAGTGAACGAGCAGCTGCTTGAAGGGAACGAATTCATCATTGAGTTTCGCTACCAAACGGCCAGTGGCTACCTCTGGGTACAGGGGCGCGGCCAAGTGTTCGAACGCGATACATCTGGGGCACCGCTGCGTCTGATCGGTACTCATCTGGATATTCAATCGCTCAAATCTGTACAGCAAGAGCTGACACGCTCAAACCAAGAATTGGAGCAGTTTGCTTACGCGGTTTCGCATGATTTGCGACAGCCACTACGCATGGTCAACAGCTACTTGCAGCTTTTAACCCGCGAGCTTGGCAACGACTTAAGCGATGATGCCCAAGAGATGATTCATTTTGCCCGCGAGGGCGCTGAGCGCATGGACAAGATGATTTTGGGGATTCTCGACTACTCGCGCGTGGGACGTAAAACATCCCCAATGGAATGGGTCGACAGCCGCGCCGTGCTAGATGACGTCATGGGCTTTCTTAAACCCATGCTGACAGAAAGCGGCGGCCACGTTCACATCAAAGGCGACTGGCCCGAGGTTTACGCTAGCCGCGACGAGCTCACGCGGCTACTGCAGAACCTGCTGGATAATGCGCTAAAGTACGTAGAGAACGGCACGACCCCAGACGTCACCATCACCGGTCACAAGCAAACGTACGAATGGCAGGTAGACGTGCAAGATAACGGCATCGGGATCGCACCGGAACAACAAGATCGACTCTTTGGTGTTTTTGCGCGTTTGCAGCCGCGCAGCCGCTTTGAGGGCACGGGTATTGGGCTCGCTATTTGCAAACGCGTCGTCGAACACCATGAGGGGAAGATTCACGTCACCTCGCCCGGCGAAGGTGATGGCAGCTGCTTTACCTTTACCCTGCCAATCATGCGACACTATCTAAACACTAGTGAGCTGGACACCTCTGACTCTGCCCTTTAACACGGCATAAATGCCATGAAGCCTCCCCTCGTGGTCGAGGTCATGCGGACGGCCCGCTACCTGATCCCAGAGGGCATATCGCTTGGAAGTGTTAATGGCTCCCCATCCTCTCAAGGTTTGGAGCCTCCCGGAATCCCGGTGTGTTTTAGGCGATTCAGAAAGCCTTGAAAAAATAGATGATAGGTAAGCGCTGCTCAGGAATTTAAGAACTTTTCGACCTTAAGCTAATAACAATACGATTCCTTCCTGTCTCCTTGGCTTTGTAGAGCCCATTGTCAGCGCGCTTGATAGCGGCTTTTAAGGTCTTTTCGCCTCTTTCGATGTGCGTCACACCGAAAGAGGCGGTAATGTAAATGGTTGTAGGGACGTCGGCGTTCTCAATGGAAACCTGGGCCTGTTCCACGGCAGCCCGTATGCGTTCTGCTACTTGCTGGGCTCTATCAAGCGCGGTACTGGGAAGCAAGATGGCGAACTCCTCGCCGCCAACACGGCATAAGAGGTCTTCTTGACGCAGTAACCCTTTAATCACGTCGGTAAAACGTTTAAGTACTTCATCGCCTGCGTCATGGCCGTATTCATCGTTGATATGCTTGAAATGGTCAATATCGATGGCGATGAGGGAGATAGGCGTGTCGTGCCTTGAGGCGCGGGAAATCTCGATGCTGGCCTGCGCTTGCAAGTAGCGCCGATTGAAAACCCCGGTTAACGGATCGGTCATGGCCTGGGCGCGCAGTTTTTCTTCAAGTTGCTTCCGCTCAGTGATGTCAAAGACCGTGGCATTGGAGTACATAAAGCGATTATTTTCTCGATACCCGACGGCTTGAATGATCACATGGCGCGTTTGGCCGTCGTCGGCCACCAGCGTGCATTCTGCTTCAGCTTGTTGGCCTGCTTTGACATCCTGAAACGCGGCTTCAACATCTGGCAGTGACGCTGGCGAAACAAAGTCTAGATAGCAACGTTGCCCGATGGCATCACGGTCCAGGTTCAGCCAGTCAAGTTCGGTCTGGTTCATTTTAAGAATCACGCCATCAGCGTTTAGTGAGTGGTAACCGCAGGGCGCGCTATCATAGAGCTTGCTGACTTCATTGGCATGCAGCACAGCCTGGTGACGCAGCTTGCGCTGCTGATGGCTGCTAAATGACCAATAGATGCCCAATGCCACCGCCGTGGAGTAGGTGAGCAATAAAAACCAGATAACACTGGCATCATCTTGCAGCAGCGTTTTCCAGGTGGGCATCGTTAGGCTAACTCCCAATACCCATGGGAGGGTATCGTCCTGACTGAAAATACGTCCCGCGAGTCCTTGGTAACCTTGGCTGCGTATATCAAAACGCTGAAAACGCAATTGATGGTTTCCCAGGGTAAACGCCCCTTCGACTTGCTCGGTAACAGGCTGCCAAGGTTCAGCGGCTAATCGGGCGTAATTGTCACCAAAGCTGATCATCGGCAGTCGCTGGCTACCCTCCGTGAGCAGCCAACCCCCCTGGGCATCGGCTAAAAGAACGCCTGCATCGGGGTCAATGTGCATGGCCTGATGAACGGCCTCGGACAAGTGCTGCCAGTTGAGGCTAAGCAGGACCACGCCCTCGCGTTCGCCTTGATCGTCAAAAATGGGGGTGGCGACATTGACGACAGGTATCACTTCGCCGCTGAAAAGCTCATATTGAAGATTGCGACCGGGAGGCGAGATGTAAAGGTCACGGGCAAGGAGCTTGCTAGCGGCTTTGAAGTAATCCGTACTCGCATGACGTTTGGCAGTAAAACGCGGGTCAGAGGCAAGTTCAGTTGGTGCGCCCAGAACCTCGTTGCCCTGATGATCGATCAGGGTCAGTTTTGTGTAGCGCGGGTAATGTCTGACCAGCGTCGATAAAAAACTGCTCAATTGCGCCGACGTTGAATTCTCAGTATTTTCAGTGTCTTCGCTTGTCATGTGAGCTTTGATGATCGGCATCTCAGCGATAGCAAGCGCGTAGCTGAGCGTCTCGTTAATATCGCGCAATAAGGTGCTTTCACCGACTTGCAAAATGGCACGAGTTTCTTCGCGAATGCTTTCCTGGCGGGTTTCCAGGTGCATATGAAGCACCGGCCACAGCGTAGCGGTGACCAACATCAACGGTAAGAGCACGGCCAAAATGAGGCGTGCGTACAAGCGCTGCTGAGTCAATTGGGTCTTCCTGGTGGACGAAACGATTATTTTAGATTACGAGGCCATCATACGTCGCGAAAAGACAGGCCAATGCGCCATTAATGGCGCTGAAAAAGGGTCATTTAACGTTTTGCTAACTGTAGCGGAAGTAGCTTTAATTCTTTGAGAGGGATAGGCCGAGAGAATAAAAACCCCTGCAGTAGATCGCACTGGCGTTGGCGTAAATCGTTTTGTTCTTCTAGCGTTTCAATGCCTTCGGCAACTACCGCCAGGTTGAGGTGGTGTGCCATGGTAATGACGCCTTGAACAATGGCTGCGTTTTTCGGGTTTTCGGCAATTTCGCGAATAAATAGCCGATCCAGCTTCACCTTGTTAATCGGCAGATCACGCAGGTAACCAAGGCTTGAAAAACCTGTACCAAAGTCATCCAGCGCGACGCTAATGCCCAATGCACGCACTTGGTCAAGTAACGCAATTGCTTGGTCTGTGTCGCACATCAAGGTGCTTTCAGTGACCTCTAGCTCCAGTAGCGTGGGTGGTAAGCCACTTTTTTCCAAAGCAGATTCCAATTCGGCCAAGAAGCCACCGCGCTGAAACTGCATGGGTGAGATGTTCACCGCCAGTTTAAGTGGCTGAGCGCGTTCGCGGTTCAGCTCGGCAATGTCACGGCAGGCGCGCTCAAGCACCCATTGGCCGATCGCAATAATTTGCCCCGTTTGTTCGGCAATGGGCATAAAATGCCCAGGCGATAACAGCCCCCGCGTGGGGTGGTGCCAGCGAATTAACGCTTCCACGCAGCAGATGGTGCTGTCCTGAGCTGCCACAATCGGCTGGTAGTAAGCCGCTAGCTGGTTGTCGTGAATCGCCTCATGTAGCTCCCGGCGAATGATGACGTGCTCAGCAACATTGTCGACGTTCTCGCCACAGTACCATTGCCAGGTATTGCGGCCCTGGCGTTTGGCGTCTTGCATGGCAAGGTTAGCATGATGCAGAAGCTCTTGTGGCCTGGCGGCGCCGCCCCGCTCAGACGCAATGCCAATACTGGCACTTATATGTAAGCACAGTGAATCCAACGTGAACGGCTCGGCAATGGCGCTGAGGAGGCGGTGGGCGAGGTTGATGACCGCCTGCTCACTGGGGTAGCCGGTCAACATAATGACAAATTCATCGCTGGACAAGCGTGCCACAAGATCATCGGATCGTATTAGCTGGCGTAAGCGTTGACTGATGGCTTTAAGCAGTTTGTCGCCAACCGTATGGCCAAATGCATCATTAATGGGTTTGAAATCGTCAAGATCGATATAAAAAAGCACTAAGTGTTGGTTCAGTCGAGTTTTATCTAAAAACACCTGCTCCAGATGCATTTGTAGCGAGCCAAGGTTAGGGAGCCCCGTCAGACTATCGTGGGAAGCTTGATGGGCAATGCGTGCCTCTTGTTCACGCTGATGGGTAATATCTTCCTGCGCGCCGATAAAATGCGTACATACGCCCTGGGGGTTGATCACCGGGGTCAGCGTGAACTGATTCCAGAAGGGCGTGTTATCACGGCGGTAGTTGAGCAGTACCACTTTAACGGTTTTGCAGTGCGCAATGGCGCGACGGATTTCTTGTATGGCGCTAGGGCTCGTGTCTTCGCCTTGTAAAAAACGGCAGTTCTGGCCGAGTACTTCTTGTCGGGTATAGCCGGTTAAGCATGTAAAGGCTTCATTCACATAAATGAGGGGGAGTCCGGGTTGGGTGGCATCAGCCACCACCATACCGTTTGGGCTTGCCTCAATCACCTGGGTTAATAAATGACGTTGCGATTCACCGAACGGGTACTGATTAATCTCTAGGCAGCGACCATAGACGCTGACTACCTTGTCCTGTTCAAACACCGCCACTAAGGTGAGGACTAGCCACTGTGAGTTCCCTAGAGCGCTGGTCGTTTTGCAATGAAACGTCTGAGCTTTGCCTGTGCAGGCGGCTTTGAAGGCCCGCTGCATGAGGGAATGATAAAAAACAGGAAGTAGGGACAAGTAACTAAGCCCCGTTATCTCGGTCTCGGTTTTGTCGAGGACTGACAATAGTCGAGCATTCCAGCGCAGCAATTTGCCTAGCGGGTCAAGCTCAAATAGCCCCTCGGGGTAACTGTCAAATAAGGCATGATGGTGTTCATCCAAGCGATGAAGCGCGACGATGTCAGCGGTCTGGGTCGCCGCCGCGGGTATTAAGGAACGAAACGATTGAGTCACGGCAGGCAACCACGTTGATAAAGGCAAAAGTCAGGGTTGCTAGATGAGGAGAGGCACCTCATCCACTATTTCCCATTTTAAAGACGTGCGGCAGAGGCCTGCAGTCCACCGCACGCTCCGTATTAATTAACCCACTATGCGTTCAGCTTAAAAAGCTTCCCACTCGGGTTCCGCTCCACTGCTTGATCGCTTTGACTCAGCGGGTAGGCGCGTGGATGAGACAGCGGATGCTGGGCTGGTGCGAGAGGGTCGTTGAGCGTCACTGGGTAATTTAAAGCCTGCAATTAACTGGGCAAGTCGGCTTGATTCCTCTTGCAGTGAATCGGCCGCCGAGCTGGTCTGAGTGACCAGTGACACGTTCTGCTGGGTGGCTGAGTCCATTTGGGTAATGGCGGTGCTCACCTGATCAATGCCACTTTTCTGCTCATTAACGGCCAAGGCAATTTCCTGCATCAGGTCGGTGACTTGTGTAATGGCCTCAACCGTCGTGTCCATGCCTTCGCCGCTTAGTTCTGATTGGTGGACACCGTCTTTAATGCGCAGGGCGATATCATCAATGATGCCGCGTATCTCGCCTGAAGATTGGGACGTTTGCGTGGCCAGCTTACGAACCTCGCTTGCCACGACGGCAAACCCGCGGCCATGCTCACCTGCTCTGGCAGCTTCTACCGATGCATTCAGTGCCAGTATATTGGTTTGGAAGGCAATGCTCTCGATGACTTTAATAATGTCTTGGACCTTTTTGGAGTGTTCTTCCATCTGGTTCATCAATTCGGTGGTCTGATCGAATTCCTTGCGAGTTTCAAGGGCCTTTTGCGATGCGTTTTCTGTTAGTTGGCGTGCCGAGCTTGCGGTCTGGTTGTTCTGGTGAACCGTGGATGACATCTCTTCCATGCTGGAAGCAGTTTCTTGCAGAGCACTGGCCTGCTCTTCGGTGCGAGAGGCCAAGTCATCGCTACCGCTGGCAATTTCCCGCGCGCTGTTGGCGACTAATTCTCCCGTATTGTTTAGCGTGACCATCATGTCAGTCAGCTTGCTTTGCATGGTGCGCATGGCTTGATAAAGCTGGCCAACTTCGTTGCGGCCCTCGTTCTCGATGCGGCTGGTCAAATCACCCTGCGCAATATTTTCGCAGATACTGACGGCGCGGCTGAGCGGCTGGACGATAAAGCGACGCATGCCTATTTGAAGCACAATAAACAGCACGATGGCGACAACCAGTAACACCGTAGCGATCGAGATAGCCTGGGTGCTGGCGGCATCGGCTGCAGTCTCCATTTCGTCACTATTCTGTCGGATGAGCCGGTATTATGGGTCGCAATGCCCAGCGTTGAAGATCCAACTCTTTTAAGTTTTACAAATGTCGGCTTTGGGTCGCAATCTGTCTATGGCAAATACTCATAATTCTTAAGACCACAATAACGATGTATGCCATCTGTGTCATCTTTGGAATAGCAGCTTAGGGCTTTCATGCGGGTAAAGCTTTGGGAGAGGATGCTCAGTCGCAAGCCTGTAGATGCTTGCTTGGATTGAAAAACTGTCCATAGGCGTCCCAGTCGTTTCGAAGAGAGCCAATTGCAAGGTGTGGGTCAAAGTGTGGGTTAAAAACCTTCAGACAACAAAAAAGCCGCTGAAATCAGCGGCTTAATCTATATTCTTGGCGGAGGAGGAGGGATTCGAACCCTCGAAGCCTTTCGACTTACACACTTTCCAGGCGTGCTCCTTCGACCACTCGGACACTCCTCCGCATTATTTGCTCTTCGAGATCGGCGCTGCCTTTCCCTATAGAACGGCGCACATTCTATGGTCTAAGCTGCGAAATAGCAAGCCATTTTCGGATCAGGCCTAAGGCAGGACGGCATAGCTACCGGTGGCACTGAGACAGAGAGTATCGCCGCAGTACAAGGTTTGATCGAGCGCGATACGCCCTTTACCGCGTTTGTGCAGTTTTTCAGCCAGTGCGTCGGGGCCTTGAGGATCTTGCGGGGTACATATCAGGCGATAATCGCTCGTGACCGGCGCATGGAAGCGCTGACTGCTTTCCGCCACAACCACGTCTCGGGCCAGGCCACGCTCGCGCAACCAGAGCGTGGCCCAGCACCACCCCATCAGTGTGGTTTGTGCGGTGAGTGCCCCACCAAAGCCGGTTCCCTTGTCATTCAAGCTCGGCGCGAGTGCCAACTGCCAGATCAGGCTATCGCCCTCGCGCGCCATGTGCGTGATACCCAGCGAACCGACCATGGGAATTGCCTCGCCCAGCCACTGCTGAAAGGCAACAAGGTCATCCGGACCCTCGGGCAGCGGTAAACGGGGATGTGATACGCCCGCCTTGCGAGTAACAACCATGACTACGCCCAGCGTTCAACAAAGTCATCAGCTTGATGCTGCGGCAGCGGCCTATGGCGCCCGCCCGGCGTACCCAGATAGATAAACGCGACGACCTCGTCGTCTTCCTCCATGCTCAACCCTTTGCGTACCACGGGGTCAAAGGCGTACTTGCCGCTGCGCCACATGGCACCCAGCCCGAGTGCGTGGGCCGCCAGCAGAATCCCGTGCGCCGCGCAGCCGGCCGATATCACCTGCTCCATTTTGGGCACCTTGGCAATATCCGGCGTGACCTTGGCGATAACGGCGATCACCATCGGCGCACGCAGGGGCTTCTTGCGGGCAGCATCGAGGGCGCTATCGTCGGCATGCGGGTCTTCCTGAAACTCGGCTTCTGCGAATAGCTCCCCCAGACGCTCACGCCCTTCGCCACTAAATTCGATAAACCGCCAGGGGCGAAGCTCTTTATGATCAGGCGCGCGCAAGGCGGCCTGATAGATAGCGCTAAGCTGCTCGGCGGAGGGGGCAGGCTCCATCAACTTGCCCATTGAGCTACGTTCGTGCAGCAGCGTAAGTGCGTCCATGATGACTCCATCTGATCAATGGTATGAGCGCTAGGTTAGCGCAATCATTTATTGTCTTGCCAGGCGCAGCGGGCTCGGCGGCGAGAGGCCGGGCGTTGCCCGCCAGGGGCTGATGTCCAACCCGCCCCGGCGTACGTAACGCGCCAGCACCAATAGCTCGCTTGGCGCTGCACGTTGCATCAGGTCGGTAAAAATATGCTCGACGCAGTGCTCGTGAAAATCCTGGTGCTGGCGATAGCCGATCACGTAGCGCAGCAGTCCTTCCCGATCAAGCTTGCGACCTTTATAGCGAATCATCACGCTGCCCCAGTCGGGCTGGCCGGTGACCGGGCAGTTGGATTTCAAAAGGTGCGAATTAAGCGTCTCTTCCACCACCTCATCACCGACCGCCAGATGGTCGGCGCTCGGGGTGTAGTCACTGACATCGATATCCAGCCCGTCCAGGCACTCTCCCGGCAAGCGCCTGGGTGTCAAGGCATCGGCGTCCACATCAAAAAGCGCTACGCCCACGGGCGCGCCTGCCGCTAGCGTCAAATCCTTGGTCAGCGTGTTGATGACCTCTTCACGATCGGCAAAGCGGGTCTGGTTGAAGCTGTTGAGATAAAGCTTCCAGGATTTCGACTCAATCAGGTTCGGCGATACGGCAGGCAGCCGAAAGCGTGCGACAGCCACGATAGGCTTCCCTCGCCCGTTCAGCCACGACACCTCGAAAGCGTGCCATTCATCTTCACCGATAAACGGTAGCTGGCCTTCCACAATGCCCAGCGGGGCGCGGTTGGCCGCGCGCGGAATCGGATACAGAAGCGCGGAGTCATACTGCGCAGGATAGGCGGACTCGCGGCCCAGCGGGGCATGCGCCAGCGTTTCGGGTCGATGCGACATGATTAACTCCGGATTCCCTTACCGTTCTCCAGCATGCGCAGCGCCACCACAAAAAGCACCACGATAAAGCCTACTATGGCAGCAAGCGCCCAGCCAACCGGGATATCCGAGACCCCCAGGAAGCCGTAACGGAAGACATTGACCATATACAAGATGGGGTTGAGCATCGATACGCCCTGCCACAGATCGGGCAGCATGGAAATCGAGTAAAACACGCCACCCAAATAGGTCAGCGGTGTCAGAATAAAGGTGGGTACGATCGAGATATCATCAAACTTGTTGGCCAAAAGCGCGTTGATAAAGCCGCCGATGGAAAACAGCGCTGAGGTCAGCACCACCACAAGCACGGTCAGTAGCGGATGCTCCACGGTCAGGCGAGTAAAGAACAGCGATACCACCGTCACGATGAGCCCTACCCCCAGGCCCCGCGCCATACCGCCCAGAATAAAACCGGACAAGATGACCCAGTTAGGCATGGGCGACACCATCATCTCCTCGATCGAACGCTGAAACTTGTTCGAGAAGAAACTGGAGGCCACATTGGAATAGCTGTTGGTAATCACAGACATCATGATGAGGCCGGGGACGATGAAATCCATGTAGGTGAAACCATCCATGGCGCCAATCCGCGAACCAATCAGATTGCCGAAGATAATAAAGTACATGGCCATGGTGATGGAGGGCGGCAACAGGGTCTGCGGCCATATGCGCGTAAAGCGCTTTATTTCTTTCAGGACCAGCGTCCACAGGGCGATCAGCGTTTGAGTGGCGTTCATACGCGCGCCTCCCTTTGCGTTTCCGCCCGCTGATCGATGGCCTTTTGGCTTCCCTCCACCATCGATACGAACATTTCCTCCAGGCGGTTGGCACGGTTACGCATGGAAACCACCTGTAACCCCTGATCGGTCAAGGCGCCAAACACATCATTGAGCCGCTGGCCGCGATGAATCACCAACGCCAGCTGCGATGCCTCCACCCGCTGAATATCAAATCCTTCCACCACGGGGGCATCGCTAACGGGCGCTGCAAGGTCCAGCAAAAAGGTTTCCGTATCCAGCTCGGCGAGTAGCTCGCGCACGCTGGTATTGCGGACGATTTCGCCGTGATTGATGATCGCGATATTGCGGCAGAGGCTCTCGGCTTCTTCCAGATAGTGCGTGGTGAGGATGATGGTGGTGCCTTCGTCGCGGTTGATCCGCCGCATATATTCCCACATGCTCCGGCGCAGCTCGATATCCACGCCCGCCGTCGGCTCGTCGAGAATCAGCAGCTTGGGGCGATGCATCAATGCGCGGGCAATCATCAACCGGCGTTTCATGCCACCGGACAGCATTCTGGCGCTACCGTTGCGCTTGTCCCATAGCCCAAGATCGGTCAGCAGCTGCTCAGCACGAGGCAGCGCCTCGCGACGCGTCATACCGTAGTAGCCCGCCTGGGCCAACACGATATCAAGCACTTTCTCGAACTGGTTGAAGTTGAACTCTTGAGGAACCACGCCGATCTGGTATTTCGCTTTGGAGAAATCTTTATCGATATCGATACCAAAGATCGACACCTTACCCTGGGTCTTCTGAACCAGTGAGCAGACAACGCCCAGGGTGGTGGATTTGCCTGCGCCATTGGGACCCAACAACGCAAAAAAATCGCCCTGATGGACGTCGAGATCAATACCTTTTAGCGCTTGGAAGCCGTTGCCGTACTCTTTGGTAAGGCCACGTATCGACAATGCCGGTTCGGCCATGAACATGTCCTGTCAGCAAAATGAGAAGAGTCATTGCGTGCGTAAGCACTAGATATTAGGGCGCAAACTTTTTTTTCAATCGGATTCTTGCCGAATGAGGCAGGTACTGAAGAAGCAGAAGAAGAGATGGTAACGATAGGTGCGCTTGGAGCGGGATAAGGTGATCGATAGGGCGGCTTTCCGCCGGGCTGGCGCTCCAGCTCACGACCCTAGGCAACATGCCGCGTCATAGAATGCGCTTGGAGCGGGAAAGGAGATTCGAACTCCCGACCCTCGCCTTGGCAAGGCGATGCTCTACCACTGAGCTATTCCCGCAACGCAATAGGCAAGTACGAGATGGCGTCCCATAGGGGGTTCGAACCCCTGTTACCGCCGTGAAAGGGCGGTGTCCTGGACCACTAGACGAATGGGACACAGATATAAGCGTAATGTTGTTTGGAGCGGGAAAGGAGATCGATCGGACTGGCGTACCAGCTCCCGACCCTCGGGCCTATCCATCACTTCAAACTGTGTTATTGGAGCGGGAAAGGAGATTCGAACTCCCGACCCTCGCCTTGGCAAGGCGATGCTCTACCACTGAGCTATTCCCGCTCTGTAACATGCTGCGCTTACGGCATTCTCGCAATCGGATTGGCGTCCCATAGGGGGTTCGAACCCCTGTTACCGCCGTGAAAGGGCGGTGTCCTGGACCACTAGACGAATGGGACGCAGTTGGAGCGGGAAAGGAGATTCGAACTCCCGACCCTCGCCTTGGCAAGGCGATGCTCTACCACTGAGCTATTCCCGCACTCCGATACCTTAACGATTCAGTTGGCGTCCCATAGGGGGTTCGAACCCCTGTTACCGCCGTGAAAGGGCGGTGTCCTGGACCACTAGACGAATGGGACGTCGCATTGCCTCGTCGAGGTGGCGCGTATGTTACTCAGCCCTCATTAAGCTGTCAAGCATTCCGGCCCCCACTCTCCTTCTCACCGGTGCCACGCATGCCTGCCGCTAACTGCCTCAAAGTAGTGCGTTTAGCACCACAGGCCGCGCGACGCTAGTGCATGAGCCATCGCCTTACCGTGGACGACAACCGACAACCACGCTAAAAATCTTTTATTTTAAATAAAATCGATTTTATGGCACGCCGATTGCTAACACCTTAATGGGACAAAAACTAACTCATCGACTGCCACGAGGTGCCCTATGACCTTCACACGCCGCAAGTTCCTAACTACCGCTGCCGTTTCCTCCACCGCCGGGCTGGTATTGGGAGCCCCTTCCATTGCACGCGCCCAATCGTCTGAAACCTTCAACTGGCGAATGACCAACGCTTACGGACCCGGCTCACCGTTTTATGTCGAAGGTCCGGGCAGCCCCACCGATGTGATCGAGAAAATCAACGCCATGTCGGGCGGGCGCCTGGCCATTCAGCATTTCGCCGCCGGCGAGTTAATTCCGGCGCTTGAAGGCTTCGAGGCCGTTCAGAGCGGTACGATCGAAATGAACGCGGCGAATAGCTATTTCTGGTCGGGCACCACCTTTGCCGCGCAGTATTTCACGACCGTCCCCTTCGGCATGAGCTTCATGGGCCATATGGCATGGCTTTATCACGGCGGCGGCCTCGAGCTGTGGCACGAGCTTTACGAACCCTTCGGTATGGTCGCCTTCCCCCTCAACAATACCGGTGTACAGATGACCGGGTGGTTCCGCGAGCCCATCGAGGAGATCAGCCAGCTGGAAGGTCTGCGCATGCGCGTGCCCGGGTTAGCCGGCAAGGTTTACGCCTCGTTGGGCGTGGATGCCCGCGTACTGCCGGGCGGCGAGATTTTCCCGGCGCTGGAGCGCGGCGTGATCGACGCGGCTGAGTTCGTGGGTCCCTACCAGGATCGTCGCATGGGGCTTCAGGATGCCGCCAAGTACTACTACACCACCGGCTGGCACGAGCCTTCCACCACCGGCGAGCTGCTGATATCCAAATCCCACTGGGACAGCCTGCCGACCGACCTGCAGATGATCGTGCGCTCGGCATGCATGGCGGCCTGCCTTGAAAGCCTGACCTGGTCCGAAGCCGTGAACGGTGAAGCCCTCACCGACCTGGTCGACAACCATGGGGTTACCGCCAGTCAGCTGCCAGAACCCATTGTCAATGCGCTACGCGAGGCCACGCTGGATACCCTCGAAACCGAGGCGAACGCCGACCCGGCGGTGCGCAAGATTCACGACAGCTACATGGCTTTTAAAGCCAAACACGATCGCTGGGCAGGTGCCAGCGAACGCGCCTGGTTAAGCGATATCATCGGAGTCTGATATGCGAGCCGTCGAAAGTGTGGTTTACGGCATCGAGGCGCTGGTCCGGCTATTTGGCCGGATCGCCGCCTGGACCTGCGTGGTGTTGGTGGGCCTGGTCGCCAGCGACGTTATGCTGCGTTACCTGTTCGATATCGGCGCGGTATGGCTGCAGGAGCTGCAATGGCACCTGATCTCGCCCATCGCCCTGTTTGGCATGGCGTACCTGCTGCTCAATGGCGAACAGGTCCGGGTCGATGTGTTTTACGAGCACTTCCCGGTCGCCGTGAAACGAACCATCGAAGTGCTGGGCGGCCTCACACTGCTGGTGATGGGGCTATACATTGCCTGGCTGACGCTCCCCTGGGTCGCACAGTCGTTTGGCCGCGGGGAAGCCTCACCCAACCCCGGCGGCCTCCCCTGGCGCTGGCTGCTGAAAGCCTTCCTCCCCTTTGGCTTCACCCTGCTCGCACTGCAAGGGCTGGCTCACGCGCTGCGCAATGCGCTGGCGCTTCCTGCACAAGGTGACTGACCTATGTCTTTAAATGAATGGCTCGCGATCGGCATGATCGGGGCCTTTTTCGTCATGCTGCTGATTGGCATCCCGGTGGCGATCAGCATCGCGACGACCGCGTTCGTGTTTGGCTTCATCGGCTTTGGTCCGATGTTGTTCAATCTGCTGCCGTCGCGCATCTACGGCGTGGTGACCAACTACACCTTCATGGCGATTCCGCTGTTCGTCTTCATGGGCGTGATGCTCGAAAAGTCCAAGCTCGCGGATGAGCTGATCGACGTGGTCGGCCACCTTTTCGGCAATCTCTCGGGCGGCATGGGCGTAGCGATCATCTTCGTCGGCGTGCTGCTCGGGGCAGCCACAGGCATCGTCGGTGCTACCATCGTGACGCTTGGACTGCTCACGCTACCCACCCTGCTGCGTCGGGGCTATCCCAAAGCGCTCGCCTGCGGCATGATCTGCGCCTCCGGCACCCTGGGGCAGATTATTCCGCCCAGCCTGGTGCTTATTCTGCTGGCGGAAATCCTCGGTGAGTCGGTGGGCACCATGTTTGCCGCTGCCATGCTACCCGGGCTGACCCTGGCGGCGGTGTACATGGTGGCGATTCTCGCCCTGGCCGCCTGGAAACCGCATTTGATGCCGCCCATCCCGGCCGATGAACGGGCGCAACTGAGCAAGTCACAGTTGCTGCGCAAAGTCATCGTGGTCGTGGGTCCACCGGTAGGGCTCGTAGTGGCTGTGCTCGGCTCGATCATCGGCGGCATTGCCGCGCCCACCGAGGCCGCCGCCATGGGCGCGCTGGGTGCCCTGGTATTTGTCGCCTGCTCGGGGCGGCTTACCCTTAACTTACTCAATGAGGTCGCCAAGGCCACCCTGATCATTTCCGCGATGGTGTTTTTCATCCTGATCAGCGCGCAGGTGTTTGGTCTGGCATTTCGCGGCCTGGGTGGTGAGCATCTGGTGGCTCGCATGTTCGAGTGGGTACCCGGCGGCGAGATAGGCGCCCTGCTGTTCATGTTGCTGCTGATGTTCATACTCGGCTTTTTCCTCGAATGGATCGAGATCAGCTATATTGCCCTGCCGTTATTCCTTCCGTTTTTCGTTCAGCTAGGCGTCGACCTGGTGTGGCTCGGCATCCTCGTTGGCCTGGTGCTGCAAACCTCGTTTTTAACGCCGCCCTTTGGCTGGTCGCTGTTTTTCCTGAAAGGCGTTGCTCCCAAAGGCGTGACAACGCTGGACATCTACCTCGGCGTGTTACCGTTTATCGCTTTGCAGTTTCTCGCTATTGCCATGGTGGTACTATTTCCCGGCATTGCCACCTGGCTACCCGACGCCATTGGCTGGTAGTCAACGGGCTTAATAATAAAAGGACCGATTATGCTCCATACTCAACGTAGCTACGGCGGCAGCTGTGTCGCACCGCACCACCTCGCCGCCAGCGCCGGACGCGACATCCTCAAGCAAGGTGGTAACGCCGTTGAAGCCATGGTCGCCGCTGCCGCGACCATCGCCGTGGTTTATCCGCACATGAACGCCCTGGGCGGCGATGGTTTCTGGTTGATCCACGAGCCTGGCAAAGCACCGGTGGCCATCGACGCCTGCGGCCCCGCCGCCGGCCTGGCTGACGTGGTTTTTTACGCCGGTGAAACGCAGATTCCCGAGCGCGGCCCCAAGGCCGCTCTCACCATGGGGGGCACGGTAAGCGGTTGGCAGGAGGCACTGTCCGTCGCCGCCGACTGGGGGCCGGCCATGCCGTTGCCCGCCCTGCTCGCCGATGCCATCGGCCATGCCCAAAAAGGCGTAGCGGTGACCAAGAGCCAGGAAACCCTGACCGCCAAGCACCTTGAACGGTTATCGCAAAGCCCCGGCTTCAGCGAAGCGCTGCTGGTGAACGGCAAGGCCCCACGCGAAGGCGAACGCCTGCGCCAGCCACGCCTGGCGGCGACGCTGAATCAGCTCGCCACCGCCGGGCTGGATGATTTCTATCGCGGCACGCTGGCCGCCAGCATGGCCAGCGACCTCGAAGCCCTGGGCAGTCCGCTGCGGTTGAGCGACTTTCACGATTACCGCGCCCAGCGCGTCACGCCGCTCGAAGTCAGCCTGGCCGACGCCAGTGTCTACAACCTGCCGGCCCCCACCCAGGGCATGGCGTCGCTGATGATCATTGCCATTTACGAACGCCTGAAAGCCGCCGAGCCCAATGGATTTGGCCATCTGCACGGGGTGATCGAGGCCACCAAGCGCGCCTTCATGCTGCGCGACCAGTACGTGACCGACCCGGCGCGTGTCCCCGGCTCGCTCCAGGCGTTGCTCAGCGACGAACGGATTGGCGCCGAAGCCGCTCAAATCGACACTTCCCAGGCGCTGCCCTGGCCCCACCAAGCCGAAAAAGGCGATACCATCTGGATGGGTACGGTGGATAACCAAGGCCGAGCGGTCAGCTTTATCCAGAGCATCTATTGGGAGTTCGGCAGCGGCGTGGTGCTGCCGGAAAGCGGCGTGCTGTGGCAAAACCGCGGCATCAGCTTCTCCCTCGATCCCGAGGCGCTGCGCGGACTCGCCCCGGGACGCAAGCCGTTCCATACGCTCAACCCTGCGCTGGCCCGGTTCCGCGATGGACGCACCATGGTCTACGGCACCATGGGCGGTGAAGGGCAGCCGCAGACCCAGGCCGCGGTCTTCTCGCGCTATGCGTTTCATCACATGCCGCTGCAGCAGGCGGTCAGCGCGCCGCGCTGGCTGCTGGGCCGCACCTGGGGTGAATCCAGCATGAACCTGAAACTCGAAGATCGCTTCGATGATGACCTGGTGGCGGCGCTGAAGACGGCAGGCCACGATGTGGAAGTCCTCGATGAGCCGTTCAGCGATTCCATGGGCCATGCGGGAGGCATTGTGCATCACTCTGACGGGCTGATTGAAAGCGCTCATGACCCCCGAAGCAACGGGGGCGCGGCGAGCGTATAACTGCAAGGCTGGCGATTTTGCTCAATATTGCGCATCCTGAACTCAGGCAGACCATCACTGTCATTGGCAGTGATGGGATCAGCCAGCGAGATTTCAGCGGGAGAGGAGACCCCCATGGCGAAAATTGAGAAATCCCCGGATCAGTGGCACGAGCAGCTCACTCCGGAGCAGTACCGCGTCACTCGCGAAAAGGGCACAGAACGGCCGTTCACCGGTGATTATCAGGTGAGCGAAAAACAGGGGATTTATCACTGTGTATGCTGTCACGCGCCGCTGTTTGAGAACGAGCACAAGTTCGACGCCGGGTGCGGCTGGCCCAGCTTTGACCGCCCTCTAGGCACACGCTGTGTCGAGGAGCATCAGGACACCACCCATGGCATGGTGCGCACCGAAGTGGTGTGCTCCCATTGCGATGCCCATCTAGGTCACGTCTTCCCCGACGGCCCTCCCCAAAGCACCGGCTTGCGTTACTGCATCAACTCGGTCGCGCTGGAGTTTCACCCAGACGAATAACGATCTGGCACTTGCGCCCGCCTCAGGCGGGCGCAAGTGTGACCGTACCGTCAGGCGTTAAAACTCATCCCATTGATCGGCACCGGCGCTTTCTGTATCGCGCGCCTTCGACGAGGATGCCTTGCCGGGCAGCGCCATGGTGGTCTTCTGGGTCGCCTGGTTGACCCTTGCCAAGTGCTCACGCGCGGTCTTGATGCTTTCTTCCTGAGCCCCTTCCAGACGGAAGGCGTCGACGACGTTAGCTAGCTCAAAAGCCTCAATCGATAGGTTGTCAGCGGATGCCGCTATCGACTGTACCTTGGTGGCATTTTGTTGCGTTACATCGTCCATCTCGGCAATCGCCGAGTTGATCTGCCCAATGCCGCTACTCTGTTCGCTGGAAGCGGTACTGATCGACTCCATCAGCTCGCTTACTTTGCTGGCTTGGCGCATGACCGAATCAATGGCCTTCTCCGCCACCTCGACGGCACTGCGACCGCCGGTGACTTCCTGGGTGGTGCTGTCGATCATGCGGCGAATTTCCTGAGCCGCCTCGGCGCTGCGGCCGGCCAGATTGCGCACCTCGCTGGCCACCACCGCGAATCCACGGCCGTGTTCGCCTGCCCGTGCTGCCTCCACCGAGGCGTTCAGAGCAAGAATATTGGTCTGGAACGCAATGCCGTCGATCACGCTGATCATTTCGGTCATTTTTTCAGCGCTTTGGGCAATCCGCTGCATGCGTTCCACCAACTGCTGCATCTGATCGCCGGTTTCCTGGGTGCTCTTCGCATTCTGAACCGCCAGCTCGCTCGCCTGACGGGCGTTATCGGTATTCTGCTGCACGGTTGAGGTCATCTCTTCCATGCTCGAGGCCGTCTCCTGAAGCGAGGATGCCTGCTGCTCGGTACGCGAGGCCAGCTCCTCATTTTCGGCGGCAATTTGCTGAATGGCGGGGGTGACCACCGAGACACGGTTTTCCACGTCGCCGACGATGCCGGACAGACTAAAACGCATGGTATCCAGCGAATAAAGCAGCTCACCCAGCTCATCGCCCGTTTGGCGACGCTCCCGGGCGGCCAGGTTGCCGGCGGCAATCTGGAAGGTCACGTAGCGCGCGCCGGCCAGACTGCGCAGTACCGATTTCAGGATCAGCACGCTCAACCCGATCATGATCAGCGCGCCCAGCGCCATCAACACCAGCTGGGCAATCATCATCTGCTGGCGGCCCTGGTCGGCCTCCGCCAGCATCTCGGCGGCGAGTGACCGCTCGCTTTCAACCAGCTGGCTGACCTCGGCACGCAACGTTTGCGTGCCCGGCTGGACGATGTCACTTAGCGCTTCAAAGGCGCCGAAGTTTTCGCCCTCAACGAGAGCTGTCACTGCCTGATCGACCCCGTCGTTCCAGTTGCCAAGCGCTGCGCCAAAGGACTGAAGCGCTTGGCTGTCGGGGTCTTCATCGGCGCGGTATTCGTCCCAGCGAACCTCGATCCTTTCAAGTTGTGCTCCCAGCGTCGCTGCCAGTTCATCGGCCTCGACGCTGCGCGGATTGCTCACGGCAGGCTCCAACTGCTCGACCACCTGCCCCACGGTTTGCTCGATGGTCTGCAAACCGGCCACGTCGTCCAATCCTGAACGGCTCAGGGTGTCCAGGCGGTCTCCCGAGACCATCAGCCCGTAGATACCCAATCCGCCGGCGATGCCGAGCAGCAGCACAGACGCCAGTACCATGCCGATGAGTTTGGCGCGCAGACTGGTAAGCCTGAAACGCGAGAGTATCCCCGTGAGGCCTTTTCGTCGCAGTTCCCCGCGCACCAGCGTATAGCGCCGTGATTTACCCTTCTCGCGCATTTCAGCGTAGATTTTTTCGGCTTTGGCCACCGCCTTGGGGTTGGCCTTACGGCGCACCGAGGTATAACCAACTATGCGGTCGCCGTCGCGTAACGGCGCAAGCGTAGCGTGGACCCAATAATGGTCACCGTTTTTACGCCGGTTCTTCACCAGACCTTGCCAGGTTGTGCCTTCCTTCAGGGTTTTCCATAAGTTGGCGAAAGCCGCTTCAGGCATGTCTGGGTGACGAATCAGGTTATGCGGTGCGCCAATCAACTCGTCCCGCGAGTAGCCACTGACTTCTACAAAGGTGGGGTTGGCGTAGGTCACGTTACCTTTCAAATCCGAGCGCGAAATCAGCACGGTTTCTTCGGTCAACGGGTATTCTTGCTGTGTCACGGGTTGGTTGTTGCGCATGGAGATCCCTAATAATGAAGATATATTTTTTTTAGAAACTGGTAAGCCTATCGGCCCGCACAGGAAAAACTAAATAGTGACTCACAAAGAAAAAAGCGCTACCCGTACGGGTAGCGCTTTAGAATTTATACGGCGTTAGACGTTAAAGTTAAACGTATCGCTTAAACGATGCATATCGATAGCCGTATAACGAATCACATAACATCAGACAATCTTGAACTGCCCGATGACTATTTGAATACCACCTTGGCGACATCGCGGTATCGATCCGCGAAATGCACCGTCATGCCCTCTTTCAGGTAGTCCGGCAGCTCGTCGTAATCGCGCCGGTTCGCCTCGGGCAGGATGACCTCGAAGATATCGCTGCGGCGTGCGGCGATCACTTTTTCGCGGATCCCGCCCACCGGCAGCACCTGACCGGTCAGCGTCAGCTCACCGGTCATGGCCAGCGGCCGGTCAATGGCCTGATGCTTGGCCAACGACAGCAGCGCCGTGGTCATGCTCACCCCGGCCGAAGGGCCATCCTTGGGTGTCGCCCCTTCGGGCACGTGTAGGTGAACGAACGCAGAATCGAAAAAGTCGCTATCGGCGCCGTATTCCTGCAGGTGGCCAAGCGTGTAGCTGTAGGCAATATTGGCGGATTCCTGCATCACGTCGCCCAGCTTGCCGGTAAGTTTGAAGCCGCGGTCCAGCGAATGCACCTTGCCAGCCTCGATCGGCAGGGTAGCACCGCCCATGGCGGTCCAGGCCAGGCCGGTGACCACGCCCTCGCCTTTCAGGACCTTTTCCTTGCGGAAGGTCGGCGCCCCCAGGAATTCCTCGAGGTTTTTCACCGATACCTTGACCGTCTCGATGTCCTCTTCCAGGAGCTTGACCGCCGCCTTGCGCACAATCCGGTGCAGCTGCTTCTCTAGCTGGCGCACCCCAGCCTCGCGGGCGTAGCCCTCGATCACCTGCTTGAGCGCCGCATCGCTGAGCTGAATGCGCTTCTTGGGCAGGTTGTCGCGCTTCAGCAACTTGGGCCACAGATGATGCTTGGCAATCGCCAGTTTTTCCTCGGCGATGTAGCCCGACAAGCGGATCTGCTCCATACGGTCCAACAGCGCACCCGGTATGGAATCCAGAGTATTGGCCGTACACACGAACAACACCTTGGAGAGGTCCATGCGAACGTCCAGGTAGTGGTCGAGGAAATCGACGTTCTGTTCCGGGTCGAGCACCTCGAGCAATGCCGAGGCCGGATCGCCCTGGAAGGACTGGCCGAGCTTGTCGATTTCATCCAGCATGATCACCGGGTTTTCGACCTCCACCTCCTTGAAGGCCTGGACCAGCTTGCCCGGCATGGCCCCCACGTAGGTGCGGCGGTGGCCTTTGATCTCGGCTTCGTCGCGCATGCCGCCCACGGAGAACCGGTAGAACTGACGCCCCAGCGCTTCGGCGATCGAGCGGCCGACGGACGTCTTACCCACCCCGGGCGGGCCGACCAGCAGCACGATGGAGCCACCCACGTCGCCCTTGAACGAGCCTTCCGCGAGAAATTCGACAATCCGCTCTTTGACGTCTTTGAGGCCGTCGTGGTCGCGGTCCAGCACCTCCCGGGCGTGTGCCAGGTCCAGCTGGTCCTGGCTGGTCACTCCCCAGGGGAGCGAGGTCAGCCAGTCCAGGTAGTTACGGGTGGTACCGTACTCCGGCGAGCCGGTTTCCAGCACGCTCAGCTTGTCCAGCTCGTCGTCGATGCGCGACTGGACGCGCTCGGGGACCACCAGCGATTCCAGCCGGGCGCGAAAGGTATCCACGTCGTTTTCGCGATCGTCCTTGGAAATACCCAGCTCGCGCTGAATCACCTTCAGCTGCTCGCGCAGGAAGAACTCGCGCTGCCGCTCCTGCATCTGCGCGTTGACCTGCTCGCTGATTTCGCTTTGCAGCTGGGCAACATCAATTTCCTTGCGCAACAGCGGCAGTACCTTCTGCATCCGCTCGGCGACGTCCAGCGTCGACAGCACGTCCTGAAGCTCCGGCCCCTTGGCGGAAGTAATCGCCGCGGCAAAGTCGGTCAAAGGGCCTGGCTGATGGGGGCTGAAGCGATTGAGGTAGTGCTTGAGCTCTTCGCCGTACAGCGGATTAATGGGCAACAGTTCCTTGATCCCATTAATGATCGCCATCGCATAGGCGCGGGTCTCTTCGTTTTCGGCATCCACCGGCTCTTTGGGGTAGCTGACTTCTACCAGATAAGGCGGCGTGGTGGACAACCAGCGCTGGATCTTGAAACGCTGTACGCCATGAGCAATGAACTGGATCTGGTGATCCTCGCCCTTCATCTTGTGGACCTTGACCGCCGTGCCGATGGAAGGAAAACCATCGCTGTCCAGCGAATCAACGCCCTGCTCGCCGACAAATGCCACACCCACGGTGTGGTGCGGCGTATTACCCACGCGGCGCATGGTTTCTTCCCAACGCTCGCGGTTGATCACCAGCGGCTGCACCTGGGCGGGAAAGAAAGGCCGGTTATGGATCGGGAGTAGGTAGATACGCTCGGGAAGCATATCGCTGGCGGATACCAGCGAGTTAACCCGCTCGCCGTCAGATCGGAATTGATCGCCCTCGTCCTGCGAGGCCGGATCGTTGTCATCCTGCACGTTAAGGTCGTCTCGGTCGAATTCCTGGTCGCTCATGCACCCTCCAATCAGCACCTGCCGGTGGCGATTGCCGCTCGGCTTTGTGATGAAAATGCGGGCACATCGGGCAAACTTCAACCGTTGGCGATCAAGGCCATAGCGAGGGCATGGGGCGACCATTGACGCGCCACTGGCCGCGCACCACATCGAACTCCAGCTCGCGCGTGCCCAGCGGCAGCCCCAGCCAAAGGGCCGCGACGGTCGGCGCATCGTGCCAGGTAAAGTCCCCGTCGATACGTTCACGCCAGCGGGCTTGCTCTTCGGGCTCATCCAGCTGGGTGACCTGCAGCTCGTCCAACCGGCGATTATCGAAAAACAGCGCGCCGTCAGCATCCAGACTGATGCCCAGCAGCGGACTGTCGACGGTGATGGTAGTGGCATCCAGGCGCGGCGAATCGCTTAACAGCTGGCGTAATTCCGGCTCAAGTCGCGTCAGGGTGCCTTCCGCCATGGGCAAGCGGGCGTCCCCCCAGGCGGCCTCCTGTCGCAGCTGGCGGATGGTGTCGCGCACCGCATCCGCATTGATTCGGGAAAGCTCCATGACCACGTGGCCGTTTTGCAGCAGTGGCGTATCGGGCGTTTCGGAAGGCACCATGACCTCGCCGATACGCAGCTCGCCTTTGATCCGCAACTCGTCTTCGTCAAGCATCATGCGGCTGTTGAGATCGAGCGGCGCCATCAGGATATCGAAACTGGGGTACGACAACGCCAGGCTATCGATATGCAGAAAGTCATGCTGGGTAAAATGATAGGCGTCTTCGGTGTAGGTGTAGCGGCTCTCCAGCATGGAGGCCCCGACCTGCAGCTCGGCCGGTCCGTCGGTGATAGTCAGCTTGTCCATCATCGCGCGCAACCGCCAGTCGCCATACACGCCTTCCAGACGAAGCTGCCCGCCACGCACGCCCAGCTCTCTACCGTTTTGCTGGATGATGAAAGGCGCCAGCGCCAGACGCAGATCGCTACGCCCGCTCAAGGTATGGTAGCGCCCTTCCCACCGCGGCACCGAGGGCGCCGAGACCTCGCCCAGGGCCTGCTGCAACACCGTGTCGAGACGCGGCAGCAAGGTGCCTTCCACGTCGGTGCTCAGGATGCCGTGCCGGGCGGTATAGTTAAGCTCCAGCCGCCAGGGGCGCCCCAGCAGCGGCGAGAGAATCAGTCGGCCCTGTGAACTTAACCACCCCTGCTGGCTCTCAGTACGCGTGACGCGCCATTCGCCACGCGCAGCCAGATCGTCCAGCGCCTGGCGCAGACTGCGTTCGAACAGCACGCTGGAAAGCAGTTGCGCGGCAATCCATAGCACGGCAATGACTGCCAGGACGGGGACAATCAGACGTTCCTTGCGCATGGCGTCTCCCTTGAGCCAAACGCGCCATCGGGCGGCGTTTTTGAACGATCAGTGCAGCCAAAACCACAGATGCATTGTGCTCCAGGCGTATATCCCTGCCATCACATCATCGATCATGATCCCAAACCCACCGGCTACACGCCGATCCGCCCAGCGAATGGGCCAGGGTTTGAACACGTCGAAAATACGGAACACCACAAATCCCCACAGTGCAGATTCCCATGAAAACGGCACCGCCGCCATGGTAATCCAGTACCCCACAAACTCATCCCAGACAATACCGGAATGATCATGCACCCCGAGATCGTGGGACGTTCTATCGCACAGCCAAACGCCAATGACGAAGGCAACAAAAACAATACTTAGGTACCAGCCTAGCGATAAATCGGCCATTAACCAATAAAAAGGAATCGCCGCCAGGGTGCCAAAGGTGCCCGGCGCCCAGGGCACCGCACCACTGCCCAGTCCGAACGCAAAAAAATGCGTGGGCCGACGCCAAACGCTCCCAGGGGCACGATTCATGGCGTTTCTCCCTTGAAATGCTGCCAGCCTTGATAGTGCTGAACGGGCAGTCCATGTACGCCGGGAGTATCGCTGCACTCGCCGATCACGGTGAGCGGCACGCCCAGTGCCGCAAGCCGTTGGCGTGCCTGCTCGATGTGCGCGGCTGGCAGCGTCACCAGTAGTTCATAGTCGTCGCCCCCGGTCAATGCCGCCTGACGCATGGCGTCCTGCCCCATGGCGTCTGCCAGGCCCTCAGCCAATGGCAGGGCATCGATGTAAAGCGACGCCCCGACGCCAGAGGCGTCACGCAGATGCCCCAGGTCGGCGAGCAGACCGTCGGAGATATCGATCGCCGATGTCACCCACTCGCGAAGCGCTTCGCCGGCCGCCAGGCGAGGCGTCGGCCATAGGTAGCGCTGGAGTAGTGGATGCAAGCGATCACGCTCGCCCTGCTGCCAGAGGGCCAGGCCGCCGGCACCGCCACCCAATGTACCGGTCACGGCAATGGCATCGCCGGGCCGGGCGCCACCGCGGGTAAGCGCCTCACCAACAGGCACTTCGCCCATAACCGTCACGCCAATCGAAAGCCCGCCTGCGGTCACGTCACCGCCGACCAGCGCGGTGGCGTGCTGCTTCGCCAGCGCGCCAAAACCCTGCGCATAGGCGGCAAGCCAGGCATGCGCCGCCTGATCATCGGCAAACCTGGCCTGGTCCAGTGTCAACGCCATCACGCACCAGCGCGATCGGGCACCCATCGCCGCCAGATCGCTCAGCGACACGGCAAGCGCACGGTGGCCGATGGCTTCAGCAGGCGCATCGCCTGGGAAGTGGATATCGACCACCGAGGTATCCACGCTGACCACCAGCTGATGCCCCGCCTGCGGGGTAAGCAAGGCCGCATCATCGCCGACGCCCAACGCCACACCCTGCTGGCAGGCATCGTCAGACGACAACGTGAAATAACGTCGAATCACATCAAATTCGGCAAGCACAAAGGCCCCTTGAACGCAGCGTCAGCACGAGCGCGAAATCACCCGATCCCTGAAAGGGTCGGTTAGCGACGACGCGCACTGACCTCGGCACTCCGCAAGCGAATCGCCAACTTGTCGAGAATACCGTTCACGTATTTATGGCCGTCGGTGGCACCAAATGACTTGGCCAGCTCAACGCCTTCGTTTATGACGACGCGATAAGGTACTTCCATCCGCCGGGAAAGCTCGTAAGCACCCAGCCGAAGAATGGCCAGCTCAACGGCGTCCAGGTCTTCCAGGCGACGATCGAGCAGCGGCGAAATTTCTCGGTCCAGCTCGGCACGAAAGCGGGCCGTGTTGTGTAACAGCTCATGAAACAGCGCCTTGTCGGCAATTTCCATGACCTTGGCCCAGTTTTCGAAGTCTTCCATGTCGTCATCGGGCAGATGGCTGCGGAATTCGGCTTCAATGGTGCTGATCGACTTCCCGGTCATATGCCATTGGTAAAGCCCTTGCACCGCCAGTTCGCGCGCCGCTTGCCGGCCCTGCTGGGCAGCCGAGGGCTTACGCTCACGACGCTCACTCATGTGCTTCACCTGGCGTAATCGCGCGGAGCAACGAGACCATTTCCATCGCGGCCATCGCCGCTTCCGTGCCTTTGTTGCCGGCTTTGGTACCGGCGCGCTCAATGGCCTGCTCGATCGACTCGACGGTCAGCACGCCGTTGGCAATCGGCGTCTCGAACTCGAGTTGTAGCTGGTTGAGGGCGGTATTGCAGCCGCCCGCCACATACTCAAAATGCGGGGTGCCGCCGCGAATCACAGCGCCCAGAGCGATAACCGCATCGGGTTTCACCACGTTGAGCACACGCTTGACGGCCAGCGGCAGTTCCCAGGCGCCGGGCACGTGCACGATGTCGATATGCTCCATATCGACGCCGTGGCGCACCAGGCTGTCCACGGCACCTTCCACCAGACTGTCCACCACATGGTGGTTGAAACGCCCGACCACGATGACATAGCGACCGTCGACGTCGACGTAGGTGCCTTCAACTTGAGAAAGGGATTGCATCAAATGTATTCCTGCTTAAAGAGTTGACTCATCGGAAGTATCGTTCGGCCCAAGTCGCTCGACGACTTCAAGGTCGAAGCCGGAAAGCGCCGAGAACTTCCATGGCGAGCTGAGAAGACGCATTTTCCCTACGCCGAGATGGCGCAGTATCTGCGAGCCCGTGCCAATGGTTAGGTAGTTACCTGCCCCGTCGGAATCGCTGGTCCGCGGCTGACGCACGCGCTCCAGGAAGATATCCAACTGATCCTTGAGGTCCTGATGCGGACGACCATCGTCAATCAGCACCAGTACGCCGGCCTGTGCCGCCGCGATCTCCACCAGCGCCCGCTGGGCGTCCCAGCGGCATTGATCGTCTTTGGTAAGCCCCAGTACATCACGCAGCGTATCGGCCAGGTGTACCCGCACCGTGGTCGGCGTTTCAGGAGTCGGCTGGCCCTTGACCAGTGCCAGGTGGTGCGCGCCCTGAATGCGGTCGCGGAAAACGTGCAAGGTGAGCTCGCCCTGGGCGGTCATGATCGGCGAGGTTTCCACCTGATCCACGGTCTGCTCGTTGACGATGCGGTAGTGGATCAGATCGGCAATGGTGCCCATCTTGATGTCATGGGCCGCCGCAAACGCCTCGAGCTCGGGGCGCCGCGCCATGCTGCCGTCGTCGTTCATGACTTCGCAAATGACGCCGCTCGGATCACAGCCCGCCAGGGCGGCCAGGTCGCAGGCGGCCTCGGTATGGCCCGCACGACGCAGCACGCCGCCCGGCTCGGCCATCAGCGGAAAGATATGCCCCGGCTGGACAATATCCGTCGGTTTAGCGTTGGGTGCTACTGCCGCCTGGACGGTACGCGCCCGATCAGCGGCTGAGATACCCGTCGTCACCCCTTCGGTGGCTTCAATAGAGAGGGTGAACTTGGTGCCATACCCTGATCCATTGTCGCGCACCATGAGTGGCAAGTTCAGCTGTTCGCAGCGGGCCCGCGTCATCGGCATGCAGATAAGGCCACGGGCAAAACGGGCCATGAAGTTGATATGTTCGGCCTGAACCTTCTCGGCGGCCATAATGATATCGCCTTCATTCTCGCGATCCTCATCGTCCATGAGAATCACCATCTTGCCCTGGCGAATATCGTCGACCAGTTCGGCAATGGGGGCTAATCCCCCAGAGGAAGCGTGCGCCATGGAATCTCCAAAAAGGTTGTCGCATTGGGTGCGATTTCGCGCGTCAGGGTACCTTGCTATCGTCACTTGCGCCAGTCGCCAGGGGCGAGGCGATAATCCGCCAGTCCTGCCCCACGGCGCGAATATCGTGGATCTTGAGACGCTGCTGGTCGGCCATCAGGCTCAGCCCCGGTAGTGCAAACAGTGGCCGCGCCTCTCCGCCTAGCAGCGTAGGCGCAACAAATAGCTGTAACTCATCGATCAAGGCGGCATTGATCATCGCCCCGGCCAGGGTGGCGCCGGTCTCGACCAGCAGCTCATTGACCGCTTCGTGGCGCGCCAGCCACGCAAGCAACGAGGGCAGGTCAACGCGGCCCTGCGCGTCGGCAGGCAGGGTCTGAACCTCGGCCCCGGCGTCGGTCAACCGCGCGCGCTTGTCGACGTCGTCACTGGTGGTCATCACCAGCGTCCGCCCCGGCGCCCGCAAACAGGCCGCCGCCAGCGGCAGCCGCAGCTGGCTGTCGACGATCACCCTGAGCGGCTGGCGACTGGCGATCGCGACAGCGTCGTCCAGCCCCAACTGCTCCGCGCGAACGGTCAGCCGCGAGTCGTCCATGATCACCGATTCGACACCGCTAAGGATTGCGCTTGACCGGGCACGCAGTCGCTGGACCTGACAACGCGCCTCGGGGCCGGTAATCCACTGGGATTCGCCTGAGCCCATGGCGGTGCGGCCATCGAGGCTCATCGCCATCTTCAGGCGCACAAAGGGCCGACCGGCGGCCATGCGGGCAATAAATCCGGGATTGAGCGCTCGCGCATCGTCGGCCAATAACCCAACCGCCACCTCGATGCCCGCTGCTTCCAGCAGGTGGATACCCCGACCCGCCACCTGGGGGTTGGGATCGATCATCGCCACCACCACCCGGGCTACCCCGGCGGCTTGCAAAGCCTCCGCGCAAGGGCCCGTGCGACCGGTGTGCGAGCAGGGCTCAAGCGTCACGTAAACGGTGGCGCCCCGTGCGCGATCCCCCGCTGCGGCTAGCGCGTGGATTTCCGCATGGGGTTCCCCCGCGCGGCGATGAAAGCCCTCACCGACGACCTCACCGTCACGCACAATCACACAGCCCACACGGGGATTGGGATCGGTGGTGTACAGGCCGTGCGCGGCTAACGCAAGCGCTTGGGCCATATGGCGGTGGTCCTGGGTACTGAACGATGCGGCGCTCACGACAACGGCCTGCCGTCCGTGGGTTCCTGGGAGAGACGATCGATTTCAGCCCGAAATTCATCCAGGTCCTGAAATTTGCGATACACCGAGGCAAACCGGATGTAGGCCACCTGATCCAGGTTTTTAAGCGCCTGCATGACTGACTCACCGATATCACGGGCGTCGATTTCCCGATCGCCCCGGGCACGCAGCGTCTGGCGAATCCGCTCGACGGCCGCCTCGATGGCTTCGGCGCTTACCGGCCGCTTTTCGAGCGCCCGTAGCATGCCCGCCCGCAGCTTGGTTTCGTTAAAGCTTTCCCGCGAGCCATCGGACTTGACCACGCGTGGCATGACCAACTCGGCGGTTTCATAGGTGGTAAAACGCTCCTGGCAGCTTGCACACTGGCGGCGGCGGCGCACCTGGTCACCGTCGGCAACCAGCCGCGAATCGGTCACTCGAGTATCGTTAGCACCACAAAAGGGGCAATGCATGGCGTTCAACCTGTTATCGGCCCGCGCTTCAACGCTGCACGAGCAAGCAAAATATGACCTATTAAAGCGTTATTAACCGGTCATTGTAACGTTTTGGCACACAAGCTGCACCGTTTGTGGAGGCCTGTTTACCGGACATCATTATGACTGCCTTCGACGCTCGCGTTCACGCCCACCTGGAGCATCTCTACGGCCCCCGCGCCGACGAGGTCCAGCGTCGGCTCAATCAGCATCTAGCCCACTTCTTCGCGGCCACACAGCGCCAACCCACGGCCCTACCGCCTGCCGAGCTTGCACCATCATGGAGCGAAAAAGACCAGTGGCTGATCAGCTATGGTGACTCCATCGTCGACGAGCAGACACCTCCGCTCGCGGTGCTCGATGATTTTTTACAGGCGCGCCTCGGCGAGCTCATCAGCGGCGTCCACGTACTGCCGTTCTTCCCGTGGAGCAGCGACGACGGCTTTTCGGTGATTCACTACCGTGAAGTCAATCCCGAGCTCGGCGACTGGCCGCATATTCAAGCCCTCGCCCGCCACTACGACCTGATGGCAGACCTGGTGCTCAACCACGTCTCCCGCGAATCGCTGTGGTTCGTCGATTACCTGAGCGGCAGCCTGCCGGGGCGCGATTACTTTATCGAAGTCGACCCGGACACCGATATCTCGGGCGTCGTGCGCCCGCGCAGCAGCCCGCTGCTGGTGCCCATTTCCACCCGTCGCGGCACCCGCTATCTGTGGGCCACGTTTTCCGAGGACCAGCTTGACCTCAACTTCGAAAACCCCGACGTGCTGCTGGAATTTGTCGGCATCCTGCTGTTTTACCTCGAACAAGGCACCCGCATCGTGCGGCTGGACGCCGTCGCCTTCCTGTGGAAACGCCTGGGCACCGCCTGCATTCATCTTCCCGAAACCCACACCGTAGTCCGCCTGCTGCGCGCCATCGTCGACCACGTGGCCCCCGGCACCCTTCTGGTCACCGAAACCAACGTGCCGCACCACGAAAACATCAGCTACTTCGGGCTTGATCGTCTCGGCGACGGTCCACCCGACGAAGCCCACATGATTTATCAGTTCACCCTGCCACCGCTGCTGCTGCACACTCTCACCAGGGGCGAAACCAACACCCTGCAAACCTGGCTGGCAAGCCTGCCGCCGCTGCCCGATCACTGTACCTACCTCAACTTCACCGCCAGCCACGACGGTATCGGCGTGCGGCCGCTGGAAGGGCTGCTGCCCGACCACGAGCGCGATGCCCTGCTCGAGCTGATGCACCGTTTTGGCGGCTTTGTCAGCATGCGCAGCAACCCAGACGGCAGTGATACGCCCTACGAGATCAACATCACATGGTTCGAAGCCATGCAGGGCACCCGCAAAGGCCCCGACCCGTGGCAAATCGCGCGTTTTTTATGCAGTCAGGCGATCATGCTCAACCTCCAGGGCATCCCTGCGCTGTACATTCACACCCTGACCGGCACGCTCAACGACGTGGAAGGCGTCGAACGCAGCGGCCGCCTGCGCTCGATCAACCGTCGCCGCTGGCAGCGCCGCGAGCTCGACCTCCTGCTCGACAGCACCGCCACGCCCACCCACGACGTGTTCAACGCTCTCAGCCGTCTGCTCGCGCGACGGCGCGAGGAAGCATGCTTTCATCCCAATGCGGCACAGCGGGTGGTGTCTTCCCCCCCGTCGCTACTGGCCATTGAGCGCGGCCCCCTCGCCGACGGCCGACGCCTGCTGGCGCTGTATAACGTCACGGAGCTACCGCTGGCGTTCGACCAGCTCGGCGCAGACGTTCAGCAGGCGTTATCGTCAGCGCTCTGGCACGACCTCAACGAGCAGGCGCCGGATTCACCCACGGCCTCGCTGCCGCCTTACGCCGTACGCTGGCTGGTAAGCCATGGCTGAAGGCTTAACAATAGCCGTCGGGAACAAGAAAAGGATGTCTGGCGACGCCGCCCGCGTTAGTCTACGCGCCTCACTCTGCAACGATGACTCTGCAAAAATCGAGGAGCGTTATGCGCGACTGTTTACCCCTTACCCGCTTGTCTCCACCCCGTTTGGCGTCACGCCCCTTGACCGTTCTGGGCAGCGCCGTCGCGGGCCTGCTTGTGATGCCGAACGTCCTGGCGGATTCGCTCCCCGCGCCGATCCAGGCCCTGGCGGATCAGGGGCTGGAGATCCACGGCGAGTTTGACGCTCCGGGTGGGCTGCGTGGATTTGGCGCCAGCCGCCAGGGCCAGGAAGTCACCCTGTACCTGACCCCGGATGGTGAGCACGCCATCACCGGCTCGCTCACCGACCAGGACGGCGACAATCAGCTCGAAGAAGATGCCCTGGATGAACACGTCCGCGCGCCGCTTGAAGCACAGACCTGGCAGCTGCTCGAAGACAGCCACTGGATTCAGGATGGCGAGCGCGACGCCCCCCGGGTGATCTATACCTTTACCGACCCGAACTGCCCCTATTGCCAGGCCTTTTGGGAAGCGGCGCGGCCCTGGGTCGACGCGGGTGACGTGCAGCTTCGCCATATCATGGTCGGCATTCTGGCCGCCGACAGCCCCGGCAAGGCCGCAGCGCTGCTCGCAGCAGACGATCCAAGCGCCGCGCTGGCTGGCCACAAGCAAGGCGAGCGGGTCAGCGCCAGCGCCCAGCCCCGCGATATCGAAGAGCAGGTATACGCCAACAACCAGCTATTCGAAGGCCTGGGGCTCTACGCCACGCCGACCAGCGCCTTCAAGCGCCAGACCGATGAGGGCGTCACCCGTCTGGACCGCGTCGAAGGCATGCCGGATGACGAGCGCCTGGAAGAGATGATGGGCGGGCCGGCGCCCGAGTAAGCGATAGCCTCGTCAGGCGATGCGCTTGGCGATCAACCAGCCCAGCACCATGGTCGCCAGCATCGCCACCAGCGGTAATGTGGCGCCGCCCAGGGACGCAATGGCGGGCCCTGGGCAATAGCCTGATAGGCCCCAGCCCACGCCGAACAACGCCGCGCCGCCAAGCAGTTTAGTGTCCAGGTCTCGTCTGCTGGGCAACTCAAAGCGCCCAGCCAGCATGGGTGCCGGCTGTTTCAGCACAAAGCGGTAGCCGATGAAGGTGGTCATGACCGCCCCGCCGAGCACGAACATCAACGTTGGGTCCCAATCACCGGCGACATCCAGGAAGCCAACCACCCTGGCCGGATCGGTCATGCCCGATACCGCCAGTCCCAGACTGAACAGCAGGCCGGCTACATAGCTCGCCATCAGGGTCAGATGCTTTTTTTTCATGCTCCACCTCCCAGGATGTGACGCACGACATAGACAGTCACCAGCGCGGCGATCAGGAACGTGACCGTTGCCGCCAACGAGCGCGGTGAGAGACGCGCCAGCCCGCACACCCCATGACCGCTGGTGCAGCCGCTGCCAAGCCCGGTGCCCAGCCCGACCAGCAGGCCGGCCACCAGCATCAGCGGCACGCCGCCCAGCGGCTGGCCGATCACCTCGCCGGGGTGATTGACGACATTGCCCCACCCATCGCCAAGCCCCATCAGCAGTAATGGCCCACTGACCAGGCCGACGAGAAACGCCACTCGCCAGGCGCTATCGCCCTTGGGCCGCTGGGCGATCAAGTTACCCACAATACCGCTGATCCCGGCGATGCGCCCGAGGCTTGCCATCAGCCAGACCGCTGAGATACCGATCAAGATACCGCCCACAAGCCCCTGCAGGCTCGATGCCAGTTCCATGCTGCACTCCTCTTTTCGATTGCTTCTGCGATTGCTTCGCGGCGACGCCACGCTTATTTAATTATAAGTTTATACTACAAATGAATATATGACCGAGATCACGCGTTAACAACCGTTTACTGACCACCTTCTGTTAAGATGCGCGCATTTGCTATTTGCAGGAGAGACCCATGCTCGGCTGGTTCCCCGGACACATGAACAAGGCCCGCCGCCAGATCCAGGAGGTGCTGCCGGAAATAGACGTAGTCATCGAAGTGCTCGATGCGCGTCTACCCTACTCCAGCGCCAACCCTATGCTGGCCGAGCTGACCCGCCATAAGCCGGTGCTCAAGATTCTGTCCCGGGCGGACTTGGCCGACCCGGAACGCACTGCCGAGTGGGTGGCGTTTTTCGACGCCCAGGACGACATGCGCGCACTGGCGGTGACCACCACCAACGCCCGCGAACTCAAGAAAATCCCCACGCTGTGCCACGAGCTGGCTGGTGCGGTGCGTGCCGACCGGGACGTTCGGGTGATGGTCATGGGCATTCCCAACGTGGGCAAGTCGACGCTGATCAACGGCCTGGCGAAGCGAAAAATTGCCAAGACCGGCAACGAGCCGGCGGTGACCAAGCGCCAGCAAAAAGTCCGCATCGATGGTCGCGTGGCGCTGGTCGATACCCCCGGGGTGCTGTGGCCCAAGATCGAAGACCAGGCCAGCGCCTACCGGCTGGCCGCCAGCGGGGCGATTCGCGATACCGCAATCGAGTACACCGACGTGGCCATCGTCACCAGCGCCGAGTTGGCCAAGCGCTACCCGGACGCGCTGACCGCCCGCTACAAGCTCAAGGCGCTGCCCGCTTACGCGCCGCCCAGCACCGACGAGGTCGATGCCGACGGCCCGCAAAAGCCTGATTTCCTGGCAATTGCAGGCTTTGACGGCTACGCGATCCTCAAGGAAATCGCCGGCAAACGCGGCGGCCTGCGTCCCGGCGGCGAAGTCGACCTGCACCGCGGTGCCGAGGTCTTGCTGCACGAGCTGCGCGACGGCAAGCTAGGCAGGCTGACGCTGGAAACGCCCGACGATATTCCGCCGCCGCCCGCACTCGACGACGAAGACAGCGCCTCGCATTCCGACGCATAATGGCGCATCGACCGGCAATACCGCGCGGCCACTGGACACTTTTTGGAAATAACGGCTCATGGACACCCCGCAATCACAAGAACCGCCCACGCTTAAAAAATCGCACAAGCTGAGTAACGTCTGCTACGACATCCGCGGCCCGGTACTCGACCACGCCAAGCGCCTGGAAGAGGAAGGCCAGCGGATTCTCAAGCTGAACATCGGCAACCCCGCGCCGTTTGGCTTCGAGGCCCCGGAAGAAATTCTTCAGGACGTGATGCGCAACCTGCCCACCGCCCAGGGCTATTGCGATTCCAAAGGCCTTTACTCGGCGCGCAAGGCGATCATGCAGGAATGCCAGCGCAAGGAGATACCCGGCGTCGGCATCGAAGACATTTACATCGGCAACGGCGTGTCGGAGCTGATCGTGATGGCCATGCAGGCGCTGCTCAACGACGGCGATGAAGTGCTGATTCCGGCGCCCGATTACCCACTGTGGACTGCCGCCGCCCATCTGTCCGGCGGGCACGGGGTGCATTATCTGTGCGATGAGCAGGCCGACTGGGCGCCGGACATGGACGACATTCGTGCCAAGATCACCAGCCGCACCCGGGCCATTGTGCTGATCAACCCCAACAACCCCACCGGCGCGGTTTATCCGCCCGAGGTGGTACGCGAAGCGCTAGCCATCGCCAAGCAGCACAACCTGGTGGTGTTTTCCGACGAGATCTACGACAAGATTCTCTACGACGGCGTCGAGCACACCGCCACCGGCGCGCTGGCCGACGACGACCAGTTGGTCATCACCATGAACGGGCTGTCGAAAAGCTACCGCTGTGCCGGGTTCCGCTCGGGCTGGATGACTATTTCGGGCACTATCGCCAAGCTCCACGCCCGCGACTTCATCCAGGGGCTGACCATGCTGGCCTCGATGCGCCTGTGTGCCAACGTACCCGCCCAGCATGCCATTCAAACGGCGCTCGGCGGCTATCAGTCGATCAACGATCTGATCCTGCCCGGCGGTCGCCTGCTGGCGCAGCGCGACATCACCGTGGAGAAGCTCAACGCCATTCCCGGGGTTTCCTGCGTGACGCCCAAGGGGGCGCTGTATGCGTTCCCGCGTCTCGACCCCAAGGTGTTCAACATCAAGGATGACCAGCAGCTGGTACTCGATCTGCTGCTTCAGGAAAAAATCCTGCTGGTTCAGGGCACGGCATTCAACTGGCCAGAGCCCGACCACGTGCGCATCGTCACCCTGCCCTGGGCAGATCAGCTGGGTGATGCGCTGGATCGCTTCGCGAATTTTCTGGCGCGCTACCGGCAGTAATCCCGGCTCGCCGATAAACCGTCGCCACGCCCACTTGAAACCTGAACGTGGCGGACGTATCTAAACAAACCAGTACGACACGACGGCGACTGGCCTATTCAACGCAGTCAAACACTAGACGGTTACACCCAAGGGAGAATCCGCCACATGATGCGCATATTGCTGTTTTTAGGCACCAACATTGCGGTGTTGTTGGTTGCCAGCCTGACGCTACGATTGCTCGGGGTCGAAAGCTATCTCAACGCCCAGGGCATCAACTTCACCAGCCTGCTGATTTTCTGCTTTATCTTCGGCATGGCCGGGTCAATGATCTCGCTGTTCATATCGAAGTGGATGGCTAAGCGAAGTACCGGCACGGTGATCATCGAAAAGCCGTCCAACTCCACGGAGCAGTGGCTGCTCGACACAGTAGCTGAGCTTGCCCATGAAGCAGGCATCAAGACCCCGGAAGTGGGTATCTTTCCAGCCCAGCAGTCCAACGCCTTCGCCACGGGCTGGAACAAGGACGATGCCCTGGTCGCGGTATCCGCCGGCCTGTTGAATCGCATGCGCCCCGAGGAAGTGCGCGCCGTGCTGGCCCACGAAATCGGCCACGTGGCCAACGGCGACATGGTCACCCTGGCGCTGATCCAGGGCGTGGTGAACACCTTCGTGATGTTCTTTGCCCGCGTCGTCGCCCACCTGATCGACGGCTTCCTGAAAAGCCGCAGCGATGGTGAAGGCGGTCTCGGTTTCATGGGCTACTTTGCCGTGGTCATGGTGGCCGAGATTATCTTTGGCATCGCGGCGTCAGCCATCGTCGCCTGGTTCTCGCGCTTTCGCGAATACCGTGCCGACGAAGCTGGCGCACGGCTTGCCGGCACCGGCGCCATGGTCAATGCCCTGGCACGCCTGAAAGCCGAAACCGAACTCCCCGACCAAATGCCCGATACGCTCCGCGCCATGGCCATCACCAAGGGACAGACACGCTCGCTGGTCGAGCGGCTATTTGCCAGTCACCCGCCGCTGGACGATCGCATACGCGCGCTGAAAGAAGCTGCCTATCGCCAATGATGGGTTAGCTCATGGTGCACAGAGGCCCGCTTGGTAGCGGGCCTCGTTGTTTTCAGCCTTTGTGCAGGTGCCTGAGAGACGGGACCAGGATCATGGCAAGCGGCTAACCTGAAATCCCGCTGCGTTGAGCGGCGCATAAAGCGACGTTGCATCACCGGCCAATTGGACATCGAGCGTCGCGAACTCACGGCGCAGCGGATAATCCGCGCGGCAGCGGTCAAACCCTCGCGCCATGCCCAACCGCAATACCTCACGCTGCAGGCTGTCGTGATCCCTGCGTGTATCGTAGACCGCCCGGGCGCAAAGCCTCAGCGCGTCATCCACCGGCAGCGCCTGCTCAAGTCTGAGACTTGCCAGGGCAGGCGGCGGGCTCAAATCGCTAAACGCCAGGCGGGTCGGCGCATCCAGATGGCGTGCCAACGCCTGATGGATCATCCAACTGCCCCGCAATTTGCCATCCAGGCTGTAGCCCGCGATATGCGGGGTTGCCAGTGCCGCCAAGTCCCGCACGCTGGGATCAATCGCCGGTTCCTGCTCCCAGACGTCCAGCACGGTAGTGATATCCCCCTTGCCCGACAGACGGCCGCGTAACGCCAGGCCATCGATACAATCGCCCCGCCCGGCGTTGAGCAGCACACATCCCGAAGAAAGCTCGTTGATCCGCTGGGCATCCAGCAAATGCTCGGTGGCGTGGAGGCCTGACGTCACCAGCGGGGTATGCAGGCACAGCACGTCGCAGCGGGCGATGAGCTCATCCAGCTCGGCAAACCCCTCGGCGCCCTCGCGCTCAGCTCTGGGCGGGTCGCAAGCCAGCACCGCAAGCCCCAGGCCGGTCAAACGCGCCAGCAGCCGGCTGCCCACGTTCCCCACGCCCACAATGCCCACGGTGCGCTCGGCGAGTATCCAGCCCTCGCGCTCGGCAAGTGTCAGCAGGCTACTCAAGACGTAATCCACAACGGCCTCGGCGTTGCAGCCCGGCGCACTGGCAAAACCGATGCCCTGCTCGGCCAGGAACGCCTGATCGACGTGGTCGGTGCCGATGGTGCAGGTGCCGACAAACCCCACACGACTACCGCCAAGCAGCGCCTGGTCGACCTGGGTGACCGAGCGCACGATCAAGGCATCGGCGTCCGCCACATCGGCGGCGCTTATTTCACGCCCGGCCACCCGGGTCAGCGTGCCAAAGGCCCCAAAGCACGCCTCGGCGGCGGGGATATTCGCGTCGACAACAAGTTTCATAGGCGTTTTCTTATCCGAGCTTTACAATGTGCCCGCAACGGCTTGTGGTGCAGGCAGGTCCAAGAGGCAGTTAAGGAGAATGTTTTGATCGTACGCTGGGAAACCGACCATGACTACGTGCTGGTGCACATTCACCAGGACATGCTGGGCGACTGGATTTTTAGCCGCGCCTGGGGGCAGATCGGCACCCAGTTCGGCGGTCTGAAGCATCAACTGGCCGACACCCTGGCCCAGGCCCACATGTGGCTGGAAGATGAAACTACCATTCAGGCGTCGCGAGGCTTTCGCAAGGTGCTGGATGTGGCCGACCATACCCCGGAAGGCCAGGAAGCCATGCGCCAGCTATCGCTGCTCGACGCCTTCTGATGCCGATCATCCCAGCCCATCACCCCATAAAACGCCGCCCTCGGCGCTGATGCGCCCCCTTCGGCGGCGAGACAGCCCCAGGTTCGGTGAGTGCTTTCAGGGCCGCCTCATCAAGCCACCCCTGCCAGCGCAGCCAGTCGCTCAAGCGACCGAGCTCGATGCTGCCTGCAAGCTCCCGTCCCGCCTCGTCCGCCAGGACGGGAATGCAGTCGCCGTAGCGCGCCAGCAGCGTTTCATCGTCACTCACCTCGACCCGCTGCCAGGCAACCGGCTGTAACGTCAACGCCTCCACCCGCGCCTCAAGTTCGGCGCAGAGGTGGCAGCCCTGCGTGGTATAAAGCGTTAATCGAATCATCTCGCTTTCCCCGCCAAAACACGTCAATCCCGATGACGCAGCAGGAACACATGGTGAGCGTTGCTGCGCCGCTGGAAATCCGGATCAAAGGTGCGCGCGGTAATCTCCTCCACCGCAAACTGCTCGCTCAGCGACGCATCCAGCTTGAAGCGCCGCTGGTTGTTGGAGAACACCAGGGTGCCGCCGGGCGCCAGGCGCGCCATAGCCAGCTCCACCAGCCGTGGATGGTCGCGCTGCACGTCCAGCGTATCGCGCATCTTCTTGGAATTGGAAAACGTCGGCGGGTCCATGAAAATCAGATCGAACTCGGCGTTGGCGGTTTCCAGCCAGCGGAAGCAGTCGTCACGCACCACCCGATGCAGCCGCGGATCCAACTTGTTAAGGGCAAAGTTATCCCGCGCCCATTCCAGGTAGGTATTGGACATATCCACGCTGACGCTGTCGCTGGCACCGCCCAGGGCGGCCTGTACGGTGGCGGTAGCGGTATAACAGAACAGGTTCAGGAAGCGTTTGCCATCGGCCATCTCACCCAGCATCCGCCGTACGGGGCGATGGTCGAGGAACAGCCCGGTATCCAGGTAATCGCGCAGGTTCACCCACACCCGAGCAGGGCCCTCTTGTACCTCGAAGCGCTCGCCGCTGGCCTCGCGCTTCTGGTACTGGGCGCTGCCGGTTTGCCGCTCGCGGCGCTTGACATGAATCTTGCCGGGGTCGACGCCCAGTGCATCGGGCATGACTTCCAGCGCATCGAACAGACGCTTTTGTGCCTGAGCGGGGTCCACCGAACGCGGCGCGGCGTATTCCTGTACATGGACTCGATCGGCGTACCGATCGACCGCCAGGGCGTATTCCGGCATATCGGCATCGTACAGCCGGTAGCAACTTTCACCGCTTTGCTTCAGCCACTTTTTTAGCCGCTTCTGGTTTTTGGCCAGCCGGTTGGCAAACATCTGCGCATTGTCCGATACCTTGGGTGCGGTGCTCGCTTCAGTGCCAGGGGACTCAGCGCCTGCCGTATCCTGCGGAGTATGGGGGTCAATGGCCATCAACAACAGCTTGGCGTCCAGCGCGCCGTTTTTCAGCGCGTACTGCTTATGGGCGCGCAGACCGAGACGGTGGCCGAGGTCCGGATTGCCGGTGAACACCGCAAGCGTCCACCCGGGGAACAGCGCCTTGGCCTTGTCACCCAGCTGTGCGTAGAGCTGCACCAGCTCGGGCAGTTCGCCCAGGCGTTCGCCGTAGGGCGGGTTGGTGATCAATAGCCCCTGTTCGGCGGTCAGCTCTGCAGGCCGCGTCAACTGTGAAAGCCTTTGGCCGTGGAGATGAATCAGCGCCGGAATACCGGCGCGCATGGCGTTGGCCTTGGCGGCCGACAGCGCCGCCGGGCTTTCATCGAAGCCTGCGAGATGGGTCTTGCAGCGCTTGCGGCCAATCGATGCTCGGGCGTCGGCCTCGCGTTTCAACTCATGCCAGAGCGCTTCGTCGTGGCCCGCCCAGCCGTGAAAACCAAAACGCTCGCGGTGCAGGTTAGGCGCTTGGTCGGCGGCCATCAGTCCGGCCTCGATTAGCAGGGTTCCCGCGCCGCACAGCGGGTCGATCAGCGGTTCGCCCGCTTTGGCACGCTCCGGCCAGCCGGCGCGCACCAGCAGTGCCGCGGCCAGGTTTTCTTTCAGCGGTGCGTGGCCCACGTCGCGCCGGTAGCCACGCCGGTGCAGGCTTTCCCCCGAGAGGTCGATACCCAGTGTCGCGTTGGCCCGGTGCAGGTGGGCATAAAGGCGCAGGTGCGGGGTCTTGGTATCAATCGTGGGGCGTTCCTGGCCGGCCAGCTGCAATGCGTCCACCACGCCGTCCTTGACGGTCTGGGCGCCAAAGCGCGTGTGGCGGATATGCTCGCTGCGGCCATGAAAGTCCACCGCCAGGGTCTTGCCCGGGGCTATTTGCCGGGTCCAGTCTAGCCGTGCGACCACGTCGCGCAGCTGCTCGGGGGTCTCGATCATCGGCTCACGCGCAAGGATCAGGACAATGCGGTTGGCAAGCCGCGACCACAGGCAGACACGGTAGGCGACGGACTGATCCGCCGTGAAATAGACGCCTGCCACGGTGGTTTTACCGGGGGTGGCGCCCAGCGCTGCCAGTTCGTCGGCAAGCAGGCTCTCGATGCCCTTGGGACACGTCGCCAGCAGGTTGAAGGGGGCGGTTGGGCTCGACTCGGTCATCATAATGGCTGCGCGTAACCGCGCGTATTTCCTATATATGGCAAATGAGTTTACGTCTTATGACAATTTGATGGTCGACAAGTGACCCCATCATGGTCTAACAATAAGAGAGTAGCTACTGAAAACGCATGCGTTGCCTGTCAGGGTCTCAACGACCTATGGCGTTAACGAACCAGCCGTCCGGTGGGTTCAGCACGTGAGTGCTAGACCGTTTCGTCGGCGTGGCGGTTCACTCTTGAGGTCAGCTCTCGAAATAGTGGCGGCGAGACATAGGGGCGGTTGGCCCTGTATCACGTCCCCCGTTATTTCTTCTCAAAGGCTTTCATGAAAAAGAGGTTAGCCAATGAAACGACAAAAACGTGATCGCTTCCAGCGGGCTTATGTCCACGGCTACAAAGCGGGCATTACGGGTCGCTCCCGTGATGATTGTCCCAGTCAAGAGGTCAATTTACGCGAATACTGGATGAGCGGTTGGCGTGAAGGTCGCGGCGACCAATGGGACGGCATGACCGGTGTGTCCGGCATCCACAAAAATCCCATGGTAATGACTTAACCCTTTACCTTAATTTTGAACATAGCATAAGCCCGCTCAAGCCAGCGGGCTTTTTACTGCTCCTTCAACGCCTTGGCACATTCGCTTACCAGCTTTGGCCCGCGGTATATCAGCCCCGAATAGAGCTGCACCAGATCCGCACCGGCAGCGCGCTTGGCAATGGCGGCCTCGCCGCTGTCGATGCCTCCCACGCCAATAATCGGCAGCGCAGGCAACTGCTCACGCAATAATCGGATCACCCGGTTCGACGCTTCAAATACCGGCTTACCCGAAAGCCCTCCGGCTTCGTCCGCCTGCGGGTCGCCCTGCACCCCTTCCCGAGACACCGTGGTGTTGGTGGCGATAACCCCATCGAAGCCATTGCGCTCGATGCTGCCCGCCACCAGCGCCACCTCCTCGTCGGTCATATCCGGGGCGATTTTCACCAGCAGCGGCACCCGACGGCCAACGTGCTCATCAAGGGCCAGGCTACGCGCCCTGATGGGCCCTAAAAGTCCATCCAGCTGGGCACCAAACTGCAGCGTGCGCAGCCCCGGCGTATTGGGCGAGGAGATATTCACGGTCACGTAATCGGCGACCCCGTGAACCGCTTCCAGACAGGCCAGATAGTCGTCAAGCGCCGCGTCTACCGAGGTGGTCAGGTTCTTGCCGATGTTGATGCCCACCACGCCGTCGTAATGACGCTTTTTCACCTGCGCAACCAGATGCGCAACGCCACGGTTATTGAACCCGAAGCGGTTGATGATCGCCTCGTGCCCCGCCAGCCGAAACATGCGCGGTTTGGGGTTGCCCGGCTGGGCCTCTGGCGTCACCGTGCCGACCTCGATAAACCCGAAGCCAAGCTCACCCAGTGCATCCAGGTGATCGGCGTTTTTATCCAGCCCCGCCGCCAGGCCGACGCGGTTGGCAAAGCGCAGCCCCATCAGCTCGACCGGGTCATCCACCGGCGCCCCCACCAGTCGCTTGACGCTCCTCACCCGATGCAGCGAGTCCAGGGTGCCCAGCGCAATACCGTGAGCGGTTTCAGGGTCGAGGCGAAATAACAGCGAGCGAGCAAGGGCGTACATGGCAGGTCTCTTGAAGCGGGCGGCATTAAAGCGGGCGCCATTGTAACGTAAAAAAGCGCGCCCTGGTGGAGAACCAGGGCGCGCTGCGTCATGACGTCAACGGCGACTAGCTTTCGCTGTCGCTTTCCGCCAGGTCGACCAGCTCACGAATGGCGACGGCGAACAATGCAAAGCCGCCTTCGCTGCCACCAGGCACCTCGTCGATAAGGCGGCACCAGCGGCGATGCAGGTCCGCATGCTGCTCCAGCCACTGGGCAACCCGCTCCTGGGTATCGCGGCTGCCCGCTTCCAGCTTGAGCACACTGGTGGTCAGCGCCAACTGCTGGCGATCGATGTCGTCGCGGAAGGTTTCCCGCGCCTGGGCCTGCCAGGCGTCGCGCACCTCTAGCTGGGTGACCTGCTGGATCATCCAGGGCAGCTCGAGGCGGCTGCCAATCTCGTAGAACACCTCGGCCACCCGCTGGGGTTTCTCGTTGGTGGACCGCGCCGCCTGGATGATACCGAGACCCGCATACAGGCTGGGCGCCGCGGCCACGGTCGACGCCAGGGCGTCCGGCACACCGGCCTGCTGAAGCTCTTCAAAGCGCTGCTGCCAGGCGGCCAGCTCTTCGCCGCTGAGCAGCTCGTCGATACCCTCCTGCAGCTGCGACAGGCGGGGGCGGAAGTAGTCAATGGTGTCCTGGGTCGACAGACCCATGTGCTGACGCAGGAACCAGCGTGTCGCGCGGCGGATCATGCGCATCAGATCGAGCATCATCGCGTACTGCACGCGGTTGGGCACCTGATTATCCAGCGCTTCCAGCTCGCTCCACAGCGCAGGCAGGTTGAAGCTGTCCCGGGCGACCACGTAAGCACGGGCGATATCCGCCCGGCCGGCCCCGGTAGAGTCCATCAGCCGACGCACGAAGACGATGCCCATGTGATCGACCAGATCGTTGGCTACCTGGGTAGCGACGATTTCGCGCTTCAGACGGTGGTCGTACATTTCGGGCTGGTAGCGCTCGGTCAGCACCGCCGGGAACAGCCGCTCAAGATGGCGATGGATATAGGGGTCGTCGGGCACCTCGGAGGTGATCAGGTCGCCTTTCAGCGTACTCTTGGCGTAGGAAATCAGCACCGAGAGCTCCGGCAGGCGCATTCCCTGCTGCTGACTGGCGCGCTCCTTGAGCACGTCGTCGGTGGGCAGGAATTCCAGCTCACGATCGATCTGCCCGGCCGACTCCAGCTCGCTGATGAAGCGCCGGTAAGGGCCCATGCCCTGCTCGGAAAGAATGGCTGAGAGATCCAGCGCCTGGGTCTGGCGGTAGTTATCCAGAATCACCAGATCAGCTACCTCGTCGGTCATTTCGGCAAGCAGCTGGTTGCGCTGCTTGTCGGTCATATCGCCGCGCTTGACCACTTCATCGATCAGAATCTTGATGTTGACCTCGTGGTCGGAGCAGTTGACGCCCCCGGCGTTGTCGATAAAGTCGGTGTAAACCCGCACGCCCTTGGCAGCGGCTTCCATCCGTCCCCGCTGGGTCAGGCCCAGGTTACCGCCCTCGCCGACCACGCGGCAGTTGAGGTCATTACCGTTGATGCGCAGCGCGTCGTTGGCCTTGTCGCCGACGTCTGCATCGGTCTCTTCGGAGCCTTTCACGTAGGTACCGATCCCGCCGTTCCAGATCAGGTCGACCTTGGAGACGAGCATCGCGCGGATCAGTTCGTTGGGCGACAGCCGGGGTTCGTCAATGCCAAAAGTGGCACGCATTTCAGGGGTAATGGCAATCGATTTGGCGCTGCGGCTGAAGATGCCGCCGCCCTCGGAGATCAGCGACTGATCGTAATCCTCCCAGCTGGAGCGCGGCAGGTCGAACAGCCGCTGGCGTTCGGCAAAGGTCGCCGCGGCATCCGGGGTTGGGTCGACGAAAATGTGCAGGTGGTTGAAGGCGCCCACCAGTTGGATCTTGTCCGACAGCAACATGCCATTGCCGAACACGTCGCCGGCCATGTCGCCGATGCCAATGACGCTGAACTCGTCGCGCTGGGTGTCCAGGTCCAGGTTCTTGAAGTGGCGTTTCACCGATTCCCAGGCCCCGCGGGCGGTGATCCCCATCTTCTTGTGGTCGTAGCCATTGGCGCCGCCGGAGGCGAAGGCATCGCCCAGCCAGTGGCCGTACTCCAGCGAGATCTCGTTGGCGATATCCGAGAAGGTGGCGGTGCCCTTGTCGGCGGCGACTACCAGATAGGCGTCGTCTTCGTCGTGGCGCACCACGCTCTCGGGTGGTACCACATCTCCCGCCACCAGGTTGTCAGTCACGTCCAGCAGCGCGCGAATGAACAGCTGATAGCAGGCGATGCCCTCTTTCTGCTGGGTTTCACGATCGGCGTTTTCCGGCATGCGCTTGCAGACGAACCCGCCTTTGGCGCCGACAGGCACGATCACTGCGTTCTTGACCTGCTGCGCCTTGACCAGGCCGAGCACTTCGGTACGGAAATCCTCGTGACGGTCAGACCAACGCAGCCCCCCGCGCGCCACCTTGCCGCCGCGCAGGTGGACACCCTCGACCCGTGGCGAGCAGACGAAAATCTCGAACGCCGGGCGCGGCTTGGGCATGCCGGTCACCTTGGAAGGCTCGAGCTTGTAGGCGATATAGTCCTTGGGGCGACCGTTTTCGCTTTGCTGGTAGTAGTTGGTGCGCAGCGTCGCCTGGATCAGCTCCATGAAACGGCGCAGCAGCTGATCATCGTTGAGGCTGGCGACGGCTTCCAGATGTTCGTGAATGCGCGCCACGCAGTCGCTGGTGTCGTGGTCGTCCAGGCTGGGGTCGAAGCGCTGCTGGAACAGCTCCACCAGCGTCTGGGTGATCGCCGGGTAATTGGCCAGCGTCGTGGCGATGTAGTCCTGGGACATGCCGAAGCGGATCTGCTTCAGGTAACGGGCATAGCCGCGCAGCATGGCGACTTCCCGCCAGTCCAGCCCGGCGCCAATGATCAGGCGGTTGAAGGCGTCGTTATCGGCTTCACCGGCCCAGATTCGCTTGAACGCCTCGCTGAAGGTTTCGCGCATGTCCGACAGGCTGACCTCGGCGCCACTGTGCTCAAGCTCGAAATCATGAATCCAGTAGCGCTGCTGGGGACCGTTGATATCGTAGGGACGCTCGCCGATAACCCGCAGGCCGAGGTTTTCCATCATCGGCAGTACGTCGGAAAGCGGAATCTGCGTGGCCCGGTGGAACAGCTTCAGGTTGACCCCGCCGCCCTGCTCTTCCAGCGGCCGGTAGAGCGACAGCGAGAGGTCATCGCCGCTGTCCAGGGTCAGCAGGTGCTGGATATCGAACACCGCCGTACGCGCGGAAAAATCCTCGCGGTAACTGGCAGAAAACGCTTCGTGGAACTGCTCCATCAGGAGGTTGGCGCGCTCCTCGCCGAACCCTTCGATCATCGCGGCCTGCAGGTCGTCGCGCCAGCTGCGCGCCAGACGGGCGACCTTGCTTTCCAGGCGTTTGAGGTCGTACTCGCTGGGGGCGTCGCCGTTGAAGCGCAGAATCAGCTGGATACGCGCCAGTACCGATTCCGACAGGTAGGTGTTGAAGTCGCCAAAGCGCGCGTCCAGCTCTTCGCACAGCATCTGCTGGATACGTTGACGCAGATCGGTGGAAAACACATCCCGCGGCACAAACACCAGACAGGAATAGAACTTGCCGCTGACGTCGGCACGAATGAACAGCCGGACCTGGCGACGTTCGCGGATATTGAGAATGCCAAGCGCGGTACTGGCCAGCGCCTCGGTATTCATCTGGAAGAGATCGTCGCGCGGGTAGACTTCCAGTACCTGCAACAGCTGCTTGCCGTTATGCCCCTGAGGGTTGAAACCGGCGATATCCATCACCGCCTTGAGCTTGCGGCGCAGCAGCGGAATATTGCGCGGCGACTCGTTGTAAACCGTGGCCGTGAACAACCCAAAGAAACGCCGCTCGCCGATCACATTGCCATGGTCGTCGTAGCGGTCGACGGTGATGTAATCCGGGTAGGTCGGCCGGTGAACCCGTGAGTGATGGGCGCTTTTGGCAAACGACAGCAGCTGCGGCACCAGCACGTAGGCGTTGTCTTCGCCGATGCCTTCTTCGGTGCGAATGCGCTCGTGGTAGCGCGGCTGGTCCAGCCGGAAGACCCCCAGCAGGCTATCGGGATCGCGGGTTAACTCATCGTCTTTCAGCTGGTACTCGTCGTAGCCAAGGAAGGTGAAGTTATCCTTAAGCAGCCATTCCAGAAAGGCGATGGCTTCCTCGTGGTCGTCGGGATCGATTTGCGGCGGGCAGTTCTTTTCCAGTTCCTGAATGGACCCGCGGATCTGCTCGCACATTGCATCGAAGTCGCGTACGGCGGTGCGCACGTCGCGTAGGACATCGTGCAGGTTGTGCTCGATGGTCTCGAGCAGCTCGGGATCGGTGTGGCGATCGACCTCGATCACGATCAGCGATTCACGTGCCTCGTTCGCCTTGGCGTCGCGAGGCGAACTCATTGTCTGCAGTTGGTGGTCAGAATTCCGCCCCACCGCCAGCACGGAATTTTGAATCGCGTGCACCGTCAGACCGCGACGGTTCAGCTCGATGCGCACCGAGTCGACCAGAAACGGCATATCTTCGTGCAGGACCGCCACAAAGGTGTGGGTGGACTGCCAGCCGTGCTCTTCGAAATCGGGATTGAATACCCGGATCTTGGGGCTTTTAGGATCGTGGTTCTGCAGGAACTGCCAGATCGACAGCGTCGCCCCGTAAAGGTCGTCAAGGCGGCGGTCGATGAGGTCTTCCACTGGCACCGTCGCGTAGAAGTGTCGCGCAAAGGCATCAACGGCCGCAGCGCGGGTCGGCTCCAAGCGGTCATGCAGCCGCTCCTGTAGCTGCTTGAGTAAATCCTGCCGACTTTCTTCAATCGCAACGTAATGCATCCATCACCTCTGCTGCCGGGGCCATCAGCTGGCCAAAAAACGAAGGACAATAGGCCTTTAGGCCAATATAGGGTCAGCTTACGCTACCCGCTGATATCGCCCTAGCCATCTGTCTGCTTACTCATAGCGCATACCACTTTTGCATCATCCCTGACGGTCAGCGCCGCGTTAGCCACACCCCACATTCACAATGGGCGGTAAACGGGAACTGGTCAAACAATGCAAAACGCACGATGTCGTGGGTGTGCGTCAACTGGGCCAGGTTTTCCGCCAACGTCACCGGGTTGCATGAAATATAGACGATATGCGCGTACTCGCTGAGCTGACGGCAACTTTGTTGGTCAAGGCCGGCGCGGGGCGGGTCCACCAGCACCGTTGAAAAGTCATAGGATTCAAGCCCCATCTCCGCCACGCGGCGACCGGTCTTTTCGCCCTTGAGCGCCTGGGCGAAGTCCTCGGCGGACATTCTGGCCACCTGGGCGTTGGTCACGCCGTTGGCCTCAAGATTGACGTTGGCACTGGCCACCGAGGTGCGCGAGATTTCGGTGGCCAGCACGCGGCGAAAATTCTGCGCCAGCGCAATGGTAAAGTTGCCGTTGCCGCAGTAAAGCTCGACCAGATCTTCCTGCTGACGACCCGCCGTGACGTCGCTTGCCCAGCCAAGCATCGCCTGGCAGATATGCGCATTGGGCTGGGTAAAGCTGTTTTCGACCTGCTGATAGTGCAGCGTGCGGCCATCCACCTGCAATCGCTCCCAGACGTGGTCGCGGGTGAGCACCAGACGCTGCTTGCGCGAGCGGCCGATGATCATGATGCCCAACTCCGCTTCGAGGGCGCGAGCCTCAGCCTCCCAGGCATTCCCCAGCGGTCGGTGGTAGATCAGTGTGACCAGCGCTTCGCCGGAGAGCGTGGTCAGGAACTCGACCTGAAACAGCCGACGGCGCAGCTCATCGCTTGCCAGGAAGGCGGCACGTAACGCCGGCATCAGCCGGTTGATCGACTCGCTGGCCACCGGAAACTGGTCAAGTCGGATGACCCGCTTGCTCTTGGGATCGCCCGGGGTTACCTCGAACATGGCGTAGAAAAGATCATCGCCCTCGTGCCAGATACGAAACTCGCAGCGCTGGCGGTAATGACTGGGCGGTGAGGCAAAGACCTCCATCTCCGGCGGCTCGAAAGACGCAAAAAGGCGTTCGACATAGGCACACTTGTCGGCTAACTGTTCGCCGTAGCGGTCGGGGTCAACAACGGGGATAGCCAAGGCGGCTCCTTTTCATCTTATCCAGGTAAAGGTGACATCATCGACGCGATGATGAATAAGCGGTGACTACATGAGGGATAAAGGCTGTGCGGGATGAAAACCATAGCGTGCCAGGCCCGCGCTCAACGCAACGGCCTGGGCCGTGGTAAAACAGCGCCCGTCGGGCTTGCTCGACATCAGCGGCGCGGCCACCTGCCCCACCCGACGGGCGATGGCATCTCCGGAGTCGACCCAGTTAAGCGGTATAGGGGCAAGCTCGGCAAGCCATGGCTTCAGGAGCGGAAAATGCGTACAGCCGAGTACGACCGTATCAAGGACCGGGGTGTCCAGCGCTTGTGACTTTTCTTCTGGCTGAGCGGCATGCCAGAGCGGGGCCAAGGCGGCGTGCATGCGCACCGTGTCCGGCGACCGGCCCGCCAGCCAGGCTTCGGCTTCGCTGACCAGGGCGTCTGCGGCCACCTTGGTGACCACACAGTCGCTGGCAAAACGGCTGATCAGTTCCTGAGTGTAGGGACGGCCGACGGTGGCTCTGGTCGCCAGCAAGCCGATATGGCGAGTGCGGCTGAGGGCCGCTGCCGGTTTTATCGCGGGCACGGTACCCACCACGGGAATGCTCAGATGCCATCGCAGATTTTCAAGCGCCAGGGTACTCGCGGTATTGCACGCCACCACCAGCACGCTGGGCCGACAAGCCGCCACGGCGGCCAGGCAAACCGTCACAATACGCTCGGCCAGGGTAGCGTCATCACGTAGGCCATACGGCAGCCAGGCGTTATCACAGGCGTAACAAAAACCGGCGTGGGGATAGTGCTCGCGTAGCGCCGACGCTACCGACAGCCCCCCCACGCCGGAATCAAAAATCAGCACCGGTCCTTGCCTCATGCTGCCACGCCACCGCGATTACGCGCTGCCACCATCACCCCTGTCCTTTTGCCCGCTCAGCTTAATTGAGGTGGGTAGTTTAACACGCACGCGGTGGCTGATAAGGCGTCGTGACCACAGTTACCGGCAGAACCTAGACATTGGGCACTTCGGCGCCGCGCAGCTCAGCATAAAGTTCGGGGTAGGCGAGCTGCAGACGCTCGAGAGATGGCTGAGCATCCGCCGGTAACGACTGCTTGAGCGCTTCCATGTCATCTTCGCTGAAGTGCTTGTCAATCAGTGGAAACAGCTCTTCACGCTCCTGGCGCAAGTAGGCACGGTGCGCCTCCAGATAGGCTTTCAAGTCGCTGGCAAACGCATCCATGGGCAGCACATTATCCATCAGAATCATATCGATATCGTTGGATAGCTGCTTTAAACGAGGTTTTAGCTGACGGTACTCCTCAGCCATCTTTTCGGTTAGCGGCGTATGTTCGGGGGCATCCTTGCGCAGACGTTCGACGCAAATTTGCTCCAACGGCCCGGCAAAGCTGTCCATATACGACAGAATGTAATCCACCACCTCGCGCATCAGTTGAAAATTGGGGCGCTCGCCCTGAACCAAGGCTTTATGCTTGAGCTGCAGGACGTGCAGCATCCTGGCCATGTTGGCATGATCTAAACGCAGTTGGTTTAACATTGAGCCGTCTCCTTTATCGTCTTACGCCAAAGGTAGTCTGAGCAGACACCCTTTACCATACACTTTATGATGACAGACCCAACCGATGGGCCAGTGTTCAACGGAGCTTCCATGGATCTTTTCAGCAGCGCAACCCCTGCCGACGACGCCCCCCTTGCCTACCGCATGCGCCCGCGCCGGCTGGAAGACTACGTTGGTCAACAGGCGCTGGTGGGGCCGGACAAACCGCTTCGCCGGATGGCAGAGTCGGGTGTCGTACGTTCGATGATTTTATGGGGCCCCCCAGGGGTAGGCAAAACCACGCTGGCCGAACTACTGGCGCATGCGTCCAATGCGCATCTGGAGCAGCTGAGTGCGGTGATGGCGGGGGTAAAGGATATTCGCGCGGTCGTCGAACGCGCCCAGCAACTCAGTTCGTCGCTCATACTCTTTTTAGATGAGATTCACCGATTGAACAAGAGCCAGCAGGATGCGCTGCTGCCCCATGTGGAGTCCGGCCTGTTGACCCTGATTGGCGCGACCACCGAAAACCCGTCGTTCGAGGTCAACTCGGCGCTGCTCTCGCGGGCACGGGTCTACGTATTGAAATCCCTGACTCAGGACGAACTCATCAGCGTGATGCAACAGGCGCTGGACGACCCGGAACGCGGGCTAGGCAAGCGCAGCATCAAGGTGGAGGCGTCGGTATTGAACGCCTTGGCCAAGGCAAGCGCCGGGGATGCCCGCCGTGCGCTGGGACTGCTGGAAACCGCCTGCGACTTCACCACCCAGGAAGCCGGCGGCGAGAGCCTGCCCGAAAGCGTCCTTGCCGATGTGATCGGCCATCAGGCCAGCGCGTTCGATAAGCAGGGCGAGGCCTACTACGACCTGCTCTCGGCGATTCACAAGTCGATCCGCTCGTCACGCCCGGATGCCGCGCTGCTCTACATGGCGCGCTTTATGCAGGGCGGCGGCGACCCGCTTGACGTGGTGCGCCGGCTCAGCGCCATCGCCTCGGAAGACGTGGGCAACGCCGACCCACGGGCGCTGCCGCTGGTGATGGCGGCCTGGGACGCCTATCGGCGACTCGGCGACTACGAGGGCCAGCGAGCGATTGCCCATGCGGCGATTCATCTGGCGGTGGCGCCCAAAAGCAACCGCATCGATCAGGCGTGGAACAAGGCAAAACAGTTTGTCAGCCAACAGCCCCAGGTTGAGGTGCCGACCTACCTGCGCAATGCCCCCACCAAGCTCATGGAGCAGCTCGGCCACGGCGACGGCTACCGCTACGCGCACAACGAGCCCGACGGCTATCCTGCAGGCAGCGCCCACGACTGCTGGCCGGAAGCGCTGCCCAGGCAGGCGTTTTATCAGCCCAGCGCCTTTGGTCAGGAAAAGCGCTTTGCCGAGATCATGGCGTGGCGCGATGCCCAAGACAAAGAGGCCGACCAGGCATCGGATACCTGATCGACCTCATGGTGAAGTGCATCGCTCGGCGCTTGGCGGGAAGGCCGGTTAGCGGGTGTCTTCGCGAATAACGTCGGCCCCATCGGGGATCTCGAACTCGAAGCGCTCGTCGTCAATCTGCTCGTTGCGGACCGCATCACTGAACACAATCGCCGTGCGCTGGCCGGTGCTGTCGGTCATCCACAATTCGGTGAGCATATCGCCGTCGAAGGTCATTTGCAGCTGCTCGAACAGGGTTTCCGCCGAGGTGGGCACCAGTGTGAAAACGTCATCACCGCCATCTTCCTCGTATTCCACCTCATAGCTCTCGGTCAGCTCGCTGACGCGGCCGGAGAGAAGCAGTGCCGGTGTATGGGTGACACGGTCATCCAGCGCCTGCACGGTCACCTGCTCTAGATCGGGGTCGTAGAGATACACCTCATCGCCATCCGATACCACGGTTTGCGTATAAGGAGCTTCGACTTCCCAGCGCAGCATGCCGGGGCGCGCCAGCCACATTTCGCCGCGGGCATCCTGTAAACGCTCGCCGCTGCCGTCGAGAATCTGTTGCTCAAAGGAGGCCTGATAGCTCTCCAACGGGTCGAGCCTCTCGGTCAAGCGTTCGGCGGCGTCGCTGGCCATTGCCAGCGGCGCCGTGAGTGTCAATCCCAGCGCGCTGGCGGCCAGCGCTAACGATGAAGGACGTCGAGTTTGCGTATCGCGCATGCGATCTCCCTAGGCAACCTTGCCAAATGAACGTAACGAGTAAACATATCGTGTAGTGGGTCGGCATAACCGTCCGTGTAGCTATTGAGACGCGCAAATCGTCGCCTGGTTTCACAGACGACGCTATTTTCACGCTTATTGCACGATTGCTTACTGACCTACCGGGGGTGGTGCCAGCACTTCTCGGGCGCCGTTGGTGCCCATGGAGGACACCACGCCGGCGCCTTCCATGGCTTCCACCAGTCGCGCGGCGCGGTTATAGCCAATTTTAAAGCGCCGCTGCACGGCGGAAATCGACGCCTTGCGGGTTTGGGTGACGAACTGCACCGCCTCGTCGTAGAGCGCATCCTGCTCGGCGTCGTCGCTGTCGCCGCCCTCGGCCTCTAGCCCGGCGAGGGCGTCCGCGGTCACGCCGCCGGAAAGAATTTCCTCGATGTACTCCGGCTCGCCGCGTCGCTTCCAGTCATCCACGACGCGGTGCACTTCGTCGTCGTCGACAAAGGCGCCGTGAATACGATTGGGCGGCCCCGACCCAGCGGGCAGATACAGCATATCGCCGTGGCCGAGCAGGCTTTCTGCGCCGCCCTGATCGAGAATCGTGCGCGAATCGATGCGCGACGACACCTGGAAGGCCATCCGCGAGGGAATATTGGCCTTGATCAAGCCGGTCACTACGTCCACCGACGGGCGCTGGGTGGCAAGAATCAGGTGTATCCCCGCCGCGCGGGCCTTCTGGGCCAGACGCGCGATGAGCTCCTCGACCTTCTTGCCCACGATCATGAACATGTCGGCAAATTCGTCGATCACCACCACGATGTAGGGCAGCTTCTCGAGTATCGGCGGTGTCTGGTGCATCTCCCAGGGCTGCGGCTCCCATAGCGGGTCTGCCACCTGGGCGCCAGCGCGCTCGGCCTCGTCCAGGCGGGCATTAAAGCCGGCTATGTTACGCACGCCCATGGCGGCCATCAGCTTGTAGCGACGCTCCATTTCGGCCACGCACCAGCGCAGGCTGTTGGCGGCTTCTTTCATGTCGGTGACCACCGGCGCCAGCAGGTGCGGAATGCCGTCGTAGACTGACAGTTCCAGCATCTTGGGGTCGACCATGATCAGCTTCAGCTCGTCCGGCGTGGCCTTGAGCAGCATCGAGATCAACATCGCATTGACGCCCACCGACTTGCCCGAGCCGGTGGTGCCGGCCACCAGCAAGTGGGGCATCTTACCCAGGTTGGCCACCACCGGGCCGCCGCCGATATCCTGGCCCAGGGCCATGGTCAGCGGCGAGGTTTCCTGCTGATAGCGCTCGGAATCGATCACTTCACGCAGCCGGATCATCGCCCGGTGCGGGTTGGGAATCTCGATCCCCACCGTCGGGCGCCCCGGGATCACCTCGACCACGCGCACGCTCTTGACCATCAGCGAGCGCGCCAGGTCCTTGGCGAGGTTGCTGATCTTGGATACCTTGACGCCGGCGGCAGGCTTGATTTCAAAGCGCGTGATAACGGGCCCCGGCCAGGTATCGACCACTTCCGCTTTCACCCCGTATTCGCGCAGCCGCACTTCAAGAAGCTCGGCCATATCCGCCAGCTGCTCATCGGTGTAGTTGGGCTGATGCGGCTCCGCCGGAGTCAACAGGCGCAGGCTGGGCACGTCGCCTTCGGGGTCGGGAATATCGTCGTACGCCGGGCGCTGGTTTTGCAGGTGCTCCACCGTCCACAGCGCCGGGCCGCTATCGCTTTCCTCTTCCTCGACGGCGTCCGGGCTGAAGGTCGGCTCATGGCGCGCCGGCGGCGGTGTCAAGGCCTCGGGTTCATCGTCGTCATCGTCCCACACTGGCTCGGGCACGACCTCGGGCACCCGCTCTTTAGGCCGCTCAGCGCTTAACGCGGGCGGCGCGACGGGTTCATCGTCGTCGGTATCATTTTCGGCAGTGGACAGCGGCGTGGAAGAAGGCGCGTCCGTGTCTTCCGCGTGGCGACGCGAAGCCCGCAACGGTAAAGATTCGCTGGCCTCAGCCTCCTCGGAGGATGCTGGTTTAGCCGCAAAGGGCGAGGTGAGCGTTGACTCAGCGGCGTTATCACGTGGCGTGGACGCCGTTTCAGTCTCAGGCTTGATAACGGGCGACGGCGACGGCGACGATGCCTCCGGAGCCGGGGCCTTGGTTTCCTCGGCGGATGGCGAAGCCGTGTGTTTCTCGGGCTCGGGCGCTCGCGACGTCGGCGTCGCCTTGAAGGCCGTCGCCGAGGGTGTTTGCGCGGCGGCCGACCAGGGAATCGAGGTATCCGTGACGTCGTCCCGTGCCGAGGGCGCGTCGTCGGCCTTCGCGTCGGCCTCGGCCAGGGCACTGGTCATGCCGGGTTCGCGGCGCTTGGGCTTGGCGCTGGGCGCTGGTTTACTTTCCGGCTCACTTTCAGACTTGCTTTCTGGATCAGGCTCGGGCACAGCCGAACGCCGCGACGGCGCTGGCGTCGGGCGTGCGGCGGCACGCTGCTTGGCCCGCTCGCGGCGTGCCTGACGGCGCGCCGACCACCAGCCACCCAAGCGGCACAATCGGCGGCCCACCTCGTCGGCCACCTGCAGCCAGGACATGCCGCTGAACAGCGGAAAACCGCTCAGGATAAGCGCCGCGGCAATCAAACCAACGCCGCCGCTACTGACCAGCGGGCGCAATGCGCCCACCAGGCCCTCGCCCAGAATCCCGCCCGATGCATAGGGCAACACGCTATCGGGGTTATAAAAGTGCAGCGCGCCGAGCATAGTGGTGCCGAACATCAACAACATCATGCCCCCGGCGCGCACCGCCACGGCGATCGGGTCCAGCTCAAAGCGCACCTGGCGCGAGCGCACCAGCCACCAGGCCAGATAACCGACCATACCCGGCCACCAGAGCGCACTGGCCCCGAGCAGCGAATACAGAACGTCAGCCAGCCAGGCCCCCACCGGGCCCATCCAGTTGTTGACCGCGGTTTCCGGCCCCTGAGAGGACCAGCCCGGGTCCGACGGCGAATAACTGAACAGGGCCAGTAATAAAAACGTACATATCGCCAGCAGCGCCACCACCACGCCATCGCGTGCGGCACCCTGCAGGCGTAACCCAACCCGACGGGCCTTATCCTTGGCGGCGTTGACCCGTCCTGAAGACCCACTTTGGCGCGTATTACGCTGTGTTCGCTTGTCGACCGCTTTATTCACTTTCAAGCGACTCTCCCTTTTGCACCCGATGGCGTCGTTAATCCACTTGCGAGTTTGTATCATACCGAGCATCCTGCTGCCGTCACAGGGGCCACTCGACTCGTCCTTGTTACCGTCACTGTTACCGTCGCGACTGACCGGAGCACTCCATGCTACCTTGGCTTTCCTCGCCAATGCCTTACTTTCCTGCCGTTACCACAGCCCTGGATTCGCCTAACGGCCTGCTGGCGGCGGGCGGCGAATTGTCTCCAGGCTGGCTGGTGGAGGCGTACCGGCGCGGCATCTTTCCCTGGTTCAGCGACCATGACCCCATCCTGTGGTGGAGCCCTGACCCCCGCATGATACTCCTACCCGAGCAATTTAAGCAGCGCCGCAGCTTAACAAAAAAGCTGCGCAATGCGGGGTTTGACATTACCGTGGACCAATATTTCAGCCAGGTGATCGACGCCTGCGCCGCGCCAAGGGACGGCGAAGCCGGCACCTGGATCACCGATGACATGTACCAGGCCTACTGTGACCTGCATGCGCAGGGCATTGCCCACAGTATCGAGGTGCACCTACACGGGCGTCTGGTCGGCGGGCTTTATGGGATCGCCATGGGCCCGGTGTTTTTCGGCGAGTCAATGTTTTCCCGCGTCCCCGACGCTTCAAAAGTGGCCCTGGCTCACCTTACCCGCGCCATGCGCGACCACGATGGCAAGCTGATCGACTGCCAGATGCACACGCCGCACCTGGCAAGCCTGGGCGCGACAACAGTCGCCCGCGCGACATTCATCAGCTATCTTGAGAAGTGGTTGCCCGGCGCTGCTTTCAGCGTTGCCGCCTCCCCGGAGTTTGCGCCAACGGTGCCGCCGTCTCCGTGGCTATCGGCGATCGTCTGACGTCGGCTTTTTTACCGGCACCTTTTCACAGGCTGAAGGTGTCCCCTTTCGGAACCAGGAGGCAAACAGTGAGCAGCAACGCTCCCCGTCGGCTCGTACGCGATTTGCGCTTCTTTTTGACAGTGCCGCATGCCTGTAGCTATCTGCCCGACCAGGAAGCGACCACACTGTTTCTGGACCCCCAGGAGTCGCCGATTCCCGGCGTTTACGACTCGCTCTCCCTGCTCGGCTTTCGGCGCAGCGGCCACCATTTATACCGTCCGCACTGCGAAGGCTGTAACGCCTGCCGCTCGGTGCGCGTACCGGTGGAACGTTTTACCCCCAACCGCACTCAGCGACGCCTTAACCGGCGTAATGAAGACATCACCACGCGCATTATCCCGGCGCGCTATGATGCACGCCACTACGCACTCTATGCAGACTACATCCACTACCGCCACGCGGATGGCGACATGTACCCGCCCAGCCGCGAACAGTACCGGACGTTTTTGACCCTCGACGAGCCCTACGCTCAGCTGATGGAGCTGTATCTGGAAGATCAGCTGGTCGGCGTTGCCGCGTTTGACCAGCTTGAGCACGGCCTCTCAGCAATCTATACCTTCTTCAGCGTCGACGAGGCCCTGGATAAGCGCTCACTGGGCACCCTGGCGATATTGCGTTTGATTGAGCTGGCCCGCGACAAGGGGCTGCCCCACCTGTATCTGGGCTACTGGATAGAGGCCTGCCGCAAGATGCGCTACAAGCAGAATTTTACCCCGCTCGAGGTGCTGGATGGCCGCCAATGGCGAGAATTAATCCACTAATCAGCCACGCTTTTTTGCCTTGACGCCAGGCTTACGGCACAATATAGCGCTATTCGACGCGGTGCCGATCATCGAGCACCGTATGCCCAGCGTTTTGAGCATACCCATTACGTTAAATTAAGTGAGGAACTGCCTATATGGCACGCGAAGATCATATTGAAATGGAAGGCGTTATTGTCGATACCCTGCCCAACACCATGTTCCGTGTTGAGTTGGAAAACGGCCACGTCGTGACGGCCCACATCTCCGGCAAAATGCGCAAAAACTACATCCGCATCCTGACCGGCGATAAAGTCAAAGTCGAACTGACGCCCTACGATCTTTCCAAAGGCCGCATCGTTTACCGCTCGCGCTAACGGCGCCTAGCAAGGCGTTACGGCGCCCTGCCCCCTTTCTCGCCCAGCGTTACCGATGCCAGCATGCCAAAACGACAACGCCCCGTCGATGACAGGGCGCTGCGTGGTTGGCGTTATACGACGCGCCCGTTAGGGCGCATCGGCCATTTCCGACTCGGTGGACAATCGCAGCTCGCCTTCTTCCAGGCTGACGTGGACGATACCGCCCTGCTCGGCAAGCTCGCCAAACAGAATCATCTCTGCCAGCGGCTTCTTGAGCTTCTCCTGGATCAAACGCGCCATCGGGCGTGCCCCCATGTCGGGGTCGTAACCTTTATCCGCCAGCCAGTCCCGTGCCATATCGTCGACTTCCAGCTGAACACGCTTCTCATCCAGCTGCGCTTGCAGTTCGATCAGGAACTTGTCGACAACGTTGCGCACCACCGATACCGGCAGCGAATGGAACTGGATGATGCCGTCCAAACGGTTGCGGAACTCCGGTGAGAAGGTGCGGCGAATAACCTCCATGGCATCGGTCGAGTGATCCTGGCTCTGGAAGCCGATTGAGCGCCGCGCAGCCTGCTCGGCCCCGGCGTTGGAGGTCATGATCACAATGACGTGACGGAAGTCGGCCTCGCGGCCGTTGTTATCGGTCAGACGGCCATGGTCCATCACCTGCAGCAGCAGGTTGAAGACTTCCGGGTGCGCCTTCTCGATCTCATCCAGCAACAGCACACAGTGTGGCTGCTTGGTGACGGCCTCGGTGAGCAGCCCGCCCTGGTCGTAGCCGACGTAGCCGGGAGGCGCACCAATCAGGCGTGACACGGTGTGACGCTCCATGTACTCGGACATATCGAAGCGCACGAGCTCGATGCCCATGATGTGCGACAGCTGCTTGGCCACCTCGGTCTTGCCCACCCCGGTGGGGCCGGCAAACAGGAAGCTACCCACCGGCTTGTCAGGGGATTTGAGCCCGGCGCGGGACAGCTTGATGGCCGCCGACAGCGTATCGATCGCTTCGTCCTGACCAAACACCAGCATTTTCAGATCGCGGTCGAGCTTCTCGAGCAGCTTGCGGTCCGAGCTGGAAACGCTCTTGGGCGGAATGCGGGCAATCGATGCGACCACCGCCTCGACCTGTTCCACGTCGATGGTTTCGGCACGCATTTCCGGTGGCAGCAAGCGCTGGTGCGCGCCCGCTTCATCGATCACGTCAATGGCCTTGTCGGGCAGGTAGCGGTCGTTGATATAGCGGTCCGCCAGACGTGCCGCGCTTTCCAGCGCGCCGTCGGTGTACTTGAGCTCGTGGTGCTCTTCGAACCGTGAACGCAGCCCCTGGAGGATCTTGATGGTGTCTTCCACCGAAGGCGCCATCACGTCGACTTTCTGGAAGCGACGCGCCAGGGCGCGGTCTTTTTCAAAGATACCGCGGAATTCCTGGAACGTCGTCGAGCCAATGCAGCGCAGCTCGCCCGACGACAGCAGTGGCTTGAGCAGGTTGGAGGCATCCATGACGCCGCCTGACGCCGCACCCGCGCCAATCACCGTGTGAATCTCATCGATGAACAGCACCGCATTGGGCTGTTTGCGCAGCTCGCTGAGCAGGCTCTTCAAACGTTTCTCGAAGTCACCGCGGTATTTGGTGCCCGCCAGCAGCGCGCCCATGTCCAGCGAGTAGACCACGGCATCGGCAATCACTTCGGGTACGTCTTCTTCGACGATACGCTTGGCAAGCCCTTCGGCAACCGCCGTCTTGCCGACGCCGGCTTCACCCACCAGCAACGGGTTGTTCTTGCGGCGACGGGCCAGAATCTGCACTACGCGCTCGAGCTCATGGTCGCGCCCGATCAGCGGGTCGATCTTGCCCAGCCGCGCCTGCTCGTTGAGGTTGGTGGCATACCCGGTCAGCGGATGGGCGGCGCCTTCGGCACTGCCCTCTTCGGCTTCCTCGCCTTCCTGCTGTGACGGCGACGGTGAAGGGCCGTGACCCGACACCTTGGAGATGCCATGGGCGATGTAGTTCACCGCGTCTACCCGGGCAACGTTCTGCTGCTTGAGGAAGTAGACCGCCTGGCTTTCCTGTTCAGAGAAAATCGCCACTAGCACGTTCGCGCCGGTGACTTCGCTTTTTCCAGACGACTGCACGTGGAAGACGGCACGCTGGAGTACTCGTTGGAAGCCCAGGGTCGGCTGCGTTTCACGGTCGCCCTGGCCTTCAGGAATTAGAGGAGTGGTCGAGTTGATGAAGTCCTGCAAATCGGACCGCAGCTTGTCGAGATTCGCCCCGCAGGCTTTTAATACATCCACCGCTGATGCGTTGTCCAGGAGCGCCAGCAACAGGTGCTCGACGGTCATGAACTCATGACGCTTGGATCGCGCCACGGTGAAAGCCGTGTTCAGGGTCAGTTCAAGTTCTTTGCTCAGCATGGCAGTCCCCTTTTCGCTACTACCTAGGGCATATCGCCACCAGGGCTTGCGTCGGATCAGTTTAATCGACCGGCACTTTCAACATCGGGTACAAATCGTACAGTTGCAAGCCCACCTACCGATTTTTTTCAACGTTCTCAATCGGCGGCTTCTATGTCGCTCATTAAAGGGTGCTCGCACTCCCGGGCGTATTCATTCACTTGGTAACTTTTGGTTTCAGCAATGTCACGGGTAAACACTCCGCAGGTCGCTTTCCCCTGGGTATGCACCGCCAGCATCACCTGGACGGCTTTTTCACTGTCCATGTTGAAGAAGCCTTGCAGCACTTCGATCACAAACTCCATCGGGGTGAAGTCATCGTTGTGCAGCACCACTTTGAACAGCGGCGGCTGAGCCAGCTCAGGCTCGGCAGACTGCACCGTCAAATCGTCATCGTATTCAGGCATATCGGGGCGCGTCATGCCCGCTTGAAGGAACGGCGCCTCCGGGTATGAACTGTCGTTATGGGACATAAGCAGCAAGGGTTATCATCTCTCGGCCGACGGGCAACGTCTATATGCACGAAGGGTGCACTCTATCAGACGCGCGCGATCAGCAAGGGTTCATGGAAAAATCAAAATTATCACACTGGGCCGGACAAAAAACCCCCGCCCGACGAGCGGACGAGGGCTTTACACAGCGGCGGTCTAACGCGTCAGTCGGCTGCGACCATTGCCAGGGCGTTGTTCAGCGTCTTGCTCGGACGCATGGCCTGGCTTGCCAGCTCACCGCTGGGATGGAAGTAGCCTTCGATATCCACCGGCTGGCCCTGAACGCTATTGAGTTCGTCGACGATAGCCGCTTCGTTGGCCTTCAGCGTTTCCGCCAGACGGGCAAACAGCGTTTTCATCTCGGCGTCTTCATCCTGGGCGGCCAATGCCTCTGCCCAGTATAGCGCCAAGTAGAAGTGGCTGCCGCGATTATCCAGCTCGCCGACCTTGCGAGACGGCGACTTGTTGCTGTCGAGGAACTTGCCGTTGGCTTCGTCCAGCGCGTTGGCGAGCAGCTTGGCGCGAGCGTTGCTAAAGCTGCTGCCCAAGTGTTCGAGGGACGCCGCAAGCGCCAGGAACTCGCCCAGCGAATCCCAACGCAGGTGGTTCTCTTCGAGGAACTGCTGAACGTGCTTGGGCGCGGAGCCGCCGGCGCCGGTTTCAAACAGCCCGCCGCCGTTCATCAGCGGCACAATAGACAGCATCTTGGCGCTGGTGCCCAGCTCCATGATCGGGAACAGGTCGGTCAGATAGTCGCGCAGGACGTTGCCGGTGACCGAGATGGTGTCTTCGCCCTTGCGAATGCGCTCAAGGGATACCTGCATGGCCTCGACCGGCGGCAGAATACGGATATCCAAACCGTTGGTGTCGTGGTCTTTGAGGTAGGTTTCGACTTTCTCGATCAGCTTGGCATCGTGGGCGCGGTTGGCGTCGAGCCAGAAGATCGCCGGTGCGCCGCTTTCCCGCGCACGGTTCACCGCCAGCTTCACCCAGTCCTGGATCGGCGCATCCTTGGTCTGGCACATGCGCCAGATGTCGCCGGCTTCGACCTCGTGACGGAACAGCGTATGGCCGTTTTCGTCGGTGACTACCACTGTGCCATCAGCGGGAATCTGGAAGGTCTTGTCGTGGGAGCCGTACTCTTCAGCTTTCTGGGCCATCAAACCGACGTTGGGCACGCTGCCCATGGTGGTCGGGTCGAAAGCACCGTTTTTCTTGCAGTCCTCGATCACCGCCTGATAGATGGTCGCGTAGCAGCGGTCCGGGATCACCGCCTTGGCATCCTGCAGCTCGTCGTTGGCGTTCCACATCTTGCCCGAGTCACGGATCATCGCGGGCATGGACGCATCGATGATCACGTCGCTGGGAACGTGCAGATTGGTGATGCCCTTGTGAGAGTTGACCATGGCCATCGGCGGACGCTCTTTGTACAGCGCCTCGATATCGGCTTTGATGGCTTCCTGCTGTTCGCCGGGCAGCTTTTCGATCGAGCTGTACAGGTCGCCAATCCCGCTATTGGGGTTGAAGCCCGCAAGCTTCAGGGCATCGGCATGCTTTTCGAGGACGTCTTTATAGAACTCTTCGACGACCATGCCGAACATGATCGGGTCAGAGACCTTCATCATGGTGGCCTTCAGGTGCAGCGAGAACAGCACGTCGTTTTTCTTGGCGTCCTTGATCTGGCTGTCGATAAAGTTGCGTAGACGGCGGCTGCTCATGCTGGCCGCGTCGATTACCTCGCCTTCCTGCACGGCAAGGTTTTCTTTCAGCACGGTGTGGGTGCCGTCTTTCTGGGCCAGGTCGATCTTGAGCTTGGTGGCGCTCTTGATCACCGCGGACTGCTCGCTTTCGTAGAAGTCGCCTTCGCTCATGTGCGCCACGTGGGACTTGGAGTCGGCGCTCCACTCACCCATGCGATGAGGGTATTTGCGCGCGTAGTTCTTGACCGACTTGGGCGCACGACGGTCGGAGTTGCCTTCGCGCAGCACCGGGTTGACCGCGCTGCCCTTGGCCTTGTCGTAACGCGCCTTGATCGAGGCTTCCTCGTCGTTCTTCGGCTCGTCGGGGTAGTTCGGCAGCGGGTAGCCCTGGCCCTGAAGCTCTTTGATAGTGGCCTTCAACTGCGGGCCGGAGGCGCTGATGTTAGGCAGCTTGATGATGTTGGCTTCGGGCGTGGTCGCCAGCTGGCCAAGCTCAGCAAGGTCGTCGCTGACGCGCTGCTCATCGCTCAGCAGGTCGGGGAACTGGGCCAGCACGCGTGCGGCAAGGGAAATGTCACGTGTCTCGACGATAATGCCCGCCGAGTCGGTAAAGGCATCGATAATCGGTAACAACGAATAGGTCGCTAGCGCAGGGGCCTCGTCGGTGAGCGTATAAATGATCTTCGGCGTTTTGGACATTTTTGCGTTAACCTCTTTTCTCTGTCGCTGTGATTATTAATTCGTAAGCTAAGCGGCTATATAAGCAAGAAACCTTACCGCTAAGCGTGCGGAGTCTTTTGGGTGACTCCTTTGTTCACAAGGTGATTAATCGGTGGTGGTGATGACGACCCCAGCGGTCACGCAGGAGTATACCAGCGCTGCACTTTAACCGCATGAGCGATTGTCGACAAATCAAGGGCCGCCCCAACGAGACCATGAGCAACCTGTATTTACTGCATAAACCCTACCGCATGCTCTCCCAGTTTACCGACCGTCAGGGGCGCGCCACCCTGGCGGATGTGATCGACGTGCCCGGCGTGTACGCCGCCGGCCGGCTCGACTACGACTCCGAAGGCCTGCTACTGCTCAGCGACGACGGCAGCCTGATTCACCGCATTGCCCACCCCCGCCACAAGCAGCCGAAAACTTACTGGGTGCAGGTCGAAGGCCAGATCGACGAGACCGCCCTGGCCGCGCTGAAAAACGGCGTGACGCTAAAGGATGGGCCGACTCTGCCCGCCAAGGCGCGGCGCATTGAACCGCCCGGCATTGCGCCCCGCGACCCGGCTATTGACCCTAAACGCCACCCCTCGACCAGCTGGCTGGAGCTGACCATCAGCGAAGGGCGCAACCGGCAGGTAAGACGCATGACCGCCCACGTCGGGTTTCCTACGTTGCGCCTGGTTCGCGCCGCGATTGGTGCCTGGCAACTTGGCGACCTGGCACCCGGTGAGTGGCGGCGCGAAACCCTTCATGCCCCGCGTAGTAACCCCCAGGCCAAGCGCAAACGACCCGCGTCAGGACGCAAGCGACCATGACGAATACACTCATGTCCAACACACTTCACAGCACCTGCGCCTGCGTCATCCAGCAGGGCGAGCGCTTTCTGATGGTCGAAGAAGCCCGTGGCGGCGCCGCCACGGTCTTCAACCAGCCCGCCGGGCATATCGAACCCGGCGAAGGGCCGATCGCCGCAGTCCTGCGCGAGGTCGCCGAAGAAACCGCCTGGCAGGTCACGCTGTCCGGCTACCTGGGGCTTTATATCTTTCATACACCCCAAGGGAAGACGTTCCATAGCCACGGGTTTATCGCCACGCCCCGCCGCTATCTCGACACCCCGCTGGACCCCGACATCACCGCCACCCACTGGCTGACGCTTGCCGAGATCCAGGCGCTTGATGCAGCCGGGCGGCTACGCAGCCCGCTGGTGGTGACGCGCATCGAGGATGCCCTGGCCGAACGCGGCTACCCGCTGGCCGTTATCCGTGAGTGAAGCACTCGAAGCGGTGTGGCTGCATCGTGTATAATCACCGCCCAATTGCATACCACTCCAACCGAGGATGGCGATGACATCCACCACTGGCACCTCCACTCCCGCTACCGGCAAAGTGATTGTCGGCATGTCCGGCGGGGTTGATTCCTCCGTATCCGCGCTTCTGCTCCTGCAACAGGGCTACGACGTGGAAGGCCTGTTCATGAAGAACTGGGACGAAGACGACGGCACGGAATACTGCACGGCGAAGGAAGACCTCGCCGACGCCGAAGCGGTGTGCGAAAAGCTGGGCATCAAACTGCATACGGCCAATTTTGCCGCCGAATACTGGGACAATGTGTTCGAGCACTTCCTGGCCGAGTACAAGGCAGGCCGCACGCCCAATCCGGATATCCTTTGCAACCGGGAAATCAAGTTCAAGGTGTTTCTCGAGTACGCCGAGATGCTCGGCGCGGAGAAAATCGCCACCGGCCACTATGTCCGCCAGGGTATCCGTGAAGAACGCCCACGCCTGTTGAAAGGCCTGGACGCCAACAAGGACCAGAGCTATTTCCTCCACGCAGTGCCCGAGGCGGCCATCGCCCGCACGCTGTTTCCGGTCGGTGAGCTGGAAAAGCCCGCGGTCCGCGCGCTGGCCGAAGAGCACGGCCTGGTCACCGCCAAGAAGAAAGACTCCACCGGCATCTGCTTCATCGGCGAGCGCCGCTTCAGCGACTTTCTCAAGCAGTACCTGCCCGCCCAACCCGGCAAGATCGAAACCCCGGACGGCGACGTCATCGGCGATCACATGGGACTGATGTACTACACCCTGGGCCAGCGTCAGGGGCTCGGTATCGGCGGGCTGGCCAACTACTCCGAAGATCCCTGGTACGTCGCCGAGAAAGACCTGGAGCGCAACGTGCTGGTGGCCGTGCAGGGCAAGCACCATTCGCTGCTCTACAGCGATGCGCTGACCACCGAGCCAATGGACTGGGTAGCTGGTGAACCGCCGGTCGCCAAGGGTCGCTTTACCGCCAAAACCCGCTATCGCCAGAGCGACTGCGCCTGCGAAATCCGCGTCCTGCCCGACGGCGGCGTCGAGGTTCGCTTTGACGACCCCCAGTGGGCGGTAACGCCTGGCCAGTCGCTGGTCCTTTACGACGGCGACATCTGCCTGGGCGGCGGCGTTATACACTCCACATGGAAGTCAACCGAGGCAGCCGCATGAGCCCAACGCCGATACATCGCGCGCCGGAAACCCCGGCGGCGCGTCAAGCCCTGGCGCTTGCCGGGGTCTTCCAGGCCGCCAGCCTGGTCGACGAGCTCGCCCGCACGGGCCAGGTAGAGCCGCGCGCCTGGGAAACGCTGATCGAAGCCACCAGCAACCCCAACCCCGAAAGCTTTGAAGCGATCTATGGTGGCCATCCCAATAACCTGCGCCGCGGGCTTGAAACGCTCGAGATGCTGGTCGGCCGGGAACAGGCCAATCCGGTCGTGCTGCGCTATGGCTTCTCGCTGCTGCTGCTGATGAACAAGCTGCGCACCAATCGCAACATGATGGATACCCTGGGGCAAAAAATGAGCCATATTCAAGGGCAGGCGGAACACTTTGGCGCCACCCATGAAAACGTGGTGGCGAGCCTGGGCGAAGCCTATCAGGAAACCATCTCGACGTTTAAAACCCGGATTGTGGTGCAGGGCGACCCCTCGCTTCTACAAACCCGCATGATGCCCGAGCGCGTCCGCGCCTGCTTGATGTCGGGGATTCGCTTTGCCCTGCTGTGGCACCAGCAGGGTGGCCGCCGCTGGAAACTGATGTTCCAGCGCAAGGCCCTGCGCCGCGCGCTGGATGACTTGAAATAACGCCTTTAACGCTTAACTGCTTTCAGACCTGGAAACCATGCCATGCAACTCTCTGCCTTGACCGCCCTTTCCCCCGTTGACGGCCGCTACGCCAGCAAAGCCGCCGCGCTGCGCGAACACTTCAGCGAATTCGGCCTGATTCGCGCCCGTGTCATCGTGGAAGTGCGCTGGCTGCAGCGACTTGCCGAGCACAACCAGATCGTCGAGGTGCCGCCGCTCTCCGCCCAGGCCACCGCCGCCCTGGAGCAGTTGATCCACGATTTCTCCGTGGAAGATGCCCAACGCATAAAGGACATCGAGCGCACCACCAATCACGACGTCAAGGCGGTGGAATACTTTCTCAAGGAAAAGATTTCCGATAACAGCGAGTTGCATGCGGTCACCGAATTCATCCACTTTGCCTGCACCTCGGAAGACATCAACAACCTCTCCTACGGCGTGATGCTCTCCGACGGCCTCCAGGCGCTGCTCCCCGTGATGCACAACGTCGCCGACGATATCGCCGCGCTGGCGATTGCCCACGCCGGCCAGCCGATGCTCTCGCGCACCCACGGGCAGACCGCCAGCCCCACGACACTGGGCAAGGAAATGGCCAACGTGGCCTATCGCCTCAAGCGCCAGCTCAAGCAGATCGAGCGCGTCGAGATTCTCGGCAAGATCAACGGCGCGGTGGGCAACTACAACGCCCACCTGGCGACCTACCCCGAGATCGACTGGGAAGCCAACGCGCGTACCTTCGTGGAAGGCCTGGGGTTGAGCTTCAATCCCTACACCACCCAGATCGAACCCCACGACTACATCGCCGAGCTGTTCGACGCCATTTGCCGGTTCAACACCATCCTGATCGACTTCGACCGCGACGTCTGGGGCTACATCTCGCTGGGCTACTTCAAGCAGCGCACCGTGGAAGGCGAGATCGGCTCGTCGACCATGCCGCACAAGGTCAACCCCATCGACTTTGAGAATTCGGAAGGCAACCTTGGCCTGGCCAATGCCGTGCTCGGCCATCTGGCGCAGAAGCTGCCGATCTCGCGCTGGCAGCGTGACCTCACCGACTCCACCGTGCTGCGCAACCTGGGCGTGGGCCTGGCCTACGGCCTGATCGGCTATCACGCCAGCCTCAAGGGCATCAGCAAACTCGAGGCCAACCCCGAGCGGCTGGAAAGCGATCTGGATAACAGCTGGGAAGTGCTCGCCGAGCCGATTCAGACCGTAATGCGCCGCTACGGGATTGAAAAACCTTACGAAAAGCTCAAGGAACTGACCCGGGGCAAGCGCATCGACCAGGCCGGTTTTGCCGCCTTTATCGACACCCTGGCGCTGCCCGACGACGTTAAAAGCGAGCTCAAGGCCATGTCACCGGCCAGCTACATCGGCAACGCCCAGGCCCAGGCAGAAGCCCTGCGCCAGCAACTGGATGCACTATAATCCGGTTTGAACGCGCATCGGTGGGTGGCCGCTTGGCCGGTCACCCCCAATACTTTCATTGCGAACCTTCGCACTAGGATAACGTCATGCACCCTTCCGACGAGCCACTTACCCTGTTAGGCGATCTGACCCCGGCAGAATTCCTGGCGAGCTACTGGCAGCAAAAGCCGCTGCTGATTCGCGGGGCCATCCCTGACTACATCAGCCCCATCGAACCCGACGAGCTGGCGGGACTTGCCTGCGAACCCGGCATCGAGGCCCGCCTGGTGGAAGAAAATGGCCCCGAGGGTGCATGGCAGGTCTCCCATGGGCCTTTCGACGAAGCCACCTTCGAACGACTGTCGGACGGCAACTGGAGCCTCTTGGTGCAGGCCGTGGACCACTACCTGCCCTCGGTAGCCGCCCTGCTGGACGAGTTCGACTTCCTGCCCCGCTGGCGGCTGGACGACATCATGATCAGCTACGCCCCGCCCGGCGGCAGCGTCGGCCCCCACGTCGATCAGTACGATGTCTTCCTGTTCCAGGCCAGCGGCCGGCGCCGTTGGCAGTTGGGCGGCCAGCCCGGCGACGATGCGCCGATCGTCCAGGGCATTGACCTGCGCATTCTGGAAACCTTCGAGGTTGAGGCGGATTCGGACTGGGTCCTGGAACCCGGCGACATGCTCTACCTGCCGCCGGGCTGGGCCCACCACGGGGTCAGCCAGTCCGACAACTGCATGACCATGTCGGTGGGTTTCCGCGCGCCGTCAGCCGATGAGGCGGTTACCTCCTACGCCGATTACCTCGGCGAACAGCTGCCTGCCTCGCTGCGCTACAGCGATGCCGGGCGAGTTCCTGCGGCTCACAGTGGCGAGTTGGACGATGTCTCGGTAGAGCGCATGCGCCAGTTGATCATCTCGACGCTTGACGACCCCCAGCAAATCGCCCAGTGGTTTGGCCGCGCGATGACCCAGCCCAAGTATGTCGATCAGGTCGTGCCCATGGATCCGCCGATGAGCGAGTCAGAGCTTGTTGCTCAGCTACAGGAAGGCGAACCGCTGTACCACATGCCCGGTTCGCGCTTCGCCTGGCGCAGCGACCCCAGCGCCACGACGCTGTTCGTCGACGGCGAGGCCTATGCCTGCGCCGAGCCGCTGGCCAAGCGGCTGACATCCACGGCGCCGCTGCACGAGGACGTGCTGGAACTGCCCGGCGCCAAGCGGCTGCTCACCCAGCTAGTCAACGCGGGTAGCCTGAGCTGGATGCAGGACGACGATGGCGACGACGAGGAATAACATGCCCCGCGACGCCTTGCCGGTCGACCCAGGCTCGGTCGCTATCCAGGAAAGCGACTGGGGCTTGCTGGGCGACATTGCCAGCGATATCCGCCGCGTGGTGTTTATCGACGAGCAACAGGTTCCCCAGGAAGAGGAATGGGACGGCCAGGACCCCGCCTGCCGTCACTTCCTGGCTTACCTGAACGGCAAGCCGGTGGGTACCGCGCGGCTACTTCCCGATGGCCATATTGGCCGCGTGGCGGTGCTTGCCGACGCCCGCGGGGCCGGTATAGGCGGCCGGCTGATGGACGCCGCGGTAGCCGCCGCCCAACGCCTCGGCCACCGCCAGGTGGCGCTCAGCGCCCAGCTTCACGCCCTGGCGTTTTACGAACGCCTCGGCTTCGTCGCCCACGGCGATGAGTTCATGGATGCGGGCATCCCCCACCGCGAAATGACCTTGAGCTTCGACGACCCCGTTTCCCGCTGATCGCGAAATTCCACTACACAAACCTACCGCGTTGTCGCCCGGCTGTAGTCGAGCTACAACGCTGCCTGCCCCCAAGTGTCAATTGTTGCCGCCCTCGCCTTCGGGGATAGTGTTTTTACTGCAGTGCCGCAAGGACTGCCAAGAAACACCGCGCTTACGACGTTCTATTAAGAGACTTATTTCTTAAAGACACGCCAAGCAAATTGAACGATGCTGAAAGCGACTTCGCAGGTGCAGCATAAGAATCTGCTTACATGCGCATCGCTATCACAACCCCGGAGGGATTAGCTCATGACTGGACTGCTCGAAGAGATCAAGGCACTGGCCCAACTACGCGAAGCGCAAGGCGGCAAATGGGACAACATCAAGCCTGAATACGCCGCGCGTATGCGTGCCCAGAACCGCTTCCATACCGGACTGGATATCGCCCGCTACACCGCCAACATCATGCGCGAAGACATGGCCGCCTACGACGCCGATACCGCCAACTACACCCAGTCGCTGGGTTGCTGGCACGGCTTCATCGGCCAGCAGAAGATGATTTCCATCAAGAAGCACTTCGGCACCACCAAGCGCAGCTACCTCTACCTCTCCGGCTGGATGGTCGCCGCACTGCGCTCCGAGTTCGGCCCGCTGCCCGACCAGTCCATGCACGAGAAAACCTCGGTCGCCAACCTGATCGAAGAGCTCTACACCTTCCTCAAGCAGGCCGATTCGTGGGAGCTCAACCACCTCTTCCGTGCGCTGGACGACGCCCGTGAAGCCGGCGACCGCAGCAAAGAGCAGGAGCTGATCAGCAAGATCGACAACCACGAAACCCACATCGTGCCGATCATTGCCGACATCGACGCCGGCTTTGGTAACGCCGAGGCCACCTACCTGCTGGCCAAGAAGTTCATCGAAGCCGGTGCCTGCTGCATCCAGCTGGAAAACCAGGTCTCCGACGAGAAGCAGTGCGGCCACCAGGACGGCAAGGTGACCGTGCCTCACGAAGACTTCATCGCCAAGATCAACGCCGTCCGCTATGCCTTCCTCGAGCTGGGCGTTGAAAACGGCGTCATCGTGGCGCGTACCGATTCGCTGGGCGCCGGCCTGACCCAGAAGATCGCCGTGACCAATGAGCCGGGCGACCTGGGCGACCAGTACAACAGCTTCCTCGACGGTGACGAGATCGCGTCGGCCTCCGATATCAACAACGGCGACGTGGTCATCAAGCAGAACGGCAAGCTGGTCAAGCCCAAGCGTCTGGCCTCCGGCCTCTACCAGTTCAAGCCTGGCACCGGCGAAGACCGCGTCGTGCTCGACTGCATCACCAGCCTGCAAAACGGCGCTGACCTTTTGTGGATCGAGACCGAAAAGCCCCACGTCGGCCAGATCGCCGCGATGGTCAACCGTATCCGCGAAGTCTGCCCGGACGCCAAGCTGGTCTACAACAACTCGCCGTCGTTCAACTGGACACTCAACTTCCGCCAGCAAGTGTTCGATGCCTGGGAAAAAGAAGGCAAGGACGTTTCGGCCTACGACCGCGACAAGCTGATGGGCGTCGAGTACGACAACACCGAGCTTGGCCAGCTAGCCGACGAGTGGACACGCAACTTCCAGCGTGACAGCGCACGGGAAGCGGGTATCTTCCATCACCTGATCACCCTGCCCACCTACCACACAGCGGCGTTGTCCACCGACAACCTGGCGAAAGACTACTTTGGCGACGAAGGCATGCTGGCCTACGTCAAGAAAGTCCAGCGCGAGGAAATCCGCCAGGGCATCGCCACGGTTCGTCACCAGGACATGGCCGGCTCCAACATCGGCGATGACCACAAGGAGTTCTTCCACGGTGATGCCGCGCTGAAAGCCGGCGGCAAAGACAACACCATGAACCAGTTCGGCTAAGCCCAACTGACCGACCGTGCGACTGGCCTCGGCCAGCCGCACTCACGCCCAGAAGACTCCGCCTTCTGGGCGTTTTTTATAGCCCGATGTGCGCTTTTTCACCGGACTTTGCACACTTTTTTCTTAATCAGCGACTACACTCGGATGCATAATCGGCATTTACAACAGATAGCTGTTCAACGTCGGCATTATCAGGTATGTTGTTACCGAACACTGTTTTATAATTTAGTCACATGCTTCCGTCGTTGACGGTGTGACTCAGTGAACCCCTCGGAGGTGTCCATGAAACGTTTTCTTCCCATTGCCGCACTCAGCATGCTGACGCTTGCAGGTTGTGCCAATACATCGGGCTATTCCGGCGATGTTTACAGCGGCAATCAAGCCAAGACCAGTCAAAGCGTGAAACTCGGCACCATTGCCGCCGTACGTCCGGTGCAAATCCAGGCGGACAGCCGCGCGGGAGGCCTGCTGGGCAGCGGCGGCGGTGCCGTTATCGGCGGCCTACTGGGTAACCAGGTAGGCGGTGGTTCTGGCCGCCAGCTTGCCACGGTCGTGGGTGCCCTGGGGGGTGCGGTCGCCGGTACCGCTGCTGAAGAGCGAACTAACCGCATTGACGCGCTCGAAATGGAAATCGCCCTCGACGACGGTAGCGATGTGGTCGTAGTGCAACGCGCCGACCGCGACTTCCAGCCCGGTCAGCGGGTTCGCCTGATCGGTAGCGGAGCCAACGTCAGCGTCGCGCCCTACTAAACGCGAAGCGCACCAACGCAAAGCGCCCCGTCAGCATCGCTGACGGGGCGCTTGTGTTTCAGGCCATTAATCGTGGGGATGGATCAATGAGGCGCTTTGCTGGAAGCCCAATTGATCAGCTTGTAAACCACCAGGCCGATAATGCCCAGCAGAATGCCGACCAGCAGGATATCCACCGGACGCACCAGCGTGGTCGCGCCAAGGATAGCCAGCGCAGAGACCCATAGCCAGCGGTTATCACCGTGGGTTTTCATCACGTCAGGCAACATTTTATCCAGCCCGGCGCTCACCGTTTCCCAGCGGGAATTCGCAAAATAACCGATCAGCACCAAGGCGATCAGCCAAATCAGTAATAGGGTCATGTCGTGCTCCGTAAAAGGTGCGTCCAAGAAGTGGTCGAGCTAGGGTAGCCCTGCACAATCCAGGGCGCAATACCGCCTAAAGGTGAAAGGGCGGAAAATCCATTGCTACCCCCTGACAAGCCAGCTCTCACGCGTTACCATGTTGGGACATGCACTCACCGAAAGGTCATTTAATGCAAATTGCGCAAAACTCGGTTGTCGCGTTCCACTACACCTTAACCAATGATGAAGGTGAAGTGCTAGACAGTTCCGAAGGCCGCGAACCGCTCACTTACCTTCACGGCTCAGGCAATATCATTCCTGGCCTGGAGAAGGAGCTTGAAGGTCGCGCCACTGGTGAAAAGCTGAACGTCAAAGTAGCGCCTGAAGAAGGTTACGGCGAAGTTCAGGAACAGCTGATGCAAGAAGTTCCGCGCGATGCGTTCCAGGGCGTGGAAAGCGTTGAGCCAGGCATGCAGTTCCAGGCGCAGACTCAGGGCGGCCCGCTGATGGTCACCGTGAAGAAAGTTGAAGGCGACACCGTCGTCGTTGACGGCAACCACCCGTTAGCCGGTCAGCACCTCAACTTTGACGTTGAAATCGCCGAAGTACGCGAAGCCAGCGAAGAAGAAGTTGAACACGGCCATGTACACGGTGAAGGCGGCGTCGAGCACTAAGCTCAGCCCCACGGCTGTTTTCAGCCCATACGTGTCATGCGAAAAGGCGACCCTAGCGGTCGCCTTTTTTATGTTCATTCCTCCGGTATCAGCACCAGCCGGCCGTGGCGGACGCTGCGCGACGAGGTAACTTCGGCGGCGAACTGTTTTAGCTGGTCGCTTTGGCCCTTGAGCAGCGCGACTTCCATGCAGCTTTCCTCGTTGAGGTGCACGTGCAGCGTCGAAAGCGTGAGGTCGTGATGAGCGTGGGAATGGCGCGTCAAACGCTTGGAGAGCTCTCTCGCCGCATGGTCGTAGACATACACCAACGCCCCCATGCACGGTGCCTGGGGCGCGGCCTCTTCTCGCACCTGCTGAAGCCCGCTACGGGTTAAATCGCGGATTGCCTCGGAACGGTTCTGGTAGCCGCGCTCCTGTATCAGCGCGTCCACCTCGCCCAGCAACTCCTCGTCAAGCGTCACCGTTACTCGCTGCATCGTCTTCCCCTCTCTCCGTTGACATGCTCGTGCCGACATAGCCTTCCAAAATTGACCCCCGCCCGCCAGTATGATGATATTAACAAAACATCATACTCGACGAGCACGTTTCTCCCATGCCCACCGCGTTGCGAATCAAGCCAAGGTTGCGGCACGTCTCTATCCTAGCGGGTCTGAGCGTCGCTTGCCTGCTGTCGACAAGCCAGGCGACGGCCAAGGAAACGCTAACGCTGGCGATCGGCGGCGAGCCCGAGCAGGGCTTCGACCCGCTGCTGGGCTGGGGGCAATACGGCCACCCGCTGTTTCAGTCGACGCTGCTGACCGAGGGCGAGGACTTCTCCCCCCGCCCATCGCTCGCCACCGATTGGTCACTCTCCGATGACCGGCGCACCTGGCAGCTGACGTTGCGCGACGACGTCCGCTTTGCCGACGGCACGCCGCTGACCGCCGAGGATGTCGCCTACACCTTCAACGCCGCCGCCGAGGCCGGAGGCCGCGCCGACTTGAGCGCCCTCAAACGCGCCGAGGCGATAGGCGAGCATCGCGTCAGCTTAACCCTTCACGCGCCGCGCATTACCTTTATCGACCAGCTTTATAGCCTGGGCATCGTGCCCGCCGCTAGCCGTGAAAACGGCTACGACGAGGATTACGGCCGCCAGCCGCTGGGCAGCGGCCCCTACCGGCTGGACGAATGGCAGGAAGGCGAACAGCTGATCGTCGAACGCAACCCGTACTTCCACGGCCCCACGCCGCCGTTCGAGCGCCTGGTGTTTCTGTTTACCGGTGAGGACACAACCCTGCGCGCCGCCCAGGCAGGCGAGGTGGATATTGCCAGCGTACCGCCCGCCCTCGACGACGCCTATCCGGATACCATGCAGCGCATCGTCATGCAGAGCGTCGACAACCGCGGCATTCTGTTTCCCACAGTGCCGGACCAGGGCAAGCAAGCTGATAACGGCGCGCCCATCGGCAACGACGTTACCGCCGACCCGGCGATTCGTCACGCCGTTAATCTGGCCCTGGACCGCGACACGCTGGTCGAGGTGGCGCTCAACGGCCACGGCCGCGCCGCCTTTGGCCCCGCTGACGGCCTGCCCTGGAGCCACCCCGACGAAACCCTCGATGCCCCCGACCTCGAGCGCGCGGCGGCGATTCTCGACGATGCGGGTTGGCAGCGCAGCGACGACGGCCCGCGCGACAAAAACGGCCAACCCGCCCGCTTCAGGCTCAGCTACCCAAGCGGCGACATCACCCGCCAGTGGCTCGCTGAGGCCAGCGCCGAGATGGTCCGCCCGCTGGGCATCGACATGCAACCCACCCGCCGTCCGTGGCGCGAGCTGCGCCGTGAGGCGATGCACCAGGGTGCGGTGATGTTCGGCTGGGGCAGCCGCAGTCCCCAGGAAATCTACACGCTGTTTCACAGCCAGCACGCGGGGGATGGCTACTTCAACAGCGGCTTTTACGCCAACGCCACGGTGGATGACCACCTGGAAGCCGCACAGGCCGCCGCGAGCGTCGAGGAGGCCAACCGCCACTGGCGTGGTGCCCAATGGGATGGCGACACCGGCTACGGCGTGCGCGGCGATGCCACCTGGGCGTGGCTGGTCAACCTCGATCACGTCTACGCCGCCAATACCTGCCTGGACGTTGGCGAGCTGGGCGTGGCGCCCCACGGCCACGGCTGGCCGATTACCGCCAACCTGCTCGACTGGCGCTGGACATGCTCATAATTCGCCCGCTTTGCGTTCGCATGCTGCGCATGGCCCTGGTGCTGCTATGCGTGGCGGGGCTGACGTTCGGCTTGATGCTCGCCTCGCCCATCGACCCCATTGACGCCTACCTGGGCCCGCAGATCGCCCAGGCAAGCGCCGAGCAGCGCGAGCTGATCGCCGCGCGCTGGGGGTTTGATCAACCGCCGCTGATGCAGTTCGGCCACTGGCTGGGCCAGCTGGCGAGCGGCGAGCTGGGCTGGAGCCACGTCTACAACCAGCCGGTAAGCGAGGTGATTGGCCAACGCTTCCAGCGCTCGCTGGCGCTGTTGGGACTTGCCTGGCTGCTCTCCGCCCTGCTCGGCTTTGCGCTGGGCATGCTGGCGGGCGTGCGGGATCAAAGCCCCTTGGATCGCGTCATCAGCGGCTACGCCTATATCACCGCCGCCACCCCGGCGTTCTGGCTGGCCATGCTCGGCCTGCTGATGTTTTCAGTAACCCTGGGCTGGACGCCGGTGTGCTGTGCCGGGCCCAGCGGCAGCCTGAGCGACGAGGTCAGTCTGATGACCCGCTTGCACCATCTGGCACTGCCGGTGGCCACGCTCACGCTGCTGAGCACCGCGCCGATTATTCTGCACACTCGCACCCGCATGCGTGAGCTGATGGCTTCGCCGGTGGCCACCCAGGCGTTTGCCCAGGGCGCCAGCCGCTGGGAGGTCGCCTGGCGGCACGGCGCGCGCCACGCCTGCCTGCCGGCCATCACGCTGGCATTCGCGTCGCTTGGCGAGCTGTTCGGCGGCGTGATGCTGATCGAGCAGGTGTTTGCCTACCCGGGGCTGGGCCGCGCCACGGTGGAAGCCGCCCTGCGCAGCGACGTCCCGCTGCTGATGGCCATTGCGCTGTTTACCGCGCTGCTGGTCAGTCTGGGCAACGCCACCGCCGAAGGCCTCTACCGGCTGATCGACCCACGGCTGCGGAGGCAGGGTTGAGCCAGCCGCGCCTGAGCGCCCTGCTTGGCACCGCCCTGGCGGCGCTGCTGCTGGCGGTCGTGTTGATCGTCGCCGCAGGACTCGGTGATGCTCCGCAGCAAATGCATTTCGACGCCCGCCTGACCCCGCCCAGCGCCGACTTCTGGTTCGGCACCGATGCGCTGGGCCGCGACGTGGCCGCGCGCACGCTGGCCGGGCTGACGCTGAGTTTCTGGGTGGGCAGCCTAGCGGCGCTGTTCGGTACGCTCATCGCCCTGGGCATGGCGCTTACCGCCATGCTCGGCCCGCGTTGGGATGCGCTGGTGAGCCTGGCGATCGATACGCTGCTCAGCGTACCGCACCTGCTGCTGCTATTGATGATCGCCTTTGCCCTGGGCGGTGGCACCCACGCGGTGATCATCGCCGTGGCGCTGAGCCACTGGCCGAGCCTTGCCCGGGTGCTGCGCGCCGAGCTGCTGCACATCCGCCAGGCGCCCTACGTGCAGATTTCCCAGGCGCTCGGTAAGTCGCGGGGGTTCATCGTCCGCCACCACTGGATGCCCCAGGTGCTACCCCACTGTTTAGTGGGCGCGCTGCTGTTATTTCCCCACGCGGTGCTCCACGAAGCCGCGCTGTCGTTTCTGGGCGTGGGGCTTTCCGCCGAACAACCGGCGATTGGCGTGCTGCTCGGCGAATCGATGCGCCACGTGAGCGGCGGCGACTGGTGGTTGGGGGTATTTCCCGGCGCCGGACTGCTGCTGATGGTGCTGTGTATCCAACGCCTGGGCGAGACGCTGCGGCGCGCCTGGTCCGCCAGCTAAGGAGCAAACAACGATGCTACAGATCGAAGAACTATCGCTACAGCTGCCCTATTACGCCAGCTGGTGGCGGCGCCAATGGGCCGAGGTGTTATGCAACGTCTCGCTTGAGGTTCACCCCGGCGAGTTGCATGCGGTCATCGGCGCCTCCGGGGCGGGCAAGAGCTTGTTGGCTCACGCGCTGATGGGCCTGCTGCCCGCGCCCTACCGGCAAACCGGCCGCCTGACCTTTCAGGGCCAGCCACTCACCCCCGCCCGTCAGTGCCAGCTGCGCGGCCGTGAACTGGCGCTGATTCCCCAGTCGCTAAGCGCCCTGGACCCGCTGGTGCGCAGCCACCGTCAGGTCAGCTGGGCGGCCAAACGCGCAGGCCACGCCGCGGCCCGCGTTCAGCACACCGCCCAGCAGGCGCTGGCACACTACCAACTGAACGAACGTGCCCAGCAGGCGTTTCCCCACCAGCTCTCCGGCGGCATGGCGCGGCGGGTACTCACCGCCATGGCCCATGTCAGCAGCGCACAGCTGGTCATCGCCGACGAACCAAGCGTTGGCCTCGACCCGCAGCAGCGCGACCGGGTACTGAACGCTCTGGCCGCGCTGGCCCGTGAGGGCAAAGCGGTGCTGCTGATCAGCCACGATCTGCGCCACGCCCTGCCGATAGCCCAGCGGGTGACGATCATGCGACAGGGCCGCTGCGTAGAGACGGCACCCGCCGCCGCCTTCGAGGGCGACGGCCAATCCCTGTCGACGTGCTACGCCCAGGCACTCTGGCGGGCACTGCCGGACAACCACTTCAGCCACACCGTCACTCAACCAGAGCCGCACGTTGCTTGACGCAAGCGGCCTTCGATATGGCTTTGCCGGCCAGCCGGCGGTGCTCGATGACGTGTCGCTGAGTCTGGAAGCGGGCGAATGGCTTGGGCTTGACGGCGTTTCAGGCGCAGGGAAGTCTACCCTGGGCCAGCTGCTGGCCGGGCATTTAACGCCTCACGCGGGGACGGTAACGGTGGACGGCGCGCCTCTGCCCCGGCGCGGGCTGCGCCCCGTACAGTGGCTGCCGCAATCGCCGGAGCTGGCGGTGAATCCGCGCTGGCGGGTCAAGCGAATTCTGGAAGAAGCCTGGACGCCACCTGACACCTTACGCGACGCCTTCGGCATTGAGCCGGCATGGATGAACCGCTTTCCCCAGGCACTCTCCGGGGGTGAGCTGCAGCGGGTATGCGTGCTGCGCGCCCTGGCGCCCGGCGTACGCTACCTGGTGGCCGATGAGATATCCAGCATGCTCGACCCGCTTACCCAGCTCGACCTCTGGCAGGGGCTGCGCCAGGTGGCCGATGAACGGCAGTTTGGCGTGCTGGTGATCAGCCATGACGCAGCCTTGTTGAACCGCCTGTGCCCGCGCCGCCTGACGCTCAGCGAGGGGCGGCTGCGCCCTTCTACACGTCACGGTGCTCCACCCGCCAGAGACCCAGGGCAATCACCAGCGTCACGCTAAGCAGCAGCCACGAGCCCAGCGTCACGCCCTGCCAGCCCGCCCACTGCCAGAACGGCTCCAGCCAGAAACCACCGAGGCTCGCACCCACGTAGTAAAACACCAGATACAGCGCCGAGGCGCTGCCGCGGGCGCCCTGGGCGTTGCGCCCCACCCAGCTGGAGGCCAGCGAATGTGCCAGGAAAAACCCGAACGCATTGACGGTCAGGCCCACAATGATCACCACTAGTGAATCGGCCAGGGTAATCGCCGTGCCCAGCATCAGGATCACCACGCCCGCGCTCATGCACGCCGCCGGTGAAAAGCGCTGGGCCAGCCGCCCCGAGAGCGTCGAACCGACGGTGCCGCCCAGGTAGGTCAGAAAGATCAGCCCCAGGCTACTCGCCGCCAGCTGGTAAGGCGCGTCGGCAAGCCGGAAGGTAATGTAGCTGTACTGGTTGATAAAAATCATGAAGTTGATGCCGCCAAGCGCATAGGCGGCGAGCAGCACCGGGGTACGCAAGTGCCCGGCGAGGTCGCTTAGCGCGACGCGCAGCTGAAAGCGCTGGGGGCGAAACGCCTGGCTGGTAGGCAGCAAGCGCCAGAAGATCGCGCAACCGATGAGCGTCAATACGCCAACGGTGAGAAACGCCGCCGTCGGCCCGCCGATATCCGCCGCCGCACCGCCGACCACGCGGCCGCTGATGCCGCCCAGCGAGTTGGCGCCGATGTACAGCCCCACCGCGCTGAGCAGTGCCGGTTTATCGAACTCATCGCCCATCCAGGCAATTGCCACTGCCGGTAGCCCGCCCAGCACAAAGCCCTGCACCAGACGCAGCGCCAGCAGGCTTTCAAAATTAGGCGCAAACGCCAGCGCCAACGAGCAGCCGCCCGCCAACAGCAAGGTGATCCGCATGATGCCTTCGCGGCCAATGGCGTCGGAAAGCGGCCCGAACACCAGCAGCGCCAACGCCAGCGACAGCGTCGCCACCGACATCAGCAGGCTCACCCCCAGGGTGGAGACGCCATAGGTCTCTTTCAGCCCCGGCAGCAACGGCTGCGGGGCATAGAGATTGATAAACACCAGAAATGAGCCCAGACACAGGGCAAAGGTAGCGCGCCACCAGGCGCGCGTTTTGGCTTCAATCATGCCGTTCCTAGCGGATTGACCTGAACGAATCGGGTGCCGCTTACATCGACCGGGAAGCGTTCATAGGCTGCGATTCACTGAGCTTCGCCATGTGCGAAGGCGCCAGCGGCCGCCGCGACTGCCAGTAGTAACGATTCCAGTAGACGTTATCCAGGCGGGAAATGATCACCCCTTTCGAGGTGGACGCATGCAGAAAGTGGCCATCGCCGACGTAAATGCCCACATGGTTATTCCCTGGTGGGCGGAAGAACACCAGATCGCCTGCCCGTAATGATTGGCGGTCGATCGGGCGTCCCTCATGGACTTGTCCGCGGGTGGAGCGCGGCAGGTCCAGTTCGAAGGTATCGCGGAAGATATTGCGCACCAGCGCCGAACAGTCGATCCCGCGCTGGCTGGTACCGCCGAGCCGATACGGCGTCCCCACCCACTCTTCGTGCTGCGCCAGCAGCGCCTGACGCACCTGCTCAACGGGTGAGGCCTGCCAGTTGCCGAACGAATCGTACTGCCCATCGAAGGGCGACATCTGCGATTCCCAGTCGTCGGGCAGGCCGGGCATCGAGCGGGCGAAATAATCATCGGGGGTGTCGTCCTGCGGCGCCGTGCTGGCACAGCCGCTTAGTACGACCACCAGTGCGCAGCCAACCAGGGCCAGAGGCGCATGGCGTTCGCGTAATAAAAAGGTATATCGACAAACAACACGGACAGCGGTGACAGCAGGTGGTGGCAACGCAACCATGCGCGATCCCTCGTATATAGTTGACAGAATTTCCAGTGTGTCAGGCTAATGCATGGCTGCACTCATCCTGAGAGGCTTACGACTATAAGCGAAACAGCCCGTTAAAGGCGAGCGTCAATGCAAGGTACGCTGATCACCGGGCAGCGTATCGATGTGCAGCGGTGCAAAATGACGCGGTTTGTTACCTGGAAAATCCAGGCTGGCCCAGGGCCCGGCAAGCACCGGCGCCGCGCATAGCCAGGCGACCAGCGCCTGGCGAAAGCTGGCGAGAAAGGTTTCCCGCTCCGGCGTTTCGCCCATGAAAAACGAAAATCCGGCGTACATACCCGCCGCGTAATCCTGCCAGCCGGCGTAGTGTTCGGCAGCCAGTTGGTAGGCACGCCCCAGCACATCGGCAAAGGCAGCAGAGGACAGCCAGTCTAGCTGCCGCCCGGCAATGGCCAGGTCCACCAGCTGGGCGATGTCCCAGGCGGCCATGTCGACGTCGTTACAACCGTCTTCGTTGTCGCGCACCCGGCGCAGCCGCAGCAGGTGATGGCGCTCCTCCTCCACGCAGTCGCCGGATTCGAGAATGGCAATCTCGGCGTCCAGACGCTGGGGGTTGAGCGTATAGGGTTCGTAGTTGATCTGGTATTCCTGGCGGTCGCCCGCCTCCAGCATCGAGGTCAGGAAAGCCTGCATGTCATCGGCGCTGGCCAGGTGGTAATGGCTTTCCACCCATTCGCGGATCTCCGCGCATTCACGCGGGCTCTCCGGCTGCGGCTCGCTCCACACGGCGCTGTTCAGCGGCCCGACCAGCGACATCGCGGTAAACTGGCTGAGCGTCGGCCGCTCGCTGGGTTCGCTCCAGGCCTCGGCGCGCCAGTCCAGCCAGTGAAACAGGCTGCCCGGGTCTTCCAGGTGCCAGGCAATTTCATTGCACAGCGAGGCATGTTCACTTTCCGGCAGGCAGTCCTCCCATGCCAGCCAGGCTTCCAGAAGGCGTTTAGCGTTGGGATAAAAGCGGCACAAACAGTTGCGCAATGAGCGCGCGTATTCCAGTAGCGGCTCGGCGTCCAGCACATCGCTGCTCAGCGCCATGTGCAGATAGAAGGCAAACTTCTCGGCCATATGGATCGTTGCAGCGTGACGGCTTACACCCTTCAACGCCTGGCGCTGAACATTGATAGGGAAATCCGGCTGGCCGAACAGCGTCGCCGACGGCGGCATCACGCCGTGGGCCGCATCGGCGGCAAGCTGATTCAAGTGGTGCGCCTGGGCCGGCAGCCAGTAGCGTGACATGGCCGCCGCGCCTTCATCGGCGTGCATGCCCAGAGACGCGTGCAGATACTCGGCGGCCTCGGCTCGCTGGGTCTCGCTCACCGGTGCATCGGGGCTAGCCAGGCGCAGCATGGCATCCGGCTCGCGCACGCCAGCCAGGGCCAGCAACCAGTGGTGTGGCGTATTGCGCCATTGGCCGAGCAGTGCCCGCGAGGCCGCTTGGGTGGCGTTATCCAGAAGGTTGTCCACGGCCGCCTGCCAGGGGCTGAACGCGCTGCTCAGCAGCAGATTTTCGCGCGCAGATGGCGTCATCTCACGACGGTCGATACCGTCGAACAGACTTTGCCCGCGCCGGTAGGCAGCAATCACCGCCCGCCAGTCGTGATAGCGGCGCTGCATCAGTTCAGCAGCATGGGCGGCGAAGGCATCCGCCTCGGCCTGGCTCAGCCAGCCACTGCACGCCCCCGCCCAGGCCAACTCGACCAGACGCAGCCAGTCCCAGGCAGCCCACTCCAGCGGCTCGCCCTGATTGACAAAGCGACAAAGCACGCTGGCGTGACGTGATTCGGAGCGGGCATTGCGCTGCCACTCCTGGCGTTGGGCAATATCCATGCTCAATAAATCGCGCGCTTCAATGTCCCAGCGCTGGCGTTCGCCCTGGGCACCCAGCCACAGCAGGCCGGTGAGCAGCTCGTCACGATCATCAATTTCCCAGGCGGTATGCAGCCAGCTAGCGGCGTCGGGCCAGTCCTGCGTGCTCGCTGGATAGTTGAGCACCGGGCGAAACAGCGCGCACAGCCGCCAGGGCTGCGCTGCGGGCTCGCTCGGCCACAAAGTGACCTCGCCGTGGCTACGTAGCGCTTCCTGGAACACCTCCCAGGTAATGCCCGCGCCCTCGGCTTCCGAATCCCCCAGCGCCTGGCAAGCATCGATAAAGCGGTCATCGGCGCCGGTGGCCCAGCCGCGCACGCCTAATGAACGGCGCACATCGCCCAGCCAGCCGCGCAGGTCTCGGTACTCCTGGGTAATGCGCTGCATGACACAGCAGGCCCAGTCGCTTGCCTGGTCAGCGCTTATCCAGCCGGCCGCACCCGCCAGCGCTGCCCACTCGAGCGCCGCCAACAGCCGATCCGCCTCGCCCGTGGGGGCATGCAGCGCCTCCAGCCATTGCGTCGCCAGCTCACCGCGATGGGTAATGCCCTGGCGCAGCAACCGCTGCTCCGCCGCCCCCGCATCCACCGATAACGGATGCGGCGTAAAATGCCAATCGCACAGCACCAACTGCTGCGCCCACCAAGCATGTAACGCGTCACCCAAGAGACCACCTCGACAAGAAAACACCCGCCGACCACCGGTCAGCGTAAAGCCGCTTAGTGTAACGGAAACCACCCCAAAGGCCGATAGCACGCAGCTTTGATAAGCGATCAATTTATAGGTAGGTGCCACAAAGGCAGGCTAGGGAGGGTCTCGTAGGAGCTCAATTCATTGAGCAATCAGCGGTGATCCAGCCACCGAAGGTT
>JBNJJK010000013.1:0-83453 GCA_051750125.1 Pseudomonadota bacterium
ACACACTGTGTTCGGGGTTTTTTATTGCGCGAAAGACACAAAAAGGTCTTTATAAACTCGGTTGCCCTCAGCAAGTGGGAACCGCGTTAGCGGGACGCAGGGCGCGAGTCTGACAGTGAGATGGGTTATGATGACGGCGTTTAGCGGGATACTGTGCAGGCATGTTCAACCGGTTGGATAGGAAGGTTTAAGTGACGGAAGTAGTCCCTACGTCGTGGTTAGTTTACTGTCGCCCAGGGTTCGAGAGCGATGCGCTTGCGGAGATGCAGCACCACGCAGATCAGCAGGGCGTATCCTGCGAGCCATCTTATGGCGATGGCTGGGCGTGCCTTACGCGCGTGGACGGTGAGCCGGTGAATACACTGCATCGCCAAGCCGCGTTTCAGAAGCTTATTTTTGCGCGGCAGAGCCTTGCGGCGTTACCGGCACTCAGCCTGTCCCGCGATGACCGTCTTTCCAGCATGGTTGATCAGGTGAAAGCCAGTCGTTGGAGCTTTGAGGAGATCTGGCACGAAACGCCGGACACCAATGACGGTAAAGCGCTGTCAGGCCTGATTAAAGCACTCACAAAACCGCTGGAAAGCATTCTGAAAAAGCGTGGCGCGCTGAGGCGTAAAGCCGGGGGGCGTCGGCTGCATATTTTCTGGACCGAGGGTGACCGTGTACAGCTGGGGATCAGCTTTCCTGGTAACAGAAGCGAGCTGATCAACGGCATCCGACGTCTTCGCTCTCCGTCAAGAGCGCCCAGCCGCTCCACCCTCAAGCTTGAGGAGGCGTGGCACGAATTCATACCGCGTGAGCAATGGGATGTTCGCCTGGCTGATCACATGCAGGCAGCGGATCTGGGGGCCGCACCAGGCGGCTGGACGTGGCAACTCGTGCAGCGCGGTATGTATGTCTATGCCATCGACAATGGGCCTATGGATGCAGAGCTGATGCGAACAGGGCAAATCGATCATTTAAAAGAGGATGGCTTTACCTGGTCGCCCCCGCAGCGCCTGGACTGGTTGGTGTGTGATATTGTTGATAAGCCGGTGCGGGTGCTGGCCATGGTTGAGCGCTGGCTAACGCAAAAATGGTGTCGAGAAGCCATTTTCAACCTGAAACTTCCCATGAAAAAGCGCTGGGAAGAAGTATCACGCTGTTTGGCAATGTTAACTAACGCATTATCTGAAGCCAACGTATCGGCAGATATTGCCTGTCGGCATCTTTACCATGATCGTGAAGAGGTAACGGTGCATGTAAGGTTGAAGCATTGATGTTTAGTAACTGGCTTCATAGATCCGAATGGTTTCGTCTTCGGTTAGAAGCGGTAAAATTCGTTGCATTGCGCTGGCCCGTGCTTCGCTGCCGTGCCATTCGTTCCAGGCGCGTAAATCACGCCATTTGGTAATCATTAAACGACGATCAGTATGGCCCAGTTCCACTAGGCTTTCGCCGGCAACAAATCCGCGTGCACCCAGGGAAATACGCATGGCTTCGCGGGCGGCTTGTTCATACTCTTCTTCAAGACCGGGCATAATACGCCGTTCAATGATGATTTTGATCATAGATTAAGTCTCAGCTCTGAGGATATCGATGTCTGACGTTATAAGTGATGCGCCACACCATGATGAGGTATTGGATACCAGCGGCCTTTATTGCCCTGAGCCTATTATGCTGATGCATAATAAAGTACGCGATATGGCGTCTGGCGATATATTAAAAGTCATTGCAACAGACCCTGCAACCACGCGTGATGTACCTAAATTCTGCCAGTTCCTGGGCCATGAGTTGGTTAAGCAAGCTTCAGACGCAGAACTGTATTATTACTTTATACGCTTGGCATAACCGTCATAAAGGCAACACGGGTTAAGGCTCTAACCCGTGTCGGCCTTATTTCTGCGGCAAAACGACCATGGCCAGCGCATCAAGCGTCGCTGGGTCTTCTTCCAGAATACGGTTGGCAATGTGACGCTGAAAGAAGTAGACGCTTTGATGCATGGATTTGGCGCTATACAAACAGTCGTCTCCCAGCAGAATGGGCGTCATTTTGGCTTTATCTTCATCAGCAAGCAGGGCATCGACGCTGCCATCACTGTAAAGTCGCCAGCCGTAAACGGGTTTCATATGCCATGGGGTATCGGGGCGGTTCATGCAAAGTGCGTGGGTGCCCAAGGTATCGGGTAATTGCTGAATAAGCGTGACTTCGCCAGAGGGTTCGTACTCAAAATAGTCAGCAGCAGAGGCAAGCTCATCAGCTTTATGATCAGGTGGGGTGTCGAAAATTTCTTCCGTTTCAGGATCACGATAGCCAATAAAGCGTCCATTCTCATGGCTGTGGAGCGTGTGGCAATCGGTCAGCTGTTCCATCCAGGGGACGAGCCCGACGATGTGGCCGTCTTCTCTAAGCCCCCAGGCAAGCAAAGGCATACCGTAGTAGCTGTCCGGATCGGACGCCAACTGATACACCATTTCCAATCCATCCAACTCTGGCGCCAGGCGGACAAGCGTTTTACGCGCCTGTTGACGCTGACGGACAGATTCCAGGTCGATGACCTGGGCAGAGCGGGGTGACAGGGGTGCGCCCATAATGTCCCTCCTAGTGCTGCGTGGCCACGACATTGGCAAAACAGGTGAATCGATGCTTGCCGCATAACTCACCAATAGCACAGGTTGGCCCGAAGGTTAAGGAGAAATCGACGTTTTAATTAGGCGCACAATTGGAGATACGCGATCTGGCGCGTTCATGCGCAGTTCTAGCGGCCTGAAATTGTTGCCAGGGCGCGTCGGAAGCGTCCAGTGATAGCCACCTGGACCGGTAAGCCTGAATCGCCTCGGGCGGTGTAATGGGCTGCTGGGTGATTAAACGATTGACGGCCGTTAACCAGCGCTCTGCAGCGTCTGATAGAGCGTCCAGGTGCTGTTGATTCCAGTCTGGCAAGCAAGTCTCACCCGACGCAGAGTGCTGGTTGAGATAATCGCTGGCGTCGTTCAACCGCTGAGCCGCGAGCATGAGAGTACGCAGCATTTCGGCGGTCAGGGGGCGCGCCCGAAGCGTGTTCAGGTGTTGCTCGAGGGTCGATGAGTCCTGATGCCACGCGAGACTGAATTGGTTGTCCACCATGCGCTGCAGGTAGCGTAGTGCATTCAACTGAGGCTGGATATCCGGCAGGGCGTCGATATTCAGTGGGTGGCTGGCCCGCGCAAAATTGTCCTTCCATTCGTCGGAGTCAAAAATGGCATTCCAACTGACATAGGGCAGCTGCGCTGTTTTGGTATGCATCAGTTGATTCAGTCGTTCACGGTTTTCCGAGCTCAGTTCGTCAGGAACATCACTGGTCCAGCAAAGGGTCAAACGTTGCCAAAGTGTCCGTTCATAGAGCCATTGCTGACTGGGCGGCGCGACCTTGCCTAGCTGGTTATTGCGAGCGGCTACTAACGATGTAATTTCACATTCGCGCAATGCATAAACGTTGAGCAGCGAGTCACGGGTTTCGTCGATCTCGAACAAGCGCTCTCCCTGCTCGGGAAAAGCCGCAATGTTGGGCGGCGAGGGTGACTCGATCGGCCCATTGCCCAAGGTGTCTGACAGCCGTTGATGGTAGGCCTCCCAGGGTTCTTCCGCTTGGTGGCCGCCGCAACCTAAAAGCGTCAATGGCAATAGCCATCGAACCACTGCCCGAGGATAACGTTTCATGCTGATTCCTGATCGCTGATGTTCCGACGGCTAATGGCGTGTAGGCGCCAAGCCAGCAGAACGGCCGCCGTGCTCAAGCCGGCAATGAGACCGATCCAGTAGCCGTGGACCCCTAAGGGCGCAAAGGTGCTGCCCAGCCCTTTGGCACCCAGCCAGTGGCCGCCACCCAAACCTACCAGCCAATAAGAAAGTACCGTAATCGCCATCACCACGCGGGTATCTTTATAGCCTCTCAGGGCGCCCGCCAGATTTACCTGAAGCGAGTCGGAAAGTTGAAAAATCGCCGCCAGCGCGATGATCGACAGTGCCAGCGACTGTATGGCCTGATTAGAGGTGTACATCGCGATTACCGGGGCTGCGGTTATCCAAAGTACCAGACTGTTGAGAGCAGCCACCGCAACGCTAATCCCGATGCCGTTCCAGGCAACAAGGCGCGCATGGTGCATGCGCTGTTGCCCGAGCGTATTGCCGACCCGCACTGTCAGCGCCATGCTAAGCGACATAGGCAGCATGAACAGAATGGTGGTGTAACTCAGCGCGATCTGGTGAGCGCCGACCGTGACCTCACCAAAGCTGGCGATAAACAACGCAATCAGCGTGAATAAGGTGACTTCAACGAAGATGGCCACACCGATGGGAACGCCGACCACCAGTAATTCGCGAATGCCGCGCCACTTGGGAAGCGCTAGTCGCTGCCACAGCTGGATACCTTGGTAGTGGCGTGTGCGGTGCGTATAGATCGCCATGGCGATGGCCATGGTCCACATGGAGAGTGCCGTGGCGATACCGCACCCCAGCGCTCCCAATGCGGGCAGTTGTTGCAACTCATCGGGTAGCCATGGACCCAGCAGGCTCACCAAGCCATCGCCACCGTAGATCAACACATAGTTGGCAGGAATGTTGACCGACAGGCCAACCAAACTGATCCACAGCGCGGGACGGGTGTGATTCATGCCGTCTGAAAACGCCCTGAGCGCCTGGAATAGAGCAATGCCGGGCATACCAAATGCCACCGCGGCAAGATAGCCGGCGGACGAGTGGGTGACCTGATCAGGCACGTCCATCAGGCCAAAGATGGGCCTCACCATTAACCAGAGCAGCAGGGCGGAAAGCATTCCGAGCCCGAGGGCGACCCAGAGCGCCTGGTGTACTGCCGGTCGAATCGCGCTATGACGCTGTCCGCCCAGCAGGTGAGCAACGATGGGCGTCAGCCCCATGAGCGTGCCCGTCATGAACAGCATCAACGGCATCCAAAGGCTGGAGCCGACCGATACCGCCGCCAGTGAGGTGGCGTTATGGCGCCCCGTCATCATCACATCGACTACACTCATCCCCGCCTGTGCGAGCTGGGCGCCGCAGATAGGCAGCGCGAGCCGCACCAGTTGACGCGTTTCAAGCCAGTAAACAGAACTGAATTTATCTAACACACGACCCACGCGTTGACTCCCGAGCAATGTGGCCCTCAAAGCCCGTTAGATTAGCAGGTATAATGAATAAAATTATGCTGTTAATGAGGTAAATGTGAGCATTACCCAACCGCAATGGACGCTCGATGAGGTGACCGCCTTGTTCGACGGGGTTTTTCTGGAGCGTTATCAAACCCGTCTGGTGAAAGGCGGGGACGAGCCGCTATACCGCCCTGCGGATGAGCAGACGCCTTACCACCAAATTATCTTCGCGCATGGCTTTTTCGCTAGTGCATTGCACGAAATAAGCCATTGGTGCATTGCCGGCGCCGAGCGGCGCAAACAAGAAGACTATGGTTACTGGTATCTGCCGGACGGGCGCAACGCCGAGCAGCAGCTGGCATTTGAAAAGGCCGAAATCGCGCCTCAAGCCCTGGAGTCACTATTTGCCGAAGCGAGCGGCCGAGAGTTTCATGTCAGCGTCGATAACCTCGGTGGCGATGTTGCGGTCGATCGTGAGGCGTTCGCTGAAAAAGTGAGCGCGCGCGCAGCCTACTATAGGGAGCAGGGGATGCCGACGAGGGCCAACGCCTTCTGCTGCGCGTTGGCACGTTACTATCGCCATCAGGACTCCCTCGAGACGGCAATTCGACAGGGTAAAGCGATTCTCGATAATAGCCTGTAAGACGGCGCCCTTAATCCTCTTCCGTCAGTTGGTGGTGCAACGACAGCATCACTTCAATTTCATGCTCTGGTCGCATGGGTTCTAACCCTAGGTCACTAAAGGTATCGCTTCGCAGGCGATGCCATTCGCTTGCGCTGATGCGCTCGTAGAGAACCGGGGCGGGCGCCAGCTCGACAAAAGGGTCAAGCCCGTAGGTATCGAACAGCCGTGCAAGAGCCGCTTCATCATCGCCATTGTCGCTGGTATACAGGGTCTCGGAGAAATGATCGTTTTCCAGCTCGCGGATCACATCCAGCGGGCTTACGCCGAGGCTTTCTAGCTCCTCGATGCTGTAGGCACCCATCACATTGGTATCTTCATCTATCCAGCTATCGTCCGGCTGAATCAAGGTTTGCTTGATACGTCCGTCTGGCAACGACCAGGCAATAGCCAGTGGCAAGCCATTATCCTCGCCCGTCTCAATGGCAATAAATCCTGGGTAATCGGCCACGCGGTAACTCCTTTTAACGGTCTGTATCGAGTCGAAAGAATTGCTGGGCGGTTTTAGTAGTTGCCGTCCCCATCTCAGCGTCGCTAATGCCGCGGCATTCGGCAAGTTCCCTCACAATCCACGGAAGCAGGGCGGGCTCGTGCCGACGCCCCTTCAACTTGGCTGGTAGATTCCGCGGCAGCAGGTAAGGACAGTCGGTTTCCACCATCAGTCGGTTCAGCGGGATTTCGCTGACCAGCGGACGTAAATGATGGCCCCGCCGTTCGTCACAGATCCAGCCCGTCAAGCCTATATGCAAGTCTAGATCGAGATAGCCAAATAGCGTATCCCGATCAGCGGTAAAACAATGCACGACCGCCTGACTGATATCGTCTCGCCATGCATGGAGTATATCGCGCATGCGTTGCCCGGCATCGCGTTCATGAATAAACAGCGGTAAACCGCTTTCTGCCGCCAGGGCGAGCTGGGCTTCAAAGGCCTTCTCCTGTTCCTGGGGCGTCGAGAAATTGCGATTGAAATCCAGACCGCATTCGCCAACGGCAACGACCTCGGGCAAGGCATGCAGCGAGGCCATGCGGCGGGATACCTCGTCACTCCACTGGCTCGCATCGTGGGGATGAATTCCGGCGGTGGCGTAGAGACCAGGATAGCGCTTGGCCAGGTCAACGGATTGCTCGGCGTGTTCAATATCGGTGCCGGTCACGATCATGGTGCTCACCTGTGCCGCCTGAGCCCGCTGAACAACGGCATCAAGGTCGCGACCAAAGCTGTCGTGCGTCAGGTTTGCGCCGATGTCGACCAGCGGCACGCTGGGGCGAAACTGCAATGCCTCGGGTAAAAAATCGTCCACGTAAGCGCTAGCCAAGGGTCACTCCCATCCAAAATCGTAAAGCGCTATTGTAACGGTCTGCGTTGATATCGACTAATGATGTTAGAAGGCAAGTGATGATCGGCAACGGGAGATGAGCATGCGGTTGGATGATGTCGTAATTGTTGATGGGGCAAGAACGCCGATAGGCAGCTTTGGCGGCTCGCTCTCTGCCATGGCGCCTGCAGAACTGGGTGTCTTTACCGCTAGGGAAGCCTTGCGGCGGGCAGGCGTTGAAGGGAGTGATATTGATCATTCGGTCTACGGTCACATTATCACCACGAGCGCCCAGGATGCGTATTTAGCGCGCCATATCGCCCTTGAATCCGGGGTTCCCAACGAAGCCGGGGCATTTAACGTCAACCGGCTGTGCGGTTCGGGCGTCCAGGCTGTGGTCTCCGCGGCCCAGCAAATCGTGCTGGGCGACAGTCGCTTAGCGTTAGCGGGTGGGGCGGAGTCGATGTCAAGGGGGGCATACCTGCTGCCACCGCAAGCGCGTAACGGCATGCGCATGGGCGACATGAACGTTGATGACCTGACGCTTGGCATCTTAAGCGACCCGTTTGGCAGCGGCCATATGGGCTGCACCGCCGAGAATATCGCCAAACGTTTCGGCTTGAGCCGTGAGCAGCTCGACGCATTCGCGGTGGAAAGTCATCAAAAAGCGAGCCGGGCGATTGCCGACGGGCGGTTTGACGCCCAAATCGTCCCCGTTGAGGTTCGGCAGGGCAAGCACATATGCCTTTTTGCTCAAGATGAGCACGTGCGCGATGGCGTTCAGCTTAGTGACCTTGAGCGGCTCAGGCCCGCCTTCCAGAAAGATGGTGTGGTGACGGCCGGCAATGCGTCGGGCCTTAACGACGGGGCAGCCACATTAGTGCTGGCACACGCGGAGGAAGCCAAGCAGCGTGGTTTAACGTCCAGGGCGTATCTGCGTGTTGCGACGACCGCCGGAGTCGAGCCATCGCTGATGGGGCTCGGGCCGATTCCTGCCGTCCAGCGTTGTATGCAGCAGGCGGGGCTGAGCATCAGCGATATCGATGTGATTGAATCAAATGAAGCCTTTGCGGCCCAAGCCATGGCCGTGGTGGATGTTCTGGGCTTTCCGCTTGAAAAGCTCAACCCCAACGGTGGTGCAGTGGCTCTTGGCCATCCGGTGGGCGCCACGGGGGCGATTTTGGTTCTTAAAGCATTGCATGAGCTGGAACGCATTAAGGGCCGGTACGGCCTAATTACGCTGTGCATCGGTGGTGGGCAAGGCATTGCCCTGCTTATCGAGCGCAACTGACACTATTAAACTCGACAACAACAAGCTCACAGGAGTTTTTATGCCCACAGTGACGCCGAAAATCTTACCCGCCACGACCTCCGCGACAAACCCTGCCTTGATGATTGGGGAGTTGCTTGAAGCCGGGGTGCGCATGGCCGGCGACAACCAGATTGTCTACCGCGATCAAAGTCGCCACGACTACCAGCGCTTCCAGGCGCGGGTGCATCAACTTGCCCATTTGTTAACGGCGCAAGGGGTCAAAGCCGGTGATGTGGTGGCGGTGTTGGACTGGGACAGTCATCGCTATCTGGAATGTTTCTTTGCTATTCCGATGATCGGAGCTGTACTGCATACAGTGAATGTCCGCCTGGCACCTGAGCAGATTCTTTACACCATGGAGCACGCAGAAGATGTCTTTGTCATTGTGCACGAAGACTTTGTGACACTGCTTGAGCCGCTGGCCGATAAGCTACCGGAAGTGCGCGGCTACCTGCTGTGCCAGGAAACGGCTCAGTCGCTCGAGACGTCTCTGCCGCTGGTCGGTGAGTTTGAGCAATTGTTGAGCCAGCAGCCCACTCACTATGATTTCCCCACCTTTGATGAAAATGCCGTCGCCACACTTTTCTATACCACCGGCACGACGGGCAATCCTAAAGGGGTCTTCTTTACTCACCGGCAGTTGGTCTTGCATACCATGGCCGAGGCCAGTGCGTTCCAGGCGCCAGGCTTTGAACTGCTCAATCGCGATAAAGTGTATATGCCGATTACCCCCATGTTTCATGTGCACGCCTGGGGGGTGCCCTACACGGCCACGTTGCTGGGAGCTACTCAGGTCTATCCGGGCCGCTACGAACCAGACATGCTGGTCAAACTGCTGGTCAGCGAAAATGTCGATTTTTCCCACTGTGTACCGACGCTGCTTAACATGGTGGTCAGCGCAGACGCTATTGCTTCAAAAAAAGTCGATCTGTCGGGTTGGAAAGTGCTGGTGGGCGGCAGCGCACTAAACGAAGCGCTTGCGCGTAAGGCCTGGGCACTAGGCATTGATACCCGCAGCGCCTACGGCATGTCCGAAACCTGCCCGCTGCTAACCGCCGATATTCTGCCTCGAGATGTTGCAGAGGCCGATATCGAAACGCAGCTGCCCTGGCGTTGCAAGGCAGGTTTGCCGATGCCTTTCGTCAAGCTACAGGTGGTGGACACAGACGGCCAGGCATTGCCGCATGACGGTGATAGCGTCGGCGAAGTGCGTGTGCAAGCACCGTGGCTCACCCAGGCATACTATAAAGATGAAGTACGCAGCGCTGAGTTATGGCGCGAGGGCTGGCTGCACACTGGTGATGTCGGCTCGCTTGATGAGCGCGGTTTTCTGACTATAAGTGATCGCATTAAGGACGTTATCAAGACCGGAGGCGAGTGGCTGTCGTCGCTGGAGCTGGAAAGCTATATCAGCCAATGCCCAGGAATCGCGGAAGTGGCCGTTATTGGAGTGACCGACGATAAGTGGGGCGAACGTCCCGCCGCGCTAGCCGTGCCAAGCGATCTGAACAACCCCCCGACCAGCGAAGCCGTGCAGACGTTTCTAGAGCAATTTGTCGAGCAGGGTAAATTAAATCGCTGGGCCATCCCTGCGATGATCCGCTTCGTTGATGAAATTCCCAAAACCAGCGTGGGCAAGCTGGATAAGAAACGTATCCGCAGTGAAATATAGTGCATAAGTCACTAGTGTCCGTCTCGCTTGTAATCAACGCGCCGATGGTTCCCCCACCCAGCGCGTGCATGCGTTACACTGTGCGCCTCATAAAGAAGGAGGACACTGAGTGACCCTGTTACGACTCGAACAGCTGCAACTTGCCTACGGCACCCAGGTATTGCTCGACCGCGCCGATCTCACGGTTGAGAGAGGCGAGCGGCTGGCTTTAGTCGGGCGCAATGGCACCGGTAAGTCCACTCTGCTGAAATTGGTTGTCGGTGATATTCAGGCCGACGATGGCTCGATCTGGCGCGCGCCTGGCTTGAAGATTGGCGTGCTCGCCCAGGAGCTGCCCGACTCCTCTGGCATGACGATTTTTGACATGGTCGCTCAAGGGTTGCCGGAGGCGGGTGAGTTACTTTCCGAATACCAGCACTTGATTAACGACCCCGACCCCAACATGAATCGCATGGCGACCCTGCAAACCCGCCTGGAAGCCATTGACGGTTGGTCATTTCATCAGCGCATCGATGTCGTGCTGACCCGCTTAGGGTTACCGCCCGAAGCCGAGATGAGCGCTCTTTCTGGCGGTTGGCGGCGGCGCGTGGCGTTGGCTCGAGCGCTGGTCGCTGAGCCCGACCTGTTGCTGCTCGATGAGCCGACCAACCACCTTGACCTTGATACGATCGCCTGGCTGGAAGAGCAGTTGCTCGCCTTTAATGGCGCGGTGTTGCTGATTACCCACGACCGGGCGTTTCTTTCCAAGCTCGCCACCAATATTTTGGAATTGGATCGCGGCAAGCTGGGGCACTATCCCGGCAATTACGCCGAATACCAGGCGCGTAAACAGCACGAGCTGGAAGTCGAAGCGCGGGAAAACGCCGAGTTCGATAAAAAGCTGGCGCAGGAGGAAGTCTGGATTCGCCAGGGCATCAAAGCGCGCCGGACGCGTAACGAAGGCCGGGTAAGGGCGCTTGAGGCAATGCGCAATGAGCGCAGTCAGCGTCGTGAGCGGCAAGGCACCGCCAACCTGTCGGTGGATAGCGGCGAACGAACTGGCAAGCGCGTCGTCAAGCTGAAAGGCGTCAGTCAGCGGTTTGGTGATGACACCATTATCCGCGATCTGAATCTTGAAGTGATGCGCGGCGATCGAATTGGCTTCCTGGGGCGTAACGGGGCGGGCAAGACCACGCTGCTCAAGATCCTGCTGGGCGAGATCGAGCCCACCGAAGGCACTGTGCAGCTGGGGACCAATCTCAAAGTGGCCTATTTCGACCAGCTGCGCGCGGGGCTCGAGCTGGAGAAAACCGTCTATGATAACGTGGCCCAAGGTAGCGACAGGGTTAGCGTAGGGGGCAAGGACCGCCACGTGATGAGCTATCTACAGGATTTCCTGTTCACGCCCGATCGCGTACGCCAGCCGGTGAAGGCGCTATCGGGGGGCGAGTCAAACCGTCTGCTGCTGGCCAAGTTGTTTACCCAGCCGGCCAACGTCCTGGTGCTTGACGAGCCCACCAACGACCTGGACATGGAGACCCTCGAGCTCCTCGAAGAACTGCTGCTCAATTTCGAGGGCACGTTGCTGCTGGTGTCTCACGACCGGACATTCATGGATAACGTCGTGACCAGCATGTTGGCGTTTGAAGGCGACGGCGTAGTACGTGAATACGTGGGTGGCTATACCGACTGGATCCGCCAGGGGGGTAAGCTGCCGCCCGCGCCCTGGGAAGGGGCGGCTAGGCAAAACACCGAGCCCACCTCGACCGTAGCGAAAGACAAGCCCAGCACGCCGGCCGCGCCTGCGAATAAACCCGTCAAGCTTTCCTACAAATTGCAGCGGGAGCTGGATGGGCTGCCTGCAGAGATCGAGCGCCTGGAAAGCGACGTGGAAGCGCTGGAGAAAGAAGCCGGTGACCCTGCGTTCTATCAGCAGGAGTCGACTGTCGTGACTGCCAGGCTGCAGGCGCTGGAGCAGGCACAGGAAGCGCTGGAAGCCGCGATGGAGCGTTGGATGGCGCTCGAAGCCATGGCCAACGGCGAGCAGGGGTGATCAATAAAAAGGCGCCGCTGGGGCGCCTTTTGGTTGAGCGATAGAATGCGCTAGATCATTCGTCGCTTGTTTCGCCTTTCTTGCCTACGCGTACCGCCAGCACGTCGCACTGCGCACCGTGTAGAACGCCGGTTGAGGTGGAGCCAAGCAGTAGCGCAAACCCATGGCGACCGTGGGAGCCGACGACGATCAAATCGACCCCATGCTCTTCGGCAAAGCGGTGAATCTCGGTGTCCGGCATGCCCACCACCACGTGTTGATCCGCTTCGGCGATGTGGGGAGCGGCAATGTCAGCCAGCCGTTTCTTGGCATGGTCGTCAAGCTGGTCCTGGATGCTGGTCAAATCCATCGGGATATCGCCGCCGTAGGCAAAGCCAAGCGGCTCAAGGGTATGCATGATGGAGATCTTGGCTTGATCGTTGCGCTCGGCAATTGCCACGGCACGCTCCAGGATCTTATGCGAGTCCTTGGTCAAGTCGACGGCAACCAATATATGGTGATAGCTCATGGCGTATCTCCTCAGTGAGTAACAAGCAGTGTTCTATCTTTAATGTTCTCTACTTTAGGTGGCATGCCCTGTCTTAACAACGACCTGGATCATGGTTTTTATGATCTCGCCATTTTAGTGTGGTTCAGTTTGAAGGAAATGTAGAAATGGAATGGTTAATTATCGTGTTTATCATGCTGTTCGTTTTTGCCCCGGTGATGTGGCTCAAGCCCAGCCCTCGTCAGAAGCGCACCATGGCCATGCGCCAGCACGTAAGCCGTAAAGGGGTGACGGTCAAAGAAGAAAAGCCGCCGATGCACGCCTTCAAAGGCACTATGCCAGCGTATCGCTGGCATTTTCCCAAACAGCAGCCAGGGCCGGACTTCGTGCTGGTGCGTGACGAGCATGCCAGCGAAGCGCTGGAACCCTATCACGCCGGCTGGCGTTGGCGTGTGGCGCCATTGAGGCCGATTCCCCCTGGCGCAGAAGCGCCGCTCAATGCATTGCTTGAACGCCTGCCGCTGGATGCCATGGTGCTCGAATCATCGCCCAACGCCCTGACACTATGGTGGTGGGAATCACAGGATGCGACGCGCTTCGATACGTATCTGGATGACTTTAATCAGCTACGCGACCAGCTCTCAGGACAGGCGGATCGTGCGTCGCAAGCCCCTGACCTGTCAGGAAGCCGCCTCCTGTAGATCCCGTGCCTGAATGGCAAGGCCATTCTGCTCAATGCGCTCGAGCCATTCGCCCAACTGGTCCAGGTCGGCTTCTGAAAGGCCTTCGAACATTTCTTTCCTAGCCTCTTTGGCGACGCTGTCGATTTGCTCAAGCAGAGGCATGGCGGCGGCCGTCAGATAGATACGCTTACTGCGACGATCGCTATCGCAAGCGCGGCGCTCCACTAGGCCCTGTTCTTCCAGCTGGCTGAGCGTGCGCACCAGAGAAGGCGCTTCAACGCCTATGGCGCGGGCCAAATCACATTGAGGCTGGCCATCGCCCAGGCGCCAAAGATGGTACAGCGTCACCCAACGCGTTTGCGTGAGGCCAAGCGGCGCCAAGCGTCGGTCCAATATCGAACGCCACAGATGGGGCAGGCGAGCAATGCGAAAACCAATTGATGATGCCATGATCAGCTAGTTACCAGTCAAAATGAATAATGGGATTGTCATAATCTCGGGCGCTTAATGCAAGACGTGATCAGTCTTCCCCGTCGTCTGAGTCGGCATCGCGGTCACGGCCGGCAATGAAACGCTGAAGGTTAAGCTTACTAAGCCCCGCCGCACGAATCTTGCTGTCGGCCAGTGTCGCCTCACCTACATCATCGCTGACGGTAAACCGAATCAGCCCCAGGCGCTGGCCACTGTCGGTCATGATGTCGACACGCCAGCTACCGCTAGGGTCTTCGGGGAAGTTCAGCTTGTGGCTCCATGCGCGGTAGCCTTGTTCGCGTCCGCCATTGATATCCAGGTCGACCACGTCCAAGCGCTCGCCGTTGTGATGCCAAACGTGGGAAATCGTTTCACTCAGCCCGCGCGGTGCGCGAATCGCCGTGTAAACATAGAGACCGTCCTGTTTAACCGCCTGCGGGGTCAACGGAGTTGAGCCGCGTGGCTCGCGCTGCTGTATGTTGAGTGCCGGTGACAGCGCTGTACCGGTCATCCACAGGCTGGCCGGGGGCACCCACGCACGGCCAAACCAGGCAAGGCTCGCCAACAATGCCACCATCGCCAGCAATGATAGCCACCCACCCAGCGAGCGTTGTTTCAGGAGGTGCCAGAAACTCGGCAGGGCGACCACCATGGTAATGGCAATGGCCAGCAACAGGCTCTCTCCGGTGGTCAGGTGCAGCATGATGGGTAGCGTCACCAGCACCACCAGAAACACGCACATCGCATGAAACAGGAAGTAAAGGCTGCGCCATTTAGCGGCAATCTTGTAGTAGAGCGGATCGATGATCGACAGTACGGCCATCGCCATCACGCTCACGGCAAAGACGCTCTGGCCGCTGTTCCAGACGGTGGTAATCAAGATGAACGGCAGGGTGAAAAACAACGTTTCCTGGTGGATCATTTGCGCGATAAAGGCCGCGACCCCTTTGGGTAGCGTTGGATACCCGCGGTTGGCGAGCCAGCGCCCGACCAGGCTTTCCGAGAGCAGTAACAGCCAGGCAAACAGCAACCCCAGTGCCAGGGCGGCACCTAGCCACTGCTGCCGATCTACCAGAAAGAAGCTGCTCAAGCCCGCCGCAAACGCCAGGGGTGGCCAGAGCCAGGTCCAGGGTTTTAAACGAACGACGAGGCGTTCAACAAACGATTGCAGCGTGGCGATGCGCGCCTGAGTGAGCAGCGTGCCCATAACAACATAATCCAGGTGATCAAGGAGCCATGATCCTATCAGCCTGAACGCATAGCGGGGAGCGCTGGTCGAATAAGATTAGCGAATTAGCCGAAAGTCAGGGCTTGACGTTCTTGGGCAACTCAACCAAGCTTACGCAATCAAACGACCGTATGAAATGCGAGGCGCGTCCCATTGCTGGGGTCCGCCCGAACTTGTGGAGAGAGCGCGGATGATCTATCAAGGCAATGCCATCACGGTGGAGCGTCGTGACACCCAAGGTGGCAATGACATCGCAATGCTCACTTTCGATTTGAAAGATGAGTCCGTCAACAAGCTGTCCAGCGCCGTGGTGACAGAGCTGGGAGAGGCGGTCAAAGCCCTTCAGTCTGAAACCGCCTTGCAGGGGCTGGTGATTGGCAGTGCCAAAGAGGCCTTCATTGTCGGTGCCGATATCACCGAGTTTCATGGCCTCTTCGATAAAGGGGAAGACTACCTGGTCGACATGAACCTCAAGGTTCATGACATCTTCAACGCCATTGAAGACCTGCCTTTCCCCACGGTCTCGGCGATCAACGGGCTGGCGTTGGGCGGCGGCTGCGAAGTGCTGCTGACTACCGATTTCCGCGTGATGAGCGAAAAGGCCAAGATTGGCCTGCCGGAAACCAAGCTGGGCATTCTGCCGGGCTGGGGCGGTTGCGTGCGTCTGCCGCGGCTGATCGGCGCCGACAATGCGATTGAATGGATCGCCGGCGGTACGGAAAACCGTGCCGACGCTGCGCTCAAGATGGGAGCGGTCGATGCCGTCGTCGCCCACGAGCTACTCGAAAGCGCCGCGCTGGATATCCTCGACCGTGCCAATGCCGGCGAGCTCGACTATCAAGCGCGCCGCGACGAAAAGACCAGCCCGCTCAAGCTCAACGCTATCGAGCAGATGATGGCGTTTGAAACCGCCAAGGGTTATGTGGCAGGCAAAGCGGGGCCGCACTATCCTGCGCCCGTCGAGGCTATCAAGGTAATCCAGAAGGGCGCTGGCGAGGAGCGTGGTCGCGCTCAGGCGATCGAGGCCAAGGCCTTTGCCAAGCTGGCACTGAGCAGCGTGGCGTTCAACCTGGTGGGCTTGTTCCTCAATGACCAGGTGGTCAAGAAAAAAGGCAGCCAGTACGAAAAGCAGGCGCAGCCGATCAACCAGACCGCGGTGCTTGGTGCGGGTATCATGGGCGGCGGTATCGCCTATCAAAGCGCCTCGAAAGGCACGCCCATCCTGATGAAAGATATCAAGGATGACGCCATCGAGCTGGGGCTCAAAGAAGCCCGCAAGCTGTTTGCCAAGCAGGTCGAACGTAACAAGCTGACCACCGAGCAAATGGCCGAGAAGCTTAGCAATATTCGTCCGACGCTCTCCTACGGCGATTTCGGCAATGTCGACCTGGTGGTTGAGGCCGTGGTCGAAAACCCCAAGGTCAAAGACGCCGTGTTGACCGAAGTAGAAGGTATGGTAAGTGAGAATACGATTCTTACCTCCAATACCTCGACCATTTCGATCAACCGCCTGGCCAAGAACCTTAAGCGTCCGGAAAACTTCTGCGGTATGCACTTCTTTAACCCGGTGCACCGCATGCCGCTGGTGGAGGTGATCCGCGGTGAGAAAACCTCGGATGCCGCGGTGGCCGCCACGGTTGCCTACGCGCGCGCCATGGGCAAAACGCCGATCGTGGTCAACGACTGCCCTGGGTTTCTGGTCAACCGGGTTCTGTTCCCTTACTTCGGCGGCTTCAGCTTCCTGGTCGAGCAGGGCGCCGACTTCCAGCACGTCGACAAGGTAATGGAGAAGTTTGGTTGGCCGATGGGCCCTGCATACCTGCTGGACGTAGTTGGCATGGATACAGCGGTTCACGCCAACGAGGTCATGGCCGAAGGTTTCCCTGATCGCATGGCGCGCGAGGGTAAAACCGCCATTCAGGTCATGTATGAAAATGACCGTCTGGGCCAAAAGAACGACAAGGGCTTCTACGCCTACGAAGAAGATAAAAAGGGTAAGCCCAAGAAAGTCAGCGACGATCAGGCTTACGCCTTGGTTAAAGACGTCGTTAAAGAGCAGAAAGAATTTTCCGACGACGACATCATTGCCCGCATGATGGTGCCGCTGTGTCTGGAGACCGTTCGCTGCCTGGAAGACGGTATTGTCGCGACGCCCGCTGAAGCTGACATGGCGCTGATTTACGGCATTGGGTTCCCGCCGTTCCGCGGTGGCGCACTGCGCTATATCGATGCCATGGGCGTGGCCGAGTTCGTCAAGCTGGCCGAAGGCTTGGCAGAGGAGCTGGGGCCGCTCTATGCGCCTACCGATAAGCTGCGTCAAATGGCTGAAAACAACGAGTGTTTCTACACCGCTGGCGCTCAGGCCTAAGTCACCACGTACAGGAGAAATATGATGAGTTTGAATCCGAGAGATATCGTGGTGGTCGACGCCGTACGCACCGCCATGGCAAAAGCCAAGAACGGCGCGTTTCGTAACGTGCGGGCAGAAAATCTATCAGCGGCCGCCATGCAGGCGTTGTTTCAGCGCAATGCCAACCTGGATGCCTCAGAAGTCGACGATGTGATTTGGGGGTGTGTTAACCAGACCCTCGAGCAGTCGATGAACATTGCGCGCAACGCCGCCATCATGACCGGCATTCCGCGCTCGGTACCGGCGCAGACTGTTAACCGCCTATGCGGCTCTTCCATGAGCGCACTGCATATCGCCTCGGCCAATATCAAGGCCGGTATGGGGGATTTCTACATCATCGGCGGCGTCGAGCACATGGAACACGTGCCGATGACCCACGGCGTTGACGTCAACCCCGCGGCCAGCAAGCACGCCGCGAAAGCCGCCATGATGATGGGCCTGACCGCCGAGCTGCTGGGCAAAATGCACGGTGTCTCCCGCGAGGACCAGGACAAGTTCGGCGTCCGCTCGCACCAGCGTGCCCAGGCGGCGATGGAAAAAGGCTACTTTGACAACGAAATCATCGGCGTCGAAGGCCACGACCAGCAAGGCTTTAAAGTGATGGTCAAGAACGACGAAGTGATTCGTCCCGATGCCAGCCTGGAATCGATGGCCAGCCTCAAGCCGGTGTTTGATCCACGCAACGGTACTGTTACTGCCGGCACCTCCTCGGCGCTGTCGGTGGGCGCTTCAGCCATGGCGGTGATGAGCTACGAGCGTGCCCAGGCACTAGGCCTCGAGCCGATCGCCAAAGTGGTTTCCACCGGTGTGGCGGGCTGTGATGCATCCATCATGGGCTATGGTCCGGTTCCAGCGTCCAAGAAGGCGCTGAAAGCCGCCGGCCTGTCTGCGGCGGATATTCAGACCGTCGAGCTCAATGAAGCCTTTGCCGCACAGGGCATTCCCGTGCTTAAAGACCTCGGCTTCCTGGATGCCATGGACGAGAAGGTCAACCTGCACGGCGGCGCGATTGCGCTGGGCCACCCGCTGGGCTGTTCGGGCTCGCGCATCTGTACAACGCTGCTTAACGTCATGCAGCAGCGCGACACCACTCTCGGTCTCGCTACCATGTGTATCGGCATGGGGCAGGGGGTAGCCACGGTATTTGAACGCCTCAGATAATCATGGCGTTAGCCAGAGCGTAAAACGGCACCCTTCGGGGTGCCGTTTTTTGTGCGCAAGCGCTTGGGATATCGGCTATTCGGCCTGAAATGCGCTGCGGTGGAAATTGGCTGCTGCCTCGACGTCTGCAATGCCGCAGCTGTCGGGGATGGGGATCGTCTGGCCGGCAAGAACGGCAAGCACGGCGCGCGTGCCGTTGGCCAGCGATTCGAGGTTATAGCCGCCTTCCAGCACAAAGACCAGGCGGCCGTCGCAGTGTTTTTCAGCCAGCTGTTGTAAAAAGCCGGTCAAGGCACCAAACCCTTCGTAGGAAACGTTGAGTGCCAGATCGTGCCAGTGCGGATCAAACCCGGCGGAGACGAGAATGATATCGGGTTTAAACCATTCGGTTGCCGGCGCCAGGATGTCACGAAACGCCTTGAGATAAGCTTCATCCCCGGCCCCCGCCGGAAGCGGCACGTTGACGGTGGTCCCTTCGGCCAGGCCCGCGCCGACTTCTTCCAGATGACCGGAGCCCGGATAGAAGGGCGCAGCGCGATGGATATCAAAAAACATCACGTCGGGCTCTGCCCAGAAAATATCCTGGGTGCCGTTGCCGTGGTGGGCGTCCCAATCGACGATCAAGACCCTTTCGCACCCCAGGGCGCTGCGCGCATGCGCCGCCGCGACCGCCACATTGTTGAACAGACAAAAGCCCCGCGCTCGCACGGGCTCGGCATGGTGACCTGGGGGCCGAACGAGCGCAAAGGCACTCTGGGTGCGCTTTTCCATGACCGCCTCAACGGCGGCAATGGCGGTGCCAGCAGCGACTTCGGCGGCGTCCACGCTGCCTGGTGAAACGGCGGTAGTATCTACATCCAGCCAGGCGTTTTTGCCCCTCAAGCTGAAAATGTCGCTCAGGTAGGAGGTGGTATGCACACGGGCTAATTGCTCATGGGTGGCGGCTTTGCCACCTTCGAAGACGAGCCCTTCGATAGGGGCTTTGCTGAGTAGCTGCTGAATAGCTTTTAGCCGACCGGGGTGTTCCGGGTATTTCCAGGGAACAGAGAGTCCTGACAGTAGTTGCCGAATCCGTTTATCAATACGATCAGGTAGAAAATCGGCATCAATATTGGGCTCGTGGGCAAGTACACGATCGTCATAAAAAGCGATGACTTTGTGCATAAATGGCTACCTGACATATTGGCAATGGCTAAGGGCAAGCGCACGCCTCGTGTTGACAGGTACTTGTATGGCACGACCGGCGCGACATGCTTTTTTACAGTAAGGCAGGCTTAGCGGCGTTATACAATGCCGTTTTCCATGCTAAACGCTAAATATAGCCCCAGTTCTTCCACTTGGGGCACAAAATCATCCTGCCACTCGCCACGCAGGATAAGCGGTGACTGAACCCATCGCCAGCGCAGCCCGGTGACGATGCTTTCCACCGCTCGTTGCGTGCCGGTGCCGTCGAGCCCCGCGCGAATGTACAGCGCACAGGGCAGTCCCTGCTGTTCTTCAATGACCCCATAGTAGCTGCGGTCAAAGAAATCCTTGAGGGCGCCGCTCATGTACCCGAGGTTTTCCGTTGTGCCGAGCAGGATGCCATCGCAGGCCAGTACATCATCCGGGCCGACCTCGAAGGGCGTCTTGACCACGCAGCGAACGTTTTCAAGCTCGGGATGCGTCGCGCCTCGGTAGGCGGCATCGCAGAGCGCCTGGGTGTTGGGCGAGGGGGTGTGGGCCACAATGAGTAGTTGTTTCATGAGGGTTAACCTGCTCGGTCGAAGTTTGCGTCGCGGACGGAGCATGCCACACTGGCAATACGCCTATTTAGCAGAATCTATATGTCGACGACTGCCATGATCAATGTGTATTACGATGCGATTTGCCCCGGCTGTCGCAAGGACAGGCGGCGCTTCGAACGCTGGGCCGGCAAGCGAGCAGCGGATATTGCCTGGCTTGATGTGACCGAGCATCAGCGTCAGCTACGCGAAAAGGGCATCTCCCCGGAGGCTGCCTTGCGTTCACTGCACATCGAGCTTAGCGATGGCACGATGATCGAAGGGATCGATGCCTACCGATTGCTCATGCAGCGCATACCACTCTTCTATCCTGGCGCCTGGCTGATCGGCTTGCCGGGTATCAAGCAGGCCCTGCGTCGCTATTACGACCACTGGGTTAAAAAGCGTTTGCAGCGTGAGGGGCGGTGGCCGCCTCAGTAACGCGCACGGCTACCAGGCCGCATTGACAGCGCCGCGCTTTTCGACAAGGCTTGCCACACACCTTCACTGCATGATTCAAGGAGAAGAAAATGGCATTTGCCCTATCCTCAATGCTCGTCACCAGTCGCGCTTTCGCCAATCATCAGGCGATTCCCGATAAGCACGCTGCCGAGCACGAAGACGTCTCTCCGGCGCTTGCCTGGCAGGGAGCGCCGGAAGGCACCAAAGGCTTCGCCGTCGTGTGTCACGACCCCGATGCGCCGCTGGTCAAGGAGGGCACCTACGGGTTTGTTCATTGGGTGCTGTATAACCTGCCGGGAGATATCAGTAGCCTGGAGGAAAACACCGCCATCGGGACGGTGGGTGCCAATGACTTCGGCAATCACGGCTATGGGGGTCCTATGCCGCCGGAAGGCCACGGCACGCACCATTACTATTTCTGGGTGCTGGCGCTTGACCATCAAACGTCCCTGCCCGAGGGGCTGACGCTGGATGAACTGCTCCGCGAGGTCGAACCCAACCTGCTGGGCATGAATCGCCTGATCGGCACCTACCAGCGCCACTGATGTGGTTCAAACGGCTGGAGCATTGGGCTCCGGCCGTGTAGGCTCCAATGCTTTCTGTTATCAGTCTATTCAGTTCTGCGATGGAGTCGTCAATGAGTGACCTGACTGCTTGCCTCGTCTGCGCTTGCCTTCGGCAAAAAATCTGACGGCGATTTATAAGCGCTACGCGCTCAGTGGAACAGCCTGCGAAAACCTCGCAGGCTGTTTGCGTTGAGATATCCCATAGTTTTCGCAAATGATAATGATTGGCTTTTTTGATGTTATCAGCCGCGAACGTGCCATGAAATCGCGCTATTTGATAAGGATTTTGCGTAAGGGCTTCACATCAAATTTATACAGGACTAAAATGGTCCCCAATTAACGGTCAAGCCAAATGCAACGGCGAATAGGAGTCGGCATGCTCAAGCTTTCTCGACTGACAGACTATGCCGCCGTGGTCATGGCGCAAATTGCCCGGCAGCCTCAGGCATCGCATGCCGCGGCTGACCTGGCGGACGCGGTCCAGTTGCCTCATCCCACGGTGAGTAAAACGCTCAAGATGCTGGTGAAAGCAGGGCTGCTCGAGTCTCAGCGCGGTGCCCAGGGAGGCTACCGGCTCGCTCGTCCCGCCTCTCATATCACTGCAGCCGACATCATCGCCGCGATTGAAGGCCCCGTGGCCATGACCGAGTGCAGTCAAGCGGGAGGCGACTGCGAGCTGGTCGCCACCTGCGGGGTTGCCGATAACTGGCAACGCGTGTCGCTGGCGATTCGCACACTGCTTGAAAGCGTCACGCTTGCTCATCTGGCGGATACCACGCCGATCAAGCTGCCCGTTCAACTGCCAATTCAAAGTATTAGCCTGTCGGCTGTCACCGCATGATGGGTATGACCGATACAGGCCTCTATCCCCTATTGACGGCGAGCTAACCTCGCCACCCAACTGCCCGGAGGGTAATGACCATGGCAAGCGAAGAAATGGAACAGTTGGTTCGTCGCGATTACAAAGAAGGCTTTGTAACAGATATTGAAAGCGACACCCTGCCACCTGGCCTGGATGAAAACACCATTGCCTTTATTTCCAAAAAGAAAGGCGAGCCGGAGTGGATGCTGGAGTGGCGTTTGGAGGCTTTCCACCAGTGGCAGAAGATGAAAGAGCCGTCCTGGGCGCACCTCGATTATCCGCCGATCGATTACCAGTCGATTTCCTACTTCAGTGCCCCCAAACGTCCTGAAGACCGCCCTCAGAGCCTTGACGAGGTGGACCCCAAGTTGCTGGAAACCTACGAAAAGCTGGGTATTCCATTGCACGAGCGCGCCGCCCTGGCAGGGGTTGCGGTCGACGCGGTCTTTGACTCGGTGTCGGTGGCCACCACCTTCAAGAAGCAGCTCGGCGAAGCCGGCGTCATCTTCTGTTCGATCTCCGAAGCGATCCGTGATTACCCGGAACTGGTGAAACAGTATCTGGGAACCGTGGTGCCACAAAATGATAACTATTTTGCGGCGTTGAACTCGGCGGTGTTTACCGATGGGTCGTTTGTCTTCGTGCCGGAAGGTGTGACCTGCCCGATGGAGCTGTCGACCTACTTCCGTATCAACGCCGCCAATACCGGCCAGTTCGAACGCACCTTGATCATCTGTGAGAGCCGTGCCCAGGTGTCTTACCTGGAAGGCTGCACCGCGCCCATGCGTGATGAGAACCAGCTCCACGCCGCAGTGGTCGAGCTGGTGGCGCTGGACGATGCCTATATCAAGTACTCCACGGTGCAGAACTGGTACCCGGGTGACGAAAACGGCAAAGGCGGTATCTACAACTTCGTGACCAAGCGTGGCGAGTGCCGCGGTGCCCGCTCGCGGATCAGTTGGACCCAGGTTGAGACCGGCTCGGCGATTACCTGGAAATACCCGTCCTGCGTTCTGCGCGGCAAGGACAGCATTGGCGAGTTCTATTCGGTCGCCGTTACCAACGGTCGCCAGCAGGCCGACACCGGCACCAAGATGATCCACGTCGGCGAGGGTACGCGCTCGTATATCGTGGCCAAAGGCATCTCCGCCGGGAGGAGCGACCAGTCCTACCGCGGTCTGGTGAAAATCGGCCCTCGCGCCAAGGGCGCCCGCAACTTCACCCAGTGTGACTCCTTGCTGATCGGAGATACGTGCGGCGCGCATACCTTCCCGTACCAGGAAATCGGCAACAGCACCGCCAAGATCGAGCACGAGGCGACGACCTCCAAAATTGGCGAAGACCAGCTGTTCTATTGCCAGAGCCGCGGTATCACCGAGGAAGACGCGGTCAGCATGATCGTTAACGGCTTCTGTAAGGATGTGTTCCAGGAGTTGCCGATGGAGTTCGCGGTGGAAGCCGAAGCACTCCTGAACGTGACCTTGGAAGGGGCAGTGGGCTGATCGGCCCCGTCCCTACCAGACAACTTTTATAAGCGTCGCGCAAGCGATCGATTAGCATTTGAAGGGTTATTACCATGTTGGAAGTTAACGATTTACACGTCACCGTCGAAGGCACCGAAATCCTCAAAGGACTCTCGTTGACGATTAACGAAGGCGAAGTCCACGCATTGATGGGACCCAACGGCGCGGGTAAATCCACCCTGTCGGCGGTCATTGCCGGTAAAGACGGTTACGAAGTCACCCAGGGCAGCATTACCTTTCAGGGCCAGGACGTGCTTGAAATGGAAATCGAGGAGCGTGCTCAGGCCGGTCTGCTGCTGGGCTTCCAGTACCCGGTTGAAATTCCCGGGGTGAAAAATATCTACCTGCTCAAGTCTGCGCTCAACGCCCAGCGTGCCGCGCGCGGTGAAAGCGAGCTGCCGGCGCCCGAGTTCATGAAGCTGGTAAAAGAGAAGCTGGGTTACATGAAGATGGATGCCAGCTTCCTGCAGCGTGCCGTTAACGAAGGCTTTTCGGGCGGCGAGAAAAAGCGCAACGAAATCCTGCAGATGCTGGTGCTGCAGCCGAAGCTCGCCATGCTGGACGAAATCGACTCGGGCCTCGATATCGACGCCATGAAAGTCGTGGCCGACGGGGTCAACAGCCTGCGTGCCGAAGACCGCGCGATCCTGCTGGTGACTCACTACCAGCGCCTGCTCGATTACATCGTGCCGGACAAGGTGCACGTGCTGATCGATGGCCGTATCGTCAAGTCCGGCGATGCAGAGCTTGCCAAAGAACTGGAAGCCAACGGATACGAAGGTATTGAGGAGTCTGCGGCATGAGCGACACGCAAACGTTCTTGGACACGCTGCACGCGCGTAGCCAGACCCGCGACGCAGAGCCCACCTGGATCGCCGCGCGCCGTCAGGCAGGCGCAGCACGCTTCGAGGCGGTTGGTTTTCCTACGCGCCGCGATGAAGAGTGGAAATATACCGATGTGCGCACCATAGCCCAGAGTAACTTTGCTCTGGCGGAAAGCGCTGAGTTTTCCCAGGCCCAGGCCGCGGCGCTGACGCTGCCCCTGGACGCCTACCGCCTGACGTTTGTCGACGGCGTATTTTCCACAGCGCTGTCCGACCTGGAGTCGCTGCCGAATGGCGTGCAGGTGCTGCCGCTCTCCAAGGCGCTGACCGATAACCATGAAGCCGTCGGTGGGCCACTTGGCCGTCTGACAAGCGTTGACTTTTCCGCCTTTGCGGCACTCAACACGGCCTTTATGGAAGAAGGGGCGGTGGTACGCATCGCGTCGGGTACCGTGGTCGAAAAGCCGATCCTGCTGCAGTTCCTGTCGCGTGCGGGTTCGCCGGTGATGTGTCACCCGCGCATTCTGGTGGAAGCGGGCGGCCGTAGTGAAGCCACCGTGATCGAGCATTACGCCGGTGAAAGCGACGCCACGAATTTTACCAACGTGGTGGCTGAGCTGATGCTGGATCGCGGCGCCATTCTGAATCACTACAAACTTCAGGAAGCGCCGCTGGGTGACATGCACGTGGCCAGTATCCATGTGGAGCAGAGTCGCGACAGCCGCTACAGCTCCTATAACCTGAATTTGGGCGGGGCGCTGGTGCGCAACGACCTGATCAGCGATCTGAACGGCCAGGGCGCGGAAACCAATTTCCTCGGTCTGTTTTTCGGCCAGGGTCGCCAGCACGTGGATAACCACACCAAGGTGAACCACAATGCGCCGCTGACGTTTTCCAACGAAAACTACAAGGGCATTCTGGACGACCGTGCCCACGGCGTATTCAACGGCAAGGTCTACGTCAAGCGCGACAGCCAGAAGATCGAAGGCTTCCAGAGCAACCAGAACCTGCTGCTTTCCGACCGTGCGCATATCGATGCCAAGCCGGAGCTTGAAATCTACGCGGATGACGTCAAATGCTCTCACGGCACCACCACTGGTCAGCTGGATGAAGAAGCCATCTACGCACTGCGTACCCGGGGCATCGACGAAGCCACCGCCCGCGGTCTGCTGACCCTGGCGTTTGCCGGTGAAGTGCTGGAGCAGGTGGCGCTGGATGCCATTGCCGAGCGTGTGGAGCTTGCCGTTGCCGGTAAACTGCCCGAGCGTTTCAACCTTGCTGGGCTCGTCGAGGCAGCGGTTGCGCTCAACGACTAATCAAGGAGCTATCGATGCCCCATACCGTGATTGAGACGCCCTTGGAGCAAGACCGTGCACGTTTTGACGTTGCCGCCCTGCGCCGGGAGTTCCCGGTGCTTGACCGGCAGGTCAATGGCAAGCCGCTGATCTATCTGGATAACGCGGCAACCAGCCAGACGCCACAGTCGGTGATCGATGTGTTCAGCGATTATTACTCGCGCTACAACGCCAACATTCACCGTGGTCTGCACACCCTGGCTGATGAAGCGACTGCCGCGTTTGAAGGTACCCGCCAGCGTGCCAAGGCGTTTCTCAATGCGGAAGATGCCCGTCAGATCATCTTTACCCGGGGCACCACCGAGGCGATCAACCTGGTGGCGCAAAGCTGGGGACGTACCCAACTGCATCCTGGCGATGAGGTGTTGATCTCGATGTTGGAGCATCACTCCAACATCGTGCCCTGGCAGCTGCTGGCGGCGGAGCGCGGCTTTACCATCAAGGTGATTCCCGTTGACGAGCGTGGCGCGCTGGACATGGCGGCCTACCAATCGTTGCTCAGCGAGCGTACCAAGCTGGTGGCCGTCAATCATGTGTCCAACGCCTTGGGGACGATCAATCCCGTCAAGGAAATGGCCGCGCTGGCGCACCAGCACGGCGCTTTGATTATGGTCGACGGGGCTCAGGCAGCGCCGCACCAGCGGGTCGACGTCCAGGCGATCGACGCTGACTTTTATGCTTTCTCCGGGCACAAGGTCTATGGGCCTACCGGTGTCGGCGTGCTGTACGGCAAGAAAGCCCTGCTCGAGGCTATGCCCCCCTGGCAAGGCGGTGGCGAGATGATCGATACCGTTTCCTTTGATGTGGGTACGACTTACGCCGATATTCCGCACAAGTTCGAGGCCGGAACCCCGGCGATCGCCGAAGTGATTGCCCTGGGGCGCGCCCTGGAGTGGCTGGAAGGTGTCGGGGTCGACGCCATTGGTGCATGGGAAGCCGTGTTGCTCGAGCATGCGACCCAGGCCCTCGGCCAGGTGGACGGGCTGCGTATCCTGGGCACCGCACCGCATAAGGCCGGGGTGCTGTCCTTTGTGGTTGACGGTGTGCATTCCCAGGACATTGGCCTGCTCATCGACCAGTTGGGCGTGGCGATCCGCACCGGCCATCACTGCGCCCAACCGCTGCTGCATCATTTCGGGGTGGATGCCACGTGCCGGGCGTCGTTTGCTGCGTATAATACGCTTGAAGAGGTCGATACGTTTGTGACGGCGTTAAACCGTGTCATTGGTATGGTGCGTTAAGGAAGCTTATGGATATCGAGCAAGTAGCCAACCTGCAGCGCGGACAGAGCTTGCCTCTTCAGCGCGATGTAGAGGCCATCGCGATTCCGTTCGGGAGCACCGAGCAACTCGCGGAAGATAGCGTTGTCAGCGTCATGCAGGCAAAAGGCAGCACGGTCAGCGTCGGCTTTGAAGGTCGGTTGTTCCTGATCGAGGGCAGTAATCTGGATGCCTTGGGGCTGCCGCCGCTACCGCGGCCCACACTGCATGAAGACGCGACGGAAGATGAAATCGAGCAGTTCGTCTGGGATCAGTTGCGGACCTGCTTTGACCCGGAGATACCGGTCAATATCGTCGATCTGGGGCTGGTTTACGGGTGTCGGATCGAGCGGTTGATCAGCGGTGAGCGGATGGTGACCATCCGCATGACGCTGACCGCCCCGGGGTGTGGCATGGGCGATGTAATTGCCGCTGATGCGCGCAACAAGATCCTGGGCGCGCCGCAAATCAGCAAGGTACATACCGAGATTGTCTTCAGCCCGCCCTGGAGCCGTGACATGATGAGCGAAGAGGCGAAGCTTGAGCTGGGTATGTTCTGACGGCGGGCTGGTACGCTAGATGCGTAGTCCGCTGATTACATGGTTATCCCGCATGTTAATGTCGCTAGGAGCATTATTGCTGCTGGCGACATTGCTGTTTGTGGGCGCTAATCTCTGGATAGTGGCGCGCACCGCGCCTTATATCCACGAGCCGGTCGCTCAATGCACGGTCGCCGACGTCGGCGTGGTGTTTGGCACCTCCCACTGGACCCGTAGTGGCATGCGCAACCCGCATTTCCACGCGCGAATGCGGACAGCGGCGCAGCTGGTCGACCAGCAAAAAGTACAGCACCTGCTGTTGTCGGGCGATAACCGTACCCAGGCCTACAACGAACCGCGTGCGATGTGGCGTGACCTATCACGTCGTGGTGTGGCCCCTGAACAGCTGACGATGGACTTTGCCGGTTTCAGCACCTACGACACGCTGGCGAGAGCGCGCGACGTCTTTCAGCTCGATGAAGCGGTATTGATTACCCAGAACTGGCATTTGCCCCGCGCCGTCTTTATTGCCCGGTCATTGGGCATGCAGGTAACCGGCTGCGTGGCGGAAGAGCGCGAAGGGGCGGGCGGCTGGCGCGTGCTGGTGCGGGAATGGGCCGCGAGGGTGGCAACGCTGGGTGACTTGTATATCTGGGGTCGAGAGCCCTACTTTCTAGGCCCGCCGGAGCCTATTCACCTAGGCCCGCCGGAGCCTATCCACATCTTGCCCCCGCGCACGGACTAGCGACTAGTCTTGCGCTTTTGCAGGTCGTAAAGCTCGCGAATTAGCTGGCGGCAGCCTTTCATGCACTGGTCTACGACCGGCTCGATGGGGTCTGGTAGCGGATGGGTAAAGAGCGTCGACAGCGCCTGCATCAAGACGCGCTCCTGCTCCAGCAGTTCGTTGATCAGCACCTGGCTGTCGTTGCCTACAAAGCTCTTCAGGCGACTCCATAGCCATAGAAAATCGTCACGCTCGACGTCGGCGTCGCGGGGCAGCATTTTCAGATGGGTACGTGCCAGCTCTTGCAACTGGTGCATGGTTTCCAGGCGTGAGGTGTAATGCGGCTTCAATGCTTCGCGCAGGGAAGGGCGCAGGCGTTCGATATTGTCCTGAAAATAATCAATACTGTCGGCCAGCGCTTCCAGTGCGCTATCCATCGCCACTTGGCGATTATCGAGAAACATGAGCGTCTACCTCCTTCGGTGACGCAGATTGTGGCGGGGGCGCGTTGGATTTGCCACCCCCTTGACGAATTATTTTTGCTGCAGATGCTTAGCCTTTGGGCTTAGGTGGTGCCTTGCGGGCTGGCATGGCATTTTTTTCAATATGCTCGATGATCATGCTGGCAATATCCTTGCCCGTAGCGCTCTCTATACCATGCAAACCGGGTGAGGAGTTGACCTCCATGATCACCGGCCCGTGGTTGGAACGCAGCAGGTCCACCCCGGCAACCCTCAGCCCCATGGCCTTGGCGGCGCGGATAGCTGTCGAGCGCTCTTCCGGGGTAATGCGAATCAAACTGGCTGTGCCGCCGCGATGCAGGTTCGAGCGAAACTCGCCGTCAGCCGCCTGGCGTTTCATGGAGGCCACGACCTTGTCGCCGATCACTAAGCAGCGAATATCGGCCCCGCGGGCTTCCTTGATGTACTCCTGCACCATGATGTTGGCTTTCATGCCCATAAAGGCCTGAATGACCGATTCTGCAGCCTGATTGGTCTCTGCCAATACCACGCCGATCCCCTGGGTGCCTTCCAGCAGCTTGATTACCAGCGGCGCGCCTTTGACCATGGTAATCAGGTCGGGAATATCGTCTGGGGAGTGCGCAAAGCCCGTAATCGGCAGACCTAACCCCTTGCGCGACAGTAGCTGCAACGAGCGCAGCTTGTCCCGTGAGCGCGTAATCGAGACGTTATCGTTGATCACGTAGGTGCCCATCATTTCGAACTGGCGGAGAACCGCACAGCCATAGAAGGTCACTGAAGAACCAATGCGCGGGATGACCGCATCGAAAGGCTCGATTTCTTCACCCTTGTAATGAATCGAAGGGTGATGAGAGGCAATACTCATGTAGCAGCGCAGGGTGTCGACCACCCGCGCCGTATGTCCACGACCTTCTGCCGCTTCCACCAGGCGGCGCGTAGAGTAGAGGTTGCGATTACGGGAAAGCAAAGCGATGTGCATGCGAAACTCCAAGCCTAGTCGAAGGGCGTCGTGGAAAAAATAGCGTGGAACGTTAGGGCTCGCCGTGTAAAAACGCAGCGCCAGGCGCCACCAGCAAACGGCGCATGGCGCGACGTCCCAGCAACATGGGATGGCGCATATTGCTGCGGTCGGTCAGTGAAAGCTCAACTGGAAAGTTGAGATCGCCCAGGCGCATCGGGGTGCGGATCACGTAACGCCACTCGGCATGCCCGTTTGAGCTGGTCACGCGGCGACGATCATGCAAATGCACCGTAAGCCGGTGGGCGGGTGTTTCCGGCCCGCCACTATGCGTAATAAAACTGACCCATAGCTGACCCTGCTCGTCTTCGTGAGTTTCAATTTCCTCGGCGTGGAGGGCCGAGGTACGCGCGCCTGTGTCCGCTTTGCAGCACAGATGCAGCGCCAGGTCAGGCAAATAGACCATTTCACGGCGGCCAATCACTGCTTTGGCCTGGTAAGGGAGTTCTTTCAAAACCACTCCTTAGGAAGCCGGTGATCAACGGGCGTGTGCCTCACGTCAATCGGCTTTCCTTAAGCATCATCAGTATCAACCCAAAGGGGGCTGCTAGTTTGCCGTCAGGCCGGCCAAGCGAGCGCGAATGGTGGACGCTTCGGGCGCATCACGCAACGCCATCAATAAAGGTAGGCGTAGCCGGGGAATCAGCGCCAGGTCTTTCACCACGGCAATAAAATCAGTACGCGTGTCATCCGCCAGGCGCGTCAGGAATAGCGGCAAGCGCTCGCCGTCTTCCAGATGCGGCCAACCTCTTCCTGCCATTGCCGCCAGAACGTCGGGGCCGCAGGTCGTTTCGTCGCGCAGCAGTTGGCTATACCAGTCGCCAGCGATAGGACCAGGGGTGGCACCCACCGCACGCACGCAGGCGCAAAGCGTTTCCAGGTCGCTCTCATCCCTTGCCTGCTCCCCGCGGTCGCGTAGCGCATTCACCAGATGCTCCTGCAACGTCTGATGTTCAAGACAGTAGCAAAACGCCTGGACCACGTCAGGGGGCATGAAGGCCACTTGCGTTCCAAGCTGCGCTGCCAGGTCGTCGTCAAGGCGAACCGTTGCGTCGGCAACCCCCTGCAGCCCCAACTGCTGCCAATCAATAGCGTCGGGGGTGCGAAGGTAGGTCTCAACGGCGGCAAGATGACGGCTTGGGGGCAGCCCCATATCATGGGTGGCACGGGCGTTGAGCATCGCCTGAAAGTGAGCGCTTGGAGTGAAAGCGAGCGGATTGTCCTTCATCAGGTTATCAACGTCTGACGCGCTATCCTGGCCCAATTGATGGACGTTGCGGCCGAGGGTCTCGAGCAGCCGGTTCAGAAACGCGTCGCGCTGGGCGGGCACTAGGTGGCCTTCTTCATCCAGCGGCAGGGCCAGGAACCAGATCGCTGGATCGGGCATATCCCCAAGTCGAAACACGATGGCAAGGCGTGCCTGGCCTTGCCAGGGGGCGGGCCATGGGCTTTGCGCATTTTCCAACTGGCGAAGCGCATCATCCGGGCAAGCTATAACGCGACGCCCCATATGGTAGAACGACACGCTGGCGCCGCTGCGCTGAAAGAACTCGTCGAGGGTGCGAATTGGTTGCATAACGTCCTTTCCCATTGCAAGCGTGCACTCTACCTTGCGGATAGCAGACTGTCAGCCGTATGCATTGATAATATCACGCCTTTTTTACTATCTGGTTAAAAATTAAACAGTCATCGTTAACCCGCATGGGGAACGCGGATGCGACATCTTTCCATAGCTTATCCACAGTCTCTTGCAGGTTTTCTGTGAATCTGTGAATAACGGGTGCATGTCGGTGGACGTGTGGCAACTCGGCGACAGAGTTGGGATAATAACTCTCCATATTTCAGAACTAACGTAGGTGGTTTATGAGCGTCCATCAACAGCTTCATACCGCGCTTCTCGAGCTTGAAGCTACCCTGAAGGCCGCCAATCTCTGGCGCATGCCGACACCCGAAGCGTCGGCGTTCACGAGCCAGCAGCCGTTCTGTATCGACACCATGTCGTTACTGCAATGGCTGCGCTTCGTGTTCATTGCCCGGTTGTATGCGCTAGCCGACGCCGGCGGGAGTTTGCCCACCAAGTGTGACGTGGCCCCGGCCATTGCGGAGCACCTCAAGCAGGAAAACGTGCGTGCCAGTGATCATTTACTGGTAGTCAGGGCCGTCGAGCGGATTGATGAGTTAGTTACCAACAACTAACGACATCGCCCCCTGGTGATTGCCAGAGGGCGATGGTAGTAAGGGGCGCTGTCTGTCTACCTAGAAACGGTAGCTGACGCCGCCCATGACCACGACGGGGTCAATCTCCACGCTACCGGCAGACGCGCCGTTGATCGTAGCATCGCTGTCGATATCGATATACCATGCAGCGGCGTTCAGCGCCCAATGGTCATCAATCAGCAGGTCAACGCCGACTTGTCCCGCCATTCCCCACGAGTCTTCCAGGGACAGTGAAGCCCCGATATCGGTCTTTTCGTCGGAAAAGTGCGTGTAGTTGATGCCCGCTCCCAGGTAGGGCTGGACGCGAGAATCGCTGCCACCGAATGGATAATATTGCACGGTCAGGGTGGGCGGAAGGTGCTTGGTCGAGCCGTCGGTAACGCCATCGACCTGGAGGTCGTGCTCGAACGGCAGGGCGGCCAGCAGTTCGACACCAACGTTGTCATGAAAGCGGTAGCCCAGCGTGAAGGCGGGGCCGCTTTCCGAATCCACATGCACATCTGCACTGCCCAGCAGCTCGCCGTTATCGCTGGTGGGGGCAACCTTGGCGATGCCCAGGCGGGTGAAGATATCACCTTTTCCATAGGCAAAGCTGGTGCCGCTGAAGCCAAGCATGGCAGTCGAGAGGCCAAGGGCGACAAGGTGGCGAGAATTGATGTGGCGCATGGGTTCACTCCTGGTTGCAAACTGAGCGGCCATTCACTGGCGGCTTGACGATACCAATAGTCTAACGGAGCGTGTCGGGCGGGATATTGACCCAGGGCAAGGCAGGATAGATCGGAGAGGGCCGCAGCTGGATGGCGGTGATAGTCCCATACAAACTAAAGAGGCCCTCCCGTGACGATGTATCTGTCACGGAAGGGCCTCAGGGTCAGCCTACCGGCTAGATGGCTAGCCTATTGATACGCAGTTAGCGAGCAATATGCTGATACTCACCGGCATCGGCCGTCGCGCTGCTTACCGCCAGGATGGCAATGAAGGCCGCGATGAAGCCGGGGATGATTTCGTATACGCCAGGACCGCCCATGAAGGAAGCGTTCCAGCCCAATGCAATCCAGATCATGACGGTGGCGGCACCCACGACCATACCGGCAATGGCGCCCGCGCCGTTGGTGCGCGACCACATCAGCGAGAGGATAATCAGCGGGCCGAAGGCGGCACCGAAGCCTGCCCAGGCGTTACTGACCAGTCCGAGTACCTGAGAGTCCGGATCCGACGCAATCACTGCGGCGACCAAGCCCACCAGGACGACGCTGACGCGGCCCACGTTCACGCACTCCTTATCAGTGGCTTCCTTACGCAGGAAGAGGCGATAGAAGTCCTCGGTCAGCGAAGAAGATGCCACCAGGAGCTGGCTCGAAATGGTACTCATGACCGCCGCCAGCAGCGCCGCATACAGGAAGCCGGTGATCAGCGGGTGGAACAGCAGCTCGGCCAGGATAATGAAGATGGTTTCCGGGTCTTCGACATCCATGCCGTTACGCACGGCGTAGGCCCGACCAAATATACCCAGTGAAACCGCGCCGATCAGGGAGATTGCCATCCAGCTCATGCCAATGTTGCGGGCAATCGGCACATCCTTGAGCGTACGGATCGCCATGAAACGCACGATGATATGCGGCTGACCGAAGTAACCAAGCCCCCAGGTGACCGCTGAGAGCCAGCCGATAAAGGTCAATCCTTCCGTCCAAGACAGCAGCGTGGGGTCGACCTCATTGAGGGTCTGGGACGCCTGGCCGAAGCCGCCGCCACCTTCGCCAAAGAGTACCACCGCCGGCATGATCACCAGGGCCAACATCATGATGCAGCCTTGCACGAAGTCCGTCATGCTGACCGCCAGGAAGCCGCCGACCACGGTGTAAACCAGTACGACGCCCAGCGTGATCAACACGCCCGCCCCGTAGTCGCTCATGCCACCAATGTTCACGACCCCGGCAAAGGCGCTTTCAAACAGCTTGCCGCCGGCCACCAGGCCTGATGCCGTGTAGACCGAGAAGAAGATGACAATGACGATGGCCGACACCGTGCGCAGGGAAAGCGCACGGGTCGGGAATCGGTTAGCCAGGAAGGCCGGAATGGTGATCGCATTGCCATAGTGAACCGTCTGTTCACGAAGCCGGGGTGCGACCAGCACCCAGTTGAAGAAGGCACCGACAAACAGACCGATACCGATCCAGGCCGAACCCAGGCCCGACACGAACATGGCCCCGGGCAAGCCCAGCAGCAACCAGCCGCTCATGTCTGATGCGCCCGCCGACAGCGCCGCGACCTTGGGGCTCAGGGTTCGGCCACCCAGCATGTAGTCTTCGGAGGTGGAAGTGGCTTTGCGCATGGCATAGAGGCCGATGCCGATCATTAGCACAAAGTAAGCAATAAGGCTGATCCAAACGCCAATGGCCATAAAAACGTCTCCTGTTTCTTAGTTATTGAGTCGGGCGTAGCACCGACCGATTGGTGCGCTTACCAACGAGGCGTTGGCAGCGGCGCAGTCTTGTTGTTGTCACCCCGATTCGCATTCACGCAAGGCGTCCCAGAGATCGTCCGGCCGTGATGTTCCCAGCGAAGGTGTTGGCACAGTAGTACGCAGCGTTCCCTAGGTCGAGCGCACAACCGGCGATCCCTCTATTATTGTTCCTCATCAGACGTTTCCTTTTCAGGCGTTCAGGTTATCGATGTGATGAGCAGCTACTCATCGCCCAGCGCCAGTAGCGACGCGTTGCCCCCCAGGGCGGCGGTATTATTGGTGATGGTTTTCTCGGTCGCAAACCGCAGTAGGTAATTCGGTCCGCCTGCTTTCGGACCGGTGCCCGAGAGCCCCTGCCCACCGAAAGGTTGAACCCCGACCACGGCGCCAATGATATTACGGTTGATGTAAACGTTGCCGACGCGCATTTTCTGCGCAATTTCAGCGGCAAAGGATTCATTGCGGCTATGTACGCCAAACGTCAGGCCATAGTTGCGACCGTTGATGTCGTTGATGACCTTATCCAGCTCACTGGCCTTATAACGCACGATGTGCAAAATCGGGCCGAACTGCTCGCGGGTGAGCGCGTCGATGTTGTCGATCACAAAGGCGGCCGGCGCCACGAAGGTGCCGTGCTGAGTATGCTCGGCGGCCATCGGCGTCTCGGCGACCAGGCGATTTTCAGCCTTGAGCTTGTCGATATGTTCAAGCAGGCCTTTGCGGGCGTCTTCGTCGATAACCGGCCCGACATCGGTGCCCAGGTCGCGGGGGTCGCCGATGCGCAACTCGTCCATCGCGCCCTTGAGGATATCGATGACACGGTCGGCGACGTCATCCTGCAGGTAGAGGACGCGCAGCGCCGAACAGCGTTGCCCGGCGCTCTGGAAGGCTGACTGGATCACGTCCACGACGACCTGCTCGGGCAGGGCGGTGGAGTCGACAATCATCGCGTTCATGCCGCCTGTTTCGGCGATTAGCGTGGGCAGCGGGGCGTTTTCGCGTGCCGCCAGCGCGCGATTGATGATTTGTGCGGTGTCGGTGCCGCCGGTGAACACAACTCCGGTGATTCGCGGGTCGGAGGTCAGAACGCTTCCCACGGTGGGGCCGTCGCCTGGTAACAACTGCACGACATCACGGGGCATGCCGGCTTCATGCAGTAACTCGATGACCCGGTGGGCAACGATGGACGTTTGTTCGGCGGGTTTCGCCAGCACGGTGTTACCTGCCACGGCTGCCGCCACCACCTGGCCGCAGAAGATAGCCACCGGGAAGTTCCAGGGGCTGATCGCTGCAAACACGCCCTTGCCGCTCATCATCAGGCGGTTCGACTCACCGGTGGGGCCGGGTAGCTCAACCGGTTCACCAAACGACTCTTCTGCGCGCATGGCGTAGTAGTGGCAAAAATCCACCGCTTCTCTGATTTCATCAACGCCGTCGGTGAGCAGCTTGCCACCTTCTCGCGAGCAAAGGGTCATGAGCTCCGGCATGTTCGCTTCCATTAAATCGCCCAGGCGGCGAAGAATGGCGGCGCGCTCGGCTACCGGCGTGGTCTCCCAGCGGGGGAAAGCCTCCCAAGCGGCATCCACTGCCTTGGCGGCCTGGTCTTTGCTGGTCCACTGAACGCTGCCCACGGTCTTGCGCCGATCGTAGGGCGAGGTGACCTGATGCGTGTTGGCGGCGTCGTCTTCAACGCTGAAGGCGAGAAGCGGCTTGGTCGGGTACTGCTTATCCATGAAGGCCGCCATGGCGTCCTGCAGCGGATAGAAGTGGCTGCGGATATTCAAGTTGACACCGCGGGAGTTACGCCGCTTCGACCCATAGATATCCTTGGGCAACGGAATGAGCGGGTTGGCGAGTGATGGCTGCTGGCGCAGCGTGTCGACCGGGTGCTGGCAGAGGGACTCCACCGGGACATCGGGGTCGACCAACTGGTGCACGAACGAGGAGTTGGCCCCGTTCTCAAGCAGGCGGCGTACCAGGTAGGGTAGCAGGTCCTTGTGCGCGCCTACCGGCGCATAAATGCGGCAGTAAGTGCCTTTCGGCGCGCGCTCGAGCGCTGCGTCATAAAGCGCTTCGCCCATGCCGTGCAGGCGCTGGAATTCGAACGCGCGGCTGTCGTGATTGGCCAGTTCCAGAATGGTCGTAATGGTATGCGCGTTGTGCGTGGCAAACTGCGGGAAAATGCGTCCATTGGTGTCCTTGGAGAGCAGGAACTGGGCGCAGGCCAGGTAGGCCACATCGGTTGCTGCCTTGCGGGTAAACACCGGGTAGCCCTCAACGCCCAGCTGCTGGGATTCCTTGATCTCGGTATCCCAGTAGGCGCCTTTCACCAGACGCAGCGGAATCTCGTCGCCCTGCTGTTCCGCCAGGCGGTTGATGTAATGCAGTACCGGTAGCGCGCGCTTCGAGTAGGCCTGAACGACCAGTCCGAAGTGACCCCAGCCCTTGGCGGCGTCGCTCTCATAGACTGCGCGGAAGACTTCCAGTGAGAGCTCGAGACGGTCGATTTCCTCGGCGTCAATCGTGACGGCGACGTTGAGCTCGCGAGCCCGCGAGACCAGTTTGATGACGGTGTCGACCAGCTCGTCGAGGATTTGCTCGCGGCGGCCGAATTCATAGCGTGGGTGCAGCGCCGAAAGCTTGATCGAGATAGAGGGTGCCGGGGTTTTGTCGCCCAGGCTTTGACACGCTTTGCCCACCTGATCGATGGCCCGGGCATAATCGTCGAAGTAGCGCTTAGCGTCGTCCCGCGTGCGCGCGGCTTCGCCGAGCATGTCGTAGGAGTAGGTATAGCCTTTGTTGAACAGCGGCTTGGAGCGTTTGATGGCTTCATTGATGTCGCGGCCCAGGACAAACTGCTTGCCCATGATCTTCATCGCTTCATACATGGCGCGGCGGATGACCGGTTCGCCCATGCGGTTGACCATGCGATTGATGAAGTTGGCCGGCTGGCCTTCACGGGGGTGGTCCATATTGAGGACGCGGCCCGTCATCAGCAGGCCCCAGGTGGAGGCGTTGACCATCCACGACTCGCTCTTGCCGACATGGGATTGCCAGTCGGCCGGTCCCAGCTTGTCCTCGATCAGCGCATCGGCGGTCGCCTTGTCGGGAATGCGCAACATGGCCTCGGCCAGGCACATCAGCATCAGGCCTTCATGGGTATCCAGGCTGTATTGCTGGAGCAGTTCGTCGATAGTGTCGACCGCCGTGTCCATCTTGCGCACGTCACGGACAAGCGCCGCGGTGTTGGCTTCGATTCGGGTGAAGTCGTCGCGGTCAACGTCGAGCAGTGTCATTAATTCGCCAACGAAGCTTTCTTCATCGACCACGTAATGATCGCTGACGCGGGTCATCAAGGTGTCGAGGTCGGTTTGCCAGATGGCCGGGTCGCGCAGAGTCTTGGCGTTGAGCATCGAAGCCCCCCAAAGTCGGAACAGATGGGTAACAGGACGTTAAGCCTGAGCTAACGCTCGAATGTAGAGCGCACTAGCGGTTGGTGTATGCCGGTTTCGCGGAAAAACGTGTCAATTTCGTGGCAAGTTCACTAGTTTTAAGACTTTAGTTGAGTTTGACGGGCTCTGCCAGGGAGCCAGGAGTGCGCTTTTTCAACGAGCTGATGGGCGAATGCGTCTGGCGAAGCTGGCGGGGCGAGAGGCCGTAACCACGGCGAAATGCATGGGAAAGGGCGCTTTGATTGGCAAAGCCGGTTTGCAAGGCAATATCGGTGAGCGACATATGACTTTGCACCACAAGCTGGTGGGCCGCATGCAGGCGTTGGCGTTTTACGTACTGCCAGGGTGACAGGCCTGTCTGCTGGCGAAACCGCTCAGAGAAGTGGGCTTCGCTCAGGCAGACCAGTTTGGCAAGGTCGGCCACCCGCAGGTCGTCGGCCAGGTGCTGCTGAATGAAGCGATCGAGATGACGCATGTTGAGACGCCGCGTCGGTGGGCTGGCCTGATCGCCCAAGCGGGCTTTCAGCGCCCCTAAAAAAGTGGCGGCCAAGCGGTCGTGCTGAAAAGACGTTGCGGGCGAGTGGGCGGTTTGAGCCAGTTCACTTTCCATGAATGCCAGGTAATGACGCAGCGAGTCATCCAGGGCAAAGAAGCGCGGCGCATCGAACAGGGCCACCAGTTCGCGCTGTTCACCGGTGAGCGCCGGGGCATCTTCGGGTAAATCCAGAATCAACTGACGGTTATAGCCGCTGCCCGAGTAATAGTGTTCATGATTGGCGGGCACAATACAGCCTGAAAATGCGTTGACGCGGCCGCCCAGCCCCTCTATTTCAAAGTCTGACGTTCCGCACAGGGTAATCACGATCTGATGAAAGTCGTGGGAATGGTGGAGCGTTGCGCTTTCCAGAGGAATTCGGCGAATGGTGCTGGGCATGGGAACCTCCTTCGCCACCGGCGTTATCGTGCATGGAGTGCGGTATGGGCGGCCAGGTGGTCGCGCAGTGCCTTCAATTCCGCTTGCCCCTCGTCGTTGAGCAAGGGTTTACCCTGAGCAATTTGCCAGTGTCGGCCATGCTGGTCCATCAGGTGAGAGGCGCGTCGGCGAACGCCTTCCAGGTACTCGTTGTGCCGAATGGGGTAGCCAACCAGAGCATTCCACTCGGTTTCGCTCACCTGGCTTGCCAGCGCTTTGTCGAAAAGCGCCAGAAGGTCTTTCGGCTCGGTGCGGTATCTGGGCGTGCGCGAGGTCATCAGTACCGCGAGGACGCTGCCGATCACCAGAAAACACACCCCAAATACCAAAAGATAAAGTGCCATGCCGTGCTCCCGGGGGTTGAGCGCCAGAATTTCAGGGCATCCAGTATACCGCTCACGGCTTTTGATACGAAAATTTTGCGATTTAACGAACTTTTTCTGCACAGCGTGTCTGAGTATGTACAAGCAATGCAGCGATAGCAGTCGTTAATGGTGTTGCTTAGTTTATTGTTTTGATCCCTTGCTTCCGCTGCTCCATGAGCAGCGGTTTTTTTTGCTTGAAATTCAGGTGGTCGTGGCAATGTGCGCAACGCACCGAGGCGGGTTCAATGGCGACGAATGGTCAGTAGCGATACAAGGATATCCCGGCGTGTGACAATTCCCACCAGGCGGCGTTGTTCCACCACCGGGTAGATCTTGGGTTTTGCCCCAAGCATTTCCTGGGCCAAGTCGGTAATGCTTTTGGCAGGCGTAACGCTGAGCACTTCATTGCGCATCATTTCCTTGACCAAGGGTGCCTCATCGTCATGGTAAATGCTGTCGAGCACTCGACCCAAGACATCCTGCTCGGAAATAAAGCCGATCAGGTTGTCGTGACGGTCCACCACCGGCGCACCGGGCAGGCGGTGCAGGGCAAGCCCTTGAGCCAGTGTCGTGATCGACATCTCGGGCGAGACGCGATAGCAATCGCGAGACATGATATCGCGCACGGTGTGAGGCGTAGGTTTTGGCATGGCGGCTCTCCTTTGACGTGAGCGTGACGAACGTTTAATGAACCGTCGCTCTATTCACTTTAGGTGATTCATCTGCAGATGCGATGATCATCCATCAAGGTTATTCAACGCTTTAAAAGTGCTTACCCGCTTACTAAAGCGTAGCGGACATCGCCATGGTTGCCTTTAATCTGCCCGGATAACCCCAATGATTAGCGTTAGGAGGGAATATGGATGCACGTGAATATCTGAATCGCAAGGGTGTGCCGCTCGATCGTGACGCTGACCGCCCTAACACGCTTGAAGAGAAAGCCTGGGAGCGGGCCCGGGGGGCCGGGCATGAGCGTCCCAAGTCGGGCACTCCGCATGACTGGGAAGAGTGGGAGCGCTATCATGGTGACCTCGCACCGGATGCCGATGAGATCACCCAGAAAATCGACAAGGAAGCCCACCGCAAAGCGGCTGCTGACAAGCCTGGTTCGCCAAAGGCGACGCCCCCTGTCGATAACAGCGTTGAACACTTTACCCCTGAACAGCCAGCCCAGGCGGCGCCCAGCGCCGAACCGCCCCCGTTGACCGCCATGCCATCGTCGGTCAAAGCGGCGTATTTTGCGCTGGCCGTGCTGTTTCCGCCCTTGGCGGTGGCGCTTACCGGAGGCGGGACGCGGCGCATTGTCATCGCTAGCGTGCTGACCCTGTGTGTCTGGTTGCCAGGGGTGATTTTTGCGCTGATCTGGCTTCGCCGGCACTAACCCGTGCGCGCCATGGTCTCAATCGGCACTCAGTTCGGTATAGGCGGGTGGTTTTCGCTTCTCGCCCATTGGCATTGACGCTGCGACACGTATAATCATCGTCAACTTTTGTAATAACCGAGGTTTACGATGGCGTATCTTGTCGGTGTCACCGTGCTGTGGGCGTTCTCCTTTTCGTTGATCGGTGTCTACCTCGCGGGCCAGGTCGACAGCTATTTTGCGGTACTGCTGCGGGTCGGTCTCGCCACGCTGGTGTTTTTGCCGTTCCTGCGGCCACGGCTTTTACAGGGCAAGCAGCGTCTGGCGCTGATGGCGCTAGGGGCGATTCAACTCGGTATCATGTATACCTTCTTCTACCAGTCGTTTTTACTGCTCTCGGTGCCTGAAGTCCTGCTGTTTACCATCTTCACGCCCATTTACATCGCACTGCTTGATGATCTGATGTTTGGCCGCTTTACGCCCATTTACCTGCTGAGCGCGGTGTTGGCTGTCCTCGGCGCGGCGGTTATCCGTTACGATGGCGTCGACAGTGGCTTCTGGATGGGATTTTTGGTCGTTCAGGGCGCCAACCTGTGCTTTGCCATCGGTCAAGTGGGTTATCGTCGCCTGGCCGCTGACCTGCCCGCCGACTTACCCTGGCACAATGTGTTTGGCTGGTTTTTCATCGGCGCCTTGGTGATTGCGCTACCGGTATTCCTACTTTTCGGTAATAGTGCCGCCTTGCCAACCACCGGCGTACAGTGGGGCGTGCTGGCATGGTTGGGGCTTGTGGCCTCCGGCGTTGGCTACTTCGCCTGGAACCAGGGCGCAACCCGTGTAGATGCGGGCACGCTCGCGGTCATGAACAATGCGCTGATTCCGGCGGGGTTGGCCGTCAATCTGCTGATCTGGAACCGTGAGGCGGATATGTCGCGGCTATTGCTGGGGGCCGCTATCATGGCGGCCTCGCTGTGGCTCAATCACTGGTGGTGCCAGCGTCAGCGGATGCAGACTGCCTAGGGTTTGCCCGGGCGGTGTCCTCTCGCCATAATGAGCCCATCTTATCCGCTTGGGCTCAGACCCATCACGTTCAGGAAGCTGCTGTGCCATCGAATACGCCAAAGGACTCACGGCGGCCATTTAACACCATCGGGTTAATTGGCCGGCTGGGCAGCGATGAAGTCGTCGACTCGCTGCAGCGCTTAGTTAACTACTTGGTTGAGCATCGCTACCGCGTATTGGTCGAAGACCGCACGGCCACGGTGATTCCTCACCACGGCCAGCCCGAAGCCAGCCGCCGTGCCCTGGGCGAGCTTTGTGATCTGGTGATCGTGGTCGGCGGCGATGGGAGCCTGCTGGGGGCTGCCCGTACCCTTTGCCATAGCGGAACGTTGATTCTGGGCGTTAATCGAGGACGACTGGGCTTTTTGACCGATATTTCGCCGCACGAACTGGAAACCCGCGTCAGCGAAGTGCTGGCCGGTGATTTTGAGTTAGAAGAGCGCTTTCTGCTGGATATGGCCCTCTACCGCAACGGGGTGATGGTGGGCTCCGGCGAAGCGCTCAATGAAGTGGTCGTCCACCCGGGTAAAGCGGTGCGCATGATCGAGTTCGAGCTGTTTATCGACGGGCAGTTCGTCTACAGCCAGCGCAGTGATGGCTTAATAATCGCCACGCCCACGGGGTCTACCGCTTATGCGTTATCCGGCGGTGGCCCGATCATGCATCCCAAGCTGGATGTGGTGACCTTGGTGCCGATGTTCCCTCATACGCTTTCCAGCCGGCCCATCGTGATTGATGCGGCCAGCGAAATCCGTCTGCACATCGGCGAGACCAATCAATCCTACCCGCACGTAAGCTGCGACGGGCAAACACGCTCGGTCGCCAAGCCGGATGATGTCGTCGTCATTACGCGCAAGCCAGAACGGGTTCAGCTGGTACACCCCATTGGGCACAATTTCTATGAGGTGTTGCGTAGCAAACTCGGCTGGAGCAACCGGTTGGGAGACTGAATATGGCCAACCGAATGGCGGCCAGGGCGGGTCTGGAAGGCTACGACCTGATCGGCGACGTCCACGGATGCGGGGCCACGCTCGCCACGCTACTCGAAAAGCTGGGATACCGGAAACGTGGCGGTGTCTATCGCCACCCACGGCGTCGGGTTATCTTTCTTGGGGATCTTATCGATCGTGGGCCACGTATCCGGTTGGCCGTGACTATCGCCCGGCGGATGGTCGAATCGGGTGAAGCCCAGATCGTCATGGGCAACCATGAATACAATGCCCTGGCGTATACCCATCCCGCACCACCGGGTAGCGACAAACGCTGGTTGCGCGAGCATACGCCGCGCCATAACCGCATCATCCAGGATACCCTGGCGCAGTACCGCGACCACACCAACGAATGGGAAGATACCCTTGCCTGGTTCAAAACGATGCCGCTGTTCATCGAGCAGGACGGTATGCGCGTGGTACACGCCTGCTGGGATCATGATCTGGTGGCGCAGTTCAAGCAGCAATACCCGGACGGCTGTCTGGATGACGACTTTCTGGTAGCGTCTACCGACCCGTCGACCCAGGCCTTTCGCATTCTGGACCGGCTGACCCGAGGCAGTCACCTGCAGTTGCCCGACAACATGGCGATCCACTCGGGAGACGGGTTTACCCGGCGCAGCTTTCGCACCCACTTCTGGTCGGCATCGCCGCAGTGCTGGGGAGACGTTGCTTTCCAGCCCGATAATCTGCCCGGTAATTTGGAACAGCGACCGCTCACCGATGAAGAACGCCGCCAACTGAGCTACTACGGGCCGGACCAGCCGCCGCTGTTTATTGGCCACTACTGGTGTGAAGGCATTCCCGCGCTGCCTACCGGCAATATCGCCTGCCTGGATTACAGTGCCGTGAAGTATGGCCGACTGGTGGCCTATCGCTGGCAGGGCGAAGAATGCTTGAATGCCGATCATTTCGTTTGGATTCAGGTTGATAGAGATGAACAAAGCGTTCTGAAAAGGCCGCTGGATGACGATGATTAAGCGGGCTTATGTTTGGATACAATGCGTTACATAATTTTTGCAAAACATATGAACTAACCCCACCGTCGCTCGTCAGAATAGGTGTTCCCTTGAATGATCCCTTGCTATTTGCCCGGCGGCCCCCTCCGCCGGTTTTTTTTGCTGGAAATGTCAGCCAGTTTATTGGCACGCTAGTGTGTGTTGTATCGAACGGATCGCCACGCCGACGCGGTTACCATGAAGGAAAGCTATGCACCCAGTGATGCGTTTACCTCCCGACGCGGATACCCAGGCGTTGCGCAAGGCGCTGTGGCGCTATCGGATTGGGCACCGGATTACCGCTGAAGACGATGCCCAGGTGCTTTGGGTTGCCGACCCGGGACAACGTGACGCACTGCTGGCCTTGGTGGCGCGCTGGCAGCAGGGCGACCCCCTCGAGCTCGCCGAGCATGCCTCACCGACGCAGACCCCAGCGCTGTTTTCAACGCTCAAACGGCTGCCGGTTACCGTGGCCATGGTGGCGATAAGCCTGGTCATTTTTGCCTTGATTGGCGTTTTTGGTGATCTGTTGATCGTTGCCCTTACTATCGTGCCGATCGGTATTGTCGGCGGCGAGCTGTCTTACGGTTCATTGGCGGATACGTTGGCCAGTGGCCAGGTATGGCGCCTTCTCTCGCCCGCTTTTCTGCATTTTGGCTGGATGCACCTGATCTTCAACCTGATGTGGGTATGGTATTTCGGTCGCCAGGTGGAAGCCTTGCAGGGCGGGCGCACGCTGCTCTTGCTGGTGCTGCTGGCGGGCGTGCTCGCCAATCTCGCGCAGTACGCCACCGGCACGGTTTTGTTCGGTGGCATGTCGGGAGTGGTGTATGCCTTGCTGGGCCACGTATGGCTAATGTCGCGTCGGGTGCCGGGCAGTGGATTTTTTGTCCCGCAAATGCTCGTCGTCTTCATGCTGGGCTGGATGGTATTTACCATGACCGACATGGCCGGACTGGTTGGCTTTGGTAATGTGGCCAACGAGGCCCATCTGGGCGGACTGGTCGTCGGGTTGGTCACGGGCTGGTATTATAGCGCGCGGCGTTTACGGTCTTAATTGAGGAGCTTGGCATGAGCGACATGACCTTCGACAGAATGATTCAGCAGATGACCCCGGCGATTTACGAAAGCCTCAAGCAGGCAGTGTCATTACGTAAATGGCCGGACGGACGCCGCCTGACGGACGAGCAGACCGAGCTATGCATGGAAGCGGTGATGCGCTTCGAGGCGGAAAACAATGTGCCCGAAGAAAACCGTGTGGGCTACCTGGAACAGCGCACCTGCGGTGCAAGAGCAACGGGGCAGGGCGTCTCGCCGGAGATGGCCGGTCTTGCCAAGGACGCCGCGCGTGACTGAAGTCCTCGCCCAAGGCTGTCTGCGCAAGATGGCCGTCGCGCCGGGCGCCACCCAGGCGCAGCCCGTCAGTTACCAGCTGCGCGCCGGGGAACACCGCATTGATTTGAACGAGCGGCTGGGTGCTCCGTTACAGCTACGCTGGAGCGGTGCCATTGCCTGTACCCACTGTGGTCGGGCTACCAAGAAGAGCTTTGCCCAGGGCTACTGTTACCCCTGCTTCAAGCGCCTGGCGCAATGTGATACCTGCATCGTCAAACCCGAGCTCTGTCATTATTTTCAGGGGACCTGCCGCGATCCCGAATGGGCGCAGCAGCATTGCTTTCAGCCGCATATCGTTTATCTGGCCAACTCGTCGGGTCTAAAAGTCGGTATTACACGCAAAACCCAGATGCCTACACGCTGGCTGGACCAGGGGGCGATCCAGGCACTGCCGATTCTGGAAGTCGATACGCGTCAGCAGGCCGGCTTTGTGGAAATGCTGTTCAAGGAGCACGTGGGCGATCGCACCAACTGGCGGGCCATGCTCAAGGGTGACGTGGCGGAACTTGATTTAAAAGCCGAACGAGACCGTCTGATGAGCGTAACGGCCAGCGGCCTGGCTCAGCTGAAAAGCGAGCACGGTGCGGATGCCATTCGCGAACTGGATGCACAGCATTATGCGTTTCACTATCCGGTGGCGACCTTTCCGGGGAAAATCGTCTCGCACAACTTTGACAAGCAGCCGGAAGTACACGGCATCCTTCAGGGTATCAAAGGCCAGTATCTACTGTTGGATACCGGTGTGATCAACCTGCGCAAATTTACCGGCTATGAGGTCAGCGTGGCTTGATTGCGGGCCTATTATCGTGTCTATGCGTCGCCGTAGCCTAACGCCTGTTGCAGGTACGATGCGTGGCGGGCTACCCAGTTGGGGTCAATAGCGCCCCAATCCTTGATCTGATAGCGCCCGATGTTGTGACGTTCGCCTTCATCCTTGCTAAATGCGCAGTCAATATCCAATTCGGCAAGCGACGCGATAGTGTCTTGCGCGGTACGCCGCGGCATGCCGGTGGCCTCGATGAGCGCAGGCACACTGGCGGTCCCCTGGTCGATCAAATACGCGACGTAAAGGCGACGATAAAAGCTGGATTTTGTTTTGCTCAGCGGCGCGGACATCTTGCATCCTTCTACACGGTTAAAGTATCGCCCGCCAGTCTAAATGAATAAATCGCCCTGCGCGCGGGGCGGGCGAAAATCCCGGGTATTCAAGCCCTGTTCGGTGCGCGGCTGCATGTTCCACTGGCGGCTGGCGCGGTTGAACCGCTGGGCGATCAACTCGGCAAATACCCCTTCGCCGCGGAAGCGCTTCCCGAAACGGGCATCGTAGTTCTGCCCGCCCCTGCACTGGCGGATCAGGCTCATCACCTTGGCGGCACGCTCTGGATAATGGGCTTCCAGCCAGGCTTCAAATAGCGGTGCTACTTCGTGGGGCAGGCGCAACAGCATCCAGGTCGCGGTCCGCGCCCCGGCACGGCTGGCGGCTTCCAGAATGCGCTCGATCTCATGGTCGGTGAGTCCTGGAATAATTGGCGACACCAGCGTGCCCACGGGAATCCCGGCGGTATTGAGCTCGCGGATGACTTTCAAACGCGCCTGAGGCGAGGCCGTGCGCGGTTCCAGCGTGCGTTTCAGGTTGGCATCCAGGCTCGTCAGGCTCACGAATACCCGCACCAGCCGGTGCTCGGCCATTTCCGAGAGCAATTCCAGGTCACGCAATATCAGGCTGCTTTTGGTCACGATAGTGACGGGGTGTCGGCACTGCAGGAGCAGTTCCAGCAAGTGCCGGGTGGTTTGGTACTTGGCTTCCAACGGCTGGTAGCAATCGGTATTGCCCGACAGGTTGATTGGCCGGCACACATAGTTCGGGTGACTGAGCTCTTCGGTTAGCCGCTCAACCAGTCCACTGCGCGCAATCAGCTTGGTTTCAAAATCCAGTCCCGGCGATAAATCCCAGTAGGCGTGGGAAGGACGGGCATAGCAATAGACGCAGCCGTGTTCGCAGCCTCGGTAAGGGTTCAGCGAGCGATCAAAGGGCAGATCCGGCGAGCGGTTCCAGGAAAGCGCGCTCTTGCTCGGCTCCTCGCGTATTTCTGTCGCGATGGTCGTGGCGGCTTCTTCCCGCCACCAACCGTCGTCCTCTGACTCGCTGCGGGTCGGCGCAAAACGATTGTGCGGGTCGTACGTCGCTCCACGCCCTTTATGCACGGTCGAGCCGCTTGCTTGATAAGACGTCCCCATCGGCCACCTCACTAGTATATGGCTATATATACAGTATATGGCGTTTGGCGCAACGTGCAAGGCCGCTAATTGGTTGCGATAGCCCTTGTCGGTCAGTCGTGTAACCGCGGTGGCAACTAGTGGCATTTAACGAAAACGCCTTGGCTTTTCAGCCAAGGCGTTCTGCTTGTTTACGCGTTTGCTGTGACAATCTATCGCTTTTTTCTGGCAGGCTTTTTGTCGGACTGCGCATTGTCGCCGGTCTCTGCGCTTCCCCCATTGCCGGGGAAGTGGCCGCGTAGCAATTCCAGCAGCCCCTGGGTGGAGGCGTCGAAGTCGGCGGCGTTGGTGTCGATGCGTTCGCTGATTTCGCCGGCGATGCGCTTGCCTAGCTGCACGCCCCACTGGTCGAAGGAGTTGATGTTCCAGATGACCCCTTGAACGAACACCTTGTGCTCGTAGAGCGCGATCAGCGCACCCAGATTTTTGGGCGTCAGCTCGTCGAGAAGCAGGGTGCTGGACGGGCGGTTGCCGGGACAGCTGTAAGGGTCATGCTGGCTGAGCTCTTTGGCGTCTCCCTGGCTGCCTTCCATAAAGGCGTTGGCCTGGGCAAGCATGTTGGTGAGCAGCGCGAAGTGATGATCTTCAACGCCGGGCTCGGGCTTGAGCGAGGCGATGAAATCGATGGGCACGTAACGGGTGCCCTGGTGCAGCAGCTGGAAAAACGCGTGCTGACCGTTGGAGCCGGTCTGCCCCCACACGATCGGGCCTGTCTTGTAGTTGACCGGGTGGCCGAAGATGTCCACTGACTTGCCGTTGGATTCCATGTCCAACTGCTGCAGGAACGACGGCAGCTGGTGGAGTGCCTGGTCGTAGGGCACCACCGCCTGGGTTTCGGCGCCAATAAAGTTGATATACCAGATGCCGATCAGCGCCATCAGCACCGGCATGTTTTCCGAGAAGGGTGCTTCGATAAAGTGGCGGTCCATCTCGTGGGCGCCCTCTAGCAGCTCGATAAAGCCTTCAAAGCCGATGGAAAGGGCGATGGGCAGGCCGATCGATGACCACATGGAATAGCGCCCACCGACCCAGGCCCAGAATTCGAAGACGTTTTCTTCACGAATACCGAATTCCATCGCCGCGCGGCGGTTGGTGGAGGCGGCGATGAAGTGCGCGCCGACGTCGGCATCTTCGCCGGCGTTCTCCAGGAACCAGCGCCGTGCCGTCTTGGCGTTGAGCAGGGTTTCCTGGGTAGAGAACGTCTTGGTGGAGACGATAAACAGCGTCGTGGCCGGGTCGAGCCGCGACAGTACTTTCTGGATATGGGTGCCGTCCACATTGGAAACGAAGTGGAAGTGCAGATCCGGATGGCGGTATTTCAACAGCGCGCGCACCGCCATGTTGGGGCCCAGGTCCGAGCCGCCAATGCCGATATTGACCACGTCCTTGATGCGCTGACCGCTATAGCCTTTCCACTCGCCGCTGCGTACCGCCTCGGAAAACAGCTTGATCTGCTCGCGGGTCCGGGTGATTTCGGGCATCACGTCCTCGCCATCCACGTAGACCGGCTCATCGCTCAGGTTGCGCAGCGCGGTGTGCAATACCGGGCGGTCTTCGGTGACGTTGATGATATCCCCCGAGAACATCTGGGCCCGACGCTGAACCAGCGCCGAGTGATCGGCGAGCTCGATCAGTTTGGAAAGTACGTCATCGGATACGTGGTGCTTGGAGTAGTCGAGAAACAGGCCGCCCACCCGCAGGCTCATCTTGTCAAAGCGCTGCGGGTCATGCGTGAAGTAATCACGAATGCGGTCGTTAGCGGTTTTGTCGCGCAGGCGTTCGAGCGCCTGCCACGTCACACTGCGGGTCAGCTGAAACATAATGAGGTCCGTTGTTGTAGGTCGGCGAGAGGCCTTGATGTTATGTGTGTAAAAATACTACATAAAATGCGCGTTGTGGCAACCGCAGACGAATAAAAGCACGCATTACGGTAATAGAACTAACAAAGCGGGCAATAAAAAGGCGGGCTGGCGCCCGCCTTGCTGCCGTTCAGGTGGCAACGGCGACCTGGGAGGCGCCGCGTTTGATCATGGCGTAGCTCAGGCCGGTAATCAGCGAGCCGATGACAATAGCGCCCAGGTAGAGAAGCACCGGGGTGATCGCATTGGGAATCAGCAGTACGAAAATGCCGCCGTGGGGCGCCATCAGCTTGGCGCCGACCAGCATGGATAACGCGCCGGTGACGGCACCGCCCAGCATACATGCTGGAATCACTCGTAGCGGGTCCTTGGCGGCAAAGGGAATTGCCCCTTCACTGATAAAGCACAAGCCCAGCACAAAGGACGCTTTACCCGCTTCTCGCTCGGGTGCGGAAAACTTCTGGCGTGCTGCGAGGCTGGCAATGCCCATGCCGATCGCCGGGACCATGCCTGCCGCCATGATCGCCGCCATCGGGCCGTAGGTTTCTGAGGCCAACAGGCCCACGCCAAAGGTGTAGGCGGCCTTGTTGACCGGACCGCCCAGGTCGAAACACATCATGGCGCCGAGCAGAATGCCCAGCAGCACGGCATTGGTGGAGCCCATGGTTTCAAGAAAGCTGGTCAACGCGGAGAGGATGCCGGCCACCGGCTCACCCACGATGTAGATCATCACCAGGCCGGTGACCAGGCTGGCGACCAGGGGAATGATCAGGATCGGCTTGAGCGATTCGATGCTCGAGGGCAGCTTGACGTGGCGTGTAACCGCCAGAGCCACATAACCGGCTAAAAAGCCTGCCAGGATACCGCCAATAAAGCCGGCGCCAATGTCAGCGGCCAGCATGCCGCCAATCATGCCGGGGGCAATGCCGGGGCGGTCGGCAATCGAGTAGGCGATATAGCCGGCAAGTACCGGAATCATCAACGCGAAGGCCGTGCCGCCGCCGATCTGCATCAGCGCGGCGGGCAGCGAGCCTTCTTCTTCGGCGGCGTTGATGCCGAATACGAACGACAGCGCGATCAGCAGGCCGCCGGCCACGACCATCGGCAGCATGAAGGAAACGCCGGTCAGCAGGTGCTTGTAGACGCCTTTCTCCTTGATGCTTTTGCTGCCTTGATCGCTGGTCTCGGCCTGGCTGCCGTCTTCCACGCTGGCATGGGCCAGGGCCGCTTCCAGGGTGGGTCGCGGTTTTTTCAGCGCGTTGCCGGTCGAGGTGCGATACACCCGTTTACCGGCAAAACGCGTTGGGTCGACTTCGATATCGCAGGCCAGTACGACCACATCGGCATCATTGATTTCCTGCTCGGTCAGTTGGTCCTGGGCGCCCACTGAGCCCTGGGTTTCCACACGGATCGCGTGACCCATGGCGCGGCCTGCTTCCGCCAGTGCCTCGGCGGCCATGAAGGTATGCGCAACGCCGGTGGGGCAGGCGGTGACGGCAACAATCTTTTGGCCTTCAGCGGCGCCTGATGACGCGGTGTTCGCCGCCGTGGCGGCGGGCGCCTGAAAGAGCGGTGCGTCGCGCTTTGCCGTGGCCAGAAAACCGCCGGGGTCGGGGAGCGCCTCGGCAATCGGCGCCTGGTAGAGCCGTTTACCTTCAAACCGCTCAGGGGCCGGCACATGGTCCGCGGCGACGACGATCAGGTCGGCGTTGGCGATTTGCTCGGCGGTCGCTGCCTGAAGCGGTGCCAATTCACCGTGCATTTCCACGTGAACGTGCCAGCCCTGGCGCTCGGCGGCCTGCTCCAGCCGCTTGGCGGCGAGGAAGGTGGTCGCCATGCCGCTGGGGCAGGCGGTAATCAGAATCACATTCATAGCGTTGCTCCCTCGGTGATGGTGTCGTCAAGACGCCGTACCCGGGTCTGTTGTTGGAGTGAATCAAAATCGTCGGCGAGGGGGTTGCCCACGCCGACATGGCGAACGGCCTCGGCGGAAAGCGCCGTGGCAAAACGTAGGACGTGTTCAGGGGTGTGGCCGCTGAGCAGACCATGGAGCATGCCAGCAACGAATGTATCGCCGGCGCACACGGTGTTGGTCGCGGTAACGCGCGGAGGTGTCGCCTGCCACATGCCCTGGGCATTGACCCAGAGCACGCCATCGGCGCCCGATGAGATCAGCGCGTGCTCCACGCCACTGTCATGCAGTCGCCGGGCGGCCTGGGTGCGCGCGCTAATGCTGTCAAGCGGCGTACCCGCCCACTCGGCAAGCTCATGCTCATTGGGTTTGACGGCGCTGGGATGTACCTCGATGGCGGCGCCCAGCGCGTCGCCGCTGGTGTCCACCCACAGCGGCACGCCACTGGCGTTGAGCTGGCGTAGCAGGGCGCGAAAACCCTCCAGGCTGAGCCCGGGGGGCAGGCTGCCGGCCACCACCACCGCATGCGGCGGGGTCGCACTTTGCAGCAGGGCATCGAGCCTGGCAATCAAGCGCTCAAGGTCGGCTGGTGCGATCGGCATACCTGGGCCGTTGATGTCGGTGATGCGACCGCTGTGTTCTGCAAGCTTGGCATTGATGCGCGTTTCACCGTCGACGCGCACAAAGTCATCACGCAGTGCGGCGTCCTGAAAAGCCAGCGCGAAAGGTGCGTCGTTAGCGGCGCCCAGAAACCCGCTGACGGTGACGTCGTGGCCCAGCCCTGCAAGTACCCGGGCAACGTTGACCCCTTTACCTGCGGCTTCCAGCTGGGCGCGGTGGGGGCGGTTGACAGCCCCCAGGGTCAGCTGATCCAGGCTGAACGCCAGATCCAGTGCCGGGTTGAGCGTAATGCACAGCACGCGGGCCATCAGCGGGCCTCCAGCGCGTCACGCACGTCATCGCTAGTGGCTTGAGCGAGGGCCATTTGGGCGCTGGCCTTGGCGTCGGCAAGGTCAAACTCGCGCAGCCGCGCCTTGACCAGCGGGATCTGGCGCGCGCTGACCGACAGTTCGTCGACGCCCAGGCCGACCAGTACCGGGACCGCCATGGCGTCCGAGGCCAGCTCGCCGCAGACACCGACCCATTTGCCCTGGGCGTGGGCGGCTTCAACGGTCATCTGGATCAAGCGCAAGACCGCTGGGTGCAGACCGTCGGCCTGGGCGGAAAGCTCGGGGTGGCCGCGGTCGATGGCCAGGGTGTACTGGGTCAAGTCGTTGGTGCCCACCGAGAAGAAATCGACTTCGGCGGCCAGCGACGGCGCGAGCAGGGCGCTTGACGGCACCTCGATCATCACGCCGAGCTGGACGTCGGTGGCCCGCTGAGACGGGGCGATCTCGCTCAGCAGGCGGTCATAGATCGCCTTGGCGGCGCGGAATTCGGCGATGTCCTTGACCATGGGCAGCATGATGCGCAGGGGGCTGTCCTTGCCGGCCATCAATAACGCGCGCAGCTGGGTTTCCAGCACGTCGGGCTGGGTCAGCGCCAGGCGGATACCGCGCAGGCCAAGGAAGGGGTTGTCTTCCTGGGGAACGGGCCAGTAGGGCAGCGGCTTGTCGCCGCCAACGTCCAACGTCCGAGCCACCAGCGGACGGCCGCCGAGGGCGTCAATCGCCTGACGGTATTCGTCGATCTGGGTGGACAAGTCCGGCGCGCTGGCGTGAGCCATGAACAGGAACTCGGTGCGCAGCAGGCCAACGCCTTCGGCGCCGCGTTCAACAGCATCGTCAGCGTGGGCGGTATTGCCCAGGTTGGCGGCTACCTCTACCCGGTGGCCGTCGCGGGTCTGGGCGGTTTCAAAGCGGCTTTCCCAGGCGTCGGCTTCCCGCTGCTGTTGATCCAGCAACTGCTGTTCGGCGCGCTGCAGGCGGTCTTCCGACGGCTGATGCGTGACCCGGCCACGCTCGCCATCGAGAATCATCATGCCGCCGTTAGGCAGCGCCATGACGGCGTCACCGGCACCCACCACGGCCGGAATTCCCAGGGCGCGGGCCAGAATCGCGCTGTGCGCGGTGGCGCCTCCGCGCACGGTCAGCAGCCCGCGCACACGAGAAGTATCCAGGCGGGCCACGTCGGACGGGCCGATATCGTCCATCACCAGGATATACGGATGGTCGGGTGGCGTGGGAAGCTTGACGTCGCAAAGCACGCCCAGCACCCGGCGACCAACGTCGCGCAGGTCGGCGGCGCGCTCCGCCAGCAGGCGGTCGGCGAGCATTTCCTGGGCGTGGGCTGCAGTATCGATGGCTTCCCACCAGCCGGCTTCCGCCGAGCGCCCTTCGTGAATGGCTTCGATCGCGGCCTGGTGCAGCTCTGGGTCGTCGAGCATCTCTTCGTGCATGGACAGGATGTCGGCGACTTCACCGCCCGGTGCGTTGTGAACCAGGGTTTCCAGCTGGGCGGCGCCTTCTTTTAGCGCTGCCTGCAGGCGGGCAATTTCTTGCTCGGAGTTGTCGGCGTCGGCCGGGTATTCGAAGCTGGGCGGGCGGATGACAAACACCGGCGCGATGGCAAGCCCTGGCGAGGCAGCGACGCCGCTATGCGGTGTATCGTCGGCGAGAGGCTCGGCGGCGGGCTTGGCGCTGTGGGCCGCGGGTGCTTCGCTTTCGCGCCCACCGTCAAACGGGGCGACCTTCTCGCCGAGGCCGTCGTCGACGGCCTGGCACACGGCATCCAGCGCCTGAGCGGCCTGCTCGCCGTCGGCAGAAAAGACCAGCCATTGGCCGCGCCGGGCGCCCAGGCCGATCACCTTGGTCAGGCTGGCGGCGGACACCGTGGTGGCGCTGCCTTCTTCCAAGCGTACGTTGACGGGCACCTGCTGGGCGCGGGCGGTTTGCACTAGTTGTTTGGCCGGGCGGGCATGCAGGCCGTGGGGGTTGAGGACCCGGGCGCGGCGGGTCTGGGTGCTGGCGGTTTCACCCGCAAGCGTCGCCAACAGCTGCGCGCTGGTCTGGCTGACCAGACTTTCGCTCTCGCCGCGGGCCAGCAAAGGCAGCAGCTGGTCGAGCAGTGGGCGGTGGCTCTCGCCGCTGGCGGCCAGGCAGAAGAGGGCGTGAACCGGATGACCCTGGTGGCTGAGCGACCGATCCGCCGGTGTGGCGACGCCGAGGGCGGGCTGCACCACGCCGTGGGCATGGCTTGCCAGCCATAGCCCGTTGCCCAGCCAGGTCGGCGCGCTGGTGGCAATGGCACTGATGAAGGCGTTATCCACGCAGCCACTCTGGCGCAGCCGCGCCGCCGCGCCCAGGGTCAGTTCTTCGATATCCTGGGCGGGGAAGCCGACACATAGTGTTTCGCTGTCCAGGCGGGGCATCACCGCCGGCTTGGAAAGCAGGAGGGCGACGTCGGCGGCGGACGATGCATCGGCCAACTGCTCGGCCACGCCTTCGCGATCCAGCACATGGGTCAACTGGCGTAGAATGTCGAGGTGCTCATCGTTTTGCGCGGCAATGGTGACCAGGACGTGCACTTGCTGGCCATCGTGCCACTGCACGCCGTCAGGAAACTGCAGCACGCGCACCCCGGTCTGCTTGACGAACTCGCGGCTCTCCGGCGTGCCGTGGGGAATGGCGATGGCATTGCCCAGAAACGTCGAGGACTGGGCTTCCCGGGCGTGAAGGCCGTCGCGGTAGCCAGGCTCGACGAAGCCTGCCTCCACCAGCGCGTCGGCAGCGCCGTTCAGTGCTGCCTGCCAGTCGTCTGCGTGGCAGCCCAGCAAGATGTCATCAGAGCCAAGCGTCAGCATAGGTGTCTCCTGTAGAACGATGGTCGTAGCACACCGAAGTGAGCTGGATGAATCGTGTCATCTCTGTATAGTTGGCTATGCTGAATCGATTCACTGACGGACACAAGGGTTACGCGCCTAGACTTTGGTCTGATGAGCGGCGAGCGCCTGATAAGATGTCGCGGCAACCATAGGGGAAACTGCATGACACTTGCCGATATTGCCCGGCTTGCCGGGGTATCACGCACCACCGCCAGCTACGTTATCAATGGGCAGGCTGAAAAGCGGCGCATCAGTGCGTCGACCATCGAGAAGGTCATGGCGGTGGTCCGCCAGCACCGCTATCACATCGACCCCCAGGCCGCTGCGCTGCGCCGCGGGGCCAGTCGGCTGCTGGGGTTGATCGTACCGGACCTGGAAAACATCAGTTATGCGCGGTTGGCCAAACGTCTCGAGCGTGGTGCCCGCGAGCGCGGCTACCAGCTGTTGATCGTCAGCTCCGATGACAGCCCCGAAAGCGAGCGTGCCCTGGCGTTAGCGCTGCGCGCCCAGCGCTGTGAAGTGCTGATCACGGCAAGCTGTCTTGCGGGTGACGATCCTTTCTATGCCGATCTGGTGGCAGAGGGCTGGAGCGTGGTGGGCATGGACAGGGGGCTGGACCCGACCCGCTTTGCCAGTGTGGTCAGCAACGACCGCCAGGCGGCGCTAACGCTGACCCAGTCGGTGATTGATCCGGCGACCCGGCGCGTTGCCTGGCTTGAAGCCATGCCTGATCTATCCACCAGCCGTGAGCGGCGCGCGGGTTTTCAGGCAGCGCTTGAGGGCACCCCGATTACCCCGCTGTATTTGAGCGGCGCGCTTTATGAGCGCAGCGAAGGGGCGCGCCTGGCAGCGCAATTGCTGGATGAGGAGGGTGGCGCGGACGCATTGGTAACGGCGTCGTATACGCTATTGGAAGGGGTGTTCGACGTGTTTCTGGAGCGCGGTGGCTTGCCCGACGGCATGCGGCTGGCGACCTTTGGCGATCACCGGCTGCTGGATTTTCTGCCCCAGCCGATCAATTCGGCGCTCCAGGATTACGATCGCATCGCCGAATTGACATTGAGCTGCGCTCTGGTCGCGATGGACGGCAAGTCTGAATGTGGTCAGCAGGTCGTCGCGCGGAATTTGCGCACCCGCCATGCCGGTGCTCAAAAGATCGGTTAAGCACCGCTCGACTCAACCATACCGGTCAAACGTGGCGCGCCTGAGACCAGGCGTCGGCATCCGGAATCGACATATCGTAGCGTTCGTCGAGGTAGGGCGAGGAAAGCAGAAAGTCGGCGCTGGCCGCGTTGCACGCCACGGGCACGTTCCATAGCGCGGCCAGGCGCAGCAGGGCCTTTACATCCGGGTCGTGGGGCTGGGGGGCGAACGGGTCCCAGAAGAAGATAAGTACGTCGAGCGCTTGCTCGGCGATGCGCGCGCCAATCTGCTGGTCCCCGCCCAGTGGGCCGCTCATCAGGCCTTCCACCGGTAGCCCCAGCGCGCTGCGCAAACGCCCCGCCGTGGTGCCGGTGCCGAGGAGTTCGTGTCGGCTCAGCGTCTCCTGCCAGCGTGCCGCCCATTCGAGCATCTCGGTTTTCTTGCCGTCGTGGGCAATCAGCGCAATCCGCTTGCGGGCCTGAAGCGTGCGAATGGCTTGGCGGGGTGGTCGCGCATCGTTCATGACAAGGCTCTCCCGTAAAGGATGGTGGTTATTCGGCCTCGACGGCCAGCACCTTCATGGTGTTGGTGCCGCCATGGGCGTTCATGTGATCGCCCCGGGTGAGAATGACATGCTCACCGGGGTCCGCCAAGCCGTGGGCTTTCAATAGCGACAGCGCCTCGCCGTTGACGTCTTCTGCCTGCATATGGGTGGTGTCGAACGGAATCGAGACGACCCCCCGATACAGCGCCATGCGACGCTGCGCAATGGGGCTGTGCGCCAGGCCGACAATGGGCAGCTTGGAGCGAATGCGCGAGGCAATCAATGGCGTATAGCCCGTGGCGGTCATGCAGGCAATTACGCTCACTCCCTCCAGGTGATTGGCCGCGTACATCGCGGATAGGGCGATGGTTTCGTCAACCCGCTCGAAGCCTTCGTGGATGCGGTGGCCCGATTCCTGGGCAATGCGTTCACGTTCGGCCCCCAGGCAGACGCGGTTCATGGCCTCGATGGTTTCCACCGGATAATCACCGGCGGCGGTTTCGGCGGACAGCATGACGGCATCGGTGGCATCCAGCACCGCATTGGCGACGTCAAACACCTCGGCGCGGGTGGGCAGCGGCGACTCGATCATGGACTCCATCATCTGGGTCGCGGTAATCACCGCGCGATTCAGCGTGCGGGCGTGCTTGATGATGCGCTTTTGGGTGCCGATCAGCGCTTCATCGCCGATTTCCACCCCCAGATCGCCGCGTGCCACCATGACCGCTTCCGAGGCCTGGATAATGCCGTCCAGCGTGGCGTCATCGGCCACGGCTTCGGCGCGCTCCAGCTTGGCAACCAAGCCTATTTCCTTGCCGGCCTCGCCGAGTAGCGTTCGCGCCTCCTGCATATCCGCCGCGCTGCGCGGGAAAGAAACGGCCAGGTAGTCGACGCCGATCTCGACGGCGGTGGTCAGGTCGGTCTTGTCCTTTTCGGTCAGCGCCGGGGCTGACAGGCCACCGCCCTGCTTGTTGATGCCCTTGTTGTTGGACAGCTTGCCGCCGACGTGAACCCGGGTGTGTACTTCCTTGTCAACTACCTGAGTGACATCCAGCACCACACGGCCGTCGTCGAGCAGCAGGCGGTCGCCGGTGGTGACATCGTCAATCAACGATTTGTAGTCACAGCCGACCCGTTCCTGGCTGCCCTGATCGGCGCCGAGCGCCATGTCGAGGATGAACGGCTGGCCCTGAGTGAGGTGGATAGCGCCATCCTGAAAGCGCGAAATGCGAATTTTAGGGCCTTGAAGGTCGCCCAGCACGGCGACGCTGCGTCCCAGTCGCTGGGCGATCTCGCGAACTTCCTGCAGGCGACGGCTATGGTCGTCCGCGGCGCCATGGGAAAAGTTGAGGCGTACGACATCCACGCCTGCTTTCAGCATGGCGTCAAGCACGCCGGGGCGGTCGCTCGCCGGGCCTAGTGTGGCTACGATCTTGGTACGGCGTAAGGGGAGAGAGAGGGTTTGGCTCGTCATTGCACATTCTCCTGGGTCGGCCATGGTTGTTGTTAGCGCCGCGTTGGGCGTTGAAATTGCGGGCAATTAAGTTGTGGACTACGATAGCGTTTATATAGTAATTTTACTACATATTGCTCGATAAGCTGCCTTTTGAAGGACCTGAAACGCCTTGAAGGTCCCCATAAGACGCTTAAATACGTATTTTTAGTAATTTTTGCCGAGGGTGGAATTGAATGCATGGCAGGAGGTTCCGTTAGATCCCGGTAAACGTTCTCTGCAAATGTGAGGTGCTTTCATGACAATAAGAGTAGCTATTAACGGCTTTGGCCGCATTGGCCGCAACGTCCTTCGCGCCCTGTATGAAAACGGCTATCGTGATCGCCTGCAGGTAGTGGCCATTAACGATCTGGGTGATCCGTCGCTCAACTCCCACCTGTTGCGCCACGACACCGTTCACGGTCACTTCCCCTATGCGGTAGAGCACGACGCCGAAAGTATCAGCGTCGACGGCGACCGCATTGCCATTTCCTCGGAGCGTGACCCCGCGAAGTTGCCCTGGGCATCCATGAATATCGATATCGTGATGGAGTGCACCGGATTGTTTACCAAGCGGGAAGCCGCTGCTCAGCATATTGCGGCGGGCGCCAAGCGGGTGCTGATTTCGGCGCCAAGCCCGGATGCCGACGCCACCATCGTTTATGGGGTCAACGACGACGTGCTGACTGCCGAGCATACGGTGGTGTCGAATGCTTCCTGCACGACCAATTGCCTGGCGCCGGTGGCCAAGGCGTTGAACGATGCGGTGGGTATTGAAAACGGACTGATGACTACGGTGCATGCCTACACCAACGACCAGAACCTGTCTGACGTCTACCACTCCGACCCTTACCGGGCGCGCAGTGCGACTCATTCGATGATCCCGACCAAAACCGGCGCCGCCGCTGCGGTCGGTCTGGTGCTTCCCGAGCTTGCCGGCAAGTTCGACGGGCTTGCCGTGCGCGTACCGGTCATCAACGTCTCGCTGGTGGATCTGACGTTCAACGCCGGGCGTGATACCACCAAGGAAGAGATCAACGAGATCGTCGAGAAAGCCGCTGCCAAATCACCGGTGCTGGCCGTTAACGCCGAGCCGCTGGTGTCCATCGACTTCAATCACGATGCCAATTCATCGACCTTCGATGCCAATCACACTCGTGTGAATGGTCGCCTGGTGAAGATCATGGCCTGGTACGATAATGAGTGGGGCTTCTCCAACCGCATGCTGGACACTGCCGAAGCCATGCAGGCGGCCGCCAAGTAACACCTCTCTCAAGGGCATGTATCGCCGGGCAGCAGCTCCGTCTTGAGCAACTGCTGCTCGGCGGGCAGATGGCCAAGAATCATCTGCGCCGCGACCCGGCCCTTGCCCACGCTATCCTGGCGCACGGTGGTCAATCGTGGCGCCCGGTATTGGCCCTCTGCAATACCATCAAAGCCGGTAATGCGTAAATCCTCAGGCACCCGAATACCGCGCTGTTCAGCAAGCGTCAGAGCCGTCAGGGCAATACGATCCGACATACACAGCAGCAGGTCAGGGCGCAGATGCTCGGGCTGATCAAGCAGCTCGGCCAGCACCGGGCTGCACACGTCGAAGGTATTCTCCTCAATATTCCATAGCGGCACCGCGCCGGGCGTTATGCCGTGTTCTTCCAGCGCCTCATAAAAGCCCGCCAGCCTCGCGCGGCTGATGGTGCTGGTGCTCGGCAGCATGGTATGGGCGGCCGTTACGCGGCCATTGCAGGGCTCGACGGTTAGCCTCAGGTTGATGATTGCCGGGCGCTCGGGTCGCTGCTTGAGTGCATGGCAGGCAATTCGGTAGCTGGCTTCAGTGTCGTCGATATGCACCGTCGGGCAACCCTCCACGTCAAAATCCACCGACACCAGCGGGCGCTGGAACGGCAAACGTTGCAGCAGCTGGTTGTTGGGCATCAGGCCGTAGACGATAAAGCCGTCGGCGATATTGGCTGAGCCGGCGGGCTGCGAGTCGTGCCCGCGTCCCGGCAGTAACAGGAGCGTATGGCCATGAGCGTCCAGTACTTCGGCGACGCCGGATAAAAACTCGCTGGCGACCGCGTCATTCAGGCTGTAGGTGAGGCTTTCTGCCAGCACCACGGCCACGATGCGTGAGCGCCCGGTACGCAGGCTGCGGGCCTTGGCGTCGGGGCCGCTGTAGCCCAGGCGGGAAGCCTCGCTGAGGATGCGCTCGCGAAGTGTGGGGGAAAGCTGGTCCGGCCGGTTGAACGCGTTGGAAATAGTGGCAGTCGAGACGCCGAGTTCACGGGCAAGGTCCTTGAGCGTCATTCGGCGTGGTGGTGTCACGGGCTTTCCTATGCAGGCTAATTGTTATGCGTCCACCCGCAAGAATACCGACCCCCGCCGCGCCACGACAAGCCCTATCACGGAGGGCTGTCGTGGGTCAGGGGTGAGTACAGGGTGAGGCACGCTGTTTAGGCGGCATGCCGTTGGCCAGGCACTTCTAACGCCGCGCCACGCTCGTCGAACAGGTGAACATTCTGGGTGTCCGGCACCAGGGCGACAAACTGGCCTTCTTCCCATCGGCTGGGTGCTTCGCTGCGATGGATGAGTAGCGTATCACCTTCTTTGGGCTCCAGATAAACATAAACCTCATTACCCAGGTATTCGACGTTGACCACTTCAAAACGGTTATCGCCCGAGGGTTCTGCCAGACGAAGGTGTTCCGGGCGCACGCCCAGCGTCAGTGCCGCGCTTGACGGCAATCCCTGGGCATCCTGGGGCAGGGCGAGCTCGCCCACGCCGGCAGCGTGTATCCGGCAGCCCTGGTCGTCGCTGGCAAGCAGCTGGGCGGGCATGAAGTTCATGGTAGGGGAGCCGATAAACCCGGCAACGAATTTCGTCGCCGGGCGCTGGTAGAGGTGGTGGGGGCTACCGACCTGCTCGACGCGCCCCCCGTTGAGCACCACGATCTTGTCGGCAAGCGTCATGGCCTCCACCTGATCGTGGGTCACGTAGATCATCGTCGACCCCAACCGATTGTGGAGGCGGGCGATTTCATTGCGCATCTGCACGCGTAACGAGGCGTCCAGGTTGGAAAGCGGCTCGTCAAACAGCAGAATGCGCGGCTCGCGGGCCATGGCGCGCCCCATGGCGACCCGCTGGCGCTGGCCGCCGGAGAGGGCCTTGGGTTTGCGGTGCAGTAGCTCTTCCAGCTGCAGAATCCTGGCGGTGCTCATCACCCGGTCGTGGACCGTCTCATCCGACGCCTTGGCAAGCTTCAGGCCAAACGCCATGTTGTCGTAGACGGTCATGTGCGGGTAAAGCGCATAGGATTGGAACACCATGCCGACGCCGCGCTCGCGCGGGGGGAGGTCGTTGACCACGGTGTCGCCGATGCGCAGATCCCCATCGGTGATCGATTCCAGGCCGGCGATCAGGCGCAGCAGGGTCGACTTGCCGCAGCCCGACGGGCCGACGAAGACCACGAATTCACCATCGCCGATGTCAAGATCGACGTCGTCGATGATGTGGTCACGGCCAAACACCTTGTTGATTTTTTCAAGCTTTACACTTGCCATGGGTGACTCCTTGCCAACCTCAGACCCCTGGGCCTGGGTTGGCCTGTTGTTGTGGTTAAACGATAGCGCTGGCTAGCCGACGCGCATGAAAGCCGCCTGGTACGCGGGGAGCGTCAGCCGGTCGTCATCGCGCTGATAGGTGAAGTCGTGGCCGTCGAGATCCGCCGTGACCGGCACGGGTAGCGTGGTCTGCTGCTCGTGGCCGGTCAGGTTGAAGACACACAGCAGGGTGTCGTCGCCGTGCTGGCGAGTAAAGCCCAGCAGGTCATCGCCGACGTCGACCAGCGTCAAGTCGCCGTCAAACAGCGCGGCGTGCCGACGGCGAAACGCCAGCAGTCGCCGAGTCGCATTGAGCGTTGACGAGGAAACGTCCTGTTGCTGGCTGACGGCCAGCTCGCGGTGGCGCGGGGCTACCGGCAGCCATGGTTCAACGCTTGAGAAGCCCGCCTGGGCCGAGTCGTCCCAGGGCATCGGCGTGCGGCAGCCGTCCCGGCCCTTGAACTCGGGCCACAGCACCTTTCCGTAGGGGTCCTGAATGCGTTCGAACGGCACTTCGGCCTCGGGCAGCCCCAGCTCTTCGCCCTGATAAAGGCAGACGCTGCCGCGCAGGGAAAAGAGCATCGCCAGGGCGACTTTCGGGTAGGCGTCGGGGTCCTCATCAGCGCCCCAGCGCGTGGCGCTGCGCACCACATCGTGATTCGACGTGGCCCAGCAAGGCCAGGCATCGCCGGCCAGGCGTTGGAAGCGCTCGATCACTTCGCGCAGATACCGGGCGGAATGCGGCTTGTTGAGCAGGTCGAAGGTGTAGGCCATGTGCAGCTTGTCGCCCCCGGCGGTGTACTCCGCCATGCGCTCAAGAGGGTTGTCATCGCCGATTTCGCCCACCGTGGTGGTGCCGGGATATTCGTCCATCAGCGCGCGCAGGTCTTTGAGAAAGTCCAGGTTCTCCGGGCGGCTGAGATCGTAGACGTGGCGCTGCCAGGTATACGGATTGGTATCCGGCGCGCCCAGTGTCTTGGTTTCTCCCTTGGGCACCGGCGGGTTGTCGCGTAACTCGGCGTCGTGAAAGTAGAAGTTGACGGTATCCAGGCGGAAGCCGTCGACGCCCAGGTCGAGCCAGAAGCGCATGTTGTCGAGCTGCGCCTGACGGGCGTCCGGGTGATGGAAGTTGATATCCGGCTGGCTGGTCAGAAAGTTGTGCATGTAGTACTGCTGTCGGCGCGAATCAAAGGTCCACGCCGGGCCGCCAAAGATCGACAGCCAATTGTTGGGTGGCGTGCCGTCGGGCTTGGGGTCGGCCCATACGAACCAGTCGGCCTTCGGGTTGGTGCGATCCTGGCGGCTTTCCTGAAACCAGGGGTGCTGGTCCGAGGTGTGGCTGATGACCTGGTCGATCATCACTTTCAGGCCCAGCTGGTGTGCGCGGGCGAGCAGCGTCTTGAAGTCGTCCAGGGTGCCGAACATCGGGTCAACATCGCAGTAGTCGCTGATGTCGTAGCCAAAGTCGAGCATTGGCGAGGTGAAAAACGGCGACAGCCAGATACCGTCGACGTTGAGCGAGGCGACGTAGTCGAGATTTTCGGTAATGCCGCGCAAATCGCCAACGCCGTCGCCACGGCTATCCATGAAACTGCGTGGGTAGATCTGATAGATAACGCCGCCGCGCCACCAGGCGTTCGTGTCGTGGGTGTCTTGCATCGTTGAGTCCGTTGATAACATGAAAAGTCCTTAGCCCTTGACCGCGCCGGCGGTAAGCCCTGACACAATGCGGCGCTGGAAGATGATCACCAGCACCACCAGCGGCACGGTGACGATCACGGAGGCGGCCATGATGGGCCCCCAGGGAAGCTCGTAGGCGCTGCCGCCGGACAGCAGTGCAATTGCCACCGGCACGGTGCGCTGGGCGTCGGTCAGGGTGAAGGTGAGTGCAAACAGGAATTCGTTCCAGGCGGCAATAAAGGCAAGCAGGCCGGTCGTCGCCATGGCGGGCCACATCAGCGGCAGAAATACCTTGGTGATGGTGATCCACGGCGTGGCGCCGTCCATGATCGCGGCTTCCTCGAGCTCCATGGGCAGCTGCTTCATGAAGGTGGTCAGCACCCACACCGTGAAAGGCAGCGTGAAAATGGTGTAACTCAGGATCAGCCCGGCCGGGTTGTTGTAGAGGTTAAGCGTGCGTATGACCTCAAACAGCCCGGAAAGCACCGCGACCTGGGGAAACATCGATACCCCCAGGATGACCAGCAATACCGTCGAGCGTCCGCGAAAGCGCACGCGGCCCAGCGCGTAGGAGGCCGTAATGCCCAGCAGCAGGGCGATGAACACCACGCTCACGGCGACCACGATGGAGTTGAAGATCGCCCGTAGAAAGCTCGACTGGGTGAGCACCTGGGCGTAGTTACCCAGGTGCCAGGTAGACGGCCAAAGCTCCACGCGGAACAATTCGCTTGAAGGTTTGAATGAGGTAATCACCGCGTAATAAAACGGAAAGACGGCGTAGATCATGATCAGTACGATCAGCGCCCAGAAACCGATCCGCTTGGCTATTTTGCCCAGCTGACGTGTGGTCATGAGTCACCTCCCAGTTGCAGTTGCTTGCGGCCGACATACAGGTAGGCGACGGTCGCCAGGGCAATAATCAGGAACAGCAGGGTAGATGCCGCGCTGCCATAGCCAACGTCCTGGAATTCAACCAGTTGCTGGCGTGCATAGACCGACATGGACATGGTGCTGGTGGAGTTGGAGGTCAGCACGTAGATGACATCGAACACCCGCAGGGCGTCGAGCAGGCGGAAAATCACCGCGACCATCAGCGCGGGCGTGATCAGCGGCAGGGTCACCTTGAAGAACACCCGCACCGGATGAATGCCGTCCACTTCGGCGGCCTCGTAGCAATCCTTGGGCAGCATCTGCAGGGCGGCGAGCACCAGCAGGGCAACGAAGGGAATGGTTTTCCAGACGTCGACCATGATCACCGCCCACATAGAGTAGGTGGCGCTGGCGGTCCAGGCGATGGGGTCGTCGATGACGCCGATCCCCATCAGCATGTGGTTGATGATCCCGAACTGGTCGTTGAGCATCCAGGCCCACATCTGCGCCGAGACAATGGTGGGGATCGCCCAGGGAATCAGGACGGCGGCGCGAACCACGACGCGCCCCTTGAACTCAGCGTTGAGAATCAGCGCGACAATCACCCCGAAGATGACCTCGAGCGATACCGATACCACCGAGAAGTAGACGGTATTCCAGACCGACTGCCACCATACAGGGTCGGCCATGATGCCAAACCAGCGGCCATTTTCGTGAACGAGGTAGTTCTCAAGGCCGATGAAATTCGCCGCTCCGAGATCCGATAGCGAGGCATCGGTAAAGCTTAAAAAGAACGTCCGGAACAGTGGCCAGCCAGCCACCAACGCAAGGGCGACCAGCATGGGGGTCAAGAATAGCCATGCCGCCTTGACGCGCTGGCGCCGCACCTTGGTGCCGCGTGAGCGCCGCGCCGTTAACGCGGCGGAGCGCGCCCCTTCGGGCGCGCTTTGGGGGGAGGAAGTCGACATGAAGCTCTCCAGCGTTACCAGTTACGACGCTTCAAACGCACGAGTTCGTTTTCCAGGTCTTCAACCGCCTGCGCCCCGTCCTTGGTGCCCGATAGCACATCGTGGGAAGCGCTGAAGAAAGCGTTGCTGACCCGGCCGTAGGCATCGCCGGTGGGTGCTGAAGGGCGGGCGACCGCGTTGGTGAAGGTGTCGTAAAGAGTGCCGAAGAAGGGCACGGCTTCCAGTACTTCGTCATCCTGATAGAGCGCGTCAATGGTCGGGTTGTAAGAGGCTTCAATGGCGCGGCGTTTCTGCTCTTCTTCACCGGCCAGAAAGGCCACCAGGTCGGCGGCAAGCTCGGGGCTTTCGCTGTAGCGGGACACCGCCAGGTTCCAGCCACCCAGCCCGGCAGCGCTTTCGCCGTCCTCGCCGCCCGCCGGCAGTTGGGTAACGCCGACCTTATCGCGGACGTCGCTGTCGTCACTTTGCGCCAGCGCCCAGGCGTAAGGCCAGTTGCGCATGAAGACCGCGTTGCCGCCCTGGAAGACACCGCGGGCTTCTTCCTCGGTGTAGTTCAACACGCCGTCCGGTGAAATATCGCCGATCCACGATGCGGCAAGATCAAGGGCTTCGGCCGCCTGTTCGTTATTGATGCTGATCGTACCGTCGGTCTCGACGATGTTGCCGCCGCCATGGCTGGCCACCCACTCAAGGGCATTCACCGTCAAGCCTTCGTAGGCGCGGCCTTGAAACACATAGCCCTGCATGCGGTCGTTGCCGTCATCGCGTTCGGCCTGCTTGATCTCCCGGGCGGTCTCGGTCAGTTCCTGCCAGGTGGTGGGGACTTCAAAGCCATGTTTTTCAAGCAGGTCTTCGCGGTAATACAGCACGCCCGCATCGGTAAACCAGGGCATGGCGACCAGGCGGTCGTCGATGGTGTTGTTGGTCACGATGGTGTCGAAGTGGCCCTCGGCGGCGTCATCGCCCAGTACCTCGCGCAAGTCGAGCAGGTGGTTAGCCAGCAGACCCGGCCAGACAACGTCAATCTGCATGACGTCGATATCACTCGAGTTGGCGGACAGTATCTGCTGATAAAGCGATAGTCGCTCAGTAGACGAGTTGGGCGTCGAGACCACGTCGACCTCGTGGCCGGTTTTCTCTTCCCAGGCTTCCACGCCTTCTTCACAAAGCTTGAGCTCGGCGCCCACGGCACCGCAGGAAATGGTCAGCTCCGCCGCCTGGGCCTGGCTAATGCCAACGGTGGCGCTGGCGAAGGCGATGGCGGTTGTCAGCAGTGTTTTTTTCATGGTGATTCCTCGATGGTTGTTGTTGTCGGGTTAGGCATCGTTGAAGGGCGGCTGAATGCTCACTTAAACGATTAAGCTCGTGCGGTCAGTTAGCCGTCTCTGGCCTGCAAGTTCAATAGAGACTTTTGTCTAACTATTTGTTCAGTTTTTGCTAACACGATGCTTGGCGTTTAGACATTGGTCGATAATTAGTGATTGCTGGTTGGTTTACATCACCTTAATCGATTAAGTTTTGCCTATTCCGTTATTCAGGCAAGCAATGTTGGTTGCTTTACCAATCTGCGGAATGACTACGTTCAACAATAATCGATTCACGCGCTTCCGCTTTCATGCGTACCGGCTCGACGGCAGTGATAGCAGGGCGACTAACAACAACAGGGTTTAAAACAATGGATAAGATGACTTTCAAAACACCGCTGGCGATTGCCATTGCTGCTGCCAGTCTGGGTGTCAGCGGCGCGGCCATGGCGGATGCGACCATGGAAGAACGGCTGGCTGAACTCGAGGCGCGGATTGTGGCGGCCGAGCAGCGCGCCGATGCCGCTGAGCAGCGCGCCGCCCAGGCTGAGCAGCAGCGTAACGCCGCCGCCGAGATTGAAAGCGATGCCGAGATCGAAGAACGCCTGGCCCGCGTCGAGCGTCATACTGACGGCGAAGAAGGTTTCTCGTTCAATGCCTATGCACGTTCAGGCCTGCTGATTGGTGAAGATGGCAAAAGCGCCGAAGGCGGCCCCTACGTAACGCCCGCCGGGCCGGAAGGCGGTGCCGTGGGTCGCTTGGGTAACGAGCCGGATACCTACGCCGAAGCGATTCTTAACTACCGCATGCGATTTGATAACGGCGCCAAGGCGCTGTACCGCACCATGATTGCCGATGGCACCACCTCGAGCAACGACTGGACCGGCGGTGACTCCGACATCAACGTTCGCCAGGTATTTGCCGAATTCAGCGATCTGCCGAGCTTTACCGGCGCGTTTGAAAACGCTTCCATCTGGGCCGGTAAGCGCTTCGACCGCGATAATTTTGACATACACTGGCTGGACAGCGACGTGGTATTCCTCGCTGGTACCGGTGGCGGTATCTACGATATGCAGCTGGCCGACAACTGGAAATCGAACCTTTCAATCTATGGTCGCAGTTTTGCCGATTTTGACGTGGTCAGCAGTGAAGATCCCGGCCTCGAAGGTGATACCGATAACCTGATCCTGACCTCCAACAATTACTTCGGTAACTGGCAGTGGATGGTGAACGGCATGTCGGCCGCTGATAACGATACGCGTGATATTGGCGCCGGGCAGGAGGCTGCCGAAAACGGTTTCCATACCATGTTGGCGTACCACGGCGACAGCTTCTTCGGGCTGGGTGAGGGCAGCTATAAAGCGGCGGTGCTGCACGGTCAGGGCCTGGGTGCCGAGGCCAAGAACATCGGCGCCAACGGTGATCTGACCGACGACGCCACTTCCACGCGTCTGGCGCTTTACGGCACTACTTATCTGGCTCCCAAGTGGCGCGTGGCACCGGCGGTGATGGCCGAGACCAGCGAAGACCGTTTCGCCTCGGGTGATCAGTACGACTGGGCAACGCTCAATGTTCGTCTGGCCAATGAGCTGACCGAGAACTTTGAGATGCAGTACGAAGCGAGCTACCAGTTGATCGATATCGATCCCCAGGGCTACGCGGACCGCAATGAGGTTGACGGTGACTACAGCAAGTTCACGGTGGCGCCCACCTTCAAGCCGGACGTTGGTGGCTTCTGGAAGCGCCCTGAAATCCGCCTGTTTGCCAGCTGGAGTGATTGGGACGATGAGCTGAACGATTACTCGGCAAGCGATTCTTTCGGCTCTGATGAATTTACCGGCAGCCAGTGGACCTTCGGTGTGCAAAGCGAAGTGTGGTTCTAAGCCGACAGGCCTGGTCCAGGATCAGGCGCTTGTTGTTTCTCCGTTTCTGCTTGCCCGCGATGCCTCGCGGGCTTTTTTGTTCGTTGCTGGCCCGTTCGCCCAATCGCCAGGTTAGGAGCCGCTCATGCCGTTACTCCACGACAAACTTGCCTCGCCCCCCATGCCTCACTGTGTGGTGGCTCGGCCGCGTTTGAATGACCGCTTCGGGCTCGATGCCCGTGTGCGTCTGCTATTGGTGCAGGCACCTGCCGGGTACGGCAAGACCACCCTGGTGGCCGAGCGCTTACCGGCCCTTGAGCAGGAGGCGGCCTGGTTTTGTCTAGAGCCAGAGGACAACCAGCCCGAGCGTTTTCTGGCCTACTGGCGTGAAGCGCTCAACGCGTTAATAGCCGAACCATTATCGCCATTGGCGACGCAGCGCGATTGCACGACCCAGCTTGAACAGTGGCTCAGCGAGCTGCCGTCTTCCCGTCAGGCATGCCGGTTGGTGATCGACGCATTTGAGCATATCAATCACCCTGACCTGCTGGCGGGGTTGGTCTATTGGCTGCGTCACCAGCCATCATGGCTGACGTTAACCCTGCTTACCCGCTCGCGCCCGTCGCTGGGCCTTGCCAGTCTGCGGCTGCGCGGCGAGCTTGAAGAAATCGATCTGACGGCGCTGGCCATGGATGCTGAAGAGGCCCATACACTGTGCGCCGAACAGTTGAGCTTCCCGCCCACACGGGTCAGCCTCGAGCGCGCCCTGCGCCGCTCGGGAGGCTGGGCCCTGGCGTTGAACTGGCTGGTCGAGCGGACCACCACCCGGGCAGGCTTCGATGCGCTTGTCGACCGGTTGAGCGGCGCGCATCCGGATTTCGTTGCCTGGTTTGACGACAGGCTGGCAAGTGACGTGGCCGACGAGGACCGCTCATTATTGCTTCAGCTTGGCGTATTGGAGCGTTTCTCGCCCGCCCTCGTCGCGCGCCTGCTGGAGGGGGAACGCCTGACCCAGCGCGTGGCTGCGCTTGAGCAGGCGGGGATGTTTATCGAGCGTCCCGACCCTCACGCTCAGTGGTTCCGTTTCCACCGGCTGTTTGCCGAGTACCTGCGTCATCGCCGCCATGAGCTGAGCGTGGCGACCCAGCGCGCGCTTCACCGCCAGGCGAGTCAGGCCTGGCTGGCGCTTGACGATCCGGCCATGGCGCTGCGCCAGGCGATTCTCGCCGATGCACTCGACGATGTAGCCGAACTGATAGCCCAGCAGGGACCGTCTTTGCTGGCCAACGGCGCCTATGCCCTGATGGCCCAGGGGCTTGCACTACTTGGCGAGCCGCGCATTGCCGCGGTGCCCGCGCTCACCCTGATGTATGGCTGGGTTAGCCACGCCCAGTTCCAGTTTGAGCGCACGGCGCGGGCGATTGGCTGGATAGAAGCACAGCTGGAATCGCCGCCGTGGCAGGCGCTGAACGCTGAATTTGCCACGCTTCGTGCGCAGTTGGCGATCAATCAGGGCAACGCCGAGCGCGCAGCGCCCCTGGCCGAGGCGGCGCTGCAGTCGCCGGCCCATTACCTGGCCACTACGCCGTTGACCGCCACGTCCATCCTCAGCGAAGCGCGCTTCGTGCAGGGCTATCTGGACGAATCTTTGTCCCGTGTGCGTGAGGTGGAGCGTGAAGCTCGCCAGCGTGAGGACCATCAGCGCCTGCTATGGGCCTTTTGCCACCAGTCCGAAATCCTGGTGGCCCAGGGGCGTCTGCAGGCGGCCTACGATATCCAGGAACGTGCCTTTGCCCATCTGGAACACGCCGAGCTTGAGCACTTGCCGGTGGCGGAGTTCCTGTATCGGATACGCAGCCAGGTACTTTGGGAATGGCAGCGTCTGGATGAAGCCGAGCAGGCCGCGCTCAAGGGCATTGCAGTGCTCGATAACCAGGGTGAGCGCTGGACGCTTCAGTGCCATATCCAACTGGCCAAGGTCGCCCAAAGCCGCGGTGACCAGGCCCAGTGTGCCGACCACATCCGCCGTTTGCGCAAGATTCTAGCAGAAGGTGACTACCATATTGATTGGGTCGCCAACGCCCATGCCACGCTACTGGCATGGTGGCAATCGACCAACGACCTGGATGCGGTGGCGCGCTGGCAGCAGGAGGCGCCGCCACCCGCTTTGCAGAGTGCTACCAACCACTTCTCCCAATGCAATGTGCGCAATCATGCCCGTGCGCTGACGCTGCTGGGGCGAGGCCATGAAGCAATCGCCTTGCTCCAGACGCTTGAACAGCATACGGCCAGGCTTGGCCTGGTGACCGACGCCAACCGCAATCAGCTGTGCCTGGCCGCCGCCCGCTGGGTGGCTAATGAGGCCGACATCGCCTCCGGGCATCTGCACACTGCCTTGCAGCTGGCGTCCAAGACCGGGCTGACGGGCAGTTTTCTGCGCCTTGGCAAACCGCTTGGACCATTGCTCAAGCGCTTGGCGGATACCACACCGTTGGCGCCACTGGAGAAATCCCGACTCGAGCGCCTGCTGGCGCTGTCAACGCGTCAGCGCGATTTTGGCAGCGCCGTGCAGCTGATGCTGGATGAGTCGGTAATTGCCGATATCGTCTCGCGGCCGGAGGTGCCGGAGCTGATTCGCACCTCCCCGCTGACGCGCCGCGAGTGGCAGATCCTCGGCCTGATTCACGCCGGGCTTTCCAACGAGCAGATCGCCGAGCAGCTGTCGGTGGCGCCCACCACGATCAAGACGCATATTCGCAGCCTGTACCAAAAGCAGAATATCCGTCGTCGCGAAGAGGCCATCCATCTCGCAGGCCAGCTCTTGGCGCATATTCAAGCTGAGTGAACGCAAGGCGGGCAACGCCGGTATCTACGCCTGATGGCTACGCCTGACCAGGCGGTCGGGGGAGGATTTTATCGCCGCGCGCTCATCGCATCATGTTCGGTAAAGCCACGAACAAGGACAACCGCATGATGAACACAGGTGACGGCGCGGCAACCTCGCGCTACGTAGGCAAGCAAGGCGCCGACTGGTGGCGCGGTGCGGTGATCTACCAGATCTATCCGCGCAGCTTCATGGATAGCCGTGGCGATGGCATTGGTGACCTGCAGGGCGTGATCGACAGGCTCGACTACATTGCCTCGTTGAATGTCGATGCCATCTGGCTGTCGCCGTTTTTTACCTCGCCGATGAAGGATTTTGGTTACGACATCAGCGATTACTGCGATGTTGACCCAATGTTCGGCACGCTTGAGGATTTTGACCGCCTGGTGGAAGCGGCCCACGTGCGTGGATTGAAAGTCACCATCGACCAGGTGCTGTCGCATACCTCGGATCGACACGCATGGTTTGAAGAGAGCCGCCAGCGTCGCGACAACCCCAAGGCCGATTGGTACGTGTGGGCCGACCCCAAGGCTGACGGTGCACCGCCCACCAACTGGCAGTCGGTCTTTGGCGGTAGTGCCTGGCAGTGGGATACCCGTCGCTGTCAGTATTACCTGCACAATTTTCTCGCCAGCCAGCCCGACGTTAACTTTCACTGCCCCGAGGCAGTGGACGCGATACTCGAATCGGTGCGTTTCTGGCTGGAGCGCGGGGTCGATGGCTTTCGCCTCGACGCGGTGAATTTCTGCACCCACGGCGAGCTCAAGGATAATCCGCCGCGTCAGGAGATCACCGAAAGCTTTCTTGGGGTGCGCCCGGACAACCCCTATGGCTACCAGCTGCATCAGTTCGATAAAACCCAGCCGGAAAACCTGCGCTTCCTTGAGCGTCTGCGTGCGCTGCTCGACGAATACCCAGGCACCACCAGCGTAGGCGAAGTCGGCGATGACGACGCACTGGGTGTGATGGCTGAGTACTCCCAAGGTGGCCATCGCCTGCACATGTGTTACTCCTTCAACCTGCTGACCGACAAATCCGATCCCGGCTACCTGCACGAGACGCTCACTGAAATGGAAGCCCGGATTGGCGATGGCTGGCCCTGCTGGGCGCTGGGCAACCACGATGTCACGCGCTTGGCGACCCGCTGGCAGGGTGAAGGTCAGCTCGAAAAGTTACGTCTCTTCATGGCGTTTTTGCTCACCCAGCGCGGCAGCGTGTGCCTCTACCAGGGTGAAGAGCTCGGCCTGCCCGAAGCGCAGCTGACCTTCGACCAGCTGGTCGACCCGGCAGGCATTACCTTTTGGCCGGCTTATAAAGGTCGCGATGGTTGCCGCACGCCGCATCCTTGGGAAGCCGACGCCAGGCAGGCCGGGTTCAGCTCGGCAGTGCCCTGGCTACCCATACCGACGGCCCACCGGGCGCTCGCTGTCGATCAGCAGGAGCACGATGCCCATTCGCTGCTCAATGCCTACCGGGACTTTCTGGCCTTTCGCCGCGATCAGCCAGCGCTGGTGAAAGGGGCGGTAAGCTACCGGCCGGTGCGCGATAACGTGCTGTGTTTCGAGCGCTACTATCAGCAGACGCGGCTGCTGGTAGCGCTGAATTTCAGTGATCAGCCTGCGCGCCTAGCCGCGCCGAACCAGACGGCCGCATTGGACGATGCGCCCGCGTGGATCAATGGCGAATGGCGAGAAGGGCGTTTGACGTTGCCGCCTTATGGCATCGCCATCGCTCGCTGCGAGATGACACCGGAGGAGGCCCCATGGGACGTTTAAGCTTGACCGGCATCGGTAAATCCTATGGCGACGTGGAGATTTCCCGCGATATCGACCTCACCATCGAAGACGGCGAGTTTGTGGTCTTCGTAGGCCCGTCGGGCTGTGGGAAGTCCACGCTGCTACGCATGATTGCCGGGCTGGAAGAGATTACCCAGGGTGATATGCAGCTCGACGGTACACGCATCAATGAGATTCCGCCTCAGGAACGGGACATCGGCATGGTGTTTCAATCCTACGCGCTGTATCCGCACATGAATGTGGCCGACAACATGGCGTTTGGCCTGAAGCTGGCGCGGACCGAAAAAGGCGAGATTCGCCGCCGCGTCCAGCACGCCGCCGAGATGCTACATCTGACCGAGCTGCTGGAGCGCAAGCCCAAGGATCTGTCCGGGGGGCAGCGTCAGCGGGTGGCGATTGGCCGCACGCTGGTCAAGGAGCCCGCCGTGTTCCTGTTTGATGAGCCACTTTCCAACCTCGACGCCGCACTGCGGGTGGATATGCGCGTGCAGATCGCCGAGCTGCACAAGCGTCTGCAAGCGACGATGATCTACGTGACCCACGATCAGGTGGAAGCCATGACCCTGGCGGACCGTATCGTGCTGCTTTCCGGCGGGCGGATTGCCCAGGTAGGGGCGCCACTGTCGCTCTATCACTTCCCTGAGACCCTGGAGGTTGCCGAGTTTATCGGCTCGCCGCGGATCAATACCTTCTCCGTGGAAGTGCTCGAACCCGGCGCCAGCCTAACGCAGGTGCGGTTGCCCAACGGGGAAACGCTCAGCGTGGCGGTGGACGGGCGTGCCTTGACGACCGGTGAGCAGGCGACCCTGGGGGTGCGTCCGGAAGACGTAGTCAGCCGTGAAGACGCCGAGGCGTGTCTGGCCGCGAGCTTATCGGTCGCTGAAAAGCTGGGGTACGAGACGCTGGCACACTGTCGTGTGGACGGCCTCGAGACCCCGATCACCCTGCGCCTGAACGGGCTGACGCCGCTTCAGGAAGGCCAGGACGTTGCCCTTGGGCTCCACGGCGAACGCTGCCATCTGTTTACTGAGAGCGGTAGCGCTTGTCCCCGTCAGGTGGTGATAGATGGTGTGAATCACTAGCGACGGGCAAGCCAAAGCTGGCGGGTAAACCCTTGCTTTTGAAAAATGACTGAATCTTCTTTTTTAAAATTTTAAACCAGGCGTGCATCCAAAACGTCTCCTCGCGGGTATTCCCTATACAGCCGCCTTTTGCAGCGGCTGGTTATCTCACTCAAGGAGACTGAACATGACCACTCATCACCTAACGCACGCTGCTTTGGCCGCTGCTTTGATCGCATCTTTCAGTCACGCCGCCCTGGCCGAAACGCCGGCGGACGTCCAGGTACCGGACGGCAATAACGTTGCGCTCGAAACCGTCGGCGTCGGCGCCATTACCTACATGTGTGAAGCCAACGATGACGGCGACATGGGCTGGGTTTTCAAGGGCCCGCACGCCGCCCTTAACGACGGTGAAGGCAGCCAGGTCGGCAGCTACTACGGCCCGCCCGCTACCTGGGAAGCACTGGATGGCTCGAAAGTCACCGGCACCCAGCTGGCAACCGCCGCCAACGGTGATGGCAACATTCCGCTGCAACTCGTGGAAGCCAACCCCGCTGAGGGCGAAGGCGCCATGACCGGCGTCAGCTACATTCAGCGCCTGAACACCCAAGGCGGTGTGGCGCCGGATGTGACCTGCGATATGGATCATGAAGGCGCAACGGCGGTGGTGACCTATCAGGCGGACTACATTTTCTGGACGGCTGAGTAAGTCAACGAGAGCGCTCATGCCGCAGGGGACTCGTTTGTCGTGTCCCTTGCGGCTATGCTGTCTGTGGGAACGACGACCGGCGTCGGTGCCGTCACCAGGGAGCCAGGGTTTGACTGACGTGTCTTCAGAATTTGATCATGCGGATGCATTGGTGAGATGCGCCCGTGGCGAGCATGACGCCTTGCACCAGCTCTACGTGCACGAAGGGGCCAGGCTTCTTGGTGTGGTATTAAGAATCGTCAAGGACCGGGGCATGGCCGAAGATATCGTCCACGATGCCTGCCTCAATATCTGGCAACGCGCCGATAGCTTCGATCCAGCGAGAGGTTCCGCGCGGACATGGATCTACAGCGTGGCCCGCCATTTGGCGTTAAACGCCATTCGATACCGCGATCGTGAGATCACCTTTGATCGCAACGAACCAGCCGAAGAGGCCCCTGATGAACACTTCGAGCACGCCTTCGCGGCGGAGGAAGCGTTCGACTGGCAAACCGGTCAGCGCATGGATGACTGCTTGCAGCAGTTGGAAACCGAGCGACGTAACTGCGTGCTGCACGCCTATGTCAATGGCTTGAGTCACGCCGAAATTGCCGCGCATACAGGCGCTCCACTGGGCACCGTCAAGGCCTGGATAAAACGCAGCTTACTGCGCCTTCGGGAGTGTATGGCATGACCCATCCCAGTCGCCATGATCATGAAGACGACCATGCTTTGGCGGGCGAATACGTGCTGGGCACGCTGTCGTCCGAGCAGCGCAAAGCGGTAGAGGCTCGACTTGAACACGAGCCAGAACTACAACGCGCTGTCGCCGCCTGGGAAGAGCGCTTTTTTCCGTATACCGCTTTGGTGGAACCGGTGCCTCCCTCCGAGTATCTGTGGCCGCGCATTGAACGCAGCCTCAAGATGTCGTCCGCACCTCGGCGGGCCAGCGTAACGATGCCGCCACGCCGACGCTGGATCAACCGCCTGCATTTCTGGCAAGGGGCCGCCGGTATCGGCATGGCCGCCGCGCTGGTAATGGGTGTGATGCTGACTCAGGTATCCACCCCGCCAACAACGCCGGAATACATGGTGGTGCTACTGGCTCCGCAAACCCAGTCGGCTGGCTGGGTGGTCCAGGCTTCAACCCGCCAGGAAATCGAGCTGATACCGCTGGGCACCTTTGACGTGCCGGACGGCAAGGCGCTGGAGTTCTGGACCAAGGCCGACGAATGGCAGGCGCCGGTGTCGCTAGGCCTGGTAGAGCCCGGGCAACCCATTCGCCTGCGCCTGGATGAGCTGCCGCCGCTTGAGGATAACCAGCTGTTCGAGCTCACCCTGGAAGACGACACCGGCTCGCCCACCGGCCTGCCGACAGGCCCCATTCAGTTCATTGGCCGCGCGGTAGAGATTTAGCCAGTGCCATAAAAAACCCGGCCTCGGCCGGGTAAACGTAAGCTTGGAAACGGTGCATCTTACTAGCCTTTAACACCCCCGGCGGTTAAACCGCCAATAATCCAACGCTGGCAGATCAGGAAGGCGATGGTAATCGGCAGGCCGGAGAGCACCGCCGCGGCGGCGAAGTCGCCCCAACGTTGATTATGGTCGGCAAGGTACTGCTGAGCGCCTACTGCCAGGGTGAGCTTGTGCTCGTCCACGAGCAGTACAGACGCCATGGGGTACTCCATGATGCTCATCACAAACGCCAGGATGAACACCACCATTAAAATCGGCACTGACAGCGGTAGCAGGATGTAGCGAAACGCCTGCCAGGTGCTGGCGCCGTCGACCATGGCGGCTTCTTCAAGCGACCCGTCGATGGATTCGAAGTAGCCCTTGATGGTCCATATGTGCAGCGCCACCGCGCCGAGCGAAGCGACGATCAGCGCGCCGTGGGTGTTGATCCCCAGCCAGCCGACGAACTGACCCAGCCGGTCGAACAGGGCGTAGAGGGCCACCAGCGAGAGCACGGCGGGAAACATCTGAAAAATCAGCATGCCTTTCAGAATCGGCTCTTTACCCTTGAAGCGCATGCGGGCAAAGGCGTAAGCGCTGGTGGTGGCGAGCATCAGAATCAGCAGCGACGACACCACGGCGACTTTGACCGAGTTCCACAGCCACAGCAGCACGGGGAAGGGCGGCTGGATCACGCTACCATCGGCGCGCTCCCAGGGAATGCCCAGCGCCAGCGACCAGTGTTCGAGGGAGAAGCGCTCGGGGATCAGGCTTCCCGAGGCAAAGTTGCCCTCGCGAAACGAGATCGAAATCACCAGCAGCAGCGGGAAGACGACCAGTGACACAAAGCCGATCAGCGCCAGGTGGGCGCACCATCGCCGTGCGCGAATGGAACGGGGTTGAACCATGGGCATTTGACACCTCCTAGACCTTGACCTTGGAAAGCCGCAGATTGATGACCGACATGCCCACCACCAGCAGAAAGATAAGCGTGGCAATCGCCGCCGCCAGGCCGAAGTTCTGGCCGGCATCCTGGAAGGCGATGCGGTAGGTATAGCTCACCAGCAGGTCGGTGGTACCCGCGGGCGTGCTGGCGCCCAGAATGTCCGGGCTGCCCCCGGTGAGCAGGGCGATCAACACGAAATTATTGAAGTTAAAAGCAAAGGCGGCGATCAGCAGCGGCGTGAGCGGTTTGATGATCAGCGGCAGGGTGATCTTCATCAGGTTGGTGATCGGCCCGCCGCCGTCCACCGCCGAGGCCTCATAGAGATCACCGGGGATCGACTGGATCAGCCCCATGCACAGCAGCAGCATGTAGGGGTAGCCCAGCCAGGTATTGACGATCAACAGCATTGTTCGCGCCAGCCAGGGGTCGGTAAACCATGCCGGGCTGATACCTAACAGTGCCTCCAGAATCATGTTCACTTCGCCGAAATGCTGGTTGAACATGCCTTTGAAAATCAGGATCGAAATGAACGCCGGAACCGCGTAGGGCAGTATCAGCAGCGTGCGGTATACCGCCTTGCCCCTGAGCTGATCCCACTGCAGTAGCGAGGCGAGGACAAACCCCACGGCCAGCGTGAAAAGCACGGTGAGCCCGGCAAACACGAAAGTCCAGACAAAGATCTGCATGAACGGCCCGCGAATATCCGGGTCGGTGAAGATCTTGGTGTAGTTGGTGAAGCCCACGTTTACCGGCCATCCCGGGGTGATGCGCTCGCCGTCGTCGGTGACGAAAAAGCCGATAGCGTTATCCGGCGTCAGCACCTGATCCTCTTCGCGGTCGTAGAGGGTGCCGTTATCGCGAACGTCATAGCGGTCGATCATCGGTGCGAACTGGCGCAGACCCGCCATGCGCAGCTCGGTGCCACCGGGCGTTTGCAGGCGCAGCGCCTGGAGGGTCTCGCGGGCCTGAATAGCCGCGCGCATGGGAAGCGGCTCACCGTCGGGCGGGCCGTCCACGGCCTGGGTGTTGGCGCGGCGGGCTTCGTTATTGTCCAGATTGATCGCGGCGGATAGCAGGCGGTCGTTGTCGCCGACAGGGGCGTCGCTTTCCAGATACAGGCGTACCAGCTCGCCTTCCTGGTAAAGCGAATAACTAAATGCGGCGCCTTCAGCCTGGTAAGTTTGATCGGTGAGCTGGGCGCGCACGCGCTCCTGGCTGAGCAGGTTGTCCGAGCTGTAGTTGCTGAAGCTGATGCCCACGGTGTACACCAGCGGGAAGATAACGAAAACGCCAAGCCCGGCCACCGCCGGGAAGATATACCGGTGGCTCATCAGCGAGCGTCGGCTGAACACGATGCCCAGCGACGCGCCAAGCACCAGAAACAGCAGCGCAAACACCCACTGGCCGTGCAGATAGAACGCCATCACCAGCCAGAACAGGGCCAGCACGATAAGTCCGATCACGCTGCGCAAGGCCCAGCGGGTATAGCGCTCGGTCACATGGCGTGAACGGTGGCGGGGCAGGCCCCGCGAAGCATTCGTGGTAAACATGAGAGATGTCCTGCGAAACCACCCGACCGTTCTAACGGAGCACCACGGCCGGGCAGTGAAGGAAAGGCTAGCGGTTACTGACGCATACGCCGCGCGGCGGCATCCAGCGCTTCCTGAGGCGACTGGCGCCCGCTGCCCATGTTCTGCAGAGCGGGTTCCATGGCCGACCAGAACGCGCCCATTTCGGGAATATTCGGCATCGGCATGCCGACTTCAGCGTTTTCAAGCGTGGCTGCGATGTTGGGGTTATCGGCCAGTTCCGCCTGATAGTCGATGTGGGCCACGGCGCCAAGCGAGCCATCGCTGTTGAAGGTGCGCATACCCTCCTCGCTGAGCAGGTAGTTTTCCAGGAATTCGACGGCCAGGAAGTCATTGGGTGAGGCCGAGTTGATCATTGCCGTCATGACGCCAAACATGGGCTTGGCACGTTCATCGCCCACCTTGGGCAGCAAGGCGACGCCGTAATCAATGCCGCTCCGCTCAAGATTTGGCCAGGCCCAGGGACCGCTGATCATGGTCGCCACTTCGCCCTTGTTAAAGCGGTTGTCCATGATGCTGTAGTCGGTACCCCGCGGCACCACGTCGCTCTCGATTAGCTCGAACAGCAGTTCCGCTCCCTGCACCGCGCCTGCGTTGTTGACGCCAATATCGGTCACGTCGTAGCCCTCGTCGGTTCGCTTGAACGGATAGCCGCCGTTGGCCGCAAGCAGGGTCCAGCCGTAGTAGGGTTCGCTGTAGTCGAACAGGATGGCTTTTTTATCCTGCTCGGCCAGCTCGGCGTCCAGTTCCATCAGCTCGGCAAAGCTCTCGGGGGCTTCATCGACCAGGGCCTTGTTGTAGATCAAGCCCAGCGATTCGACCGATATCGGATAGCCGTAGTGTTCGCCGTTCCAAAGCGCTGCTTCCCAGGTAAAGTCGAAAAAATCGTCGCGCAGGTCGTCGCTGGGGGCAACGCGCTTCAATAACCCGCTCTGGGCCCACTCGCCCATGCGGTCGTGGGCCCAGATCACGATATCCGGCCCCTGGCCACTGCCCGCCGCCTGCTGGAAACGATCGGTCAGGTTGTCGGGAAACACCACGTCCATCTCGATGCCGGTGTCGTGGGTAAACTGCTCGGCAACGTCCTGGATACCTTCCTGGCCTTTGTTATCACCCATCCAGATCGTCAGGCGATCGTCTTCGAAAGCCAGCGCCGGCATTGCGATGCCTGCAAGCAGGGTGGTGGTCAATAAAGGTGTGAATCCTGGCCAATGTCTTGCCATCATGATGAAAACCTCAATTGTTGTTATCAGAGAGGTGGCTTGCCACCTGAACAGAATCAGCCTCGCCAATTCAGCCGGTAGCCACCTCATCCTTCCGAGGCGTAGAGGTGGCGTATATCAGGGGCGTAGTCATGGTCAGGAGGCGCTGAAGCGGGAAAAGTGGAGGCGGCAAATGGTAACGCTGGAGGAATTTTTGTAGTAAAATTACACGTAATATTGCGTATAATGGCCTTTTTCAGATAGATTTTAGGTAATCTAACTACAATAGGAGCTGAGATGAGCCCGTCACCTGCTTCACAAGGTGCCCCGCTGGGTGACCTTCAACACGCCATCGACCTTGCTCTGTTTGGGGCGCTTGGCGATCTAGCACTGCGCAAGCTATTTCCGGCGCTCTATCACCTGGATCGTGAAGGCCTGATGCCCGAAAGCACGCGCATCCTAGGCCTGGCGCGCCAGGAGCACGATGTGGCGGCGTTTCGTCAGCTGGTCAGCGGCGCATTGCAGAAGCGTCTCAAGAAAGACGAGCAAGACAAAGAAAGCCTGACGCGCTTTCTCGATCGCCTGGATTACCTGCAGCTGGACTTTACCAGCGCTGACGGTTTTTCCGCCGTTCGCCAGTGGCGCGAAGGCTCGCCGCGTCCCATGGTGGTCTATTTATCGGTCGGGGCGAAAATCTACGGCGATATCTGTCGTAACCTGCAGACCAGCGACAGCCTGGATGATACGTCCCGGGTGGTGGTCGAAAAGCCGATCGGGTTTGACCTGGCATCTTCTGAAGAAATCAATGACGCGATTGGCGAAGTCTTCCCCGAGTCGCGGGTTTACCGCATCGATCACTACCTGGGCAAGGAAACCGTCCAGAACCTGATCGCGCTGCGCTTTGCCAATCCGCTGTTTGGCACCCAGTGGAACCAAAACCACATTTCCCACGTGGAAATTACCGTGGCGGAAAAGGTCGGTATCGAGGGCCGCTGGGGGTATTTCGACGAAGCGGGACAGCTGCGCGACATGGTGCAAAACCACCTGCTGCAGTTGCTTTGCCTGATTGCCATGGACCCGCCCTCCAATCTGGACGCCGACGCCATTCGTGACGAAAAGGTCAAGGTGCTCAAAGCGCTCAAGCCGTTTACCGGCGAAGCTCTGGGTCGAGACGTGGTACGCGGCCAGTATACGGCGGGCACCAGCGACGGCCAGCAGGTGCCCGGCTATCTTGAAGAAGAGGGCGCCAATACCGATAGCCAGACCGAAACCTTCGTGGCCATGAAAACCGAAGTCGCCAACTGGCGCTGGGCGGGGGTGCCGTTCTATCTGCGAACCGGCAAGCGGATGCCTGAGAAGCTGTCGCAGATCGTGATTCACTTCCGGCAGCAGCCTCACTACATCTTTGATCCAGACCAGCGCAATATCGCTGCCAACAAGCTGATTATTCGCCTGCAGCCGGAAGAGGGCATCGCGCTTCAGGTATTGACCAAGGACAGCGGCCTGGACAAGGGCATGCGCCTGCGCCCCGGCCCGCTGCACCTGGATTTCAACAACGCCTTTCCTAAATCGCGCATCCCCGATGCCTACGAGCGGCTGCTGCTGGAAGTCATGAAAGGCCAGCAGTACCTGTTTGTGCGTCGTGACGAAGTTGAGCACGCCTGGCGCTGGTGCGACCAACTGATCGACGGTTGGAAAACGCGGGAAACGCCGCCGCGCCGCTACCCGGCAGGTTCCTGGGGCCCGGTCGCGTCGATCGCCATGATTACCCAAGACGGTCGCAGCTGGTACGAGGATTACTGATATGAGCGAAGCACGACAACAGCTGGCCGAACAGCTCGCCGAAGCGGTCTATCAGGCGCTGAACGAAGACCTGAGTCACCAGGCGCGTGCGCTGTTGGTCGTTTCCGGGGGCTCGACGCCGGTGCCGTTTTTCGAAGCGCTGGCCGCCAAGTCGCTGCCCTGGGAACGGGTGGATATCACCCTGGCGGACGAGCGCTGGGTCGCTGAAGACAGCCAGGACAGCAATGCCAAGCTGGTGCGCGAACACTTGCTTCAGGGGGAGGCGGCCTCGGCCAATTTTGTACCACTGACCTCATCCGCGGGGACGCCCGAGGAGGGCGTAGCCGAAGTCAGCGAGCGAACGCAAGCGCTTAGCTGGCCGGCGAGCGTGGTAATCCTGGGAATGGGCGGCGATGGCCACACGGCGTCGCTGTTCCCTGATAGTCAGGAACTGGGCCTGGCGCTGTCCACCGACGAGCCTTTGGTGGCCGTGCGCACCCCCAGCCAACCTCAGCCGCGCATTACTTTCTCGGCGGACCGCCTTCATCAGGCGCGCCGCCATGTTTTACATATCACCGGCGACGACAAGCGGGCGGTACTGGCCAACGCACTGAACGGGGATGATGTGCGTCTACTGCCAATCCGTGCCTTCCTGTCGTGCCCTTTGGCGATTTACTGGGCGCCTTAACGCCGCTTTCGCCGATAATAATTTGCTTGGAGACTCACGCATGACCATCGATAAACAGCTGCCGTCGACACGCACTGCCGAGCTGGACAGCATTTGCCTGAAAGCCGAAGTGATTCCGGTCATCACCATCGACCGCCTGGAAGACGCCGTGCCGATGGGCCGCGCCTTAGTTGAAGGCGGCCTCACAGTATTAGAGATTACCCTGCGCACTGAATGTGCGCTGGAAGCCATCAAGCGCATGAAAGAATCGCTGCCGGGGGCGAGCATCGGGGTGGGCACCGTGCTGACGCCGGCGCAGTACCGCCAGGCCGAGCAGGTCGGGGCTGACTTCGTGGTCACACCCGGTGCCACCGAAGCGCTTTACCGCTATGGCGTGGAAAGTCCGGTGCCGATGCTACCCGGTGTGTCGACCATTTCAGAACTGATGACCGGCTGGCAGTTCGGCTACCGTCGGTTCAAGTTCTTCCCGGCGGAATCCAGCGGCGGCGCCAAGGCGCTCAAGGCGTTTGGCGCGCCTATCCCGGAAGCGCGTTTCTGTCCCACGGGCGGCATCACCGTCGATAACGCCGAGGACTACTTGTCGCTGCCCAACGTCATGTGCGTGGGCGGTTCATGGCTGACGCCAAAGGCCATGGTCGAAGCGGAAGACTGGGACGGTATTCGCGAGCTGGCCCGCCAGGCCGCCGAGCGTTTTCATCACTGAGCATGAAGTAAGCGGTAACGAGCACTCACGTCACTTGCCTCACGCCAACAGGGTCGTTTGAGCAAGTGGATTGCCCCGGACATGATCCGGGGCTTT
>JBNJJK010000014.1:0-60498 GCA_051750125.1 Pseudomonadota bacterium
TCCAGGTGAAAGAATATGGTTTCGGTCGGTAGAGAAAGCTTCCAGATTTCCTACCCGGAGAGGCAGACCACGAAGAACTCTTACTCATGATTCATCTTTTATAATCTAGTTATAAATAGATGAGCATACATCAAGGCCTACCAATAAAAGTCACGTTTTTGGATAACCAATTGACGACTATAAACGAGACCTATCTGACCTGTTCAGAAGGAATAGGCCTGAATAGACGTGTATCACCGAATGTAAATAACCCGCCACTACTAAGCACCAAACACCAGGTACTAGCAGTGGCCGAAGGTGATGCATATAGACTGAGAATAAGGTTCTAAACCTCCAGTATTTTTATACAGTGCTGTTTTTAAAGGAAAAATAATGAAAAAAAGCGAGATATTCTAAACCCCCTCTCTGCTCATTGAGCCTAGGTTGGTTGCTCACTAAGATGTAGCTATCAATCAACAAGGAGCTACACCATGACAACTACCAAGCAAACCGTCACGATTCTGAGAATCCGTCAGCTAAGCAAAAAGCTTGGGATGAGTCGCTCGTGGATTTACGAAAAAATCAATCCAGATTCACCGCGATATGACCCCTCATTTCCTAAGCCAATCAAGCTAGGCGCTTCCGCAATAGGCTGGATTGAGCATGACATCGATCAATGGGTAATGAGCCAACTTGTATAGTTACTTAGTCGACCTAGAGCTGTTTTTGTTACAATTTTCCTCGAAGGCAGATTTGCACTCTGGGTCGAAATTTAACCAGTTATACAGCTTCGTCTCAATTTGTTGTAAATCGTGTCTTCTTTTTTTTCGGGCACTACTTTCTTCATAGTAAGAATAGACTTCAGGTGCGAGTTTTGAACAAGCTTCAGTCATGAATTTCCAGCCTCCTATAGGTTTTGACGATGAAAGGAGAGAAACAAAATGTCGTTTCAGTGGGATAAGGTAATCGTAGTTCTTTCTTCCGTTTATGCTTGCCAGTTTAGCGCGATGATTTTCTTCTTCTAGGTCCATTAATTGTCGGATATTGTGCTCTACTTCTTTGTAGTGGAGCATTGAAGACCATGCTTTTTCAGTTGAGCCATGTTCAATCAATAGCTTTATACATACCATCCAAGTGACTGCTCGGGGGAAAATATGCTGTAAAAAATCATTTTGAAAAACAAAGCTTAACTTAGACTCGATATCTTCTTCGCAATTCATTGCTGATACACCGCCTTCGATTTTATGGTGGCTGTTTTCAAACTCTTGGTAAAATATATCCCTGAAAATGGGAGATGATTCTGGACTTATTTTGTTATTAAAATCTAAGGAAATAATGTAATTTTCGTATAGGTAATTGATGGATTGCTCAAAATGTTCGTGTACTGACATTTCTGATAAAGCGTGAAAATAATCTGGGAAGCTTAGGGTTTCACCTGAATCGTTTGGCCCTAAAGAGTCTAGATATGGAAGGGGATTTTTCGTAGCTGTCATAACTATCTCAATAAAATTAAATGGTAAATTTACTGTTAAGTATAGCAGAACCAGCCATGTGCTGGCATCAAATAGCTGCTAGAACGCGACCATCGACATCTACAGTGATATCAGCACTATCGGCTTTAAGATAGCCTTTCCTGGCAACAACGAGATGCCAACCGCCACTGGACTAGGTTCTGTCTGAAAAGTCATGTTTGCTACGCTGTTCCCTGTCACCGAACAGGAGGCAGCTATGGCGGGCCGTTACGAACTTTCCGATCAGCGCTGGCAAATGATTGAGGATATCGTTTCTCCTCCACAGACCATGGGTCGCCCACGTCGTGATGATCGTCAGATGCTCAATGGGATCTTCTGGATTCTGTGCTCGGGAGCGCAATGGCGCGATCTGCCAGAACGTTACGGCCCCTGGAAGACCGTTTACCAGCGCTTTCGCCGGTGGCGCGATGATGGCACCTTTGATCGGATCCTGATGCGTCTTCATCTGCGTCTTCGGGAAGACGGTTTTATGGATCTCGACACATGGATGGCCGATTCGACCTCCATCAGAGCAACACGATCGGCCAGCGGTGCCGGTAAAAAGGGGGATCGATAGAACCGCCCGATCATGCTCTCGGCCGCAGTCGTGGCGGCCTGACTACCAAGATACACCTACTGTGCGATAGCCAGGGTTTTCCACTTACCTTTTCCCTGTCAGCAGGCCAGCGTGCCGATTCAACCCATTTCATCGAGTTGCTGGAGAAGGACTACCAGGGCGTTCCGGCCGGCCTCGCAAACGCAGTCGTTATCTCGTGGCTGACAAAGGCTACGATAGTGATGCACTTCGGCGCTATTGCACGCGCTATGGCATGCGGCCCATCATTCCCAGACGCCGCATGCATAGGCGCCCGCGTCCTGGCCTGCCGCATCAGTTCGACCAGCCGAAATACCGTCAGCGCAATGTGGTAGAGCGCCTATTCGGCTGGTTGAAGGAAAAGCGTCGGCTGAATACCCGCTATGACAAGCAAGCCAGCAGCTTCAAGGCCATGGTGACCCTGGCTTGTATCCAGCAATGCATGAGAGCCGACTTTTCAGACAGAACCTAGGAAGAAGTCTATGAGATCACCAGCTCACTTCAATAAACGGACGCGCAAGAGACTGGACGGGCAACGCCGAGGGGCTCAATAAATCCGTCGCCGGCCTGTGCACTCTTCAATAGTATTTCACTTGGATCGTGAAGCTGACCTATCTAACATTTCAAGACCGTTTGTTGTACAGCGCACAGACCAGAATTCCCGTTAAAAATAGTCTGATGATAGCGATTGCAATCGTCTCGATAGTGCCTTGGGTGATGTGTTACCGCCTGGATACAGCTTTCTTTGAAAGATAATGCATGGTGGATAGAGGGCCCTAAAAAAACAGTGTGTTGCCAGACCCAACGCCGCTCAGCTCTGCAATACGGCTTTTGCGACATAATTGTCAGAGAACATGAGGTATCACAGTGACTGAAAAGCTACCAGTCAAAGACCCAGTCTGCGACATGTCTATTGATCCGCATACTGCAGAGCATCGTAGCAAGCACGGGGGTAAAACCTTGTATTTCTGTTCTTCACGCTGCCAATCTCGATTTAACGATAATCCCGAGCAGTACATTGGTAAACAGCAGCAGGAAGAGCCCATCGTTCCGGACACTATGTATACCTGCCCGATGCATTCAGAAATCCGTCAGCAAGGGCCAGGCGATTGCCCCATATGCGGGATGGCTCTAGAGCCGGATACAGTGAGTTTGGATGACGGACCTTCAGAAGAGCTCAGTGATATGACACGCCGGTTTTGGATAGGCCTTGCGCTGTCACTGCCTGTGCTAGTACTTGAAATGGGTGGTCACTTGATCGACTCCGGTCATATCGTATCCCCACAGGTTTCCAATTGGGTACAACTGGTACTGGCGACACCTGTGGTGCTCTGGTGTGGTTGGCCTTTCTTTGTCCGAGGCTGGAAATCAGTCGTCAGCCGCAACCTGAACATGTTCACTCTGATTGCCATCGGCACTGGTGTCTCGCTCATCTACAGTCTGGTGGCAACACTCGCCCCTCAAATATTTCCGAGTGCGTTTCGTCAGGAAGATGGTGCGGTTGCAGTCTACTTCGAGGCTGCTGCAGTCATCGTAGTGCTGGTCTTGCTTGGTCAGGTTTTGGAACTGCGCGCGAGGGAGAAAACCTCAGGGGCGATCAAGGCTTTGCTCAACCTTGCCCCAGCTACTGCCCGACAGCTTGGTGAAGAGGGCGGTGAAATTGACGTGCCTCTTGGCCAGGTAAAGGTAGGGGATCGCTTGAGAGTGCGTCCTGGTGACAAGGTGCCTCTGGACGGGGTAGTGCTTGAGGGACGATCAAACGTGGATGAGTCCATGGTGACCGGTGAACCTCTGGCCATCACTAAGCAAGCGGGTGACCAGGTAATTGGCGGGAGCATCAACCAACAAGGCAGCTTTATCATGAGAGCCGATAAAGTTGGTAGTGACACCATGTTGTCTCAAATTGTACAGATGGTCGCCAATGCCCAACGCAGTCGTGCGCCTATTCAGGGGTTGGCAGATAAAGTGGCGGGTTGGTTCGTGCCAGCCGTCGTCGCTATCGCACTCATTACCTTTGTTGTTTGGGCTACTTTCGGACCACCACCACCCATGGCGTTCGGCCTGATTGCGGCGGTCAGCGTTTTGATCATTGCCTGTCCGTGTGCTCTGGGCTTGGCCACGCCGATGTCCATCATGGTCGGTATCGGCCGTGGCGCGCAAAGCGGCGTTCTTATCCGTGATGCTGAAGCGCTAGAGCGTATGGAGAAAGTGGATACGGTTGTCGTAGATAAAACCGGTACCCTGACAGAAGGCAAGCCACAGGTGACTAAACTTGTTACGACTCAGGACATCAGCGAAGGACAATTGATGCGATTTGCAGGTGGCCTTGAGAAAGGGAGTGAACATCCGCTGGCCCAAGCCATCGTTGATAAAGCCAACGCCATGAATCTAACACTGCCAGATGCTGAAGACTTTGATTCCCCTAATGGAAAAGGCGTCACCGGCAGCATGGATGGTGTGCGGGTATTACTGGGTAACCGTCTGCTGATGGAATCTGAAAACGTGGAGGTTTCTAACTTCGAACGTGAGGCTGATCAGCTTCGAGAGGATGGGGCCACTGTCATTTTCGTAGCCCTGGATGGAAAAGTCTGCGGTTTAATTGCCATCGCCGATCCCATTAAAGAGACCAGCGAAGCTGCCATTGCGGCTCTGCAGAAAGATGGAATTCGTGTGGTGATGCTGACAGGCGATAACCTTACATCGGCCGAAGCGATTGCTAGGAAACTTCATATTGATGAGGTGGAGGCGGAAGTGCTACCCGAAGATAAGGGTAATATTATCCAGCGACTGAAAGACGAAGGCCATGTTGTTTTGATGGCTGATGATGGCGTTAATGATGCACCTGCGTTGGCAACGGCGGATGTTGGTGTGGCAATGGGGACCGGTACTGATGTCGCCATCGAAAGTGCCGGTATAACCCTGCTGCGGGGCGACCTTATGGGCATCGTCGAGGCTCGAGGTCTGTCGTTGGCGACAATGCGCAATATACGGCAGAACCTGTTTTTTGCATTTATCTACAACTCTGCCGGGGTACCCATCGCAGCAGGAGTACTGTATCCGTTTGTAGGAATGCTTCTCTCTCCCATCTTTGCAGCGGCGGCTATGTCATTATCCTCGGTCAGCGTTATTCTTAACGCACTTCGTTTAAAAGTGATCAAATTGGGTAAAGAGAAGTAAGAACTTCAGCCTTAAGGTAATTAATATGCTCTGTCGGGATTCCCGGGATGAGGATGTTGAGTTTTTTACAAAGTGACCTTCCATAAGAAAATTTACGGTGAGTCACTTATTAGGTGCGCTATCCTAATAAATATAAAATTATTAATGTTCCAACTCCTGCAGCCCCTAATGCGTCAAGCGTATCTATCAAGTCATTTTCAACCATTTTCAATACACTGAAAGAATAATAGCGGCCAAGTAACTGTGATATGCCATTTGACGTTACACTTAATACAGCGATAGTGATTTCGATGTTTTCTATTCCCGTTAACCATAACAGGGTCGTTAGTAAAGCAATCAAAAAAACGCTGACTCTAAAGGAAAGCCATTTAGCAGAATGAGTAGAGGTATTGGCACCGCCTAACAAGCCCCCTGCTGTTGCTTTTTTTTGGGGTAGCAGCCGTCTCCAAAAACCTTGGTTGGAGTCCAATAGATGCGATAAAATCATGTGCATACACCAGAATAGTTGAGCAGAATGGAGAGCAGCTTGCCATGGAATACTTAACGATCACTTAAGCATTCATGAATTGGCGAGGCTACGGCACGTTTGGCTAATATCTTCTGCCCGCTGGTATACGTCCGTTGCTACGCCAAGCAACCCCAGCACGCTATGAAATAAGTTATCGTGGGAAGCGGCTTGATCAGAGACTTGGCGTAAGCACTCCGTATCGAGTCCTCGCTGCTTTGAAAATGAGTTGGAAAGCCACCAAACCATTGGCACATGCGTCTGTTCGTCGGGGGCAATGGCGTAGGGAATGCCGTGCAAATATAGGCCTTTTTCGCCCAGTGATTCACCATGATCAGAGAGATAGATCATTGCAGTTGCGTAGTCATCCTGACGCTTTAACGTCTCAATTACCTGATCCAACACAGTGTCGGTATACAGAATGGCATTGTCGTAGCTGTTGGTAATGGCGTCTCTTGAGCACTTTGCTAAATCACCGGTGTTGCAAGCGGGAACAAATCGCTCGTAGGCAGCAGGATAGCGTTGGTAATAGCTGGGGCCATGGTTACCTAGCTGATGCAGTACGACCACCTGATCTGCTGAGGCACCGCTAATTTGCTTGGTCAAGGCTTGAACCAGTGCTTCATCCAAGCATCGCCCATCTTGACACAAAGACGCATACTCCTCTGGCGAGAGCGCTTTTGTTGTCACTCCGTCGCAGACACCTTTACAGCCTGACTGGTTATCAAGCCAGGTGACCTCTAACCCGGCGTGGGCTAATACGTCCAGCAAGGATTCATGTTGCTGAGCGTACGATTTATCGTAATAAGCACGTCCAGGTAATGAAAACATGCAGGGTAATGAGACTGCTGTGCTTGTACCGCATGAGGAAACATCTGAAAAATTAATAACGTCAGGCTGCTGGGCAAGTTTAGGTGTGGTTTGGCGTTCATAACCATTTAACCCCCAATTCGCCGCCCGTACCGTTTCGCCCACCACGATGACGAGCAGTGTGGGTTTGTCACCCGTTTGTGAACTGATACTGGCGTCCTCACCCACTGGGGAGCGCACCGTATTCGCGGAAGCGTGTTGGCTGGAAAGCGCCTGCGCCATCGAAACAATATAATTACCTGGGGTCACCAAGTAGCGAAGCTCTTTATTGTTGCGCATGAGTGACGACACTTCTTGATAAGATAAAAAGAGCGCTAACAGCAATATAACAGTGCTGGCAAGGCAATAAGCCAAGCGACGCAATATTGCCTTCTTCCAGGTTGAAGGTGTGATGTTAACACGCCAAATCATGACGGTAGGCAAGCCAAAAAAGATGGCCAAATGAATCAGTAAACCAGCGGTGAGAAGTTCTTCTGCTTCGTTAGTGTCCGTTTGAAGCACATTGTCTAGCATGGAGGTGTCAAAATAGGTGCCGTAGTAACTGGTAAAGTAACTGACAAAGGCGGCAATCAGAAACAGCAAGGTTAATAAAGGTTTTACCAGCGTTCGAAAAGCAAGGCTCACGAAGACCAAATAGTTAAGGCAGGTCATCACCAAAAACATATTGGCAAAGGTTAGCCACGTCTGGGCGGCAAGAGGGTCATAGCCAGCAAAGGCTTGTTGCCAAAAAGGGACATTGTAAAAAATACTGAATATGACAACGACCCATAAGACAAGCTGCTCCGTGCTTAATGTGGGGCGATAATGCCAAGCGGTGCCAAGAACTTTTGAAGGCAATGATAGCAAAGGACGCATCGAAAGGCTCTCTGAATGAAAAGATTAATGAACGCTGGGGGGTAATAAGAATCTTGAAAGGACAAAGCTTACGGTCCAACAAATCATGACGGTCCAGAGGTCATGGGAGAGAAAGTGCGCCCCGCGGAACTGTTGAGTGATCCCAAACGTAAGACCAAGCCCTAAACCCAGCGAAAGCCCTGCCCATCGCCAATGGGGCCGTATGGCGACAAAAAAGAAGTAGAGGGCTATCCACGTATAGCCTGCGCTGGCATGCCCGGCGGGAAAGCAGGCAGATGCTGGCATTGAGGAAGGACGTGTATTGAGCAAGCCAATAAAGTCTCGTTCCCCACCATAGCGAACTAAATCCCAAGGGCATTCTATGTTCACAAGGTGTTTAATCGTTGCGACAAGCAGCGTTGAAAGAAGCGTTGCGGAAAAAAGATATACAAGCGGCGTGCGATACGCTTTAAGACGAGTTACCACGGTGCTTAGTATCAAAAGGAGGAGTGTGACTAAACCCATCGCTGAGCTTAGCCATTTACCCCCTTTGTGAAGAATGTCTTGGGTAATCAAGGTATCTTTCCACGCCCAGGCATTACCTTGAAAGCGATATATAAAGTCAGTTATCGTAAAATCTATGTTTAAAATACTGAAGACCGACATGGCGATTAGAAATAAAAGCCATGCGGATGCTACGGGTTTGAAAATATTTAGTAGAGCAGCACACATAGCCACACACCCATCATCATAATAATGGTCATCATGACGGCGGCAGCCCCCATGTCTTTAGCACGCCCGCTAAGTTCGTTATGCTCTAGTCCAATACGGTCAATGGTGCTTTCGATGGCGGAGTTAATGAGTTCCACTATCACTACAAGGGTGAGTGAAGAAAACAGCAATGCTTTTTCTACGGAAGTGGCATTAACAAAAAATATAAAAGGGCAGAGGACGAGGCATAGCATCACCTCTTGTCTAAAGGCAGACTCATTTATCCAGCAAGATTTTAAACCCGATGCTGCATTAATAGAAGCGCGGAAGATGCGTTTGACACCCATGCCATTAGGTTTTGACGTCGTTGAAATAGGCAAGACAGTACTCTCGATAACGTAACAGTAGGGTCACTATAAAGCGCAAAACTTAACGAACAGTTATGCGCTTTAATTCAGTAGCTAGAATGCAAAGGTGCAGCGCTGGGTGGTGTTCTAACCCACTGTGTTGGTTGGTTTGTTGCCGAGACCGATTGAACGGGAGCCGTTGCGTTTTGTCCGTCAAGATTAGCGCGGATAGCGTCTATTACCGTGCTGATCTCTGGGCGCCACAGAATAGTGTCAGAGGCTTCTCGTGGTACGAAGGCGAGTGATTTTTTCTGGCGTACTAGGGAAATGGTGGCGATATCGAGTGCTGCCGCTAAGTGCATAGGCCCGGAGTCTGGTGTCACGAGTAACCGCGCTCGCCCTAGAACAGCGGCAAAGTGACGGATAGACAGCGGCGGGCATAAGCTGCCATATAGTGCTGACATCAAACGCTGCTCAATAGGCGCTAGAAGCCTCAACTCCTCCGGTCCAAGAAATACGACATAACGTATTTTTCGGGCTTCCATGGCATCGATGAGCATTAACCAAAATTCCAACGGCCAACGCTTGTTTTGATGCCCACCAACGAAGATCGCTATAAAATTAGTATTTGATGGATCATCGCTATGAAGTCTGACTAACTGTTGTGTTTTCGTCATTGCTTGATAGCGTTCCTGCTCTGTTAACTGGAGCAATGGCCGATTACGGCAGTCAACACCGAGCGGACGTGTTAAATTAACGATGGCATCGTAGGCATGTGATGACTTACCTTCCGCCTCAATGTTGTACCAGCGCTGGTGGCCTTTGCGTGAACCCATGCTGTACCGTGCCCCTATTAATTGTGTCACGATAAAGCCGCTCGTTGACCCTCCGCTCACTTGTACCGCTAGGTCATAGCGTTGTGCTCGTAAACGTCGTAATAGTGCTACACACTGCCAAGGACGGAGAATGGCAGCTCTCGACAGAAGGTGAAAATGATCAACAGGCCGTTGCTGCAACACCGGCCATGTTTTATCAGTCGCTAAATAGTCTATGCGCGCGGAAGGAAAACGTTCACGAAAAGCATCGATGACAGGGGTACTAATTAGCGCGTTGCCTAGACGAAAATTGGGGCGAATAATTAGAATTTTTTCTATGCCCACAAGGTTGTCAATGGTTTCTGGTGCAGGTGCTTTGAGGATATACCGTATGCCTATCAGTAAATATTGCTTCATTCTTTTTTCTAAAAAACGGGCCATTATTTTTAAATAATAGTTTGTTCTAATAAGTGTCAGTAAGTGCATACGCTGGCGCTCTGTTAAGTTAATAGAAAATGACCTGCCCACGGTAGCGACAGAACAGATTAAAATGACCGCCAGTGAAGGCACTGCTTTGCCTATGGCGAAAGAGGCAGCTTGAGTCTAAATAACTTAAAGAAGAGTTAAACTGGGTAAGAAATTTAAAAAATAGGGTGGTGGGCTTGCTGGTTGGATTTAGATGAGGTTGCTTGTTGAGAAGTAAGTTACTCTATTTAAGAAAAGCTTAAGTTTTGGTAGCCAAGATAGCGGTTTGTCGATTGAGGGGATCAGCATGCGCGCACTGCTAATAGAAGATGACCACCTGCTTGGGGATGGCATCAAGACGGCGCTAGAGCGCGAGGGCTACGCGGTCGATTGGTTCATGCTTGGCCGCGAGGCAATCAGCGCTATAGGCAGCGAGGCCTTTAGTGTGATTATTTTGGATCTTGGGCTGCCCGATATGGACGGTATGCAAGTACTGCATTTACTCAGACAGCAATCTACGGTGCCTATTCTTATTTTGACGGCCCGTGATGCGATGGAAGACCGTATTGCCGGTTTAGATGCGGGGGCGGATGATTATGTGCTCAAGCCTTTCAATTTGCAGGAGCTCCTCGCCCGTTTGCGTGTCGTAATGCGGCGCGCTGAGGGGCGGGCCTCGCAAATATTGACGCTGGGTGCACTGATTATTGATGAGGCTCTCCATACGGTGAGTTGGCGGGGCAAAGACGTAAAGTTGGGCCGACGCGAGTATGCCTTATTGCTAGAACTAGCTAGGCACCCGGACAGGGTGCTATCTCGCCCACGTTTAGAAAATTTGCTTTACGGCTGGGGCGAAGAGGTAGAGTCCAACACGGTGGAAGTTCACATTCATCATCTGCGAAAAAAGCTTGAAAAACATCTGATTATTAACGTGCGGGGGATTGGCTACCGACTGGATAGCCACGCGCAATGAGATCGATACGGCATTATCTGCTTCGCACGCTAGCCATTACCATGGTTGTCGCTGGGGGCGTGGCGGTTATCGCGGCTTACTTGATTTCGGATCACGAGCTAGAAGAAATTCTCGATACACAACTCAGTCTGCATAGCCGGATTGTGGCTGGCCAACTCGATCCAAACGCGACCATTGACGACTATGCTCGTCTGGCTTCAAGCATGGGCCTTCCAGAACAGCCGGCTCAGCTATATCGCGACGGGAACACAGTGCCTGTCAGCAGCCCTGAATCAGATCCCAAGCTTTACCACGAGGAAGAGCTTAAATTAGTCCTTGGTTTTTGGAATGCCGATGGCTCACCCAGGCTGTTAGGGGGTAAATGGAATGATGCCGGACCTTTCCCTGAACCTTTAGAGGAGGGTTTTCGCTGGGAAAGCTATGATGGTCATCGTTGGCGAGTTTTCAGCATGTTCGATGTTGCCAGCGATACCTGGATCAGCATGGGGCTGCGAGGGTCGTTTCATGATGAAGTGGTGGAGCGCATCACCTGGAACAACGTGTTGCCGATGCTCCTGTTGCTGCCACTCCTACTTTGGCTGATGAGTCGTATTATCCGGCGGGGTATTGCGCCCATTCAAGCGCTTTCCAGCCAGGTACAAGGCCGCTCCGCCCACGACCTGCGTCAAATCGATAACGCGGTTCCTCAAGAGCTTAATGGATTACGCCAATCGCTAAACGACTTTATCGCCCGGTTGAAAACAACGTTAGAGCGCGAGAGGCGCTTCACTGCAGATGCGGCCCATGAATTACGCACCCCTTTAGCAGCACTGAGAATTCACCTAGATAACGCGCAGGCGGGAGGAGAGCAATCATTACAAAAGGCTTATATTGGTGTGGAACGGCTTCAGCGTGTGGTAGAGCAACTGCTTATTTTGGCTCGTTTGGATCAAGTTGCCACAACCTCACCGGCCACTATTGACCTCTATCCGATTGTTGCTGAATTGGTCGCCGAGCTGTGGCCACTCGCTGAAGAGCGAGATCAGCACTTGAGGCTAATAGGCTTAACCCGGCTGGAGGTTCGCGCCGACGAAGTCGAGGTGGGAATTCTCTTTCGTAACCTACTGGATAACGCCTTGCGCTATACCCCGGAAGGCGGTCAAGTGGAGGTAGAGTTAGCGCTTTGGGAGGGGTTGCCTCAACTCACGGTTAGTGACACTGGCCCCGGCCTCCCCGAGGCACTGTTGGATAAAGTCACTGAGCGCTTTCGGCGCGCGTCTGGCCAGGGTACCACCGGCAGCGGGTTGGGTTTATCGATTGTGTCGGAGTTGGCTCAGCGCCAAAACGCACGCCTTACGCTTAGTAATCGTACGCCCAATGGTCTAGCGGTAAGCGTGACGTGGGAGAAAACCAGCATCAAGATCGTTGATTAGCTTGCTGGCCTTGGGTGCGGATCTGAGGCGACGGATGACTAGCGCCATCAGACGGGAAGGGGGCATGCACTCCCGTGGTTAGCCGGTGCGTCGCACCGGCCATCACGATCTCTTCATCAGTGGGAATGACCAGCACGTCAACGCTTGATGCCGTCGAACTGATGTGGACGGCATCGCGTTCGTTGGCGTCAGTGTCCAACGCCACCCCCATCCATTCGAGCTGCTGACAGATAAGACGACGGACCAGTGCCGAGTGCTCTCCAATACCGGCGGTGAACACGATGGTATCGAGCCCTTTGATAGCCGTTGCCAGCATGGCCAGTTCGCCTGCCGCGCGATAGCAAAACAACTCGATGGCCTCGCGCGCTTCGACAGCAGGGCTTGATTGCAGTATCGCCATATCATTACTGATACCCGATACGCCTAACAGCCCCGACGCTTCATAAAGTAGGTGCCCGACCTCCTGAGTGGTCATCCCCAAACAGTCAAGCAGATGCAAGAGAACGCCGGGGTCAATGGTGCCGCAGCGCTGGCCCATCATGAGCCCATCAAGCGCAGTGAAGCCCATGCTAGTGGCCACGCTGCGGCGAGCCTGCATGGCACACATGCTGGCGCCATTGCCTAAGTGAGCCACGATAACGCGTCCATCCGCCCTGGCGCCGAGATGGTGAGGCAGTGTGCTGGTAATGTAGTCGTAGGACAGGCCGTGAAAGCCATAGCGAATAATCCCCGCATCGGTCAGTGCGCGCGGCAGTGCGAACAGCTGGGCAAGCCGGTCTTGGGTGCGGTGAAAGCTGGTGTCAAAGCAGGCGACCTGAGGCAGACCGGGGAGAGCAGCGGCCACGGCGCGAATCGCCTTTACATTGTGGACTTGATGAAGCGGCGCCAGCGGTTCGAGGGTTGTCAGTTCATCAAGCAGGGCCTCAGTCACCCTGGCGGGGCCGGTGTGGTGGCGCCCGCCGTGTACGACGCGGTGACCGGCCGCGAGGATATTGACACCCCCACGGTGATTTTTTAGCCACTCAAGCAGCGTAGGGATCAGATCATCAAGCGCTGCCACAGCGTCGACAGGCATCCCTTCGCTTGGCGATAGGGCGCGGCCTTCGCCATCACGAGCTGAAAACACACAGCGGCTGCCAATACCCGCAATCTTACCTCGCAAGAGGGCCGCCGTAGGATTGGATGTCTCTGGGTAGAGGGCAAACTTGAGGCTCGATGACCCCGCATTCACCACCAGAATCGCGTCTGTCATGGCGCTGTTTTCTCCCCGCTAGTGCTATTGTCCCTGTTGCTGATAAAGCATTGTGCCAGGGCACATGAAGCCAGTCGCGCCATCGGGCTGTCTGCTCGGCTGGTCAGAATAATCGGCACGCGCGCGCCCAGCACAATGCCCGCGGCATCAGCACCGGCCAAATAGATCAGCTGTTTGGCCATCATGTTCGCGGCTTCGAGATCAGGGGCGACCAGTATGTCGGCATCACCCGCCACGTCAGACACGATCCCCTTGGTGGCGGCTGCCGAGGCAGAAATGGCGTTGTCGAAGGCCAGCGGCCCATCGAGCAAACCGCCGGTGATTTGCCCTCGATCGGCCATTTTGCACAACGCTGCAGCATCCAGCGTTGAGGTGATGTGGGGGTTGACGGTTTCGACCGCAGATAATATCGCCACCTTGGGTTGTGGGATGCCTAGGGTATGCGCAAGATCGATAGCGTTCTGCACGATGTCACGCTTAGTCGCTATATCAGGGTAAATATTGATCGCCGCATCGGTAATGAAAAGGGGTTTGGGGTAGGGCGGAGCATCCAGCACATAGACATGGCTCATTCGTCGTTCAGTGCGCAGGCCCGTGTCGGTGTTCACGACCGCGTTCATGAGTTCGTCAGTATGCAGCGACCCCTTCATGAGCGCGGCCACGTGCGAGGCCCGGACAAGCGCCACGGCGGCATCCGCGGCGGCATGACTATGCGCCGCATCGACGATTTCTATGCCATCCAGGCTCTCCCCGGCAGCCTTGGCCGCTGCGTGAATCTTGGCCGTGGGCCCCACCAGGATGGGCACAATCATGCCCTGGCGAGCGGCTTCCAGCGCGCCAGTGATCGACAGTTCATCGCAGGGGTGAACGACAGCGGTACTGATGGGGGGGAGGTAATGCGTTGCCGCGATCAGCTTGGCATATTGTGCGCCTTGCACGTGCAGGTGTACTTCGGGCAAAACAACCCGAGGGCGGCGCACTTTTTCACGCGGTGCGATGACTTCCGCGGTGCCGTTAATCACCAGCGTGTTGTGCTCATTGAAGCACGTGCAGGCGAGGGTCAAGCGGCCTTTGGGGAGTTTCTCGGTGACTTCCACTCTCACTTTGACCGTATCGCCTAGGCCGACCGGGGCTAGGAAGTTCAGGCTCTGTGTCAGGAAAATGGTACCGGGGCCGGGTAGCTGAGTGCCCAGAACCGCCGAGATCAAGGCACCGCCCCACATGCCATGGGCAATGACCCCATGAAACATATCGGTTTTAGCGTATTCAACATCAACGTGGGCGGGGTTAACGTCGCCTGACATGACCGCAAAGAGTTCAATGTCCTGCGTTTTTAACGTCCGGGTCAGTTGTGCGCTGTCCCCGATCGAAATCTCGTCGTAGGTTTTGTTCTCTATATAGGTAGGTGTCGCCTCGACATGCTCACGCTCGGACATGAAAACCTCCATCTACATAGGCGGTATCGCCTGACACGCAGCGTGCGTTATCACTGGAAAGCATTACCGCCATATGGCCGACATCCGTAATTGTCACCAGCGCTTGTTCTGGTGCACGCATCCGCGCTGCATCTATGAGCTCATCGAAGTGCGCAATCCCAGAGCCTGCTCTGGTGTTAAGCGGGCCTGGCGAGATAGCGTTGACACGAATGCGTTTTGGGCCCAGCTCAACGGCCAGCGAACGCATGGTGCCCTCCAGCGCCGCTTTGACGGGCCCCATGATGTTGTAATGATCGATGACTTTCTCACCCCCGTAGTAGGTCATGGTCAGGATTGAGCCACCCTGTACCATCAGTGGCTCGGCCAGGCGCGCCATACGGATCAATGAGTGGACGGATATATCCATGGCCTGGGCAAAGCCAGCGCGTGAACAATCGATGACGCGCCCATGCAGATCCCCGGCAGGACAATAAGCGATGGAGTGGACCAGGATGTCGAGTCGTCCCCAGCGCTTGGCAATGGCGCTAAAGACCGCCTCCATTTCGCCCTCAACGTCTACGTCCATGGGCAGCAGCAACGCCGCGCCGATGGCATCAGCCACGGGCATCACAAAGGGTTTTGCCTGTTCAGTGGCATAGGTCAGCGCAACGTCGGCACCCGCTAAGCGAAACGCTTGCGCGCAGCCGGTGGCGATGGAGTGCTCGTTGGCGACACCGACCACCAGCGCGACCTTGTCTTTAAGAGCAAGCGCTGGAAGCTCCTCGTCTTTCCGATCGTTTTCCAGGCCGTTGTGGAGGGCGGTCATGTTTGCTTCACATAGGTGCCAGGCGCATCGCAAAGTGCCGCATACCGGCCTGAGCGGGCACCCAGTGGGGGAGGCGCGATGGGATCGCCCGACTGTTTTTCAAGCCAATCAGTGAACGCAGGCCACCACGATCCCGCCTGTGTCTCGGTATCTGAGCACCAGGTATCAGGTGAACGGTAAGAGGCATCTGCATCAGTGTCGGCGATGCGGAAATGGCGGTTGTGATGACCAGGTTCCGACACAATCCCCGCATTGTGCCCGCCACTGGTGAGCACGAAGGTCACATCAGCATCCACTAACAGGTGAAGTTTGTAGACGGAACGCCAGGGCGCCACATGATCGTCTTCAGTGCCAACGGCAAAGATGGGGGCACGAATATCGGTAACCGCAATCGCTTTGTTATCCACCTGGTAGCGACCTTCGGCCAGGTCATTGTTCAGGAACAGCCAGCGTAGGTACTCTGAGTGCATCCGGGAGGGCATACGCGTTGCGTCCGCATTCCACGCCATCAGGTCGAAGGAGTGGCCCTGCAACCCCAGCAAATAACGCTGAATGGCAGGGGCCCAGATCAAATCGCGAGCGCGCAACAAGGCAAAGGCGCCGGCCATCTGGTCCGATGACAGATAGCCGGTCTGTGACATCATATCTTCAATCATGGTCACCTGGGAGTCGTTGATGAACAGACGCAACGGCCCCGCCTCGGTGAAATCGATTTGAGCGGCCAGAAAAGTGACGGTCGCGAAACGCTCATCGCCGTCGCGCGCCATCGTTGCCGCCGCAATAGCCAGGAGCGTTCCACCTAAACAATACCCGACGGCATGGAGTTTGGGAGCATGGGTGATCGCTTGAACGGCATCGATGGCTTCCATAATGCCCAGCTGACGATACTCTTCCATGCTGAGGTCACGGTCTTCTGCGTCGGGATTCTTCCAAGAGACGATGAAAACGGTGAAGCCCTGAGCCACCAAAAATTGAACCAGTGAATTCGTCGCTGACAAATCAAGAATGTAGTACTTCATGATCCAGGCTGGCACGATGAAAATCGGTTCAGGACGCACCGTGTCGGTGCTGGGCGTGTATTGAATTAACTCTATCAAATCGTTACGAAAGACGACCTTGCCGGGGGTGATTGCAAGATTGCGCCCTACTTCAAAGGGCTGCGGGCCCGCGGGCTGTGCTTTGCCGGTCTTAGGGTAGACATCGTCGGCCAGTTGCTTGGCACCACGTACAACGTTTTGTCCTTTCTCCTCCACCGTAGCGGCGATGACTTGTGGATTGGTAAGGGCAAAATTGGACGGCGAGGCTGTGTCAATCATAAGGCCGGTGACAAACGCCATGAGGTCTTCATGCGCAGGGGCCACACCATGGACCCCGGTCATGGCCTCTTGCCACCACTGCCAGTATTGGCGGTGCGCCTGCGACAAAATGTTAAAGGGGTATTGCCGCCAGCTTTGATCAGTAAATCGCCGGCCCAAGGTGTGGTGCTCGTCGCCTGATGCTTGGGAGGCCAACATTTGAGGCCCGCGCATCGGCGACGCGAGTGCCTGTGTCCACAGCGTCTGCGCATTTCGCATCGCTGAGGACATCAGCTGCAACTGCTTACCGGGTGAAACAGACAGGTGTACCGCCCAGTCCATCCACGCTTCCGCCAGCACTGAAGGGGCAAGCCCTGACGTTGCTTTCGCCACTGCCTGGTGGGCGGACTGGTCGATGGTTTGATAAAAGGTCGATACCGCGTTGTTATCGGCCACTGTGTCGCTTTCGGTAACGGTCCTATCGGTATCCGTGGTTGCCGGACGTTTTAACATCGTTGCTCCTTTATGAATGGAATCGCCGTTACCTCCAAACGATTTCACCCAAACTGTTCCATCCGCTAGATGTAAAGAGGATAGCCCTTGCACGCATGTGACAAGCTGATCAGCATCAGTTATTCTGGTTAAAAGTCGGTGTTTTTTGCCTCTCTCTGGGCCGTACAGATGCCTGAGGTAGATGTTCAGGGGCGTGTCGCCTTACGAACACGCACCCTCCATTTGTGGATACTTAAAGGTGTGAAGGCGGGCCAGCCGGGCCAGCATGTTCGACTCTCGGAAGAAGGCAGCCCAACCCAAAGGGGCAGAGCTGACGCTTAGCAACCCGTTGTCTTAATGCCGCCGTACCGAGTTTCCGCCGTTGATGATGGCATTGATTAACGCGGCCACCCCTACGTGTGTCTCCGAATCCCCATCCAGGCCCACTGCATCCTCATGGGTGTTGGCGGCATCCGTGAGCACACCGATGATTTCGCTTTCCGATAATAGCTGGTGATCGTTGATGGCCAGCAACAGCGATTCGCAGATAGCCAGTGCGGCCAACCCTGCGTGCTCCTTATCTTTTGATACATGATGTGACATCTGAGTTTCTCCATTCCGTTAAGTGGCGAGCGTTAAATCAATGCGTCTCCCATATGAGTAGCAGCAGATTGGCACAAAGCCCGTTATGCTGAGCTAATCGAAAGCAGTCAGCGCTTTGGACTTCTGCTCTTTTTTTCTCCCATTGGGAAACGTTATGACGGCGATTGAAACGACGCCGCTTGCTCGCAAACTGTGGGCATTTGTGGCTCTGTCGGAGGTCGAGCTTAGGGTTATCTCGCGTTTACACCAGCGGCGTAAGGCCGTGTTAGCAGGAAAAGGTCTCGTCCATCAGGGCCAGTCAGACCAAAAAGCCTACATTTTGGCCGCAGGCTGGGTTTGCTCGTATAAGATTCTGCTGGATGGCTCACGTCAGATCGTCGATTTCCAAATCCCGGGCGATTTTCTAGGCCTGAGAAGTGCCTTGCTTCACACCTCTGATCACAGTATTGAGGCCATCTCGGATATTGAAGTATCTGAAGTGTTGGTGAGTGATTTATTGGACATTTTTGCCCAACACCTGCGGTTAGCTACGGCGGTTTTATGGGCAGCATCGCGTGATGAGGCCATGGTGGTTGAACACCTGGTGAATATCGGTCGACGAAGTGCCATAGAGCGCATGGCGCATTTTCTACTTGAACTCGGCGCTCGACTGACACTGGTCGGGATGGGCAATAAACAAGGCTATTACTGCCCGTTAACGCAGTACCATTTGGCGGATGCATTAGGGCTGACGGCGGTTCACGTTAACCGTTTGCTTAGACAACTACGCGAAAAAGGACTGATGACGTTTCGCCATGGTGTGGTGACTTTTGATGATTACCATGGGTTGACCACGCTGGTCGGTTTTGATCCTACCTATCTGGATCAAACGGGGCCGCTGCTGTTGTGAAAAGGCAGAACCGATGACGACGCATCAGGCTAAGTTTGGAAAGAAAGGCGAGATTAATCACGAGGTGAGGCTATGCAACATACAGAACACCATCGATCTAACCGTTCAGGTTGGCTGCGCGCTGCCGTCATGGGCGCGAATGATGGCCTTGTCTCTACTAGCAGCCTGATTCTCGGCGTGGCGGCAGCGAACACCGCGCATAGCGACATTATGTTGGCCGGTATTGCCGGACTGGTGGCCGGGGCTATGTCGATGGCTGCTGGGGAATACGTCTCCGTTAGCTCACAGTCTGACACCGAGCATGCGGATCTTGCGCTTGAACGCCAAGCGTTGATGGAGCATTTTGATGCTGAACTGGAGGAGCTGGCAGCGATTTATGAAGCGCGTGGGTTAACACCGGCGCTAGCCACGCAAGTCGCTGAACAGCTGATGGCAAGCGATGCGCTAGGCGCTCACGCCAGAGATGAGATTGGCATCACCGAGACAAGCCAAGCGCGCCCACTCCAGGCGGCCTTTTCATCGGCTGTGACCTTCACGGCTGGCGCCCTGTTGCCGTTGCTGATCGCCTGGTGGGCGCCGCCGTCATTGCTTATTCTGCTGGTGGCGCTCTTCTCGTTACTGTTTTTAGCCTTTCTGGGAGCAGCCGCTGCCCGTGTGGGTGGCGCGCCGATACTCAAAGCCTCGTTGCGCGTAATGTTCTGGGGCGCACTGGCGATGGCCTTGACCTTCGGAATAGGCCGCTTGTTCGGCGTCGTGGCATAAATGTTGTCACACATTAAAGGCGGCTCACCGTAGGCCAAAAGCTCCGCCAGCGTGCACTACAGGAACCGATAACCTTCCAAAGCATGCACTAATTTGCATTACCTGTGCTGGTAGAGTAGACCTGAGTCCCTGCGCTGCCTTCGAGCATGCCCTCAATCTGTTCTAGCGAACCGATTACCGCGCGTTTACCGGTAGCGAGAACAAAGGCTTGCGCTGCTTCGACTTTTGGTCCCATTGATCCCGCGGCGAAGTCGTATTGGCTTAAATCCTGGGGCGTTACTTTTTCGAGGGCGTTCTGGGTAGGTTTTCCCCAGTCTAGAAAAACCGCTGATACGTCGGTGGCGATGACTAACAGATCCGCCTGTAATTCACGTGCAAGTAGGCTACTGCATAGATCCTTATCGATCACGGCCTCAACGCCCTGGAGGTCGTAAGTACCCATGTTGCGTGCCACTGGTATGCCTCCGCCCCCAGCGGCGATGACCAAAGCGCCACGTTCCAGCAACCAGCGAATTGCTTGCAGCCCAAGTACCCGTACTGGTTTTGGGGATGCCACTACGCGCCTAAACGCACTGCCATCCGGCGCCATGCTCCAGCCCTTGGCAATGGCTATTTGCTCAGATTCTACCTTTTCGTAGACTGGGCCGATTGGCTTGCCTGGATGTTTAAAGGCGGGATCCTTTGGGTCGACCTCTACGCGGGTTATCAGCGTCGCCACCTCACGAGCGGCAGGCAGTCGATTGGCCAGCTCCTGCTCTAAGAGGTAACCGATCATGCCATCTGTCTGGGCGCCCAGTACGTCCAGCGGGTAGGCATCCACTTTTAAATAGGCATCAGCCTGTAGTGCCAATAGACCAACCTGCGGACCATTTCCGTGCGTTAGCACCAGATCGTGTTTGTCGGCCACGCGCGCCAGTTGAGAAGCTGCACTACAAATATTCGCCAACTGGTTTTCCGCAGTGGGTGGTTGATCGCGGCGCAAGAGAGCATTGCCGCCTAGCGCAACGACAATCCTCATGATTCAGCTCCGTTAGGTATCATCCGAGTGTCGCTACCAGCACGGCCTTGATGGTGTGCATACGGTTCTCTGCTTGGGTGAAGACAATCGAGGCATCTGATTCGAATACTTCATCGGTGACTTCTATTTCGCTGAGGCCATACTTCTCATGTACCTGGCGACCCACCTCGGTTTCTAGACTATGGAATGCTGGCAGACAGTGCATGAATCGGCTGGTGATCTTGCCAGTTGCCTGCATCAATGCGGTATTGACCTGATAGGGCAGCAATTGGTCGATGCGTTTCTGCCAGACCTCGTCGTCCTGGCCCATTGAGACCCATACGTCGGTATAGAGAAAGTCCGCGCCGGTCACCGCCTTCAATGGATCGGTCTCCAGTGTGATGCGTGCGCCAGTAGCGCGGGCTAGTTCGCGCATTTGGGCGACCAGCTCGGGGGGTGGTTGTAGTTCTGCGGGCGAACAGATGCGGACGTCCATGCCCATAAGGGTGCCGCCGACCAGTAGCGAACTACCCATATTGAAACTGGCGTCTCCGAGATAGCAGAAACTAAGTTCGTGCAGTGGCTTCTCGCCGAATTCCTGCATTGTCAGTAGATCGGCGAGTATCTGTGTAGGATGCATTTCATCCGTCAGGCCGTTCCATACAGGCACTCCAGCATATTGCGCTAGCTCTTCAACCACGCTTTGGTGAAAGCCGCGGTACTCGATGCCGTCGTAGTAGCGCCCAAGTACCCGTGCGGTGTCTTTCAGCGATTCCTTGTGGCCTAGCTGCGAGGCGCCAGAATCGAGGTAGGTAACGTGACCACCCTGATCGTGCACCGCGACTTCGAAGGCGCAGCGGGTGCGGGTTGAAGGCTTCTCGAAGATCAGGGCGATATTTTTGCCCTTTAAGCGCGGCACTTCATTACCCACCGCTTTAGAGCGCTTAAGTTCGGCAGACAGATCTAGAAGGAAACGGATTTCATCTGGCGTGAAGTCCTTTAGCGCCAATAGGCTACGATTGTGTAGATTAAAACTCATGATATCGTCTCATCAGGGGTTAGGATCAGAGCGCGTCGCGCTCAATCGGGCAGGACATGCAGTGGCTGCCGCCTCGTCCACGCCCCAGCTCGGAGCCTGGCACTGTGATAACTTCCACACCTGCCTTACGCAACAAGGTATTGGTGTGGGTATTGCGGGCATAGCCCATCACTACCCCAGGCGACAGTGCCAGCAGGTTGTTGCCGTCGTCCCACTGTTCCCGCTCTGATTGCCAAGCATTCCCGCCAGTAGCCACCGAACGTAGCTTGGCCAACCCCAGCGCCTCAGCGACTACTTCGAGGAAGGGCTTTGTTTCAGTGCGTACATCCAGGCTGCCTTCTTTTTCACCCGGCCGGAGACTGTGTACACGGATTTCATCGACCATTTCTGGGAAGCTAGTGACTAAGTCTACGTCGCAGAAGGTGAATACCGTGTCCAGATGCATGGCGCCGCGAGATTTTGGTATCTGTGCTGCCAGCACGCGAGTAGCCGCGCCCTTTGCAAACAGGCTGCGGGCAAGTTGGCTAACGGCCTGCGGTGACGTACGCTCACCCATGCCTATCATTACCACGCCATTGCCTAGGGGCATCACATCGCCACCTTCCATTGTCGCACCGCCGTGCTCTTCGTCTGGGTCGCCCCACCAGGTTGTTACCTGACCGGCGAACAAAGGATGGAAGTGATACACCGCTGCCGTTAGCAGTGTTTCCTGTCGGCGTGCGGGCCAGTACATTGGGCACAGAACCACGCCTTCACCGATCCAACAACTACTGTCACGGCTGAACAGGGTGTTGGGTAGCGGCGGCAGCAGAAAATCATTTGCGGCCACGTATTGCGCCAGCAGGCCCGCTGGTTCGAACGTCAGTTCGGCGCGTGCCAAACCGCCGATAAGGTGTTCCGCCAAGCGTTGTGGTGGCAGCTCTTCTAGCCAGGGGCGAAGCTCCTGCACCAGCTCACTATCAACGGTTCCTGGGCCTAATTTACGATCCAGCATCCAGGTGCGAGCTATCGGGTCGGCCATGGTCGTGGCCAGAAGATCATGCAACTCCAGTACTTCGACATCGTGGCTCACCATGGCATTGGTGAACGCATCGTGGTCATTGCGCGCCTGCTCAACCCAGATAACGTCATCGAATAGTAAGTCGTGGCAATTAGCCGGTGTCAGGCGCTGTTGCGCTAGGCCGGGCCGGCATACCAGTACCCGGCGAAGACGGCCAACTTCAGAATGTACACCTTGGGATGTCATCGCATTGTTCTCCTGTTCAAGCAGAGAGAGGGTGAAAGGGGGCACGTGTTCATAGGCTGAGTCGCCCCATGACTAGCAGCGTGGCTGCCACGCTGGCCAGTACCACCAATGCCGCCAACACTAGCCACTCCCAAGTGGTAAACACTTGTTCTTTGCGCTGGCGCTTGGCCCAGGCATACAGCAGCACGCCAGGCGCATAGAGCATGGCGCTCAGCAGTAGGTACTTGAAACCGGCGGCGTACAGCAGCCACAAGCAGTACATCGTGGCCAGCGCTGCAACAGGGACATCGGCACGTCCGATGGCTGCCTTGACACCTTCACCACGCAACGCCAGTGAAAGACCATAAGCGGCACTGAACAGGTAGGGCAGCAGGATCATCGCGGTAGACAGCGAGATCAGCGCCAGATAGGAAGCTTCGGAGAATAACGTCAGTATCAGGAATAGCTGCACCATGCCATTGGTCAGCCAAAGGGCGTTGGCAGGCACGTGTTTTGTATTTGTCTGCCCCAGCCATTTTGGCATTACGCCGCCACCGGCAGGGGTGAACAGGGATTCAGCAGCGAGCAGCATCCAGGCTAGGAATCCACCGCCCACCGAGACGATCAAACCTACGTAGATCAGGACAGCACCCCAGGTGCCGACAGCATTTTCAAGCACGCCCGCCATCGATGGATTTTTGAGACCGGCCAGTGTCGGTTGATTGAACACGCCCAGAGATAATAACGACACCGCCATCAGCAACAGCAGGCATATTAGAAAGCCGATGATCGTCGCGCGTCCTACATCCTCACGGTTGCGTGCTCTTGCCGAATAGACGCTGGCACCTTCGATGCCTATAAACACCCAGACGGTCACCAGCATGGTGCTCTTTACCTGGTCGAGCACGGAACCGAGACCCGCGTCTCCCCAGAAATCGAGGCGGAAAGTGTCTATCTCAAAGGCCATTGCTACCAGTGCAATGAACAGCAGCAAAGGCACTATCTTGGCTAACGTGATCACCGCGTTAAGTACTGCTGCACCTTGTATGCCGCGCAGTACCAATAGATGTATGACCCACAAAACGATGGAGGCGCCAGCGATGGCGGCCGGGGAGTTGCCATCACCAAATATAGGGAAGAAGTAACCAAGCGCACTGAAGGCAGCAACCAGATAACCGACATTGCCGATCCAGGCGCTTACCCAGTAGCCCCAGGCAGAGTTGAAGCCCACGTATTCACCTGACAGCGCGCGGGCATAGGCATAAACGCCATTGTTCAGTTCGGGTTTGCGCATCGAGAGCATCTGATAAACCCTTACCAGCAGGAGCATACCGATACCGGTAATGGTCCAGCCGATCAGGATAGCGCCAGCACCTGCACCGGCGGCCATATTTTGCGGAAGCCCAAATATGCCGCTGCCGATGATCGAACCGACCACAAGCGCCACCAGCAGGCTGAGCCCCAATTTGGCAGGCGAGGCGGCACTGGCTTGGACGTGGGGCGTGGTGACGTCATCGACGCTAGTTGCTGCGAATGTTGCGGAGTGAACTGCGTTAGGCTTCTTCATGTGAACGCATGCGCTGAAGTCTGCAGATGGTACTGTCGCTTGAGCTTTACCTGCAGTGGATTAGCGATGATCGAGGCTTGGCCTAACTCATTGTCTGTGGCCGAGAATTCATTGATAGAGCGGTAATCGTCAGACTGTGGCTGGGTCATCTCAGATACCTGTACAGGTTGCTGCCAGCGCCTGGGACTTAAGTTGGCTGGAGTCTCTGCATAGTCTCTTCCCAGTATCTAATCCTGTCTGTACGTCAACGCACGCAGTATCGTCATGACTTGAGGCTGGTAATGTCGCTGGGCATTAAAGCATCGAAACCGGAGATAACATCGAATAGCTCCTCGTCGATGCCCGCTTGGCGTAGCCGATGAAAGCGGGCGTGCAGAGATTGCAGCAGCTCGGCGATATTGCGGTCAGCGCGCTGCATAGCGGCCAGTCGGCTAGCATTTTCACTGGCTAACGACTCAGCGCTGGCGCGAAACAGCGAGACGAACAGATGCTCGCGAATAAAGGCGCGCAGTGTCTGCGCAGAGATGTCTAGTACTTCGGGTATCTGGGGGGTGGGCCACGGTTGATTGGCCAGTCCATGCTGCCATTGAGTATCCAGAGGCAGCAGGCGCTGGCTCACGGGGGCATAGCCAGCAGCATTGGGCCGGTTGTAGAAGAGGGTTAGCGTGGTACTTTGCGTGGCAAAATGCCCTTCGTCCTCCGTTGTGACCTCTGAGCTTTGAACGTTAAGCAGAATATCGCCAACCAGTCGGCTGATCAGCTCCACCGATCCGGGAACTGCAAAGAGGCCCTCGGGCGAAATGCCAGCATCGACAAGACGCGCATGCGCGCGCTCGCCAACAGCCCAAACCTTGGCGTCCGTATTTGCCAGTGCTTTCACCGCATGGTCGACAGCCACCTCGTTGAATCGTCCCACCAGCCCTTGATCGGAGCCGAATACTACTACGTGCTGCCGACTTGAATGGGTTCGTGGTGGCAATGTTTGCGTCTTTAAATCGCGCTGCTCAACTGAGCGAAGACACACACCTAGCCCAAGTTCTACCGTGTGTGCGTAATCGGCCAAGGCTGCTACTGAGCGTTCATACTGCCCAATGGCCGATGCGGCGGATGCCTTCATCGTACTGACGACGGACTTGAGGTCTCCGGCGCTATCAATCTGACGGCGTAGGGCAATGAGCGTGGTGGCCATTAAGGCTGCGCTTCATTGACGTTAGTAGGGATGAGGTTAACGCTGTGACTTTTCATGGGTGGGCACGGGCTTCAGTATGAGCAGTCGGCGCTTGTGGTAGCGCGTTATCTATTTTGGGCACGAAGGCTGCCAGTGCTAGACGGGCTGCTTCGGTGATCTGCAGGCGATCCGTTTCGGTCAATTTAACGCCTGTGGTGAGACGGTTGCTAAGGTCATCAGACAGGTCGTTGGCCATCTCTTCCACGGCGTGTTGTGCTGCCGGCATGTGCTCAAGTGGAACGGCGTCAAACAAGGCTGCGTTCAATGCCAGCAGGATAGCGATTTGGGCAGGCACGGATACCGGCGAAAATTCGGCCTGGCCGAGGCAGGCTCGGATACGTTTCCCGTGGTCGATGGATTGCCGTGTATCTTCATCCAGGCGAGCGCCAAACCGGGCAAAGGTTTCAAGTTCTTCAAACTGTGCATAGGCCAGCTTAAGGTCGCCTGCCACTGCGCGATAGGCCGCACGCTGTGCCTTGCCACCCACCCGCGATACCGACTGACCCACGTCAATGGCCGGTAAAATGCCGAGTTCGAACAGCGATGGCGACAGCACTATTTGCCCATCGGTGATAGAAATCAGGTTGGTCGGGATGTATGCCGAGATATTCTGCGCCTCGGTTTCGATAATGGGCAGCGCGGTCAACGAACCGCCCCCACGCTCTTTAGTTAAGCGGGTGGCGCGTTCCAGCATGCGTGAATGGATATAGAAGATGTCGCCGGGAAAGGCTTCCCGCCCCGGGGGGCGGCGTAGTAACAGCGACAATTCGCGGTAGGCACGGGCGTGGTGGGTGAGGTCGTCGTAAACGATCAGTACATCGCGGCCCTGTTCCATGAAGTGCTCGGCGATACTCGTGGCGGCGTAGGGCGCAATGTAGGCCAAGCCAGGGGCCTCGTTACCTTCGGCGACAACCACCACTGTGTAGGAAAGCGCCTCTTTTTCGCGCAGGTTAGCGACTGCCTTCGCCACCGCCGACGCCCGTTGGCCAATGGCGCAATACACGCAAATTACATCCTTACCGCGCTGATTAAAGATGGTATCGATGGCAATCGCCGTCTTGCCCGTCTGGCGGTCACCCAGGATCAGCTCACGTTGGCCGCGACCGATTGGAATCAGCGCGTCTATGACTTTCAGTCCGGTCTGCAGCGGCTCTGTCACCGGGGCGCGATCCATGATGGCGGTCGCGGGCCGTTCAATGGGCATCCGCTGATGTGTGATCACCGGCCCTAAACCATCCAATGGTCGCCCGAGCGGGTCGATCATACGGCCCAGCAAGGCGTCGCCCACGGCCACGTCCATTACCCGACCGGTACGCTTAACTTCCTGGCCCGCATGCAGGTGTGCGTAGTCACCTAGCAGTACCACGTCAATACTGTCTTCATTGAGATTAAATGCGATACCGAATAGTCCGCCGGGAAATATCAGCAGCTCCTCGGAGCTGGCTTGCTGCAGCCCATGGACACGAGCAATACCGGTGGAGACACTGGTGATCGTGCCCACCTCGCGTAGCGTTAGTTGCGGTTCGAATGTATGCAAACGCTGCTGAATATCTGCGAACGCGCTGTCGACAGCGCGCTGTAGGCTTGTTTTGTCGGATATTGCGGCGGTCATACCGCCTCCGTCGCATCGGACTTAGCGTGCGCCGTAGGCGGGCTTGAGGACAAGGCACTCAAGTAGTCTGCAATACTCCAGGCCAGTTTCTGCCCTTGGGCACTGATTTCAATGCCTGCTACCAAGTCAGGGGTGGTCTCGAACCTAAGTACAATGGACTGTCCGATCTTATCCTCCAGTGCGGTTTGGATGGCCGACTGCTGAGCTGCTGGAAGGTTGAAAGCGCTGCGCAGCAGAGCGGGATTAGACTCGGACGTGTCCGTGAGTGCCTTGCTTAGTGATGCCAATGTCTCGCCGTCGGCGTTTTGTAAGCGCTGAATAAATACGTCACTTGCTCGTTGCTCCAGGCTAGTGTTTGCAAGGTCGCTTAGCACGCGGCGTGCGATGTCAAACACCTGTTGTTGAGTGTGGCGGATGATCTCTGCATGCAGATGTTGGGTGTCCGTCGATAATGCCTTCGCGCGCGCTGCGCTCGCTTTATCGGCGGCCTGGGTTGCCTCGATACGCAGGCGTTCACCCTCTGCCGTTGCTGAATCCGTGGCTTGCTGCAACAAATCTGTACGCTGTTGTTCGAACACTAGATTTTTTTGCTCAAATTCGCTTTTTTGCTTGTGCGCCTCTGCCTTGGTATTGGCGGCGTCCGATAGAGCTGCAGCAATCTTTTGCTCACGCAAAGCGATGGCGTTGAGTACCGGCTGGTAAAGAAAGCGCTTCATCAACCACACCAGAATAATGAAGTTCAGCACTTGCGCGCCGACAGTAAACCAATCGATGAGCATGGCTTATTCGCCTATTGCCTGGCTGACCACAGCCAGTGCGGCATTCCAGAAGGGATTGGCAAAGATAAGAATCATCGACACCACGAAACAATAAATGGCGGTGGACTCGATCATCGCCAAGCCGACGAATAGCGTGCGCGTGATGGTCGCAGAGGCATCGGGCTGCTGGGCCAATGAGGTAAGCGCAACGGCTACCGCTCTGCCCTCTGCCAAAGCCGGCCCCATGGTACCGAAGCCCGTGGTTAAGCCTGCCATGACAATGGAAGCGACGGCGATCCAAGTGAGAGCGTCCATAAAGTGTGCCTTTGTGGTGGTGGATTGGGGGTAGGGCAGAGGTTCATGTTACTGGCGTCGGTGGAAGTGCCCTGACCGCCTTACTACTGCGTGTGGCTGCAGCGATATACACCGCTGCCAGGATGGTGAAGATGTAGGCTTGCACCATGCCGGTTAGCAAACCCAGCAGCGTCATCACGATGGGAAAGAAAAAGGGCGTAATGGCTAAAAGAATGGCGATGATCATACCGCCACTCATCATGTTGCCAAATAAGCGCACGGCCAGTGCCATGGTGCGTGACACTTCACTGATCAGGTTGAAGGGCAGCATGAGCAGTGTCGGCTGTATATACGTTTTCAGGTAGCCCATTACGCCTTGGCTGGAAATACCAAACAGCGGGACGGATACCAGCACACAAAGCGCCAGGGCAGCGGTGGTGGACAGCGATGCGGTAGGAGGCTCGAAACCAGGTATCACGGTGGCCAGCGCCGCAGCGGCAACGAACAGAAATAGCGTGCCGAGAAAACCAAGGTAGTGATGGGGATTTTTCAGGCCGACATCGTTTATCTGTCCCACGATCGAGGTCACCACGATCTCCAGCAGATTCTGCCAGCGTGTGCGTTCGTGGCCGGTGGTCAGGCGGCGAGTGATTAAAAAGGCACCCAGCGTCAGCACTGCCATTAAGACCCAGGTGAATACAATAGTGGCATTAAGCGTGACGACACCATACTGCCAGAAGATCCAGTTATCAGGAGTCATGCGCATGGCGGATTTCCGGGTGGGCTTGCCATTGCGGGGACACTTGCGGCAGGGAGATGGCTTGTTATACGCAAGATAACCGTACGCGCCAGCAGAAACCCCAGCATGCAAAAGCCCAGATATAGCAGTTGGCTGGCACCAATGAGGTAGAAGCCGCTGAGTACAATACCGATACGTAGGATCAGGCTACTGATGAACCACCGCGCCGGGTTTTTTGATGAGGTACCACGCTGCACTGTCCACCAGAGGCCACCAAAGAAAAACGCGCCTAGCGTGCAGCCGGCAAGCAGTGCTAACCCTCCCAATACCCAGTTAATGTTTTCAAGCATCATCGTCCTCCTGTTCTTGATGTATCGACAAGTTCTCTTTCGATACCCAATGCCAGGCGTTGAGGCAGCCGATGGTGAGCCCACCCATCAGCAGCGCCAGCGTCCATGAACGGCCTTCGGGGTAGTGTTGATCGAGCCATAGACCTAGCGCTGCCCCCAACAGCGTGGGCACGACCACCGACCACCCGATCAGACCCATCATCCCCAGCCCGAACCAGACGCCGGGCGTGCCGCTTCGGCGTGCCTTGAGTTTGCGCTTAGCCTTTAAGCCTACCTGTCGCGTCAGATTCGCTGGTTCTGAAGTGAGTGGTTTACGCTTCGGATCCTGACTCATGGTGAACGATCACTCATTGAAGCAAACCGTCGCATGAAGCCCGCTTCCAACTTAGCCATCGCTTCGTGCATGGCCTCTTCTTGAGCATCACGGATGAGAAACTGCTGCTCGATCGCTTGGTGAAGGTGAGCCAAATCTTTCCCTCGCAGCGCTTGTCGCACTGAAATCACAACATCTCGTCCTGTCTTAACCAATACCCCTGCATCTAAGGCCACGAACACTTCATTGTTCGCGTCGTCTTCAAAGCTGAGGATGCCCGGTACCACCGCTGCCACACAGTCCAGACGCTGTGGCAGTAAGCCAAATGATCCCTGTACGGTTTCGACCACGATGTGCGAGACACGGGTTTCGTTGACGAGTACCTCGAAGGGCAGTAGCACCTTAAGCGTCATCAACAGCATGCGTGGCCTCTTTAGATGATTGTTCTTTTGCCTGGGTGCTGTGAGTGGCTTTTTCCTGCGCTTCGCTGATCGCCCCGATCATGTAGAGTGCACTCTCGGGCATATCCTTGAATTCGTCGGCCAGAATACGTTCGCAGCCATCTAGGGCGTCTTTCAGACTGACCAGTTTGCCGCCTAGGTTGGTGAACTGCTCCGTGGTGAAGAAGGGTTGGGTAAGAAAACGCTCCAGCCTCCGCGCACGAGCCACTACCTTGCGATCCTCGGGTGACAACTGCTCCAACCCTAGCATCGCGATGATGTCCTTTAACTCAGCGTACTGTGCCAATGTGCGCCGAATCGCTTGCGCTATCGCATAGTGATAATCGCCAACGATGCCGGGTGTGATCATTTTTGAGCTGGACTGTAGCGGGTCGATGGCAGGAAAAAGACCTTCACTCGCCCGTTTGCGCGACAGGACAATCGACGCTGAAAGATGCGAAAACGTGTGTACGGCGGCAGGGTCGGTAAAGTCGTCCGCTGGCACATAAACTGCCTGCAGTGAGGTGATAGCGCCGCTATCGGTGTTAGCAATCCGTTCTTCCAATGCCGCCAGTTCAGTACTCATTGTGGGTTGGTAGCCGAGGCGCGATGGCATCTGCCCCATAAGCCCTGACACTTCCGAGCCAGCCTGAATAAAGCGGAAGATATTGTCGATGAGGAGCAGTACATCGCGATGCTCGTCGTCACGGAAGTACTCCGCCATGGTCAGCGCCGCATGGCCTACTCGAAAGCGGGCACCGGGCGGTTCGTTCATCTGCGCGAAAATCATCACCATGTTGGGCAACACACCGGCGGCTTCCATCTCACGGTGAAGCTCTTCGCCTTCACGCGAACGCTCGCCAATCCCGCAGAAGATGCTTACGCCCTGTTGGTGACCGATCATGTTGTGGATCATTTCCGTCAACAGCACCGTTTTGCCGACGCCAGCTCCACCAAACAAGCCCGCTTTGCCGCCGCGCTCCAGTGGCGTGAGCACATCGATTGCCTTGATGCCGGTCTCAAATACCTTGGATTGGGTCAGTCGGCGAACTAACGGCGGCGGCTCTTTGTGAACCGAGCGCCATTGCACGCCTTCTAGCGGCGCTCCGCGGTCAACCGTGTTGCCGAAAACGTCAAACATGCGTGACAAAATGGGTTTCCCAACGGGTACCTTTAGCGGACCACCGCTGTCTTTTACGGCCATCCCTCGGGCCAAGCCTTGCGTTGGGGTTAAGGCGATTCCGCGAACGTGATGCGCATCGCGCTGGGCCAGTACCTCGATAGCCACTCGATCACCTTCACCCGCGTGCAGCAGGTTGTGAATCGGCGGCAATGACCCGTCAAAGCGGATATCAATGACGCTGCCGCGAACCGTGACAATAGTGCCGACATTGTCCGTTTCTGCCTTACCATCCGCTTGGCTTTCCGCCATCTTTGGCCTCCGCCCGTTGTCGCGCATGACATCTGTACAGTTACCTCTGGGTATAGACAGCATCATGACGACTGACATCGTGCCTTGAGATAACGCTAGTCACCGTGCGCTAACGAACACATAGGTAAGGTGCTTGCTGGGTAAGAGCATCGCTAAGAATGCTGGCAATTTGAAAATGTGGTGTGAGTGAAAGGGGAGTGTGGCCATATACGGTTTGTAAATGGACGCGACAATGTCCGTGGGCGGTCCAAGTGGCTAACCCCGCGCGCATATAATTTCGCAAATACGGTCACTAGGTAGGTAGCATCAGGTTGCTCTTTTCAGCCATTGCCATGAAACGCTGGGGTGGTGTCTTGACCAATTAAGATTGCTGCCAGCGTAGCTAAGATTTCGGCTTAGATGATGGTCGGATTTTGCGGGCTGAAGAGGGGCTGGTAATCCTCTTCGGATTCTTTTCGTTTCAGCGCTTGCCTCAGGATGCTGTCGATAGGCTCCTTTTCAAGTGCTCGTATGTTCATATCTTGCCTAAAAACTGGGATTTATTCCCTCCGACCTGCTTGGCGCGGTATATCGCTGTGTCCGTGATTTTAATCAGGGCTTGCGGACAAAGGGGTGGTCGACAGCTAAATTTTCTATTGGGTGCTATAACGAACAGACCCACTATGATGATATTCACGAATATAAAAAACGGGAATGCTCAACATCTTTCTAAAAAACTCCTCTGTCGGAGCTTTTATAAGTGGAATTCAAGGATTACTACCAGGTGCTCGGGGTGTCAAAAACCGCGACGGCTGAGGAAATAAAAAAGGCTTACCGCAAGCTAGCGCGTAAGTTTCATCCCGATGTCAGCAAAGAGCCGGAAGCAGAGCAGCGAATGCAGGAAGTCAATGAGGCCAAGGAGGTGCTGAATGACCCTGAGAAGCGTCTTGCCTACGATCAGCTGGCACAGCAACATCAGGCCGGGCAGGATTTCCAACCTTCCCCTAACTGGGATGCAGGTTTCGAATTCAAAGGTCGTGGTTTCGAGCAGGCTGATTTCGGCGAGTACAGTGACTTTTTCGCCAACCTGTTTGGTCAAGGAGGGCGTGCAAGGCAAGGGGATCGCGGTTATCAGGTACGCGGTGAAGATCGCCATGCCAAGGTCATGATCGATTTATCAGATGCTTTTCAGGGCGCGACTCGTAAGATGACCCTTCAAGTGCCCCAGGCTGATGAGCATGGACGTGTTATTTCTCGGGATCATACCCTTAGCGTTCGTATTCCCAAAGGGGTCAAGGAGGGCCAACACATCCGTTTGACAGGGCAGGGCAGCCCCGGTGTCAGAGGCGGCCCGTCGGGTGACCTTTATTTAGAAATTCACTTCATGCCGGATTCACGTTATCGAGTCGAGGGGCGAGATATACATCAAACTGTATCGGTGACCCCCTGGGAGGCCGCTTTGGGCGCGCACGTTGAAACCCCGACTCCTTCGGGGACAGTGAAACTCAAGGTGCCTGCTGGTTCACAGACGGGTCGTCGATTACGCCTAAAGGGGCGCGGTATCCCCGGAACAGAGCCTGACGATCTTTATGTAGAACTAGAAGTGGTGCTACCTCCGGCCAATACCGACAAAGCACGGGAGCTGTATGAGACTATGGCGCATGAGCTTGCTTTTGATCCGCGCCAACGGAAGGGAGTCTAGACATGGCGCAGCAGCATATTGTTAACGGCGAACTAGTCGATGAGGTGACCTTAACGCTTGAGGAGCTTGCTCGCGCTTGCTCGGTGGAAACCGCATGGGTTGTCGAGCGTATCGAGAGCGGTCTCTTGGCGGATGGTTCACCTTATGTGGCGAGCTGGCGTTTTACCAGCCATGATCTGACCCGTGCTAGGAGGATGTGTCAGTTGGAGCGGGACTTTGAGGCAGCGCCGGAGCTTGCCGCTTTAGCCACTGACTTGATCGAGGAGAACCATTGTCTTAGAGCTCGTTTGCGAGCAGCAGGATTAGAGGATTAGTAGCAACGAATTTTTGTGGAGTAGTAAGTAGCTACTGCTTGGACTCTAGCTGCAGTATGCAATAACGTAGCTCAAAACGGTCATGTAACATGCACGTGGCCTTTTCGAGTACGTTATTTCACGTGCTAGTGGCGACTCCCGTCACCCTTGAATCTCGGCGATGGCCTCGCCAGTTGCCTCGCTCATCCCGATCTCTTGGAAGCCTAGACTGGCGTAGAATTCACGAGCGACCTGGTTGGTGGATACATAGCAGATCAAGATTCTCTCGAAAGGGCCATGTGCCCTGATCTCTTCCAGCACACACTGCATGGCCCTATGCCCAATTCCGCTTCCCTGATAACGTCGGTCTACCATGAGACGGAAGATGTTGTAGGCAGGAGGTTGATCATCATGATGAAAAGATTCGTACATTAGAAAGCCGACCACTTCCCCGTCACAATAAATAGCGCGAGGCTGATAGGTTGGATGGACGCTTGATTCGGCAATGGAGTACAGGTTGCAAGCGACATAGTCACGCTGTGATGTCGCTAACTCCAGCGCAATGACGGCCTCGAAGTTCTCGCGGTTGATGCTCTTCAGTATTACGCCCATCGCATGCTTCTCCATTTGGGTATTTCACCTAGCCACGGGGTACCTAACCCCACGTTTACTTCGCCCAAAACAGGATTACCTGACGTAAAAGGACTGGGTGGCTGAGACGGTCGCCGAATCGAGAGGAATAGCCTCTAGGCACACGAGCTCAAATGACCATGACTGGCTATCGATCTAGTGGCAAAGCTATCTATCGGTGAGGGCCTTTAGCCTATGCCATTCTTTATTGACCGTTCTTACTGGTCCAGGAGAAGCAGCGAAGCTTACGGTTTGGTAACGAAGGCGCCGCGATGAAAGGCAAGTGCTGCCTCCACCTCGGCAAGACCACGCAGGCCTGGTTCCGGTGGCTCGTCGCCGGTTAGCACTTGGAGCACAGACCTAACGCCGTGCGACAGCGATATCAGGTTGTAGCCGCCTTCCAGCACGAAGACCAATCTTCCCTCGCACTGCTGGCGTGCCAGGCTCTGGAGGATGCCAGTCATGGCGGCAAAGCCATCATAGGAAACATTCAACGCGAGATCATGGGTATGGGGGTCGAATCCTGCCGAGACCAGGATCAGGTCTGGGCGGAACCACTGGGCCGCTGGTACCAGTATCTCGTGGAATGCCTTGAGGTAGGCTGCATCGTCGGCATCGGCAGGCAGGGGTACGTTGACGACTGTGCCCTCCCCAAGGCCCATGCCCACCTCCTCAAGGCTACCGGTGCCGGGATAGAAGGGGGCGGCTCGGTGAATATCGAAGAACAGCACATTCTGGTCAGCCAAGAAGATGTCCTGGGTACCGTTTCCGTGATGGGCATCCCAATCGACGATCATGACCCGCTCGCAGCCTAGCTCCGCTTGGGCATGAGCGGCAGCTACCGCCACGTTGTTGAAAAGGCAGAAGCCGCGGGCGCGCACCGGTTCAGCATGGTGGCCGGGGGGCCTTACCAGTGCGAAGCTACTCTCGGCTCTACCCTCTACCACCGCCAGTACAGCGGCGATCGCCGTACCAGCGGCCACCTCTGCGGCATCGACGCTGCCGGGTGATACGGCTGTGGTATCTTCGTCCAGCCAAGCGTTCTCTCCGCGCAGCTGGTAGATGCTGTCCAGATATGAGTTAGTGTGTACGCGCCCTAGCTGCTCGCGAGTTGCCTGCATGCCGGTCTCGAAGGTCACCCCGGGAACCGGTTCGAGCTCCAGCAAGTGCTTGATGGCGGTAAGCCGCGCGGGATGTTCGGGATACGTCCAGGGCACCCCTAACCCAGACAGAAGTGAGCGAATTCGCTTGTCCATTCGCCCCGGCAGGAAGGGCACCTCAATATCCGGTTCATGAGCCAGCATCCTTTCATCGTAGAAGACGATTACGCTGTTTTGCTCGGTCACTGTGAAGGCTCCAGGAAGGTTAAAAATTATAACCAAGACCTACTGTATAAGCCCAAGCACCATCATCTTGAAATGCATCCGATGCATCACTCGCACTACTGAAGAGAAACTGGTACTCGGCACGAGCAAGGAAATAGGTTTTAGGCAACACGTAGTACTTTATACCCGTTTCTAGGCCCGCAAAGGCACTGTCTTTAACGCCATCTCCGTAAATAGCTCCAAGGCTGGCACCTACAAACGGTCGTGCACGATCGTCTAGAAATTGGTGGTTGATATAGCCCCGAGTCGAACCGTTCCAAAAATCATCGGTGACGTCTTCGCCTTCAATATTCGTATAGTTGACGCTTTGCCGGACCCCGGCTACTAAGTGATCTTGAAAATACCAGCCCATGTCGCCCGTCACGCCGAATGTCCCACTATTAAAATCTCGGTCGGTGCTACCGGTGCCTGAGATTGAGAGTTCGCGATCGCCCTGCACTGGGCCATAATTTGTGGATTGTGCAGAGGCTGTCATGGGCAACGCAACTAGAATGCCCAGAGCGAGTGCTGTAACTGTGATTTTAATCATGAAGATCTCCTGGGTTTGCGTACGTATTGAATGTTTGGCTATAGAATTACGCTACTTTTTTACAAGATCAATCATCGTTGACTGGCGGGAAAGTGTCTGTGCGTTTGCACACTTAGCAAGTAGTTTTTCCATTAATGCAGGGCGGCGTCTTATTACACAGGGGGAAAGCGCGCTTTAAGACACTTGGTGAATGAGGCGGATTGCACTTTTACTCGAATTCGAACCATTAAGTATGATTTTGGCCTGAAAAGGCATCTGTAAGTTTAAGTTGATTTTCAAATTTGAGAAAAGAGTTTTGTAGTGACACGTTTTGCTGAGGCTTGCCAGTTATGATTTTTCCTTTCTAATGTGATGCCAGGTTTGTCAAAACCACTAAATTTGGGTCGCGCCGCTACGCAACCCACAAGAGCCCTGCCGCGATGAGGCCGATAAGCTATAAGAACGTTGGAGGAAGATGGAGGCGAGGCTCTACTTCGCGTGTTGCTGGTATCGCTTACGCTTAGGAGGTAACTCGGCTTAAACCATGCCTTCAGATCGTATTCGACGTGGCAAACGGCATTTCGATTCATAGCGACTACTTATTATGGTTTTTAACCGCCTTTTTGAACTAAAATCCAAGTTCGGTGTGATATAGGCTTACTAAATTTAAGATAGCTGGCGAGCTTTAAATTCGTTTGATAAAAAATAGCCGATCGTTATCACTGTTCTCTCGCCGGACAATAAGTAGCATTCTGCTTGGACTCTAGCGGCAACAAGAGGAGCAGAGGCTTTACCCCAGAAAATTCTTAGTGCTTGGGCCAACGGCCTGTTTTAGAACGTGTAGGTTTTTTTATCCTGTATCTATTTAAGAATATGAATTAAGTTTCCAAATGATAGATTGGGTGGAATATACTGCGTTGATCAAAGTCAGTATGCTCAACGCCCACTGTAATGCTAGTAGCTATCTTTGGTACTGTCAGCTGCTTATAAACTCGCACAAAGCCAATGTGACAGCTAGCTTCCTAGCAGTGTTGCTATTAGAATTTTACTTCTGGTGTGGCTGAAAGGGTTGATATGCCATGCCTATATGCTGATAATCCATAGTGATTTTAAAATGAGGAGTTAATAACATGGCGTCAGTGCTAAATGATTACATCAAGAAAGAGCAGCTTCTAAAGCAGCTACAAGATGAATTGCAAGAGCTGGAAAGCAACAGCGAACTTAAGAAAGAAATTGAATTCAAAGATAGGCTCCATGCATTGATGAATGAGCATGGCAAATTTGCACGTGATGTATGTGAAATTTTAGACCCTACGTATCGCGAAGCACCAACCAAGAGAACTCGTCCTGGCGGCCGAAAAAAGCGTCCCTTAAAAGTCTATAAAAACCCCCACACAGGGCAGGTGGTGGAAACGCGAGGCGGAAATCACAAGGTTATCCAAGAGTGGAAGGCAGAGTTTGGTAATGACGAGGTAGTCAATTGGATTGTGGAAGAACGGCCATAAATAGGAAATTCATGAGTGTGTTGGCCCAGTTCTGAGGTTATTGAGATAGCTCTGGAGTAGGATGGCGCAACAATGATGGGGGATCTTCTGGGCACTAATAGTATTCCCTTGGTCACGTTTTAGATATTGAAGCGTCTGGACTTGATCAGCCCATAAGTTATCCCATCGAGGTAGGTTGCTCTGACATGCTCGGCAATGGGGACGGATTTCTCATCCGTCCCTTTGACGACTGGACGCACTGTTGTCCAATTGCAGAGTCTATGCACAGTATCCAGCGAGAGGAGCTGTTCGAAAAAGGTTAATCTGAGCTCGATCATTGCTGCTTTTCACAGCTTATGTTCTAAAGATAATGAAGATAGATTTATAAAATCAGCCAAGATAGTCAGCCCACTCCTGCATCATTGCACGTCGTTTCTCGAAAAGGTCGCCCCGACGGTAGGCTGCTTCCACCTTGTTTTCGATGGTATGAGCTAAAGCCATCTCAGCAACATCGCGTGGGTAGCTTGTAACCTCTCCAGTCCAGTCGCGGAAGCTAGAGCGAAACCCATGGGGTACATAATTACCTTTTTCGCCACTTGGTCCGTACCCCATTCCACGCATGAATTGCAGTAGCGCCATATTAGAAAGTGGGCGGGCGAGTTTCATGCCGGGAAATACATACGAGCTGCCTTTTACTCGGGGGAGATTAGAGAGAAGAGCTAAGGCTTGCTCAGAAAGCGGTACCCGATGTTCGCGGTTAGTTTTCATGCGATCAGCGGGGATGGTCCATGTAGCATTACCCAGGTCAATCTCATTCCATTCGGCATTCAACACCTCGGAGGTGCGCGTTGCGGTCAAAATCAAAAACAGCAGCGCTTTAGAAGACATGCTGCTGTATTGCTGAACTGACTTCATGAAATCAGCAACGTCATCATAGGGCATGGCAGGATGGTGATTAACCTTCTGAATACGCGACGGTTTGGCTAGTAGCTTATCCAGGTGCCCGCGCCAGCGGGCGGGATTAACCGGATCGCGATAGCCGTGAGCGGCCGCATAATCTAAGATATTCTCAATGCGTCCCTGCACGCGTTTGGCCGTTTCGTTTTTATTTGCCCAGATGGGTTTTAGGACTTCAAGCACGTCCTGGGTCGAAATATCTTCTATAGGCTTTTCACCGATTTTTGGACGAACATAGGTTTTGAGAGTGCTGACCCACTGACGAGCATGCTTGGCATTTCGCCAACTGCGGCGGTGAGCCTTGATAAAGCGAGCGGCACAGCTTGTGAATGTGACAGCTTCCTTCTGAGCTTCTTTTTCTTCTTCCAAGCGCGCGTCCAGCGGATCAATCCCTTGCTTGACCATTTTGCGATTATCCGCTGCGAGCTCGCGGGCTTCGGAGAGGCTGACACCAGGATATGTCCCTAGACCCATATAGCGTTGTTTGCCTTTCAGCTTAAAGCGATATATCCAGCTGACCGACCCGCCAACGGTAATTTGCAGGTAAAGGCCCTGCCCATCACCCGTCGATCCCTTCTTTCCCTCTTTTGCAAGCTTCTGAACTGTCTTGCTAGTGAGCTTACCCATGGCAATGCCTCTCTGTGGTACAGCCTCCTGATTTTTGCTGATCATACCACAATCTAACCCACACTATGACCCACACTTTTGTTCTGGTGTAAGCTGGATCTAATTGGAAAAGATTGGACGCTTAATGATATATTTATCAATACTAACAGCTTGTTAGTGTGCAGCCATGGACTTTCCTGGAAGGCGTGTATGCGGACTCCTCCTCCGCCAAGAATTTTAAAAAAACCCGCTGAATAGCTCAGCGGGTTTTTTATGGTCGGTATGTTTTGCCTCATACTTCCTGGTTTTTTACTGATGCTTAACTCGCGTGTGAGGCTTCACGCATAAACGTGAGCCTTCTTCTATACGCGATAGCTAATTTTTTACTGGCTTACGTATCAAGGGGCCGGCAATACATCAGGAAGCGCTACGACGGCATTTCTTGGCATCGGTCTAGCAAATAGGAAACCTTGTAGAAAATCACATTGACGGCGGACTAGATCCTGTTGCTGCTCTCGCTCTTCAATACCTTCTGCCACCACGACCAGATCCATATGGTGGGCCATGGTAATAATCCCCTGAACAATGGCGGCATTATTGCGGCTGGTCGTTATATCTTTGATAAAGGCTCGGTCGAGCTTCACTTTGTGGATGGGAAGATCGCGCAGGTAGCTCAGGCTTGAAAAGCCTGTCCCGAAGTCGTCAAGTGCCACCTTAATGCCCATCGACTTAAGCTTGTTGATCAACTCTATGGCCTGTTCGGCACCGTCCAGCAGTACGCTTTCGGTCACCTCAAGTTCAAGAAACTCAGGCGGCAGACCGGTTTCGGCTAATGCCCGTTGGACTTCCTCAAGGAATCCTTCACGTCGAAACTGAAGTGATGAAATATTGACGGCCACGGGGACCACACGCTCGCCTGCAGCCATCATAGCGGCAATATCTTGGCAGGCGCGATGCAGTACCCACCGGCCCAAGGGGATAATTTGGCCTGTTCGTTCAGCCAGCGGGATGAACACGCCGGGTGAAATCATACCTTTCTCGGGGTGATGCCAGCGGATTAGCGCTTCCAGACCATGAATACGTCCGCTGACTGCTTCTACGATAGGCTGATAATACAGCTCGAATTGCTCTTTATGCAGGGCTGTATGCAAGTCGTGGCGAAGTAGTACGGCTTCTTCGGTGATCCGTTGCACGTCGCCCTGATACCAATGCCAGGTGTTACGACCCTGTTGCTTGGCATCTTCCAGGGCCAAGCCAGCGCGCTGAATTAGCTCATGGGCGTGATCCACATCACCGCAGTTGCAGGCAATACCAATGCTGGCACTGATATGCAGGGATTTTCCTTCAATCTGAAAAGGCAGTGTGAACGCATCTAGAACACGTTCCGCGAACACTTTTCCTGCCGGGCGACCCTCCAGGCCAGCAAATACCAACGCGAACTCATCGCCGGTGAGCCGGGCCACGGTATCGCCCGGTTCGATAAGACCCTGAAGACGCTCTGCCACCGCGACCAGTAACAAATTACCGATGTGATGCCCCAGTCCATCATTGACCGTTTTGAAGTCATCCAAATCAAGGTGCATGACCACCACCATGTCTTGCGACTTCTGGGCGCGCTCGAAGGCTTCTTCCAGCCGTTCATCCAGCGCCGTGCGATTAGGAAGCCCGGTCAGTAGGTCATGCGTCGCCTGATAGGCGAGTTGCGCTTCCTGTGCGCGATACTGGGTAACGTCTTGTTGAATGCCGATGTAGTGACTACACAGGCCGTGTTCATCGAATACCGGGCTGAGCGATAGGTGATTCCAGAAGGGCGTGCCATCCTTACGGTAGTTGAGCAACGGTGTTTCAACCGGCTCCCGGTGAGCAATCGCCTGATGAATGGCCATGACGGCTTGTTGATCCGTATCCGGTCCTTGCAGGAAGCGGCAGTTGCGCCCTAACGTTTCTTCTTGGTTGTACCCAGTGAGTCGATAAAAGGCGTCGTTGGCATAGATCAGTGGCATGTCAGGCTGGCTGGCATCCGCCATGAGCACCCCGTTGGGGGTCGCCTGGATGCCTCGCTCCAACAGGCGCCGAGCCGCCTCCGCTTGCTTATCTGCCGTGATATCACGGCAGATGCCATAGACGCCGACAATCTCACCATCAACCGACACAGGAAAGTTGAGGATATCTAAATAATAGGCGTGGCCGTCGTGGTGTTTACCCATGGTCTCGTATTGGCAATCGCCACCCCGTTTGGCGATATCGAAGCTAGCCTGGGTGAGCGCTTGGTAATCAGGCTCAATAAACTCATTAAAGTGATGACCGATCAGCGCCTCTGCAGGGTAGCCGGTAATGCGAGATAGAGCAGAGTTACCGCGTTGGAAGCGGCCTTCTAAATCAAACTCGTAAACGCCGTCTGGGTGGTTCACAAACAGAGAGCGGTGCCATTCCGACAAGCTACGATGATGACGGGAGTCACGGTCGCGTACGATGGCTAACGCAACTAGCGATGCCGCCAGGCGCAACCGGTCCTGGCTAGTTGCATCAGGGGAGCAGGGCACACGGTAGTAAGTCCCAAAAGTACCCAATAACTCGCCAGTGGCTGTCATCACAGGGCTTGACCAACAGGCACGCAGTCCTTCTTGCTCTGCGGCGTCGCGAAACGCTAGCCAGCGAGAATCAGTGCGAATGTCTTCAGTAACTTCCAGTTGTTGATGGTAGGCCGCACAACCGAAAGAAGCCGAGCCAGGGCCAATCGGCACTTCTTGCAACTGATGTTGATATCGAAGAGAGAAGCGTTGGCTAGGGTAGAGGCTCAGGGACTTTTGCTCAGGATTGAAGCGCATGAACGCCACGATGGCATCGGGCGACAGCATAAGCTCAATCCAGTTGGCGATGGCATCCAGCGTACGGCTGAGAGGTGCTTGTTGAGCAATTAGCTCATGCACCATTTGTTGAGCCTCCATCGTTGAGCGTTCGTTATACAAGACAGCGTCCCCGTGCAATCTGCACTAAATAGATAGCCTTCTATTAAATTAGACGAGAGTGGACTAGTTTACGCATGCGAGCAAGACTAAAGTGCTAGTACCTAATTTAAGAACAAATCATTACAAACCTAGCGATACCCATGCCGATTAAGTCTATATAGTCTGTCATATAAAAGAAAAACCTATGCTCTTGAAATGGGTAAATAATTATTACTAGCGCATGCGCAGGTATTTCAAATGGCGGCTCCAACCCTTTACGAAAACCCATCAGCAAGCGTGATTCGTTCACTGCTTCAACACTCTCATGAATTATCTATATATTCCAAGGACATGCCCTATGCGTTAAAGGCGGACGTTGTTGAGTTGAATCTGGATATCGGGCGCATGGTACTGGAGGTGGAGTACGCTGGATCAGATATTGAGCGTTATGTCGCCACCGGCAGCCTGAGTTTTGACCTGGAGGCTTTGAAAGGGCCTCATGGTACTGAACGCGATACCTATAGCCTCAGTAATGTTGCCGCCAAGCTGCTCAAGACAGACAGTACCTTGTATCGACTGGAGTGCAAGCTGCCGGAAACGGTGTTTGTGAAGGAGAACCGAGGCGCCGTTCGCATCCCGTTCATTTTGGGCATGCATACCCGGGTCAGTATTGAAGTTTATCTCAATGAACTCAGTGTGCCAGGTAGGTTGAGAAACTTGTCTATTGGCGGTTGCATGATCGACATTGATTTAGCGGATAGCATTGCGATTGGCTTAGATCAGGATATCCCTGGGGTAACGTTGGAGTTTCCCAACGGCGATAGTTTTTTTTCCCAGGGCAAAGTTCGTCATATACGCCCTTTCGGTAACCATGGCTATGCAGCCGTCGGTATTCAGTTTATGAATTTATCAACAGCACAGACCGAGGCGCTGTTTCATTACGTAAATGAATCTGAACGCGAGGCGGCTTTCCGTACCGGAACGAACGACAAAATGGTGTATCACTCGTCGCTGTTTATTCCTGGTGCCAAGGAGAAGAAAATCCAGCAACGAGAAGCTCAGGAACGTGATAAGCGCTCTCGCCAGTCACCCATGGAGCGCGGTGTAATGGACGTATCTCATCAGCTACAAGTAGGGCTGATGTACATGAGTACTCGGCAAATATTCCCGACTGAAATTTTTTACGATTGCGTTGATACTCTACGCTATCTTGCGGAGCAGGATCGCAAGACGTTTCTCTATGCGCTCGCCTTTCTTCGCGATGAGTCAGACTGGGTGAGGCACGCCGTGCAAGTCGCTGGGCAACTGGCTGATATACTTCTGACCCGCGATCCGCATGACCCTCAGGTACGGGAGGCTGTGTTAGGCGCCTTGCTGCATACTCTAGGCAAGCCTTTGCTGATCAGCGCGGCGTTGCCATCGCTCAAGGTCAACATGAATCCAGCCCAAAAAGCGCTTCTCAGCGGCCATGTAAAAGCGCTGCGTGACAAACTTAGTGAGCTTGGCTGGCAGCCAAGCCCCACCTGTCGCGATGTCATCGAGAATGCGAATGAATGCTTAGATGGCTCTGGTTACCCGGCGGGTAAGCGTGGCGAACAGCTATCGGAGCTGGTGCGGCTTGTGTCGGTAATCAAGGCGATTAATAAACTTCTTTACGCGCGTAACGGCGAGCCTCCGCGCTCACCACTTGACGCCTACCGCAGGATTCATGAGACCGACACTGCTTACGATAAAACGGTGCTAGTGGAGTACATTCAAATATATGGTCTGTACCCAATTGGCAGCCTGGCCAAATTTTCGGGTGGGTTCCTTGCCTGGGTCATGGATGTCAACGGAAAAGGTATGCCTAGTCAGGTTAACGTGATTAAAAATCTACGTTTCCCCGACACCAATATCGACAGTGTCATCACCCAAAGTGACTTGTCGCAGCTTGGCAAGCTGGAAGGTATTGTGAATCCCTCGGATTACGGAGTGAAGGCAATTAAAAATTAGCAGGTCTAAGCGTCCAAGCTACTGACTTCTGTGATGAATTAAACAAACCTGCTGATTAACTCAGCAGGTTTATCTTTTTGTGGTCAGGCGTACAAGACTTGTCAAGTCTTGCCGCATTCCTCCTCAGGGCTCATAGAGCATGTGATGCACTTTTATTATCGGCCATTCTTGTTAATGGACAGCGCGATAGGCGTATCATGGCCTCAGCGAACAAGGAGAGTGGCCAATCATGGTTCGATATCGCGTATTCCTCAGTGCCATCGTCCTTCTGCTACCCAGGCTGGCCCGCTTTGCCTGGCGAGTGCTATGCAATTTTCTCAGGAACCGCGGCATTCTGCTGGCTGGCGGGGTGGGTTACAATATTTTGCTTTCCATCGTGCCGCTCTTTGCGTTGCTGGTCGTGATGTTGACGCAAGTCGTGGATGAGCAGCATCTGCTTAATGTGTTGGCTGTTCAAGCGCGTCACCTGACACCGGCGCATGCCGAGGTTCTGTTGGAAGCCGTCCGCGGCCTGCTGGATTCCCGCGATGTGATCGGCATCTTTGTCTTTCCTATCATGTTGCTGTTCAGCTCGTTCGCCTTTCGGATGCTCGAAGATGCACTGGCGATTATATTCCATGCGCCCGAGACCCCGCATGTCAGGCGCAGCGCCTGGGTATCCGTGATGCTGCCTTACGCCTTCATGCTGGTGTTAGGCGCGGGACTGTTGGCATTGACCCTTGTAGTCACTCTGGCCAGTTCGCTCAATTCACTGGTGCTGGCAATCTTTGAGCGGGAATTGCCGCTGGCGCGTTTTTCCGGACCGGTACTTAACCTGATCAGTTTTGTGGGGGTGTTCCTGTTGTTCAGCGCCATCTACAAGGTGCTTCCGGTCGTAAAAATCGCGTTGCGAAGGGCTGTGGTAGGCGGTTTCGTTGCGGCGCTGCTATGGGAAGGCGTGCGACTGCTGTTGGTCTACTATTTTACCCATCTCTCGTTCGTCAACGCCGTGTACGGCTCCCTGGCAACGCTGGTGATTGTGCTACTTAGCCTTGAGGTCGGCGCGATTATTGTCCTGCTGGGCGCCCAGGTGATTGCCGAGCTGGAGCGAAATACACGCCTTAGTCTGCCGTGGTATGCCGACCCTGACCACCATGTCATCACCCGGATTGATTGACAATCAGGTAACTATGCAGTTTGCGAGTGCTGGAAGTGCTTGAATTCAATCGTGGGTACAATGCCACCCACGACAGAGGGGCGGGTATCTTTCTTACGGCACTTGTGGGTAGGCCGTTAAGACGCGCAAGATAGATGCCAACGTTCTACATGGAGTTCTCGTACAATGCGTGTTTTTGCCAACCCGGTTGGAACCGGTAGTCTCTGGTTCGACAACCTAACCACGGCAGACGGTACTCCGGTTGCCTACGACCCCCAGGCGCGGGCATTTCTGCCGATGCCGCCTTTCTGTGCCAACAGGGAGCGCATCGGCTGTAACTGGATTGCGCCGGAAGAAGGCGCCTTTTGCCGCTCTTGTGCCATGACGGCGCTGGCCCCAGACCCGTCCATTCCCGATGCCATTCCCAACTGGGCGAAGACCGAAGCGGCCAAGCGCTGGGCACTGGATAACCTCGGGCGCTGGCATTGGTTCCGGCCGGAGGATCCTGGGGCCCCGCCGGTGTTTCATTTGTTGGCGGAAGGCCCAACCCCGGTGCCCATGGGGCATGTCGAGGGCATAGTGACTATCAGCGTGGCGGAAGTGGATCCCGTGTTGGTGGCCACGCGGCGTGAGGCGCTGGATGAGCCCTATCGGACTATGATTGGTCATATGCGCCATGAGATCGCCCACATGCTTTGGTGGCGGCTGAGCTTGCGCGAGGACTTTCTTGACGCCTTCCGCGCCATGTTCGGTGACGAGCGGATAGATTACCCGGCAGCGCTGCGCTACCACTATGAAAACGGCCCACCGCCGGAGTGGAAGCAGCATTACCTGACCAGTTATGCCTCCGCACACCCCCACGAGGACTGGGCGGAAACGGCGGCGCACCTGCTGCACCTGACCGACATTGCCGACAGCTTTGTCGCTACAGGGCTGTCGTCGCCGCAAATACCCAGCGCCGGGTGGGACCCTTATTCAGAGCCTGATGCCGATCAGTTAATCCACATTGCGGCCTCGCTCACGGTGGGCGTCAACCATATCAACCGCTCAATGGGCTTGTCGGATTTGTACCCGTTCGTGCTTTCACAGCATGCCCGCCATAAGCTCGCGTTCGTGCATAACTGGTTGCGTCGCGGCGCCCAGGGGCTTTAGCCGCCTCACCTAGTTTTGGTTTGGGAGCTGGGGTAGGTTTCCCGCCGCAGCGCCTCGCCAAGTGACGAAAAATACACGCCGAATAGCCGGTTGATCCGCTCACGCTGCTCGCCTAGGGGGTAGAGTCCCCGTTCTGCTTCTGGCGAGGCCTTACTGCCTTTGACCAAAAAGTGGTTAGTGATACTTGCGTCTTGCACAAAGGCTTCAAACGCCCGGGCGCATAGCTCTTCAGGGCGGCTGTAATAAAGCTGGCCAAGCTGTTTGTCCATGGCCGCGGAGTGCTTGAACAGCTCGCTCGGCTGGTCGCCCTCAGGCTGGAGCAACACGGCCTTGAAGCACTGCAAAAGGCGCTGGTTCAGCGGATGGGCGATCGCCGTGGCATCCGCAAGCCAGGCAGCGGAAGCAAACATGTCGCGGGGCAGGGTGCGAAAGCACTTGCTGGCAATATAGTGATCGAAAGCGTGAAACCACTCGTGGGCGATGCTCCCCGGACCCGCGTTTTTGGCCAGCGCAAAGCTGCGCTGGCGAGGGTCGTAATGGGCTGATACCCCCGGCCGGCCGCCGCTACCGTACTGCAACGCCAGCGAGCCACGCAGCGATATCAGTGTCTCCGGCCCTTCCAGGATTACCATCAAATCGCATAGCGCATCGTGGAACAGCGTTGCTGCACGATCGCGCTCGACGCTTGTTACCCAGCGGCCAATTTCGATAGAACGAAAATCAAACTGGCGGCGGATCGATGCAAAGCTACTGGCGTGCTCCAGCCGGTGTGCTGGCCCGTTACGATAAAACTCACGCGCGTTAATGCTCACGGGAACTCTCGGTGTGATGTAAGTGGTGTATTTGGCTATGGTTGTATTTGGCTATGGTACAGCGGCGGCATCTGGTTTGCGGGGTTCGCTCATGCCACAATCTACCTTAATATCGTAAGCCACGTTTGCCGATAAAGTGGCCGTGAGTGACGTTAGCAAATTCGATTGTCCAGTAAGGAATGTAATGAAGGCGATTATTAATGTAGGCCTAGTGGGCTACGGTTTTGCCAGTAAAACGTTTCATATGCCGCTTATTCGGGCGACGGAGGGGCTCGATCTTGTCGCCGTGTCCTCCAGCGATGCGGCAAAAGTACATGCTGATTTACCCGACGTGGAGGTGGAAAGCAAAGCCCTCGCGCTGTGTGAACGCAAGGATATCGACCTGATCGTGATTCCCACGCCCAACGATACGCACTTTCCGCTTGCCAAGGCAGCGCTGACGGCCGGTAAGCACGTGGTGGTCGATAAGCCGTTTACCGTAACGCTTTCCGAAGCCAAACAGCTGAAAACACTGGCCACTAATAAAGAGCGGATGGTCTCGGTCTTTCATAACCGGCGTTGGGACAGTGACTTCTTGACCATCAAGGCACTGCTGGAGTCGGGCACGCTTGGACGGGTGACCGGCTTCGAATCGCATTTCGACCGCTTTCGTCCGGAAGTGCGCGACCGCTGGCGTGAGAAAGCCACTCCCGGCGGTGGGATCTGGTACGACCTGGGCCCCCACCTGCTGGATCAGGCCTGCGAACTGTTTGGCATGCCAAACGCCATCCTTCTGGAATTGGCGGCGCTGCGTGAGGGCGCCAAGGCCGATGACGATTTCCTGGCGCTGCTCGATTACGAGGGGTTTCGCGTTACCCTGGCTGCAGGCACCTTGGTGGCTGAGCCGACACCGCGTTTCCGGATTCACGGCACCCAGGGCAGCTTCGTCAAATACGGCCTTGACCCCCAGGAAGATCGCTTGAAGGCCGGTGAGTCGCCCGCGGCGCAGTGGGGAGATGATACGCAAAACGGTGTGTTGACGCTGCGGGAAGGCGAGGGGGAAGACGCCCCACTGGTGCGCCGTGAGCACCCCACCCAACCCGGCGATTATCTGGCTTATTATCAGGGTATTGCCAGCGCGATTCTTGAAGAAGGGCCGCTGCCGGTGGCTATCGACGATGCGTTACGCAGCATGGCGCTGCTGGAAGCCGGGCTTGATAGCCATCGCCAGCGGCGCTGGATTTCGCTGAAAAACCACCTGTAAAGCACTCCTCGCAGAGCGGGGATGGCCGCCTGGCCGTCCCCGTTATAGCAGGTCGTTGGCGCGGTCACGCCGCTCTTCGCGGAGTTTATCGCGGGCAATGTAGAGCGCGGCAATGGCCCGCGCTTCGTGGAAGTCCTCGCGCATCAACAAGGCGGGCAGTTCTTCCAGCGCGTGGGTTTCCACAATCAACGGTTCGGGCTCATCCCCCGGTAAACGCTTGGGGTAGAGGTCGGTGGCCAGCAATACCTGCATGCGGTGGCGCATGTAGTTGGGTGCCAGGGAAAGCTCGGCCAGCGGCTCCAGGTGATGCGCGCCAACGCCGCATTCTTCCATCAACTCCCGATTGGCGGCGGTGATGACATCTTCGCCGGGGTCCACCAGCCCCTTGGGGAGTGTCAGCACGTAATCCTCGAAGCCTGCCGCGTACTCGCGAATCAGCAATACGTGCTCCGGATCGGGCATGGCCACGATCATTACCGCGCCTCTGTCGGCGCCGGTCAGGCGTTCAAACTGACGCTCTTCGCCGTTGGAAAATCGCAGGTCGAGCGCTTCGACCTGGAATAAACGGCTTTGCGCCACGGTGTTGCGCGTCAGGATCTGCGGTTTTTGCGGATAGCCCGATGCAGCGCGGTCAGGGGTCGAGTCGTAGCGGGACATGGTGCCTCCATGGCTGGTGAACGGCGGTTAGGCTACAATACCACGCTTATAACGTTCGCGATGGGAGTGGCAATGATCGAGTGGAGTGAAATTGATACCGTACTGTTGGACATGGACGGCACGCTGCTGGATCTGCACTTCGACAGCCATTTCTGGCTGGAGCATCTACCACGCCGCTACGTCGAACTTCACCAGTTGGACGAGGCAACCCAAGACACCCTACGCGCCCGTATCATCGGCGAGCAGGGCACGCTCAACTGGTACAGCCTGGCCTATTGGAGTCGCGAACTCGGCGTCGATATCGTTGCCCTAAAGCGAGAAGTGCAGCACTTGATCGGCCTGCGCGGCGACGCCCTGGATTTTCTGACCTGGTTAAAGCAAGCCCATCCCCGCGTGATACTGGCAACCAACGCCGACCGGGCCAGCCTGGCTCTCAAGCTGCCGCTGACGGGGTTGGAAAACTACCTGGACGCCATCATTTCATCGGAAGACGTCGGTGCGGCAAAAGAAGAGCAAGCCTTCTGGTCGGCGCTGCAGGCGCTCGAACCGTTTGATCCCGCGCGTACCTTATTTATCGACGACAACCCTCACGTGCTTGCCAGCGCCCGGACCTTTGGTATCCGCTATCTAATGGGTATCAAGCAGCCCGATAGCCAGCGGCCGGAAAAGGCGCTCGAGGAATTTGTTGCACTGGACCGATTTGCCCAACTGCTGCCGCGTGCTTGAGCAGCAAGGAGAGCGTTAATGAGCGATAGCGTTCGCTTGGATAAATGGCTGTGGGCCGCGCGGTTTTTTAAAACCCGCGCGCTGGCCAAGAAGGCCATCGAAGGTGGCAAGGTGCAATACGACGGCACCCGCGCCAAAACCAGCAAAAACGTCGAACTGGGCGCACTGATCAAGGTGCCCCAGGGGTGGGATGTGCTCGAGGTCGAGGTCACCGCGCTGTCCGACCAGCGACGCGGGGCGCCGGAGGCGCGCAAACTCTACACCGAAACCCAGGAAAGTGTTCAACACCGTGCCCGCGAAGCTGAGGCGCGCCGGTTGAACAATCAAGTGATGCAGCATCCGCTCAAACGGCCTGATAAAAAGCAGCGCCGTGAAATCCAGCGCTTTCAACGCCACCAAGGTGAGTGAATCCTCACTGGCGTCCCTCCAAATTCTGTAACGGTTTCTTATGTCTGATCAAATCCAACGTTTTCTGTTTGACCACACCAACGTGCGCGGCGAAATCGTGACGCTGTCCAACGCCTACCACGAGGTGCTGGATCGCCATGCCTACCCCCCGGCGGTCAACCAACTGCTAGGCGAGCTGCTAGCCGCGGTGGCGCTATTGACCGATACCGTCAAGCTGGACGGCACCATGAGCATGGAAGTCCGCGGCCAGGGCGTTCTGTCGCTGATGATGGCCGAATCCAACCCCGGCGGTGAACTGCGGGCGATCGCCCGGATCGCCGACGGCGGCGACCTGCCCAGCGAACACGCAAGCTTTCGAGATCTGGTAGGTGAAGGCCAGATCGTGATTACCCTCGATCCCCGCGACGGCAACCGCTACCAGGGCATCGTTGCGCTTGATCACGAGACGCTGAGCGGCTGCCTGGAAGCCTATTTCAGCCAGTCGGAACAGCTGCCCACACGGCTATGGCTTGCCGCCGACGGCGAGCGGGCAGGGGGCCTGCTCCTGCAGCGCTTGCCTGACGCCTCGCAAAATCAGGATGTGGATGCCTGGGAGCGCAGCGTACACCTGGCCGATACCATCAAGACCGAAGAGCTGCTGGGCCTCGAGCAGCGCGACGTGCTGTTTAGGCTCTATCATGAGGAAACCGTTCGGGTATTCGAACCTAAAGCGCTGCGTTTTGGTTGCACCTGCTCACGTGAACGCATGAGTAGTGGGTTGCTGACGCTGGGCGGCGATGAGCTGCGGGATATTGTGCGCGAACAGGGCGAGATCGATACCCAATGCCATTTTTGTCACACGAAATATCACTACACGGCCGCGGAAATCGAAAGTTTATTGGCCGACCCCGATGCGCCTGCGCCGACTATTCACTGAATTTGTAGTCGTGCCGGGCGTAGCCGGTTTTCAAACGGCTTTCTACGGCGCCAGACACACCAGTCACTCGGGCGATATCGCCAAACAGGCGTTTGAAAAAATACTGCGGCGCAACACAAAATGTAGTGTCAATGTCGTAGTTTAACTACAAGATATTTGCGTTAGGCCCCCGTTTTCCGGGGGCTTTCTTTTTGCCATAATGCGCCCACTCAAGCGCCCAGCCAATCGCCGGGATGAACTTTTGAAAGGCGTCGGTGACGCCCGGTAAACGAGATAATCGGCCGCAAGGCCCAGGAATCGACATGACCACGACTCAAGCCGCTCATCAAGCCCACGTTAACCTCAGCAGCGCCGAATTGATCGAGCGCGCCGTGGCCCGTGGCGAAGGCCGCCTGTCTGCTAACGGTGCCCTGGTAGTGAACACGGGCGTTCGTACCGGCCGTTCACCGAAAGACCGCTTTATCGTCGATGAACCGTCTACCCGCGACAGCATTGACTGGGGTAGCGTCAACCGACCCTTCGATGCCGAAAAGTTCTCCGCGCTGTGGGCGCGCGTCGAGGACTATCTTGGAGCGCGCGAGCACTTTACCTCCGAGCTGCACGTGGGCAGCGATTCCGTCCACTACCTGCCGGTGCGGGTCAGCACCGAAACGGCCTGGCAAAATCTGTTCGGGCGCACCATGTTTGTACGGCCTCAGGCCTTCAACCCGGCCGTGAAGGACGAGTGGACGATTCTCAACGCGGCTGATTTCGCCTGTGACCCCAGCCGTGACGGCACCCCTTCAGATGGCTGCGTGATCATCAACTTCGCCGAGAAGAAGGTGCTTATCGCCGGTATGCGCTACGCCGGTGAGATGAAGAAAGCCATGTTCTCTGTGCAGAACTTCCTGCTGCCCGACGCCGATGTACTGCCCATGCACTGCTCCGCCAATGTCGGTGAAGATGGCGAAACCTGCCTGTTCTTTGGCCTCTCGGGCACCGGTAAAACCACCCTCTCTGCGGATCCGGCCCGTTACCTGATCGGTGACGACGAACATGGCTGGGGCGACGGTACCGTGTTCAACATGGAAGGCGGCTGCTACGCAAAGTGCATCGACCTGTCCGAGAAAAACGAGCCGGTCATCTGGAACGCCATCAAGTTCGGCACCGTTCTGGAAAACGTGGTGCTCGACGACCGCCGCGAGCCGGATTACGCCGACGACAGCCTGACGCAAAACTCGCGTGCTGCTTATCCGCTGGAGCACGTCGAGAAGCGTGTACCGGAAAACCTCGCGGGCGAGCCGAACGCCATTGTCTTCCTGACCTGCGACATGTCCGGCGTGCTGCCGCCGGTCTCGGTACTGTCCAAGGAAGCGGCGGCCTACCATTTTCTGTCGGGCTACACGGCTAAGGTCGGTTCCACCGAAATGGGGTCGTCTGAAGGGTTGGCGGCGACGTTCTCTACCTGTTTTGGTGCGCCGTTCTTCCCGCGCCCGGCGCGTGAATACGCCGACCTGCTGATCAAGCGCGTCGAGAAGCAAGACGCCCAGGTTTATCTGGTCAACACCGGTTGGACCGGCGGTGCCTACGGTGAAGGCGGCTCGCGCTTCTCGATCCCGACGACCCGGGCGATTATCAGCGCCATCCAGTCCGGCGTGCTGCGCGATGTGCAGACCAAGCATATCGAGGGGCTTAATCTGGAAGTTCCAGTGGCGGTGCCAGGCGTCGGCTCGAGTCTGCTTGACCCGCGCGACACCTGGGAAGACCGCACGGCCTACGATCGCCATCTCCAGGAGCTGGTGACCAAGTTTGTCGATAACTTCAAGAAATTTGAAGGCGTCAACCAGGCCATTATCCAGGCAGGTCCGCAGCTGACGTAATCATGCGTTTACCCTGTAAGGGGTAGAACGTTAGCACCCGTGAGGTGTCATAAGGGGCAACGCTTTAGCGTTGCCCTTTTTGTTAGCGCGTTTTTGACCACGATGGGAGACAGCTATGAAACGTCGTCACTTTTTAGGCCTGACCGGCCTAGCCGGGGTCGGCGGGTTGATTCCCGGGTTTTCGTTTGGCTTTCCGCGGCTGGATCTCGAGCCGGCGGCAGGGCTTGAAAAGCTTGAACTGAGCGAAGACGAATGGCGTGAACGCCTTTCTGATAAAGCCTTTGAGGTGCTGCGAGAGTCAGGCACCGAGCCGGCCTTCTCAAGCCCGCTGGATAAGGAAGAAGGTGAGGGAGAATACCGCTGTGCGGGCTGTGATCTGCTGCTTTTCACAAGCGCCATGAAATACGATTCCGGCACCGGCTGGCCGAGCTTTTTCGAGCACGTTGAAGGGCATCTGCTCACCGAGCTTGATTTCAAAATGGTATGGCCGCGTACCGAGTATCACTGCGCGCGCTGCGGCGGCCATCAGGGCCATGTGTTTGAAGACGGCCCCGAGCCTACCGGGCTGCGCTGGTGTAATAACGGTGTCGCTCTCAGGTTTGTGCCTGCGTAACCACCTCGCGCTACAGGGACGTAGATCTTCCTTCCACCTGCCTAAAGTCTGAACCCTTCCTCAATATGCTTGGCCAGACTATCGATAATGGGAGACTGGGTGGATGAGGTGCGCAATAAAACGATGGATGCTTCAGGCAAATCAGGGAATCCTTCTTTTTCACTTAATATCTGCATATCGGGGGTGAGCAAGCTGCTCATCCAGGCCGAGACGGCCAATCCAGCGCCCACTACGGCTTGAAGCGTGGCCAGGCTTGGGCTGCTGTAGGCAACCCGGTATGCCTTACCCGAGCGGTCAAGCGCATTGCATGCGTGGCGGCGGCAGAAGCAGGGTGCTTCGAACATGGCAAGCGGTAGTGGTGAAACCAAGTGAGTGCTATGGCTTGCAGCGGATACCCATACCGTTTTTTCTCGCCTCAAAATGGTACCAATTTCATTTCCCACCTCACGGGTTACGATACTGAGGTCGAGCTGTTCATCTTGCTGCTGCAACAGTACCGAAGACGGTGCGCAATGCACGTCTACATCGATCATTGGCCAAGCTTGTGAGAAAGACTGCAGGACGCCGGGTAGAAAGCGCATGACATAATCGTCCGGCACGCCGAGGCGCACGCGGCCTACCATGTCGGGTTGGCGAAGGACATTGAGCGCCTCACCTTGCAAGTCAAGAATGCGTCGCGCATAACCAAGCAGCGTATGGCCCTCGCTTGTGAGTTGTAGCGGCTTACTCTGACGCACAAAAAGCGGGCGCTGAATAACATCTTCTTCCAGTCGTTTAATTTGCATGCTCACTGCCGATTGCGTGCGGTTCACCGTCTGTGCCGCACGGGTAAAGCCGCCTTGGTCAACAATCGCAACAAAGGTGCGTAACAGCTCGTGATCAATCGTGGATAGCATGGCCATTTATTATCAATCTTATTGATGTTGTGAATAAGGAATATTCGTTGGTTTGATTGTAGGCGCTGTTCAATACTTCCTTCAACACGTAAATGCCGTGCCGGTTCAGTGCGGAATTGCACCGGTGAATGTACTGGAGAACGTACTTGAGAAAGGGGAGGTTGAAATGGAGTGCTCACTACAGTGCCAGCTCAAGCATCGTCCACAGGTCGATGCTCAACAATGCAGAGTAACGTGGCGGGAAAAAGTGTATCGCTGGCGACAGCTTCGTCGAGAGCGTTATGCCTTACGCCATTTAAGTGACCATATGCTGCAGGATATTGGAATTAGCCGCGAAGCCGTTCAGCGCGAATCAAACCGTCCCTTTTGGGATGATCGGGGTTGGCACCGCTAGCATACCGCAACTCATGCCAGCCACGATGGGATTGTGATACCTTGTGGGCACTTAATAGTGTTGCATGAGTTTAGTGGTCATTTATGGATGTTAATCAGCGTATTATTTCTCGCTTAGCCACTGAGCTGAGCGTTCGGGCCGAGCAGGTTTCCGCCACGGTGGCGCTTCTGGATGAAGGCGCCACCGTGCCGTTTATCGCCCGTTATCGTAAAGAAGTCACTGGCGCCCTGGACGATACCCAACTTCGTCAATTGGATGAGCGACTGCGCTATTTACGCGAGCTGGAAGAGCGCCGTGTCGCGGTCCTGGCGGCCATTGATGAGCAAGGCAAGCTGGACGGCCCGCTCAAGGCGGCCATTGACGCGGCGGAAACCAAGCAGCGTCTGGAGGATTTATACCTCCCGTTCAAGAAAAAACGCCGTACCAAAGCGCAAATCGCCCGCGAAGCTGGCCTTGAGCCGTTGGCGGATGCGTTGCTGGCCGACCCGACGCTTACTCCGGAAAATGAAGCCGCCGGTTACCTGCGTCCGGCAGAAGGCGATATTCCCGCCGTCGACGATGCCAAGGCCGCCTTGGATGGCGCCAAGCAGATCCTTATGGAGCGCTTTGCCGAAGACCCCGAGCTGATCGGCCAGCTGCGGGAACGGCTCTGGCAGGAGGGCGAACTGAGCGCCCGCGTGCTGGACGGCAAGCAGCAGGAAGGGGCCAAGTTCTCCGACTATTTCGAGCACGACGAAATGCTCGCCAAGGTGCCGTCGCACCGCGCGCTTGCCATGTTCCGTGGCCGCAACGAGGGCGTGTTGAGCCTCGCTATTCGCCTGCCCGGTGAAGACGAAGCCCCTATTCACCCCGCCCAGGTGACGATTGCCAAGCATTTCGGCATCAGCGACCAGGGCCGTGCAGCGGATAAATGGCTTGCCGAGGTGGTGCGTTGGACATGGCGCGTCAAGCTCTACACCGCGCTGGAAACCGAGCTGCTGGGCCGCCTGCGCGAGCTGGCCGAGCAAACCGCCATCGATGTGTTTGCTGCCAACTTGAAAGACCTGCTGCTCGCGGCACCCGCAGGGCAAAAAGTGACGCTGGCCATCGACCCGGGCCTGCGTACTGGCTGCAAAGTCGCCGTGGTCGATGCCACCGGTCAGTTTATCGATCAGGCCACCATTTACCCTCACGCACCGCAGAACCGCTGGGATGATGCGCTCGTCGAGTTGGCCAAGCTGGTGAAAAAGCATGGGGTGCAGTTGATTGCCGTGGGGAACGGCACCGCCAGCCGTGAAACCGACAAGCTGGCAGGGGAGCTGCTGAAAGCCCTCGCGCCCGACTATCGCCTGAGCAAGGTCATGGTGAGTGAGGCGGGCGCCTCGGTTTACTCGGCGTCGGAATACGCGTCGAAAGAGCTGCCCGACCTCGACGTTACCGTGCGAGGCGCGGTGTCGATTGCCCGTCGCCTGCAGGACCCGCTGGCCGAGTTGGTCAAGATCGAGCCTAAATCCATCGGCGTTGGTCAGTACCAGCACGATGTGTCACAGGTGCAGCTATCCCGCAGCCTGGAGGCGGTCATCGAAGACTGCGTCAACGCCGTGGGGGTAGACTTGAATACCGCCTCCAGCGCACTGCTGTCGCGGGTGGCCGGGCTCAGCGCGGCGATTGCCGATAACATCGTCGCCGAGCGAAATGTGCGCGGTGCCTTCAAAAGCCGTAAAGCGCTTTTGGACGTCAGCCGTCTCGGGCCCAAAACCTTCGAGCAGTGCGCCGGTTTCCTGCGTATTCATCAGGCTGAAAACCCGCTGGATGCCAGCGCCGTTCACCCTGAGGCCTATGTAGTGGTCGAGCGTATGGCTAAGCAGAGCGGTCGCGATGTGAAGGGACTGATTGGCGATAGCGCAACGCTCAAGGCGCTAAAGCCCGGTGACTTTGCCGATGAGCGCTTTGGGGTGCCGACGGTAAGCGATATCCTCAAGGAGCTCGATAAACCCGGCCGCGATCCGCGGCCCGAGTTCAAGGCCGCTGAATTCCGTGAAGGAGTCGAAACGCTCAAGGACCTCAAGCTTTCGATGGTGCTCGAGGGCACGGTGACCAACGTCACGCATTTTGGCGCGTTCGTGGACATCGGCGTTCATCAGGATGGCCTGGTGCATATTTCGGCGCTTTCCGACCGTTTCATCGACGACCCGCGCAGCGTGGTCAAGGCCGGAGATATTGTCACCGTCAAGGTCATGAGCGTGGATATCCCGCGCAAACGGATAGGGCTTTCCATGCGCCTGGACGACGAGCCGGAGCAACAGGGCGCTTCCCAAGCCGGCGAGAAGGAAGCGCGCAAGCCATCGCGTCGCCAGGGGCAGAACGCTAAACGCCAGGCCACCAAGACCAGCGAATCGCCCGCGGCAGTGGGTGCGCTGGGGGCGGCGTTGCTCAAGGCCAAGCAGGACAAATAGTCGCGCGTCTTGAAAGTTGAACGGCTGCCGCCATATCCTGCTGTCTATTCTCGATGGGTAGCCGCTGGCGATGCCACCCGATTCCACCAAGGCCCGTGCGTGCACGGGCCTTATTGACAAGGAGTGTTCACCTTGCCTGAACCACTCACTGTGCCACCCTCACTGACGTCGACGGTCGATCACTTGCTACCCAGCGCTCGACAGGGACGTCTCGGCCGCCTGCGCCGCGGGCTGGAAAAAGAAGGCCTGCGGGTCGATGCAAAGGGCCATATTGCGCAAACCCCGCATCCCTATGCCTTGGGCTCTAAGCTGACCCATCCGCACATCACCACCGACTATTCCGAGGCGTTGCTCGAGTACATCACGCCGGTGTACTCCGACCCGGGCGAGGCACTGTGCTTCTTATCGGACCTGCATAGCTTTACCTATCAGCACCTGACCGACGAGTGGATCTGGCCGGGGAGTATGCCGTCGCGCCTATCGGGCAACGACAGCATACCCATTGCCGATTATGGCACTTCGAATATCGGCACCATGAAGCATGTCTATCGCAAGGGGTTGGACGTGCGCTATGGGCGAATCATGCAGGCGATCGCCGGGGTGCACTATAATGTTTCCCTGCCGGACGATATGTGGCATGGGCTGCGCGAACTTGAGCAGGCCACCGATGTGTCCTTCAACGATTATCGCTCCACACGCTACTTTGGCATGATCCGTCATTTTCGACGCCACAGTTGGCTGCTGCTGTATCTCTTCGGTGCCTCCCCGGCGGTGGATAAAAGCTTCCTGCCCGATGGCAAGGTGCCGGAAAAGCTCAAGCCATTAGGCGATGACACCTATTACGCCCCCTATGCGACCACGCTACGCATGTCCGACCTGGGCTATCAGAACAAGGTACAGTCGCAGCTGAAAATCTGCTTCAACTCGCTGTCTAACTACGTCAATACGTTGCGCCACGCGATTTCGTCGCCGTGGCCGGATTATCAGAAGCTGGGAGTGAAGGCAGGCGACGAATGGCAGCAACTGAATGCCAACATTCTGCAGATCGAGAACGAGTACTACAGCGACATTCGCCCCAAACGGGTCGCCAAGCACAACGAAACGCCCAGCCAGGCACTCGAGGCTCGGGGTGTCGAATATATCGAAGTGCGCTGCCTGGATTTGAATCCCTTTGACCCCCTGGGCATTGATGAAACGCAGATGCGATTTATCGATACTTTCCTGATGTGGTGCTTGCTGAGCGACAGTCCCTGGATCTCGGACGAAGAATGCGACCGGCTCGACGATAACCGTCGTTTTGTGGTCGAGCGTGGACGCGACCCGGCGCTAACGCTGATTCGCGACGGCGAATCGACCTCGGTGCAGGAGTGGGGCGAGCAGATCTTCACCGAAATGGCGGAGGTCGCGCGGCTTCTGGATGCAGTGGAAAAGGGCACACCCCACGCCGACGCTCTGGAAGCATTGGCGCCACGTCTCAAGGACCCTGAGCTTACCCCGTCGGCACAGTTGCTTGCGCAATTGCAGGCGGGCAATGGCTCGCTAAGCGACACCTTGCTAGAGCTTGCTCAGGCCCAGGCGGACGAGCTTAAAGCCAAGCCAATGCAACGTTCGCGAGAGTCGCTATTGGCTCAGCTGATTGATACCTCTCATCAGCAGCAGCACGATATCGAAGCCGATGATCAAGTCAGCTTCGATGAATTTTTACGCGACTATTTTGACCGCGCCCGGGAATCGCGCGCGCTATCGGCACTACCTTCGGAGAAGAAAGCATGAAAACGCCGTCTATCCGTTACCCGGCGCTATTGGGCGTCTTTTTTTGTATCGTCATGATGGCGGTTGCCTTGGGGCTGGAACATATTGGTGGCTATGAACCTTGCCCGCTTTGCGTCTTCCAGCGTGTGGCGGTCATTGCCACGGGCATTGTCTTGTTGCTGGCTGCGGTGCATAACCCGGCGGGACGCGCGGGCAAGGTGGTTTATGGCGTCCTCGGCCTGTTGACGGCGGGAGCGGGGGCTTTCATAGCGGGTCGTCACGTGTGGCTGCAGTCGTTGCCCGCTGATGAAGTGCCCACCTGTGGGCCGGGGCTGGATTACATGATGGATATCCTGCCCATGCAGGACGTGGTTGCCATGGTGCTGACCGGCTCGGGCGAGTGCGCCGAGATCGACTTTACCCTGCTGGGCCTATCGCTGCCGGCGTGGACGTTGATCGGCTTTGCGCTGCTATTACTCGTCCCGCTGCGCATGATCATTCTGGCACGTCAGCGTGCCATGCTCTTCAGCCAATAGGTCGAATGCAAGGATGAGGCAAACCATCCTTATGAGGATTGACACCGCTGAGTGGAAAAGCGAGTCTAGCCATCTAGACGGCGGCGACAAGCAAGGAGAGCCCCATGCTCGAAGATTGTAAAAATGCCCAGGAGCGCTGGGGCGGCGTGCACAGCCTGATTGACCGCTGGTTGGAGCAACGTCGTGATTTACTGGTAAGTTTTATCGAGCTGAAAGAGGCCTGTGACGCAGAGCTTGAAAGTGTCAGCAAGCCGCGCATTGATCATTTCAGCGAATCGCTGATGGATTACATCAGCGCGGGGCATTTTGAAATCTACCCGCAGCTTGCCGAAGAAGCCCGTGCCTTCAATGACGACAGCGCGCTTCAAACGGCGGAAAAACTGCTCGAGCGTCTGGAGATGTCAACAGAAATGGTGTTGGCGTTCGATACCGATTACGCCTCATCGGTGAGTTGCCAGCAAAACCTTGCGCGGCTGCCGGCCTGGATTGACCGCTTGGCGCGTGGTTTAACCGAGCGCTTTGCGCTGGAAGATCAGCTCATTGCCCGCCTGCATGCGGCACACAGCCCCGAAACGTCTAACGCCCCCGCCTGATAATAAGCGATTGTGCCGCCGCAGTTTAACGCTTCTAGATAACCTGATCGCCCGACAAGTCGGGCTCCTACAGGGCTGTGTGTCTGCATTGGGTTTTTGTAGGAGCGCAATTCATTGCGCGATCAGCAGCGATTGTGGCGCCGAAGATGAACGCCTTTAGAGAGTCTG
>JBNJJK010000015.1:0-52470 GCA_051750125.1 Pseudomonadota bacterium
GTTTCAGCCTGTTGTGACTGGCCGCTTTGGGTAACACATGTACCCGCCTTCGACCTCTTGGCGATAGGTTTTCTTGAGATTGACCCACCAGTACGCCATGCCTATCCCCTTAATCCTTGTAGTGGATTCCGATGCTTACGAGCAGACCATTCCGCTGACTTGGATTTCACCGATGCGACTCGGTCCCAGTCCAATGATGCGAGTCAGCGACTCAATGCCACACTCAGGACCCCTTGAGCAGGCCAGAAGGCCTCTAGGGCCTTTTCCTTAGCTTTGTTGCGCAGCCTGCAGATAGTGCAGCACCTGCTTGCGGACTTCCTGGGCTAGCGTGGCTAGCAGCATGTGTTACCCCTCAAGACAGTGCCTGTTCGTAGGCCTGCTGGATGATCGGCAGCACTTCCTGGATATGCTCTCCATTAGCAACCCCACTGTAGACGCCACTCAAGTTGCCATGCCGGATATAATTCCAGTGGTGTGTAGAATCGACTTCTTGTGCCAGCTCCGGGTCGAGCTCTTCCTGCTCTACCGCCATAATCAGCCCCAGATAACCAGACCTAGGAACTACCTGAAGAAAGCCGCTTAGAGTGTAAAACGTCACGTTCTTCTTGCTGACAATGGGCGTGATATCGTCTCCCATTGCCAATACTGTCTCTTGCAAGGCTTCATACAGCTTCACGTTACTCTTCCCCAGCACGCTCTCGATGTCATAATTAGTTGAACGTGCCTGACGGTCCCTTAGCTCGTACTGAGCAACCAGCTTGCTATCTACATCCAGTGCAGACCAGATATTGATCGCCTTTGCAGCAAGCTTCTCACCACGCTCCTGAATTTGAAGCTCGCCCCAATCGTCCTGCTCCTTCACATAGCGATTAAGGCGAAGCGGGCTGTCATTGAAGCCATTGTCGATAGACTTTTTATCTTCAAAACTTCTGTCACCGTACTCCGGGTTGTATCCCGTAAGCGTCAAGTTGCCCAGCCGGTGAACCCACTGCTGCTGAACTTCCTTCCAGCTATTACCCAACATCTTCCGCCACTCGGCACGAAGATTTTCATTTTGGGGCATGATGTGTTCGATCGAGAAGCTGCTCGTAGCGATTTTCTCCTTGCTGCCTCTATTCTCAATATTAGACAGCAAGAACTTGAGTATTCGAAGCCCATACAGTTCATGATTCTTCAAGGCATACTCGAACTCTGAATCCAACGGGAAGCGACTATTTCGCTTGAACCTGGCCAGTGCTACCTTAAAGGTTTCAAGCGGTTTCTCCAGCTCAATTTGCTGTGCCAAGTTGGCGAAAATATTACCGAGAGACCGGGTCTGCATCCCGCATACCTGACGCCTCAGCAGGTAGCTTTCCAAGAAATCAACGGCCTGGAGAAACTCTGCTTTCTTTAACGAGCTCTCTCCGCTTCCCGGAGAGTAGGCATCGTACAAGCGCATGATGGTTGGTGACACAACTTCAGCCAGCGAGCGAAGACGCTTGAAGGCCTCTAGCAGCGACTTGTCTTGCTCTTCCCCGAACATGAAGGCAGCATGAGCGCGCGCCAGTTTCAGCAACCGTTTCAGCGACACCTCGGCGTCCCGGTCTTCAAGTCGATCGGAAAACCAAACCTTGAAAGTGCTGTAGACATCCTGAGAGCGAAGCAAGGTGCTACTTCCAGTTTCCAGCGTCAGGAAGTCTTGAATGAAGCGATCGAAGCGGTAGCTTCCCTCGCTTCCAAAAAGCTGCTCCATTGGGTACCAGTATTCGAGATACAGCCTAGTCTGCGCCTCGTACTGCTGGCGCATCAGAACATAGTTGCGGATCAGATCAGCCTGGCTTAGATCCACACCTGTCGAGTTCAAACTCTCGAAAATTGCCTGCGGATCATCTTGTCCCTGTTGAAGAACGACCTCTACAACCTTGATCTTCTGAAAACCCTGAAAAACCTGTTCGACTGTTTCGATATCAACTAGCCATTCACAAAACAGCTGAAAGTTTTCTGCAACATTTTTGCTGTGAGCGCTCTTCGGAGGCTTCCCTTCTATCACGGCACAAAGAGCTTCACAGTCCCCCTTCGTCAGCAGCAACTTATAGGCAGCTTCACCTTGACCATACTCATTGGTAAGAAAATACCCATGGATTGCCTTGAGCGGCGTCATCCCGACCTGCTCGACACCAAGATCAGCGGCACGCTTAGCCAGGGCGGCCATGAGGAGAGTAACAGTGGTGAGGCGCTGCTGCCCGTCGATCACCTGCCACTGGGGAATACTCGCCATGGTCTGATGGTTGGGTATCAGCACCAAAGAGCCTGTGAAGTGGCTCTCGACACGCGGGGACTTTCCAGAACGAAGGATATCTTGAAATAGCTGCTGGCAATGCGGCTCCTGCCAACTGTATTTGCGCTGGAATATTGGAATCAGGAACTGCTTGGGTCCCTGAAGCAGTTGGGTAAGAAATACGTCTCTAGCCTGCATGCTTGGCAACCTCTATGTCTGTTCGTTTGGGCTCTCAACGGCAGCCGTTTCTCCGGCTTGAACACCCTGGCCTAGTAGATCTGGGCCAAGTGTTCGATGCTTAGCTATCATCATTAGGCACGCTCAGTTCCTTTCTTCATGCATAACGCAGAGCGAAGCGGCGGCCGGTCAGAGGCGTCCGCCTTACGCGGTTTATTACGTGCACTCCTCCTGAGGAAAGAGCTGATTAATGAAGTCAGCACAGACTGTGATGTGGTGCAGACAGTCGCCCGCCAACATTGATGAGCCGTGAGCTTGGGAGTTTCTTAGATCGGGAATACCCTTGAGCATCGCTTTACACCATTCGTTGTCTGGTGACGGGTTCTCAATGTGACGAAATCCGGCGTCAGAAACCCAACCATTAGTAAGCGCGACCCGGAGAAGTTTGCCTAGCATCATATGCTTTTCAGGCTTCACTTTGAGCTTGAGGGCGTACTCGATCAGGGTATAGATTTTCAAATGCACTTCCGGAGCCAGCGCATAGAAATAGTAGCTATAAAGCGCCATATTTTTTGCGACATTGAACTGCCCTTTAATCTCCTCAGGGACCTGGCGATTTAGACGCTCTTGCGATAAGAAATCGTGCATCTTTTCCAGGCTAGGAACACCACCACATACCGCACCCATGAGACGGTGCTTTTCGTCCATTTCGGTTAGCTCATCGAGGCTCTTGAGTTCTTCCATGGTTTCCTATGCCTTACAGGTATCAGGTAGCACGCGCGTTTTCCCACTTGAACGAGCGTGCACGTGCAATGTTCTTATACCGCCACATCAAAACTCTGATTTTTATAAAATTCCCATTGATGCTGCGATATAAAACCAATAAACACGCATGCCGCCTTTGCCGGGAGGACCGCTTTGGTCGAAACCGGAAGATCACCACTAGCTATCGCTTTGGACACTGCGTATCCCTTCCGCTTTAAATTGTGGGATCAGCAGTCTGTGCGACCTCCGACCCTGCAACAATCTCCAGTACTTGTCCCAAGTATTGTCTCGCCTCTTGAGGCTCAGTTGACTTCCGCAGGTACTCGGGAATTACCTCGACGAATTCGGACGTAGATACAGGTTCGAGCTCAACCAAAGCTTCTATCATCGCAGGCCGCAGCAGACACCTATCCTTAGGTGTATTTGGGAAATGCTTTGCGATAACAGTCTTGCTAAAAGCTTCGAGACGATCACGCAAGCTAAATTCACTGCCTAATATTGAAGATACTCCTTCATCATAATTCGCTTCTGCATCAACTTCGGCCTCCTCGAAACGATCAGCATCATGTTCGTAGAGATCTTCATCGACAGACATATCAGTTTTCAGACTATGCAATTCCCGAATAATCGGCTCAAGCTCACCTTTTGGATTACTAAACCAATCCGTTGACCAAACACGCCGAATTCGCCAGCCGAGCCGCTCTAAGACTTCTTGTCTCAAGCGATCGCGATCCCGAGCTGATTTGGCAGAATGATATGTCGCCCCATCACATTCTATACCCATCAAGAAACGACCTGGTTTACTTGGGTCCTTAACCGCTATATCTATAAAGAACCCAGCCACACCTACCTGGGCTTCACTTTCGAAACCGGCCTGGTGGAGCGCATCGATAACCGAGACCTCGAAATCGCTGTCAGGAGATTTACCTGTATGCAGAGGCGTCCCATTCATACTGCCCTTCTCCGCATAGTCCAAGAAATCACGAAGGGCTATCACGCCACGCTTAGAGGTTTCCGAAATTAAAATATCTTCGGCACGCATGGAGCTAAAAATGTGCATCCGCTTCTTGGATCGAGTGAAAAGCACATTCAAACGCCGCCAACCTACATCAGAATTAATTGGGCCAAACCGCTGATAAACCCGCCCCCCAACCTCGCTTGGGCCATAAGTGCAAGAAATGAAGATCACATCTCGTTCATCACCTTGAACGTTTTCCAGATTCTTAATGAACATGCCATCTTCCATATTTCTTAGACAATCTATGGCATCTGCGATTTTACTATCTGCTTTGCACTCTTCTTCTACCGCACGTTCAATCTGCTCCCGCTGCTTCGAGCTCATGGCAACGATGCCAAGCGACTCATTTGGATGATTGACGGCATGCTTCACAGCGGCCTTCGCTACAATACTTGCTTCTTCAACGTTGTATTGGTTTACAAAACGGCCCCCTTTGACATAGCTGAACTTAACTCCATATTCCTGAGCCTTAGCATGAGGCGATGGAAAAATCACAAGATCGTTGTCATAAAAGTTTCGATTAGAAAACGCGATCAAGCTTTCGTGCTGAGAGCGGTAGTGCCAACGTAGGCGACGCATTTTGAATAGAGGCAGGGAAGCATCAAGGATGCTATCAGTTTGCGTCATAGCAGCATTTTCGTCGTCATCATCATTCATATCCTGACGATCGAAGAAGCTTGTGGGTGGTAGTTGTTTTGGGTCTCCTACAACGACAAGTTGTGCACCACGAGCAATGACGCCTAACGCATCCTCTGGTTTAACCTGCGAAGCCTCATCCATAACGACCAAATCAAATTGCAGGTGACCTGGTTTAAGATAATGAGCGGCGGACATGGGCCCCATCATAAAGCAGGGTTTCAAAGCCAATAAGGCGTTGCTTGAACGATTAATTAGCTGACGTATTGGGATATGCTTAGTCTTTTTGCCAAGCTCATTTTTTATCAGCGCCATTTCCGTATATTCGGATTTTCTTCCCCCTGCATTGCCTCCAGGCACATGACGCTCTGCCAATACACTGGCAATTCTCTGACGCTGTAATGTCTTTAGTTTTTGATCATATTCGCAAAAGGTAGTCTGAAGTGCTGCTTGGTTCTTACCCGATACTCGGCCTAGGTGTGGCCTTTGTGAGAGGATCTCTCTGGACAACTGATCATATATCGCCAAGCTCAAAGCTTTCCTTGCACTCTCGATGCTAAGCCTGCCACTCGTCACCAGATGCCAAAGTGGCTCAAGCCCTTGTGCTTTCATCTCGTTTCGAATTCTGACGAAGTTGACCCAATCGTTTAACCACTCCGGCTTTTCAATCGCCAGTAAGTTTCTGTGCCTGATTTCATCTATATTCCAATCTTGATTAGTCAACCATTGCTCGGGCCGCAGCTCAGTCTTACTTTTAAATTGATCGTATGCCTCTTTCTGATCGCTCCAATCCGAAATATAAGCATATGCTTCATCCTTTAGCCGCTCATATTCATCATGCGTTTTGATCGCTAGGATTACCTTTCTGAGCGGTTCAAACCGCATCTTGCGATGGACATAACTCGCGAAATCCAGTGTTTCCCGAATTGACTCTAGTGAACGTTTGTTTTCTGCAGCTGGCCCAACTGACAACTCAGCCTTAGGAGCGAAGAGCTTATACAGAAGATCATTCTCTTCAAACGTTAAGTGCTCCTTTTGCAAAGTTATCAACTGCTCTATACAAGACTCAATTTCTTCAAGAGTAAACTCGTTGTTTTTAAACCATTGCTGAATCACATGCACGGCCGCTTTAAAGCGACGGTGTACCGAAAGCAAAGAGCCTTGTTCGCCTGTAAGATTTTGGTTCTGATTGAGTTCATGCCGGATGCCGGGCAGTACCGCCTGAATGTCATCTAGTGAAGCGAGTATCTCCCTCAACTCTTTTACGAATCCTTTCTGTTGAAGCTGCTGAACACCTTTGAACAGCTGAGCGTCTAATGAAAAAATCCCGTCACCGATAGCTACCGTTTCACCAAAACCGATGCCATAAGTATTGCGAATTTGCTGATACCATTCACGAAGAAGTTTCAGCCCCTCTATATCTGTTTCCAGCCCTTCAAATGCAGGTCCTATTTGGCGCTTGTACAACCGTGAATCGAATGATTCCATTCCCGAGACATATTCTATTGCCTCAGCGAGAACAGGATTGATCTGTTTTAATTTAATGTCTGGTTGTTTTGCCAACCCCTTAACCTGCTTGCGAGCTCGCCACCAATCCCCAGAGAACCATTTACTCATGCCCTCTCGCAGTAGCTGTACTTGTAAGGCTTTTAATTCCTTTGAATCAGGTAATTTTTCAATATCAAAAATCTGCCTCACCCTTTCCCGCAAAGGTTTGAGGTGAAGAAGTTTTACGTCTAGATCTTCCAGTGTGGCATCGAGATCATCTTCATCAAAATGCTCCGAACGAAGGCTAATCATCCGGCTATCAAGCGCTCCAATCGCCTCGATCATTTTGATTGCAGCTTCGAGACCCTCAACAGTCGGCTCTAAATTCTCATTTAATGGCGAAGGCAAAGCGACCTTCAATTCTTGCAGCTGTCGGTCAAGAGCCTTCAGTTCAGCCTCAACTTTCTCAAGCTTAATGGTTGCGCGCACAATATTTGAGAAATGTTCTTCTCGACATGCACCAGATAGAAAATGCAAGTCGGGAAATGCCGGCAAGGGCTCGCCACGCGATAGTGCTGAAAGCTTTTCTGAAAGGATGTGATTTTCTAGCTTCTCAAATGTCTCCTGAATTCTTTGATGGAGACTAAGCAATTCCTCGACCTCAGACTGGGTCTTGAGATCGAGCCCATCAAGCGCCTGAAACAGCTCTTTACGAGAGAGTACTGGTAGATCGTAAAGATCCAAAGCCAATGACTCGCATTTCTCCAACGTTAACAGCTCTGACACATCAATGTTGAGAGTATGTGCAGCTCCCTGGTTGCGCTCATGCAATTGATCAAGTGACTTTTGCCACTCCCGAAGAACAGATACAACCTGTTCTGAGTCAAAAAGCTGAATTGCCGTACTTTCTACCCCAGACCAAGGATGATCATGAAGTTGGGCAGTTTGCCCGACTTGTTCTATCATTCCTCGATAAATCTGCTGGAACTCTTTGACTTGATCGACAAGCTGAAGCCGTTTCAATTCGGTGAGAGATGTCCCTGTCAGCCCAGCGATATGAATATCGCTTGGACTTATCTCTAACAGTTGACGATAACGAGCCGCACTACTAAAGATCTCATGGATTGTTCTATCTGTATTAGCCCATGTTTCATTAATTTCTTGTGCATACAGATTGAGCCGCTCTTTAAGCTCCTCGTAACGCATTGTTTCTGCGTCAATATTTTGTGTTGAGCTCATGTGCTTCTGCTTCACTACACGAGCACTGATATCTTCAAGCACCTTGCGCTTTTGTGATTTATGGCTGTGTAATTCAAGGCAGAAATCCCCTAATCCGGCCTTATCTAGCCTATTTTTAACTACGTCAAGAGCGGCCATTTTCTCCGCTACGAATAAAACTTTTTTGCCGTTTAACATAGCGGCAGCAATCAAGTTTGTTATCGTTTGCGATTTACCAGTCCCTGGAGGCCCTTCAATAACGAGGTTTTGACCATTCACTGCATCAATAAGTGCACTATGCTGGGAGCTATCAGCATCATCGATTAGCGGGAACAAATCATGTATTTGCTCAACCTCATCGATGGAGTACTCCACATTATTGCCTACCCCCTCATCCGAGCCATTTTCCGAACTTTTGAAAAAACGCTGCACAATTGAATGCTTAATCAGATTTCGCTCGTCGAGAGGCCATCTCTTTGGATCTAAATCCAAATACATCAGCATCTTGCCAAAATTTAGCAGAGCAAGAGCGCCGTAACGCCGGACGGACCAATTTGGTTTTGTAATTCTAATTACTTCAGCAACATGATCGAGGTAGGTTTCAGGAGAGATATCTTCCTCAACTTCCGGTAACGCAAGTCCGAAATCGACTGCCAGCTTTTCTTTTAGAGACAAGTTCGGAAGGATATCTTCACCGGTGTAACTCAAGGTGTAATGGTAGGTTCCACTATTGTGGTCTAGCTTCCCGCGGCTCAGATGTACCGGAACTGTAAAAAGCGGAGCCAATCTTGTTTTTGATCCGCTGTCATTTTCTGCCCATTCCAGAAAACCAAGCGACAAATAGAGGATGCTTGAACCCATTTCCTCTATCGCGGTTTGAGCTTTGCTACGTATTGCACGTAATCTGGACTCCATTTCTGGTGGGTAGAGCAGAACCTGAACCGCATCATCCTGATGCTTTTCTCCACCTTGTGTCTCATCACCTCTCGGCAACTCATAACTAACATCAAAACCGAGAACCTTTGCCCACTCCTTCGCATCAGGGTTAGCTTTTAATTGGCGGTCTTTGCCATTTTCTTCATCTACTTCTAGGTAACCATGCTCAATTAACTCCTCCCGGGTAGGAGGCGGAACGGATCTAAACGTAAGCTCACGCTCAGAAAGAAGCACTTCGCACAGTTGGTTTGGAACTTCATCTATAATCCGCAGGGCTGCAGCTTTCTGTTGAATAGGGAAATTCAACAATCTGTTTCGAGCCGTGAGATCTAATAGCTTTTTGCGCATCAGTTCCAGCGACTCAAGCACGAAAGGGTCTGACGAGTTTAGGAAGTTATCCGCAGCTTGCTGGTCTGGTTCATTAGACATGGTTCGGCTCGGTTCCTTTGTTTCAGTAGACCTATAAGTCATTGATTCATTATGCTTATTTTTTACCTCTTGTATTTGAGGCGCTTCATGGGAATCGTCTAATTGCTGACTAGACAGCTCTAGCAGTTGTTCAACTCGGCGCTTGAGCTGTCTCGCTGCACTTGTTTTTCGAAAGTTCAGCTCGAAGAGGACTGCTTCTAACAGGTTTTTATCCTGCGTGTTGCCGTTAACGATCTTGCTCAGCCGGCTGGTCTCTAACGCAAGGTAAGGTCGCCGTTCCATAGTCCCCATGCTCCTGCCCGGAATAATTAGCTAGTTTGCCACCGAAGTATCATTATTTACTACCAATTACTAGGGACAAGGCTATCAGAGGTAGTCTTCAGCCTATCAAAAAGTTTGAGGGCTCAAAAGCCAACGTGAGGCCTTCAAGACCGAGCACTTCTAAAAGCGGTGGGTTACAGTACGACAGCTTTTGGTCGTCAACTGCCGAACCACTATCAGAGTAGCTTGAACTCGGCCAGAAGCGGACGTTTGATCAATGCGCTGGCATAGCTCCTTGATGTAGGCCTCGCTTCAGCTCGCTGATCTTCGCTGAAATGCTTCTTCATGTCCGGTGCCCCTTGCCAGCAACTGCAGAAACTAAAGTGTAGCGCTACTCAATCTGGGGTGCCGTCGGCTTACAGAGTAATGCTTTCAAGCTGGTGGGGGCCAGAGCACACCTGCTCTGCCAGGTAGTATCTGTCACCGATTTTGCCCAGGGGCCAGAAAATGCCTGCGCTACCAGGTAGTATCCGTCACCGATTTGGTCTCAGGGCTGAAAACGCCAGCACTGCTAGGTAGTATCTGTCACCGATTTTGCCCAGGGGCCAGAAAGTGCCTGCGCTACCAGGTAGTATCCGTCACCGATTTGGTCTCAGGGCTGAAAACGCCAGCACTGCTAGGTAGTATCTGTCACCGATTTTGCCTAGGGGCCAGAAAGTGCCTGCGCTACCAGGTAATATCCGTCACCGATTTGGTCTCAGGGCTGAAAACGCCAGCACTGCTAGGTAGTATCTGTCACCGATTTTGCCCAGGGGCCAGAAAGTCCCTGCGCTACCAGGTAGTATCCGTCACCGATTTGGTCTCAGGGCCTGAAAACGCCAGTACTGCTAGGCAGTATCTGTCCCCGATATTCTATGTGCTTAGGTCGAGGACGTTGCCTAACAATACACTTAATTGCATGCCAGAAAAGTTGTACATGTCTTCAACCAATAAAGTTTACGGCCGTAAACTGCTGGTATAATGGTCACCGCCACCCTAACCGTTTGGCATCTGGGATATTGACCCGCCCTTCCCCACAACTATCTGGAGCAATCAGCCGGGTTGGAATCGTTATAGGCCTCTACAGCTTTGCTCATTGCTTGCTGTAACGCTTCAATGCGCGATCCGTGCGCAGGATGCGTCGATAGAAATTCAGGTGGCTGTCCGCCACCGACGGTGGCCATGTTGCGCCATAAGGCCACGCTTTGATGGGGGTCGAACCCTGCCCTGGCCATGATTTCAAGTCCCATGAGATCGGCTTCTTCTTCGTGAGTACGGCTGAAGGGCAGACTTATGCCTAGCTGAGCACCGAGACCTAAGGCCTGCATCAGCTGCTGTTGTCCAAAATCACCCTCACCGAAAATACCTACCACCAACAACACGGCTTTAATGCCGAGCTGTTGGGTGAGACGCTCATTACCATGATCGGCCAACACATGGGCGACTTCATGCCCGATGACGGCGGCCAGTTGGGCTGGCGTCTCAGCCACCCTGAGCAAACCGGTATTTACGCCAATGCGTCCACCTGGCAAGGCGAAGGCGTTGGGAGACGGATCCTCGAAAACGACAACCTCCCAGGCGTCAGGCAGTTCAGCGGCTGAGTAATACTCCTCGGCGGCATTCACTATTTTCTGCGCAACGCACTGTACCTGCCTGTTCACTGCGACGTCACTTGATACAGGCTGCTGACTCTGGAGCTGATCAAAGGCGTCTTCACCCATTTGTGTCATCAGCCTTTCGGGTACCAGCGCCAGCTGAGAGCGACCGCTCGGAGTCTCGTCGCAACCGGCCAGTAGCGCCAAAGGCAGCAACATCAATAAGCTCAATGTGAATCGCAGACGCATCGCATAATCTCTCATCGGTATACCAGCAGATTGGTCGTGGTCTTGAGCAGTGCTGCTAAATCAAGGGTTAAGTAATTTCAAAAATCAGCATCACACAACAATGGTGCGTTCTTAAGAGGTCGCATTGCACGCAACTCAATTCATGCCAACTTATATCCAACTCAAACGCAATTTTGCTTGGCACCCAATCCGCCATTTCCAGACTTGATCTGCTATCTTTTCTAATACCCCTTCCAGAAGGAAATGCTCATGGCATCGGCGATCGACGTCGGTTTCGGACGTGATCTTGAGACACAAGCAGCTGAGCTTCTTGGTGCGAGTGATAACGTGAGCTTAGATGTACTCATCCGACAGGGTATTCCTCTGTCTGCTATCGACAGAGTCGCCGCCTATGGCGTGCACGCTGTAGGGCTCGGCATCATCAGTAAAAGTGCTCTCAAGCATAGATTGACTGAGGGAAAATCTCTTACCCCGTGCGAGGGTGACAAGCTTTATCGGGCTACCTTGGCAACACTCCTTGCGACATCGATTTTCGGCAACAGGCAAAAATCAGATACTTGGCTTCTAAAGCCTAGAAAAGCTCTCGGTGGGCAAAATGCATTGCAGGCTACAGCTACCACACCAGGTTACAACGCCGTTGTTACGCTTCTTGAGCGACTCCGTCATGGATTTGCTGCTTGAATTCATTTTTTTAACGAATCGCCACCGGTTGAGCGCCCACTTTTGTCGTCATTATAATCACAACCATGTCACCTAACCGCCGAGGTTCTTTGTTGACGGACCGCGCCCACGCCAACTGACAGAACTGAGCAAGCACTCTCTCGCTTCGGCAACTGACCTATATCCACGGAGAACTCACCCCCGCTCTCAGAGACGAAATTTTTCATCATGGCGCGGGGGCGGTTAAAAGATGAACAACAAGGCTGGGATTTATTACAAATCGATCCATCTTTGGTTCGGAACTTGAAGCAGGAATTCAAGCCCGGTTATTCAGGAGCTTCCGAACGGGACCAGTTAATGCAACTGAAAAACTTGGTAAAATGGAGAAATAGCTCTCCAGTAGGTTGAGTTGAGAGCTAATCCTACTGCACCAAAAGCTAGGTCTAGCTTCGTTCTTCCACAACCCAGCTTACAACCTCGTCGTTACCATACTCAGCTTTCCACTCTTGAATAACCTTGTGATTCCCGCCACGAGTTTCGACCACCTCACCTGTGTGCGGGTTCTTGTAGACCTTCAACGGCCGCTTTTTACGACTACCTTTAGCGGCGCCCTTTGAACCCTTGTTGGGAGCATTAAGGCTAGAAGGGTCTAATATCTCACACACATCACGTGCCGCTTTTCCGTATTCAGACATGAGCGCGTGCAACCTTTCTTTGAACTCCAGCTCCTTCTTGAGCTCACTATTACTTTCTAGCTGCTGCAGCTCTTCTTGAAGCTGCTTTAACATTTTTTCTTTCTTAAGATAATCATTTAATACTGACGGCATATAATTTACTCCAACGGTTTAAAATTATTAACGATTATCCGTTGGTTAATATAACATATCAAGCTTGGCCCGCTAATTTTTCGATTTTAGTTTAAAACCACATACTTCATAAGCTTCTGAGCAATGCTTGATGTCCATCTATTTGTTCACATAGCGCTCATCCCACTCTCCCAGTACACAGTACCATCGCGCTTCTTCTTCCTTTCGTTTACTAATCGCGGCCAGCATGGCGTCATCAGAAGAAGCATAGCGGGATATGTCAGTGCCATAAGTAAATTGGGCGCTGCGTTTTTTTCGTGATCCGTCGGCTGTTAGCTCATACCATGCTGCAATCCATGCGGTTGAGCCCGACGGGCGTTCATAGTGATAGACACCTGTTATCGGACCCGCAGGCCGTTGATGATGCTTCGCGACCGAGCGTGCCTCGACGAGCAGTAACTCCCTCCAGCGCTTCTTTCCCCACACCTCAACGCCGCGCTGATCCCTATACGCGATACAGCACTCAAACGTATCGTACTCATTGGGCAATCGAGCAATCGTTTTAGACTCAGGTCTTCCAGAGGGCCTCGGCACGCGGACAATGGGGTTGGCGTGACTACGTGGCCACGAGACATATTTGGCGCTCTCCCATAGTTGAGGTAATGACAGCTTTGCTCTCAACGCTTGCCTCGTTCGCTTTGCCTTCTTTGCATTTGCCCTTCCTAATCAGGCCTGATTGATGAAAACGATCATACGGCTCTCGCCCGGTTCGCTTTATGCGTTGCCATTTCATGAATGCTTTCATTTTAGGGGCATTGGCATCGCATAGGGCAAGTAGCTCTTCCAGCGTATTCCTTGGCGCATAACTGAGCGAATCGCATCCATTTTCGCCCACAGAATTGAGGATCCCTCCATAGAAAATGACGCACGCTGCCTGGGAATTTATATCGGGAAGCCGCCATGCCTAGCGCCTCTGTGGCCGAAATGCTCACCCACGATTGACATTAACCTTGCCTTTCTTTCTCACCCTACCGGGCATATATGCTCGGTAGGCCCCTATTGGGCATATATGCCCAGTAGCCTCCTAGCAGCCTACTATTAGGCATATATGCCTGAAAGCCCCTACTGGGCACCTGTAACTTGTATTACCGAAGAAAAGGCCTGTGGAGCTTGGTCTGCTCAAAAGCTAACTGTTTACATTTAACAGCAGCATAGCCTCCAACCTTTCCACTGTATCAAGCACGCACTTTTAATAACTCTCGCCACTGGGTGGTGTAACGAGGTGTCCGCCGCTCACTGCGTAGCGTCCAGGCATTGTGTTGGCGGGGCACGCCTAATTGAATAGTGCCCCGCCCTAGCTCACGATTCAGCTTGTCCACGGTCGCCATCAACTGTTCGCTGCGTTTGGCCTCCGCTTCCGTTTGGGGTGTTTCGTTGAGCGTGAGCTGACGGTTCATTTTGGGGGACAGATCCAGCAGCATGACGCCTACCTTGTGATACCCATACCCCTTACGCCAGAGCTTCCTCAGCCCTTCAATGGCCGCGGCGACGAGTTCGCGACTGTCGTCGGTCGGTCGTTCCAGCGTCACCAAGGTCCGGTTCCGATATTGGGGTAAATCCGTACGAAAAGGATTGGTACGCACAAACACCATCACCGCCGACGTGACGCTGCCCTGCTTGCGTAATTTTTCGCCGGCCCGTGACGCGTGCGTTCGCAATGCTTCACGAAGATCGTGAGGGCTTTCAGTCAGCCGGCCAAAGCTGCGGGAGACCATGATCTGCTGTTTGGGCAAACTCATGTCATCCAAGCTGATGGCGTTCTCTCCGCGCAGCTCCCACACAATGCGTTCCTGAACCACCGAGAATCGTTTACGTATCTGCTTGGGATCAGCCTCGCGCAATTGCCAAGCGGTCTCGATGCCCATCACGTTCAGACGTTCGCCTGTCCGTCTGGCGACACCCCACAACTCGGTGACCGGCAGCCGTTGCAATAGCGCTTGGGTGGCCGGGCTATTGGCTTCCAGCTTGCAGACCCCATGACAGGTGGGGTCTTTCTTGGCCACGTGGTTGGCAATTTTGGCTAAGACCCGGGTCGGGGCAAAGCCCACCGATACCGGAATGCCGGTCCATTGACGCACCGTGGCACGCATGCGATGGCCTCGCGCTTCTAGACTGGCGGGATCAAAACCTTGAAACCCCACAAAGCTCTCGTCGATGGAGTAAATGTCCACGTGGGGAGAGAACTCGCTAAGTGCCTGGGTAACGCGTTTGCTCATGTCCCCGTACAACGCATAGTTGCTGGAGAGCAGTGTCGCTTGCCGACGAATCCCGGGCGATAGCAGGTGCATGGCAGCGCCCATCTCAACGCCCAGGGCTTTTAGCTCATTACTACGCGCCACGACACAGCCATCGTTATTTGACAATACCCCCACTGGGCGACCTTCCAGAGCGGGGTTAAATACCCGCTCGCAGCTGACGTAAAAATTATTGCAGTCGACCAGCGCGATCATGGCAGTGATCCCGGCAGACCATGGATAACATGGGTGACCACGCCCCATACATGGGATTCCCGTCCTTCGAGTGGGATCGGTTTGAAATGAGGATTGCTGGCTTTGAGGAACGCGCGCTGGCCAATGCGGTCCAGCTTTTTGACGGTCAGTTCACCATCGACGGCGATGACAATGATACGGCCAGGGAGCGCTTCCAGGCTTCGATCCACCACCAACAAATCACCATGATGGATGCCATCGCCAATCATCGAATCCCCTTCCGCCCGCACAAAATACGTCGACGCAGGGCGCTTCACGACGTAGCGGTGTAAATCCAGTTCGGTATCGAGGTGGTCATCAGCGGGGCTCGGGAAACCAGCACGCACGGCGCTGCTATAAAGCGGTATTCGATAAGGAAATGCGGCTGAATCAGCACGCCCCAGCAGGGATGCGGTGAGCGACATATTGGCGACCTCAAAACTGTATATAAAAACAGTATCAAGGAGACCCGAGATGAACACAAGCCACCACTTTTATATTAGCGATAGTCTTCTTCTGGGTAGCTCGCGAGGAGGGCTTTAGCGTAACGCTCGGCATCAGCTTGCGCACGGTGAGGTATGGGCAGGTCTTTAAGAATGTATTGAAGCGACACCATGTGCTGCTTGCTGAGCAATGTATGCAGCTGATGAAAATCAGCCAATTCGAACGAAGGCTCGACGCCTGCCGCAACAAAGAGCCTATTTAGCCAGAACTGATCTGAGCCCAGACCGTCACAAAAAACGACTTCACACCCAAGCATGTCGTTAAGCCGATCGGCCGCTTCATGGACAGGTAAACCTTTTTCGAACAGCTCGTCTCGCCGAATACCGTGCATAGACGCTGCCACGGGATCCCAGTGGGTCCACTCGTCAAGGGGGCGAACGAGAAACCCATCACCGTTGCCAAGCGTGTCGGCCCAGCCGAGCTCTATTGGATAGCTCTCAGGTTCAAGTCCCGACGCTTCGATATCGATGAAAGTAATCAGAGGAAGGTCACTCGTGGTTAACATATCCACCCGGTTGCTGCACCCCGCTTTCTGATACGGTCTGTTTATAAGAAGCGTTAGAAAAGAAAAATCCACTCAATACGATTATGGCCATATTTAGCTAAAAGTCCCTTATTGGCATGACCTAAACGCGTACAGTCAGTCATTTTTTCTCATTTTTTCGACACCTGATTACATACGCAGCTGCGATTAACGTCCCGAACATCACGATCAAAATAGGTGAGACGCCAATTAAAAACCGTAATAATTCGCTCATAGCCTTCACCTTCTAGAAGTTAATGGCATAAAAAGACTATAGTTTTATGCCCAGCCAAGCTCTCAGGTTGTTCAAGCTCCACGCTTCAATATCTAAAAAAATTGATAATCCTTGGTTATGTAGATCGGGCTTTCAAGAATTCAATAGCAAGCTCTTCTGACTACTCATTCTTACACTGTCGGGTTCAGACTGCCACGACGCTTCTCTGCTTCACTGGCTGTAAGCCACTGAATGCCTGGTACAGACTTATCCATTTGAATGATGCCGTTGAGGGTATCCGTAACGCCATGGCTGGCGCGGTAGCGGATCAAGACATCCAATAGCTCCATGAGCATGTATGTAAAGTCGCTGTCCTTGAGTAACGAATGATCTTCGTCTTCAAACTGCCAGGTTGCGCCGCCTACTCTGCCCTCCTCCTCGTCGGCAAAGAATATGATATTGCCTGAGACTGATGTGTCAGAGAGCAGTTGCTCAGTCAGTTGTGTCAGGCGATGTTGAGCAAAGGATGAGTCGTATGTCATGGCGCATAGCCTCTCGTACTGTTTAGGCGTCGCTGTTTTCGAGCAGCGATTTAGCTTCTTTAACCAGGGTCACCTGGTGATCCACCATCTGACTGATGATGGCCTGCCGCTTCTCCTCATTCATCAGGTCGAGTATTGGCCCGTTGAATTTATCAAAATTAAGAATGATCGGCTCCTGGATGGGGGATGGGTTGTAGTAATAGCAAGCCAGCCAGTTGGTCTCCTTGTCGGCCATCGCATTGCCATCGCCCAGCATCGCCTTGATTTCAGGCCGTGATACTGGCGAACCTGACGCACCTTCGATACGCAGCCCGTAGTGAATGGCATTATAGATGTGAACATATAGGCAGAGAGTTTCACCGTTCACGATACCAACTGGGAGCTTGATGCCCACACGTTTGCCACCTCGGCTATCATCAAAATAGTTCTGGGATATTTCCCTCAGATCTTTACCTCCATAGACAGCCGGCGCTCCACCAAACGCATGAGCCAATGCGGAAGAGAGCTCCTCCCAGAACCGAAGCATCACCGCTGCTTTAGCCTTGGGGAGCGCCTTTTCTAGTGCCAACGCTGTTTCCAGGTCATCACGGTTGCTGGCAAGTTTGTCGGCGATAAGCGCTGTCATAGAGGTTCCGGCTCCGGTGAGATTTTCGAGCAGTCGCTTGTACTGGATAAGCGCGTAGGACAATTCTGGTTTGTGGATACTGAGGCTTGCGCAATTGTCGATCCACTGGCGGATATCTTTCTCGAAAGAAAGGCAATGCACATTCTCTTGCTCAAGGTCTTTAAGGCTGTAGGTAGAAGGTGCCTTGCCATCCAGCGTGAGATAGACAAGCAACGCCTTTTTCCGGTTTTTGGCCCGATGTTTGAGCTCTGTGTAATAGTCGTGCAGCTGCGCCTTCTGGTCACCGGCGTCAATTTTCACTTCAATGCCGATAACCAGGTCTGGCGACTCCACCACGATATCCACACGTCGCTGGTCTTCGGTGGCGAGTTCTCTGGTTACGTTGACACGCTCACTTACATCGAGTGAAAGGCCCAGTATGTCGTTAACAAAGGCTTTTAGAAACCTGGCGCCCTCACCGTGTCGCCCGGTGGGGCTCAGCAACTCAGCGAGATATCGTGAGTGAGTGCGGTTTTCATCACGCTGAAGACCCAGGATCGCGAAGATATTGAAGCGCTCACCGTCCCTGTTGGCATTTTCTCTGCAAGTCTCGACCAGCTCGGCCAAGCGGCGAAAGTTATCTGTCAATTCGGCTTCGTCTTGCGAGGCAGCAAGATTACTCATTCAGCTTTTCCTTACGATAGTGAGTTACGAACTACACACTCACCGCGTGAACATCACGCGGTTGTCTGCTTGCGAGTTTTCTTTGCCGGTTTTGACGCTGCTTTCTCAGCTTTAATACGCTCCAGCAACGCCTCCGCGCTGTTCTCGCCGCTAATCAGGTCTGGGTTGTCCTTGCGCCATTGCTCGGTGAGTTCGCCTCGAAAGGCTTTGGCGAGGATGGACTGGGTTAGGTTATTGACGCGGTCCAGAGCGCGATTGACCTGTTGTTCGATGCGATCGGCGTGAGCGAAGAGCTGGTCTACTTTGCAGACAATTTCGGTTTGTTCTTCATAAAGAGGCTTCGGAATCGGGATTTCGAGCAGTGCTTTTTGGCCAATGTTACGCATTGACATTTGATTGCCGGTGGAGCGGTCTTGGATTTCCTTACGTCCGGTCATTGAACGAAGGAAGATGTTAACCCAAGCTTTGTCCTCATCGTCCATGTTCAAGCGAAGTACCTTATCGCTGAGCATCAGATTCTTTGTAACCTTCTGCACAATCACTGGATTACCAAGTAGATCAATTGTATTGGCTCTTGATATTAAGAAATCACCAACATTTATTCTCCGAGATTCCAAGAACAGTTTTTTTTCGGGGAGGGTCTTACTTTGCTCCTCGTCATATGTGCCCCAAGTCACAGCGCTGATCTTGATGATTCCGAATTCGTTCTCTCCGGGAGGAGTTTCAATACACTTCAGGTTTTTCCCGGCTTCAATGTTTTGAACGAGGTCCCTAAGGCTGATGTTCGCCCATCCAGTGAGCTCGCTCGTGCTTCGCCACTCCTCTGTCAATCGCCCACTCACCGCCGCCGCCAGCACGGACTGGCGGAAGCTCTTGAGGAGTTGCGGGATGCGTTCGAGGCGGGCTTTGGTGTTTTCTACTTGGGCAAGCAGGGTATCGAGTTTTTCGGCGATGACTTTTTGTTCGGCGAGGGAGGGAAGGGTTATATTCCAACTTTCCATCCCAGACTTTGTGATGTGGGGCATCGCTACCCCGTGAGCAGAGGCTTTCAAATCCTCTGTGACACGCAGAAGCTCATAGTAAGCGAAACGCTTATCGATGGCGTAGCTTGGGAGTATCTTCCATATGTGGTAGTGGAAAATCAGTTTGTGGTCCCATCGCGACCAATACGGGCCAAAAGTAGCTGACCACGCATAAAGAAGGTCACCTTTTTCGCAATATTTTTCTGGTGGCAGATTGATATCTGAATAGAACCAATTCTCACCACCATTCAGATTCTGAATTCGCAGAATTGGCGTACCAGTATCCAGCATCTCGGGCTTCTTATAGGCTCTTCCGTTTATCAGAGTGAGAACGGTCCCTAACTGACAGGAAGTCCAACCCATTTGTATGGTTTGATCATTCATGACTCACCACCAGCCAAGTCACTCATAATCACCCGAGCCCCATCAGCATCCTCCTCAGCCCCCAATTCCCGCATCAAAGCATCCATTTCGCCCAACGCCTGCACCAGCTCCCCCATCGCCTCACCCGCCAACACACTCGGCTCCGGCAAATTGGCAGCATCCACGCTGTCACTATCCTTCAGCCAAGAGATATCTAGAGAGTCGCCTTTGTGCTCGGCAATCCACTGGCGGCTAAAGCTGCGCCAGCGGCTATGGATCATGCGTTCATCTACGCCCTGGTTCTCATCAGTGGCTTTGGTGGCTTCCGGCAGTTCGATCTTGTCGGAATGGAAGCTCCATTCGCCCTCCTGGCGATCGCTTTGGCCATTGGCGTTATCACCAAAGACTGCCTCGAAGGGTTTCAAGTGCTGCTCACCAAAGGGCGTGCGTTTGCCGAAGCTGGTCATGTTGGTACGCAGATCGTAGACCCAGACGTTTTCGGTGCAGTTTTCTTCCTGGTGCTTATCCGTCGCGCTGCCTTTGGTGAAGAACAGCACGTTGGTTTTCACACCCTGTGCGTAGAAGATGCCGGTGGGCAGGCGCAAAATGGTATGCAAGTTGCATTTGTGCATCAGATCCCGGCGCACCTCGGTACCGACGCCGGCTTCAAACAGTACGTTATCCGGCAGCACCACGGCGGCGCGGCCACCGGGTTTGAGGTTGCGGTAGATGTGCTGCAAAAAGGCCAGCTGTTTGTTGCTAGTTTTATAGGTGAGGTCGTCGCGGGTAATACTGGCATCGCCGCCTTTGCTGGTGCCGAAGGGCGGGTTGGCGAGGATGACGTCCGCCTTTTCCAGGCCCGCGCCGGTCTGACCAAGCGCATTGCCCAAGTGCACCACGCCTTCATCGTCGCCTTCCATGCCGTGCAGCAGGCAGTTCATCAACGCCAGGCGGCGAGTGCCGGGCACCAGTTCGATGCCGACGAAAGCACGGCTCTTTTGAAAGGCCTGCTGCTGGGCGTTCAGGTCAAACAGATCGTCGGTGTGATCCTTGATGTACTGATCCGCGGCGATGAGAAAGCCCGCCGTGCCCGCTGCCGGATCCTGAATCTTCTCGCCGGGCTGGGGCTTCAGGCAGCGCACCATGGTGTTGATCAATGCGCGGGGCGTGAAATACTGACCCGCACCGGACTTGGTTTCGTTGGCGTTCTTTTCCAGTAGGCCTTCGTAGAGATCCCCAAGGCCATCTTTCTGAGCGCTAAACCAGTCGATCTGATCCAGCGCTTTGATCATCTGCTCCAGGTGGCGCGGTTCGCGCAGGCGGGTTTGCGCATCGGCGTAAACGGCGCTGATCAGCGGGTCGTCATGGATCAACCTACCCGCGCCATCTCGGCCGCTGGAGAGGCTCAGTAGAATGCGCTTGTAGTCATCAAGCAGGTTGAGGCCCGACTTTCCGTTCAGGTCCGTCCAGCGGCACCCCTCGGGTAGCACGTGACGCTTGAGTGATTCAGCTTGGGTATTCTCGTGCACCATCTTGATAAACAGCAGTAGCACCAGCTCGGTGACGTAGTCCGAGTAATTGATGCCGTCATCACGCAGTACATCACACAGATTCCAGAGTTTTTGGACGATGTCGTTATTGGTCATGGGTACTTCCGAGTAGTGTTAGGCGCGCTCAAGGAATAGCGCCATCAACGGTGAATTGATGTAGAAGTTGCTACGGCCGACCTTGGTTTTGTCCAGCAGGCCGATGCTGACCAGCTCATCCAGGTATTTGGTGGCAGTGATACGGCTGACGGCCAGATCCTCCATCACGAATTCGATTTTCGTATATGGGTGGTTGAACAGGTTGTTCAGCAGTTCCTGCCGGTAAATTTTGGGGCATTCATCACGCATCCGATGTTTGGTGTGTTGCATCAACTCGCGGATCTGACCAATCAGGTCAATGGTTTGCTGCGCGGTCTGGCTGATACCTTCCAGCATATAGAGCAGCCACGGCTCCCAGTTCCCGGTATCGCGCACGGCCTGTAATTGCCGGTAGTAGTCGGCTTTGGTCTGGATCAGATAGCGGCTGAAGTACAGCACGGGCAGGTCGAGCAAGTCCTGGGCGACCAGGTAAAGCATGTTGATGATGCGCCCGGTTCGGCCGTTGCCATCATAGAACGGGTGAATACTTTCAAACTGATGGTGGATGATGGCCATTTTGACCAACGGGTCTGCATCGCACCGTTCGTCATCGTTGATGTAGTCGACTAGGTTGCTCATCAACGCTTCGATGTCCTGGGCGGACTGGGGCGGCTCATAGACGACCTCCCCGGTGGCCTGATTCTTCAATGCGGTCCCCGGTAGCTTCCGGAAACCGGCGTTGTTGTGTTCGAGCGTCTGCTGAATCAGGAGAATATCGTTAAGCCGGATCAGCCGGGACTGCCGAACGCTGCGGAACCCCGCTCGCAATGCGGTTGCGTAATCCTGAACCTCTTTGGTTTGCGGTGAGACGCTGGCAACGTCCGCCACGACAGCGCGATACAGATCATCCTGGGTAGTGATGATATTTTCGATTTCGGAACTGTGCCGAGCTTCTTGCAAGGTCAGCGTGTTGATCAAGATTTCTTCATTGGGAATGGTCGCTGCCACGCCTTTCAGCTCTGCCAGGTAACGATGTGCCTCCGCGGCTTTTTTCAGCACGGAGCGCGTTTCCCACTGTTCGATGTGTTCAAGGGGCAGTGTTGGCAGCACGGAGCGTCTCTTCTTAGATCATGTATAGAAAAACAGAAAATCTATACATATTGGGGTAGATATGCAAAGGAAATGGCACTTTCCTTTGCATGTGAAGCTGTAAATGTATAAATAACGGCAAAATCTAGCTATTTGCTACAGCCACTTAGCCAGAACCATATCGAAGCGACCGACACCGCCCATTTAAGCGCTCTGCTGCGGCCACATGGCGTCGCCTAGCTCATCCAGTACGGTATCCAGTTGGTCGCCCAGTATTTTATCCAACTGCTTTGCCCCGCCTTGGAAGGCGGGTAGCTGGTTGACGGTTTCGCGGTCGATAATGATCTCATGGGTCAGTTGCTTAGCCAGGCGTTCTAGCCACTTGCGCTGGGCCGATGTCCAATCGTGCTGGGTATAGATGCGGTCCATGGCTTCAGCGACGCGCTGCTCAAAGGGCTTTAGAGGCTCGCCCAGCGCAGCGCGGCGGATATGGCCAACGATACTGGCAGCAATGTCTTTATTGGTCTGGTTGCGAACGGCGGTTTGCAGATTGGCTTCCGAGTAGCCGTGGTTATCCAGCAGCACTTTCACTTCCTTGAGTTGCTCGCGCGTAAGGTCGCGAGGCTTGTTGACGACCACTGCCAGGGCGGTCGATTGGTTAACCTGCTCCTTGATAAACGCGTTGAAGCTGTCCAGGTAATCCTCAGGCCGCTGGTGCACACCGTAGCTTTGGGTGGGCTCCTGGATGAGCTTGTCTTCATGGTGCGAAATCACGGGCATGTTGTCGCTGCCTACCAGTGATTTCAGTTGGCCAAGTTGATTAACCAGGCCGCTGTGCTGGGTGATGAATGCTGACGCTTCACGCGGACCTAGTTTCTGAAGGTGCTGGTGCAGGTTTTTTGGCTCGACGCCCCAAAGCTCTTGCAGTTCGTCCAGCTTGTCTTTCAGCGCCGGTCGGCTTTCGGCTTTGTTGTCGGCTTTGCGCAGTACGCGCATAACCTTCTGGCTCAGTTGGCTAAGCACTACATCTGCCTGGCTTTCGCCCAACTGTTCGCCAGGGCTATTCAGCGCTGCTTCTAAATGGTCCTCGTCGGTCAGCTCGTCGACCAGTTGCTCCAGGGTGATATTGGGGTCTCTCACCAGGGGCTTCATGGTGTTGACCTCGGCAAGGGCGGCGTAGATATCGACCGGGTCATAAATACGGAACACGGTTTTGCCGATTTCGTCACAGCGACGGGTGGCGCGGCCAATCATTTGCTCATACAGAATGCGCGAACGCACCCGCCGCATAAACACCAGGTGACAGATCTTGGGTACATCGATACCGGTCGTCAGCAGGTCGACGGTGACGGCAATACTGGGATAACGCTCGTTCTTGAAACGACGAATCAGTTGATCGACTTTGTCACTTTTGCCGGTAATCTTGGCGACAGCGGCTTCGTTATAGCTGCCGTTATAGAGTTCCTTGAAGGCTTTATCGAGCTGGCTTTTTACCATATCAGCGTGCAGATCAGTCGCGCAGAAAATCAGCGCTTTTTCGTCGTCGAAGGGGTCTAGTTCCTGCGCCAGCTGTTCGCAGATAACCCGATTAAAATTCTCATTGATCACTCGACGGTTGAAGGCCTCAACCTCGAAGCTCAGCTCGTCTTCGAGCTCAGTGGTATCCACTTCCCCGGTCTGGGTGTTAATCACCTCGACTGGCTTACCTTTCTCGAACTGGATGCCGTTCTTGGTCAGTAGGGTTTCGTAGCGAATAGGTGGTTCGTGGTCGATCAGCCAGTCATCCGCGACGGCTTCTCTGTACGAGTAGGTGTAGACAGGTTTGCCAAAAATATCGCTGGTGTGCCTGGCCGGGGTGGCCGTCAGGCCGATTTTCACGGCATCGAAGTAGTCCAGCACCCGCCGGTAACTGGAGATGTATTGACTGGCATCCCGGGTCGCCAGTTCACCTTCGGTCATTTCCTGATCCAGTGTATAGCCCCGGTGGGCTTCATCGATAATGATGCAATCAAACTGGTCAATGGGCGGCGGCTGATCGCTCATAAAGATGCGCTTCACCATGGCCTGAACGGTGGCGACCTGCACGCGGGTTTCGGCTTCAGCGGCCATATCGCCCAGTTCAGCGACATTATAAATCTTGCTCAGGGTCTGGTTCTGCTCCAGAGGCGCTTCGTTAAAAGCGTCGATGGCCTGCTGCCCAAGGGCGGTACGGTCTACAAGAAATAAAATGCGATGGTAGCGTTCGGTTTTCAAGAAGCGGTACATCAGGCCAATGATGGTCCGGGTTTTACCCGTGCCGGTGGCCATGGCAAGCAATACGGAGCGGACGTTTCGGGACAGGGCATTTTCAGTCGCCGCAATAGCCTTCTGTTGATACTCACGCAGTTTCAGATAACCGAAGGGTTCGCTCTTAAGCAGCTTTTCTGCATTTTCTTTATCGCGCTCCAGTAGGTCCAACAAACCACCTGGCGTGTGAAAACGTGACAGTGCACGTCGGGTGTTACTGGGGTCCCGTACATCCCGAAACCAGGTGCCCGATTGTTCGGCCAGCTGGGGGACATAAGGTCGACCGTTACAGGAATAGACGAAAGGCACCATATAGTGGCCTTCGTCATCAGCAGGCCAGGCAATGGTGCGACCAGTAAGCTCCCAGGCACCTACCAGAGGGGCCTCGACGCGGACCCCTTTACTGTAACGTTCGGCCTGGTCAATTTTGCCCGCCACGTTGGTGTTTTCTTTCTTGGCTTCTACCACCGCGATGGGCGCAAGGCCCACAAACAATACGTAATCGGCTCGACCTTTTTTGCCGTTATGACTGGTGGGCCATTCGGCAATCGCGCGGTAAGTCCCTTTCTCCGGCCTTGCGCCTTTCTGGTAGGTGATTTCCTGGCTGTCCGCTTCCCAACCGGCTTCATGCAATTGCTGGTCAATGAGAATGCGGGTGAGTTCTTCGTTCAATACCAGTGTATCGGTGGCGGCTTTGGTTTGCTTGGCCACTTGCTGGCGCTGCTGATTAACGGTTTGTTCGCCTTGCTGCGTGAGCTGCTTTTGCAGCGCTTTGATTTTGTTTTCGTAGGCAGCTTGCTGTTGCGCCAGCGCTTCTTCATGTTGGCGGGCTTGTTCCTCTAGCGCCCGAGCTTCTTCATCCATAGCGACGGCCAGGGCTTCGTATTCAGCCTTTTCTTTCTCAATCAGTTGGCTGAGTTGCTGGCTGCTGTTTAGCTCTACGTTTGCGTTTTGCAGATCATGGCGGAGTTTTTCGATGTCTGACTGAAACTGGCGTAGCTGGGCGCTGGGATCTTCCGGTGGAACGAATGGACCCGGTTTGAATCCAGACCCTGCATTGCCAAAGGAGCGGTGGAACCAGATCGCTAACTCTCTGGCCAATTTCAATCCATCCATGGCTTCTTTATGGCGAGTGCGAAATTGGTGGGTAGCCCGGTTCCCTTCGATGCGCAGGGTATGAAAAAGCTCTCGTACCTGGGACTCAAGCCGCAGCTCGCGATTTAGCCGATAAAGGAGGTCGGCTTGGCTCGTTTGCTCATCGAAATCGATACCCGACAGCGCGGCCATGTGCTGAGCAAGCGCCTCGCCCAGCTGGCGCAACTTGATCAACGTGGTGTTGGGGTCGCTAGCGAATGCTCCCTCGGCAGCTGACGCCAGCTGCACAAATAGCGCGTCATGCTCGGCCAGGAAACCGAAATTTGCTGATGTTTGGTCGCTGACTCGCACAAACGGCTCCATTCAGTATGGAATTGGCATTCATCACGGAAGGCTCAGCCTTCGGTTTTATGTTGCTAGCTAGCCTACAGACTTTATCAGGGTATTATGAAATGATCAGCCCTAGGACAACTTAAGACGAAATCCTCCACGTTGATGCGTCGGCTTGGCCCAGCAAGAAGCAAAATTATGCGTGAAAAGTACGCTGAGCGTACTTTTCAGTACTTCACGAGGCAGAGCCTATTCTTGCTCTACACAAAAGGAGCGTTAAAAGTACGCTCAGTGTACTTTTAACGCTCCTTTTGAACACTATGAATAGCTATAGACCTCAAGCCTGAAATTCGTTGACTTTTAGTCATAAAAACATAAGTATTATTTTTGATAACCACAGCTTGGGTGCTGTGGCATCGCAGCTGACGATGATAAATGAAACAGCGATTAAGAAGTAGGTCTTACCTACACCCTTCCAAAGCCAAACGGCGCCTTCAAAAAGTGTTTCTTCATATTAACGCTATCCCGAGATAGCACCCTCCAAAAATCACACATAAAACTCGCGGTGCGTAACGCATCATAAAATGAGATGAAACTGCAGATTGTAAAAAAACCTTTTGCTATCAGAAGGTTTTACGCAATCGAAAAACTGAGAATGGACATAAACTGGAACTAAAACCCAGCGAGCGACATAACATTATGTCAGTCGAGCATCATCCCGACCGCGCTCTCATTGTCTGCTTTCGACATTAATGCCCAACGTGGCACCCCTCTCCTGTTAACGCGTTGATGACGCGACATCTCCCTGGGCCATATCGGCTATCAGATGAACAGCGATAACGAAAATCGTGCACGCAGCGGCACAAGCGACGATCAGGGCTCCAACTTTAGGAGTGAACACTGACTGCGACTACTTACAGGGCAGATCGTCGGGCGCGGGGGGTAGATCTGCCTATTTTTAGTCGCAGACCTCGCCGCGCATAGCTGTACCTTTTTATTTATTGAAAATTCAAATTAAGGAGAGGGCTATGGCAGTACCAAAGGGGTATGCGGGATGGTCTCAACGAAAACGCAATTTTGGCTATGGCAGGCGGCTCGGTTACGCAGCGCTGTCAGCGCTAAATGACCGTTACGGGTGCAAAGAGCACTTTAAAACGCGACATAGCCATCACGCTCGCTTTGCTAAATTTGTGTGTTGGATAAGAGAAAACTATGCCGTACGAGACGCTCGTTTAATTACAAAGACCCACATCCTGGCATACGGAGAATATCTACTGGAAGCGGTTGGGAAATTAGCATGCACCGTCTCGTACGCTCAAAATTTGCTCTCGACAGTGAACGTTGTTATGCGCTGCCTCCGCCATGATAAGAAGTTAAGTGTTTCACCTGCCCAGCTAGTAGGCCGCCGAAGCCATGTTCGCAAAACTGTGCCGGAGGGTGGGTGCCATGAAGATGTAAAACTAGCAGCGGAGGCTTTGGTGAAAGCACAAAACCCAAGGGCTGCAGCTTTATTACTGCTTGCCCGAGCTTTTGGCATGCGTGTACAAGAAGCGGCACTCGCAAACTTAGAACGGCTTTATCGTGAAGGTAAGCAGCATAGAGAATGTAGAATCCTTGACGGCACGAAGGGTGGGCGACGAAGTAACGACCGTCTTATTCCTATGGGGCAGCATCAATGGCAAGCATTAGAGTTTGCGATACAGCATTCGCCCAAAGGCAGCACCAACCTGCTTCACAAGAATGAGACTTATCAGACTTTCAAACACCGAATCATTGATCCCGGCCGCCTAATCATCCTGGCGCATAGTCTGATTAGCTATCGGGAAATGCGTGCTGCTTTTGCTATCGAGACGTATGAACAAGAGTCGGGGCAACTTGCGCCAATTAAAAAGACACCAATTGACAAGGAGGCCCATTTGAGAGGGATGCAAAAAACCTCGAAGCTGCTAGGCCATAACCGCCCATATATTTCAAGAAGCTACGTGGGCTAACCATATGAACCTTAAACCCGTTATGGCACGCATCAAGTTCAATGACATGAAGGCGCCGCATCCTGCGCGCCATCGAAACCGTATCCGAAAAATTACCGACGCTGTAGAGGAACGATTCCAAGAAGTTAATCGCCCTGAAAAAATAAAATTGAAGCATATTCAGTGGTTTTTACACCACTGGCTTGAAGCGCAGGGATACAGCCCTACGACACGCGCTGACTACATTAGCTCTTTGAAACTGCTTATTGGAGCGCTAGGACGGAGCAGCCACTGGCAAGGCCCCTTGGGTTTGAAACCCAAAGGCGCGGGAGGTAGGCCGAGAACGAGCCGAGTTGTGAAGAGTAAGAAATACTATTAGTGAACTATCGTATTGTCAGAAAAATCACATATCAGCTGTTTGTTATGCGCCCAATAGCTTCAATATAAGAATGTGATGTGTATGGGACTCCCAGAGGCTTGGAAATACAGCCCAGTGAAAGCATTGGCATCAACACCAAATAAGACGGGTGGCTCGATTTTCATGATGCCGTAAAATGAGGTCATCTGCTGCTGGCCGGACAACAGCATTTTCACCTGTTGTCCGGGCTTTCAATCTGAAACACCACGCCCCCTAGCTTGGGAGTTATCGCTAATCCACGCCAGAAGACTCCCCACCGGGTAGCGATTTTAGATAGAGCGTACCAACCCTTGAACTTGATCTCGATTCCATGCATAGCCCTGCTGGAACTCTGGCAGGGCGATCTGGCCGATTTCGATCTGGTCCAGGAAGGTGGAGCTTCTCATGCCTCCTCCCCAGACAAAGGCAATGCTCGGAGCTTTGACTGGACCTGACCAATCTTCTCCTGATTGCGTCTGATTTCGCTGGCCTGCTCGTCAAGATCAGTCATCAGGCGTTCAAATTCCTTCAGTTGCGGAGCGAAGAAATTGAGCAGCTTTTCGTCATCAGCAATCACATCATAAATGTCTTTAAAAGCCGACTTTATTAGCTCGCCGATGTCATCCTTTGTTTTTTGCAACTCCTGCTCTAGCTCGTGCTCTTTATAGGCACCGTATAGATCAGAGGTAAGAGTAAATGCAGCACCGGCAGGGCCCGCCCACTTAGAAATATTGCCAGCCAGCTTGACTGCCCCCCAAGGCTTGAACTTATAAACATAGCCAGTCATTTTTCCGAGTACATCCCGAGCGGCAAAGATGGTGTTCTTGATCGTGAGGGGATCTACTTTAGAAAGCTGACCAATCGCTTTCCCCCCCATCTTCAGAGCACCACCACTAATGCTGTTCAGGAAGCTTTCACTGGAGTCCCACTGTCTGTTGATATCGCGAGACAACCTTGCAGTAATCTGCGTTGTCTGATCACAATAGGAGTCCACTGCAGTTTTGATCCTGACACCAAGCTTGTAGCCGACACCGCTCTCCTGGCTGTAACCAATCTCATCCTCAAGGAATGGACGGAGGTCTTCCAGAGACAACGGTCGCAGCTTGCCCATTAACTGGCTTTCCATACTTTGGAGCTCCCGGAAAAGCTCACCGCCAAGCCGCTTTACTTCACGCTGCCCCTGTTGGATATCATTGTGGATGCGCCCGGACTCTTGTTCGCGCTGGTTGGCAAATACATCAAGTTCTGCAAGCTGAGTATCTGCGGCTTGCACCCGCTGTGCTACTAGATCGGACACAACATCTAGCCCAGTTTTAGCAACCATTGAATCGCGTAAATTTGAGTCCAGAATCTCACCAGTAGCCGCTTTAAGAGCCTCTATTCGCGAGCGGGTTTGGTAAATATCTGGCTTACTAAACCAGAACGGCAGCCCCCGTCCATTTGGATTGGATGCCATACAAACAATCCGTAAGCGGCCTAGCTCGTCATCACTCAACGAGATCGCTCGCTTCAGTTTATCTTGTAGATTCTCGGTCTTTATTCGTGCCTGCTCATCAAACAATACCGGATCGGTGAGGTCAGTCACTTCATCCATTTTATTGATAATAAAAACCGTCGAGTCGAGCTTATTCAGGTCACGTAACACCCATTTAACGATGTCGTTGTGGCTATCTTTTAAAGGATTCGTGGCATCGACAACATAAAGAATGAGATGGGCCTCAGAAATATACTGACGCGTAACATCCTCATACATGACCTGGTCCCCATTTACCTCCTTTTGCTTGTCGCCAAACAGTCCGGGCGTATCGACAATCTCACACTTCTCGGGAAGTCCTTCGGGGGTATAAACCGCCAATTTATCGGAAGACTCGTCCATGTCGATATTCATGTCTTCCATGACTTTGCCAAGCCAAGACGCAACAACACTCGTTTTGCCATCAGAAAATGCGCCCAGCAAAGCGATACGGAGCACATCATCCTTAACGGAGGCCACGGAGGAGTCAATTTTGGTGAGATCGCCTTCAACCTCCATACCAATATCACGCAACTCCTCCAGAACCCCCCTTAAATCGCCAAGAATTTTCAACGTGTATTGCTTCTGGCTTTCAAACTGCTTTAGTTGATCCATAAGGCATCTTCTCAATTTTATGTTTTAAGTGGCTCAGTATCGAAATTTGTTTTTCGATAATCTCTAATGGGGCAGCAAGACTCCTTTCAAGAAGGTCGACCTGTTGAACAACACTCTCGTCAACTCCCCTTTGGATTGACTCCATGAGAATACTGATCTCAGCATTTACCTCAGCAAGTTTCTTATTACCTACCTTCTCGATTTTCTTACGAACCTCAGCCTGAGCTCTTCTGATCCTGCGAGCTTTACTCATAAATAGATTCAGCCCTGTCATGACAGCACCTAAAACAGCTCCAACGACACCACCAATAACATTGCCTATCACTGGAAAAGCAGAACCAACCACCGCTCCGGCTAGTGCATAGCTACCTATTTGAAAAGCGAAAGATCCAAAGTCTCCTAAGCCCAGATTCCATCCCATATCTTCGGAATGCTGATAGCTAAAACGTGATAACTGATCAGCGCGAAGCTTCTGTTCAAACTCCACCCTCTCAACGTCCTCAAGCAAGCGCTCAACGCTTTCATCTAACCGAGATTGCAAGCCATTCAGATTGCTTTCCAGATCCGCCTCCAGTTTCGACTGGGCCTGCTCACTGAGCTTGTCAAACGCAGACTCAATACCTTTCTTGATATCCTCAGCTTCGCCGAAGTTATCCGCGACAATATTGTCACTTTTGTCAGTCAACTGGTTGAAGAGTTCGTTATATACGTTACGGCGGGCAGATGTAGCAAGGCGTTTGAAACTAGTAATAGCCTCAGTAACGGCCGCCCGGCACTTATCAAACTCTGGTGCCACCTTAGCCAAAAATGCCTTATGAGACTCCAGAGATTCATTCAAAACATCCAGATTTTCGGCAAGTAACTCTCTGACTTTCGACTTATTGCTCTCAACTATATCGTCCCTGAAAGTCGACAGTTTGCCCCTTAAAATCTCCGCCACCGCCTCTACCTGGCAGAATTGATACATAGCGTCCCTATCGTCAAAATACTTCAGGTAGTTACGTTGGTGACGAACAAGATCAGAATCTCTCGAAGGGTGAATCGTGGTACACCCAGACTTATGATCCAAAGTCAGAGAGGAGAAACCGATAAGCCCTTGAATACAATGCCCGGGCAACAACACATTCTCACCAAGCACCGAAGCAAGCACGGCCTCAGTTTGTTTCAGAGTTATATCTCCATCACCCTGATAGAGAGATTCCCGATCCTCTTCAAACTCGTAGCTATCCGCACTACCACGAACGTTCACTAGCGGGCATACATTACTGCCCCGCCGCAGATAGGAGCGGATCTTTGCTGCTGTCGCTTTCTCGGGTTTCTTGTTGGTGCCATTTACGTAAAACACCAGATGGGCTTTTGCAACGGCTTCTTGAACCAGGCCAATAAAACGTGACTCGTCGCCTTCTATACCTGGGACATCAATCAGCTCAAATGTCTTACCCTGATATTTTAGGGTGTACGGTACGTTCCCTTGCGTGAAGTCGCTCTTACCCGTCCCGATAATCTGCCCATCAACACGGTGAGTGGTCGCTTTGGCAGTTTCATAGTCTGCTATGGATTTGGCGAGGCCGGATAATTCCGGCGCAAACGGCGCCTTCTCGTAAATTCCCATTATCCCCCCAGCGCCAGAAGTATCGCAGATGCGCCTCCGGCACCCGCTAGCACACCCGCTAGGCAGGCAAGCACTAGATTACGCTTCACCCGGGAAGATGCTGCTTCTTCCGCCACGCGTAAACGCTCAACTGACTCCTCTGCGATAATCGCCTTAAGCTCTCCGCACCCATTGCGAACAGTCTCTACCCCTCTGGCATGCTTATGAAAAGCATTCGCCAACGCTATCTCGGCATGGTCCGCATGCTCTTGCAGTTTCCGGGCAAGCTCATTAACGTTCTGCTGATTCTCTTCGATTAGTTGCTGGCGCGATGACTCATTGAAAAGAATCCGTAGAGATTCGATGATGGTGCTTTTACCAGCATTCGTCTCCCCGAAGAATGCCATGGTAAATTTTTCCCACTCGGCATTTGTTTCAAGAAACTCAAGCTCTTCGTCAAAGCCTGCCTGCATCTCTTTCAAAGTCTTTGTGATGTGATCAAGCCGATCTTGCCCTTCAGTGTTGGAAACCGTGAGCTTGGATAAATCGGTCATGGCTGCCGCCATATTTTCTGAAACATCACGGTACAGTTGATTAAATTCTTGATTGTCGTTCATCCACGTCCCTTAGCTGTTTAATTTTTATCCAACGAGGCCCACAGAGGCATAGATTTAATGCCCATCCAGCTTTTGATGAAAAGCGGCAAAGCCAAAAGGCAGCCCCATGCCAACTTCCAATTGGGTTTTAAGTGTGTGTTTTCTTCTGATCGAAATGGTATCCAGCTATCCGAGACAACAACCTCCTGAATAGGAAACGCATGCGGAAGAAACATCGCAATAAATACAACAATGAAGCCACCAACGAGCAAGGCCTCATTCTTCCACCCCATGAAGTTTCTCCCTTTCAATCCTAATGCATAGTTAAAAGTCAGGATTGCAACCACATAGCCAAACAGAATGGCCAAGGTTCTAGACGTACTTGGCGGAAGCAGCTTCCCTAACTCCTCGTTTTGAATGACCACTATGCCTGCAAACAAAACCATGCATGAGAATGCCGCGAGAGAGAACAATCGCAGTATAAAACCCGCCCTTTTCGTACTATTCAAACTCATTACTCGTTCCTGGTTTTCATCTCTTTATTACGCACTTTCAGCCATGCTCTTATGAACTCTTTGGCCAGAAAGAAAAAACAAGCCAATGCCAATAAAGGCCAGAGACTCAGTGCAGTTTCTCCTGCTTGACGCATCAATTCCCTGATCGTGAAGCCAGAAGCCACAACCAGGCCGATAGCCGCGAGCACCCCCTGCCAGCGGCTCATCAGTTGTATCAACGAGCGTCCCGCCAAACTCAATAATGGAAGAATTATAGGAGCTGCCATTTTCAATATCCCTCGTTCAATCTGCTAAACACTTCCCAAGCCACCCGATAATCCTCCTCACGGTCCGGCCGGAAGAAAGGTGCTTTGTATTCCACTGTCCGCTCCGTTGGCCCGCCGGGGCAGGATGGAGAAACTCTACGCGCTTTAACGTCATGGGGTGTGGCGGATAGCATGATGAGCGTGTCTATTCGACACGCCAGCAGTCTTGTGAGCGGGATATTAAAGCGGTTCCACACTTCTTTCTGGAACTGCGTCATCATGCTTTTGAGGGTAAGCACGAGGATGCGCTTGCCCCGGCCACGGCGCACCAGATCCATAGCCGCTTTGTGGCCTAGATGGATATGCTCATCTGCCGGGGGGAGCTGACGAAGCTGGGTTTCAATAAACTGACGGCTTTTTTCGAAGCCCGGGGTCAGGTCTTGCTCGAAGCGGATTTCGGCCGGGTCTAGCACACGGATGGCATCAGCATGTTCTTCCAGCTTGGTGAGAAAACGGGCACTTTTGCCACTCACCAATTCAGACAGGCCATCTACGGTAAGGATGTAACCACCATCATCGCTGGCATCCGCTCGGCGGACGATCCATTCGCAGTCGCGAATGACTACACGCGCACCAGGTGCGTAGAGAGCTGACATGCTTCCATCCTTGTTTCAGCCAGGGACGACAAATGGGTTTGTAGACGATAACCGACACACCCGACACCTAGTGTCGCACCGTATTTGTAATGCTTATTAGCGAATAGAGATTAATGATAATGAGATTACCATTGCCCTGAACGCGCGAATAGAGCGAGTAATTAATACTTTTTAGAATTCACGTATTAGATACCTGATACTTTCGGGTACTTGCTGACGTGAAGCTTTGCTGGAGCACGCCTACCCCTCACCTGTTGCAGCGCACCGAAGTGATACGACTTATAAAATTGGGTTTCTGGCGCTTAATTTTCATTTTCTACTTCAAAGACAGCAGGTTACAAGACCGGTGTCTTCTACAGCCATAACCACCTAAATGGTCACGATTGCTCGTTGATTTTGTGCGGCTTAAGTTGTCGCAGCCATACCGTAGCGTATGACCTCTCATCCTTCAGGGAAGGCAGGCTATGGATATATCAACAAGCTCACCATCAACAACGGTCGATCCTCAAAGCGAATTGGCAAAGTGGAAGGCTGATCGAGCCTATTGGGCAGAAACACTTCCCGTTATGGAGATGCTCAGCGAGTTTCTAACCTTAACCCCTGTGATGCACCAGCAAATTGCGACGGCAAGCACTGACGGTCGGCATCTATATTTCTGCCCCCGCTATAGCGCCGCCCTATCTGATGAGTCGCGGCGCTTCTTACAAGCACACCTAATCTGGCATTGCTTGGCTGGCCATTTAACCGCCCCGCTAGTAGCTAGCCGTCACCGTTGGCATCTCGCATGTGACCATGAAGTGAATTCACTGCTTCTTGAGTTAGGTATTGAGCTACCCTCTGATGCTCTACTATTCCCTGCCTGCGTTGGCCGCAGCGCTATAGACGTGTATCGCTGGCTTGAAGGGCATCCGGATACCTCATTGGAAGTCACTGCCGACGTCCACCCTGCCGAGCTCTGGTGGCACCTTCCCAATGCAATTCCAGATCACCAAATAACAGCGCTATGGCGACGCCGAGCTCATTTGATCACTCGGGAGCCCGACGCATTGCCCGATAGAGTCGCTAAGTTTTGTGAGGCACGTTAAACTCTTCACTTTAATTACGATGGCCAAGGTTGCCGTTACTATGTCCGATGCACGCGATACGCTCTTCCGTTATTTGACGATGTTGCAGCTGATTCCTCGTTTTCCTGGGCGTATTTCTACCCCCGTGCTCAAGGAAAAGCTCGCTGAACGTGGTTTTAATATTGATACCCGGTCATTGCAGCGCGACCTGAGCCATAAGCTCTCTTCTCAGTTTCCAATTGGATGTGACGATAGCCAGAAGCCTTATCGTTGGTATTTTGACCGCGACTTCCAGTGCCACCTGCCGGCACTGGACGTGCCTAGCGCGCTGACGCTTGTACTAGCAGAAGAGTACTTGAAAGGCCTACTGCCTCCTGTCGTGGTAGGACAGCTATCACCACATTTTAGTGATGCTCGACGACTGCTTGATGAATTGAGCTCTAACGGGCTCAGCCAGTGGGCCCGCAAAGTTCGCGCCATCCCCAATGGCAAAGCACTGATTCCTGCAGAAATTGATGAAAACGCTTGGCAAACCATTTCCCAAGCGTTGCTTGAGCAGAAGGCAGTAGACGTAACCTATCTGTCACGCACTGCCGAAACAGAAAAACGCTTTACCCTTCATCCTCAAGGAATTGTTAGTCGGCACAGCGTCACCTATCTACTGGCGAATGTGGATGGGTTTGAAGATCTACGTCAATTTGCGCTGCATCGGGTCAAGCAGGTGAGCATGAGCGATGTGAAGTGGCAAGCCACAGAGGCATTCGATATTGATGCCTATATTCAGGGCGGAGCCTTTGGCTACCGGCAAGGCCCGGGAAATGTAGAGCTTGAGGCCGAAATCGCGCGCCCGGTCGCCTGGCTATTGCACGAGACCCCCATTGCTGACCTACAAACCATCGAAGCTCTCCCTGATAGCGAGTGGAGCCGCCTTTCCGCTCGCGTGCCTGATGATCAACAGACACTCTGGTGGCTAATGGGCATGGGGGCGAACGTCAAAGTAATCGCTCCGGCATCATGGCGTGACACGCTCAAGGCAAACGCCCAGAAGGTGCTTAACCATTATCATGATACAGCGGCGATATCTTAAGCGGCATGACACTGATAAAGCATAGTGACTCTCTGTTTTGGTATTTCATCGACCAGCACGCTAGCAACTGCGCATCACTCATGCACCGCATCACTAGGAATGGCGTGCTGTTCTTCTGAAAAAAGTACATTTCGCAAATTTTTAGCTTTCAGTGTTGAGAGATCGCCTGTTGCACAAGATAAGCCATTATCTAATACGCATATATAGTCAAGAGAAACGATATCAGCGCTATCAGCGGCAGCAATTAATTCCTTTAGTCGATACATCTGCCAAGACTCTGTGCCATTAATTCGTGGAGGCGTGACCAGCATTACACACTCTATCCAAAAAATATCGCTGGTTTCTTGAACTAGCTCGGCAAGCTCCTTCACGTCTGTCAGCAGATAATATCGCCGCTTTTTTTCTTCATGGTGTGAGTGGTTGGCGGTCACGTAATACCACAGGTCATCTATAGACAGCTCGACTCTATTCCAGAACCGATCTCCGCTGGACGGTCGACCCAGTGGCTCTTCACTGCAATCTTGAGTCATGAACACGATCATTCTCCCAAAATGCACACTATAGCTTGTAGTGCTATAGCGTGCAATCCAGTGTCATGCGCCTTTGACTCAAGGAGGCGACATGGAACTGCATACAGCATTCGGGCAAGCACTCAGGCGCCAGCGAAGAGATAAAAAAATGTCACAGGAAGCGTTCTCAAATGTTAGTAGCAGAACGTATATGAGCGAGTTGGAGCGAGGGCTTAAAAACCCGACGCTCGATAAGATCGAAGAACTTGCTGCAACGATGGGCATTCACCCATTAACACTCCTAACAGAATGTTTTGTGCTCAAGGAGAATCTATCCCCTGAGGAGATCTTCTCCAGAATCATTCGAGAGCTAGATATGAAAGGGGCCGGGGATGTCGATGGCAAATGATGTTGTCTAAGGCTAATTGTTGGGTCTATGACCACCCAGGCAACAGGCGGTGTTCATTGTCCTTCTTCTGACATTTGGACTAAGGGATGACAGCCATTCGGTTATCGTTCACCCGCTGTGGTAAAGCGGTCAGTGAACGATTCACCGCTATCTGTCAGCCCAGTCTGTCAGCGTCGGGACCGGATCGGGAAACTATGGCTGCCAAGAAATATGACCTTAAAGGTCTAATCCCAGTATTCATCCAATTAGACGCGACTGCTGCGCACTGAAATTTCCTAAAGTTACGAGGAAGTTTACTGTGACGTGGAGATACACATGCTTGCAAAATACCTGTCAGCTGCGGACCTGGCCTCTCGGTTTGGTGTTTCAAAGGCCACCATTTGGCGCTGGAAGCGAGAAGGGCAGATTCCGTCGCCGGTCTATCTGGGCGCTCGCTGTACCCGGTGGCGTGAAGAGGATATCCAGGATTACGAGAAAGGGTTAATTCCTGGCGCGATGCTCGGCTAGGCATAAGACGATGACCAAGGAAAGAGCTGTTGAGGGGGCTGCGCAGGCAGCCCCTTTTTTGTGCGTAAACCGAAGCTCTCTTTTGGACAAGGAAAGGGGACAGCCCCTTTGGCTTCGAGGTCACGCTATGAAGCGGTATACTGAACAGCAGGCACGCGCTGCGAGGCGGCTTCATCAGCCCGCTCAGAAACGGTTTGCAGCGCTGCAAAAAACAGGCAATATTGGCGTTGAGAGAAACGGTACGCAATACGGTATGCAAATGCGAAATGGCAGGCGCGAAATTAAAAAAGCCACCTAAAAGGCGGCTTTTAAAATTCGGTAACGTGCTGGTTTTAAACCACTTTTTAGTGGTGCCGACACCAGGAGTCGAACCCGGGACCTACTGATTACAAGTCAGTTGCTCTACCAACTGAGCTATGTCGGCTACACGTAAAGTCGGCAATGGCTGGGGTACCAGGATTCGAACCTGGGAATGCCGCTACCAAAAAGCGGTGCCTTACCACTTGGCGATACCCCAGCAGTGTGGTGGCCAGAGACGGAATCGAACCGCCGACACGGGGATTTTCAATCCCCTGCTCTACCAACTGAGCTATCTGGCCGCTGCCAACGGTGCGTATTAAACAAGAATCCCGGCTTTTCGTCAACTCTTTTGTGAAACTTTCCGCACTATCGGTAGCTTACGTTGCCTGGGTCGGCGGTACGTAGCCTTCGGCCTGGTCGGTTTCCTGGTTGTCGAAAAAGCGCTGCATCTGCTCCATCAAGTAGGCGCGCGCCTCGGGGTCCAGCATGTTGAGGTGCTTTTCGTTGATCAGGCGCGTCTGCAGTGCCTGCCAGTCTTCCCAGGCCTGCTTGGAAACAGTGGCCTGGATATCCTGGCCCTGCTTGCCGGGCAGTGGCGGAAAGGGCAGCGCTTCAAGCTCTTTTTGATACTTGCGGCAGAATACTGTCTTCGTCATGGGTGGCTCCTAAATGTCTTCGGATGCAGCGGGTTAAGCACGCCCTGGCGTCGACGTGAGCGCGAACGGCGCGAGCTGGTTGATCAGCGTCTTCACGGGCGCCGCCAGACCGATCGCAGGGGGATGAGCCGGGTCGTACCAGGTTCCTCCCTCGCGCACGCCCTGCAGCCTATCGCAACTCACCGGCTGAGGGGTAATCGCCAGGCGAAAATGGCTGAAGGTATGGGGCAGAGAAGGCATCGGCGACAGACGCTCCGGCATGACGACGTTGTCCGCCAGCCAGTCGTTGAGCTCCCCTTGGCTATCGAACTGCGGCAGACTCCATAGGCCGCCCCAAAGGCCGCTTGCCGGGCGTTGCTCGAGCCACACTCGCCCGTCGCGATCATGCAGCAACAGCATGATGGTTTCCCGCGTGGGCAAGGCCTTCTTGGGCTTTGATTCAGGATAGCGTTTTGTCTCACCCTGCGCGTAGGCCAGGCACACGTCATTGAAAGGACAATGCTCGCACAGCGGCATGCTGCGTTTACATAGCGTGGCGCCAAAATCCATCATCGCCTGGGTATAGTCCGCCAGGCGCGTCTCCGGCGTGTAGTAGTCTGCCAGCGACCACAGCTTGCGCTCGACGGCCGGCTTGCCGGGCCAGCCGGCGACCGCATGCAAGCGCGCCAGCGAGCGCTTGACGTTGCCGTCCAGAATCGCCGCACGCTGGCCGGTGCTCTGGGCGATAATCGCGCCCGCCGTTGAGCGGCCAATGCCAGGTAATGCGGTGAGCGCTTCGACGCTGTGGGTCGGCAACTGGCCGGCGTGGGTGTCCAGAGCCTCCTGTGCCGCCTTGTGCAGGTTGCGCGCCCGGGCATAGTAGCCAAGGCCCGTCCACAGGTGCAGCACTTCGTCCTGCGGCGCCGTTGCCAGCGCCTCAAGGGTCGGAAAGCGCGCCATAAAGCGTTCAAAATAGGGAATGACGGTGGTGACCTGGGTCTGCTGCAGCATGATTTCCGAGACCCAGACGCGATAGGCGCTGCGCGGTGACTGCCAGGGCAGGTCATGGCGGCCGTAGCGGTCGAACCAGTCAAGCAGGCGCTGCTGAAAGACGTCGGCGGCCAGCCTGGGCGTTGGCATCTCGGTCATGCAAACTCCTTCATCATTCGGTGCTCAGAAATAAAAAAAGCGCCGGCACAGGGCCGGCGCCGGCGAGCGTTCGGGCTCAGTCAAACAAGCGACGCAGCCCTTCACGTAGCTGGTCACCGCTGCCCTCGCCCAGGCGTTCATCGAGCGAATCCAGCGACTCACCAAGGCGCTCTTCGAGGGCCTCTTCTACCTGGCCGCCCGCCTCTTCCTGAATAAGCTCGACGACCGAGTCCTTGAAGGCATCGCGATCAAAACGGCACCATTCGCTACGTTCGTCGCTGATATGGCCTTCGCAGCGCAGCGGCAGCGCGAGCTCTTCGAGGCGCGGATTCACCTCACAGGCCGCATCGGCGGTATCAACGAGCCGCGCGTTGGCCTGAGTATCGAAACGGCGGCTGGTGAGGTCGTATTTGCCTTCGCCCTGCACGTCGATGCCCGGTACGGCGATCAGTAGATCGTCGCTTCGCACCACGCCATCGCGGATCTGCAGCGTAGTGGCAAACTCATCAAAGGCGGTGTCGTTCGACCAGTCACGCTGGCTTTCCTCGCCTTCCAGTTGGGCGACCAGCTCGCACATCTCTCGAGACACGTTGATGTCGAGAATCGCGCCCTCGGTCAGTTGCGTCTCCAGATCACCGTTCAGGTGACGCAGCAGGGCTTCTCGCTGATTGCCCCGGGTGGTGAGGTCACCGCTGAGATCAAGACGGCCGCGCAGGGGCGACGCCTCGTCACCCTCGCTGAGCGTCTCGATAAGCGGCGCGACCTGAATGTTGCGGATAGTAGGCGAAAGCGCCCATTGCAGCTCGTTCTCACGGGCGTCCAAGCGACCGTTGGCCGTCAGTTCACCTTCGTAAAAATCCGCTTCAAAATTGCTCAGCCGGTGCAGGCCTTGCTCGCCCTCAAGCTGAAGGCGGGCATCGCTGAACACCATGCCGCCAAGTTCCAGCGACTCGATGCTCAACGCTCCGTTCAGCGCTGAAGCTGCCAGCCAGGCCTGCGGCAAAAGCCCCTCGGGGTCGTCGGCGACAGCGGTCTCAATGAGCCCCAGGCTCGCCTGCTCTTCGGTGCTTCGCCGGGGGAGGTAACGATCCAGATTGAGCTCGTCGCCTTCCAGGTCGAAGTCGATACGCGAGCCGTCCAGACGGGAGGCCAGTTCGCCAGTAAAGGTGCTGTCATCCACCACCAGCGAGAGGCTGGGCAGAGCGACCTTCTGCAGGTCGCCTTCGATGGGGCTGGTCATGGCAACATCGCTGAGCGCCGCTTCGCTGGTGGTATTCAGGGCGATGCCGGCCCGCGCCAACCACGGCCGCAGGGTGAACGGCGACGCCGTTAGCTGGCCCTGGTACTCCGGGGCATCGCGCAGCTGCGAGAAGTTGAGATGCCCGTTGACGCGCAGATCATCCGGCCCGGAAAGCTGAAGGTCATTGAGCCGCGCGGTTTGCGCCTGCCAATCACCTTCAAGACCAAACGCCAGCGAGAGCGCCAGCCCGCCTTCCCAGTTCTCCGGGTGGCGCAGGCTGGTTTCCACCAGGCCCTCGCTGATGCTTAGCTGCTCTTCACCAACGCGCACGACGGCCTCGGTGGCTGATAGCGACAGCTGCTGGGGCTCGCCTTCTGGATCAAAGCGCGTGCGCGTATTCAGCTTGGTGTTTTCCAGGGTAAAGCGCTCTTCCGCCAAACCAAGCTGCATGCGGGTTTGCAGATCGATATCGCTGGCGATGTCGGGCATGCGCTCCAATGCTTCGGCGTCGAGGTTGTTGTGCTTGGTCAGCTTGAACATCGCTTTGAGCGGGAAGGGCCGAACGGGGTTAACGTTACTGCCGGAGATATTAAGCTCTTGCAGATGCCAGAGCGCCTCGGCCTGCTCGTCGCGGAAGCGAATATCGGCGCCTTTGATATCGACGCTGGCAATGCTCAGCACTACTTCGAGGCTGCCGGCGTCCGCGTTAGGCCCGGCGCTCGCCGGGGCCAAAACGGTTTCAGCGTCGCCGCTTTGCTCCATCAGCCTGTTTATCAGCGGCTCCCAGTTGCCTTCCCCGTCGGCATTGCGCTTCAGGTTCAAGCGCATGCCATCCAGCGTCAGGCCGTCGACGGCGATTTCCCCGCGCAGCAACGGTGCAAACGCAACGCTGACTTCAGCGCGGTCAATCGCCGCAAAGGCGGTGTCCTCTTCGTCCTGGCTGGGCAGCCAGGCATTGGCCGTTTCGACGCTGACGCCGATACGCGGATAAAACGACCAGTTGATCGGCCCATCCAGTTCCAGGTTCAAGCCCGTTTGCTCTTCGACGACCGCCGTCAGGCGAGGCTTGAAGTCTTCCGGGTCCAGAAATGTCGTGACGTACACCACCGCGGCGACGGCCACAATCGCCAAAATACCGACGGCCGCCAGCAGAATGCGTAATAATTGCCTCATTACCCTTTTCCTTGTGGGTCTAATTCAACAAAGTCGCTGGCCACCGGGGCGTCCTGAGACGCCGGCGCCGCGCTTGGGACGGGGCGATAACCGAGCTTTGAGAGCAGCACGCGGTCGGCCAACGGCATTGACGATGTCGCGATACGTAACACGCGACCATCCTGCTTGGCTTTTTCACCGAGCAGCGCCATCAGCCTGGAGCCCACGCCCCGGCGCCGCGTTGTTTTGCGCACGCACATCTCCGATAACCACCAGGCACCATCCTGCGCTTGTTTTATCGCGACAGCACCTAATAACCGATCATTGAAATGTGCACAGCCAAAAAAATGCTGCTGCAGGTGCTGTTCGATAAAAGACTCGACCGTTTGGCCAGGCATTCGATCCTCGGGGGCATCGTAATAGATGCGCAAAAGGTCAAGGCGCACTTGCTCATCGGCTTGCCAGCGGGCTTGGTCGACGTATTGCAGTGTCACCGGCATGGACGTATTCCTCTTCACCATCGCAGCCAAGCTGCTTTTTCTTCACATTGGAAGGCGGTTACCTTTGGCGCATTGTAGCGGATGGGGGCACCGATTCACTATAATGGGCGTTTTGCCAAAGGGATTGCCCTTTTCGTTCGGTGGTAGAGTTCATTTGGACCATCGGCTTTCCTCTAGAGTGCGCAATAGCGCAGGAGTTGCAAGATGTCAGCGCGAATCGCCACGGTAAGCCGTGACACAAACGAAACGCAGATCAGCGTCCGCATCAATCTTGACGGTGAAGGCCGCCTGACGTGCCAGACCGGGGTGCCGTTTCTCGATCACATGCTCGATCAGGTAGCCCGGCATGGCATGATCGATATCGACATCAATGCGCAGGGCGACCTGCACATCGATGACCACCACACGGTCGAGGACCTGGGCATCACCCTGGGCCAGGCGTTTCTTGAAGCAGTTGGCGACAAGCGTGGCATTTATCGCTACGGCCATGCCTATGTGCCGCTGGATGAAGCGTTGTCCCGTGTCGTGATCGATTTCTCCGGCCGCCCCGGTCTTTATATGAATGCCGACTTTACACGCGATACCATCGGCCGCTTCGAGACCCAACTGGTCAGCGAATTTTTCCAGGGGTTTGTGAACCACGCGCGCGTCACGTTGCACATCGATAACCTGAAGGGCGTGAACGCACACCACCAGGCCGAGACCATTTTCAAGGCCTTTGGCCGGGCCCTTCGCATGGCGGTCAGCGAAGACCCACGCATGGCGGGGCAAATGCCCTCGACCAAGGGCAGCCTATAATCCGCTGCCGGTGCGTTGGCGCATCGCCGTCCACCTCCCGCCGTCTACCTCCACAAGGAGCGCTTAATGACCATTGCTGTAATCGACTATGGAATGGGCAACCTGCATTCTGTCGCCAAGGCACTCGAGCATGTCACCCATGAGAACGTGGTCATTACACGTGACCCGCGTCGCATTCTCGGGGCCACTCGCCTGGTGCTGCCGGGCCAGGGGGCCATCCGCGACTGCGTCGGCGAGCTGGAGCGTACCGAGCTGCGTGGACTGGTCGATGACATCCTCTCTCGTCAGGCCAAGCCGCTGCTGGGCATCTGCGTGGGTCAGCAGATGCTGTTGGAGCGTAGTGAGGAGAACGGCGGCGTCGACTGCCTGGGTTTTTTCCCGGGCAATGTCAACCGCTTTCCGGCCACCATGCGTGACCAGCACGACCAGCGCCTGAAAGTGCCGCACATGGGCTGGAACCTGCTGGAACAGCAGCAGCCGCACCCGCTGTGGGAAGGTATTGACCAGCACGAGCACTTCTATTTCGTGCACAGTTACTATGTCGAAGCGGCGGATGACGCCCATGTCTTCGGCACTACTCAATACGGCAGCGTGAAAGCTCATGTGGCCATCGGCCGCGACAGCACCTTCGCCGTACAGTTTCACCCTGAAAAAAGCGCCCGTGCGGGTCTTCGCCTGCTGGAAAACTTTGTCTCCTGGACGCCCTGAGAGGACTCACTATGTTGGTAATTCCCGCGATTGATCTCAAAGACGGCCAGTGTGTTCGTTTGAAGCAGGGCCGCATGGACGACGCCACCTCTTACGGCGACGACCCGGTCGCCATGGCCGCCCGCTGGGTGGAAGCCGGCGCCCGCCGCCTGCACCTGGTCGATTTGAATGGCGCCTTCGAGGGCAAGCCGGTGAATGGCGAGGCGGTAACCGCCATTGCCCGCGCCTACCCCAAGCTGCCCATTCAGATTGGCGGCGGCATCCGCTCGGCCGAGACCATCGAACACTACCTCGACGCCGGCGTTTCCTACGTCATCATCGGCACCAAAGCGGTGAAGGAGCCCGAGTTTGTGGGTGAGATGTGTCGCGCCTTCCCCGGCCATATTATCGTTGGCCTCGATGCCAAAGATGGCTATGTAGCCACCGACGGCTGGGCGGAAGTCTCCACCATCAAAGCCACGGAGCTAGCCAAGCGCTTCGCCAACGACGGCGTATTGAGCATCGTTTACACCGACATCGCCCGTGACGGCATGATGCAGGGCGTCAATGTCGAGGCGACCGCCCAGCTGGCCCGCGAAGGCGGCCTGCCGGTCATTGCCTCGGGCGGCGTCACCAACCTCGACGACATCAAGGCCCTCTGCGACGTCGCTGACAGCGGGATTCTGGGTGCCATCACCGGGCGCGCCATCTACGAAGGCAGCCTGGACGTCGCCGAGGCCCAGCGGCTTAGCGATCAACTGACGGGAGGTAGTGCATGAGTCTCGCCAAACGCATTATCCCGTGCCTGGACGTGGACGCCGGCCGTGTCGTCAAGGGCGTGAACTTTATCGGCATCCGCGATGCGGGCGACCCGGTTGAAATCGCCAAGCGCTATAACCAGCAGGGCGCGGATGAAATCACCTTTCTGGACATCACCGCCAGCCACGAAGACCGTGCCACCACGGTGGATATGGTGGAACGGATTGCCGGTGAAGTGTTTATTCCGCTCACCGTCGGCGGCGGCATTCGCAGCTGCGACGACATTCGCACCATGCTGAATGCGGGGGCGGACAAGGTATCCATCAATACGGCGGCGGTCACCAACCCGGACTTCGTGCGCGAAGCGGCCGAGCGCTTCGGCAGTCAGTGCATCGTCGTGGCCATTGATGCCAAAAAGGTATCCAACGAAGGCGAGCCGCCACGCTGGGAAATCTTCACCCACGGCGGACGCCGCCCCACGGGCCTGGATGCCATCGAGTGGGCGGAGAAAATGGTCGAGTTCGGGGCGGGCGAATTGCTGCTGACCAGCATGGACCGCGACGGCACCAAGTCAGGCTTTGACCTGGGGGTGACCCATGCCATCGCCGAAGCGGTCAGCGTGCCGGTGATTGCCTCGGGCGGGGTGGGCAATCTGGACCACCTGGTCGATGGGGTATTGAAAGGCGGCGCTGACGCGGTACTCGCCGCGAGCATCTTCCACTTCGGTGAATACACCATACCCGAAGCCAAGCGCTACATGGCCGAACACGGCATCGACATGCGCCTCTAGCCCACACAAGGCCGCCGACGTTGCGTCGGCGGCCGTTCATGCGTCGTCCAGCGATAACCCCAGGTTACTGACCCCACCATTGCGCCCTAACTGGCGAATGTCTTTCAGGGCGTCCTTGGTGAGCGGTTGCGAGACTTCTTCCAGCACGGCGTCCTGAAAGTTATTTTCGTCTTCGGTCAGCGGATGGTCGCGGATCAACAGTGCCAGCGCAGTGGCGTCCTCTTCCCCTTCCGTCAGCTCGATAAAGGCACGCACGCCGGCGCGCGAGGTGCGGCTGACATCCAGTACGGCTTCGGGCGACTCGCCCTGCAGGGTATCCAGCAGCGCCGATATCGACACCACCGCATCCAATGCCCGGCGGGCACCAAAGCTCTCGTCGTCTTCAGGTGGCTCGCATTCGGCCAGCTTTTCGGCCTGGCGGGCAAAGTCGATACTGGCGTTAGGCACGCTCAGCCGCTCCCAGACCAGATTGAGCACCGTGCGCAGCGTGTGCCCGTCGCCATGCCCCGTGGTTTGTTCATAAAGCGCATAGTTGGGAAGCAGGCGCTCGCAAAGCGCCGCCATGAAGGCTTGCTGCGCCGCCAATGGTAGCTGCTGGAGCCGTTGATAGAACCCTGGGGGATTGGACGCCATACGTTTTCCTGAATCGTCTTACACAAGTTATTGGTCAAATAGGGACAATACGTTATTGTCGCAAGCGTGTCGGCAGCCGCTGTCGACGCGTTCGAGAATGTGGCCGGCGAGGAGATTATCATGCATGTCCATCTGCTACAGCACGGCCCTGACCACGGTCCCGCCCGGTTAACCGACTGGCTAACCAGTATGGGGCATAGCTACACCGTTTTTCATCTTTATAACGGCGAGCTCACCCCACCGGCCGGCGATAGTGACGCCCTTATCGTGCTGGATGGCCCCGACGATTTCGTCCAAGCGCCACCGGCCTGGTACAAGGCCGAAAGTAAACTGATCAACCGTTACCTGGACGGCCAGAAACCTCTGCTGGGCATCGGCCTGGGCGCGCTCTGGATCGCCGATGCGCTGGGCAGCGTGGTCGCCCCGGGCACTTACCCGGAAACCGGCTGGCATACCATTCACCTGGCACCGGATAGCCCCTTTGATCTGCCGGAAGAGTTCGATGCCTTCATGTGGCACCGCTACGTGTTCAGCCTGCCCGACGAGGCGTTACCCGGCGGCGGTAGCGACGCCGCGCCCCTTCAGGGCTTCAGTTGGGATGCCGGGCGCGTGGTCGGGCTGCTTTACCACCTTGAAGTAACGCCACAAAGCATCGAGCCGTTGTTTACCCATCACGCCCTTAATGCCGAACGCCGCGACTTCATGCAGCCTGAGGCGGACATACGCCAACACCCCAGGCGTTTTGATCAGCTGGCCGCGCTGCTTGACCGACTGATGAGCCAGTGGCTGCGCCCGGCTTCACCCTGAACTAGCCCGAGGCTGCCTTGTCGTGGCTCCATTGCCGGGCGGCCGCCAGGCAGCTCTCCCAGTCACCCACATGGACTTCGTCCACACCGGCCTTTTGCTTTAGGTGGTAACGATACATGGGGTCGTAGTACTCGGTAAGCAGCGGCGCCAACCAGGCCTCGTGGGCCTGGGGGTTGCCTCGTTCGTGCTCTCTGAAGGCCAGCGCCTGTAACCGCTGAAGCCGCTGCAGGCGGGCATCGCCAAGGCGCTTTTTCAACCGCAATAGGGCATTGCCAAGCTGGTCGCGCATCCGCTGCCAGCCCTCTTCTGGGCCGTAGCGCGCCTGATAGGCCTGCTCAAGATCGAGAATGTAGTCACGCTGCAGCTGCTCCAGGCGCCAATCCAGGGGCATTTCGACGCGCAGTCGCGGGGCGCGCTCCATCGCTCCCCAGAAGTTAAACGGCACGTTCACCTGGCCAATCTGGCGTGACTCATCTTCCACCACCAGAGGGCCCGACAGCGACAGCAGCCGCTGGGCCAGGCGGTGCTCGAAATCGATCTGGCAAGGCGGTGGCTCAGGCGAGCGACCGAATGCTGACCCTTTATGCTGGGCAAACCCTTCGAGATCGACCCCATTGGTCAGGCGGTTGAGCAGCACGGTCTTGGCACAGCCGGTGAGACCACTCACTATCAGCAGTGGCTGGTCGGCGGCAGCGTCTATCCGCGCAATCAAACGTTGGCGAAGGGCTTTCCAGCCACCCTCTATGCGCGGCCTGACGACACCGGCGTCTGCAAGCCACTGCTGGACAATCTGCGAGCGCAAACCGCCGCGAAAGCAGTAAATTACCGCGTCTGGATGGCGTGCCAGATAATCCCGCCAGGCGCCGACGCGGGCGTCTTTCACCGCACCAGAAACCAGCGTATTTCCCAGGGCAATCGCGGCTTCCTGCCCCTGTTTCTTGTAGGCAATCCCCACGCGATGTCGCTCGTCATCATTCATCAGCGGCAGGTTGACCGCACCCGGCAAGGCGCCTTTGGCAAACTCGACGGGCGCGCGTACGTCAATCAGTGGGCACCCTTGATCAATAAGCTGAGGATCGGCGGGGACAGTCGGTAGATTCACCCGATGACCTCGATCAGCGCCTCACCCTGGGGCTTTTTCAGCGTGCCAAACTGCTGCAGATTCAAGCCGTAGGCGCGGCCGATGCGCTCGACATCATCTTCCCACGCCGGATCGACGGCCAGCAGCAACCCGCCGGAGGTCTGCGGATCGCATAGCCATTGCCAGTGGGCATCGTCCATCGCGGGTAGCGCGCTGCCCAGGGCGTCACGATTGCGTTGCGTGCCGCCAGGGACGGCCCCTTGCCGGCGATAGCTCTCCGCTTCGGCCAGGCGCGGCAAACGCCGAAAATCAATTTGCGCCATGACGTTGCTGGCCCGGCACATTTCGGCCAGATGCCCTGCCAGACCGAACCCGGTAACGTCGGTCATCGCATTGACGCCTTTGACCTCGGCCAGCGGGACGCCGATACGGTTCGATTGCAGCATGGTTTCGCGGGCAAGTCCGTGGTGGCCGGAGGCCAACAAGCCACGTTTTTCCGCTGTGGTGAGCATGCCGACGCCGATCGGCTTGGTGAGAAACAGCAAATCACCGGGCTTGGCGTGGGAGTTCAGCTTCAGTTTATCCAGGTCCACCAGACCGTTGACCGCCAGCCCGAACAGGGGCTCAGGGGCATCGATAGAGTGGCCACCCGCCAGGGCAACGCCCAGCTCACGGCACACCGCCTGGGCACCGGCGACCACGTCACCGGCGACATCGGCGCTCAGCTTTTCCAGCGGCCAGCCCAGAATCCCCAGGGCCATGACCGGCGTGCCGCCCATAGCATAGACATCACTGATGGCGTTGGTGGCTGCGATGCGCCCGAAATCAAAAGGGTCATCGACAATGGGCATAAAAAAATCGGTGGTGGCGATCATGCCCCGGCCATCCCCCAGATCGTAAACCGCCGCGTCCTCGCGGCCCTGGTTGCCGACAATAAGACGCTTATGGCCGGCGGCCGGGCCCGCTTTGGCGAGAATATGGTCCAGCACATCAGGGGCTATCTTGCAGCCACAGCCAGCACCATGACTGTATTGGGTTAACCGGATGGAACTCATGGCGTCTCTCCTTGGCTCATTAGTCATCACTTTAGTGTACTCCAACCGCTAGGGGTTAGAGGGCATCAAGTGCATCGCTCAATTTGTCGACGGCGATGACCTCCATGCCTTTGGGCGGCTTTTTGGGGGCGTTGGCTCGCGGCACGATGGCGCGCAGAAAGCCATGCTTGGCCGCTTCGGTAATGCGCTCCTGGCCGCTGGGCACGGGGCGTATCTCGCCCGACAAACCGACTTCACCGAACACCACCAGCTCGCGAGGCAGCGCACGGTTCTGCAGGCTGGAAACGACTGCCAGCAGCACGGCCAGATCAGCGCTGGTCTCGAGCACCTTGACGCCCCCGACCACGTTCAGGAAGACGTCCTGATCGCCGGTAAACAGCCCGCCGTGACGGTTGAGCACGGCGAGCAGCATGGCGAGGCGGTTTTGATCCACGCCCACCGCCACGCGCCGCGGATTGCCCAGTGCCGACTCGTCGACCAGCGCCTGTACTTCGACCAGAATGGGGCGCGTACCTTCCCACACCACCATCACCAGGCTTCCCGGCGCCTGCTCTTCCTGGCGCGAGAGGAAGATGGCGCTGGGGTTTTTGACCTCTTTCAGCCCCTGCTCGAGCATGGCAAACACGCCCAGCTCGTTGACCGCCCCAAACCGGTTCTTCTGGCCGCGCAGCGTACGGAAGCGTGAGTCGGCGCCGCCTTCCAGCAGCAGCGAGGCATCGATCATGTGCTCGAGCACCTTGGGACCCGCGAGCGTCCCGTCTTTGGTGACGTGCCCGACCAGCAGCAAAACGGTATTCGTCTGCTTGGCAAAACGTGTCAGCGCCGCCGCCGACTCGCGCACCTGGGCCACGCCTCCGGGCGCCGAGCTGATGTCCTCGAGGTGCATGGTCTGGATCGAATCGATGACCAGTATCTCGGGCTTTTCCCGCTCGGCCACGGCCAGAATGGTTTCGACGCTGGTTTCCGCCAACATCTTCAACCCCTGGGTAGGTAACTGCAGTCGATGGGCTCGCATGGCCACCTGGGACAGCGACTCCTCACCCGTCACGTAGATAATGCGTCGGTGCTGGGCGAGCTTACAGGCGGTTTGCAGCAGCAGCGTCGATTTCCCGGCACCGGGATTGCCCCCCAGCAGGACCGCGGAGCCAGGTACCAGGCCGCCGCCCAGCACGCGATCGAATTCGGCAAAGGTCGATGACAGACGGGGGACTTCACTGAGATCAACCTGCCCGAGGTCAACGATTTGCCGGGAATGATCGCCAGCATAGCCTGTGCGTCCGCTGCTTGCCGCACCACTGCCGGGCCGTGCGCTTGCAAGACGGACCTCGCTGAGCGTGTTCCATTCCTGACAGCTGGTGCATTGTCCCTGCCATTTACCATATTCCGCACCACATTCAGTGCATACGAAGGCGCTTTTGGCTTTTGCCACCGCAGTAGGTCTCCTGTTACGACCGTCACATAAACAAAAGGCGGCCAGTGGCCGCCTTTGCGCGTGTAACGGTGAGGTTATTGGCGGGTAAGCTGCAGGGTTTCACCGTTCTCGAAACGACGGCGCTCGGGATCGATCAATTCCAGGGTGCTGTCGTCAACGCGTAGGAAATAGTAAATTTGGCCGTCACCGTCAGGTGTCAGCTCGTAAACAGTGGCATCGGGGTCTGACGGCGTGCCGCTTAGGACTTCCCAGTTACCTTCGTAGTTTTCATCCGGCGGATTTTGCGGATGATTGCGATACGATGCGTTCAGGCTAAAGGTGCGTTCTTCAGCCGTGCTTTGCTCTTCGCCTTGCAGGGCTACATCAAGGTCGATGCCGTCACAGTTACGACACGGCAGTGAGCCTTGATAGGTCTCTTCTGAACTGGCGGCTTGCTCTTCTTCGCGCTGTTCCGTCGGGCCAGCGGCACAGCCAGCCAATAGTGCCAACATAGCCGAGCCGGCTAGCAAACTCCTGAGTTGCATTGGGTGTCTCCTTATCGTGTTGGACATCTTCTTTGTTACGCGCGCTTATGACAGCATAACGCCTACAAGGTGCAACGCCCACCCCTGAGCGCTGCAAATGCTTGCGCTAAAGCATGCATCAAGCGACCATAACCTTCAACGAGCCAACCGAGCCAGGTCACTTTCATGAGCCAATTTTGGAGTCCAGCGGTTCAGCGTCTGACGCCGTACGTTCCGGGAGAACAACCGCAGGAGCGTGTCATCAAGCTGAATACCAACGAAAATCCATACCCGCCTGCCCCCGGCGTAAGCGAGGCGCTGCGTGAGTATGCGGTTGACCACCTGCGTCTCTACCCTGACCCGACATCCAAGGCGCTCCGCGAAACTCTGGCCGCCGCTTACGACGTCAGCGTGGCCGAAACGTTTGTCGGCAATGGCTCGGACGAGATCCTGGCGTTCGCCTTTCAGGCGTTCTTCTGCCACGGCGAGCCGCTTGATGTGCCCGCTATTACCTACAGCTTCTACCCTGTCTACGCCAACCTGTATGGCGTGACACTGCGCAAGCATCCGCTCAACGCGCAATGGGAAGTCGACCTCAACGCGCTGTCAGGCACCGCTGAGCGTAGCGGCGTTATCTTTGCCAACCCCAACGCGCCCACCGGCCACGCTCACTCGCTGAACGCCATAGAGGCGCTGCTGCAGCGTGTTACCGACCGTGTCGTGCTAGTGGATGAAGCCTACGTCGATTTTGGCGCCGAGACGGCGGTCTCGCTCATCGGACGCTACCCCAACCTGCTGGTCACCGGTACCTTTTCCAAGTCGCGGAGTCTGGCCGGCCTGCGGCTAGGCTACGCGATGGGTTCGCCCGAGCTCATCGACGGGTTGCAGCGGGTGAAGGACTCCTTCAACTCTTACCCGGTCGATAGCCTGGCAAGCCTGGTCGGGATAGAAGCGCTCAAAGATAAAGACCACTTTGATGCCTGTCGCGAACACGTTATCACCACACGAGAGCGTACCCGTCAGCGACTCGAAGCGCTGGGCTTTGAAGTACTGCCGTCCAAGGCAAATTTCATACTGGCCCAGCACCCTGATTATGAGGGAGCCCAGCTGTTCGCCGGGCTGCGCGAAAGGGGCATTCTGGTTCGCCACTTTAATACGTCAGAACTCAATAACTTCCTGCGCATCACCATCGGTACTGACGATGAAATGAATAGCCTGGTAGAAGCCCTGGAAACGCTCTGCCGCTGATACTCAGCGCCTATGCCTATCAGCCCTATTGCTGCGCGATAGGGCTTTTCTTTCGCGCAATAAAAAACCCCGAACACAGTGTGC
>JBNJJK010000016.1:0-49635 GCA_051750125.1 Pseudomonadota bacterium
AAGCTGGATGCATACAGCAGGTTTTCGTAGGAGCGATGACAGAAACTCGACTGCCTATGTGAGCGCTATTCATAGAGGCTGGACACGGCACCATAGCAGTTCATTTGGTGACTTATCATGCATTTAAGCTCATCCGATTCTAAACGTTTATGGCTATGGGCTCTCCAAAACCAGCAACGGGTACCTGCATACACAAAAGGCTGCCGGCCGCCGACCAACGCGCCTTACCTTCGTCATCCAGGTGCTGTGTGGCCGTCGTGATATAGAGAGTTTGAAGGTCGGGCCCGCCGAAGGCGACCATGGTGGGATGTGGACATGGCAGCTCAATGCTCGCCACTAACTCACCTTGAGGCGAAAAGCGCACAATTCGACCACCCCCATAGAGAGCACTCCAATAGTGGCCTTCACAATCAATGGCGGCACCGTCAGGCACGCCAGGAAGACCCAGCGACTCTAAATCGACCCAGGTTTCGGGTTCACCAGTGGCGCCGGTTTCCACGTCAAAGGGGTAGCGCAGGATTTTTCGTGTCAATGAATCCGTATGATAAAGCCAGCGATTATCCGGGCTGAAGGCTAGGCCGTTTGAAATACTCAGACTCGATTGCCGACACACAAAGTCACCTTGGTCGAGGCAATAAAGCCCAGCGGTAGGGCTCGCTTCATCGGCGGCTATGGTGCCCACCCAGAATCGGCCAGCCGCATCGCAACGACCATCATTAAAACGATTGCCAGACTGATGCCATTCAAGATTGTCGGCAAGGCGCTTGCGCTGGTTGCCCAAAGGAAATTCGAGCTTTTCAATACCTGAGTCGGTTGCTGCCAATAGCCCTTTCTCGCACAAAGCAATGCAGCCCACCTTTTCATCGAGTTCGATGAAAGATGGCTTCTCGCCGCTGGTCGGCCGCCAGCTATAGAGGCGGCCGTTGTTGATATCCACCCAGTAAAGCATCTGGCGCTCCACAGACCATAACGGTGACTCTCCCAGGCTCATGTCCAGTTCGAGCGCCACGTCAACAGTGCAACTCTCCATCTCGCCACTCCCTTTACTGGCCATCAATGATTGTCCCGGGGCGGATGTTGTCTTGCGACGTCACGATAGCGAGTCGCCCCTTTCAAGGTCATTCCCTGGTCAAGGGGTTCGACCAAGGTACGCTGGATTTCCTGCCAGGGCGTCTGGTGAGCCGGATAGCGGTAGCCACCCTGCTGCTCCAATTGGGTTCGCCGCGTATCCAACTCAGCCTCATCGATAAGAAGTCTTACCTCACCCTTGGCAAGATCGATACGCAGACGATCGCCATTCTCAAGCAACGCTAGACCACCCCCGGTAGCGGCCTCGGGTGAAGCGTTAAGGATCGACGGCGAACCCGAGGTGCCCGACTGACGACCATCACCCAGACATGGGAGCGACTCGATGCCACGCTTGATCAGTGCCTCAGGCGGTTGCATGTTAACCACCTCGGCACCGCCCGGGTGCCCCACCGGCCCAGCGCCACGCATCACCAGGATGGTGCGTTCGTCAATGCCAAGCTGTGGATCATCAATACGCGCGTGGTAATCCTCGGAGCCGTCAAATACCGCCACTGGACCTTCAAAGGCATTCAGGTCATCAGGGTCGCTCAGGAAGCGCTGACGGAAGCCTTGTGAGATAACACTCGTTTTCATTAACGCCGAGTCGAACAGGTTGCCCTTGAGATTCAAAAAGCCTGCGTGCTCAACTAACGGATTGTCGTAGCGCCGTATCACTTCCGAATCGAGGGTTTCGCGGCCCTGTGTATTAGTCGCCAGCGTTTTCCCATTGACGGTGAGCACCTCGCCTTGGAGCTTGCCGGCGTTGAGTAGCTCGTGAAGGATGGCAGGCACGCCGCCAGCACGGTGAAACTCTTCACTAAGATAAGCCCCTGCCGGCATCACGTTGGCAAGTAACGGGATTTCGTAGCCAAACGCCTGCCAATCATCATTGGTGAGCTCAATGCCGCTATGACGGGCGATGGCGTTGATATGGATCGGCGCATTGCTCGACCCGCCAATCGCCGAACACACCCTGATGGCATTCTCGAAGGCCTCACGGGTAAGGATCCTGCTGGGTCGCAGATCTTCCCAAACCATGTCGACGATACGCTCCCCCGTATCGTAGGCAACCATCGCGCGTTCCTTGTAGGGTGCGGGAATCATTGCCGAGCCGGGCAGACTCATACCCAGCGCCTCCGCCATGGAGTTCATGGTGGAGGCGGTGCCCATGGTGTTGCAATGACCCACCGAGGGTGCCGATTCTGTAATTCTCGCCAAGAACTCAGGGTAGTCGATATCACCGGCGGCGAGTCGCTTGCGCATTTCCCAAACGACGGTGCCTGAGCCCACCCGGTCGGCGCCGTGCCAACCGTTAAGCATCGGCCCACCAGAGAGCACAATCGCTGGGATGTTAACAGTTGCCGCTGCCATCAAGCTGGCCGGGGTGGTCTTATCGCAGCCCGTCGTTAGCACCACCCCGTCCAATGGGTAACCGTGAAGCACCTCAACCAGCCCCAGGTAAGCCAAATTACGATCTAGCGCCGCCGTTGGTCGGCGCGCATTCTCGTGAATTGGGTGCAGCGGAAACTCGAAGGGCACTCCTCCAGCAGCGCGAATGCCATCCTTCACTCGCTTAACCAATTCGATGTGATGACGATTGCAAGGCGTCAGGTCGGAACCCGACTGGCAGATGCCGATGATCGGCTTGCCACTGGTGAGTTCATCGAGCGTGATGCCATAGTTCATGTAGCGCTCGATACACAGTGCCGTCGTCCCGGGGTTCTCAGGGTTATCGAACCACCACCGCGAGCGAAGTTGATCGGGAGTGATCGTGTGTGCTGAATCGCGCATATGTGTAACCTACCAAAGAAGTAACAAGATAGTGATGACGGACTGGATACGTTCGGCAGTCACCACCAAAAAACGCGTCACCTGCCGTGGCTAATGCCGCTAGCTGAAAATCAGGAAGCAAAAAGCACCAGCCATTTAGGCTGGTGCTTCAACATCGGTCTCACTCGTAAGACATTTCTTCCAGCTCCTTGCCTTTGGTTTCCTTGACAATCTTCAGCACGAAGAAGATCGAGATCACCGCAAAGAAGGCGTAGATACTGTATGCCCCTGCCAAACCAATGGCTGCGAGCATGATCGGGAAGCTCATGGTAATGGCAAAGTTTGAGACCCACTGGAATAGGCCCGAGATGGCAAGCCCTGAACCACGCATCTGGTTCGGGAACATCTCACCAAGCATGACCCACATGATCGGCCCCCAGGACACATTGAAGAATAGAACATAGGCATTAGCTGCCAGTAGTGCGATCACCCCCATGTTGTCAGATAAACTCAATGATCCCTCAACCATACTGGCGGTCGAAAAGGCATAGGCCATGGCAATCAGCGTCACGGCCATGCCTGATGACCCGATCCACAGCAACGGTTTGCGACCTATACGATCAACCAATGCGATAGCAATCACCAAGGCGCCAAGGCTTACTGCACCTGAAATGACGTTGATCATCAGGGCATCGTTTTCAGAAAACCCGACGGATTGCCACAAGACAGCGCCGTAGTAGAAGACCACATTAATCCCGACAAGCTGCTGGAACACCGCCAGTCCGATACCGACCCAAACGATGCCGTGAACTTTACCCGTCTGCTTGTTGATGACATCACGCAGACTCGGTTGATGATCGTCAGCCAAGGATTCCTTAATCTCGGATATCTTGCTCTTAACTTCGTCATCTGACAGTAGCTTGCTCAATACACGCCGAGCCTTGTCTTCCTTGCCTGCCGTCATCAGGAAGCGAGGACTTTCCGGAATAAACATAAGCGCGATCAGAAAGATGGCGGCTGGTAACAGTTCGACCCAGAACATCCAGCGCCATGTCGCAAAGCCCAACCATAGTTCCGCAACTGATGAACCGGCCATATTGGCCAGGAGATAGTTGCTCAGGAAAGCCACGAATAGCCCCAAGATGATGGCCACCTGCTGGATAGTTGCCAGGCGTCCACGATAGGCTGAGGGTGCCACCTCACTGATATAAGCAGGTGCCATCACGCTGGCCGCACCGACGGCTATCCCGCCCAAAATGCGATAAATTACAAACTCAAGGGAGCCACCGGCAATACCGGATCCCCAAGCACTGACCAAAAAGAAGACAGCGGCGACAATCAAGAGCGTACGGCGGCCAAAGTGGTCCGCCAGTCGACCGGCAAAAAAAGCACCCACGGCGCAACCCAACAACATCGAGGCAACATTAAAGCCGGTGCCCACACTCTCGGAGTTGAAGGCGCTCTGAAGCCCATCGACAGTGCCGTTGATTACCCCACTGTCGAAACCGAACAAAAAACCACCAAGGGCGGCTACACAGGAAATGGCAAACACATACAGGCTCCGCCTGCGAGTCATATCATTCGTCATGGTTAAATCCCAATAAAGTTGTATTTATCTTGTGGAATTGTCATCTCAAGATGACGATTTACAGCCAGCCAGCATCGACCCAGTAATTGTGTGCGGTGCAAGCGGCAGCTGCGTCGGAAGCTAGGAACGTCACCATGCTGGCAACATGGTGTGGATGAATGCGAACCTTGAGTTTCTGTTCATCGACGATCTTCTGCTCGTCGGCGGGGCTGTACCAACGAGACTGGCGGGGTGTCTTGACGTTGCCAGGAATGACACAATTCACGCGAATGTTGTCTTTACCCAGCTCCTGAGCCATGGCCCGGGTCATGCCCTCAATACCGGCCTTAGCCGTCTCATAGATCGCCAGGTGCTCTTGGCCGAGATGCCAACTGATCGACCCCAGATTGATAACCGACCCACCACCCAGCGCCTTCATGCCCGGCGCCACCGCTTGCATGGCGAACATGACATGACGCAGGTTGACGGCGATCCGCTCATCCCAATAGCTCGGTGTGATCTCGCCTAAGGTATGACGATCATCATTGGCGGCATTGTTAACCAGCACATCGACAGCACCGATGCGTTTGAACGTCGCCTCCAGAGCATCGAGATCGGTAAGGTCGCACTGATAAAAGGTCACGTGACTCCCCAGTCGCTCTACCAGGGTTCGTGACTCCTCTGCACAGATATCCAGGAAATGTACGTCTGCCTTTTGCTCGGCAAACGCCTCGACCAGGGCGGCACCGATGCCGGATCCTCCCCCCGTGATCACGACACGCTTACCCTCAAGGCCGGGATAGATTGCTGCACCCATAAGAAATGTCCATGGTCTGTAAAAAATTAAACCGCTGTCCGGCAAGAGCCTTCCTTCCAAGGAGAGGCTATCAAAAGCACATACTTAGTACGGAGAACTTAGTATGTAAAACTTACTAAGTGGCGATTATCAATCCCTCGTACCGGCATATCTATACGACATAGGTTTAACTCAGGTGGGCGTGGAATCGGCAACGTTGCTCCAGGGTCTGACCAAACTGAAGCTCCCGAAGCCCGTGAGCCTGCGGATCGGCGAAATGGTGGGCATCGACGTCGTGGCTGACCGGCTCAAAGCAAAAAAACTCTGCGTCTGAGCCTGGTGAAAACACTAGGTATCGACTGTCAGGTAATTCGCTGGTGACTTCCAATACCAGCCCACGCTCGGGCCAGTACAGCCGTGCCCGCCCTCCCCAGCCGGTAAATAGGTTATCGATCTTGTCAGCAGGCAGCTCGGACGCATGAATGAAGTTCCATGGCGCTTTTCCCGTCACTACGCGCCATTCAGTCGGTAATTGTTCAGCATCGACCTCCCACACTCCCTCGGCTGGCGCTTGCAGGTGAACATCAGTCGTTCGCGGAAACCATGGATGCAGGCCAAGTCCGTAAGGAGCCGGCACATCGCCTAGGTGAGTGACTGATAGCACCACCTCAAGGCCTGAGCCCCTGAGGTGGTAAGTCAGCTCCGCCCGATAATCAAAGGGCGGCTGGTGGGAGGAATAAAGTTTGAGGTGCAGCTCATCGCTTGTTTGGGACACCACTTGCCATGGCTTCTGCCAGCCATCGCCATGAATCGGACAGGGTTCGCTGGGGAGGTTTGGTGCCAAGGGGTAGTGCTGTCCCCGCCAATCAAACCCTTTGCCCGCGATTCGGTTTGACCAAGGCACCAACGGGTACATGGCTAGCTTATTCGGGTCAGTATCATAATCCTGACCAGGTCGCATCAAGGCCACAGCGCCGTCAGGGGTCAGCGCGTCAAAGCGAACTACTGCCCCGCCGATAGCCGGATTGACCACCAATCGCAGCGTCCCATTGTCGAGAGTGATCGTCATAGCATTCTCCAAATATCATTGAGCGGGCGGACAGTGACAAGATGTCAGTGTGGCACTCTGGTCGCCACTTAGTTTTTAGAATTTAATAACTGGAGAGTGAATCTACGATGAGCTCCACTTCAACGCGACCTTGGTATAAGCACAGAAATTCCCGGTGAAACCAGATAAAATTAACGTTTAGCACCAGACTAGGTCGGAGAGGCTTCATTAAATTCATGGCAACCAGTTACCAGCATCAGAGAGCAGGCGACCTCAACTTCCTCAAGCGCTTGAACCGCAGTGCGATTCTAGAAATGGTGCGCCGGGTTCCTGGATTGACCCGCGCCGATATTGCCACCCAGGCGCAATTGACCAAGGCGACTGTGGGATCAGGGGTTCAGTCCTTGCTGAATCAAGGATGGCTCAAAGAAGGTGATCTGCAAAAAAGCAGTGGCGGCCGACCCGGAAGAGCACTGCATCTCAATGATGACCGCCATTACCTTCTAGGTGCTGAAGTGGGAGTCCATCGGCTACGCCTTGTGGCTTGCGCCCCATCAGGCAAGGTACTTGAAGCGCTTCACGAACCTTTTGTCCCCACTACTCCCGAATCCACAGCTGCACTGCTAGCCGAGTTGTTACAGCAACTGATGAACAGCCCAGCGGTAGCCCACCGTGAAAACTTAGGCATTGGTGTTGCACTACCAGGACCTATCGCCACTGGCGCGGCCGTGTTACGTCGAGCCCCTAACCTGGGCTGGCAGGATGTGCGCTTTTTGGACTTGCTTCACCCCCACCTCCCTGAGCCGAAGGGGATCTGGCTGATGGACAATGAAGCCAAATCAGCAGCCTTCGGTGAGCTTTACTTCCGCACCGGCAAGATTCCCGAATCGCTTCTATACGTCAGCGCGGGAACGGGGATAGGCAGCGGTATGGCCGAAGGTAGTCACTCCCCTATACTCACGCGCGGCGTACAGGGGCTGGCTGGCGAAATTGGCCACACCATTCTTCAGCCAGGCGGACTCTACTGCCATTGTGGCAACCGTGGATGCGCTGAAACCCTGGTCAGTGGCTGGTCCATTCGTGCCACCTTAGGTATTAATGAGAAAGCTGATCTCATCCAAACGCTCGGGCCACGCTTACAGGAGCCAGAGGTAATACGCACATTGGGCCGAGCCGGTGAAGCGCTGGGCATGCTTATTCTGAACCTTCACCACACTCAGAACCCTGCCGAGATTGTATTGGGTGGCTCACTTACCCAGTTGGGCAACACATTTCTTGAGCCCGCGTTGACGTATTTTGAAGCCAACCAGCACCGTTTATTAGGCACAACACAACGTGTGCCGTTGCGCGTTGTCGAGGACAGCACTTTTGTGGCGGCGCGTGGTGCTGCCGCTCAGGTACTGGCCAGAGCGATACACGGTCCTGAGCTATCCTGATGACTTATTAGACCCTTTTCACACCAGACACTACTGGACAGAACTGCCCAAATGGTAGTGCTCATTCATCAATGGCTTGCAAATTCCAAAAAATTCCAAGCTCGACTAAAGTTGGCGCCCAAAACTAAGTAAAGAGCTTGAACATACTTGTTTGGTCTTCCAGTATAGATAAACAATGTCTTGGGCATGCCCCGGACTTTTTATTGACAAGCACAGGAAGCCCTATGTCCCTTGAAGGCAAGTTATTGATTGGTCAGCAAGCTGTTAGCGGCAATCAAGACGAGATTCATGCTGTAAACCCCGCCACCGGCGAAACTATTGACCCTACTTATGCGGGCGGTGGTAAAGCCGAGGTGGAGCGTGCCTGTGAACTCGCTGAAACCGCCCTCGCCAGTTACCGCGAGACGGGACTTGAAGCGCGCGCCAATTTCCTCGACGCCATCGCCTCTGAAATCGAAGGCATCGGTGATGAACTCATCGAGCGCGCCATGGCCGAGACGGGCCTGCCACGCCCGCGCCTGGAAGGCGAGCGTGGTCGTACGTGTGGCCAGTTGCGAATGTTCGCTTCCGTTGTACGCGCTGGTGAGTGGCTCGATGTGCGCATCGACCCGGCACTGCCGGATCGCTCACCCATGCCGCGTACCGATCTTCGCCAGCGCCATATCGGCCTGGGCCCAGTCGCCGTGTTCGGTGCTTCGAATTTCCCGTTGGCATTCTCCGTAGCCGGTGGTGATACCGCTTCGGCACTCGCCGCTGGTTGCCCGGTGGTGGTCAAGGGGCACTCCGCCCACCCCGGTACGTCTGAGGTTGTGGGCCGTGCCGTGCAACGCGCAGTGACAAAATGCAACTTGGCTGACGGTGTCTTCTCGCTGCTATTCGGCTCAGGTAATGAGATCGGCCAGGCGCTGGTCAACGACCCGCGCATTCAGGCCGTTGGCTTCACCGGTTCTCGCGGTGGCGGCACGGCGCTGATGGCGACAGCTCAGGCACGCCCCCAGCCAATCCCGGTTTACGCCGAAATGAGCAGCATCAACCCTGTATTACTGCTGCCGGAAGCGCTTAAAGCCCGTGGTGAGAAGATCGCAGAAGGTTTCGTGGGCTCACTCAATATGGGGGCCGGCCAGTTCTGTACTAACCCGGGTCTTGTCATCGCCGTTAAAGGCCAGGAACTGAACGCCTTTATCGACGCCGCCGGCGAGGGTGTTAAAGCCAGCGCCAGCCAAACCATGCTCACCCCAGGCATTCATCAGGCCTATGAGCAGGGTTTAGCCGCTCTCTCATCGCATGCCAAGGTACGTGAAGTGGCGCGTGGCCAAATCGGCGAAGGCGCTAACCAGTGCTGTGCGGGCTTGTTTGTCACCTCAGCTGCCGACTTCCTTGCCGATGAGGCACTGCAGGCCGAGATATTCGGTGCCAGTTCGCTGGTGGTTGAATGCGCCGATCAAGCCGAAGTGAAACGCGTCGCCGCCGAGCTTGAGGGTCAGCTCACGATCACCTTGCAAATGGATGATGGGGACGTAGAAGTTGCCAAAGCGTTGCTACCGACTCTTGAGCATAAGGCGGGACGTATCCTGGCCAACGGCTGGCCGACCGGTGTCGAAGTATGCCATGCCATGGTTCACGGTGGCCCTTATCCGGCAACGTCGGATAGCCGCACCACTTCAGTAGGCAGCGCTGCTATCCAGCGTTTCCTGCGTCCGGTCTGCTATCAGGCATTACCGGAAGCACTGTTGCCCGAGGCGCTTAAAGATGCCAACCCCGCCGGCGTAAGCCGCCTGGTGGACGGTAAGCGTGAGGCGTGAACGCCATCCCATCAAACGAGATATGCATTTGAGGTAGTCACTTGCACACCACAACTTTTCTTCCCGACGATCACGATAATGCCCTGCTGGTGGGACGGGTATGGCGCGATACCCCCCATCCTGGCCCTGCCTTGGTGGTGGTCCGCCACGGGCAGGTCATCGATATCACGGCAACCTGTTCCTGCATGGCCGATTTGCTGGATCGCGATGACGCTATCGCCTTTGTCTCGCAAGTTGAAGGCGAGTCTCTCGGGTCGGTTGAAACGCTGATAGACAACTCACTTACCGATCCTCAGCGTGCTCCCTACCTGCTCGCCCCCTGCGACGTTCAGGCGATCAAGGCTTGCGGCGTAACATTCGCCGTCAGCTTAATGGAACGGGTGATCGAGGAGCAGGCTGCAGGTGACGCCACCCGTGCCACTGAACTGCGCCAAGAACTTCAGGCGTTGATAGGAAGCGATCTATCACAGATCGTTCCCGGCTCCGAAGAAGCAATGACACTTAAAAAGGAACTACAGGCACGAGGCGCCTGGTCTCAATACATGGAGGTTGGCATCGGGCCTGATGCTGAAGTGTTCACCAAGGCACAACCGTTATCATCGGTCGGCTTTGGGAGCGCTGTTGGACTGCACCCATCGTCGAAGTGGAACAATCCTGAACCCGAAATCGTACTGGCGGTTGACGCGACCGGGTCGCCCAAGGGCGCGACACTCGGTAATGATGTGAACCTACGTGACGTCGAAGGGCGCAGTGCATTACTGCTGGGCAAGGCCAAGGATAACAACGCCTCTTGCGCGATTGGCCCCTTCATACGTCTTTTTGACACGCACTTTACGCTCGATACAGTACGCGAAGCGCGGGTATCGCTGCGAATCGAGGGAACCGATGATGGCTTCATGCTCGACGATGCAAGCGACATGCGCCAGATCAGTCGTGATCCTTTAGAGCTCGTGAATCAAACGATCGGTCCACATCATCAGTATCCGGATGGCTTTATGCTGTTCCTGGGCACCATGTTCTCACCGATTCTGGATCGCGATGGCCAAGGACAAGGCTTTACTCATCATTTGGGTGATAAAGTGACCATCGCCACACCCGCGCTAGGGGCGCTAGTCAACCGGGTTGATCGCTCGGATCGACTGCCCCCATGGACCTTTGGTATTCGTCAGTGGCATGCCCATTTCTTGAAGAAAGGTTAACCTTAGTCGCTACTATGCAGCCCGCAGGCATAATCCGATAAACCTCGGGCTGTTCTGGTCAATCAAGCATTACGAAGCTAACTGGAACGTACGTTTTATTATAAGACCACTTCATGCCCCTGATACTTGAAACAAACGCAATACACTCTCGCTTCGGTCTGATAACAGCTCAGCACAGCGTAAAAGTGCCTCATCCAGTCCCATAGGTCCATCGGCTAAGGCTAGTGCAGCAGTGACGCCTTCGTTATAAGCAGACTGCCACCCTTCCCCAAGGCTACCCGCCAATACGACGACTGGCACCCCCATTTCCCTTGCACAACGAGCAATACCAATAGGTGTTTTCCCCGCCATGCTCTGACCATCCAGCCTCCCCTCACCTGTAATGACCAAGTCTGCACACTCAAGTCGTTGCCGAAACCCAACCTGATGCATGACGAGTTCAATACCTGGGCGCAGCTCTGCCCCGAGAAAAGTGCGTGCTGCAAAGCCCATCCCTCCGGCTGCCCCTGAACCAGGTAATTCACGGAAGTCGCCTCCCTGAACCTCAGCTACCTTGTCTGCGAAATGTGCAAGCGCAGCATCCAGCATGACGACATCTTCTTCGCTAGCGCCTTTTTGGGGACCGAACACTACACTGGCGCCGTGTTCACCAACTAGCGGATTATCTACATCCACGGCGGTCTCAACGACCACCTCTGACAGGCGCGAATCAAGGCCTTCAAGCTCCACTCGAGCAAGATCGGTCAGAGCCGACCCACCTGGAGGCAAAGATCGTCCTTGGTCATCAAGCAATTTTGCCCCCAAAGCCTGCAACATGCCTGCGCCCGCATCATTGGTCGCACTACCCCCAAGCGTGAGTATTATGCGCTCTGCACCGGCGTCCAGGGCATCGAGAATCAGCTCGCCTACCCCATAAGTGGAACTATACAATGCCGTGCGTTCAAGAGGTGTCAGATGCTGGAGCCCAGATGCCTCAGCTAACTCTATATAGGCTGTGCGATTAACGGAGTGCCAGCCCCATTCTGCTTGCCGAGGTCGTCCCAGGGGATCGTTCACCTTCTGATAACGCCGCTCCGCTCCCGTCGCACCAATCAGAGCATCTAAAGTTCCTTCTCCACCATCCCCCATCGGGCAAGCATCCAATTGTGCAGATGGTAATGCTCTATGAAGGCCATCAGCGATCGCGCCGACGGCTTCCATAGCCGACAAGGCATCTTTATAGCTATCGGGCGCTACGATGATGTGCATCACTCGGTTCCTTTAGATTCTCCTTAGAATGGCGGACTGAGCGCCGGGTACTGTTGCGCAGCATCGGTGTTACCGGGAGCATGATATGTTCTGGAGCAGTGTCAATCTGATTAATCTGCGCCATCAATAACTCTGTAGCCTTTGACGCCATCAATTCGACTGGCTGTTTCAGCGTCGTCAGAGAGTGACTCGGCCAAGCCGCCATCGGCACATCGTCAAAACCAATAACCGAAACGTCATCGGGTACTCCAAGACCAAATTCATGACGCAAAGTATCAATAGCCGCGATTGCCATCAGATCATTGGCACAAAAAATTGCATCGGGTTGTGACGAATTAGCAAACAGCCGCCTCGTCGCATGGCAGGCATCTACATAGCGGTAGTTACCAATTTCCACTGCGTGGCAGGCCAACCCCTCAGCGGCGAGACCTTCTAGAAAGCCAGCTTTGCGTTGGAGATCGGTGGAAGAGTCTGGCAATCCTGCCAAATAGGCAATGCGGCGATGACCCAGTGAGGCAAGGTAATGGCCTGCCCAATATCCCCCGCTGTGGTTGTCGCTGCCGACCTGGCTAATGCCATCAAAGTTGACAGTACGGTTGATCACAACGAAAGGTATACCAAAATCCGCCACCTCTTCGGCTTGAGCGCTGTCCAGCGTAATAGCCAACATCAGGACACCCTCGACTTGGCTTCTGATAATGTCGTCGATTACGGTGGCGAAACCGCTATCTGATGGAGCGAAGAAAAGCTGAAGATGGTACCCCTGTTGCTGAAAATAGCGTGACGCTTTTTCCAACATGAAACTGTAAAAAGGATTTTCAAGACTGTAAGTCACCACAGCAATGGTACGACTCGACCTGGTGATTAGCGAACGTGCAATAGAGTTGGGGCGATACCCCAGTTCCCGAGCTGCCTCCATTACCTTTTTGCGCGTTTTCTCCGCTACCTTGGCATCAGGCGAAAAGCTGCGACTCACTGCTGATTGCGACACACCAGCCAACTTCGCCACATCGCGGGAGGTTACGGATTTTCTTTTCATGCATCACGCTCTCAGAGGGCCAACTAGTTATAGACAGCCCGATTCACCAGAACCAAAGGCGGTGGCTTACCGTCCTCACTCTCACAGCTTTTCAAGAGACCGATACTGGTCGATCTTCCTCACGTAAACCGTGCTGTTATCTAATGCGCCTTGCACTTCTTCATCGGTAAGCTCTCTCACCACCTTAGCGGGCACACCCACAATTAACGAGCGCGGAGGAAATCGCTTGCCTGAGGTGACTAGAGCCCCCGCACCGATAATGCAATGATCACCAATCTCCGCACCGTTAAGTAGCGTGGCGTTCATGCCCACCAGTACGCCGTCGCCAACTTTACAACCATGTAACATGGCTAGGTGGCCAACAGTCACCTGACGACCGATGTTGACTGGATGTCCGGGATCGGTATGTACCACACAGCCATCCTGCAAATTGCTCCCTTCTTCAACAGTGATAGGTTCATTATCTCCACGTAGCACAGCGCCAGGCCAGACAGATACTTGATTGGCAAGATGGACACGCCCAATCAGCGTAGCCTCTTCCATCACCATGGCGCCCGACGCTATGTCGGGAGCATTACCTTCAAGTCGATACACTGGCATTTGATAACCTCCCTAAAAGCCGACTTGGTCGGCACCTTTAAGCTGAAGCATTTCGCGTGCTTCGTCGGGCGTTGCTACTTCAAAGGAAAGACCCTCGAGTATTTCGCGAACTTTGGCTACTTGAGCTGCATTGCTTTCAGCCAGCTTTCCCGGAGAAAGCCATAGCGAGTCTTCAAGCCCGACGCGTACATGGCTCCCCATGGCAGTCGCTTGAGCGGCAATACGCATCTGGTTACCTCCGGCACCCAGAACCGACCATTCGTAGTCGTCTCCGAATAGGCGGTTGGCGGTTCGGCGCATATGCATAACATCCTCAGGATGGGGGCCGATACCGCCCAGGATGCCAAACACACTTTGCACAAACACTTTTCCGCTAATAATGCCACGGTCCATCAGATTGCGTAGATTGTAGAGATGGCCAATATCGTAGCACTCGCACTCAAAGCGGGTGCCGTTCTTGGCACCAAGCGTCATGGCCTTCTCGATATCAGAGAAAGTGTTTTTGAACACCAGGTCGCGACTATTCTCCAGGTGTTCACGCTCCCATTCGTGCTTGAGATTTTCATATCGGTTTAGCATGGGGAACAATCCAAAGTTGATCGACCCCATGTTCATAGAAGCAAGCTCGGGTTTGAACTCCATGGCCGGCCGCATGCGTTCTTCCACGGTCATATGCGGACTGCCACCAGTGGTAAGGTTGATGACCGCATCGGTGGCTTTCTTGATACGTGGTAGAAACCGCTCGAAGATCGCTGGATCTTGTGTGGGCTTGCCATTATCGGGATCGCGGGCATGAAGGTGAAGTATGGAAGCGCCCGCCTCAGCGGCAGCAATGCCGGCCTCGGCAATTTCCTCAGGTGTCACAGGCAGGTGTGGTGACATGGACGGCGTATGGATGGCACCGGTGACGGCGCAGGTAATGATGACTTTGCGCTTGTTAGCCATTGAAAGTCTCTCCTTGCAAGATCAAAAGTTATTGGGTCTCGATATGACGCTGATGCGCCATCAATGCCATTAGGCGGCGGTCGCGCCAGGCTTGCCGCTCAGCTAGGCCTTCGGAAGGTAGCTGCTCTCGTCGTTCCTGGCCTAGGGCAGCCAGGGTGGCAACATCCCAGGGGTCATCATCTCCGCGCTGTCGGTCGACATCGCGGTAAAGTGGGCCATAGCGATCGCCATAATCGACGACTCCATCAGGCGCATTAAGGTCGATGGTTTCGAATGGCCCCATAAACGACCAGCGCAGACCAAGACCGTGCTTGACGGTTTTGTCCAGATCCTCAGCTGAAACATAGCCATCACGAAACAGGCGTAGCGATTCGTTCAGTAATGCGCCTTGCAATCGATTGAGGATGAAGCCCTGAATTTCCTTGCGAACCAGGATCGGGGTCTGCTGCGCTTCTTCCATCAATTGCATGGTGCGGTTTACCGATGCTTCCGAAGTAGCGGGTGATGGGGCTACTTCAACTAAAGGAATCAAGTAAGGTGGGTTGACCGGATGGGCTACCAAGCAGCGCTCAGGGTGTTTCAGGTGATCAGTGAACCGGGACGCGGCGATACCGGAGGTGGAACTAGCCAGCACGGTATCTGGCGCCACCACCGACTCAAGCTCGATATAAATACGCCGTTTGGCAGCAACGTCTTCTGGCCCACATTCCTGAACGTACTCAACACCCATCATGGCGTGTGCCAGGTCACTTTCTGTCTGGATGAGGGATAGAGGTACCTCAACGTCCTCGATCAAGCCCACCTGCTGTAAGTCCTGAAGAGATTGACGAATAGCGTCTCGGGCTTGGTCCAGAGCACTAGCATCAACGTCATACAGGCATACATTCATACCGCTGCGGGCAAAAACAATGGCCCAAGCACGACCAATCAAGCCTGCGCCGATTATTCCTATACGTGCTGTCATGGGGTGGCTCCTATATCGGTCACAAAGATTCGACGTTGGCACAGACACTCAGCGCCTGACCTGAGATATTGGTGCCCCCAGGAGCTGACAGGAACAGAGCCATAGCCGCAATATCGGAAGGCTCGACCATGCGGCGCATGGATATCTTGGAAAGATTTTCCTGTTCCATTTCGGCATAGCTAAGCCCGCGCTTGGCCGCGCGGTCTTCAATGACCTTTTCGATACGCGGCCCACGCACGATGCCGGGTAGAATTGCGTTGACTCTCACTCCTTCAGGGCCGAGTTCGCTAGCCAAGCTCTTGGTCAGGCCGACCACAGCCCATTTGCTGGCGGCATAAGGTGTGCGGTAAGCAAAGCCCAGGCGGCCTGCGACCGAGGCCAGGTTGATAAGCAGTCCCTGGCTTTCCTTCAGTAACGGGGTCGCACGGTGAGCAACCCGGTACTGACCATTGAGATTGATATCGATGGTGCGGGTCCAGGTGTCATTGTCGATCTCATCGATCCCCGCAGTAGGCCCGGCGATGCCAGCATTATTAACGACGACATCAAGCCCACCCAGAGAGGCGACATCTTTGAACAGCCGATCGACGTCCTCTTCTTGGCTGACATCAGCCACCGTGTGTGAAATACCCTCCGGCAGCGAAGCCAAGGCTTGGGTGTCGATATCACAGATATGCACTCGTGCGCCCGCCTCCTGAAAGGCCTTAGCAATTGCTAATCCGATACCATTGGCACCAGCGGTAATCAGTACTCTGAGGCCATGGCGTGGCGTTAGACTTTCTACGACGGTCATAGCGTTTCTCTCCTTAGAAGGGGGTTACAGCGAAGGCAGCCAAGTCGACAGGAACGGCAGCAGGCTAATAATCAATAGGTTGATTAGTACGATGCCAACAAAGGGCAGTACGGCCCAAGTGAGGCGCGCGATACCTACATGGGTGATCTGAGACGCCACGAAGAGGTTGAGACCAACCGGTGGAGTGAACATACCCATGGCAAGGTTGACCACCATGATGATGCCGAAGTGAACCGGATCGAAACCGAAGCCGATAGCGATGGGCAAAAGGATGGGTACGAAAATGAGAATGGCCGCTGCAGCCTCAATGAACATACCGGCCACTAACAGCAGGAGGTTCGCCAGAATAATGAAGAGCAAAGGGCTGTCGATGGCCGAGATAACGAACTCAGATATCATGTCTGGCACTCTGAGACGCTGCAGAATACGTCCATATAGCCCGGCGGCACCGATAATGCTTAGCACAACAGCCGTTGTGACCGCTGATTGTTTGAGAATGCCGACTAAGCTCGTCAGTTTGATTTCACGGTAGATGACGAAGCCCACCATGAAGGAGTAAGCCACTGCAATCACCGCAGCCTCGGTTGGCGTAAAGATGCCTCCATAAATGCCACCAAGGATGATGATGGGCATCAGGATAGCCAGGATGGCCTTTCGTCCTGCGCGCAAGACATCCTTCAATGAACTTTTCTCGCCACCCTGGAGGCCATTCGCCCTGGCAAAAAAGTAGGCAAACACCAGCAAGGAGAGTGTGACCAGTATCCCTGGCAGGATGCCAGCGATAAACATATCACCCACGGATACGTTCGCTGCAATCCCATAGAGAATTAGAGGAATACTGGGAGGAATAATGACGCCAAGTGCACCGGAAGCAGCTTGGTTGGCGGCAGCATATCCACTTGGATACCCCTTAGACAGCATCGCCGGAATAAGAATCGAGCCAATTGCCGCAGTCGTCGCTGCACCTGACCCGGAGATAGCGGCAAAGAACAGCGAGGTAACGATGGCGACCATCGCGAGACCGCCCGTCATACTGCCGACCAGGGTATTTGAAAAATCGACCAGGCGTTGGGATATGCCACCTCCCTGCATCAAATAGCCTGCCAAAATGAAAAAAGGGATCGCCATCAGCGGAAAAGAGTTCACAGACGCGACTAACTGCTGAGCGACGACTAGCATCGGCATGATGTCGCCATGCCAGACCGTTACGGCAGAAGCTAGGCCCAGCGAGAAAGCGATTGGTACGCCGATAAGAAAAAGTGATATCAATGTCAGGAACAGGAGTAGCGCCATGATTAAATCACCTCCTGCTTCGGGTTTGGCTGGGTGCCCAGCACTTCATCAATCAGCAAACCCAGGCTGTTGACCATGATGACGATGCCTCCTACAGGAACTGCAAGATAGGGCCACATCATAGATATTCGCGTGCTGGGCGCCGTTTGGGTTGAGACCCGATCAGCCAAGTCAAATCCGTACTTAGCCATGATGAAAGCAAATAGAAAGGAACACAGGATGATCGCAATCCTGAGCAGGCTTGCGAGCTTGTGCCCTGAATACTCAATCAGGATATCTACGGAAATCAGCAAACCTTTGCGGTAGGCATAACCAGCCCCAAGAAAAGTCAGCCACAGCATACAAAAGCGAGCGATTTCATCTGAAAAATGCAGAGGGCTACCTATTACAAATCGAGCAAAGACTTGCCAGAAAATCAGTACCGTCATCACCAGCAAGAGCAAAGCTAGCCCCCAACCGATCACTTGGTTGAAACGATCGATGGTTCTATTAGCCAGCAATAGATATTTCTTCATAGCTGCCTCCTACTTAGCGCTGGTCCGCAGGGGCTTCCCCCTGCGGACACATGGGTCTTAGTAGTCAAAGTTGATGGCAGCATCTACAAGGTCCTCACCGACTGTGGAACCCCACTCGTCGAGTACAGGACGGACCGCCTCACGGAAGGGCTCAAGATCCGGTTCGGTAACGGTCATTCCCAGCTCTTCAAGCTCCCCAAGATAGCGCTCCTCCAGCTCTTGGCTTGCTTCGCGCTGAACAGGAAGTGCAATCTGAGCAGCCTCCATGATGATGGCTTGATCTTCTTCGCTGAAGGAATTGAAGAGATCCAAACTCATCATTAACGGTGCCGGTGAATAGACGTGTTGAGTCATATTCAAGTAATCCTGCACCTCGTAAAAGTTCACGTCATAGATAGTTGCCAAGGGGTTCTCCTGACTCTCCATAACCCCCTGCTGAAGTGCGGTATACACTTCGGTCCAAGCCATCGGTGTTGCATCAGCCCCTAACGCTTCCCAGGTATCAACTTGGACACGGCTTTCTTGCGTGCGGTGATCAATACCATCCAAGTCGCTAGGCTGTTCGATTGGGCGAACCGAGTTGGTGTTATGGCGGAAACCATTCTCCATCCATGCGAGGAACTTGACGTTCATCTCTTCTTCGGCCAGTTGAGCAAGCTCTTCGCCATGCTCACTGTCCAGGAAGGCATAGGCATGTTCGTGATTTTCAAAAATGTAAGGAAGGTCGAAGAGCAGAAACTCGTCAACAAAACCACCCATAGGACCAGTGGATGCGATGCCAGCATCAATCATGCCAAGACCCATCCCCTCAATGACTTCACGCTCTGCGCCCAGCGCATTGTCATAGTGAGGTTCGATAGCCAGGCGTCCATCAGACAGGCGTTCTAGCTCTTCACCGAATTTAAGTATCCCAATACCCTGCTGTGATTCAGGGCCAAGCGGTAAGCTTACGTTGATGACACGCTCCGGTTCTGCAAGCGCATGGGTTGAAGTGGCCAACGCGACGGCAGCGGCCAAAGACGTGAGAGGAAGGAAACGTTTCATACAGCACTCCTAATCGTAATCCAGCAATAACGCTGAGCGTTTTGTCGTTGTAGTCTGTACCTACTTGATAAGGGCATCACAGCCGAAAATATGTATTGCTGCTCAAGCCCACTAAATTTGTAGGAGAAAATGCATACGTATGCAACAAGGGGCAAATATCAAACGCACAGGCTGTTGACTATCTAACTGATTATAATGTAAATATACTTTAGTATTACAAGTGCATACGTAATCAAATATATGGCCGATTTCCCCCTCAGCACTCAATAGAAAGTGTACTGATTCACTGATTCTGGACACCAACGTAGGTGGTATACCACCACAAACGAGGTGTCTGATGACCAGGAAACGAGAAGAAGGCAGTTGTGGTCGGGCGTTTCAGGGTTCGCCGCTTGGTGAGTGAGCGGAGACTGATCTGCAAACCACCAGGCTTACACGCTTTCAAGCAGGCCACTGTGGAAACGCTGGATATCCCTCATCAGTGGCATCACCTACGTTTGGGACGGCCAGCGATGGCGTTATTTAGCGGTGGTTCTGGATTTCTATGCCCGCCAGGTAGTTGGCTGAGTGTCCGTAGGAGCTGAATTCATTTAGCGATCAGCAACAATCCAGCCACAAAGGCCAGATGGAGTGGGTTTCGTAGGAGCTCAATTCATTGGGCGATCAGCAATCATCCAGCCACAAAACGTCATTCATACACCGAAGGCAAAACGACGTTTACCTGCCGCCCCGCTTTATCGGCCATGGCCTCGATGGCGTCTTTCAATGCACGGCGGGCATGGTCATCGCCATGCACCAACCTTACCTCGCGCGGCCAGCGGCGCATGCGCTTGATGAAGTTGAGCAAATCGCGCTGCCCGGCGTGGGCGGAGTAGCCGCTGATGGTGGTAATCCCCGCGCGAATATCGATGCGCTCGCCATCGAGCTCCACCCAGCCACCTTCCGGCCCATAACGCTGAATATCCCGCCCTGGCGTACCGGCGCCCTGATAGCCCACAAACAGCACCTGATGCCGCGGGTCGCCAAGCATCGCCTTAAGGTAATTCACCACACGCCCGCCCGCGCACATACCGCTGGCGGCAATCACCACGGCAGGGCGCCCACTCTCAGCCAGGTAACGCACGGTTTGTTCGTGGGTCGCGTGGTCATCCAAGGTGTACACATTCTCAAAACTCAGCGGATGCCGCCCCGAGCGCAAACGGCGCTGGGCCTCGGCATCCCAGAATGGCTTTAACGTGCGGTACACCTGCGTAAAGCGCGCGGCCAACGGCGAATCGACGATGATCTCCAGCGAGCGCCAATCTGACGATGGCGAAGCCGCATGCACGATGGTTTCCAGCTCGTACAGCAACTCCTGGGTGCGGCCAATGCTAAACGCCGGAATGATCACCGTTCCCCGGTTAGTCAGCGCTTGCTCTATGGCGGTTTTCAACGCCCGCCCACGCACTTGGCGGCCCTCATGGTTACGGTCGCCGTAGGTGGATTCCAACACCAACACATCCGCCTGATAGGGTGACTTCGGCGCAGGCAGCAGCGGCGTATGCGGCGCACCCAAATCGCCGGAAAACACCACGCGCTGCTTGTTGCCACGGGCGGTATCGTTCAGCGCCACCTCCACGTAGCTGGAGCCCAGAATATGCCCCGCCCGCTTGAGCTTCACCCGCATGGCCAGCGCTTCATCCTCCACCACCGAGTGCCATTGCCCATAAGGAATCGGCACTAGCTGCTTTTGAAGCTGCGCCTGAAACTGCTCGATCAATCGCGCATTGCGGGTAAAGCCAATCTTCAGGGCATCCTCGATTACTAGCGGCAGCAGCACGGCGGAAGGCTCGGAACACAGAATCGGCCCTTTGAAACCCGCCGCGAGCAAGTACGGTAAGCGGCCCACGTGATCGATATGTACGTGAGTAATCACTAGCGCTTTGAGCGTGCTGATATCAAAGCCAACCTCAAGCTGCGCCAGGCTATCCTCGGCGGCGTCCTCCCCCTGGAAAAGACCGCAGTCCACCAGTAGCGAGTGCTCACTGCTGGCCATCAACTGATGACAACTACCGGTTACCCCACCCGCCCCACCGTGATGACGAATCTCCGGCCACGTTCCCTGCGCTTCCATGCTGATCTCCATATCCAACAATCACTAATAAGAAAACTATCACAGCCAAATAAAAATCGCCCCGAAGGCAATCGCCCGACGGCGTCTGGCTCCTAGAAAGGCTGGGTGCATGCAGCGGGTTTCGTAGGAGCTCAATTTATTGAGCGATCAGCAATCATCTAGCCACCAAAGGCTATCGCCCGACAAAGTCGAGCTCCTACAAGAGCTGAGCCCCTGCAGCGGGGCTCGTAGGACTCCTTACCACCGGTACGCGATGGCCAATCTTGCACCGTGATCAGTTTCGCGTTCAGCAAACGAGCCTTCGTACTGGCCGCTGATCGCCATGCTGCTACGACCTTCGAGCTCTCGTTCCCAGCTAAGGCCGGTGGTGACATCGGCACTATGCACGGTGCGGTTATCCGGGGTGATGACAAAGCTGCCGCCGCCAGTATCGGCACTCAGGGCGGCTTGAGTCGCTCCACCGGACTGGTCGCGCATGCTCCAAGCCAGGCCACCGGTAAGATGAATCACCGCGTCATCGCTGCGACGCATAACGTGGCCAACATCCACGCCCAGGCTAGTACGCCACACGTTCTGTCGCTGCGAGCCGTACGCCATGGTCAGCGCTGTATCGCCCTGCTCGTCATAGGCCGTCTGGTGCAGCCAGCTATGCATCAGCCGCGCATTGGGGATCAGTTCCCAGTCGTTATCCAGATCAATCACGTAGCTGGCGCCCAGCGCCAGGGTCAGGTCTTCGCTGCGGTTGCTGCCCTCTACTACCTCGGGCGTCAAACCCGCGATCTCCCGGCGGTGTTCGTTGTCACCGAAGGCGGCCATCAGGGTAGCATCCAGAATGACCGCATCACGCCGCCAGGCGGTGTAGGCGCCAACGCTCACGTTGTCGATCTCAGTGCGTGCATTGGCAGCATCATCGCCCTGCACGCGGCCCTGGCCGACCCCCATAAACAGCCCGGCAAGCCAGGCCTCGCTCAGCCAGCGGTCCATGCCCAACATCGCGCCGTAGCTGCGAAAGTCGTAGTCATCGCCGCTACCCTTGCTCACGTAGCCTTCAGCCCAACTACTGAACTGGCCGGGTGTACTCCCCCCCTGGTGCGAAAGCTGCGAAGCCATGGAAAGCAGCCCGTCAACCGACTCATGGTCGCCATAGCGCAGCACGCCGGCCTCCGCCTCACGGCCGCCCATGGCCTGCCAACCCTCCATTTGCTGGTGCGCCGTCTGCCCGGCGAGGGTGCTGGTCAGATTGAGGTTAGCGCCCATCTGGCCGCCCATACCGGTGCTGGAGAATCGTTTGCCGAGGGTGTTGAGCATCGTCCGGCTGGCGCTGACATTGGCATCGCGCACGCCGCTGCGCGAGACGTTGGAGCTCATGCTCTCCACGAAGCGAGCACGCTGAGTTTCATCAAGCCCGGCTTGTGCCGCCAACGCATTGAGCACCGGGCTCTCAGAATCGTTCAAGCGCAGCTCGCTCACCACTCTGTCCAGGTAAGCACCCCCGGGCTGATTGCTGCTGCCCTCGACCGGCACCTCGAAAAGGCCGTCTTCCCCCACCACCACTACAAAACCCGGGCCGTAGACAAAGAACGATTGTGGGTAGCCCAGCGGATCGCCCGGCGTGTAAGTAGAGATCACCACAGTGTAGCGTTGGTCACCGTCTAGCTCGAGGCTAAGCGCCGGGCAGAAGTTAGGCCTTGAGTCAGAGCTATCACAATTGACAGGCAATAGGTCATTTTCCTCAAGCCTTTCGTCTATAGAATTGTTGTCAACTTGGTTGACGTAATCGTCATTGCCTATGATAAAACCGTTACCCGGCCGCTCAGGGTCGAAATTACCACGATAGACCAGCATTACGGTGTCCACCGGTGCTTCACTCTGACCCATCAGATACTCGCCCGAGGCCTGTACATCCAGCTCTTGGGCAATGAAGTTGAACGCGTTATCACCGCTCTCAACCACACCATTACTACCACTCAGGTTAGAGAAATTGATATTGTCCCAGTTCAGCGACATCGTGCCGTCGAGTGGATGACCTTCAGTCAGCGTAAATTCAGTAAGGACATCGGCGTGGGCATTGAGGGTAGCCGCAGCGCAGGCGGTAGTCAGCAGGGTACAACGAAAAGCACGGTTGATTGGCAGCATAGGAGGAGTCCGAGTATTTGATATTATTATCAGTTGAGTAAACGCTGGCGTTAATATTTTCTATCGGCCCCATTCCGAAGAAGTTTACTCGTTGTTAAAGATAAATGGCGGAGCCATCCCCCCAACAAAACCCAATAGCAAGGGTTTTCGTAGGAGCTCAACTTGTTGAGCGATCAGCAATCATCCCGCCACAAAACAAAAATCGCCCGACAAGTCTGGCTCCACACAATGGCCCGATACAGAGGGTCTCGTAGGAGTTCAACTCGTTGAGCGATCAGCAATCATCCTGTCACCAAAAAAGAATCGCCTGAAAGAACTTACAAAATCGAATTCCCGCGGGCCAGCTCCTTCCGCTGGCGGGAATAAATCCCCCACAGCACCGCAAGCAAAAACGCATACATCATCACGCCGCTGTTATGGGATAAGAAACCCTGTGTCAGGCCGAAATCAATATAGGTGACCGAGAGCAAAGCCCCTGCCGTTGCCGTGGCGCGTAGCGACAAATCACTGGCCCCTAGCGCCCTGGCAAAAAAGCGCAAAGGCAGTAGATACACCGCCAACAGAACCATCAGACCAACCAGCCCACGTTTGGCGAAGCTATCTATAAACTCATTGTGGGCATGGCCATAGCGAGCCGCACGCTCATTGATTACGCCTTTATCACCCAAGTTCTGCATGGCTTGAGCATAACCATTATCGCCCCAACCGAATAACGGTTTCTCAGCGATTAAATGACTAGCCCCACGCCACATTTCAAACCGCGCAGCCACGGAGGAATGGCTTCTATCGCCGGATACATAGCGCTGCACCTCTTCCACACCTTGGTGAACACGCCCCTGCACGCCAATTTCCGGCACGGCATATACCACACCGCCTACCAGCACAACGCCAGCTAACACTGCCAATGTGAACCGCTTGGGCACCAAGGGGCCATAGGCGCGCAACAACACCAGCAGCACGAAAGGAATGCCTACCCAGCCACCCCGGCTACCGGAAAACAACGACCCCGCCACCCCGAACAGCGCGGCGACCAAAAACAACATCACCCACAGGTTGCGGCGCGGTTGCGTAAACGCCCACCCCAACCCGGCAATACATAACACCCCCAGCAGCATACTTAAATTGCCAAACTGAATCGTGTGCGTATGCCCCGTCGCACGGGCGACCTCGAGCACAAGTTTTTGCCAGCCGGCCCAACTGCCCGCCCCCAGCGCCCCAACCGCAATACCGCCCCAAAACCAGGCTAGGCGTGGAGGGTAAGCCATTACTAACAGCAGCGCGGGGACAGCCAACAAAAACCGCAGCGGCTTATCCATGCCACTTGAACCCTGCCCATCCCACCAGGCCTCCAACACGCCTACCAGGGTATACGCCGCCATGGCCAACATCACCAACGCATCCTGACGATTCAGACCAAGCGCCGGGCGTTTTATCAATAGCACCACGCTACCCAACAGCAGCATCAGCGCGCCCAGCGAATAGCCCGTAGGCACCACCAGCGAGATACCACAGAGCAAAAACACAGCAAGTGACGTATAGAGCGATAAGGGGGGTGAAACAGGGAGGGAAGCAGAAGAAAGAGGCTGACTCACGGATATTCCAAGACTGGCGTTGATAGAGCGCGGAAGTCTACCACACGCCGCCACAAGTATCGTCAGCAGAAAACAGGAAAGGGATACAAAGAGGGAACTCGTAGGAGCTCAATTCATTGAGCGATCAGCAATGATCATGCCCCTAAATAAGCGGCACGAAAGGCACTCCGCCACAGCCGGTTAACAACATCGCAGCGGCACCGCAAAACATCATTTTGGTCATTGTTGTCAGTTTACTCATCAAATCCTCTTCGTCATTAAAGGTTCGGGGGCTGTAAGAGCGCAACTCGTTGGGCGATCAGAAATGATCCAGCCACTAAAACGCAAATCTACCGCGCTCCAAACCCGGTAAAAATAATCCGCACGGTTTTCAAAATGATCAGTACATCGAGCCAAAGCGAGAAATGCTTGATGTAGTAGAAATCGTATTGCAGCTTACGCGTCATGCCATCCACCTCGGCCGCGTAGCCCTGCTCCACCTGCGCCCACCCGCTGATACCCGGCCGCACCACATGGCGATAGCTGAAGAACGGCACATCCTGCTCGTACCATTCAGAGAGTGAAGCCGACTCCGGTCGTGGGCCAATAAAGCTCATTTCCCCAAGCAGAATATTGAAAATCTGAGGCAGCTCGTCCAGCCGGTAGCGACGTAGCTTACGGCCAAGCGGCGTGATACGCGGGTCATCGCCGGATATAGTGAAGTCTTCCCCGCTCATATCGTTATACATACTACGGAACTTGAACATATTGAACGGGCGGCCACGATAGCCAACGCGGGGCTGCATAAAAAAAACCGGGCCGGGGCTATCGCACTTGATCAGGAAGGCAATAACCAGCAGCACCGGCAGCAAAAAAGGCAGCAGGACCACTGCACAGAGGAAATCCATCACCCGCTTGAAGCCCACGTAAAACAAAGGCGGCAACAGACTACCAAACTCATTTTCTGAAAGGTGGTCAATCTGCACACGGCCTGAAATCGTCTCTGATATTTGCCTGGAATGATAAACAGGAATATGGCACAGCGTACAGGTGGCCAAAAACTTCTGCCACTCTGCTGGTAGGTCCTGGGAACGCAGGTCGGCCATTACGCCATCCACACGTAAATCGCCTAATTCAGGCGTATCAAGTAAGCGAAGATCTACCTTCGCGTTACCTTGTAGTCGACCGGTATCTCCAAATGGCACAACAGCAAACTTTAAATTACGGAAACGGCGACCTAAAAAGTAACCGACATAGAACCACACAAGGCTAACTAAATACCCGCTAAGCATTACCTGGCGGGTATAGCCCTCGCGGGTAAAAAACAGGATGGCCACCACTAGCAAAAAAGCGATAGACACCGTTGGCATGATATTCGCACCCAACTGCGCCCGAGGGAAACGTGACATACGCCGTAGCGTTAATGCCGAAGCAGTAAACGCCAGCCCAATGGCAACAAGAGTGTTACGCCGCACATCCGGCAGGTATTCCCAGAACCCCCAGCCCCATCGCTCAAGCCCTGGCAGAAAAAGGGCTAATGACATCCCCACCACCAAGTGAAACGTCAAGCTGAAAAGCAGCAACTCATACCAACGGGAATGACGACGTTGATATTTACGCATTATCTATCGCCAACATCATCATCATCGAAAGTAGCCCCCAATATTAAAAAAAAATAGTTTAATATTATATTATATATACTCTTTCATGAGCAAACGACCATTCCTGTCTTCCAGCACTTCAGAATCTAATAACGCTTTTTTAACTTTAAAAGCTTCATCGGGCGATTCCATACTAAAAATCGCCAAACGTTTCATAAACAAAGCAATTGACAAGAAGTTCTTTGCAATAGAGAGATTAGGGGTGCCGGAAGTACAATCAAAATCAGTGACAGGTGTCTTCCAGTCTCCATAATTTTCCGTCAGATATTGATCAGCTTGTTTTGGAGCAAAAACGTCGACGCCCTCTAAAGAACGAAGCTCCAGGTCAAATTGTTTGTTTTTCCACCAATGAATGCTTGAGCCATGCCAACTAAAACCACCATAACTATGGTGGATAAAAATATCGACATTAATACCACTTTTATGAACAAGCTTCACAAGAGCAGGTAATTTCTTAATATCATAGGCTCCTTCATCATTGCGATAGATCTGGATATGATGGTCCAACTTTTTGATCACAAAAGAGCTAGCTTTATCAAAACAAGAAATCAAACTTTTCAAATCGCATGAATTATAATCGATACCCAAGTCAATATCATAATCATGCGCAAGGAAGCCACCTTCACGATGTAAGCCTAAAAAGGTACCGGACTCAACAAACCAAGGCCAACTTTGCAAGGGAAGAACATCTGCAAAATCTTCCAAAGCGACAACAGCATCAGTTCTAGAGAAATCTCCAACACGAGCGTTATCACTGTTTATAGGCGGATTTTCTTTAACAACAGGTTTTTTAGACAAAATCTCTAGAATATCATTACAAACGCTGTAAAATTTATCAATAGCATCATCGATTTCAGAGCGAGACTCTTCTTTATTAATTTTCAAATGCAGCCTTTGAGCGAAAATTAACAACATATCCGTCAAGTACTCTAATTGACCATGTTTGGACTTATTTCGCTCAACAAAGCATTGAAGGTCGTTAAGTGTTATATCCCCAACACCTTCACTAAAAATAAAAAAACGGTCATCTACAAACTTTAAATTCAACCAACTCTTTCTGCTATACCAGCCGCAACGACGAAAACCTGCTTTAATTTCGCCATTCATAAAGTCCTTCCAAGACTGATAGGCTAAGGCAGAAGAACCTGTAGCGACAATAGATCCCAACCAGGCGGTAGCCCCGAGGGCGAAACGGAACAAAAAAGACCTATCTTTGTTCATAAAGCGTATCAAACGGTAATTTTTCTGAATCACGACCCACACTCAAATTTTAAGTTAAAATATTTACTCAAGATCCTGCCTAAGCATTTCTAACACCTCAAACGCTTTAATCAAATCTTCGTGAGGGATTGACAAGAAACGCTTCAGGGATTTTTTTAAATCAGTAGTCGATATATTTTTTGTTCGAGGAAGATACACCACCTCACATAATTCATTCAAAAAATCAAATTCACCTTTCCAATCTTCCCCAATAGAAAACACGTCAACGCTATATTCTTTTATATCAGACAACTTCTGTTCCCAGCTTTCCTCAGGAATAACGAGGTCAACATATTTAATCGAAGCCACGATTTGTGAACGCTGCTCATATGGAATAAGAGTTTTTTTGCCCTTACCAAGATTGAACTCATCAGTAGAGACAGCGACAATAACTTTGTCACCCATTTCACTCAAAGTGCGCAGGAGATTAAGATGACCAATATGAAACATATCAAAAGTTCCATAAGTAATTACTGTTCTCGACATAGTTAGCCCTAACTAATATAAATTATCTACAAGATTTAAATTCAATTGATCATGAATAATTATAAAATGCAAAGCCATAGTTATTTCCCAGGGTCTATAAGAAAGCAATAACCATGATCAATTAAACTTTTAACATCTTCAGTGTAACGACTTGACAATTTTCGCCTAACATCGTTACCAAGAAGTCTTGGCTTACCACTTCTTTTATCTATAAAAGAAGTTTTATTCACCGATGCTCCGATGCTTCTTTTAATTTTCTGCTTTCTCTTCAGCCCCCAAAAAGGCAGTGAATCAATGTACTTATTCAAAGCAAGCACCCAGCGTAGCCGTTTCTCGCTCAAAGATACATTGGTTGGCTCATCCCACTTATATGAAATCTCATCTTCATTCACATCACTAAAGAAAAAGTTAAGCAATTTATGATTTATTACTTTGTAATTAGCTTTATAATCCTCATACCGCCAAAAAACAACATTATTCTTCCCAAAAGTTTCTATAAGAGCTTCGATTATCGGAAGCCAGCTTATTTTTTCAAGATCGACCTCTCTGATGTATTCGTCGAAACTTAAGCTTCTCCCGGATCCTACAAGCCACTTATACGAAGATTCGATGAAATCAGCGTAATTTCTAATACAAAAAACAACTTTAACATTTTTATTCGAAAAGGAATCAGCTAAATGATTCACGGAAAGATGGCATGAAGGATAGATGGTTTTCGTTTTACTCAGATCCATTCTCCCCAACAGCCCCTCATAAGAGATAAAAATGCTTTCACTTTTGCTATCCCCCAGCGACTCGAGGTAGGATTTAAAAGCTTGTGGAAAAGCTGCATTCCTTCCACGGGATACCTTATAATGCCATCTAAAAAGCTTTCCCATACCGTTTCTCATTAACTTCTTTTTAAAAACCAACTCTACGTCTCGCCTTTTGAAAAGACGCTCATTAGCTTTAAAAAACCGTTGCATATAAGTACTAGCTGTTTTGTGTGCACCTAAGTGTAGGTAGATATTATTAGACATAATTAACTGACCATTTTAAATTTAGCATAGAAAGAGAAAAACAATGCAAAAAGGGTAAGGCCATTTCCTTCTCATCAGTGCTACACACTTACCCTATATGATATATCGGATTGTAAAATTTCTAGTAGCTTCCGCTTCAGGGAATAAGTGATATTATCCTTACTTTAAAAGACATTTACTTTTGAAGAGACTCATCTCTCCTGACAACTTACAAACTCAAAGCTTATTCACAAGGTTATATATAAACCAATTTTTAATAACAACCTCTTTACTTTTAATATTTTAATATAAAAATTACAAATAAAATTACATATTTGAGTATAACACAAAACGAGTCGCCGCAGATTAATTGAAGCTTCCTTGAAAGAAGCCAATATATCTATAAGTGCAAAAAACAGATAATCTATAATGACTCTATTGAATAACGCCCATCATCATTTTCCAAGAATTCAAAAAATCAAATCACCAAATTAGGGTTTATCTATTGAGCTTCTTCATAAGCAAGAATAATATCAGGAATTAAAGCAATTGCCTGCTCATAATGCTGCCTTGTAGAATGTTTATCGAGCTCGCCGATAAGTGCAGCAAGCTTGACCATTTCATAGTTTATCCCACTATTATGTGGCTGGTTAATTTTTATATTGTTATCAAAAGCTATTTTTAATTTTTCCAGCCCAGCGCTATGGACCGGCCACGACGTACCCATTGGTTCTAAAGCCCATCGGCTCCAATTAGTAGCCGCCAACTCCCCGTTGCCGCAAACTTTCCAAACGTGCCCATTTGAGACATCTGGGTTAATTATTGCTAGTGGAAGTTTCTTAAGCAACGCAGCGATACTTTTTCTCTTCTTAGAAAAAAGCTCTACGTACTTTGAGTCCAGCTCATTATTACTAATAGAAGCAACTATTCGAAGCCTCTCTATAAGAGTAACATCTATCCTATCCCATAAAAAAGGCCGACTTCTTTTATAACTATCAATAAAAGCTGCATCTAAAGAAAATGATAACAAAGAGGCTGATATATCAAAATACGCTGATGATATATTTCGAACAAATACCGACTCAAACTCGGTAATGTCAAACACATGGCAATGCAAACCAGCTATCATAAAGCCACCTAAAAAATCAGGTGAAGGCAAATCACTGGCATTCTCTTGCATCAACAACGAGGCCTCATGAATAGCCCATGCATTTTTCTTGTTATCATACAGCTTAAAGTACAGAACTTTATCGCCTTGACACTTATGCCTTATTTTGATTAAAAAACCAACAATGCCAGGTGTAGAGTTTTGAACCCACTCTATTTCCGCTGTTTCAAATGATGGAATACCTATTATAGAGTTACAAAGCTCAAAGATTTGAGTTTTCCATTGAGGGGTGCCCATAAACTTCCAAACACTTGACTCACGACGCCCGACCTCACCTTGAAATATATGTTTTCGGAAAAACAATGCATTGATTTTACTCTTTTGTTGGTATAAATATGCAATGTCAGTAACTAATCCTCCAAGCTTATTAAAAACTTGCCTTGAAAGCACCATACAGATAATAACGTAAATTATACCCGGGGGCGTAAAGTATAAAAAGTCAACAATAATAATTGCGAAGACTGATAAAAAACCAACACCAGAAATTTTCTTTGAATTTAAAACTAATGAATTGCTAATCTTCGCTTTTGAAAAAAAATTACTGGCTAATCTAATACATAAGGCGACTAGCAAAAAAAGAGATAAAACACATGCAAAAAGCAAAGGGTAAACAATATAAAAGCCTAACAAGGCAATAGTCACAAAAATAAAAACGGAAAGGCTATTGGCATAACGTTGATAGGATTTTACAGCTAACTCTTGTTGGCGCTCAAAAATGACTATTTTTTCACTTTTATCAAGAACAGTAGATGAACCACGATTAACAAAATAAACAAGCATCTTTTCACATAGTAAATGAAGGACGTAGGAGAATACCGCAATCAGGCTTAAACCAAGAACCAAATAGTCACGTTCTACTGAAAGTAAAACCTGTGGAAAGTATCTTGGCACGCCTTCTGACCCAAGCAAAATTATTACTTTGAGGGGCAGGAATAAAGATATAAGTATTGTTAATTGAGATAATAAGGTAAATATAATAGATAATATGGTGTACGCCGGGGCCCGGCGTACAAATACTTTACCTAATCGAAGTAACCATATAATAACGTATTTCAAAACCAATCTCTTTTATTGCGTAATTTTATTTGCAAGTAATTGTACATACTGATCACCATCAGCAAAATAATTCTCTAAATCCTCTTCAAACCATTGGAGACTGGAGAGGTGTTTGTTGGTTAACGGTCTCGAATGGTACCTGTAAGGAACTGAAACATCATCGCTGCTAAGAAACTTCAACCACGCAGCTGACTTCATTTGAAGTTCATCAGATACGACTATTTCCTCTTCGAAGCGTACGAGTCTTTTATAGTGCTCTCTGCCATTTGGTACAGCATGCCCAACAGGATAGTCTGAAGGTCCAAAGTAGCTGCATAATATCGAGGGAACACCCATTACGCCAAGCTCTACAGCCGTAGTGCCATTGTATAACAGGCCCACATCGACTATATCTTTTAATTCAGCTATATCAAGCCAGCGATGACCCAGTACTATAACGTTATCATGAAGATCAGCTTCAATTAAATCTTCAAAAGTTTCATTCAAGAAAATTCCAATTTCATGCTTAAGCTCGTGAGGATGAGGTTTTATCAATAGTAAGGTATTAGAATTTCGTACGGATTCGATAGTATGATTAAGCCAATCTTTCATGCTACTATGTGCAGGTCCACCATCGTAAGGCACTGCAAGGTCGCAAACGACTTTTCCGAACAAACAAGCGACCTTTCCACCACTTTCACGCCACTTTCTAACCTTATGTAATGCTTCTATAGCTCCATCACTTTTCTTTTCACCTAACGTCGAACGCCTCATATCTGTAAGCGATACAACCTCGTTTAGCATATCTTTAGCATGATTTTTATTAAGTGCATACCAGTTTAAAAATACTTCTGGTGTCGGCAAAAATGGAACGCGTATTTTCGGATATCGAGTAACATTATCTAGCGCATATCTCGTTGATATATTTGTTTTAAAATTTGAAAAGTAGTTTTCATAAGCATTACTTGCTTGGATACAATAAAAATTGTCAGCATCTCCATAGTTTTCACAAAATTTACGTATCGCAGCGTAAGGCAATCTGTGCGGATTAGTTGTAATAAATGCATTCTTCAGTAGGAATTTTTTATCTTTATTTATAATTGCTTCCAATACTGACAAATAAGATATCGTTACTTTTTCTTTAAAGCCAAGGAAGTTTTTAACTTGTTGGCAATTAAAATCAATATTATATTTTCTCTGATATAGCGTAACTCCCTCCCAAGCAGCATGTGAAAAATCAATATCTTTATATATTAACTCTCCGCAATTTGACTTAAACTGTTGGGACACGTCCTTCGACACATCTAACAGCTCTAATGGTCGTAAATTTCCTTCTTTAGATATGCATCCATTATATTTATCTATTTTTTCATTTCCAGTCAATTCTTTGGGCAGTATACCCTCAACCAGCGGAATAACAGCCCATCCACTCTTTTTAGCCTGTATAAGAACCATCAGAGGCAAAGCTCGCAATTCATTAATATTATGCGCTGAAACGAACACGATTCCTTTTGGATTACGCGGCTGTTTGACTCTTCCATATATTTTGGAAGTTTCTACATGAAACTGTAGTGATTTCATACTTTGAAAGCAAAGCAACCAATGACGCTCATATGACAGCTTATGAATTTTTTTAGTCATAAGACTACAGATACTAAAAGTAAGCTGACAAGCTCTTTCAAAATCACCCTTTCTTTCGCAGACCGAAACAAATGGTAGGCTTGATATATGGGATTGTTCTTTTTTTGTAAGTCTATCGAAAACAGAGCTAGCTTCTTCAAACCAGCCCGCACGCGCAGCAATGCTGAAATATGCTTTTCTTTCAGCATTTGTTTTTGGTTCCTGAAATAATTCATAAAAATTATTACTTTTTATTATGAATTTATTTTCAATTTCTTCAAAAGGCAATGTTTCGGCAATAACCCAAGAGCTAATTTTTTTCTGTTTATTGTCCAATATTGAAAATAAAACTCTCTTAAAAAACCCACTATCATCAATAAGCCCTAGCTTTAGACTTATTTTATAGGCAGAAATTATCTCTTTAGCTTCGTTTTCCTCAATAACCTGTTTATTTTCTAAACCAACGCCTAGTTCAATAAAATGCGAACGAACACTGCGGAATAAACCAACCGCTTTATCGTAAGTATCATTATAGTCTTTTTCCTTTCGCTTACCTGCTTTAACAATTGCGTTAATAACCGCTAATTTATCATGGTTACTTTCTGATTTATAAAAAATATTTTCACAGACTTCTAAATACTCCTGAGTTCGCTTAACTTCCTTTAAAACAGCAGCTCTATTTAGATAAAAACTTACTCCAAACCCTCTATGCTCTTGATTAAATACTTGTCTTAAAGAAGTTTCTTCTTGGTATATTTTCGGCTCTTTTACATCCTTTGTGTGTTGCCTTGATATATTATTAACCACATGCCAAATATCGATAATTTTATTTAAATACGCATTATAATCTAGTGATGAAATAATATTTGAAGTCAGTTTTTTATCAGCGGCTTCTATTGCCGAATCGATATAGTGTAAAGCCTCATCTACTTTGTCCTCCTTTGCTGAAGTGACACAAGCCACATATGTAACAAGTACACTTTCATTATTAACTTTCATTTCTTTCTTTGCATTATCATTTATAGCATAAAGGCTACTTTCTTTTAACAAGTGATCGTTAAAAATTCTCGCTAACTTCAATGGCGTATTCTTATTGGTTTTTTCATAACTTAGCATATAAGAAAAAGCCTTTTCTGGAGAAAGCGAGTCCTTTTTTAGAATCTCACGCGCAGCTTTAATATTACTATAATGGTTAAAATTGCTATTCCTATTTTTTTTAAGAACTTTTATTTCACTATCTATTTTTGAATTTCTTCTTATCAAAACTGACCTTTTCAAGATAAGCAGCGCTAAGCTATACCTTCCTGCTGCTGCATGGGTAAAACTCAAATCGACTGCAGTTTTATAAAATTCTTTTCCATTTTTATATAAAATGCTTCCTGCAAAAAACCTGATCAATTGGATATATTTTTTTACGCGCTTCCTTAACATAAATTCACTTCCTGTAAATTGACTATAAATAGTGGATATTTTTTTATTTCATAAAAACACTAAGCTTTTTTAAATTATTATTCTAACAACTTGAAAACCTTCTGCGGCGTTCACACCTATAGAATACCCCCTATAATGTGCCAGTGACTTAACGCCTTCAATTGAACGAGAATGAGGTGGTTCTCGCATTTCTAACGAATATGCATCGAGAGATTCAATCTTGGTCTTTAAATAATCAGTAATATCAACAAAAAACTGCGGAGTAAAAGGTGAGAAGCCAGGTGTATTCCACTCTGTGCTAGAAAGCACTTCAAAAGCGTATATCTCCTTAACGGGAGCATTGGGTACCGGGCGACAAGCGGTCATTACGGCTTGATGAGTGATGCGGTGGTCTATATTCAGATCGCCACAATGGTGTGTATAGATGACTTGTGGCTGAACCTTTTGAATCACTTCTTCCAACGCTTGGACAATGTCTAAGAATGGTACGCTGTCGGTACGTTGATCAGGAAAACCAAGCATATAGACATCTGTAATCCCAAGAATCTGATGCGCGGTACTTGCAGCTTCATTGCGTTCCTTAAGTTCTTTATCGCTTGCATTAGGACGCGAGGTTACTCCATCCGCGAGGAAAACCGCATGTACGGTATCTCCTTGAGCCGCGTGGCGAGCTATTGTTCCCCCGCAACCAAGTGCTTCGTCATCAGTGTGCGCAGCAACCACGAGAACGGTCTTAGTCATTAAACTGATCCCAATCTGTTGGAGTGCCACGCGTTACGTCTTTTTTTAATTCTTTGCCTACTATCTCATTAAAGTACTTTGGCTCAATGCCTATACCTGGTCGAATACGACGGATATCATCACTTTGAACCACTTCGCCCGCTTTCTTATCACGCATGAAATAAATAGAACGACGAAAGATCTTACTTGCCTCTTCCACTTGCTGCCTGGCAAAACCCGGTTTGCCAACAGCTGCCCAGGCATCCCGTGAATCATTGCATAGACGCACCAACTCATCCGGTTCAATGGAGAAGCCACTATCCGGGCCACCTTGGTTGCGATCAAGGATGAAGTGTTTTTCTATCAAGCATGCACCCAATGCTACAGCTGCTACTGAAGCGGTTGTACCTAGTGTATGGTCAGATAGACCAGGTACCGCATCAAAGCGTTCTCCTAATACCTTCAATTGTGAAACATTTGCTTGTTCCATTGGCGCGGGATAGCTGCTGATACAGTGGAGCAATACTAGCTCTTTACAACCAGCGTTTCTCGCCGCGGCCACTGCTTCTTCAATTTCCTGTTCACTTGCGAGCCCAGTCGACATGATCATTGGCTTGCCCGTTTTAGCAACGTATTCAATCAGCGGCAAATCCGTGGCCTCGAAGGATGCTATTTTATAGGCCGGAGTATTCAGTTCTTCGAGTAAATCAACAGCAGTTTCATCAAAAGGTGTGGAAAATACTGTGATGCCAATTTTTCGTGCGTGCTCAAACATTGCTTTATGCCACTCAAAAGGCGTTTGGGCCCACTTGTAGAGATCATAAAGTTTGTAGCCTGCCCATGGCCCACCTTCGATTAAGAATTCTGGCCGATCACAGTCGATTGTCATTGTATCAGCAGTGTAAGTCTGCAGTTTGATAGCTGAAGCCCCACAGCGCTTAGCCTCATCAATTGTTTCTAGAGCCCGTTCTAACGACCCATTATGATTGGCCGACAACTCAGCAATGATATAAGGGGGGTGCTCTGGGCCAATGCTGACACCGTTAATCGTTACAGTCATGTTTTGTCCTCGTGTGAAGTCTTACGAATTCGTACTGTTGCCGTTAACTCATCGCCGTCTATGGCCGCTTGAGAAAACTCTATTGTAAAGTCACCATGCTGCAGAAAAGCTAACGGGTAGGTAGGTGCATCTAACATTCGAATATGGTCGTACAAAGCGACGGTGTCGACATCCAGCGGTAAACGGCTTTGCTCGGGCTTCCGACGCTTGAAATAAACGGGTTCTCCTACTTGTGGTGATGCATGAGGTTCGTTTTCAATCATCCATTGGATAACTTCGAAACTGAGTTCACCTACGCGTAAATAGATGTCATGGGCCGTTCCATCTAATGATAAATGGCGCTTAGTATAAACTGGTCCAGCGTCCATTTCTTCGACCATGCGTAATGCTGAAAGTTTGGTATTAGTATGGCCGCGCTCAATCAGATTCTGAAGAGGACTCCCACCACGGCCATATGGCACATCGGTCATGTGAAAACATACACATTCGAACTTCTGCCAAATACTTTTGGGTACTAGCCAATTCCAATGAAGAAAGAAAATATAGCTAATATCTTTCGTATTCGTTACCACTTCATTCAGTTCATCTTTATTACTGACCCAGACAAAGTTCTCGAGTCCGGAATTTTTAATTTCTTTATACCAAGGCTTTGATGCAGCAATGATATTTATACCCTTTGATGTATCGCTTTCATTTCCAAAAAACGTCATAATCAAACCACTTTCTCAATGTAAATATGGTATTTATTACCATCTAAATAAAAAAAAGCAGGGTATCTTTCATTATCAACAATGCGCAGAAGGTCAAATTGACTCTTCAGGCTACTATCGATGTCCAGCTCACTGTCTTTTGGCCTCCGCCTTTCATAAAAAGATGGGCTACCTTTTTGCTTAATAGGCTTTATACGATCGTAGTCATTGATAAATTTAAGGCATAAACCAATTGTCTTATTACCTTGTAATTCACGCCACTCTGGTAAAAGTTCGTATCCTTGAAGGCATATTACATCTTGTAACCATATATCTCCTGCATCTGGTTCACCTATCGAAGCATCTAACAAGCAAATGGGAATGCTATTAACACCATCCAAAATTTGCCATGCCATAGGTGCAAAGCCTCGGCCCTTAGGTAGTTCACTTTCGTGAACAACGAGGTTATGCTGATTCCTTGATAAGTATTCCGGCTTAACAATGTGAAGACAACCTAGAAAAAAACAAACCCAACCGGCTTGAATATCTCTAGCATCCCGAACCAGTGAAGCAACAAACCCTTTTCTATTCAACTCTTCTACTAGATATTCAGCATAAGGTAATATCCAAGATTCGTTATCCACTAAAACTGTAATTTTTAGACTTTCATTTTTACTCATAGATATATCCTGCAACTCTGTTAACACCTTTTCCATCACAAATTTCGGCAGCATTATCTGAAATTTTTTTCAGGTAACCATTAGACTCATTAAGCATCTTCAATGTATTTTTAAAAAGACAGGTATCAAGGGGCATATCAAAGCTGATAACAGCGCTCGATTTATTGAGAGCCATTAGTATTTCTTTTTGATTTACTGCTAATTCGACAACGATTGAAGGTAAACCCATACAACATCGCTCCCAAGAAGTACTTCCAGCAGCTCCAATGGCTAAGTCAGCCTCTGACATATACTGCGCCATATTGCTTACGTTTACGGCTATTTTAGTCGGCCAAGGTAATTCGCAAGCTCGAATGTTAACGTCATCTAACCATGGCGCAGTAGCACCCATAATCACATTAATTTCGCAACCATGGGGAAGATCACAAAACTTAAGTGCCTCTAACACTTGCCCAGTGATGTTGTCTTTATCAACGCCTCCCAAATTAACCAACAGACACTTTATTTCCGATTGCTCGCGACGTCGTTCCAGGCTGAGACCACGTTGCAGAGCAAACTCCGGACGTAGCAGTGCGTACATGGGCCCAACTAATAAGCAGCAACTTTCAGGTACTAGTGACGTATAGTGATATGTCTCACGACCTAGATTCTGGTCTAGCAGTACTGAACATTCATGCTCACGGTCTGCAAGATCATCTATCACCATCACCTTCCCTACTGTGCTAGCCACCTGACGCTCCCAACGAGCATCTAACGCATAGTGATCCACTACTAGCCAGTCAGTATTAAACGTCGCAAGAATATCGCTTGTATCCCTTGCATCGGTTTGCCAAGACACACCTAACCAATGGGCATGCGGTAACTCACTGGCTAACGTCTCGCGTTCTAAATGTGTTGGAGCAGATAGAAGATGTAACGTAAACCCTTTTTGGGTAATACCATCACCCAAGTGGCCAGGTAAATCACGGCAAATAAATATACATTCGTATCCATTGCGGCGCAGTTCTTTTGCCAACGTCAAACAGCGCATAACATGGCCGGAGCCGATTTCGATAGAAGCATCAACTCGAAATACAACACGCCGGATTTTCTGTGTACTTAAACTCTCAACCACCGTTACCACCATCTTGCCCTGCTAGCCACGCTTTGAATAACCATTCAGCACGCTGCCAGTCTTCCGGCGTGTCAATATCTTGCACGCGGTGACGAGGCAGTTTCACAGGCACAGCTCGCTCTGTGAACAGACACTGCCCAGATAACCACGACTCGGCCCGTCCCCAATAAAATTGGCCAGCATCATGCCATGCCTCCTCCAAGTCTTGAGAACGCGAAGTGAAGTGTTCCGGCTCAAACATTTCGACTCGCCCATTTTCGGTCAGGCGAAGCGCACGCTGGATGGGGAATGCATAGCTGGTCACGGAAAAGGCGTAACTAGCATCTTTTTGTTGCTGAAGCGCGCTCCAGCCACGCTGCAAGTCGTTGGCTTGTATGAACGGTGCCGTCGCATAGATACAGCACGCCACTTCTGGCATTTGACCTTCATTCTTTAGCCACTGTAGCGTATGAGCGATAACTGGAATGGTCCCTGTGTGATCGTCGGAAAGCTCAGCAGGCCGTAAGAACGGCACCTCAGCACCCCACTCCAGAGCAACCTTGGCAATTTCTTTATCATCAGTTGATACAATGACACGGTTGAAGCAATCACTCGCAATAGCCGCTTCGATAGACCATGCAATCATAGGCTTACCGCAGAACGTCTTGATATTCTTTCGCGGTATGCGTTTGCTTCCACCGCGGGCGGGAATGATCGCTACGGGTTTAACGTGGCCCATGCCAGCCCCCTAAAATGTTGCTAAGAGCATTGACCACTTCATCCTGCTCCTCGTAGCTCATTCGATGAAACATCGGCAGACTGATAGCTTCACTGTAATAACTCATTGCGTTCGGATAGTCATCCGCAGCAAACCCCATACCTTGGTAATAGGGCTGAGTGTGGACAGGAATATAGTGCAGATTCACACCAATGCCCTGCTCTCTCAGAGACTCAAACACTTGGCGGTGTGTTTTTGTTATCGCTTTCAGCTGCAAGCGAATTACATACAGATGCAGACCAGAATAACTGTCAGGGTGCTGCCAGGGCGTGATCATAGGTAGGTCTTTTAAGAGCTCATTGTAACGTTTGGCTAGCTCATGGCGGCGAGCTACAAACTCATCCAGCCGGTCTAACTGGCTTATGCCCAGCGCGGCCTGCAATTCGGTCATTCGATAGTTATAGCCCAGCTCCACCTGCTGGTAGTACCAGGGCCCGTCTGGATCTTGAGTCATCAGGTTCTGATCACGGGTTACCCCATGACTGCGCAAGAGGTTCATCCTGCTAGCCAGTTCGTCGTCGTTGGTCAACGCCATACCGCCTTCAGCGGTGGTGACAATCTTTACCGGGTGGAAGCTAAATACGGTGATGTCGCTGTAGCGACCGCTACCTATAAATTCGCCCTTGTACTTGCCGCCAATGGCGTGCGAGGCGTCCTCAACGATGCGAAAACCAAATCGTTGGCTCAGGTTATAGATCGCTTCCATATCGCAAGGCTGTCCACTCAGATGAACGGCCACTAACACTTTCGGCAGGCGGTTTTCCTTTTCGGCTTCTTCCAGCTTGGCTTCGAGTGCTTTCGGGCATAGGTTGTAAGTGCTCGAATCGATATCCACAAAATCAACCTGAGCACCGCAGTACAGACCACAATTGGCAGAAGCAACGAAGGTAATAGGGCTCGTCCAAAGATAGTCACCCTCGCCAAGTCCCAGCGCTAAACAAGCAATGTGAAGCGCAGAGGTTGCGCTATTGACTGCAAGGGCGTGCCTTGCCCCCACATGATCACATACCTTCTGTTCAAAAGATGGCACTTTGGGGCCTTGTGTCAGAAAGTCTGAATTCAGCACTTCCAACACGGCATCAATGTCTGCTTGGCTAATATCCTGCTTCCCATAGGGGATCATCAGATAGCTCCAATTTTCCCGTGATTTTGATCAATCCACGCCTGCAACTGAGCGTCTGTCATCCATTCTGAATTGTTATCGCTTGAATAAACGAAGCCTTCCGCTACCCGCTTACCGTCTTTAATACGGTTAGCATCTTTGTCCCAGCTATTAATTTGCGGCAATATTTTAAAATGCTCAGGGTATTCGTATGTGTAATAGGCATCCTCGGCACTGATCATCTGCTCATGTAGCTTTTCACCGGGGCGAATGCCAACCACTTCCTGTTTAGCATCCGGGGCAATCACTCGTGCTAGGTCAGTGACTTTCATTGAAGGAATCTTTTTAACATAGATCTCTCCACCTTCCATATCTTCAAATGCGTGCCATACCAATTCAACACCCTCTTCTAACGAGATCATAAAGCGTGTCATTCGGTCATCGGTTATTGGCAGAAATCCTTTATCTTTAATTGACATGAAAAATGGAATAACGGATCCACGTGAGCCCATCACGTTGCCATAACGCACAACAGAAAAGCGAGTTGGATTGTGGCTAGCATAATGGTTGCCAGCTACAAAAAGCTTATCTGAGGTCAATTTTGTAGCACCATATAAATTAATAGGGCTGCTAGCTTTATCTGTTGAGAGCGCTACAAGCTTTTTAACACCCTTATCAATGCAAGCATCAACCAAATTCATTGCGCCAAGAACGTTAGTTTTTATACACTCAAAAGGATTGTACTCTGCTGTCGGTACAATTTTAGTTGCTGCAGCATGAACAACATAGTCAACGCCATCCAAAGCACGATAGAGGCGGTCTCGGTCGCGTACATCACCTATGAAGAAACGCACACGCTCATCTCCATGAAAAAGCTTAGCCATTTCCCATTGTTTCATCTCATCTCGTGAGAACACAATCACACGCTTAGGATTATAGCGGTCAAGTAGCATAGGAATGAACGTATGGCCAAAAGAGCCAGTGCCACCAGTAATCAAAACACTTTTATTATCGAACATCACTTCTCTCCTTTTATATATAGCCATTCATTTTCAATGTGCTGGCTATTTCCTTACAGGTAGTATTAATTCGCACACTTTCTCTATCCGGATGCTTTTTATTATGAAGCCTTATAAACGATCCCGTTACATATCCGTTGATACAATAAGTACCAGCCCATTCTTTTATTTTATCTACCACTTCATCTATATTACTATTTTTTTCTTCCATAAGCTCATCAAAATCATTCAATTCACAAAACCTAAAAACATTAGGTAATGATGAAAACCAAACATCCCCCATCACAACAGCTTTCTTTTGAATACAAGCCGCTTCAAAGCAAGCCGTGCCAGTTTGCGAGACAGTCACCAAAGCAGACTCAATCAACTCTCTTGACGTTATGTTAGTGTCTACAAACTTTATATTGGGCAGATTTTTTATGGCTCTGTAAAAGTAAGGAGACCGTCCCTTATACCCATCATATTTATCATGAAACTGAGTAATATGCTCCTTAATATAAATTGGTATATCGTTTGGCACAAAATTTCTCAATGCAACTATTGCTTCATAACTATTATAATATTCACCACCGTCCGGATTGGATGTTTTCTCAGGCTCGTAATGTAAGGGGAAAAAGACAAAAGGAACTTGCAAAGAAACATCTTCCTTTAAATCATAATACTCATGCCACTGCAAAAGAGAAACATCTTTCTTAAAAGATATGACCCCCTCCTTTACAGACTCCTCACTGTCAAAAATTACTGTGGGAGAGTCATCTAAAAAATCAACTGAATCTATATCATACCTTATTGGTTTTTCAGGTGGTGAGTAGTAAAACCTTGATTTACTCAACTCGCTATAATTTATTTTTTTCAATGAACTAACTTCAGGCTGAGTGTAACTCTTTTTTTGCTCAGTCATATAAAATGGCTCTTTATACCTTTTAGCTATTTCACATGCATCATCTACTAAAAGAGGTAAATTTTCATTTCGTATCGACCTGCTCGATTTTGTTTTCAAGAATGAATTTGTATAATCTGTCGCCAAATAACAGAATGGGGCGTTTGGGATCTCTCTTACGTGTACTGTTTTAATTCCTAATATTTGACATACACCATAGAAAACCATAGTAGCTGGTAGGTGAGGACTATGAGCACTAATCACCAACTGCACATCTTTTTCTTTAACTTTAGAATAAAAGAAATTAAAAAGTGAATAGAAAAAAGCTTCTCTCTCTTGATACCTAAATCTACCACTACGATCATTTCTATCCATCATCTTAACAGTCTTTTCTTTCAAAGATAGAAACTGCCTTGTTAGCAGCACACCTTTATCGGCAGAAAAAAATAAATCGTTACAAAAAAAACTCCCTCCTTTATTAAATCGCCAGTAATCATATATTTCACACTCAGGGTATGCCTCACTTACTTTAGGCAAAACTTTAGAGCCTGCGTAGCCCATCCACATGACAGGCTCAACACCTTCTTTTACTAAATACTTGCTCAATTTAAAAAGGCTACCTCGCGTCACATCTATAATAGCAACCCTTTTCGCTCTCTCAATATTATTTCGGTTAAAATTTATTTTGCAAGCGACACCATGCACTTTATTTTTAAAACCATCTACAAACTTTTTTTTCTGATTTGATGACATGCATCCCCCTGCATTTTCACTATATTGATTTTAATTAACCTATTCAGTGCTTTTATTTATTATATCTTCAAACCTTTTCATAGCACCTTCTGGAAAATTCGACAAAGAGTCTTGACAAACTTCTTTTCTCTTAGTTGCTAATGCGTCTTCATTAGCAACACTACTTACTAACTTTAAAGCATCATTATCGTAGCCTAAAATATAAGCTGCCTGACTCGATGGAAAATTTTTATTCAGCTCGTCTTTTGAGCTATTTTTTACGTTACAGAGAACAATTGGCTTATCGGTAATAAGAAACTCATTTAACACACTTGAGATATCTGTAATAAGAAGATCACATTCATTCATAGCATGATGTATTGGCATCATTTTATCGTAAATCTTCGCTTTCTCATGGTGTCTGCAAAATTCATTTATTTTTGATAACCAGTATTTGCAATCTTTACTCCTCACCCCTGTGTATGGATGTGGTTTGAATATAATATTAAACTTTTCATCTTTTAATAGAGATGTCACAGCTTTAAAACCCAGCTCGCTTACAGAGCTATAATTTACGTCTTCAACAAAACCCTCCCAGGTAGGCGCGTAAAGTATCGTTTTTATATTTGCATCCCATTCATTTTTTTTATCTAGCAAGACTTCTGCTTGTGGGCGCCCCACATGTATGACCTGATCATCTCTTAGCGGCAATCCTACTTCGCGTAACCTACGTTCTGCTAGCGGCCCTCCTACTAGCAATTTATCATATGCCATTAATACTTTACTTTGATTAACTGCTTTATCACTTTCGCCATGGTTTATAAAATAATGATTTAATTCATAATGCCGTAGCGCTTGAACATTCTTCATTGTATTAGCAGGATATAGTACTGTTTTAACACTCCCTACCGTCGTTAACGCATATTCAACTTCAAATTGAGTTCGAGCAAAATAGACAGGAATATCTGTGGACTGCATCCCTTCAACAACTGAGCGCTCGCGAACAAGAATAACCACTTTTTTGCTTAATCTTTCCAGCACTGGTAGCCACTGATTTATTTGATAAGCCACATCTTGTAGTCCGGACATATACACCACTACCTGAGGCGCATCTTCTTTATACATCTCTTTGCTATTGTTTAATAGCTTTCTTCTTTCAATTACCCTTCTTGCAATATTAAGTAAAGCCTTGCTTACAATTAGATATGCTACAAGAACCCATACTACACCCAACACAAAGCTGACACTGCTAATGAGTGGTGTTAATATCAATAACAAAACTATATTTTTAAAGTATGAAGGATATACTTCACTTAGAAGCTTTGTAACTTTTTCGAAAGGTACTATTGCACTATATACTTTCTTATATGTTAACAAAACCACTTGTAAAAAAGTTGCTGCAAGCAGAGTGAGGTTAAAATAAAAACCCTGTATATCTATGAGCAAAGATGAGATACAAGCAAACAGAATTGTAAGAAGAATCACGACCGGACTTTTATTAACTAATTTACTAATTTTCATATTTATGCTGCCTTTCATTCATATACTCCAATCTTTAATTTTCCGGCTATAACATTACATATAAATACTGAGATCAATATTAACTTATAATTTCAGCGATCAGACTAAAAAATTCAGCTCGATTACTCCAAGGGCTATAACTTTTAGTTGGCCTGATAGCATGGCAAGTCAGCCTTCTACACCCCCTGCTAGGTCGTGCCGAGTTTATAATACTGCTATCAAATAATTTTCAATAACTTATTGATGATATCGCTTTCCTCGATCTCTGCTGTATTGCAGACCATTTCGGCTTTTTGAGGCATCTCATAAGGGCTATCGATCCCGGTGAAGTCCTTGATTTTGCCCTCCCGCGCTTTTTGGTAGAGCCCTTTGGGGTCGCGCTGTTCACATACGTCTAGCGGTGTATCCACGTGTACTTCGATGAATTTGCCTTCATCAAACAGGGCGCGGACGGCATCTCTATCTTTACGGAACGGGGATATAAACGCTGTTATGACGATTATGCCGGCTTCGGCAAATAGCTTTGCTACTTCACCGATGCGTCGGATGTTTTCGGCGCGGTCATCTTCGGTCATGCCCAGGTCTTTGCACAGGCCATGGCGGAGGTTGTCACCGTCCAGCAGCATGGTGTGGTAACCACGGCGGTTCAGTTCCACTTCCAGCGCGTTGGCTAGGATGGATTTGCCAGAGCCTGAAAAGCCCGTGAACCAGATGCATTTGCCATCGTGGCCTTTAATGCGGGCACGCAGTTCCGGCGTGACGCTGGCTCGGTTCCATACCACGTTTGCTTTGCTGTCGTTTTCGCGGAACTCGTATGGCGGCTCGGCAATACTCGGTATTTTTGGATGGTTCATATTGATAGTTTTGGATTGTACGGAGCTTGTACCTAAAGAGCTTTGTTTACTTGGCTCATAGCACCCAGACTATTGCGGTTGATGATCTGATCGCCCAATGAATTGGGCTCCTACAAAAAACTGCTAGGTGGTGCCGTTGTTGAACGCCTGTAGATGGCCTGATCGCTCGACAAGTCGTGCTCCTACGAGAACCTGCTGGGTGCCGTCGCTTTGTTTAGCGCGTCTTCCCAACGGCTGTCACGCTTCCCGCAGACAATAAAATGCGGGTTGAGCACGCTTTCCTGCTGATTGCAGCGTAGCGGCTCCAGAGTGTGGGCGTTGAGCACTTCGCCGCCTGCGGCGGTAACCACGGCCTGGGCGGCGGCGGTGTCCCATTCGCTGGTGGGGGCCAGGCGCGGGTATAGATCGGCTTTGCCTTCCGCTACCAGGCACAGCTTGATCGAGCTGCCCATGCTGACGCGCTCGTGCTTAGGCAGGCCCGCGCAGAAGTTTTCAAATGCTTCCGCGCCGTGGGAGCGGCTGCCGACGACCTTCCAGGGAGCCTCTTCGGGGTCTGGCAATTCACGCACCTGAAGATTGATGTAGATGCCCTGCTCTATCTTGAACACGTCACCGCCTACCTGCCCCACCCAGGTGGCTTGCAGCACCGGCGCGTAGACGATGCCGAATACCGGTACGCCGTTTTCGATTAGCGCGACGTTCAGGGTGAATTCGCCGTTCTTGTTGACGAACTCTTTGGTGCCGTCCAGCGGGTCGATCAGCCAGTAGCGTTGCCATGACTGACGAGTGGCAAACGCTACCTCGGCAGACTCCTCGGAGAGCACCGGCACATCAGGCGTCAGCCCTTCCAGCAACGCGATCAACGCGTGATGCGAGGCCATATCGGCTTCGGTCAGGGGGCTGTTGTCGGCTTTGGTCTCGACCGAGAAATCAGTCTGATAAATCGCCATTACCTCACGCCCGGCGGCGTGTACGCCTTCGATCAGGCGAGCGCGTATTTCATTCGAGATAAAAGCAGTCACTGAATATCCTTAAGCATGGGTAACGATTAAAACGACCACACCATCGGCACCAGGCCAATCACGGTGGCGGCCACAAGCACGCTAAGTGGCGCGCCCAGGCGCAGGTAGTCGCTAAAGCGGTAGCCGCCGGGGCCAAGCACCATCAGGTTGGTTTGGTAACCCAGCGGGGTCATAAAGCTGGCCGAGGCGGCGAACATGATGGCGATAGCAAAGGGTAAAAAGTTAACGCCTAGCTGGTCGGCCACCGAGACCGCAATGGGAAACATCAGCACGGCGGCGGCGTTGTTGGTGATCAGCTCGGTGAATATCACCGTCATCAGGTACACCAGCGCTAGCGCCATCCAGGGCGCCAGGTCATCTGCCATCAACAGCCACTGTGCCACTTGGGTAGCGGCACCGGTTTCCGTCATGCCTGCGCCAAGTGCAAACGAGGCGGCGATGACGATAAGCACGGATAGATCGATATAGCGGCGCGCTTTGCTCATGGGTACGCAGCGGGTGGCCAGCATGCCGCCACCGGCAAGTAGCGCGGCGTCCAGAATCGACAGTACACCGGTGGCGCTAAGGACAACCATGCTCCCCAGAATACCCAGCGCAATGGGTGCCTTGCGGAAATCAGGCGGTGTGGAGTCGTTCAGGCTACTGACCAGCAGGAAGTCTTTGCGGTAGCGGTATTGGTCAACAAAGTCGTGGGTGGTTTCCAGCAGCAAGGTATCACCGACTTGCAGCGTGGCAGTGCTCAGCTTACCGGGCAGGCTTTTACCGTGTCGAGAAATCGACAGAATCACTGCCTGATAGCGTGAGCGAAACCGCGAATCTTTAACACTTTGCCCCAGCCCGCCAAAATCCGGTCCAATGACCGCTTCCACCAGGCAGCGCCGGTGGTGGGCAATATCCAGCTTATGGATATCGCCGCTGGCGGGTTTTAAGCCCCGGATGCGGCGTAGCTCCCGGGCGCATTCCGGCGCGCCGATAAACATGAGTATATCGCCTGCCTGGAGCATTGATTCCGGGGGCACGCTGTTGAGCAATTCGCCATCGCGCTCAATATCTGCCAGGTAACCGTTCGCCAAGCTGCGCAACCCGGCCTCGGCAATGGTTTTGCCTACCAGCGGCCCTTTGGCTTCTACTTCTACATCCACCACGTACTCGCGGGCTTGCTCAAGCTGTTCTAAAACGCCCTGGCGGTCGGGCAGTAGCTTGTTGGTAAAGAAATACAGAAAGGTGCCGCCTACCAGTACCAGCGGTGCGCCCACCCAGGCCAGTGAAAACATCGAGAGGCTGACGCCACGCTCGGTTTGCAGCAGACCATCCACCACCAGGTTGGTGCTGGTGCCAATCAGCGTGCAGGTGCCGCCGATGATCGCCGCGTAGCTCAGCGGCAGTAGCAACTTGCCCGGCGGGAGCTTGAGCCGTGCCGCCCATTCCTGTATCGCCGGGATGAACATGGCGACCACGGTGGTGTTGTTCATGAAGGCGCTGAGCCCGGCGGCGGGCAGTAACACGCGTAATTGGGCCTGGCGTAGCTGTGAGGGTTGGCCTAACAGGCGGTGGGCCAGCCATTGAATCGCCCCGGTTTCCTTCAGCCCTGCCGCCACCACGTAAAGCGTGGCAATGGTAATCACCCCAGGGTTGGAAAACCCTTGTAGCGCTTGGCCGGGGGTTAACGTGCCGCTGATGACCAGGCAGCCGAGGGCGGACATCAGGATGGCATCGGGGGCAATGCGGGAGAACGCGAGGGCGGCTAGCGTGGCCACGACCACGAGCAGGGTAAAAATAGCCGCGACTTCCATAGTGCTCCGTTTCCAAACCAGGCCGTCTAAAAAAACCTTTCAGGCACGCTACCGCCCAGGGATTGTTCCGGACGCTTTCCCTTGCCCTAGCCTTATTTAGCATTTGGCGTGCCGACGACGGTGTTTACTGCGTTCGGTCACTGCGATTTTGTTACAATGCGCGTTGAGCCCAAGCCTCGGCAACCCCTTGGGTAAACTCATTCTACCGCAAGGAGCGACATGAGCCTTAATGATAGCCAAGCCAACGCGGAATGCGCGCAATGGTACCTTATCCAATGTAAGGGGGGCGAGTCTTTCCGCGCGGCCGAGCAGTTGGAAAACCAGGGTTATCAGGTCTTTCACCCGGTGCTACACGTACAGCGAAAGCGCCGCGGAAAGCTTACGTGGCTCACCGAACCGCTCTTCCCGCATTACCTGTTTATCGAGCTTGATCAAGTGGCGAGCAACTGGCGGCCCATCCGCTCTACGCGGGGTGTTTTGCGCCTTGTGACCTTTGGCGATCAACCCGCAGCGGTGCCCTCAAACATCGTCGAGACGTTACGCCAGCACAGCGTAGAGGATGATGAATCGAAGGAGGTGTATTTCCACGTAGGCGATGCCGTGGAAGTCACCGAAGGGGCATTCAAAGGCCAGCTCGCGCAGCTCACCGCCCTGAAAGGCCAGGACCGCGCCCTCCTCCTGCTAACGTTATTAAACCGCCCCCAGCAGGTGGAAGTGCCCATTGCGCATTTGCAGAAGCAGTGAATGCGTGTAGGTGGCTTGAGCGCCCTTGTAGGGGCGCAATTTATTGGGCGATCAGGAAGGATCTTGGCGCCGAGGGTGAATGCTTGTAGTTGGCCTGATCGCCCGACAAGTCGGGCTCCTACAGGGGTTGGGTGCAGGCACCTGGGGTTTTGTAGGAGCGCAATTTATTGCGCGATCAGGAAGGATCTTGGCGCCGTGGGTGAATGCTTGTAGATAGTCTGATCGCCCGACAAGTCGGGCTCCTACGGGGCTGGGTGCAGGCATTGGGTTTTGTAGGAGCGCAATTCATTGCGCGATCAGGAAGGATCTTGGCGCTGAGGGTGAATGCTGGTAGATAGTCTG
>JBNJJK010000017.1:0-43126 GCA_051750125.1 Pseudomonadota bacterium
AGGGGGAGACGCAAGAAGCCATCGCTAACCGGCTGGGGCATTCGCGTGTGCGGATAGGGCGCCTGCTTAAACGAGCGCAGGCAGAAGGGATCGTTGATGTTCGGGTGCGCCTGCATCCCGCCGTTAGTGTCGAGATTGAACAGGAGCTCAAACGGCGCTTTGGTCTGAAGCGAGCGCTAATTGCTTTGGATAATGCTGACCCTGATATCCAGCGGTCGGGAGTCGCGAGTCTGGTCGCTGATCATCTTTCGCGTAGTTTGACTGACGGTCAGATCGTCGCCGTTGGCATGGGGCGTAATGTGGCCGCTGTGGCGGATAACGTTTTTCAGGCAGAGTCATTAAAGGTCTCCTTTGTATGTGCGATTGGCGGGTCGCTACGTGCGGGGGAGCACATGAATCCTGATCATATTTGTCGGCGCTTGGCGAGTCGATTTGGTGGCGATAGTGAGACCCTTTATGCCCCTGCGCTGGTGCAGAACGGTGAGGTAAGGGATGCACTGTATGAAAACGCTACCGTGCGTCAGACATTAGATCGTGCGCGACGCGCGGATACGGCGCTGATTGGCGTCGGCGACGTCAGTGAAGACAGTAATATGGTCCGTATGGGGTGGTTTTCCGCCCAGGAAATTGCTGAAGCGCGGCTCTCTGGGACTGTGGGCGACATGATGGGCTATGACTTTATCGATATCCATGGGCAGCCTTCGGCAACGCAGATGCAGGGACGTGTGGTAGGGCTCAATATTCAGGATCTCACGCGCATTCCAGATGTTATCGCTATCGCCAGCGAAAATACCAAAGCGGTAGGCATTCTTGGGGCCCTGCGTACAGGGGTTATTGATACATTAGCGACTAGCGTCACCAATGCGCATACTATCCTTCGCCTCGACGAGGCTACCCAGGGCGGCGAAGATCGAGCGTAGTGCACATTCATGGAGTGTTCACGTAGATGCCTGCTGGGTATATCTGGCTAGGGCCTTCTAAACCTGCATTTCGGTTCAGCTCTCGTTCCTTGTGTCCCTCTATTCACCTTTTGCTCAAGCATGCGCCTTCATCGGCATGCAGGGTTTGGTGTGTTTGTTACTTGCTGATGCTAGCTAAGAAGTGAACATATGAACGAAGCTTGACCATATAAAAAGCCTGGGGTTTTCTTTTTTCACTACGTTGAATAATGGGAAATAGTTCCATTTTCTATTTATTCATATAAATCAGCATCTTAAATTTTAAGCCTAAAGTATAAGATCGAAAGCTCACATTATGGATTGACTCAGCTATCCTGAAAGTACTTAATTCATATGTACACAGCAGGATCTTTTGTAATGTGAATATGCAGCAAAATACAACACAAGAGGCATTAGGAGTGAGCAATGCGTAACGCCGATAACAACAAACACGCCGAATTACCACAGACCATGCAAGCCGTCGTCGCCTACGCTCCTGGTGATTATCGCCTTGAAGAAGTTGCCGTGCCCAAGGCGGGAAAAGGCGAAGTGCTGATTAAGGTCGAAGCATGCGGTATCTGTGCAGGTGATCTCAAAGCATACGAAGGTGCTCCCAGCTTTTGGGGGGACGATACTCAGCCTGCTTATATCAAAGCACCGATGATCCCGGGCCATGAGTTTATTGGCCACGTGATGGCCTTGGGTGAAGGCGTTAAGGGGCTTGAAATCGGTGATCGGGTTATTTCTGAGCAAATTGTGCCTTGCTGGGATTGCCGGTTCTGTAACCGCGGCCAGTATTGGATGTGTGAAAAGCATGACGTGTATGGGTTTCAGAACAACGTAAATGGCGGCATGGCTGATTACATGGTCTTTCCCAAAGAGGCTATTAATCACAAGCTGCCTGATGAAATTCCGATGGAAAAAGCGGTGCTTGTGGAACCCTATGCGTGTTCACTACATGCCGTTAAACGTGCCCAGGTGGAGCTTGGCGACGTCGTTGTGCTCTCCGGTGCAGGCACCCTTGGGTTGGGCATGATCGGTGCGATCAAGAAATCTGGACCTTCCAAGCTAGTGGTTCTGGATCTCAATAATAAACGCTTGAAGCTTGCTAAAGAGTTTGGCGCTGATATCGTTTTGAATCCTGCTGAAGTCGATGTTGTTGACTACGTGAAAAGTATTACGGAAGGCTATGGCTGCGATATCTATATTGAGGCCACTGGCGCTGTTCAGTCGGTAGAACAGGGCCTTTATATGATCCGTAAACTTGGTCGCTTTGTCGAGTTTAGCGTGTTCAAGGAGCCCGTTACTGTCGACTGGAGCATTATCAGCGATCGCAAAGAATTGGATATATTAGGTGCTCACCTAGGGCCCTATTGTTATCCACTGGTAATTGAAGGTATCGGCAATGATGACTTCCCGACGAACCATGTGGTGACTCACAAGCTGCCGTTGGAAAAATTTCACCAAGGGCTCGATTTAATGCGTAATGACCCCGATGCATTAAAGGTTGTGCTGATACCTGACTGGAAGTAGATTTCGAAAATTTCTAACTACACGTCCAATAATAACCGGAGTGTTTATGTCGATGACATTAAATTCGGTGCCCAGTAATAAACGTATAAGAGTCTACGTGCCGGTTGCTTTTGCCATCGCACTTGTTTCATTAATGGCATTTGACACTAAGGTGATGAGCCTCGATGAGCTTGAGAGTGAGGTAGGTTTTTCGCCAGAGCAATTTGCGAAGGATAGCTTTCCAGGTATTAAAGAATATGTCGAAACTAACGCCGTCGATGCAACAACATTGGCTCCTGAAGCACTGCAAAGTGCAAGTGAGGCAGGTGAGCAATATGGTGTTTCTTCTGGGGTCGGCCATATTATACCCGTCAAATTTACAGGAGAGGTCGTAGAAGAAGCATCGGGCATTTATACCGTTGATATTGCTGATATGCCTGATGATGTCGTTGTGCGATTCCAGGGAGGTTCGGCGGTTAACGGCACTACGCTTCGGGATACGACCGGCGAAATTGAATTCAGTGATTTCACCAATCAAATTGAATATCAAGACGCAGGCTCTGCATTAAATGAAGAGATGAAGCGTCAGGTACTTTCGGAGATTGATGGTCAGGATTTAATGGGAAAGACGTTGGAAGTAGTTGGCTCCTTTAACATGATCAATCCTGGAAACTGGCTAATTACTCCCGTGAGTATAGCGATCAGTGAATGAGGTACGGTGATGCACAGTGACCAACGACCGAGCGTGGAAAAGACTTCATGTGAAGTGATTCTTTCAGCGCGAAATATCGAAAAACGTTTTGGTGCAGTACAGGCCCTCAAAGAAGTCAACTTCGATATACATCGAGGACAAGTGACAACACTCTTTGGTGAAAATGGGGCGGGCAAATCCACGCTGATGAAAATTTTGTCTGGCGTCATTCCTCAGACCGCAGGCGAGATTATTTTGGAAGGCGAAAGCGTCCGCTTTTCTTCACCGTCAGATGCGGAAGCGCTGGGCATTACGATTATTCACCAGGAGTTGAGTCTGGCACCCAACCTGAATGTGCGCGACAACATTTTCATGGGGCGTGAACTTACTAACGGAAAAGGTAGCGTCGACTATCACGAAGAGGCGCGTCATGCTGAACGGTTGATGGAAGAGTTGGACGAACCGATCAACCCGCTTACGCCCGTCGAAGATCTTCGTGTGGGTCAACAGCAAATCGTTGAAATCGCTAGAGCGCTATCAAAAAACTCCCGCATTCTGATTATGGACGAGCCGACATCTGCCCTGAGTGCATCGGAAGTCGAGACGCTTTTCAAAGTCGTCAGAGACCTCAAGAGCAAGGGGGTGTCGATTGTTTATATTTCTCACCATTTGGAAGAAGCGCTACAGATTACGGACCACGCTGTTGTCCTGCGCGATGGAGCCATGACCGCTTATGCTCCACGCAGTGACGTCGATCTTCAGTGGATTGTAAGGCATATGGTGGGAGATAGCTTCGACCTTGGCTCACCGCCAATGGGGTATGAGCAGGGCGATATAGCGCTATCTATTCAACATCTTTACGTGAGTGACGACAACGTGGCCGGTCGTTATGTGGTTGATGACCTCTCACTTGATGTGCGTGCCGGTGAGATCATCTGCATTTATGGGCTGATGGGCGCTGGAAGAACGGAGTTATTGGAATGTGTCGCCGGGCGAGGACGGCAAGCTGAGGGAGAGATACTGCTCCAGTCAAAGGATATATCGCATTTCACTATTGCGCAGCGAATCCAGAGTGGGCTGGTACTGGTACCTGAAGACCGTCAGCGAGATGGGTTAGTGCCGACTATGTCAGTAGGACGAAATTTATCGCTAGCGAGCATCAATACATTCACCCGCAGAGGGATGACTTCCTCCAGTTTAGAGAAGGGAATGATTGCCTCCGCTATCGATAAAGTGCATATCAAAACAGATGGTGGAGATGCGGGTATCGGCTCATTATCGGGCGGTAATCAGCAGAAAGTCGTTATTGGTAAGATGCTAGCAACCAACCCGGAGGTTTTTATGCTGGATGAGCCAAGCCGCGGTATTGATGTGGGAGCTAAAGCAGAAGTTTTCAAATTGCTAAGTGAAGGCGCTCGCCAAGGCTTGGCCGTTATATTTTCGACCTCTGAAGTGAGTGAATGTCTGAGTATTCCTCATAGGGTGTTGGTGATGCGAAAAGGGCGAGTATCGGCAGAGTTCGGCCCTGGTGTTACCAAAGAAGAAATCATGGCTGCTTCTGGTGAATCAGTAGCTGCTTAATTCAACTAATACAGGTGGTTTATATGTCTAATCATAATAATAAGGGCATTGATGTTGCGAATCTGTTGTTGGAAGGCAGAGCTTTTTTAGCCCTATTAGTCATAATTGCAGTATTCTCTATGTTGTCTGCAAATTATTTTACAGTAGGCAATTTTTTAACAATGTCCTCTCATGTCGCTGTCTTCGGATTATTAGGCATTGGTATGCTGTTCGTGATTCTTACTGGAGGGATAGACTTATCCGTAGGCTCAACGATGGCATTTTGCGGTGTGTTTGCAGGGATGTTGCTTGAGGGAGTTGAAATTGGTTTTTTAAATTTGGCTGTCTTCCCCTCTGTATGGGTAGTGGTAGTGCTTACTTGCCTCTTGGGAGCGTTTGTTGGTGCTATTAATGGCGTGTTGGTCGCTTACTTTAAGGTTCCCGCCTTTGTCGCTACTTTAGGTATGCTTTATGTGGCTCGTGGCGCTGCTTTGTTACTTACCGATGGTTTAACATTTAATAACCTTGATGGAGAGTCTGAGCTAGGTAATACCGGCTTTGAGTGGCTGGGTTTTAATAAGCTTATGGGTGTTCCTGTTGGCGTAATCATCCTTTTTGTAGTAGCACTCGTTTGTATCATAGCACTTAGCCGAACACCCTATGGGCGCTGGATCTATTCAACAGGGGGTAATGCACGTGCCGCAGAGTTGTCGGGTGTGCCTGTAAATCGAGTTAAGCTATCGGTATACATTATTTCCGGAATATGCGCTGCCATGGCTGGAGTGGTGTTGGCTTCACAGCTAACCTCAGCCGGCCCCACCGCAGGGACGACATACGAGCTGACTGCAATTGCCGCAGTGGTGATCGGGGGAGCCTCCTTAATGGGTGGACGTGGCTCTATACGCAATACCTTATTGGGTGCATTTGTGATTGGCTTTCTTGCGGATGGGTTGGTAATTATTGGCGTATCAGCTTATTGGCAGATGGTTTTCACCGGCAGCGTTATTGTTCTGGCCGTAATGCTCAATAACGTTCAATACAAAAATAAGAAAAAAACAGTTTCGAAACAGGATGGAAAAGCGGCTGGCAGTAATAAAGCTATTTCTAACGCAAATGCTGTTTGACAGTATGTTTGTGTAGAGATGTGCCCTTAATGGGCGCGGTTCTGAAGAGAAAATAAGCATAACTAAGAGGTGATTCACATGCAGTTCAATCGAAAAAACATCGCATTTTTAGCTCTCTCCGGGCTTTCACTTGCCTTTAGTGGCTTTTTGTCTGCTGAAGAAGATAAAGGATTGGTATCAATCATAGTCAATGATATGTCCAATCCATACTGGAAAACTGAAGGGAGTATAGCGGAAAGTACGGCAGAAGAGCTAGGGTACGACGTCAGTTTGAGTTCACATGTTGGCGATACAAACACCGAGAGCAACCAAATTGATACGGCTATCACAAATAATGCGAAAGCTATCATTCTGGATCCAGCGAATGCCGATGGCTCTGTTGGCGCTGTTCAGAAAGCAGTCGAGGCTGATATCCCAGTATTTATTATTAATTCAGAAATAAATGAAAAAGGATTGGCTAAAGCACAGCTCGTTTCAAACAACGCTCAGGGTGCGGCACTTGGCGCTCAGGAGTGGGCGGAGCAGCTAGGTGGTGAAGGGCGCTATATCGAGCTTCAAGGCCCTCCTTCCGATAATAATGCCGCGACGCGCTCCAACGGTTATGAAACCGTGCTCAGTCAGTACCCGGATATACAACGTGAAGCTTCTGACGTAGCCAACTGGGACCGCACAGAGGGCCGCAATAAAATGCAAAGCATGCTGCGTGATAACTCCGATATCAACGGCGTGATAAGTGGTAATGATGAAATGGCATTAGGTGCCATTGCGGCGCTTAAGCAGGAAGATATGTTGGATGACGTGATTGTGGGTGGATTTGATGGTTCGCCTGATGCTGTAGACGCCGTTCGCTCAGGCGAGATGGCCTATACCGTATTGCAGCCAGTGGCAATTTTTGCCGAAGATGCTGTTAATATTGCAGACCATTATATTAATACAGGGGAAACGGGACTCGACAGTGAGAAAAAACTTTACGACTGCATTCTTATTACTGCGGACAATGTCGATGACTACACTTCGCCCTTTGTTCTAGAAGAGTAAGTACGCTATTTATTGAGTCAGCCAGCCCTATTGCTGGCTGACTTTTTGATTGGGAAAGCACCAGTGATTTTTAACTTTGGTTCCATTAATATCGATCATACATACCGTGTGCCCTATTTCGTTCGCCCTGGTGAAACGTTAGCAAGTGAGGAATATAGTATTGGTTTGGGAGGGAAAGGCGTCAATCAATCATTGGCAATAGCACGTGCTAGAGGAGAGGTTAGCCATTGGGGTAGAGTTTCATCAAAAGATGATTGGGTAATGAGCGAGTTAAAAATGGATGGCGTTGATGTGAATGATATTGAACTCACTGACGAGCCAAGTGGGCACGCTATTATTCAGGTTGATCAAAGCGGTGAAAACTCCATTCTGCTATTCGCTGGTGCAAATCATGGTAATACAGAAGAGCGCATTATTTCTCTGATGAGCAAAACCATGCCTGGCGACACCCTACTTATTCAGAATGAATGTAACGGACTCGATCAGCTTATACCACTCGCGGTGAGTCATGGCTGTAAGGTGGTATTTAATGCCGCCCCTATGAATTCTGAGGTATCAACGCTTCCTTTGCAGCAGTGTGAGCTACTAATATTTAATCGGGCTGAGGCAGCTTTTTTATTAGGAATGTCGATAACGTCAAGCGCTTCAGATTTGCTTAGGCGCTTTAGTGAAACGCTAGGGGATACTGAGGTAGTGCTGACACTGGGCAGTGAGGGAGCTTGGTATCAGCATAATGGCGAGGCCATTTTTCAAGCTGCCTTGAAGGTAAAGGTCATTGATACTACAGCCGCTGGCGATACATTTGTTGGCTACTTTCTTGCCGCGAGGCAAGCGGGGCTTGAGCCATCCCAATGTTTAATGAGAGCAACAGCCGCGGCTGCGCTTGCCGTTCAGCAACGCGGTGCTGCCAGCAGCATACCGGTGGCAAAGGACGTTGATAGGCTCGCATATCAAACCATCTAGGGCGGCCTAAGTGTCAGGCCGCCCGTTGTTTCAGTGTGCAGTGCGTTAGGCGTGCCCTACGTGAGATATTGAATTCTGCGATGATTTTCCAGCGTCATCATTAAGGCGTCTGCCGCTTCTTTACCCTTGGCACGAAAGTGATTATAGAAAAAATCATGGTGTGTGAAGTGCTCATGAAAATGATGCGGCGTCAGAACCACCGAAAGAATGGGCGTTTCTGTTTCCAGCTGTGCCTGCATCATGCCGTCAATCACTGCTTGAGCTACAAATTCGTGTCGGTAGATTCCGCCATCAATAACAAAGCCCGTGCCAATAACGGCATCGTAATGTTTTGTTTTAGCGAGTAGCTTAGCTTGAAGAGGTATCTCATACGCCCCTGCCACCTGAAAGATATCCACTTGATCCGGCTTAAAACCATACTCAAGCGACAGTTGAGCAATAAAGGCTTCTCTGGCTTGGGTGACGATGTCGTGATGCCAGGACGCTTCGATAAAGGCAACGCGAGTCGATGAAGAAAACTGAGTCTGATTCATGGTCATCCTTTTGGATAGTTTACCAGAACCAGGGCATGAGGCATCCAATAGCACAATACCCGTGTGCGTTGGAACGCTACGGGTAATATTACTAGGAAACCTTCTCTTTTATCCGGACTATTACCGTCGGCTCCGGGATCTCACCGAATCTGCTGTCCTCAAGCGTCAAAGAATAACCTGACGGCTGAGCGCTCGTGGGCTTGTCTGCATCAAGATATGATACTGCATCACCACCGGTGGGGACTTGCACCCCGCCCTGAGAAAGTTCGCCATTAATGGCGATGATTATTATACGCTGGCTCGGTGGTAGATGCAGATGCTGGTATGAATATTTTTAAATATGAACGATCGCTTAGAAAAGAAGGTGCACTTCTCACAACAGCTGTCTATCCGTCAACGTAAGGACCTTACATGCTTTTGCGTATGCTCACGCCGCTGTTTCGTTACTTTGAAACCCGGGTAAATCCCTACCCCGAAGGCGAGGTGGCCACGCCGCCAAAGGGCCTGGCGCCGTTTATCTGGCACTTTTCCCGCCCGGTGTGGCCGCTGTTGCTGCTGATGTCGCTGTTCACCGGCCTGGTCTCCGCCGCCGAGGTGGTGTTTTTCAGCTATATGGGCGAGCTGGTGGACTGGCTGGGCAACGTCGAGCGGGCGAATTTCTGGGCCGAAAACGGACCTTGGCTGGCCGGGGTGGGCGTGATGGTGCTGATTGGCCTGCCCCTGCTGGTACTGCTGCAGTCGCTGGTGACCCACCAGAGCATCTTCGGCAACTATCCGATGATTGGCCGTTGGCTATCGCACCGCCATATGCTCAGCCAGAGCCTGGCGTTTTATCAGGACGAGTTTGCCGGGCGGGTGTCGCAGAAAGTCATGCAAACGGCGCTGGCGATTCGTGAAACCGTCACCAAGGTGATGGACCTGCTGGTTTACGCGGTGGTGTATTTTACCGGCGCGGCCATTCTGTTAGGCCGTGCCGACCCCTGGCTGCTGTTGCCCCTGGGGATCTGGCTTGCGGGCTATCTGGCGATCATGCGCTTTTTCGTGCCGCGCCTGCGCGATGTGTCCATGGCCCAGGCGGATGCCCGGGCGCAGATGACCGGCCGGGTGGTAGACAGCTACAGCAACATCCAGACCATCAAGCTGTTTGCCGATACCCTGCGCGAGCAGGGCTACGCCAAGGACGCTATGGAAGGTTTCATGGGTACCGTGCATCGGCAAATGCGCCTGGTCACCATCATGAGCGTGTGCCTGACGCTGCTCAATACCGCGCTGCTGGTGGGCACCGCAGGCATGGCGATCAGTGCCTGGTACCTGGACGCCATTTCGTTGGGCGTGCTGGCCATTGCCATCGCGCTGGTCATGCGCATTCGCTTCATGTCCGACTGGATCCTGTGGGAAGTCGCCGGGCTGTTTGAAAACATTGGCACGGTACAGGACGGCATGAATACCATTGCCCAGGAACCTACGGTGCGCGATGCGCCGAATGCCAAGTCGTTGTGCGTACCCCACGGGGCAATTGCCTTTGAAGAGCTGCGCTTTGGCTATGCCCAGGCCAAGGGTGAAAACAAGACCGTGTTCGATGGCTTGAGCCTGAACATCGCACCGGGCGAGAAAATCGGCCTGATTGGCCGCTCCGGGGCAGGCAAGTCGACCCTCGCCAATCTGCTGCTGCGCTTTTACGACCTGCAGGGCGGCCGGATTCTTATCGACGGGCAGAACATCGCCGAGGTCACCCAGACCTCCCTGCGTCATCAGATTGGCATGGTGACCCAGGACACTTCGTTGCTGCACCGCTCGCTGCGCGACAACATCCGCTACGGCAGCCCGCATGCCAACGATGAGGATGTCTGGGAGGCGGTGTGTCGCGCCCACGCCGATACGTTCATCAACGATCTGGTTGACCCCAAGGGGCGGCGCGGCCTGGATGCGCACGTTGGCGAGCGCGGCGTGAAGCTTTCCGGCGGCCAGCGGCAGCGCATTGCCATCGCCCGCGTGTTGCTCAAGAACGCGCCGATTCTGGTGCTGGACGAAGCCACTTCAGCACTGGATTCCGAAGTGGAAGCCGCTATTCAGGAACAGCTCGATACACTGATGGAGGGCAAGACCGTGATCGCCATTGCCCACCGGCTGTCGACCATTGCCATGCTCGACCGGCTGATCGTGGTGGATGAAGGGCGTATGGTGGAAAGCGGGACCCATGCCGAGCTGCTGGCCCGCGACGGTATTTACGCGCGCCTGTGGCGTCGCCAGTCGGGTGGATTCATTGGCCTTGATGTTGGTGCCGGTCGCCCCAACGATTAATGTACCAGTCATTCTGACCAAGAGGTTTTCATGCAGGCGATTCAACTGACAGCACCCGGCGGTCTCGATAAACTGACCGTGGTCGATCAAGCCGCACCCGGCGAGCCGGGGGCCGGTGAGATTCGTGTGCGCTTGCACGCCAGCTCGCTGAATTTTCACGACTATGCCGTCGTGGCGGGGATGATCCCCACCGACGACGGCCGGATTCCCATGTCGGACGGCGCGGGCGTTGTCGATGCCGTGGGCGAGGGCGTGACGGAATTCGCCGTCGGTGATCCGGTGGTGTCGACGTTCTTCCCCGGCTGGCTGGAAGGCCCCGCGCGGGTCGGTGATTTCCGCACGACCCCCGGCGATGGCATCGATGGCTATGCGCGGGAACAGGTGATTGCGCCGGCCACGTCGTTTACCTACCAGCCGGCAGGCTACAGCCACGCGGAGTCGGCCACGCTGACGACCGCCGGGCTGACCGCCTGGCGCGCGCTGGTGGTTGACGGCGGCCTGAAAGCTGGCGATACCGTGCTGGTGCTGGGCACCGGCGGCGTGTCCATCTTTGCGCTGCAGTTTGCCAAAATGATGGGCGCACGAGTGATCGCCACGTCGTCCTCCAACGAGAAGCTGGCGCGCCTGCGTGAGCTCGGTGCCGAGCACACCATCAACTACAAGGAAACGCCCGAATGGGGCAAAGCCGTCAAGGCGCTGACCGAAGGCGAGGGCGTGGATCATGTGGTGGAAGTCGGTGGCTCTGGCACGCTGCCGCAGTCAATTGACGCGGTCAAGATTGGTGGCCACATCGCGCTGATTGGCATATTGACCGGCCGCGAAGGCGAGATTCCCACTGCCAAGCTGATGGCCAAACAGGCCACCCTGAAAGGTCTGATTGTGGGCAGCCGTCGCGACCAGATCGAGATGACCCGCGCCATCGAGGCCAACGGCATGCGGCCGGTTATCGACCGTGAGTTTGCGCTGACCGAGATCGCCGGCGCCTTCCGCCATCAGGAAGCCGGTAAGCACTTTGGCAAGATCTGCCTGACGTTCTAACGACGCCGTCGTTTAAACGCATTTGACTGAACAGGAGCGGCCATTCGCTAGAATGGCCGCTCTTTTATTTGCCAATGTCACTGTGACACGGTGGCGTTAGGGCGAACTGCCATTACTCTGGACGATAATATTGGTTAGTCCCGAGTGGTCGCGTCAGGCATGCTAAGGTTAATCCTTCTGATTACTGTCGAGGCGTTATATGGCGCAGCGCTCTACGAAAGCCGAATTATCGCCATGGAACGTGGTGGCACTGGAGACGTTTTGTACACCAGAACGTACCCAGTCCAGTCAATGGCGGCGCAGTTGGCGAGCTGCTACCAGCAAGATGGGGGGTAAAGAGCCATCTGAGCACCAAGCCAAGAAAGAGAGCGAACTGCGAGCGCTGCCCGAGGTAAGGCTTTCGCATTGGGCGCCAGCTATCGACTGGTTGCCTGCTGCTCGCGCGCTGGGCGAGGTATTGGAGCGCCACCAAGAGGCGCCGGTGGCGTTGTTTATTGCACCACCTCATAGTGGGCACAAGGACGTAGTGAGTCTCTGGGCTGAGCAGCAGGGAGTTCATTGCCTATCCGCCCCTACGGTGGGAGAACTGACTGAGGGAACCCTTGAATGGGTCGATCGCTTTGATCATCAGCGCCGTTGGGCAGTACCCGCCCTGGAAGCGTATTTCTTGCGACACACCCAGGGGCTTCAGGGGGTGCGTGAGCTCTTTGAACGGGCCTTGAGTGGTCGTTTGGGACGCGGTGTGATGGGCTGCGATAGCTGGACCTATGCCTACCTTCAACACGCCTTGGGCCTGGAAGGTGTGCCCGTTTTTACCTTGCAGGCCTTGGAAGGTGAGCAGTTGGCGCACTATTTTGCTCAGTTGCCCAAAGGGGGTGATTGTCCCACGGTATTCAGCACTCGGACGGGTAAAGCGATTCTCGCTAACGATGGCGAAAACGAACAAAAAAACGTCCATAAAGAATTGCAGCGACTGGCAGCTCACTGCCGGGGACATTTGGGTATTGCCTGGAACTACTGGCGGGAACGACTGCGCGAGCCTTCTGATAGTTCTAATGAGACGTCTCAGCCGCTATGGCTGCTGGATGTCCTGGCTGAAGCAGAGCTACCTGAAGACACCGGCGATGTGGCAATCCTTCTGCTGCATACATTGCTCCTGCATGGTGGACTTGAGGATCAAGCGTTGAGTCATGTGCTGCCGTTTTCACACCATGAAGCATTAAACGCGCGGTTAGTACTGGCCCGTCAGGGCATTATTGGCTGTTACCAACAACGCTGGCAGGTAACGCCTTTGAGCTACGCCAGCGTCCGGCAACTGCTGGAATCACGACACTATCTTGTCGACCCACTTTAGGAATGCCAATGGACGATCAGGCGCAGTACGCCAAGCTGTTTAACGACATCGATAGCCAGGCGCTGATTACTCTTGGGGTGATTCTTGTGAGCGCCCTGGTATTGATTACAGTTAGTCAGTGGGGGCTGAACTGGGTGGCCAACCGTCTTCATGGCCCGATACGTTTTCGGGTGTTTGCGATGGTGCCACTCACACGACTGATAATTCTGGTCACTGCGCTGGCCATTGCCGTGCCCATTGTCATTGAGCCTTCGCTGCGCAACATGATCACGCTGCTCGGTGCGATTGGTCTAGCGATAGGCTTTGCCCTTAAAGACTATGTGAGTAGTCTGATTGCAGGCGTGGTCTCTGCGGTTGAGTTGCCTTATCGACCAGGGGATTGGGTCAAGATTGATGATACCTATGGCGAAGTTAAGCATGTAGGGTTGCGCACTGTCAGCGTTCAAACGCCGGATGATGATCTGGTGGCAGTGCCTCATCTAAAATTGTGGGATACCGCGATTTACAATGCCAACAATGGTGGAATCAGCCTTCAGTGTGTTGCCAGTTTCTATCTGCACCCCGAACATGAGGCGGGCTGGGTGCGCAAAGCCCTGCGCGACGTGGCACTGACCAGCGCCTATCTGAAGTTTGATAAGCCGATCATCGTTATAGCGGAAGAGAAGCCTTGGGGGACTCATTATCGTATTCGCGCGTATCCGGTTGATCCGCGTCAGCAGTTTCTGTTTATCACCGATCTCACGGTGCGTGGAAAGCAGGTGTTAAGCGCGGCGGGTGTAACGCCCGCGTTGCTGCCACCCGATGCGGCGATGGATTCACAAGGTGCGACGGGCTAGTGGCCTCAAAAACGATGCTTTATATCGGCTGGGACGTAGGCGGCTGGAACTGTGACGCCAACCCCGCCAGCCGTGATGCGTTGGTGGTGCTGGACGCCGCGCTGAATCTGGTCGGGACGCCGTGGCGCGGGAATCTGCGCACGACGCTCAATGAGGCAAAGGACAGCCACGACCTGATCCAGTGCCTGCTCGGCCTGTGCCAGCATCAGGCGCAGGGACCCGAACACGTAGTGATGGCCATCGATACGCCGCTGGCACTGCCTCGCGCGCTTCTGGCCCTGGCACGCGGTGAAGCGGCCGGTGCACTCGGCCGCTCTCAGGAAAATCCCTATCTTTATCGAGAGACGGAGCGCTGGCTGTTTCAGCGAGGGATCACGCCGATGTCGCCGATCAAGGACATGATCGGCAGCCAGGCCACCAAAGGCATGCACCTGCTGGCGCGCTTTGCGCCGCATATCGCCGATTGTGGGCAGTGGCAAAGCGACGACCAGACCCTGACCGTGGTAGAAGGCTACCCGTCGCCTGCCAAACGTTCCCCGGCGTTTGCGGCCTTGCGCCAACGGGTCAACATGCCCGCGACGCTTGAGCCCATGCTGCACCAGCCAACCCCGAAGCAGCAGGATATTCAGGATGCCTGGCTGTGTGCGCTGCTGGCCTGGAGCCTGCAGCATGCCGCGCAGAGTGTTGCATGGCCGCCGGCCACCATGCCGGCGGAGGAAGGCTGGATTTTTGTCCCCGCAGACAGCCTGACGCCGCCCGTTTGATGCGGGGAATTACTCGCTTTCGGCGGGCAGCTCAGCGCTGTGGTAGACGTTTTGCACGTCGTCCAGGTCATTCAGCATGCCGAGCAGCTTTTCAAACATCGCCACGTCATCGCCTTCCAGGGGCGTGGTGGTTTGCGGCAGGAACTGAATCTCGTCGGCTTCGAAGTCGATCTCGCCAAAAGTGTCGAGCAGCGCCTGCTTGGCCTTGGCGTAGTCGGTATGCGGCGCAAACACGGTAATGTGGCCGTCTTCGTGCTCGATGTCGGTGACGTCGACGTCCGCTTCCATCAGCGCTTCGAGGACGGCTTCCTCGTCGCTGCCGGCGAACGCGAAGATCGCGCAGTGATCAAACATGTGGCTGACGCTGCCGGGGGTGCCGATTTTGCTCTTGGTCTTGGTAAAGCAGCCGCGCACGTCGCCGAAGGTGCGGTTCGGATTGTCGGTCAAGCACTCGACGATCACCATGGCGTTGCCGGGGCCGAAGCCTTCGTAGCGCGCGGCGGAAAAGTCTTCGCCACCGGCGCCGCTGGCTTTATCCAGCGCCTTGTCGATGACGTGCGAGGGTACCTGATCTTTCTTGGCACGCTCCATCAGGCCGCGCAGCGACAGGTTGCTATTGGGGTCGGTGCCGCCTGCCTTGGCGCAGACATAAATCTCGCGCCCGTACTTGCTGTAGACTTTTGTCTTCGCATCGGCCGTTTTGGCCATGGATTCTTTACGGTTCTGAAAAGCCCTACCCATGTTGACGTCCTGTAATCAGCAATCACCTCTGCAGGTCAGAGGCATTATCAAAAGGCCAAAGTTTACCCAACAGCGTATCATGCTAACAGCGTTATTTGCGCAAGCGCAGGCGTCGCCTCGATGGATGTGACGTACACTGTGTGCGTCACCATCTGCCGGTGGCAAAAGGAATAATAAGCGAGCAAGGAGAACCATATGCCATTCTCACTATGGCTATCGTTGGCGGCGGTATGCGCCATGGGCGCAATGTCGCCGGGGCCGAGCCTGGCACTGGTGCTGCGCCATACACTGGGGGGCGGAAGGCTGGTCGGCATGACGGCCGCGCTATGCCATGCCGGCGGGGTGGGAGCCTATGCGCTGCTGACCGTGCTGGGGTTGGGCGCATTGATCGCCAAGTCGCCAGCGCTCTTTCAACTGATTACCTGGGCAGGGGCCGCCTACCTGGCGTGGTTGGGTATCCAGGCGTTGCGCGCGGGTGGCGCAGGCGCCATGCAGCAACAGGGAGCGGTCACTTCAAACGCTCGCGCTGCCAAGGAAGGTTTGCTGGTGGCGCTGGGCAACCCCAAGCTGATCATTTTCTTCATTGCTCTGCTGAGCCAGTTCGTGACACCCGACATGAGCCTGCTCGGCAAAGTATTGATCGTGGTGACGGCGATGGTCATCGACGGCGGGTGGTACGTGCTGGTGGCCGTTGCACTGTCCCATTCGCGGGTGCTGCCCTGGCTTCAGCAGCGCGCCCACTGGATCAACCGGATTACCGGCGTCTTGCTGCTGGCGCTGGCGCTGCGCGTCGTGGCGGGCCCGCTGGGTTAGGCGGCCCGTACCTGGTTCGGCAAACTGGTGCATGGGCCTTAGACATGGCATGGTAAGCGGTTAGGCGAGGCGTTCCGGGGGGAGGCGGCACATGACACTTTACGATCAGGATTGTTATACCCATACGGGGCAGCCGTTCAATCTGCGGGCGCTCCAGGGCCAGGTGCTGCTGGTGGTCAATGTCGCCAGTCGCTGCGGCTTTACCCCGCAGCTCAAGGAGCTGGAGGCGCTATATCAGCGCTATCGCGACCGGGGATTTACCGTGCTGGGATTTCCCTGCGATCAGTTTGGCAAGCAGTCGCCGGAAAGTGCCGAGGCGTTTTGTACCTTTGGCGAACAGCAGTTCGGAGTGACGTTTCCGCTGATGGAAAAGGTCTGTGTCAACGGCCCCAAGGCCCATCCACTGTTCGTGCAGCTAAAGCGCGAGGCGCCAGGCCTGCTGGGCACAAGGATGATCAAGTGGAACTTCACCAAGTTTCTGGTCGGCCGCGATGGCAAGGTGATTGCCCGCTTCGGCCCCCGCGACCATGGCCGTGAGCTCCGGCTGCGCCTGGAGCTTGCCCTGGACGAGGTTTAGATCTCGCCGCGGGCGACCATCACTCTGCTCATCAGCTCATTCCAGCGGTGGCGCACCATCATCGTGGTCAGCCCCGAAAACAGCGCCCAGCTCTTGCGCCGCCAGCCGTTCAAGCGCAGGTTGTGGCTGACCAGCTGTTGCATCAGCTTGCGGTCATTGAACTGTCGCCATTCACTGGCAATCGACAGCTGATGCCGGGCCATGACCGGGGCCATTTCCAGTCGGAACATCCACTCCAGTTCGTGAAATGACATCTGATAACGCTCTACCACCTCCACCATCTGGGCATAATCGCGCTCGCTGGGTTCGCGGTCCAGCCACAACGGGGCCAGCGCCAACCATAAATCACCGCGTTCATCGACTAGCTGCTGTGCGTTCATGACAAAGCCTCTTGGGCGGTCGTAGGTGAAACGATATCCTGACGTGAAAGGTCAATAAGCTCAATAGCGGACAGCGCCGCCTGAGACCGCTAGAATGGCGTCACTCATAGACGGTGCGACACCGGACACGTTATTTCGAAGAAGAGGTTCACTGTGATTATCAAACCCAAAGTACGCGGCTTTATTTGCACGACCACCCACCCGGTCGGCTGCGAGCAGAACGTTCGCGAGCAGATCGAGGCCACTCGCGCACGTAACCTGGATAAAAGCGCCGGGCCCAAGAAGGTGCTGGTGATCGGGGCTTCCAGCGGGTACGGCCTGGCGGCGCGGATCACCGCCGCGTTTGGCTACGGGGCCGATACCCTGGGCGTGTTCTTTGAAAAACCTGCCACCGAGAGCAAACCCGGTACCGCAGGCTGGTACAACAGTGCGGCGTTTGACAAGTTCGCCAAGCAGGAAGGCCTTTACAGCAAATCGATCAATGGCGACGCCTTCTCCCACGAAGCACGGCAAAAAGCCATTGAGCTGATCAAGCAGGACATGGGCGAAATCGACCTGGTGGTGTATTCGCTGGCGTCGCCGGTGCGTAAGCTGCCGGATAGCGGCGAGCTCAAGCGTTCGAGCCTCAAGCCGATTGGCGAGACCTACCGGGCGACGGCGATCGACACCAACAAAGACGCCATTATCGAAGCCGAGGTAGAGCCCGCCACCCAGCAGGAAATCGACGACACCATCACCGTGATGGGCGGCGAGGACTGGGAGCTGTGGATGGAAGCGCTCGACCAGGCCGGTGTGCTGGCCAAGGGTGCGCGCAGCGTGGCGTTCAGCTACATCGGTACGGAAATTACCTGGCCGATTTACTGGCACGGTGCCCTAGGCAAAGCCAAGGAAGACCTCGATCGCGCCGCGACGGAGATCGACAGCAAACTGAAGGCCACCGGCGGCGGCGCCAACGTGGCGGTGCTGAAGTCCGTGGTCACCCAGGCCAGCGCAGCCATTCCGGTCATGCCGCTGTATATCGCCATGGTCTACCGCATCATGAAAGAGCAGGGCGTCCACGAGGGCACCATCGACCAGCTCAACCGTCTATTCGGTGAACGGCTCTATGCCCCACAGGGCGGCGAGCTGGTGACCGACGAGGCGGGCCGCGTACGCCTGGATGACTGGGAGCTGCGCGACGATATCCAGAAGGCCTGCCAGGACCTGTGGCCGGAAGTCACTACCGACAACCTGTTCGAGATCACCGATTACGCCGGCTACAAGCACGAGTTTCTGAAGCTGTTTGGCTTTGAACGTGACGACGTCGATTACGATGCCGACGTCGACACGCTGGTCGAGTTTGATGTGGTCAACCTATAAGCGCATGGCTCTGCCACCAAACGCGTGTTGCGTTATCGCAGAACGTCGGGCTTTTGGCCCGGCGTTTTTGCATTTGCACGGCGTATTTTTTTCCCCGCGACGCCGTCGCTGCCTTTACTCAACCAATTGGTTAAGATGGCGGTTTGTTTTCGTCACGGCGGTTTCCCATGCAGCATAGCGCAGTCAATTCTCCCCATGCCGCCTCGCGACGGCGGGTAGCGTTTGTGCTGCTGCCGGGGTTTTCGCTGCTGGCCCATGCCAGCGCGCTGGAACCCTTGCAGATGGCCAACCAGCTCAGCGGGCAGATGCTTTATCACACCGTGACGCTGAGTATGGATAGCGAACCGGTGCGCAGCGGTGCGCAGCTTTCCGTGCTTACTCAGCAGGCGTTGGAAAGCCCGCTTGGGCCGCTTGATCTGCTGATGGTCTGCGCGCCGACCCCACTGCCCTATGCGTTGCCTGCCAAGCTTAATGAGTGGCTACGCGGGCATCTCGGGCGCGGGGTGATGCTCGGTGGACTGGCCGGCGGTAGCGAGGTGCTGGCCCGCTGCGGGTTGCTGGAAGGCTACCGCGCCACGCTGCCGTGGCAGCGTTTCGATGCCTTTGCCCAGGCCTATCCCCAGGTCACGCTGTCCCAGCAGCTGTTCGAAATCGACCGCGATCGGCTTTCCTGCGCGGGCGGGACCGCGGCCATGGACATGATGCTGACGTTGATTGGCCAGCACCATGGTGCGCGCCTGGCCGAGCAGGTATCCGAGCAGTTTGTCTGCGACCGCATTCGCCTGGCGGACGAACGCCAGCACGTGCCGCTGCGCAGCCGTCTGGGCCACGCGCCGCAGAGCCTGGTGGATGCCGTGACGCTAATGGAAGCCAATATTGAGGAGCCGCTTTCCACGCTGGAGCTGGCCGAGCATCTGGGGATTTCCCGGCGCCAGCTGGAGCGGCTGTTCAAGAAATATCTGCAGGCGGTGCCCAGTCGCTACTACCTCGACCTGCGCCTGCAGGAAGCGCGCAAGCAACTGCGCGAGAGCGACCGGGCGGTAGGCGATATTGCGTTTGCCACCGGGTTTTCCTCGGGAGCGCACTTTTCCACCGCCTACCGTCACCATTTTGGCATGACGCCGAGGGAAGAACGTTTAGGTTAGCGTATCGACAATGCCGCCTTCCACGCGCAGGGCGGCGCCGGTGGTGGCGCTGGCCTGGGGCGAGGCTGCGTAGACGCTCATGCTGGCCACTTCCTCGGGGGTTGCCAGGCGCTGAATGATCGACGACGGGCGGTTCTCCTGCACGAAGCGCGCTTCCACCTCCTGCTGAGAAACGCCTTCTTTCTCGGCGATTTCGCCAATCATGTTGAGCACCCCTTCGGAGCGTGTCGGCCCAGGCAGGATGGCGTTGACGGTCACATTGGTGCCGCTCAATACTTTCGCCAGGCCCCGCGAGACCGAGAGCAGCGCCGATTTGGTCATGCCGTAGTGGACCATTTCGCTGGGAATGTTAATGCCCGATTCGCTGGACAGGAACTGGATGCGGCCCCAGTTGCGCTCGCGCATGCCTTGGGCGTAGTGGCGCGACAGGCGCACGGCACTCATGATGTTAACGTCGAAAAACTGCTGCCAGGTGGCGTCGTCGACCTCAAAAAAGTCCTGTGGGCCGAAGATACCGACGTTGTTGATCAAGATATCGGTGTTGGGCTGTTGCTCAATCAGCGTCTGGCAGCCTTCAGCGGTGCCCAGGTCAGCGGCCACACCCGTCGCCTTGGCGTTGGGAACGTCTTTCTTGATGGCCGCGATGGCCTCGTCAATCCGTGCCTGGGTGCGCCCGGTGATGACGACATCGGCACCTGCATTGGCCAAACCCTGGGCAATTGCAAAGCCGATACCTGCGGTCGAGCCGGTAATAATGGCGTGCTTACCGTTAAGATCAATCTGCATGGGGTGTGCTCCTCCTACTGAGTATCAGTACCTCGCTACACAACGGGTAACTTTATAGCTTGCTAATGAGTGTGGCGCTCTTTTAGGTTTCTTCAAGGGGGAGGTCTTCAATTGATCAGGCTTTCAGTCGCTTGCCGAGCACTGAGCCAGTAAAAAGGGGCCTTGCGACCGCCCCCTGCCGCCCAGGCAGCTTAGCAACATCAGCGATGCTCTGGCTTACGCTGCTCCTGACGCGCCGCCGCTAAATATGATCTCTAGCCCAACACCCGTTTATGACTCGGCATTCGGCGGCATCACCACCCACTCCGGCTCCTCGAATTCGCCGATCAGGCGGATCTCGCAGCAGGTGGCCCCACTGCGGATGATCTCCTTTATCTCCGGGTTGGGCTGGGCTTCCATGGCGTCGCGGCTGGCCTTGCTGTCCCAGTGGGCAATGGCGATCAGGGTGTTGGGGTCGCCGATCTTGCGATGCAGCTCGGTGCCGCGTGCCCCTGGCGCCTGCTGGATGAGTTGGCTGGCGCGGACCCAGGCATCGGCGTAGTCCTCTGCGCGGTAGCCGTCGCGGATATGCACTTCGAAGATATATTTCATGGCGTTTTTCCCTGTTGCTGCTGCTGAAGCTTTCGATCCTGGGCCAGTGTATCCCGCCCACCGTCCTGATCCAGTTGCCTCTTTTCTCGCGCTGTTAGTCGAGCGCGATGCTCATCGTCTGCCGGGCCTTGCAGGGGTAGCCGTGTCGCAGGTGCAGGGTGCGCTCGTCGAGTGCCATCACCACCGAAAACAGGGTCTCCATGCGTTCGGCCTCGGGCAGGTCGATGTCGGTGTGCTTGCAGATCGACATGGGCGCATTGTGGTGGTCGCTCAGTACGTCGAACAGCGTGCTGACGCCGGCCCTGGGCGGTGGGTCGAGCAGCTCATCGAGGCGGTGCAGGCGCACATGGGAGTCTGGCTTGGGGAAGTCGGTGACACAGGCGGTGGCGGCCGCGGCGCAGAGGTGGTTGGTGTGGATCACCCTCCCGCCGCTGGGCTCGAGTACCCCCGGCGGCCCGGGGTGGATCTCGAAGCCGGCGGCCTGGCCAGCAGCGCTGGCGACCAGAAAGTGCGCCGGCGAGGCGACGCGGTCCTCCGCCACGATGCGCTGGGCGCTGGTGAAACCGTCGCTCTCTAGAAGCTTGCGCAGGGCGACGTGGACCGGCAGGCAGTCGCCGCAGGTCTGCGAGCGGATGGCATTGAGACAGACGCCGAGGCCGTGGGCGTTGAGGCCGATCTTGGCCAGCATCCCGGCCTCGCCAACGCTGACCAGCGGCGGGGCGTCGTCGCCCTCTATGTGCAGTACTACCACGTTGTCGAGCTGGTCGAGGCGCCAGTCCCAGTTCTGGGCCAGCCACTGCCGACCCTGCTGGTAGAGCGAGAAGGCGGAACAGCCGCCGCTGGCTTGGGTTAGCGAGATCTCACTGCGGCAGTTGAGGGTGAGGATGTCGTCGCGCTGCAGGTCGGCGCCATCGGCAATGCCCTCGAGCTCATCCAGGATCGCCGGAAAGCCGCGTTCGATAGCCGGTATAAAGCGGCGTGCCACCTGCCGTGCGGCGGCCCAGTCGAGGCCTACAAAGTCTTGAAACAGCCGGTCATAGACCTCAATGCTGCGCTGAATCTTTGCGGCGTGGCGCTGGCCATGGGCCACGCCAATGGCATGGCGGCTACCACGCAGTTGGGTTACGTTGAGCATGCGGAGTGCTCCTCGGGGGATTTACTCAAGCCTATCGCGAACAGCGTTGAAGTGCAGGTGGGTGCTTGGATATGCAGGCTCACGGATTTACTCCCCCTTGATGGCCGACACCGCGCGCTGATGCCTGGATTCCGCGCCTTATTCAATCTTTGAGGAAAGTTCGCCGCTGACAGACACCAAAGGGCATCAGGCGAACCCAAATGATAAACAGCAGGCCTAGGTACGTCACTGATACCGTGAGGTGAACAAGGATGGATATAGAGTGTTAAAAAGGGGCGCCAGTTAAATGCTGCTTTTCATAATTTGCCGTCCCATTGCTGAAAGCGGTCAACCATGTTGCCGCCTTATACTGTTTTCATTCCTTTACCCCACTGGAGGTAGCGTCCCATGAGCCACACCCCAAGCCGTCAGGATTTCGATCACTACATGACGCCCAACTACTCGCCGCAGCAGGTCATTCCGGTGCGTGGTGAAGGCAGTCGCTTGTGGGACCAGGAGGGGCGTGAATATATCGATTTCGCCGGGGGCATCGCGGTCAATTCCTTGGGCCATTGTCACCCGGTGCTGGTCGACGCCCTCAAGACGCAGGGCGAGAAGCTGTGGCACCTCTCCAACGTGTTCACCAACGAGCCCGCGCTCAACCTGGCCAAGGCGCTGGTCGAGCGGACCTTTGCCGACAAGGCGTTTCTGTGCTCTTCCGGCGGTGAAGCCAACGAAGCCGCGCTGAAGCTGGCGCGCCGCTGGGCGGTGGACAATCACGGCGAGCACAAGGACAAGATCATCTCGTTTTATCAGTCCTTCCACGGGCGCACCTTCTTTACCGTGAGCGTGGGCGGCCAGCCCAAGTACTCTCAGGGTTTCGGCCCGGTGCCGGGCGGCATTCTGCACGCCACCTACAATGATCTGGAAAGCGTGCGCGCGCTGGTGGGCGACGACACCTGCGCGATCATGGTTGAGCCCATGCAGGGCGAGGGCGGCATCGTGCCCGGCACGCAAGACTTCCTCCAGGGGCTGCGCGACCTGTGTGACGAACACCAGGCGCTGCTGATCTTCGACGAGGTGCAAACCGGCGTGGGCCGCAGCGGTGAGCTCTACGCATATAAAAATTACGGTATTACGCCGGATATTCTCACCAGCGCCAAATCCCTGGGCGGTGGTTTCCCCGTGGGGGCGATGCTGGCGACCGATGCGGTGGCCAAATCCCTGACTATCGGTACCCATGGCTCCACCTACGGCGGCAACGCGCTTGCTTCGGCGGTGGCGCTTGCGGCGGTGGAGTTCATCGACACTCCCGAGGTGCTCGAGGGCGTCAGGAAACGCCACGACCTGTTCCGCGAACACCTTGAGACCATCAACCGCAAATACGGCGTGTTCAAGGAGATTCGCGGCATGGGGCTGCTGATGGGCGCGCAGATGTCGGATGCCTTCGAGGGCCGCGCCAAGGACATTCTGCCGCTGGCGATCGAGGAAGGCCTGATGGCGCTGATTGCCGGCCCCAATGTGCTGCGCATGGCGCCGTCGCTGGTGATCCCCGAAGCGGACATTGCGGAAGGCATGGCGCGTCTGGAGCGTGCCATCGAGCGGTTGGTTGCGACCGAATGAGTGAGCCGCACGCAGCCACACCACAGGGGGCGTTGAGGATGCTGGTAATTCGACCGGTGAAAATGGCGGACCTGCCGGCGCTGGAGCAGCTGGCCGAGCACGCGGTGCCCAGACTCACCAATCTACCTGCCAACAGTGAGCGGCTCGAGGAGCGTATCGTGCGCTCCGAGGCCGCCTTCAACGACGAGGTGGAGTTCCCCGGCAACGAGCACTATACCTTTGTGCTGGCGGATGATGCCCGCGAGGAAGTCCTGGGTACGGCGACCATTCGCGCCCAGGCGGGCGCCAATGAGGCGTATTACACCTACCGTCAGGAAACGCTGATTCACGCCTCGCAGCAGCTCAACGTGCGCCGCGAAGTGCAAACCCTGGCGCTATCCCACGAAGTCTCGGACGCCACGCTACTGTGCGCTTTTTCGCTCAATCCCCGCTACAAGGGCACCAGCGCGGAAAGCCTGCTGCGTCGCGCGCGGCTGATGTTTATCGCCCAGTATCCGGAGCGCTTTTCGCGCATTCTGGCGGTGGCGTTTCCCGGCTACCTGGATACGCGCAGCGAATCGCCGTTCTGGGAAAGCGTCGGCCGGCACTTTTTCGCGCGCAGCTTCCAGGAGATGAATCACATTGCCGGGGTGCGCTCGAAAAGCTTTATCGCCGAGGTCATGCCGCAGTTCCCGCTTTACTTGCCGCTTTTGACGCCCCAGGCGCGGGCGGCCATTGGCCGGGAGCACCCCGCCCACGAAGAGGCCCTGGAAGAAATGCTGGCGGAAGGTTTCGTGCGTTCCCGCCATGTGGATATTTTCGATGCTGGGCCGATCGTCAAGACCGAGCGCGAGCAGTTGGAAACGTTTCGTCGCGCCGCCTGGCACCCGGTACGACTTCGCCCCGAGCACGCCTTGCCCGATGCGGAGCCGGCGATGATTGCCAATCAGAAGCTGGGCGGCTTTCGCTGCATCGTGGCGCGCTATGCGCTGTCGCCCACCGGTCAGTTGATGCTGTCGCCCGAGCATGCCGAGCGCCTGGGCGTTGAAGAGGGTCGCGCGGTGCTGGCAGCGCCGTTGACCCTGCCGAGCGCGGTGGATGCCCTCGATGAAGGAGAAATGTAATGCGCATTCGACCCATTGCCCGGGACGATCTGGATGGGCTTCAGGCGCTTGCGCAGCAGGCCGGTGTGGGGTTTACCTCGCTGCCGGATAACCGTGAGTTCCTGGCCGGCAAAATTGAAGCCGCTGCCCGTGCCTTTGAAGAGCGCACCCCGGTCGACGACCGGCTTTACTTCTTCGTGCTCGAAGATGAAGACAGCGGCGAACTCGCCGGCTGCTGCGCCATTGAAGGCCAGGTGGGTCGTGAAGTGCCGTTTTACAACTATCGGCTGGGCACCCTGGCACACTCATCGGTTCAGCTGGACCTGCATCGCACCATCGACACGCTGTTCCTGAGTTCCGACCATACCGGCGATGCTGAAGTGTGCTCGCTGTTTCTGCGCCCGGAATACCGCGGCGAGGCCAACAAGCACCTGCGCAACGGCGCGCTGCTGTCCAAGGCGCGCTGGCTGTTCATTGCCCAGTTCCGTGACCGCTTCCCCGACAAGGTGCTGGCGGAAATGCGCGGCGTATTTGACGAGCACAACACCAGCCCCTTCTGGGAAAGCCTGGGCAAGCACTTTTTCCCCATGGACTTCAATGAAGCCGACCGCCTGACCGGCCTGGGGCAAAAGAGCTTTATCGGCGAGCTGATGCCCAAGTTCCCGATCTATACCACCTTCATGTCGGAAGAGGCGCGGGGCTGCATTGGCCAGGTGCATCGGCATACCCGCCCGGCGCTGGAAATGCTCAAGAAGGAAGGGCTGCGCTGGGAAGGCTACATCGATATCTTCGACGGCGGCCCCACGGTGGAAGCCTACATCGACGACGTGCGCGCGATTCGTAATTCCCGGCTCTGCCAGGTAGAAGTGGCCGATAACGCCGCCGACGAGAGCGTCAGCCGCTGGCTGGCCGCAACCTCCGACATGCTCAGCTTCACGGCCAGTTGGATAGGCCGCGCGCCCACCCACGACAACACCATTGTGCTTAGCCAGCAGGAAGCCAGACGTCTCGGGGTCACCACCGGTGACCAGGTTCGCTTGCTGGAAACCTGAGCACCGCATTCGTTCGGTAATGTCTAGGAGACAACCATGCACGCCCAACAGCAGCAACTGATCAATGGCGCCTGGGTAGCGGGCGAAGCCGATACGCTGACCAAGCACGACCCGGTTTCCGCGTCGCTGCTATGGCAGGGCGCCGAGGCTTCGAGCGAGCAGGTCGCCGCCGCGATCAACGCAGCCCGCGGTGCCTTTCCCGGCTGGGCGCGCGCGCCGTTTGCCGAACGCCAGGCGCTGGTCGAGCGTTTTGTCGAGGTGTTGACCGCCCGCCGCGAAGATCTGGCCGTGGCGATTGCCTCCGAGACCGGCAAGCCGCTCTGGGAAGCACGCACCGAAGCGGGGGCGATGATCGGTAAAGTAGCGCTTTCCTTGAAGGCTTACCACGAGCGCACCGGCGAGCGCGAAAAAGAGGTAGGCACTGCAAAGGCCGTGCTGCGCCACCGTCCCCACGGCGTCATGGCGGTGTTTGGCCCCTATAACTTCCCCGGCCACTTGCCCAACGGCCACATGGTGCCGGCACTGCTGGCGGGTAATACCGTGGTCTTCAAACCCAGCGACCAGACGCCGCTGACCGCCGATCTAACCCTGCAGTGCTGGCTGGAAGCCGGGCTGCCTGACGGGGTGATCAACCTCGTGCAAGGTGGCGTAGCGGTGGGGCAGGCGCTGGCGGGTAATCCGGATATCGATGGCCTGTTGTTTACCGGCAGTGCCAAGGTAGGCGGCATGCTCCACCAGCAGTTTGCCGGGCAGCTGGATAAAATCCTGGCGCTGGAACTGGGCGGGAACAACCCGCTGGTGGTCAAAGATGTCGACGACGAGCGCGCCGCGGTACTGAGCATTCTGCAGTCGGCGTTTCTTTCCGGCGGCCAGCGCTGCACCTGCGCGCGGCGCTTGATGGTGCCCCAGGGCGAGGTCGGCGATCGTTTGATCGACGCGCTTTCCGACGCCATTGCCAAGCTGCACGTGGCCGGCCAGTTCGAGGAAGCGCCCGCACCTTTCTATGGCGGCCTGGTGAGCGTGGCGGCGGCGGATGGGCTGCTCAAGGCTCAGGATGAGTTGGAAGCCATGGGCGGCACGGTGATCAATCGCATGCGGCGCCTGGAAGACAACACCAGCCTGCTGAGCCCCGCGCTTATTGACGTGACGGGACTGGACGTGCCCGACGAGGAGCACTTTGGCCCGCTGCTCAAGATCCACCGCTACGGCGATTGGGACGAAGCGCTACGGCTTGCCAATGACACCCGCTACGGGCTTTCCGCCGGGCTAATTGGCGGCGAGCAGGCCGATTGGGACGACTTCCTGCTGCGCATTCGCGCCGGGATCGTCAACTGGAACCGCCAGACCACCGGCGCTTCCGGCGACGCGCCCTTCGGCGGCGTGGGCGACAGCGGCAACCACCGTCCCAGCGCTTACTACGCGGCGGATTACTGCGCCTACCCGGTGGCCTCCATGGAAGCCGACAGCCTGGAAATGCCCGACACCCTGCCGCCGGGGGTCAACCTATGAACACGGCGACCATCAGCAACGTCCAGGAAGTCAATTTCGACGGCCTGGTCGGCCCGACCCATAACTATTCGGGCCTGGCCGTGGGTAACGTGGCCTCCATGAGCCATGGTGGCTTGGTGTCCAATCCCAAAGAGGGCGCGCTGCAGGGGCTTTTAAAAATGAAGTCGCTGATGGATGCAGGCTACGCTCAGGGTGTACTGCCCCCACAGCAGCGGCCGGACATTGGCGCGCTGCGCGATCTGGGCTTTAGCGGCAGCAACCGTGAGGTACTGGCCCGCGCTGCTAAAGAGGCGCCGCAGCTGCTGCGCGCGGTCTGTTCCGCTTCCAGCATGTGGACCGCCAACGCAGGCACCGTCACGCCCAGCCTGGACGCGCCGGATAGCCGGATGCATTTTACCCCGGCCAACCTGCAGTCAAGCTTCCACCGCTACCTGGAGCCGACCACCACCGGCCGCGTGCTGCAGGCGATTTTCCGCGACGAACGGCATTTCGCGCACCACCCGGTATTGCCCGCTACCCCCGCGTTTGCCGACGAAGGCGCGGCCAACCATACCCGCTTATGCGGCGAGTACGGCGAGCCGGGCGTACATCTGTTTGTATATGGCCGCCAGGCGTTCGGCGACGTGCGTAGCAGCGAGCGCGAACCCAAGCGCTATCCCGCCCGCCAGACCCTGGAAGCCAGCCAAGCGGTGGCGCGCCAGCACGGGCTGACGGACGCACAAACGGTATTTGCCCAGCAGCATCCGGACGCCATTGACGCAGGTGTGTTCCACAACGACGTCATCGCCGTGGGCAACGGTCCCGTGCTGCTCTACCATGAAATGGCCTTTCTGGATGAAGAGGGCACGCTCGATGAACTTCGCGCCAAAATGGCCACACCGTTGATTCCCGTGCGGGTGCCCGTCGAGGCGGTGAGCATGGAAGATGCCGTGGCGTCGTATCTGTTCAACTCGCAGCTGCTTTCCAACCCGGATGGCACCATGACCTTGGTCGTGCCCGGCGAATGCCAGGAACGCGAGGCGGTATGGCGCACCATCCAGGATTATCTGCTGGCGGGCAACAACCCGATCAGTGAGGTGATCGTCAAGGACGTCAAGCAGAGCATGCGCAACGGCGGTGGCCCCGCCTGCCTGCGCCTGCGCGTGGCGCTCACGGACGCCGAGCGCTCAGCGCTGACCGGCCGCGTACTGCTCAGCGAGGCGCTTTATGACGACCTCGCCGCCTGGATAAACCGCCATTACCGGGACCGCCTCGCCCCCGACGACCTCGCCGACCCACAGCTCGCCGAGGAGTCCCTCACCGCGCTGGATGAATTGACGCAACTCCTAAATATCGGCGCGGTTTATCCGTTTCAGTTGGGGTAGATGATAAGTTAAGTAGTAAATTACAACGCCAAGGCAATGCCTTGGCGTTTTGGTTTAAGGTTCAGGCGGTCTGATAGTCTGGCTGCCATCTTGCGCCGTGTTATATGCTCGGGAGGAAGCAGTGCGAGACTGTATGTTGGCCATAATGATGGGAGCGTTGTTGGCGATGTCGACAGGTGCAGGTGCGAACGGCTTGGACTTCGAGGCGTTAGTTAATGCACAGGACGCAGCGAACCAACTGCCAGCACGTCAGCCGTTTGAAGCAAGGGATGGCACCACCCTGTCCTACCGGCATTATCCAAGTGAATCCGACACGGCGCTGTTCCTCGTGCATGGCTCAGGGACCGACAGCCGATATCTGGCAACGTTTGCTCGCGGATTGGCAGCCTCAGGTGCCGCCGCTGTTTATACCCCGGATATCCGAGGGCATGGGCCATCACCTGTTCGGCGTGGCGATATCGACTACATTGATCAGCTTGAAGATGATCTTGCCGACCTGATCGCCCATATTAAAGTAACCAATCCTGATTTAACGCGCAGCGTCATTGGAGGGCATTCGTCAGGCGGTGGACTTGCGATTCGCTTTGCCGGTAGTGAGCATGGGCATCTTGCCGACGGCTATCTGCTGCTGGCGCCTTACCTGGGACACGATGCACCCACTGTTCGCGACGACTCGGGCGGTTGGGCAAACACCAATGTGGTCAAGATCATCGCCCTATCTATCCTCAATGAGTTCGGCGTGACCCGCTTCAATAGGTTGCCGGTGCTGCACTTCAGCTTACCGCCCGAGTACCGTGACGGCTCAGAAACGCTGGCGTATTCGTACCGGCTCATGAAGGGCTTTGCCCCCACTAATTGGCAGAACGATCTTGGCGCTATGTCGGCGCCCGTTATGTTGGTTACCGGGGCTGAGGACGAGGCCTTCTTTGCGGAACGCTTTGAACCTACTGTACGGCCGTATCTTCCGCACGCAGAGATCGCCTTGCTGCCCGATGCATCTCACTTGGGTCTTGTAGTGAACGCTGCGTCCATCGAGAGGGTTCGTCAATGGCTGCGAACGCGAGTGCGCGAGTGATCACACTATCCGGAATAGAGATATGACGCCTGTTATTCGGTCGACTAACGACAAGACGTTTGCGGAAAAGCTCATTCGCCAGAATATGTCTGCCTATTACAAGCAGTTGGATATGTACTGGGATCCCGTCTTGTTCGATAAAGACTGGAGCGAGTTAGACAGCTACGAGTTGGTTATCAATGCTTGCCAAGTGGGTTTGTTATGCATCAATCACGATGAAAACGCTTACTATATCCGCGAGCTGCAAATTGATCCGCAGTGGCAGCGCCAAGGCTTAGGGGAAGCGGCAATCCGCTTCGTAATGGAAATCGCCCGGAGGGCGGGCATCCCCTTACTACGGCTCCGTGTGTTTAGCATCAACCCCGCCGTAGCACTCTATGAGCGGATGGGGTTTCGCATTTGTAAAACGCAAGGTCATACGCACTACATGGAAAGGCGCATTTTAAGCACTAAAAGCAGCTTCGTTCCATGACTCGATTGGGCGCCATCATGCTCCATCATTAACGAGCCAATGCTGCTGGTCTGACTGGGCATAGTCGCTGCCAATGTCATGTCCTTCACTCTATCGCTCAGGTTGATTCTCTGGGAAACAGTTTGGCTTTGCCAATATTGAGCAGGGCAATACCCGTACCAATTAACAGCGTGCCTAGTAGTAAGCCCTCGGGGGCGGCTTCTCCCTGCAACACGATGGCGACCGGAACGCCTACCACCGCGCCGACTGATCCCAATAGGCTCAGAAATACCGGGCCGCCACTTTTCTGTAGCAGGAAGAGCAGCAAAAACTGGCCTGCGAAGACCATCGCCTGAACGGCAATCAGCAGGAGCGGCAGGGGGCGGCCTATTGGAACGCTCAGAGAGAAGCTTGGCAGCAAACCCACGCTGAATAGAATGGTGGCGGCGGCGATGAGCATCCCGGGCGCCAGCGCATCGCTGGATACGCCTTCTGGCCAGCGCAGGGTTCGGTAGAGGTTGCCGATGGCCAGCAGCACGGGCCCAATCAAGGCGAGAAGGATCCAGAGGTAGTCAGCATCCGGGGCGGAAAGTTTATGGAACGCCAGGGTGACAGCCCCAGCGAGAGCAGACATTACCCCCATAGCGCGGATTAGCTGAAACCGTTCCATCTTGAGTATTAGCGCGCCGGCGTAGGTGAGCAGCGGCGGCAGGGTGATAATTAATGCCACGAACCCAGCCCCCACATGGGGGATGGCGGAGAAGAAAATAAGATTGGCGCCCGCCACGCCCAGCAGCCCTGAAATCGCGTAATACTCGATGGTACGCACATTAACCGGCGGCAGATTGCGGCGAAAGGCCGCCAGCGCCAACAGAATAAGCGCCGCGCCTGAAATCGACCAGAACAGAAAAGCGAGTGCTGATAGCTGAATGTCGCCGGCGAGTTTAGCCAAGTTGGTCGAGAGGCCGAGTAGGGCGCCACCTGCCAACAGGTACACTAGTGGGGCAAGCCAGGCTTTTTTAGAAGAGTGTGGGCGAGCAGTGCTCGATAACGCCATTAGCGATGTTCTCAAGGTCGGATTCTCGTTTAATATCTCGATATCAAGGTATGTATGATTAATCTTGACGTCAAGATAATTAAGCGCAAAATATACCCATGGATCATGTAGACAACATTCTCGAACAGTGGCATCAGGAGCGGCCTGACCTTGACGTTTCACCGATGGGGACCATCGGGCGGGTCAAACGGCTGAACCACACCCTGATGCGTGCAATGGAAAAGACCTGGGCAAAATACGGTCTGACGGACGCGAGTTTTGACGTTCTGGCAACGCTTCGCCGCGAAGGAGCGCCTTACGCGCTATCGCCGGGTGATTTGATGGCCTCCACCATGGTGACTTCGGGCACCATGACGCACCGTATCAATCAGTTGGAAAAGGCGGGTCTGATCGAGCGAATCAAAAACCCCGCCGATGGTCGGGGTTTTCTGATCTCACTTTCCCAGCGCGGATTCGATTTAATCGATGAAGCCGTGGCCGCCCATGTGGAAACCCAAACGCAATTGGTAAGAGGCCTGACTGAAGAACAACGAGCGCAGCTCGATGAGCTGCTTAAGCAGTTCCTGGCGGGATTTGAGCAGCAGTGATGCATGCGTGTTATGCGCTCCTTTACAGGCTGGGATGACTGGGACGATGAAGGCGTTCTACGCCAAACCAATCCGTTGCGGTGGCGGCTTGGCTGAGCTCATGTAGACTGCTGTACATCCACCTGCACAGTAAAAGGTCCAGCTTCCGCCATGACAACTCAGAACCAGCGTTTTTCCGATGCTGAGCGGCGTGGCCTTTATCGCGCCATTCACGAGCGGCGCGATGTGCGCTCGCAATTTCTGCCCGACCGGATTCCGGCAGACGTGCTGAACCGACTTTTGGAAGCAGCGCATCATGCGCCTTCAGTGGGATTTATGCAGCCCTGGGATTTCATCGTGATTGAAAGTCGCGACGTCAGGGAAGCGGTGCTTGATATGTTCGAGCAGGAAAATCAGAAGGCCTCCGAGCGTTTCGAAGGCGAGCGCCAAGCGCATTATCGCAGCCTTAAACTGCAGGGAATCATGGAAAGCCCGCTTAATCTTTGTATCACCTGCGATCGCAGCCGGGGCGGCCCTCATGTGCTGGGGCGTAACAGTATTGTGGATACCGACCTGTTCAGCACCTGTTTAGCCGTACAAAATCTCTGGTTGGCGGCGCGAGCGGAAGGGATTGGCGTTGGCTGGGTGAGTATTCTCGACCCAGCGGAGTTAAGCGTGGCGTTGAACCTGCCCGAGCACGTTTATCCGTTGGCGTATCTTTGTCTTGGCTATGTGAGCGAGTTTTTGGAACAGCCGGAACTTGAAGCCAAGGGCTGGCGCTCCCGCCTGCCATTAAGCGAATTGGTGCACGGCGATAAGTGGGGGCAGCCGCGAGGCAGCGGCGGGTGACAAGCGTTTATAAGGGCGTCTGGCTTGCCGTGCCCTGTCCATCTTTTCTTTGCCTGCGGCGCTGACTCTTGTCGAGGTACATGCGCTCATCCGCGAGTGTCAGGACCTGTTGGGCAGGAGCTTCGCTTGAGCTGGCGCAGCCCAGGCTCACATGCACCGCGAGGGCTTCGCGGACGCCGTCAGCCGTAAGAATGATGCATTGTTGACCAGGCAGGTGTTCCCTGATCAGGTCAGCCAGACGCGTGGCGGCCGAGAGGTCGGCAGACGGGAACAGAATGACGAATTCGTCGCCGCCATAGCGCGCCAGGATGTCGCTGTCCCGGCAATGCTTCTGTAGGCTTTCGGCTACGGTGGTGATCAACTGGTCGCCCGCCATGTGCCCATAGTGGTCATTGACTTCCTTGAGTCCGTCGACATCCATCATCAGTACGGCAAAATCCAGGCTTGGTGTCTGCGCTTTGCCCTGAATGCTTGCCTGCAGCGCGGATTCGAGAAAGCCTCGGTTGTAAAGGCCGGTGAGGCCGTCGCGCTCTGCGGTTTTCTTCAATTCCAGGTGCAGGAGCTTGTTTTCGGTCGCTGCGGCTAGCTGGTCGGCAAACAAGGGCAATATCGGCTCCAGCGTGCTGTTCGGCTTGGGCGTCTTCACGATCATCCAGCCTTCGTAAAGGCTGAGACGGCTCCCCATGGACGTGGCATAGAGCATCTCGCCGTCGCTTGTCTGGTGCGTTTTGAGCGTGTGTGGCGTTTGCGCGGAGAGGTTGGCGAACAGGTCCGTCAGTCGGCGCTCATCTTTTGAGCCAATGCCCGCGGTAGCTGCATAACGGGTCACGTCGGGCCGTTGCCGTTCTTGCAGGTACACGGCAAAGCCGTAGTCAGGAAAATGGCTGTGCAGATGATTTAAAGAGTCATTCAAAAGGCTATGGATGTTGGTGGCGCTATTGGCGACTGTCCCGAGATCCAGTAAAGCGTGAAAAACCCGGTTCTGGAATTTTATTTCGCCAATGCTACGGCCGATCTTACGGTTCTGACTGTAGGTGACGCGGCCAATGGTCAGAAAATAGAGGACGGCGCCTGTCCACTGGTATATGTCTAGCGGGTTGCTGACATAGGGGCGAAAATCGCCGCCGGTGAGGGCACTGCCGCCTGCCGCCGCGATGGTGAACAGGGCCGCTGAAACAAACATCTGTCGTGGGCCGCCGACCACCAGATTGTTCATCAAACAGGCAAGGCCAATGGTGACGGTGGCCAGAACATAAAAATCCAGCACGCTGCACCAAACACCAAATAGCAGACTGTCGCAGAGCAGGTTCCTGAACTCGGCGCGCTTGGAGTTCTGCGCGTTTGCCGCGTGCAGGTACGCCATGCCGGGCCAGATCAGCAGCAACACCCCCGGCATAATAAGCGTCCATCCGCTGTTTTCTACCACAGCGATCCAGACAGTTAGTCCGAAGGTGTGGCAGAAGGCAAAAACGCGCGGCGCAAGCGTCGCTAGTGCAAGCCGGTGGGCATGTCTCACTGAAAGCGGCATGTGCGTGACTGTGTACTCTTAACGTTATTTGACTACCAGACTAGCAGCTTAGGGGGTTAGGAAGTGCTTTTATAGTGAGTGGCCAAGCTGACATGCCCTCAGTCTTTTTTCCTAAGTCTCGAAAAGCGCCCAGTTCCGCCTAATGTCCCCGAAGGCGGCGCCTGCTGGGGTGATTTTGTTTGCATAGTGGGCTCAAGCGATGGGCTTAACGCCACCCGTCGTACCCATGAGCCCCGGAGCGGCCGGCTGACTTAATCTCTTAACGTTTGTGGCCTACGCTGATAGCAGAGCTTTTACGCACCGACAAAGGCATTGCGATGAGTCATGCACTAACGGGACACAACCGCCCTCAGCAAGTGATTGAGGCCATCCACCACACCAATGCGCCGCTGGCGGCGGCGACTCGCCAAGCCAAGTACGCCAAAATGGCCGCGTCGCCTTACCGCTTCTTTCGCGGCACCAATCACTTGTACTGGCAGGACGTCTGGCACGACTGGCGTGTTGCGCTGTTCGGCGGCTGGCCGGATACCCAAACCTGGCTGCAGGGAGACGCCCATGTCTATAATGTTGGCGCCTACGGTCATCATGATGACCAGGTGCGCTACGGTATGGATGATTTCGACGACGCCTTGATCGGCGACTATCAATACGATGTGTGGCGACTGGCGGTGAGCGCAGTGCTCGATGGTCGCGAAAATGCCGGGCTTAGCCCCAAGGCGATCGATAAAGCGCTTAAAAAATTACTGGAAGGCTACTATCACACCCTGGCGGCATACACCGACGATATTCCCATCGAGGCGGTAACGCTGGATAGCGCCAAAGGCCCGCTAAAACCATTCATGAGCAAGGTGGCGGATAAACAAAGCCGCGCCCGCATGCTGGAGAAATGGACCACGCTGGATGAACAGCAAGGCCGCCAGTTTGCCGAGCGCCCAGGCAAGCTTGCCAACCTGCCGGCGGATGTCGCCAGTCAGCTGCGCCGCCTGATCGAGCAGGAATATCAGCAAACGCTTCAAGCGCCGATCAAGGAAAGCGACCCCCATCATTTCCGGGTCAAGGATACCGCGCGGCGTCTGGATGCGGGCACCGGCTCGCTGGGCGTGGAGCGTTATTACGTACTGATTGAAGGTGGCGTCGAGCATGAGCATGACGACATCATTCTGGATGTGAAGGAGCAGGTGGCGCCCGACGCTTTCCGCTTGATGACGAAGCCTCAGCAGCAGGCGTGGCGAAAGCTGTTCCCCAACGAAGGCATTCGCCATGCGGCGGCCTTTCATGCCATCGCGGAACACCCGGACGCCTACCTTGGCTGGCTCTCCATGAACGGCAAGATATTCTCGGTGCGTGAGCGCTCGCCGTTCAAGAAAGACTTTCCCACCCATAAGCTTTCAGGCGCAAAGCCGTATCGTAAACTGGCCCGCCAATGGGGGCAGATTCTTGCCCGTGAACACCTACGTGGGGCGCAGGCTTTGAACAAGGGCGACCACAGGCCGTTTGCGCTGGCGGTCTGCCGGCGCCTGGAAGGGCGTGAAGCGCAATTTGTCGACGTGGTGTCGACCCTGGCGGTGGCTTATGCCGATTGCGTCGAGCAGGACTACGGCGTTTTCATCGATCACTTTTTGGCCACCGATTCCCCGTAGCGACTTATGCGATGGCTACTGGGGTTGCCGACGGCCGAGCATGAAGCCATGTTCCTCAAACGATTCAGACCAAACGACGCAGCGGTTACGGCCACTGCGTTTGGCGTGATAAAGCGCTTCATCAGCGAGTCGAAGTAGTTTATGTGGGTCATGAGTGTGGTCGGGGTAAGTGGCGATGCCGCAAGACAGCGTGATCCTTCTGAGGGGTATTCCTTGGTGGACACAGGCGCATTGGGCAACGGAGGTTAACAGCGTATTGGCGCTGGACTCGGCGGTTTTGGCAGAGATAGCCGGCAAGAGGGCCACAAATTCTTCGCCCCCAATTCGGCAGACTATTCCCAAATCCATGAAGTGTTGAGTGAGTAAAGCGGCCATTTTAACCAATACGGCATCGCCTGCATCGTGGCCAAAGTAATCGTTGATGTCTTTGAAATGATCCAGATCCAGCATCAGGAGCGAGAGCTGGCTGCCATGCTGTTGCGCCCGGCGGCACTCATGGTCGAAGACCGTGTTGAAATGGCGACGGTTATGAAGCCCGGTGAGCGGGTCTTCAAACGACAGGCCCTCGAGCTCGCGCACGAGCTGGTCGAGTTCAGCGGTACGTGAGGCCACTTGCTGTTCGAGGGTTTCGTTCGCCATGGCGAGTTGCTGCTGGGTGCGCCGATAGTGCCATAGAAAAATCGCCGCAATCGCCAGGGAAAAGGCCAGACTGCCGTAGCTTAATGGCACCGAGCGCCAGGCCACGAAACCATGCGCGACGATCATGTCGGCGAGTAACAGCGGGGCATAAAAGGTGAAACTCAGCACCAGCAGACGCTGTTCAAGGTTGAGCCGCCGGAAGCGGAACAGGGCGAGCAGCAACATGATCGGCATGGTCACGGCCAGCAGGATATCAAAGATGGGAAAGGTGATCGAAAGGCTGATAATCCCCAGTTGCACCAGCCCTATGGCAATCGCCAGGTAGGCCAAGTGCAGCGCCCACAGCCGGATAATCCAGCGTCTTGCCGTGCCTTCAAGCCAATGGCTGAGGAGCATCCCCAGCGCGATTGGCAGGGTGTAGTAACTGCCTGCTCGGAGGGTATCCCAGGCCAGGGCGCCGTCGGCGATCAGCTGCCGGGCGGGCGCCTCGGCCAGTAGCATTAGTCCAGATGCATAGGCGAAGAGCGCGATGGCCATGAAGCCTCGCCGCTCCGGACCGATAAGGGCGAAAATCGTCGCCAGAATGGCGAGCACCAAGACCAGTGCGCTGACGCCCATGTCCTGAGCGGAGTCATGGATGACCTGCTTGAGCACATCAATGCGCTCCATCACCTGCACTTCGCCCCACAGGCCAATGCTGGTGTAGTAGGAATAGAGGCGGAACGTGAGTGTCTGGCCGGCAGCGTTGTCAGGCAGGTCAATCATATGCCAGGGCCAGCCCGCAAAATCGCCGCGACCCTGGTCGTCAAATTCGCCGTACTGGTAAATCAGTTCGTCGCCGAGGTAGGCCTGGCCAATTAAATTGATACTGGTGATGTAGAGAACGGGGTCGTTCCACTCGCCGTCAGGCAAGGTGGTACGTAACCACAGGTGCTGATGCCCATTACGCCCTGGCGGGTTGGACGGCGACATCACCGATTGCCAGTCACCGGCGTCACTATCCAGCCACTGGGGTGTGCCATTGGCATCGAGGGGGGAGTCTCCCCAGCGGTATTCCCAGTTATCCAGCGGATGAGGCGGGACCTCCGCATGCACGGCACCCGTCATCGCCATCAGCAGCGCGAAGGCGATGAACACGAGAGTGCGATGGCGTATGGAGAACCCACGGGGCAACATGGTGAGCGTCCTCATCTGCTGGTAGCGGGCATTCTACTCATCAATGCAGCCACTGGGTTTATCAACGGTGTGAATGCGGTGTGAGGCCCATGCGCTTGAGCCACTATCAGTTTAACCAAAAACCTCGCCCAGGCGACGATGTTTACTTCAACGTTGATCGGTCTTTTTTATCGTCCATCTGGAAAAAATAAAGCCGGGCCACGATGGGCCCGGCTTGAACATCGATGGATGCTGGATAAACAATTAATTAGTTACCGCTGGCGGCACCGCCGACAATCCCGCTTTGGAAGCCGTTTTCGCGACTGCCGTTGCGGTTTTTAAGGTGGCTGGCCACGGTATCTTCCGGTGAGCCGGCCATTTCGCGGAACATGCCCATCGAGCCCAGCAGCGCAGACGACTCGTAGGGCACGAAGACCCGTTCGCCATCTTTGGCCATGTTGGGGAGCCCCTTGATGTAGCTCTGGCCCAGCAGATAGCCCACTACGGTGCGCTTGTTCTCTTCGCTGTCGCCAATGGCGCTGAGCACCAGCTTGATCGACTCCTGCTCACCCTGGGCGCGCAGAATGGCCGACTCTTTATCGCCTTCGGCGTTAAGAATGGACGATTCCCGCTGGCCCTGGGCCATGGCGATAGCGGCGGATTTTTCGCCTTCCGCCTCGGTGACGGTGGCGCGCCGCTTACGCTCAGCGGCCATCTGCAGGCGCATGGCGGACTCGACCTCATCCGGCATGGCGATATCCTGCACCTCAACGCGGGAGATCTTGATGCCCCACTTGGAGGCCGGTTCTTCCATGGCGGCCTGGATTTCGTTGTTCACTTCCGCGCGGGATTCGAACAGTTTGTCCAGCTCCATCTTGCCGACCACCGAACGCAGCGTGGTCTTGGCCAGCACTTCCACCGCCTGGCTCATGTTCTCGACTTCGTAGACCGCCCGCTTTGGGTCGATAATCTGATAGTAGAGCGCGCCATTGATGCGCACGGTGACGTTATCGGTGGTCACCACCGGCTGACCTGGGAAATCCATCACCGTTTCGCGGCGATCGATACGGGTCTCTTCGGTGGTAAGCGCCGTGTAGTCATCGCCCATCTTGCGGTAGCGAAGCATCGTGATAGCACGCGGTTGTTCGATAAACGGCACGATGATGTTGATGCCGCTTTCCAGCACGCGATGAAACGAACCGAGTCGCTCGATGACCATCACCTCTGATTGGCGAACGATCACCAGGCCTTTCGAAATGATCAGTATGCCGATGACGACAATGATCAGGCTTATCAATAAGCCGGGGCTAATGGGTAAATCCATTTTTAAGGTTCCTTGTGTTGGGGCGTATCAGCCGAGGGTGCTGTATTGGCTGACGGATGTAGCTGAACAAGGGCCGTTGTGCCCTCGAAGCGTTTAAATATCACCGGGGTACCCGAGGGTAATTCGGTCTGGTCACTCTCGATGACGCGTAGGCGATAGAAATCACCGTTGACCTTGATCCCGGTGGCATCATCGAAGTCGCGTTTTAACGTGGTGTAGTGGTTGCCTTTTTCCACACCGGTACCGGTGGTGCCGTAAGAAACGCCCTTGGGCGAAAAGCGCGGGCGAATCACCATCACGCCCAGGGGCACCAGCACACCGGCAAAAACGCCCATGCTGATCAACTGCCAGGGCAGGGTGAGGCCAAGCGCCGTGACCGCTGCTGTCAGCGCCGCGGCGGCCCCCAGGGCGAGCAATAGCATCGCGCCGGAGGTCAGCTCCGCCAAGCTAAGCAGCAGGGCGATTACAAGCCAGCTATAAGCGGGGTTCCAGTCCATGCGCGCTCCTCTGCTGAAATTTAACTGTGATGCCACCAGAGTAACGCATTCAGGGCGATCTTGATCTGCAAGCGACATTAAGTTTTCACCACCCCGACGATTTGGCGCCATCGCTGCCATGGTGGCTCTGTTAGCGCGAGTCCGCGAGGGATGGCAGCGAGATTGACCGGATAAAAAATAGAAAAAGTATCAGGGGCCAAATTTCTCGGGGAAGTAAGAAAGCGGCGGCTCACGGTTTAGCCACTCTTCCATCAGACGCTCGCCTTCTTCGCGTTGTTCGGGAGTGATGCTGTCCCGATAGACTCGTAACGCTCGCTCAGAAGACGTGCCGGGCACTTCTTCGTTCCTAGCCAGCATAATGGCCCAACCTTTAGCAGGATCCTTTTGTGTTTGACACATTTCACGACCTTTTGCTTCAGGCTCGATATAACAGGATGCTTGCCATTGCCTGCCATTAATATGTCCTGCCTTTGAAGCCTTGCTCATCCACTCCCAAGCTTCTTCGTGATGACCTAGATGGCTCAAAACTACCGCAAGATCATTCATAGAAGGGGCATAACCTCCCTCTGCTGCCTTTCGAAACCATACCTCAGCGGCTTCCAAACGCTCGGTATCGTTGTCGTAACCTTCTTCGTCGTTGCGGGCTCTCTCACCTAGCAAATGCATGGACTCCACATGGCCTGCCTCAGCGGCACGTCGTAGCCACTTCATTGCCTCATCTTCATCGGGCTCTTTAACGTAGTAATAAATATCGTAAAGCGCAGCCATGGCTTCGGGATCACCCTCTTCGGCCTTGGGCAGGGTGAGTTCCAACGCTGCCTGGGGCCAGTCGTCGCCGTTTTCCGGGCAGACGTCCCCCAACTCGCAGGCTCTACCATCAAACAGGCGCAACATAGCGTAGGCTTCACCATGCTGTGCGGCTTGGTAATACCAGTCCAACGCGGCTTGTGAAAGCCCGCGGCTGAGGAGTCTATTCGCTTCGCCCAAATAATACATTGCTTCCATATCACCAGCCTCAGCCGCAATTTCAAGCGGAGGCTGCATCTTTTCCCATTGGTGAATACCCCACAGCCGCATACCTTCATCTTTTGCGGCTTGTGCCTCTTCATCCAGTGCCCAGACTGAAGACGACAACAGTGTCGTTAGCGTTAGGCAAGCCAGCGTGAAAGGCAGCTTCGATCGTTTTGGTAACAACATCAGGGGCCAAACTTCTCAGGGAAATAGGAAAGCGGCGGCTCTAGATTCAGCCATTCGTCTTTCATGCGCTCGCCTTCTGCGCGCTGTTCTGGGGTGACGCTATCGCGATAAGCACGCAAAGCATTCTCAGAGGAACTGCCGGGGACTTCTTCATGGATAGCAAGAAATATTGCCCACCCTTTGGCTGGATCTGGGGCAGGCGCTGAACGGCATAACTCTCGGCCTGCCTCTTCGGGCTCGATGTTGCAGGCGGCCAACCAACCACGCCCATTCATATGTCCTGCTTCGGAAGCCTTGGTTATCCATTCCCAGGCCTCATCAGGCTGATCCAGATGATTCAATACAGAGGCGAGGTTATTCATAGAGGGGGCATAGCCTGCCTCCGCCGCCTTGCGAAACCACACCTCAGCGGCTTCTAAACGCTCGGTATCGTTGTCGTAACCTTCTTCGTCGTTGCGGGCTCTCTCACCCAGCAAATGCATGGACTCCACATGGCCCGCCTCAGCGGCACGCCGTAGCCACTTTATTGCCTCATCTTCATCGGGCTCTTTAACGTAGTAATAAATATCGTAAAGTGCGGCCATGGCCTCGGGGTCGCCTGCTTCGGCCTTGGGAAGGGTGAGTTCCAGCGCTGCCTGGGGCCAGTCGTCGCCGTTTTCCGGGCAGACGTCCCCCAGCTCGCAGGCACCGCCATCAAACAAGCGCAGCATTGCGTGGGGGTCACCGTTTTGGGCGGCCTGGTAATACCACTCAAGTGCTTCTTGGTTTAACCCCATATGCCGTAAACGGTTCACTTCACCTAAGTAGTACATCGCTTCGACATCACCCGCTTCTGCTGCTTTTTCTAAATAGGGCGTGCTGATAGAGCGTTGATGGGCATTGTATAAGCGCATGCCTTCGTCTTTTGCAGCCTGAGCCTCTTCGTCAAGCGCCAAGGCAACAGGCGACAACAGCGCCGCGAATGTCAGTCCTGCCAGTGTGACCAGTAAGTTTGATCGCATAATTTCATTCCTTATTTAGCGGCTTTCTGCAGTAGCACACACTTCCGTTGCAAGTCCTTCGACGTACCGGCGGTAGTTTCTCTTGGCAATTGGTACATCGGTATTGTCTGTGCCCGAAAGCCGCGCCATAAGTCCACACTGTCGATATCCAATTCGATGGAGAAGCCACCCCCAGCCCCCTTGCCGATAACAATACGAGCCTTCATGCGCAACACGAATTTGCCGTTATGCATGCCCAGCGTGTTTCGCCCCCCCCATCTGGGCTAGGCAGACGTATTGTTTGGGTTTCCATCAGTGAGCTGCCAGCTAACATTGTTGGCTTTGTTAGCTTGAGCGATCATTCTGTTGTGATATGTCGCCCCGTGAAGGCTCGCTTGGTGCTTCCCCTGGGCGCTCGACGAAGCGCTCGGATTTGCTTGGAAAACGGCCGTAGGCGTTAACGTCTTCGGGCTCAGCGGTGTAGCTGTCGCCATAGCCGGGCACGGATTGGGCCATCAGGTCTGGGCAGCTGCCCCAAGGAGCGGCATCGACCACTTGGCGGTGTTCTTCGCGTAGCTGCTTAAGCTCTTTCTCGCTGGCCTTGGCGTAGAGATCGCGCCAATAAGTTGCCGGGCGGCCACGCTTACCCGCCTCATCGAAGGCCTTGGTGGTCGGGTCGAGATGACGGAACGGCTCCAGGCGGGGAATGTCCGGTAGCGGCTGGCTGACGTCCATATAGCGGCCCAACATGTCCCACATGGCATAGCGCTCGGCGATACTGCCGGTATCGGTGGGAAAGGTGAACTCCATCGGCAAGCCACTGTGTTTGTCCTTGCTGAATTGCGGATAGCGATGACGCACCTTAAGGGTATGATACTGATTACCATTCATGTCCGCGCTCATTTCGATAAAGGCATCGAACTCGTAGAATGGGAAATTCCCCTGAAAGCTTTTGACAAGGCCCGAACGACGGCAGAAGGCTACATCGTCCGACCAGTTCTGGTTACTCTTGTAGAAACGAATACTATGTTTCTCAAACAGGGCTTTAAATACAGTCGCCACACCACAGAGCGCAAACACCGATAGCGGAACGGACAGCACTTCATAAAAAGAGCCTTTTCCTGGGTTAAAGATCTCTGCGGCAAGAACAAACAACAATAAAACAAAGGCTACTCCCGAAAAAAAAACCATCCTCCCCCCTTTTCTCCTTCAGGACCAATAAAGCTAAAACCATGACTAATGACCACAAACCAGAAGCGTAAAAAGCGGTAGAGCAAACTGATATCTTCATCGACAAACTTTGACCAACGCAACTCGTTAAGGTGGTTAAAGTCATGAAAATCATGCTCGCCCATATACTCGTAGTCACGATACCATCCC
>JBNJJK010000018.1:0-42720 GCA_051750125.1 Pseudomonadota bacterium
AAGCCCCTCTTCGGCGGCCAGGCGCTCGATAAAGGTAAGGTCGGTCTCGCGGTACTGCACGCAGTATTCCCGCTCGGGCAGGTCGCGGGTGACCGCAAAAGAGACGTCAGTAATCCCCCGCTCGTCGCACAGGGTATTGATGATGGTGAGCGGGTCGGCTTTCTGGAAGATGCGCGAGTTCTGGCGTAGCGACAGCCGCCACAGCGCCGGGCGCAGCACCAGTGAGTAAAAGGTACGCCGGTGTCCACGATCACCCCGGCCAAATTCGCTGACAATACCGTGCACCCGGCGCAGCGGCTCGCCGTCCTGCCAGATGGTCAGGGAGGCGTCGCGATCCAGCAGTTCGGCGGCGTCCAGGTTACCGTCGCGGCTGGCCAGGTTCAGAACCAGCTCAAAGGGTTGAGAAAGCGCCTCGCGGTGGGTGAAGTCGATCACCGCGATATCATCAACGCCGGGTAGCGTTAAGGTGAATTGCAGTCCTGTGCTTGTCATTTCAGCCTCCCTCCCCTGAGCCAGAGCCGATGACCACGCCGCCGCAATCCACCGCGTGGCCTGTCAGTGCCGCTGGTTTCCCGTCGATGACAATCGTGCTGGAACCCTGCGCAATCGCGCGCGGGTGCGGTGAGTGGTCGGGTTTGTCGTGCGGCGCTAACGGATCGCCCACGCGCGCCACAGGCTTGCCGTCCATCATCACCGTGCCGCTACCTGCCGTGACGGGCGTCGGCGGGAAACCGTCATGATCGGTGCCGATATCGCCCACTAACACAAATTTCTGGCCCATTTTGCGTACTCCTTATTCGATCCCGCGACTTCATTCGTCCCGCTTATTCATCCCAGATGGCGGGCGCTTCGTAACTGGCAACGTCGTAAGCATCCACGTACTGGCGGGTAAAGCCGGCAGCTTCGAGGCTGTCGATGGCCGAGTGGCATAGCAGCGGCAGACGCGTCTGCAGTGGAACGCCGCTCAGGCTGCGGCGCACCGCGGTCAGTAGCCGCGTCCCATGGCCACTGCCCTTCCACTCCTGGCTGATATAGAAAAAGCGCAGTTGCCAGGCGGCTTCGTCATCCGGCCGACAGGCAAGCACCATGCCGAGCGGCGGGCCTTCGCCATGGCGCAGCGACAGCAGCCGCCCTTGCCAGTGGCCCACCTGACCGTCTTCCCGCTGCAGCCACAGCCCGCGATGGACGGTGAACTCAAGCGCCCGTCGCAGCGTGTCCAGCGTGCTTTTATCGCGCAGCACCCACGGCGAATAGCCTTTGGCGTCGGCGTGGTAAACCGCCTCGATGAAGCTATCGATATCCTGCTCGCGCGCGTCTTCCAGCGGGCGCGAGCGTTTCGCTGCCTGGCGTTTATGGCGAGTTGACGGCTGCGACGCGCCGGCGCCGAACAGCTGCTTAAGTCTGGTCAGCATCGTCACCTCGCTCGGCATAGAGGGCGGATGGCAGTTGGAAACCTGCCGCCAGCGGGCGGGTAAAGGGGTTGGGGGTGCCGTTGGCAAGCAACCGGTAACGCGCGGAGCCCCCGTCAACGCTGAAGCGAACCTCCAGCTCGCGCTCGCTGACGTTGGTGATATCGGCCTGTTCCAGCAGGCGGAACCACGCCCAGGCACCGTCCTGAGTCACGCTGCGGGGCGACCGGTTCACTTCGCTGGGCACCATGGTGACGCGACTTTCCGTCCCCCCGCGCAGTGAGTTCGGCCATACCATCGACACGCGCTGGCTGGCACTGTGCGCATATTCGATCAGCTGACCATCCACACTGATCACACTGCGGCGCTTATCGGGGCTGAGGCTGACCGGCTCGAGTGCAAATTCGACGTCAAGCGCGCCGTCGCGACTGAAATAGGCGCGGCGAATCTGCTCGGCCTGATCGACGGCATTGTGCACGCTGTCGCGCAGTAACGAATTGCCTTCGGCGTCCACCAAATGCTCGGGGGCCCCTTCAATGAACGGTTCCAGGTTGTCCTGATAAAAGGCATCCAGGGTGCCGTCGGGAGCAAAGAAGTCCTCGAAGTCGCTCAGCGAGACGTCCCGGCTGGCGCTGGGCGATAACGGATAACGCCCGGCCAGGCGCTGTTGATAGGGCGCCACCACCTCATCGAGCCACATGTTTTCAAGGTGACGGGTGGCGCTGACCATCATTAACTGCCAGCTTTGATCGGCCAGATCCTGCAGCATGTCGCCCACGGGCTGCGGCGTGTTTTCCGCGATCCGCTCCAGGTTGTGGATGGGGTCATCACCGCGCAGCGAGAGGCGGTCCCGCACGCTCACAAAGGCCGCGCGCCCGGCATCGCTGGACTCCTCGATATCCATTAGATAATCGCGCAGCTCGGTAACCGCGTCTTTAATCTCTTCAAGGGAGGAAGGCGTGTCATTGCGCGCCTCGCCAAGCTGATTAAGCGGCGTGAAGGGCTGCTCGATCTCGGACGCAAGCTCATAGCGCGGTGACTGTTTCAACGCCTCGCGGGCTCGCTCATCGTCTTCGGGCAGCTCGGGGTAGAGACTGGTATTACGCTCCACGGCCGCCAGCAACCGATCCAGCGGGCGCTTGGCGCCCACCAGGGCGTCCGCCACCACAATCGCCTGGCGGATATCCGGCAGGGGCACCAGTTGGGTATTGCGCAGCGCATCGCGCCAGCTGACATGATAGTCACTGACATAGTGCTCGCGCAGCGCGGTTTTCAGCTGCTGCTTATCGGCATCGCTGAAGTTGATGTCCTCCCGCTGCCCGAGCACCCAGGCATCGATGAGGGCAAGCTCGGTGGCGTGTTCAAGCTCCTGCAGGAAGTAGCTTTCAAAGCCCTCACGCGTGACCAGGTACGGCAAACTGACGTGCTCGGGGTTGTCGTTACGGGCCATGAAGACCGTATCGAACAGGGTGCCTACCCGACGACGCAGGTCCAGCGGCTCACCCTCGCGGCTGCCCGCCGCCTTCAGGGCGCTGTAGACACGCTCGTCAATCGGCTGGCGTGACAGTTCTTCCTGGGCAGCGGCAATACTGCCTTCAAGCGGCTCCATCGTCTGGCTGGCACGCTGGTTGCCATCCGCCACATGACCTTCCAGGTCGGTGTGCGCCAGCGCAAAGTCAAGGTGCTCGAGGAGGCGCTCCTGTACCTCTCCCCGTTGAGGAAAGTCGCCTTGCCAGCGTTGCGCCATAAAGCGCATCACACGGTCCGGTTGACGACCGCTGGCATCCGACATCATGCGCAGCACCCTCAGCAGCGCCAGCTTGGCGTTACTGCCCTCTTCGGCGCGATTCATGTCATCCATGATGCCGATCATCAACGCCGGCAAGAACTGATGCTCAAGCATCGCCACGTAAGCGCGCTCTACCTGCTGACCGATCACATGCCCCTGGTACAGCCCCATATCCGCCAGATAAGGCGTATGCGAGCGATACGTTTCAAAGGTTTGCAGCGCACCCCGCAAACGATCGAGCGGCTCGAGCAGTTCGTAGCCAGTGGGGTCGTCGCTTCTGAAAGCCTCGGGCTGGGTGGCCAGGAAGGTCTCGGCCCGCGTTTCCACGACGGCCAGTGAGACGCTGTTTTTCTGATAGAAGTGCGTCCAGCCACCCACCAGGCCGGCCCCTATGATCAGACAGGCGACCAGGCTGATGTTGCGCGCTCGACGGCGTTTCTGGGTCACGCGACTGTTATCACCGGCAAGCCCGGCCTCCGGATAAATGACGTTATCGAACAGCTCTTCGGTAAAATACAGTGCGCTGCGGGTAGCGCGATGCGCGGGCTGAATGGTGTTATCCATGCCGTAGCGACGAGCGGCCGCATCGACGAAGGGATCCTCGGGCACCCCCTGCTGATAGACCGACGTGAAATAGGTGCCGCGCACCATGGCCGCCGTTGAAAAGCGGTCGCTGGACAGGGACTCGGTCAAAAAGCCCAGCAGCACATCGCGCAACCCCGCCAACTGGCGCACAAAGCGGAACACGGACTCGCGTTCTTCACGGTCCCGGCATTCCGACAGCATGGTGGGTAGCAGTTGGTTCAGGCGCGCCAGCATGGCGTCGTAGTCGGCTTCAAATTCGGCCTCCCACTTGCCGGGGGTATCCATGGACTCAGGGGTGAACGTGAAGCCAAGCGGCGCCTTGCGGGCCGCGCGGGAATAATGCCGGAAGAAGTCATCGAAGCCGTGCAGCAAATCCATCTTGCTGAAGGTGACGTACACCGGCAAGCGGGTACCGTGACGTTCCATCAGTTCACGCAGTCGACTGCGCAGCAGGGCCGCGTAGGCTTTGCGTACGGCCACCTGGGCATGACTTAACCGGGCAAGATCCAGCACCAGCACCACGCCATCCAGCGGCCGCTGGGCACGGTTGCGCTCGAGCCAGTCGACAAAATGATCCCATAGCCTGCGCTGCAGCGCTTGAGGCTCGCCGCCTTCCATGGCGCCCTGGGTCAACAGCTCGCCATCGGGGTCGATCAGCACCGCTTTATCGCCGATCCACCAGTCAAAGCCGAGCTGGCCCTGCTTGGTGCTTTGCCCGGAGGCCTTCATGACGTGGGTCAGGGCGAAGTTCTGGCCCGAGCGATTGATCAGGCTGGTCTTGCCGGCGTTCTCCACGCCCATGACCAGATACCAGGGCAGCCGATAACGACTGTTGCCACCGCCGCCCAGGCTGTCGGTGATTTCGCTCAACACGTTGTTCAGCGATTCTTCCTGGCGGTCTACCTGGGGGATGATCGGGTCTTGCTGGCGCGCTTCTTCCTGTTGGCGTTCGTCATCCAACGAGCGTAGCCGGCGCGTCAGGCGGATGCCCCAGATCACGGCCACCAGCGTGACCACCGCCAGTGTTGCCAGCAAGCGGTTGGTCAAGGGGCCCAGCGGGGTGGCGCCGGCGATTTCCCAGCGCGGCCCCAGCCACCAGATGGCGACGACCAAGGCGACCAGCAGCAGCGTCCAGAGCAGCGTGGATAGCCGCAACAACCCTTTGGCTTTATTGCCGTGCGCGTTGGCCCGGTTTCGCGCTGTTTGTGCTCTCGATAGACCCGGCACCCAGCGGCTCAGCTTCGATGTTAACGTTGACCACATTAGCCTTTATCCCTCGTCCCTTATAATATTAACGATCATCGTCAGTGCGATGCCTTGAGTGCGATGTCGAGCCGCGAAACCAGCGACGGCTCCCACTGTTCGAGCGCCAGCGCTGTCACCGTCTGATGCAGCGTTCGATAGTGGTGCTGAGCCAGGCTCTCCAGCCCGGCTTCGTGCATTAAGTCCGCGCACGCCAGTCGCCAATAGGCGCTATCGCGCGGTGAGCGGGCGTTGCTCAATCCCTGGTCCAGCAGTTTCAGAGCGTCGCCCACATCCCCGTCGGCCATGGCGGTGCGCGCCTCCTCCAGGCCCGCTTGCCAGGCGTCGTCGCCCCCACCCGCCGTGCCGCTCCCTTGCGGGTTGCTGAACAGCCAGCGGGTCGTTTCGTCATCGATAAACGCCACGCCGTTGTTGAACGTCAGCGCGTCGATACCCGATAAGCGCGTCACAAAGCGCTGGGCTTCCTCACGAATCGCCTCGGCACAGCGCAGGTGCCCCAGCTGCTTGGCGAGCTGAGCACTCAGGCGGTGGCCTTCCAGCCAATAGGGGCTTAGCGTCAGGCTGTTTTCGATGCGCTGCCAAAGCTCATCGTCGCCCCCTCGCGCCAGGGCTTCCCGGTAATCAGCAATGCGGTCGGCCGATACCGGCGCCAACTCGGTCTTGCCGTTTTCATTGGCATTGGGAAGCGCCTGGATCGCTCCCCAGATGGCGAATCGGCGCAGCCGGTAGACCAGCGGCTCCCCGGGGGATTGCTCGGCAAGAAAATCGGCCATCTTGAGCAGGCTTTGGCGGTTTGAGCGCTCGTTGCCGGCTTCCAGGCGCAGCTCGGGCGCTTTGGCTGACGGCGTTGCAGACGACTCAGTTGCCTGTTCGCGACGCGACGATGACTCGGCCACCGCACGATCCGACGAGGTCTGCCGAGTCGCGTTATCCGGCGCGGCCTCCGGTCGCAATGCCTGAAGTTGCCGGTCCAGCTCAGCAAGCCCTTCTGCCGGCAGGGCGTTAGCCGTCGCCTGCTGCTGAAGCTCGGTCAGCGAGTCCTGGCAGGCGTCAAATTCATCCTCAGCGTTGTGAAAGTCGAGCGTCGAAACCAGCTTGACGCTGCGCTGGATAAACTGCTGAAACAGCCGTGGGCGCAGCTTGGCGCCCTTGCTCCCCACGAAGGGGTAGGCCTGCGACCACCAGGGCTGCCCCACACTGCGGGCCAGCAGGCGCAGCGAGAGCGCAAACCGCACGCCATCTCCGCCGTGCTGAAGGCAGTGCACCAGGTGCCCCAGCACTTTCAGGTCCTTGCCTTTGTCGCTCAACATGCGTACGGCCAGGGCCTCGGCGGTGTCCCAATTCACCTGGGCATGCTGCAGCGAGCCTACCTTCATCATCTCTTCATCTAGCGCCAGATAATCGTTGGTTTCTTCCAGCGGCTCGCCGACCGGGTGCCCTTCGGCGTTGGCCTGAAGGGGCGCCAGGACGGGGGTCAAATGAGCTTCAACGGTGATGCGCATGGCCTAGCCCCTTTACCAGCGACACGCGTCGCGCAGCGGTTGAATATCATCGCGCAGGCCGGAGACGTCGAAGCGCAGCCCGTCCAGCGCGTCCACATCACTGCGCAGCGTTAGCTCGTCGGCACCCAGCAACTGCCGCAGCGTGTCGATGGCGGGCAAGCCGCGTCCGCCGCTCACCACCTGGCCCCCGTCGCGGGCTCGCCACTGCTGCTCAACGCTTCCACTGCTACCGGACAGCTCAATATCAACCCGCGAGACATCGACCGCTGTCGGCATATGTAGTTGGAAGCGGGTAATCAGCTTTTCGCAGGCCATCACCAGCAACGGGCGAGGCGGCGTGGTACCCAGCGCCGGCACGCTGATCAACACCTCGTCGTCCGCCTCCTGCATCAGCAGTCCCATATCGTCGCCCGGGCGCGCCGCTTCCTGGCGCTCGACGGCATGCCAGAGCGCAGGCAGCTCGCTGTCGTCAGCGCTCGGCGTGGGCGTCTGGAACAGGGCGTCGTAGCACTTCAGACGCTCCAGCCGCGAGGTTTCCTGCGCACACGACCTGGCTTGCTCGACCAGCTCGGCGCCTCCTTCTTGCCGTTCATCGGCATAGAGCGGCGAACCGAGCAGAGCCCCCAGCATCAGCCAACCCGCGACTAAGCCTTGAGGTTTTAACAACATGGTGTTCATTTGGTATCCAGTTCTAACAGCTGGCATTTATGCGCCAACGTTCGCTTGGGTAAACCGAGACTTCTGGCCACCTGGGCCCGATTGCCATCGAAGCGCTGCAAGCGCTGCCGGATAATGGCCGACTCGATGTCGCGAAGAGCCTGGCGAAGATCATCGATGTCATCGCCGAGGGCGAAAGTTGCCCCTTCAGCGGACGATGTCGGCGCTTGTTCGCTGCTTTCCGATTGTCCGGGCAGCAGATAGGCATCGATATCGGCCCCTTGCGGGGTCATGGCGCAGGCGTAATCGATCACGTTCTTTAGCTCGCGGACATTGCCCGGATACTCGCGGCGGTAAAGTAGGCGCAGCGCGGCGGGCGTAATGCCCATGTCGTCGCGCCCTTCCCGTGCGCAGAAGTCGGCAATAAAGGCTTGCGCCAGGGGCGCAATATCGTCGCGTCGCTCACACAGTGGCGGCAGCGCGAGCGGGAACTGCCCCAGCCGGTAGTAAAGGTCCGCGCGAAACCGCTGCTCGCGAATCTGTTCGCGAAGCGGCTGATGGGTCGCCGCCACCAGACGCAAGTCGGCCCGGCGCTCTTCGCTGGCGCCCAGGGGGCGATAGCGACCGCTTTCCAGCACGCGCAGCAGCTTGGCCTGCAGTGCCAGCGGCATGTCGCCAATTTCATCCAGGAACAGCGTGCCGCCGTCGGCTTGGCTGATCAGACCTTCGCGGGCCTGGTCAGCCCCGGAGAACGCTCCCTTGGCATGGCCAAACAGCTCGGATTCCAGCAGCGCCTCGGGAATAGCCGCGCAGTTGATCGCCATGAAAGGCGCGGTGGCGCGTGCCGACAGCTGATGAATGGCGCGGGCCACCCGGTCCTTGCCCGTCCCGGTTTCGCCCTGCAACAGCACCGCAAGGTTGGTTTCCGCGGCGCGGACCACGTGCCGACGCAGCGCTTGCATGGCCGCCGAATGGCCCAGCAGGTCGTCGGCCAACTGGTCGGCAAGCGCCTGGCGGCGCGCGCCATCGTTGAGCTTGGCAAGCGAGTCCTGCAGCACGCGAGAGCGCTGACGCTCGCCCTGCTCGCGCGCCAGCCGCGCCCATAGCCGACAAAGCAGTGCATCAAAGGCGGCCATACCGGGGTCGTCGGCGAGCTGGGCAAGCCTCGCTTGCGTCCCCACCAGCGCCATTACGCCGAGCCACTCGTGGTGCCCGTCCGTGGCACGCAACGGGCGGCTATGCAGGTACAGCGAGGTACCCAGCGTCGCCACCTGCTGCTGAAAGGCCGGGTGGTCCAGCCGCGTACGCGCCTCCGCAACGCTTAGCGTGAGCGCTTTACCGCTGCGAATAACGTGCGCATACGGATGATTGAAATCGCTGCAATCAAACTGCCCGTCGACTCCATCCCGCCCCAGCCAGCGGCCACTGCCTTCGAGATAAAGGCACTCAACCGCCTCGAGCCCCAGGTGATGCTGCAAGACCTGTGCTGCTCGCTTGCGCAACTCGGCCGTCGAGTGGCTTTCCACCAGCGTCAAGGCAAGCGGCATCGCCGCCAGTTCGGCGGATAACGGTGTCTCGGCAGTGGAAGGGGCATTGGCGGCAGGCCGTATCATGGGGTTATGCGACCTCCGCGGTGAAGGTGCCGGAATCGACATCCACGCCGAGCGTCACGCTGGCCACCGCTTCGCGGCGTGCCATGCGCTCGAGCAATGCCCGGGAGAGCGGCGGCAATAACTCGCCGTCGATGACCGACTCCAGCATTCGCGCGCCGTTTTCGCTGCGCGTGGCCCGCGTGCAGATCGCCTCGACCAGCGCATCATCCAGCACCACCTCTGCCTGCCGGTGACGCTCGCCAATGCGCTCGGCCAGCGTTTTGAGCTTGGCGTTGACGATCTCGCGTAGCGTGTCACCGGCCAGCGGCAAGTAAGGCACGACTTCCATGCGCGCCAGCAGCGCGGGCTTGAAGAAATCGGCGAGCATGGGGTAGAGCGCGTCATCCAGGGCTTTGGGGTTATCGCCGTGGGCGACGATGGCTTCATAGCCAAGGTTGGAGGTCAGGAAGAAAACCACGTTCTTGCAGTCGATCAGCCGGCCTTCCCCGTCCGCCAGCTCGCCTTTATCGAACGCCTGGTAAAACAGGTTCAGCACATCGGGATGGGCCTTTTCCACTTCATCCAGCAGGACCACCGAGTAAGGGCGCTGACGGATGGCTTCGGTCAATAGCCCGCCCTCGCCAAACCCGACATACCCAGGCGGCGAGCCGATCAGGCGCGACACCGAGTGCTTTTCCTGGTACTCGGACATGTTGATGATGGTGAGGAACTGGCGGCCGCCATACAGCTGATCGGCAATCTGCACCACGGTTTCGGTCTTGCCGACCCCACTGGGGCCGACCAGCAGGAAAGCCCCCAACGGCCGCCCGGGGCGACGCAGATCCGCACGGGCGGTGAGCAAATGGCGATGGATACGCTCAATCGCGGCGTCCTGACCCTGAATCGATGCGCCCAGGTGCGCGGGCAACTCGGTAAGCCGCGTCAGTTCATCGCTGGTCATGCGCTCCACCGGCACTCCTGTCCAGTCGCCGATGACCTGGGCAATTTGCGCCTCTTCAACGCTGGCATTCACCAGCGCAAAGGTCTGCTGCAAGCGGGTTAGCTGCTGCTCGCGTTCCGCAAGCTCACGGTGCTGCGGCGATGACAGGGGATCCAGATCGTGGTGCTCGGCCGCCAGTAGCTCGCGGTGCAGGCCAACAATGGCATCCACACACTCGCGCTGTTCCTTCCAGGCCACCTCGAGCGTGGCAAGGTCGTCCTCCAGACTGGCCAGACGCTCGTCGAGCAGCTGACGACGCGATTCATCACACTCGCGGCCCAACAGCATTTCCCGGGCCAGTTGGTCGCGCTCACGGCGGGCGGCGGTGTGCTCGCTTTGCAAATGGCTGAGCTGGCGCGGGGGCGTTTCCAGCGTTTGCGCCAGGCGCGTACACGCCGTGTCCAGCACGTCGATGGCTTTATCGGGGAGTTGCCGACCGGCCAGATAACGCGCGGAAAGCGACGCGGCGGCACGCAGCCCGCTATCGCCAATCAGCACGCCATGGGCGCGCTCATACACATCCCGCAGGCCGCGAACAATCACCAGCGCCTGCTCGACGCTGGGTTCCGCCAACGCAATCGGCTGGAAGCGCCGCGAAAGCGCGGGGTCTTTTTCGAAGTATTTCTTGTACTCCCGCCACGTCGTCGCGGCGATAGTCCGCAGCTCCCCGCGCGCCAGGGCCGGCTTGAGCAGGTTGGCGGCGTCCCCGCCGCCTTCCTGGTTGCCGGCACCGATCAGCGTATGGGCTTCGTCAATGAACAAAAGCGTCGGGCGGGCGGCGTTCTTGACTTCATCGATAACCGCTTTAAGCCGCTTCTCGAATTCGCCTTTGACCGCCGCGCCGGCCTGCAAGGCCCCCAGGTCAAGGGTCAGCAGCTCTACATCGGCAAGCGCCGCAGGAACCTGGCCCGCCACGATGCGCGCGGCCAACCCTTCCACGACCGCGCTTTTGCCTACCCCGGCATCGCCGATCACGATGGGGTTGTTTTTACGCCGACGCCCCAGGATATCGAGCATCTGATCGATTTCCGGATCGCGCCCCAACACCGGGTCCAGTGTCCCGTTACGCGCCTGGTCGGTGAGCGAGGTGGCAAAACGCGCAAGCGCACTCTCCTCGCCGGCCTTCGCGGTCGTCTGGCGATGGCCGGCCTCATCGCCCTTGGGCGCTTCGGCGGAGTCGGCCGTGAGGGTGTCCAGATGGCGGCGCAGGTGCTCCCGGTTCAGCTCGGCAAGTAAGCGCACCGACCCCGGGCCAAGATAGCGCTCGGGGTTATGCAGCAGCGCGGTAAACACCGCCCCGCTACGCAAGTCGGGATGCTGGTATTCGGTGGTAGCGAGCAGCCAGGCATCCTGAAGCAGCTCCACCAGCAGCGGTGAAAAACTTGGTGTGGCAACGTCCATGTCGCGCGGCGGACGGGTTTCCTCCGCCAGCGCAGCGCGTAAGGTGGCGGTATCAATGTCCAACTGCTCACAGATACAGCGTACATCGCATAGCGGCTGGTCCAGCATGACTTGCAGCAAATGGCCGACCGTGACTTCGGGGGCTTGCTGCTGTGCGCAAAGCACGGCGGCTTGTTCAAGCCCCTGGCGAGCGATCACATTGAGACGGCTAATGAGCGCCGGTAGCTCTACCCTGAGCATGCTGACTCCTAACGATAAAGTTGATTGAGAAGCGACGTGATCTCGGCGGCCTGCTGGTCAAGCGACCAGGAAAGCCCCAGGTACACGCCCGCCATGGCCACACCGAACAGCGCAAAGATGCCCCAGACAGGAAAGCTGGCGGAGCGGCGCTGACGGCCCTGCACCACGTTTTTGAGCGGTTGCGTGAGGGTTTCTTCCGCGGGGCTTTCAAGGGTCGCCAGCTGGTCGCCCAGAGCGCGAACGACTTGCTCGTACTCCTCGCGGCCGTGGGACATCACGCGATAGCGCCCCTCGAAGCCCAGACACAGGCACAGGTAAATGAAGGCCAGCATGTCGCGGTAGCGTTGCGGCTCTTGCTGGAGACGCGCGAGAATCGAAAATACCTTCTCGCCGCCCCAGGTTTCGTTGTGAAACCGCGTCAGCAGCGAGTGCTCCGCCCACTTGCTCTGCCGCCCCCAGGGCATGCCCATCACGGCTTCGTCGATAAACGAGCACAGCACGTAGCGGTAGGCGAGTAGCGTGGCCCGGTCATAGCCCTGCTCGGTCAGCTCGATTTCAATGGCGGCAATCTCATCGACCACCTGGCGGTAAAGCCGCTCGATATCGCCCGCGTTGTCCAACTGACGGACCCGGACCACCATGCCCAGCAGGCTGCTGGCGGCATCGACCAGCGGGTTGAGGTTATGCCCGCGCAGGCGGAACCAGTAATCCTCGTCGGCATCGAGTTGCTCGGCGTGGCTGTGGATCAAGTGCTCAAGGCCACGCTCGTTGATCAGGTCCTCATGGCGCACCTTGTCGTTGGGCGCATGGGAACGGCTCGGGCGGTCCGCATCGGTTGCAAGTTGTTGCATGGTTTAGCTCCTGATAGCCCAGAACTGCATCTCCAACCCTGGAAAGTCACCGGCGACGTGGAAGGCGAACCCACTGGCACCGCTGAGCATTCCCCACGCTTCGCTTTGGCGATCCAACTGGAAGTAGGTGTAGCCCGCGTGATAGGGCAGTTCGCGGGGCGCCACCGGCAACGGCTCGAGCGGAATGCCGGGTAGCTGAAGGCTGATGAGGTCGCGAATACGCTCGACGCTGGCCACCTTGGTCTGCTGTAAAAACAGTTTGCGCAGCCGCTCGTTGGGCATATCGGCGCGCACCGCGAGAATGAACTCGGCGGAGTCGATCAGGCTGAGGTCAGACAGCGGCGCCACCAGCAGGCCGTAGCGACGCGCCTGAAGCTGGATGGCCACGGCACGGGGTTCGAGCACCGTCGACAGCGCTTGTCGCAGCATTTTCATCAGCGGACGAAAGGCGCTTTCGGGGTGGTCATGGTCGTAGGCCGGACACTCCGGCGGAAGACGCGACTCGTCGGTAAAGGTAATCAGCTCGCAGGCCACTTCATGCATGGTGTCGTAGAGCCGCTCGGGGTGGAGCTGACCTAACCTTGCCAGGTGCTGGAAACGTGGCTGTGCGCGGTTGAGCAGCTGCAGCAGCATAAAGTCCGCCACGTCCGCGACGCCCGCCTGGTGCGGGGTAGAAAGTCGCTGTGCAATGTTGCGCGCCCGTTCGCGCATCAGGCCCGCCATTTCGCCGACAAAGCGCTGTAGCCCGGGGGCGGCCTGCACGTTCATCAGCGTGGGGATAAACTGCTCGTCCAGCACCAGGCTGCCATCAGGGCGGCGCTCGACGATGCGCGCCACCGCCAGGCAGGCGTAGCCACTTCGGTCATCGCGTTCGAGCAGTAACCGGGGCGAGACCCGTGCCACGTTGATATCCGCCGACACGCCATCCTGGGAGTGCAGGTCGCGTACGCTGCGCGATAACAGCCGATAGCGCGCGGGCAGGTTATCCTCAGGCCAGCGCACTTCGCCAATGCCGTCCGTCGCCAGCGGCAGACCCAGGTAGACGATCTGATTGGTGATGCTGGCATCGCTGATTTCCAGCGGTGTCGGCTCGACGTCATCGTCGGGCAGATGAAACGCCACGCCGTCCGGCATGACACCGCTTGCCCGGCTGATGGCGACGCGTCCAAAGCTCAGGAACTCGTTATTGAGCTCGAGGGAGAGAAAGCCGTAAAGATAGTGGCTCATCCCCTTCAGGCGCGTGTCCAGCACGCCCTCCAGGCTGCGCTGCTGCTGTTGGAAGTGCTGGGGCTTGATGAACAGGCCCTCGCTCCATATCACACGGTTGCGACTGGCCATCACCCCTCCTCCCTTAACTCAACTTCACTGTCACGGAGATGAACCAGCAGGTGATAGTGTTCGCCGCGGCTTTTCACTTTGACGACCTTTTTCCACTCGGCCTCGTTGGGCGAGGCATAAAACGCAATCACCCCGATGTAGCGCGTGTCTTCGTCAACCTCGAAGGGTTCGTAGAACTTCCATTGCTCCGGCAACAACGTAAAGTCATCGTGGGCCAGGTAGTTGGTGCCCAGCGCGTCTTCCAGGTCACTTTCCAATTGGCCCAAATCAGCCGCCATCAGCATGGAATCGTCCTTTAGCTGCAGCACCTGAAAGCGCAGCGGGGTTCCCTCACCTTCCACGTTTAGATTGACGTCGGACTCTGCAATCATGCTCAGATCCACCGTCGTCGGCCGGTCTTCGGGGTAGCCCACCGGAATGTCGGGATCCTTCATGACCTGCCAGGCTTTGCCGGAGGCTTCGCGTGTGGACGCGCAACTGGCCAGCAGCAACAACAGGCAGAGTAAGCCGACGAGCCTTGCGATATGTGGCGCCCTCATGCTCCCTCCCGCTGTTGGCGACGCACGGACTGGTCGTATGCCTGCTCGAAAACTTCCCAGAACAGCTTCTGGAAGCCCTGCTGGCGACCCGAGTTGAGCTCGCGGTAATAGTGGTCATACATTTCCCACGCCCAGCCGCTTTCGTTATCGATACGATTGCCGGCGCCCCGGTAGGCGTGGAAACGCTTGAGCAGCGCGTCCGGAGAAAAGGCGTCCAGAATGGCGCTCAGGGCATGGCCAATGGCTTCTTCAACGGCGGCCTGATGCTGGCCCTGGTGGCGCAGGCTTTCCGCCACGGCCTCGGGCGCCGACAGGTGAACGGGGCTGCGTGACGCCGACAGCATGGTTTCAGCGGTTTCTTCAAACGACTGGCCCAGCCGCAGCGGATTATCTTCTATCGGCTGCAGACGACGGTCGCGTAGTGGGTACTTACTGTCGTTCTGCGTCTGCTGCAATACCCGCAACCCGTCAATGGCTGCCCGCAGGGTCTGTCCGGCTTCTTCCAGAAAGGCCTGCTGCTCTTCGCTGTCCCGGAAGGGCAGGTCGATGCCCAGGCCGCGCAGCAAGGGATCCGCACCAACATGGCCGAGCGAGCGCGTGGTGGGCTTTTGCCAGCGGTCTTCCAGTTGCTCACCCACTGAGCGTTCCAGGTCGTCTAGTTGCCGCTCATCCATGTCATTACTCCTGTGCGTTGTTAGGCCGTTAAGGGGGGTTATGTCGGGCAGGCTCACCGCTTCGTGACGGCGTTCCTGCTGAGTGCATTGATCGCGTCCATGACGCTTGGAAAATGGCATCTCGTCGATCGGCTCAAGCATGGCAGGCTGTGGGGCGCCGTCTTCCAGTGCCAGCATGGGGTCATGCTGCAGCGATCCCGGAATGACGCCCCCGAGCGCTTCAATGGGGTCTTCGCGTTGGTCCCAGGGGCGCCCGCCACCCTCGCTGCCCACCGGCGCCACATGCCCATCGGCGGTGACATCGTCATGCTCTTCATCCACCAGGTTGGCCAGTGAATGGGCGCCGGGCTGCCAGGCCTGGCGGTCGCCAAGATGCACTTTCAGGCGGTACTCACCAATGAGCAGCTCATCCCCATCACGCAGTGCCACCTTGCGCCCACGCCCCAGGGGCAGAGTCGTGTGGTTGATAAATGTCTGGCCACTGGTATCGATGAGACAAAAGCGACCGTCGATTCTGGTGATATCGGCGTGGCTGGGCCGGATACGTCCCCGATGGTCTTGCAGCAGCCAGTCATCGTGCGTGCCGCTGCCCAGCGTGCCGCCCTCGCCGCGGAACACATGGCTGCTCGTCGAGCGCCCTTCGAGCGCCTCGCTGTTTATGACCACCAAAGTGATGGCGTCAGGCTGAGTGGCATACATGGCTTAACTCGTCATTTGAATACGCACGCGACGACGCTGGCTGCCGTGGTCGCTCTCGGGATCCACAAAGGTGGTCCAACCCAGCTGGCAGGAGCCAGCCTCTCCCAGGCGCATCGGCTTGACGGCGCTGGGCAATAGTTCTAGTTCGAGGTCATAGGCCAGCGGTTCGCGAAGCACGAAACTGACCAGCGTTTTCAATGGCTGATGCTCCTCACCGTCGGGCAGGAAGTCCCTGAAGCGTGAGAGGCTCAAGCCGCGCAAACACAAGGCAAACTTGCCTTTAACATCCGCAACCCGCTCACCCGCTACCACGTCTTCGCCCAGGGTCATACCCGCCATGCCCGTCCGGCTGCGCTGGTCGGCGGGGATATCCACCCAGCGCATGACCCACTCGTCCACCTCGACCTGATCCAGATCAAAACAGTGGCCCACGATGCCGCTTACCACATCGGGAGAGCGTGACCGGCCTGCCAACAGACCGGCATAGGCCAGCATCTTGCTCCAGTTGATCGGCGTCTCGCCGCGCAGCTCGCTATCGGCGAGGCCGACCAGTGCAAAAATGGCGGCCGAGAAGCCGTCTTTCGCATCGTCCTGATAGCGCACGTAGTGGCGATACTTGCGCCAGTTGCGGTGCATGAGCGTCAGCAGGCGATGATTGAAAAAATCCAGAAAATCGCCCGCGGCGCCCTCTTGATGCGCCGACTCATGGGCCAACGCCTCAAGGTAATAGCTGGGCAGCGGTGACTGGGCGCCCTGCAAGCCAAGAAAGCTGACCTCCATCTCGTACTGGCCGCTCTCGTTCATGGCCAGCGTCAGCACATCGCTTCCCGGGAACCCCAGTGACGCCGAGGCCCTGTAGCGCACGCGCGGTAGAGCAGGCACGCTACCGCCAGGCCGCTGCTCCAGATCATCACCATGATGACGGTGCAGAAGCTCCACTAATTGAAAAAACTCGTAACGTCGCGCCCCGTGCATAAGAGGCGTTAGCGCTACATCAGGGGCTGCTGCCCCGCCTGTAAGCTCCATGTGTAGCGCTCTTGGTTATGTCGATTGACAACATGCAACTCATGAAACGAGTTGATACTTGCGTAAAGGGAGAAAAACCGCGCCAGCACACTGCCAAACAGATACAGGCTGCCCTCGTCACCAAAGGCGTCTTGATCCAGCGTCATGACGGAGCGAAGGCCGCGCACCGGCATGCCCTTGCGCAAGCGATCCACCGGCTGCGTGTCGATATCGACAATCCCGGCCAGCCGTTTCTGGGCGATGCGCTCTGCCTGGCGATCGACCAGGGCGCGAAAGTCATACGCCCGCAGCACCGAACAAAGGGCATTGCGTTCCAGTAACGACAGGTAGTTAAGCGATAAATTGGAGATCAGCACCCACAGCAGCCCGTCATCCAGCGCAGGGCGCAGCACGGTCGTGGGCCGGGTGATATTGCGAAACTGGGCGTAGGCCGGGCTTTTTTCGGTGGGTATGCACACGTCACCGATGGTCAGCTGTTCGGGCAATTCGCGATTGCTGCAGGTGAGCTGCAGGGAGATAGTTTCGCGATTCTCGAGCTGTGCCTGCTCGTCGCCACGCATGAAGGCAATATCGTGGTCGAAGCCGTCGCTGCGCAGGCTGTCGCGGACCCTTACGCGGTAATACAAGGCGTCGCGTCCTCGATCATGCTCTATCTGATGCTGAAAACTCTCGAACGGCACGTAGCGGCGCGGCTCGACCTGTTGGCCGGCGCCGGCACGCTCCATCCACCCCTGGACACTGTCCACACTGAACACTTCATAGTGCGAGGGCGCACGCGTGCTCGGGCGCAGGCGATATTCGCTACGCTCTCCGCTCAGGTCGATCGGCTCCGCATCATGGCTGAACAGGTTGATCGCCGGCGTGCAATAAAGCGCCAGGTGCTCGTTCTGAACCCTTACGTCCGTAGGCAAGGTGCGCGAAAAAACAAAGCGCAGCGTGACACTGCTTGCGGGCCGGTCGGGCAGGCACTGGTTCAGCCGGGTAACATCAAAAAAGTGGAACGCCTCGGGAAAGCACAGGTACTCCTGCAGGATGCGATAGCCCTGGTGCACGTTGCGAGGGTACGGCAACAGTGCCTGGTCACGATCGAAGCCCACGGCGCGCATTGCGCTGGCCGGTAACGTTCGGGTCTCGCCATCAACCTCCACTTCAACGCTTGTCAGGTAATGGCTAAGCCATAGATACAGCGTTCGGGCCGTGTAGGCATCGCCCCCCAGGTACACACGCAGCGACTCGATTCCCATGGCGTCCATGGGCTGGTCGCTGTGCACGTCCATTGCCAACTCGACCACCGAGGTTTCCCGGGTATGCTGCGCGCTGACGCAGCGGTGAGCGAGGGGATACAGCGTGACGTCATGGCAGGTGCGGAAGAGGCAGGCGGTGTTTTCCACCGGCGTACTGGCGAGCGACGTTCCTCTGGCCACGGGCTGCTGATAGCTCAATGCATGCCATTCGGGGGTAAACTGAACCACCGTCATGCTCGGCACGGGCCGCAGGTAATTCGGCCACAGCATGCTGATGAGGGAGTGAGTCAGCTCGGGGAACTCATCTTCCACCTTCTCGCGCATGCGACCGGTCAGAAAGGCAAAGCCTTCCAACAACCGCTCGACATCGGGGTCGGTACTGCGCTCAGACAGAAACCGGCTCAAGCCAGGGTTTGCCTCGGCAAACTCCCGCCCCTGACGCTTCAGAAAGTTGAGTTCATCACGATAATAGCGATTGAGCATGCGTGTCCCTCAGCCCATCAGTTGAGACACTGATAACGCTTGTTGTTGAGCAACAGATCAATAGTGGTGTGGGCGCTCGACTTGCCTAACGCGACGGTAGCGTGAACCTGAAAACGCAGCTGCAATGGATCGCCCGCGCGGGGCAAAGACTCGACGTCTACATGCGTAACACGCGGTTCGAAACGCTCGATGCAATGGCGTATCGCCTGTTGAACGCTGAGCTCCAGGTCAAGCACGCCGATCGTGGCATCATTGAAATCCAACAGGCCAAGCTCGGGCGCGCTGGCACAGTTTCCCGGATGGCTGTTGAGCAGCTCCACCAGATGCCGCTTGATCGACTCAACGACCTCGGCCAGCCGGCTGTCTTCTTCCTGCGCGACCGGCTGGTGGGGCGCGGCCAAGCGCTCGAACAACCGAGTCCCCAATAGACCACTGTTGTTAGTTGCCATCGCGCTGCCGCCCCTGTCATTCCTTGTCGAGACGTCCGACCAGCGATAGCTCGAAGTTGGCCCCCATGTACTTAAAATGCGGCCTTACCGCCATGGACACCTGGTACCAGCCCGGATCGCCCTCGACATCAGAGACCTGAATCGACGCCGCTCGCAGCGGGCGACGGCTACGCACGTCCGCCGGCGGGTTCTCCTGGTCGGCGACGTACTGGCGAATCCAGGTGTTGAGTTCACGCTCAAGATCCTGGCGCTCTTTCCAGGAGCCAATCTGTTCGCGCTGAAGCACTTTCACGTAGTGCGCCAGGCGATTGATGATGAACATGTAAGGCAGCTGGGTGCCCAGCTTGAAGTTGGTTTCCGCCGCCTTGCCTTCGGCCGTGTTGGGAAACACCTTGGGCTTTTGCACCGAGTTGGCCGAAAAGAAGGCCGCGTTGTCGCTGCCTTTACGCATGGTCAGCGAAATGAAGCCCTCTTCGGCCATTTCAAATTCGCGACGATCCGTAATCAGCACTTCGGTGGGAATTTTGGCCTGTAGCTGGCCAAAGGCTTCATAGGTGTGAACGGGCAGATTTTCGACCGCACCACCGCTTTGCGGGCCGATGATATTGGGGCACCAGCGGTATTTAGCGAAGCTGTCCGTCAGACGTTCGGCGAGCAGGTAGGCGGTATTGCCCCATAAATAATGCTCGTGGTCTTCGCTGACCGTTTCCCGGTAGTTGAACGTCTTGACGGGATTTTCGACCGGATCGTAAGGCGTGCGCAGCAGGAAGCGCGGCGCCGTTAAGCCCAGGTAACGCGCGTCCTCTGACTCGCGCAGACTGCGCCAGCGCGCGTATTTGGGGCCTTCGAAAATCGCCTTGAAATCCTTGATGTTGGGCAGCTCTTCGAAGCTCTCGATACCGAAGAACGACGGCGCGACCGATGACATGAAGGGGGCATGCGCCATGGCGCCCACCGCCGAGGTATGCTGCAGCAGCTTCATGTCCGGCGTCGAGGGCGAAAAGTCGTAGTGGCCGATAATGCCCGCGACCGGCTCGCCACCGAACTGACCGTAGCCGGCATTGTAGACGTGGTGATAGAGGCCGCTTTGGCTGATTTCCGGCGCAAACTCAAAGTCTTCGAGCAATTCCTGCTTGGTGGCATGCAGCACGTCGAGCTTGATGTTTTCACGAAAATCGGTCCGGTCAACGAGCAGCTTCAAACCGCGCCACGCGGATTCCAGCTGCTGAAACCCCTGGTCATGCAAGATCTCGTCGACTTGATGGCTGATCTTGCGGTCTAGCTCGACGATCATGTTATCGACCAGCGACTTGTTGACGCTGGGCGTAGACTCGTTGCCTTTCAGCAATTCGGAAATAAACGCGGCGACACCTTGCTTCGCAACGTCGTAACCTTCATCGGCAGGCTCCATACGGGTCTGCGCCATCACCTGATCGAGAAGCGAAACGTCCGATTCTGTTGCTGCTGCCGTGGCCTGCTGCTTTGCTGTTTTACTCATCACTCTGCCTCGAATTCGCTTTACCGCACGGTTGAGATATCACCTTCGCCGGGGTGCTATTGGCCATCGCTCTGGGTGTCCAGCAACGCCAACTCGTCCAGCAACTGCTGCCGCGCGTCATCGCTTTCGAGCAGCTTCTGCAGGCGGTCACGGAAAGCGGGGACATTGCCCAACGGCCCTTTCAAGGCCACCAGGGCTTCACGCAGCTCGACCAGCTGGCGCAGCTCGGGCACTTGCTTGGCAACCGCATCGGGAGAAAAGTCGCTCAGGGATTTGAAGGAGAGGTCGACCGCCATATCGCTGGGCTCGTCACTTTCTTCAAGACGATTGGGCACCGCCGCCTGGAGGGTAAGCCCCGCTTCACGCATGACCGACTGGAAGTTGTTTTTATCGACCGAAACGGCCTGGCGTTCCTCAATGGGCGCTTCTTCTTCGCCGCCCTTGAAGTCCCCCACAACCAGCAGTTTCAGCGGCAGCTCGGTTTCCGCCTGCTGATCACCAGTCGCCGGAACATACTTGATATTGATGCGCTCTTTGGGCGCGACGGTGCCTTGTTTAGCCATGGTGGTTCGCTCTATCCCGGAGCCTTGACTAAGACTCCTCGTGACTGTGAATGGTTATCAATCCCGGGAAAGTAGCGAATTCAGCACGGCGGCGCCAATGGGGGAGGTCTGCGACCCGATGAGGAATTAACGCCGCGAGGATTACAAAATCCAGTTCATTTTATGGACGTTCGGCGGCGTTAACCGCCATGTTCATTTTAGTAAGCGCTACCGCGACTTCCATGTAAGACATTTCTTACATGATGAATCGGCAATCTCTTATAAAAATGAACAGTTATCTCTTACACGCCGATTAAGCGTTAGCATCAAAAAGTGGCAAAAACCGCCCATTCAATAACGCCTAAAAGCCGTCACTAAACCGAAAAATCAACGTTAAATGGCGTATAAGTGACACCAGAAAAAGGCTGAGCAAATTACCGCCACAAGAGCAAAATATTGCCTAAAATCAAGCAATAAATTGCCTAATTTAAAGTAGTAAATTACATAAGAATAAATAAATATTTGAATTGAATGATAATTTAAATTCCGGCATGGCAATTGCTAGATCATGGTGTCCGCGTGGACATTTTTATTACTTTTCGTCAAGGAGCAGACTCATGCCAACACCATGTTATATCAGCATCGAAGGCCAGTCTCAGGGCAACATTACGGCAGGCGCATTCACACCGGACTCGGTCGGCAACATTTATGTCGAAGGTCACGAAGATGAAATGCTGGTGCAGGAATTCAAGCATGTGGTAACGGTTCCCACCGACCCACAATCTGGCCAGCCTTCTGGTCAGCGCGCCCACAAACCCTTTGTGTTTACCGTGGCGCTGAACAAGGCCGTTCCATTGATGTACAACGCGCTGGCATCCGGCGAGATGCTGCCCAACGTCGAGCTCAAGTGGTACCGCACGTCGGTAGAAGGTAAGCAGGAGCACTTCTTCACCACGAAGCTGACCGACGCCACCATCGTGGATATCAACTTGCGCATGCCGCATGCCCAAGACGTTACGAAATCCGAGTTCACCCAGCTGATGGATGTCTCCCTGTCCTACCGCAAGATCGACTGGGAGCACACGGTCGCGGGCACATCAGGTTCAGACGACTGGCGCGCGCCTGTCGAGAGCTGATGCCCTCACCATGCGTAGCCTGCAAAGGCTACGCATGGACGCTATCTACCCGCCACCCGCCTTTCGACAACCCCGGTATCAGTGGGCTTCATCCCAGTTGCTGCCGCTTTCCGCCTCGACAATCAGCGGCACGCTCAGCTGTGCGGCACCCTGCATACGCTGCTGTACCTGCTCGATAAAGCCCTCGACCTGAGACTCGGCCACTTCAAACACCAGTTCGTCGTGTACCTGCATGACCATCAGCGCGTCAAACTCACCTTCCGCCAGCCAGGCATCCACGTCAATCATCGCCTGCTTGATGATATCGGCCGCCGTTCCCTGCATGGGCGCGTTGATCGCGGTGCGTTCAGCCCCCTGACGACGGTTGCGATTCTGGGAGTGAATTTCGGGCAGATAGAGGCGGCGCCCTCTTACGGTTTCCACATAGCCGTCCTCCGCCGCCTGGCTGCGAATACGGTCCATGTAGCGCGCCACCCCTGGGTAGCGGTCAAAGTAGCGGTCGATATAGGTTTGCGCCTGGTTACGCTCGATGTGCAGCTGGCGTGAAAGACCCCAGGCGCTCATGCCGTAGATCAGGCCAAAGTTGATCGCTTTGGCGCTGCGCCGCTGATCGCCGGAGACTTTCTCAAGCGAGGTACCGAAAACCTCGGCCGCCGTGGCGGTGTGGATATCGCGCCCCTCGGCAAAGGCTTCCAGCAGCCCCTTGTCTTCCGAAAGATGCGCCATGATGCGCAATTCGATCTGAGAGTAGTCGGCCGCGACGATGCGATAGCCGGGGCGAGCCACAAACGCCTGGCGAATCTTGCGGCCTTCTTCGGTGCGAATCGGAATGTTCTGCAGGTTGGGGTCGGACGACGATAGCCGCCCCGTGGCCGTGACCGCCTGGTGGTAGCTGGTGTGCACCCTCCCGGTGGCTTTATTGAGCAGGCGCGGTAGCTTGTCGGTGTAGGTAGACTTGAGTTTGGCAAGCCCACGGTGCTGCATGATGACCTTGGGCAGCGGGTAATCCAGCGCCAGCTCTTCAAGCACTGCTTCTGCCGTAGAAGGCGCGCCTTTGGGTGTCTTTTTGATGACCGGAATTTTCTGTTCTTCAAACAGAATCTGCCCCAGCTGCTTGGGTGACCCCAGGTTGAACTCGCGCCCCGCCAGTTCATACGCCTGGCTTTCCAGCTCGCGGATGCGGGTTTCCAACTGCTGGCTCTGTTCGTGAAGGCGTTCCGCATCCAGCGCCACGCCGTTGCGTTCGATGCGTGAGAGCACGCTGATCAGCGGCAGCTCAAGGCTATCCAGCACCTCGGCCAGGCGGCCTTCGCGCTCGACCTGGGGGCGCAGCGTTTCTTGCAGCCGCAGGGTAATATCCACGTCTTCGCAGGCGTAGGGCGCTGCCTGTTCAAGGGCGATCTGGTTGAAGGTCAGCTGCTTGGCGCCTTTTCCGGCGATCTCTTCAAACGAGATGGTCGATTCGCCCAGGTATTTCAGCGCCAGCGAGTCCATGTCGTGGCGGGTGGCGGTGGAATTCAGCACGTAGGACGCCAGCATGGTGTCGGCGAGCGGCCCAGCCACGCTGATGGCGTAATTCGCCAGCACGGAAATGTCATACTTGAGATTCTGGCCGATCTTGGTTTTTTGCGGATCTTCCAGCAGCGGCTTTAACGCCGCCAGAACGGTCTTGCGGTCCAGCTGCTGGGGTGCGTCGAGATAGTCGTGGGCAAGCGGAATATAAGCGGCTTCGCCCGCTTTTAGCGCCAGACCCACACCGACGATTTCCGCGTCCATGTAATTGAGGCTGGTGGTTTCCAGGTCGAAGCAGAAGCGCTCGGCGTTGTTGAGCCGATCCAGCCAGGCGTCGAATTCGCCTTGGCTGACAATCACGTGATCATGCCGCTCGCTTGGGGCAGACGCCACGCTTTCGTCGGCCGCGTTGGCGGGGGCCTGCTCGCCGCCCTTCACGTCGTCAACGCCTTCGTCCTTGCCTTCAAGCAGCTCGCCCAGCCACTGCCTGAACTCCATCTCTTTGTAGAGTGCTACCAGCGCTTCGCGGTCGGGGTGGGCTATGTCCAGATCGTCTAGCCCCACCGGCAGGTCGCAGTCGACTTTGATGGTGGCGAGCTGGTAAGACAGAAACGCCTGCTCGCGGTTTTCCTCAAGCTTCTTGGGCAGTGTTTTGGCACCCCGGAATGACAGCGTTTTTACCCGCTCGAGATCCGCGTAGATGGTATCCAGCCCGCCGCCCATGCCCTGCAGCAGGCCAATAGCGGTTTTTTCCCCGACCCCAGGCACGCCGGGAATGTTATCCACCTTGTCGCCCATCAGCGCGAGAAAATCGATAATCAGCGCCGGCGGCAGGCCGAACTTCTCCTCCACTCTGGCTTCATCAAGGGTTTCGTCCTTCATGGTGTTGACCAGCGTGATATGAGCGTTGACCAGCTGTGCCATGTCCTTGTCGCCGGTGGAGATGACCGCGTCGCGCCCCGCCTGGGTGGCGTGGTGGGCCAGCGTGCCGATCACGTCGTCGGCTTCGACGCCTTCAATACACAACAGCGGCAAGCCGAGAGCTTTCACGCACTCGTGCAGCGGCTTGACCTGGCTGCGCAAGTCATCGGGCATCGGTGGGCGATGCGCCTTGTACTCGCTATACAGGTCATCGCGAAAGGTTTTACCCGGCGCGTCGAAAACCACTGCCATGGGGCTGTCGGGGTAATCCTTGATCAGCCGCTTGAGCATGTTCAATACCCCCTTCACCGCCCCCGTCGGCTGGCCGTTGGAGGTGGTGAGCGGCGGCAGCGCGTGAAACGCGCGATACAGGTACGAAGAGCCATCGACGAGCACGATCGGAGCACGGGCCATAACCAAGTTCCATTGTCAGCAAACAGTAAGAAAGTCTGCCGGTCATGATACGCGTTCAGCGCCCGCGGTGCAGACCCTAGATGGCTCGACGACCGTGTCGAACGCGAGACAACGCTGCCAACTGAGGCATCAAGCCGCTACAATAATGGGCTTAGCAACCTGGGCGAGATTCTCATGGCAGTATTCACCCCGCTTAGCGACGCACAGGTCGCTACGTTTTTAGAAAAGTTTGATGTCGGCAGCTTCGTTTCGCTGAAGGGCGTGGCGGCCGGCACCGAAAATTCGACCTTTTTTGTGACCACCGACCGCCGTGAGCTGGTATTGACCCTGTTCGAACAAGGCGAGCATGCTGAGCTGCCGTTCTTTGTCGAGTTACTGGACTACCTGGACGAGCACCGTCTGCCGGTCCCCGGCACGGTTCACGACCGCGACGGCGTGGCCCTGCACAGCCTGGCCCACAAACCGGCCCTGCTGTTCCCCCGCCTGCCGGGCCGTCACCCTGAAGCCCCCAACCTGGCCCAATGCCGGGCACTGGGCGATACCCTGGGGCATATGCATACGGTGTCACAGCACTTTCCCGGGCACCGGCCCAACCCGCGCGACCTGCACTGGCTGCAAGCCATGCACCACAAGGTGCTGACCTACTTGAGCCCTGACGACCAGACGTTAATGAAAGACGAGGTCGATGATTTCGAAAGCGCCTTCGCCAAGCACGATGAACTGCCGCAAGGTGCGCTGCACGGGGACTTGTTCCGCGACAACACGCTGTTTGAGGGCGATACGCTGGGCGGCATTATCGACTTCTACAATGGTTGCACGGGCGACTTGCTGTTTGATCTGGCCATCGTGATCAACGACTGGGCCTCCAACGAAGACGGCACGCTGAATGGCGAGCGCTATACGGCGATCCTGAGCGCCTATCAGTCACGCCGCCGCCTGACCGCGGACGAGCGCGCCCTCTGGCCCACCATGCTGCGCATGACGGCGCTGCGCTATTGGCTCTCGCGGCTACTGGTGGTGTACGTGGACCCGCCCGCCCACGACCTGACCCCCCATGACCCGGACCGCTTCCGTACCATTCTAAAAGCGCGCATTGCGCATGGCGCGCTACCGCTGCCCGAGGCGTCTTCATGAAGGCAGCACCCAGTCACAGCACCTCGGCCCAACGCGCCCGCCGCACCTGGAATATCGACCAGTGGGGCAGCGGCTACTTTGACGTGGACGAACGTGGCCAGGCGCTGGTGCGGCCACTGGGCAGCGATGCCGATGGCCCGGCGCTACCGCTGAGCGGGCTAGTCCGCAAGCTTCAGCAGAGCGGGTTGCGCCTGCCGGTACTGGTGCGCTTCAGCGACATTCTGCACGACCGCGTTGAGCAACTGTGCGGCGCTTTTGACGTCGCCATGCAGGAGCTCGACTACTCAGGCGGCTACACGGCGGTTTACCCCATCAAGGTCAACCAGCAACGTCGCGTGGTGGAAGAGATACTGGCCACCGCCGAACGCGGTCGCGGCCGTGTCGGCCTGGAGGCAGGCAGCAAACCCGAACTGCTGGCGGTGCTGGCCCTCTCGGAAGGCGGCTCCTCGCTGATCGTGTGCAACGGCTATAAAGACCGCGAATACATCCGCCTGGCGCTGCTGGGCGAGAAGCTCGGCCACCGGGTATACCTGGTAGTTGAAAAGCTGTCCGAGCTCGACGTGATTCTGGAAGAAGCCCGCGAGCTTAACGTGACGCCGCGCATCGGCCTGCGCGCCAGGCTCGCCTCAGTGGGCAAGGGCAAGTGGCAAAATACCGGCGGTGAAAAATCCAAGTTCGGCCTCACCGCCAGCCAGATTCTCAGCGTCGTCGAGACTTTGCGCACCCAGGACGCGCTCGACAGCCTGCAGCTCGTGCACTTTCACCTTGGCTCGCAGATCGCCAATATTCGCGACATTCAGCGCGGCCTGCGCGAATGTGCCCGTTTCTATCAGAACCTGCTCAGCCTGGGCGCGCCGATCGATACCGTCGACGTGGGGGGTGGCCTGGGCATCGATTACGAAGGCACCCGCTCGCGTAGCGACTGCTCGGCCAACTACTCGATGCGCGAGTATGCGCGCAACGTGGTCAGCGCCTTTGCCCAGCTGTGCCAGGACGCCCACCTGCCCGCGCCGCACCTGATCAGCGAGTCCGGCCGGGCGCTCACCGCTCACCATGCGGTGCTGATTACCAACGTGATCGGTGACGAGCGTATTGACGATACGCCTCCCGAACGCTCCCATGCGGGCGACCCGCAGGTGGAGGCGCTATGGCGCGTCTTCGAACAACTGGCCGAGCCCCAGGAACCGCGCGTGCTGGTCGAGGCGTGGCACGATGTCTTCCAGGCGGTCAGCGAGCTGCAGGACCGCTTCGTCCTCGGGCTGAGTGATATCAACGCCCGCGCCGAAGGCGAACGCGTCTATATGGCGGCGTGTGTCCGCCTGCGCGACCAGCTCGACACCCGCAACCGCGCGCACCGCGAGATCCTGGATGAGCTTGCCGAGAAGCTGGCCGACAAGCTATTCGTCAACTTTTCGCTGTTCCAGTCGGTGCCGGACGTCTGGGGTATTGAGCAAATCTTCCCCGTCCTGCCGTTAAGCGGACTGGACCAACCGCCAACCCGCCGGGCGGTGATTCAGGACATCACCTGCGATTCAGACGGCCGTATCGATCAGTATGTCGACGGCCAGGGCGTCGAAAGCACCCTTCCCCTTCCCGAATGGACCACCGACGACGAGCGCTGGCTCGGCTTTTTCCTGGTGGGGGCGTATCAGGAGATTCTGGGCGATCTGCATAACCTGTTCGGCGATACCGATTCGGTGGACGCCGCACTGGGGCCCAACGGCGAATGGCAGCTTTCCAACGCCCAGGCCGGGGACACCGTGGCCGAGGTGTTGGCCTACGTGAACTTCGATGCCCGGGTGTTAAAGCAGAAGCTCACCGAGCAGCTCATTACCAGCGGCTTTTCCACCCAGGAGCAGGCGCGCTTTGCCGCCAGCCTGTCCGAGGGGCTGGAAGGCTATACCTACCTGGAGTAGCGACGCCGTCTACAACCTTAACCAACGCAAAAGGCCACCGACTGAGTCGGTGGCCTTTTAATTGGGCGGCTATATGTTTAGCAACTTGGCTTAACTGCCGCCGCTCATTCAATCACGCTGGTGGTGATATCCAAACCGCCGGTCAGCGTCATACGCAGCGTGGCACCGCGGGGCAGCTCACCCACCCCTGACGGCGTGCCAGTTAAGATGACGTCCCCCGGTTCGAGGGTAAAGTGGCGGCTCATCTCCGCGACCAGCGTGGGGATGGTAAAGATCATATCGGACCCTTCGCCGTGCTGGCGCTCTTCACCGTCAATTTCCAGGGTAAAGGCCAGTGCGTTCCAATTGGGCACGCGGCTTAACGGCAGGAAAGGGGAAAGCGGACAGGCGCCGTCAAAGGCCTTGGCGATTTCCCAGGGATGGCCTTTTTCCTTCAGTTGGGATTGAACATCGCGCAGGGTGAGATCAAGCGCCAGCCCCAAACCGCTGATCGACGCGCTGGCTTCGTCCGGCGTGGCGTCGGAAATCGTTTTACCCACCAGCAGGGCAAGCTCGATCTCATAGTGAATCTCACCGCGATGGAACGGCGGCGCAAGCGGCTGCTTGATATCCACGACGCTGGTCGCGGGCTTGATGAACAACAGCGGCTCGCTGGGAACGGGGTTATCCAACTCTTTGGCGTGGTCGGTGTAGTTGCGGCCAACGCACACCACCTTGCCCACCTCATGGGGACAAGCTTGGCCATCGGTAAACTGTGGAACAAAACGCATGGTGGGGAGACTCCTTTTTTATGGTGCGCATATTAGCATGCGCACCAGTCTACCCCACCCTAGCGATTGTTCCACACATCGCTGAACGCTGGTTTACCTTCCCGCCTCACTCGGCCATCGACCAGGTGTCGTCGGGCGCATGGGCCAGGAAGTCGGGACGCTGCTTGGGCGCGGCATATGGCGCGCGGCAGCGGTTGTCCGGGCGGTTAAACACAAAGAACACGTTGCTGCGCGGGTCCGGCGACAGGTTGGCGTTCGAGGCGTGCAGGGTGTTGCAGTCAAACAGCAACAGGCCACCGGCCTTGCCCTTGGGCGCCTCGATGCCGTGCTCGGCCACCAGCTCGGTCAGCGCTTCTTTGCTGGGCACGCCGACTTCCTGCGCCTTCAGCGAGTGCTTGTGGTTGTCCTCCGGCGTCTCACCCAAGCACGGCACGAATTTCTTGTGCGACCCGGGAATCAGCATCAAGGGGCCGTTGAACTCGTGGTTGTCGGTCATGATCAGCGAGGCACTGACCGCATGCATGCTGGGCATGCCGTCTTCTGCGTGCCAGGTTTCAAAGTCCGAGTGCCAGTTGAAGCCTTTACCGGCAAACCCGGGCTTATAGTTGATACGCGACTGGTGCACGTAGGGGTCGGCGCCGATCAATTGACGCGCGGCACCCGCCAGACGCTCATCGCGTGCCAGTTCTCCAAAACGCTTGGAGAGAAAATGCACCGCAAACAGCGAACGGATTTCCTGACTCTCCGGCTCAGTAACGCTGAAGGGTTGATCACGATAGGCGTCGTCACTCATCAGTGCCTGCATCTCCCGACGCAGCTCATCGAGCTCTGAACCGGTGATCAGGTTGGGAATGAACAGAAACCCTTTACGTTCGAACTCGTCGAGTTGCGCCTGGCTTAATGGGCCTGTTAATTGGCGACCTTTCACGACAGCATCCTGACGCGGCTGCCAGAGTGACGTCGGCGCTTCAGCCAACCGCGATGGGTAAAGGTCCGTGTCCATCGTCGGTCGAGCGGACGGTATATCCGTCATTTCGCTGTACTGTTTTTGCGCGTTCACAACATTAAGAGGTGTGTTGCTGACTGTCATCTAATCCACTCCTTGTATGATTAAATTTCAGATCAAATGGCGTAACCATCATCTTGCACTGCACAAGGTAGACAACCTCAGTCCCCCTGCAAGAAACACATGCACGCCTCATAACATGGGTTACGTGAAAAAATTTCACTTTTTTTTGCTCACTGATTCGGGAGCTTTTATATCTTAAACGGACCTTTTCAGGCGGTTCAAGATAGCGCCATAACCCACCTTTTCTTATACAAATGCATTACACTCGGATTCATGCGTGATATCGCCGTATGCTTTATTGCATGCACAATGGTTGGCAAAAGGAGCCCCCATGCTGGTTCTGCATCAGGTACATAAAACCTTCAGCACGCCGCAGGGGGAGTTACCCGTGCTCAACGGTATCGACCTGACGCTCGACCAGGGTGAAAGCCTGGCCTTGATGGGGGAATCGGGCAGCGGCAAGTCAACGCTGCTGCATTTAGCAGCCGGCCTCGACGTGCCCGACCGGGGCCATATCAGCATCGAGGGGCAGCGGCTTTCCAGCTTGGAGGAACCCGCCCGCGCCAGGCTTCGTCGTCAGCATCTCGGGCTGGTGTTTCAACAGTTCCACCTGGTGCCCAGCCTCAACGTGATCGACAACCTGCGCCTCCAGGCACGCCTTGCACAACGCGAGGACGCCGAGTGGACCGCCCACCTGCTGGCGCGCCTGGGACTTGCCGGTCGCGAAGGGTATTTCCCCGAGCAGCTCTCGGGCGGCCAGCAACAGCGCCTGGCGATTGGCCGGGCGTTGGCGGTCCGGCCCAGCCTGCTGCTGGCCGATGAGCCTACCGGTAATCTGGACGAGCAAAGTGCCGATACCGTCCTGGCGCTGCTCCTCGAGCTGGTGGCCGAAACCCGCTGCGCGCTATTGATGGTCACCCACAGCGCTCGCGTGGCGGCGCCGCTCAATCGCCTGGTGCGCCTCCACTTGGGTAGACTTGAGGATCCCCAACCGTGATCTGGCGTGTGCTGGCGACCCTGCTTGCCCACTACCGCCGTCATCCGGGGCAGCTTGCCATGTTGCTGCTGGGGCTGTGGGTGGCAAGCGCCCTGTGGAGCAGCGTCCAGGCGGTCAATGCCACGGCGAAAGACAGTTACGCCCGCGCCAACGCGCTGTTTAGCGCGGAGGTCGACCAACTGACCCGGCGCGATGGCCAGCCCTTGACTCGCGAAGACTACCTGACGCTGCGCCGGGCGGGCCTGCCCGTTTCACCCATGCTGGAAGGCACCCTGGAAGTCGGCGAAACGCGCCTGACGCTTATCGGCATTGACCCGCTGACCTTGCCCAACGATAACGCCCTGGGCGGCGATGGCGCCGCGCTGACCGCTTTTCTGACGCCGCCATGGCAAACCCAGCTGGCGTCGGAAACCCTCGATGTCGTCGGCCTTTCGCGCCGGGAGGCGCCCGGCGCGACGCCTGACGTGGATGGTGGCCGACATCAACTCCCGCCGCTGGCGCTGCGCCCGGATCTACCCCCGAACACCCTGGTGATGGACATCGCCGCGGCCGCCACGCTGCTGGAGAGCGGTAATACCCTGACCCAACTGGTCACCGCCCCGGAGGCGTTATCCGCGCCGCCCGACGGCTTCCGACTCAGCCGGGCCGCCACCCTGGCATCGCCCGAGCAGCTGACGGATAGCTTCCACCTCAACCTCACCGCGCTGGCCTTGCTATCGCTGGTCGTCGGCCTGTTCATTGTGCAAGCCGCGCTGGGGCTTGCCATGGAGCAGCGCCTGACCACGTTACGCACCCTGCGAGCGTTGGGGGTGCCCGCCGCCACGCTTATCATGGCCATTCTGCTGGAATTGCTGGTTTTCGGCGTGCTGGGGGCGGCACTTGGGCTTGCCAGCGGTATTTGGCTGGCCGGCCAGCTACTGCCCGACGTGGCGACGACGCTGTCTTCGCTCTATCAGGCCGATGTGCAGCGCAGCCTGGTGCTGCCGTGGCACTATTGGTTGGGCAGCCTGGCCATTACCCTGGGCGGCCTGCTGCTGGCAGGCAGCGGCGTTCTGTGGCGTGCCGCGCGGCTGAACGTGTTGGCGCTGGGCCAATCCCAGGCATGGCGGCGAGGCTACCAGCGCCAGCTAACGCGCATGACCCAAGGGGGCATCGCGGCCGCCGTGCTCGCCCTCAGCCTGGCGCTGTGGCTCGGCTACCTGCCACCCGGCCAGGGCGTAATGATCAGCTTTGGATTCGTCGCCGCCCTGCTGTTAGGCAGCGCGCTTTTCCTGCCGCCGCTGATCAACGTCGTGCTGCGACTGCTGCAACGCCTTCTACATCGTCGCCCGCTTGCCCACTGGGCCGTGGCAGATATTCAGCTACAGCTGCCGCGCCTGTCGCTGGCCATGATGGCACTGCTGATTGCCCTGGCGACCAACCTGGGCGTCAGCAGCATGGTCGGCGGCTTTCGGCTGACCTTTCTGGATTGGCTCGACCAGCGACTCGCCGCGCCGCTGTATATCAACGCCGAGTCCTCGACGCTTGCGCCCATGCTGGATTGGCTCGAGACCCAGCCAGACATCGCGGAAACGCTGCCTACCGCCCGCGGTGACGTCGATCTGCTGGCAGTGGACAGCCAAGGCCGCGAAGACACAACCCGCGAACGCATAGCGCTGTTTGGGATTACCCCAGCGCCGACGATCACTGACCGCTGGCCGCTGCTCGATACCCAGGCAGGGCGCTCCGCCGCCTGGGCGGCGCTGTCTGCCGGCAGCGTGTTTATCAACGAGCAAATGGCCGTGGCCAAGCAGCTGGCGCCGGGCGACACCCTCACGCTGGACACGCCGCAAGGCGCCACGCGGTTTACCATTGCGGCGGTTTATCCCGACTACGGCAACCCCCGCCAGCAGATAGTCGTGCCCACCGAGGCGCTGGTTCAGCGTTTTGGCGGCGAGATCGCCTCGATAGGCCTGGTGGCCAGTGAAGGCGCCGAACGTCAGGTATTACGCCAGACGCTGGTGGACCGCTTCGATGTCGCCCCCGACGCCCTGGTCGACCAGCAGGAAATCAAACGGCTGGCCACGCAGATATTTGAGCGCACCTTCACCATCACGCGGGTGTTGAACGGCCTCACCCTCGGCGTCGCTGCCCTGGCGCTGTTCGCCACGCTATTGGCCCAGGCCCGCGAGCGGCAGCGACAACTGGCATCGCTCTGGGCATTGGGCGTGCCGCGCAAGACCCTCACTCAGCTGCCGCTTTATCAACTGGGCGGGCTGGCACTGCTCACCGGCGTGGTGGCCATCCCCCTGGGCGTTGCGATTACCTGGTCGCTGGTGGCGATCATCAACGTTGCCGCCTTTGGCTGGCGGCTGCCGCTCTACCTTTTCCCATGGGATATCGTCATCACGCTGCTGACCGCTCTCGGCGTGGCCCTGGCCGCTGCCGCGCTTCCCTCGCTTCAGCTATGGCGCAGCTCCCCGCAGGCAATGCTCAACAAGGGGGCCGCATGAATCATCCCGGCTTAGCGGCGGCGCTGGTCGTCATGGCGTGTGTAACACTCATCGGCTGTGAGGAATCACCGTCAGTCTCTGAGCCCCAGGGGTTTGCCGGGCTCGGTGAAGACGCGGCGGCATTTGCCCAGGCGGATGGGGCTTCGCCGCTGGACTTCCCCGAGGACCACGGCCCGCACCCCGATTACCGCATCGAATGGTGGTACCTGACCGCCAACCTGGAAGATGCTCAGGGCGAGCCGCTGGGCCTGCAGTGGACGCTGTTTCGCCAGGCGCTGACGCCGCCCGATGAACGCCCTGACCCAACACCCTGGGCCGCCGATCAGGTGTGGATGGCGCACCTGGGCATCTCCCGAGGCGCCACCCACGTGGCCGCCGAACGCTTTGCGCGCAGCCATAGCCAACACGCCGATGGGCAGGCGGGTGTCAACGCAGCGCCGTTTCAGGCCTGGATTGATGACTGGGTACTGCAAAGCCCGGAGGACGCCAACTTCGAGGACTTTACCCTCAGCGCCTACAGCGGCGAGGGAGCCGATCGGTTCGGCTATGCACTGACCCTTGAAGCCCAGGGTCCGCTTGTCCAACACGGTGAAAACGGCTTCAACGCTAAAACCGTGGAAGGCCAGGGCTCGCGTTATTACAGCCAGCCGTTTTTACAGATCACCGGGCGCGTCACACTGGGCGGCGAGACCCGCGAGGTCAGCGGCCAGGGCTGGCTGGACCGCGAATGGAGTAGCCAACTGCTCACGCCGGAGCAAACCGGCTGGGACTGGTTTTCGCTGCACTTGAAGGACGGCCGCAAGCTCATGGCCTACCGGCTAAGAGGCGGCGGTGAAGCAGGCGGCGACTATGCCTTTGCCCATTTAATCTCGGCGGACGGAGAAACCGAGCTCATCGGCGCCGACCGCGTCACGCTGACGCCGCTGGACACGCAGTCCGTCGCCGGCCGAGACATGCCCACACGCTGGTCGCTCACGCTGCCCGAGGCGGACATGGAACTTGTCGTTGAAGCGCGCCACCCCAACCGCTGGATGCCCACCACGGTGCCCTACTGGGAAGGCGACGTAGTGGTACGCCAGGCCGACACGCAGGAAAATGTCGGGGTTGGCTATTTGGAGATGACGGGGTATTGATCGCTACCCGGCAATCTTCTTGGCTCAGCAGGAGACAGAGCCCTACGCGCCATTACCGGGGCGCTTGCATAACCATGAGCATGACACCCGACTACCGCATCACGCTCCAAGGCCAGACCATCAGCCCCGAGTTTCGCGCCCGGCTCGGCTCGCTCAGGCTCCACGACCGTCGCGGCATGCAGGCCGACCAGTTGGATATAACGCTGACCGACGACGATGGCATGCTCGATATACCGCCCAAAGGCGCTGAAATCACCCTCGCCCTAGGCTGGCAAGGCCAGTCCCTGATCGAGCGCGGCACTTTCATCGTCGATGAAGTCGAGCAAAGCGGCGCGCCGGATGCCAAGCGTGGGCGTAAAACTCGCCGGCATCCGCATCGAGCACATCGACCAGACCGACGAAAGCGACCTGCACTTTCTCACCCGCTTGGCCGAACGCTACGACGCCGTGGCCACCGTCAAAACCGGCCACTTGATATTCGTACCCACCGGCCAAGCCACCACCGCCAGCGGGCTCGAAATCCCGCCCATCCAGCTGCGCCGCCAAAGCGGCGACCAGCACCGCTACACCGACGCCGACCGCGACGCCTACTCAGGCGTCACCGCTCAATGGTACGAAAAAGACAACGCCGAGCGCGTCACCGTCACGGTAGGCGACCCAGAAAACGCCCAGCAGCTACGCCACACCTATGCAAGCGAGCAGGAGGCACTCGACGCCGCCCAAGCCGAATGGCAACGCCTGCAACGCGGCACCGCCCAATTCAGCCTCACCCAGGCGGTAGCCGATCCCGAGGTATTCCCCGAAACGCCGGTCTGGTGCATCGGCTGGAAACACAAGATCGACGCCACCCCCCCTGGATCATCACCGAGGTCACCCACAACCTCACCGACACCAGCTACACCACTGAGTTGCAGCTGGAGATATCCAGCACAAACACGTGATTAACCAATAAAAATCAATGAAGTACGCCTTTTCAAGCTGACACGCTTAGTGTCTAAATGACACAATCTGTGTCCGATATCGCTTGCGATGTACACGGAAAGTGTCAAACTACACCCATGTACAACAGAGTAAAACACTCCAAAAGACATCAATCCTGAACGCATCACAGACTCGATTGATTGAGCTTTTGTCAGCACCTAGCGACACGCTGGGGGGTAAGCAATGACCGCATTCACCAACATCGGGCTTTACAGCCCCAAGCAAGCAGAGCGCCTGATTGGCGTAGAGGCGGATAAGATTCGCCGCTGGCTCATGCCTGCGCGGTCGTCCAAGGGGCCTCTCTGGGAACCCGAACCCCAAGCATTGGGCGCAGAAGACACCCTCAGCTTTAAAGACCTGCTCGAGCTCCGTGCTGTAGCTAAATTCCGTAGCCACAACGTGAGCTTGCCGGTCATCCGTGAAGCATTGCATGAACTAAGCGAGCTGCTTCAGCGCGATTACCCGCTCATCAATCCGCAGCTTTGCACAGATGGCCAAAAGGTATTCCTGAAGGCACTGGAAGAAAGTGGCGAAACTACCGTGATTGACCTGGTTAAACGCCAAAACGCATTCGAAGATGTAATAGTGCCCTCATTAAGGGCAGGAATTGAGTTCAATGCGAAGGGAGATCCCGTGCGCTGGCATCCCGATCTTGAAGATCCAAGCATCGTGGTCGACCCTCGCTTTGCCTTCGGTAAGCCCATTGTGCTGCCCAGCCACATGCCCACCGCCACACTGGCCCAAGCGGCGGAGGTAGAAGGCAGCGCTGAAGCAGCAGCCCGTGCGTATGATGTGACGCAAGAAGAAGTAGAACGTGCCGTAAAATTCGAAAAAAGGATTTTATCGGGTGCACTTCTTCATTGACGAAAACATCAGCCATCACATCGCCAACGCCCTTAACCACCTAGCCAAACTCTGCAGTGAAAGCCATACCGTAGCGCATGCCAGAGACGTCAACGGCGGCCCTGGCATGCCTGATGAAGTATGGCTGGAACAGCTCAAGCAATCAGACAAGAGCTGGGTGATCGTGTCAAAAGACCGTTTCCAAAAAGGGAATCGCGAAAAATTTGTATTTGAAAATTGCGGCATCACCACAATCAACCTGGGTAACGAATGGAAAAACGTTAAGGCGTGGGAAACTGCCTTACGGCTGATTGAGTGGTGGCCAATCATTTCAAAAGAAGTATTAGATACCCCAGGCCCTATGCACTACGACCTTCCGTGTAAGAAACCCACCAAACTGAAAGGTCGTAAGAAAGCAGTTAAGTAGCGTATACCCCCTGTCACTTCACGTGACCGCAGAAATCTTTTAATGTCCAGCTATTAGCCTAACGACAGCTATCAAAGCCGAAATGGCCACCACGCCCAATATCGTATTCGCCAAGGTAGAGTGGTGTTCTCACCAACGAATCAACCACATCGTCATGTATCTTTCTCAAAAATAGAGCTAACAAGAACTGCAATAGAGTTTTTAGCTGACACCGCTAGATCAAATATTTGATGACCAGTATCACTCAAGAGAGATCTCACCTCTTGCGTTTCGAAAAACAAGCCGATTGCAGTCACTATGAAGGCAAGAGTAGTGACTATGGCAACAAAAACAGTCAACCAAAGAAGGTATTTTTCGGTTCGATCCTGCTTGGCACGTACTCGCTTACTTTCTTCGAACTGCTCAGCATTAAGTTGTAAATGCTTAGCGCTTAACTCCGCTTGCTCCCGCTGAAGTTCATCACGTGCATTTTGCCGCTCAGCTTGGCGCTCTTTTTCCTCTCTAATGTGCTTGGCATGCCCATCCATGAGGTTAGATAAAGAAGCTTCGCGATTCTCAAACTTAGGTATTTTAGGAATTTGGTTCAAAAGATCTTCATATGGGTTTGTATGGTTGCTATGAATGAAGGATGAATGATCAGTCATGCCAGCCGCTTTAGCTGACGAACCCAAGTCCCCCATCATGTCCGCTGCCTTAGCTATCGTATCCTGGTTAACCAACATACTTGTTGCTTTAGCTATCGAATCCTGGTTACCCAACATGTCCGTTGCTTTAGCTATCGAATCCTGGTTCCACAACGTACCCGCTGCTATAGCTGACGAATTCAGATCCCCCAACACACTAGCTTCTATAGTAGATGGATCTAGGCCACCCCATATGCCAGCTTTCATCTTCTCATTTTCAGTGCCACCAAATAAGCCAGCGTTTATAGCTGACTGATACAAGCTTTCCGTCCCCTTTGTATTAGCTTGTGATAGGGCTATATCTCTAAGGCTTTCAGCGCTGATATGCGCCTGACCCACTCTATTTAAAGCGCTCGAGCCTAAGGTTATTGACTGAAAAGGATTTTGTTCATCAAGTTGCTGAAGAGCGTTTGCTGCAGTACCCGAAGTTCCGTTCAAACCTAAGCCGAAATTTTCTTCGAGATTTCTCAAAGCGTGCGCACTGCTCTCCCTATCCAGAAATTTATCCAGGTAATGAACATCCTCATATGCACGAGTAAAAACGCCGGTGGGGGAATCTATATCCCAAAAAGAAGTGCTTAACGGTGTGAGCTTGCAATCGTCATCAACAAGTGACGCGACCCTATCAATAGGGGGAAGCGAAGGCACTCTCTCGAGCTGCCCGTTCTTAAGCACTAGTCCTCTCAACTTGAACATGCTCCCCCCTTAGCAAATATTAGCTTACGTCATCGCTGGTAAGGCTTCAGGCGGTGCCTTCAGCTCCAACCACCTCATACATATCTAGCCTGGATGCCTCTCGTGCCACAAAAAAATTCCACCTTGACCCAAAAGAGCACCAGTACTATATAGAGCATTGTACTCCACAATGGAGTACAACATATAGACCTGAGGGCATCCAGCATGACGAAACGACTGTCAACAAAAGTGCGAAAACGGGCCGCTTTGTCTCAGCGAAAGAAGTAAAGGCAAAGCCCAGCACCACATTCGTTCAAACGGTTAGTAAGTCTAGCGGAGGGAAAAGCAAGAAAAGCTAACATAAATAAGCCCTTAGTCATCGCCACTGACTAAGGGCTTATTGCTTAATGTAGGTCTACACCGCCAGTAGCTACAGCTGTTAGCGAGCAAAATTAAATTACCATCGGTAATTATAATTCGTTTGTTGCGGCGGACGTGCTTTTACTGTTATAGATGAAAGCGTCTTGGCGATAGGCGACTTGCTGCATGCCGCCCATCCTCCTCGTGTCACACTGTGACTTGCTGGGCATCCCTGGAACAATGCTACGGTGTTCCATGGTTATCGCCGGTTGGTTATTGGGCCATGCGCTTTGCGCTAGAAAAGCCAAGACATGTAGAGGAGTCCGAGAAAATGAAGAAAGAAAAATCTTCTCGGCTAGCTCAGGAGCGCACACTGCTCGCAATAAGGATTATCCGCCTATCATGGTGGTGCTCCGAAAAAGCGATTCAGCTGCTTGAACTTCTGGGCGTGGCCTTTAACTACACCTGTGCTTATGACGTTACCGTGGAAAGATCGCTTTCAGGTCAAACCTGGAAGATGGGTGTACATTCCCACCCCAGAAACAATCGAGCAGGGACGACAAATCAAGGCGCTCGTCACCGAAAGTTTTCAAGCCCCGCCTTTCTATTATCACTTGCATGAAGGTGGCCACGTGGCTGCTATTCAATCGCACACCGATGATCAATATTTTTTAAATGTGGACATCGAGAACTTCTTTGGCGCGATCAACCGAAGCAGGGTAACTCGATCACTGAAAAAACGTTTCCCATACCCTCTGGCCAGAGAGATCACGGTTCAATCCACAGTCCGAGTGACCAATGAAGGTCGGTATGAATACCACCTTCCCTACGGCTATCCACAGTCCACCATCCTTGCATCAATATGCTTATTCGATAGCGCGCTGGGCAAATACCTTCTTTCTCTTTCAGCTCAGCATAACGTCAGCATTTACGTTGACGACATCATCATCTCAGGCACGACGTCACCCCCAGATTGAGTAGCGCTACACTTTAGAGTCCGATCCTATGCGTAGGAGATTGGACATGAAAAAGCGTTTCAGCGAAGAACAGATCATTGGTTTCCTGGGCGAAGCAGATGCGGGACTGCCCATCAAGGAGCTATGCCGTCGGCACGGCTTCTCAGAAGCCAGTTACTATCTATGGCGCAGCAAGTTTGGCGGCATGAGCGTTCCCGATGCCAAGCGACTCAAAGAACTCGACGCTGAAAATGTGCGTTTGAAAAAGCTGCTCGCTGAGTCGCTACTGGAAATGGAGGTCACTCGCGAGGCGCTGAGAAAAAAGTGGTGAGTGCCCCTGCATGCCGAGACGTGGTGCGCTTTATGGTGTCACGTGGCCTGAGTGAGCGCCGAGCACTGCGTGTCATCCGTATGAGTGCCAGTGCATTGCGCTATCAACCGGCCCCTGACCGCAACCAGGGCTTACGCGAACGCATCCTGGCGCTCGCTCATCGGCACCGTCGCTATGGGGCGGGCATGATCTATCTGAAGCTTCGTCAGGCCGGAGAGCCGGTCAATCACAAGCGTGTTGAGCGTCTGTATGCCGAAGCGCACTTGCAGGTGAAGCGTCGCAAGCGCAAGAAGGTTCCCACGTCTGAGCGAAAGCCCCTTGGCCGCCCTGGTGCCGCCAATCAGGTCTGGTCAATGGATTTTGTGTTTGACCGTACGGCAGACGGGCGAGTGATAAAGAGCCTCACCGTTGTCGACGACGCTACCCATGAAGCCGTGGCTATCGTGCCTGAACGTGCCATTGGCGGACTGTTCTTAACACGTATTCTGGATCACCTGGCTTTACAACGTGGCCTACCTAGCGCCATTCGTACCGATAATGGAAAGGAGTTTTGTGGGTGCGCCATGCTGTCATGGGCTCATCTACGTGGCGTTGCCCTGTTTTTAATCGAACCTGGAAAACCCAACCAAAACTCCTACATCGAATCGTTCAATGGGCGCTTTCGAGATGAATGTCTGAATGAGCATTGGTTCACTAGCCTTCATCACGCCAAGGTGGTCATCAAGGCATGGCGGAGGGAGTACAACGAAGAAAGACCGAAGAGGAGTCTTGGAGGGCTGACACCTTCAGCCTATGCCGAGCAACTGGTGATAAAACACGATAAAGTTACTTCTGACTCTAAACCCGGCTGCTACTGAAGATGGGGTGACGTCGTGGCGTTCTGGTAATCACAGGCACCTCTACTTTGTATTGCTGAAAAAGTAACCTTAGATTATGCCAAACCAAGCGCCAAATCTTATTTTAAACCCTAAACTTGCGTCATCTGTTAGTGCCAAATCTAGCGCGTGTTTACACTTTGCTCCTGACCACTTAGAGGAAACGGTCGAGCTCAATCCACTAGCTACTATCGCTTGAATGATAAGCGGGCGTTGTCCACACCGTGGACACTTTGTAGACACCCACAAAAAAGCCGCCCTAGAAGGCGGCCTTTTAAAATTCTGTAACGCGATGTTTTTAAACCACTTTTAGTGGTGCCGACACCAGGAGTCGAACCCGGGACCTACTGATTACAAGTCACCTATTTTAATGAATCATGTAGTCTCATGCTGTATTAGGAACATCCACCTAGCACACTATAACTCACTGTTACTAGTCGACAAATTTCGTTTTTTCCGCATTTTGCCGTGCCGTTACCTCTCATTGAATCTCATATAGTGTCGTGAGAAACGGTACGCAAACGGTACGAAAAAATGGAAAAGAAAACACGCAATAACAACTGTCAGAGGAGAATCCTCTCAGACGCCACTATTCGCTCGCTTCCAAAGGGAAAGAGTGCGACAGAGTCACTCGCCGGTCGGGGAACGGGAGCAATCCTGTTCGAAGCTCGTGCATCCGGCAGTATTTATGCTTATTTCCGAGTACGTATTAACAATAAGGAATCAAAGCTAAAAATGGGGATCTTCAAAACATCCCCACGTGGTACAGGTCTTTCGTTGTCAGAAATTCGAGACAAAGCTCGCGCTTTATCTCTTATTGCTCTTGAACATGGCGACGTTAATAATTTTTTAGAGGCACAAAGGGAAGCTGAAGAGCGTAAAATTCGAGAACGTGAACTCGCCTCTTCAGAAGCATTGATGGCCGCTGCAGAAGAAAAAAAGACAGCAAGCTTTGAAGAGCTTTTCATAGACTATATTGATAGCCTGGAAGGAACGAGGGGGATTGAGTATATCAAAGATATTAAGGCGAGTTTTAAATAACGAGCTCAAGCCCAACCACCAGCAAATAATGGATAAAAAAGCAAATACCATCACTCCAAAAGACATAGTCGAGATATTACAGCCAATTTGGGATCGAGACTCAAGAAGCATGTCTGGAAAGGTGCGGGTATATCTTCACTCTGCGTTTGAATTTGGTTTAAAAAATGAAAATTCGCTAAAACGAAAGAAAAAAACTATTTATTGCTTAGATAGAAACCCAGTTGCATCAATACCCAAAGACCACAAGTCAAAAGCCATAAAAAGGTCTTTAAACTCAAAGGAGCTGAATTTTTTCTGGCCCTCATTTTCTGAATATGAATCAGTTGGTCCGATTGTCACGCGTTTTTTACTGTTTCTTATCGCCACTGGCGGGCAAAGGGTCATGCAGGTGGCGCGAGAGCCTTGGACAAGCTACGATTTACGCAGAAGAGTATTGAAGACAGAACATCGGAAGGTAAAAGATGACCCTCGCATGCATTTAGTTCCTCTCACTGAAAGAGCAATTAAGTTATTACAAGAGGTACATTCTATCAACCCAAATTCAAAATACCCTTGGTCAACAAATGGCAAAACCCCAATTGATATTAACACCCTGAGCGGCGCTGTAAGTAAATGGCTTGACTCACCGCTATCGGTAATGAATGGTGAAAAATTTGAGAAATTCACACCGCGAGACTTAAGACGGACATGTACACAGATAATGCAATATAAAGGAATACCAGACCTAGACTCTGACATTCTTCAGTCGCATGGAATAAGCGGGGTTGTAGAAGAACATTATCGAAATAACCCTTACGCCTTTATGCCTAAAAACTGGAACACAATTAATAAATTCGAAAAGGGTTTGGATGATATTCTTAACGGAAAAGATCTAGATATGGATGACACTTATTCATTTGACTTTTTAAATTAGCCGACAAGCAAGGTCCTCTACATTATCATTAACGGAGGACCTTAAAACTTAACCATATTACTTCAAGAGTTAATTATGAAAATTACTATCACGATTGACGATGACCTGTATGCGCAAGCATTGGAATTAGCCGAGCCAGGCATGGATAACGCATCAGATGTTTTTCGAGATGCATTACAAACCTATGTGCGATTAAAAGCATCTCGTCGTCTTGCTGACCTAGGCGGCGATTCCCCCTCGATGCCGGATATACCACGACGTCGCGGGAAGCCCCCGAAGGAGTGAAAATGATAAGCAACATTCATATTATTTTGGTCTACGAGTAGCGCCCAAGGTATAGTCGATGATCAACGACCGCTT
>JBNJJK010000019.1:0-38354 GCA_051750125.1 Pseudomonadota bacterium
TGGGTTGGCAAGAGGGGATTAAAAAAATAAAAAAGCGACAGGTCTGATTCAAAGAACCAGGCCTGCCGCAAACCACCGATCAGAACGCCTGACCAGAGAGTGCCCGTTCGCCGCCTGCGGCCGCGCTAACCGTTAATCAGATTTCAAACCCCAGACCAAAGTCCTCACTGGACATCGCCATCAGGCTACCCGCACCCGACTGGATCATTTGCGCGTGCGCCTTGGTGCGCGGTAACAACCGCTGGTAATAGAAACGTGCAGTGTTCAACTTCGCGGCATAGAAAGCCTTGTCTTCGCCGGTTAGAGACACCGATGCCTGCTTGGCAGCCCGAGCAAACAAGTAGGCGAGCGTGACGTAGCCGGAATACATCAGGTAATCAACGCTTGCTGCCCCGACTTCTTCGCGGTCCTGCATGGCTTTCATGCCAACACCCATGGTCAGCTCGCCCCATTCGGCATTCAGCTTGGAAAGCGGCTCGACGAACTCTGTGAGGTCGGGATTGTTGGCTTCTGCCTTGCAGAACTTGTGAATCTCCTTGGTGAACACCTTCAACGACTCACCCTGGCTCATGAGCACTTTACGGCCCAGCAGATCCAACGCCTGAATACCGGTCGTGCCTTCATAGAGGCGGGTAATACGAGCATCGCGTACCAGTTGCTCCATTCCCCACTCTTTGATGAAGCCATGGCCACCGTAGATCTGTACGCCCTCATTAGTGCTTTCAAAACCAACTTCGGTCATGAAGGCCTTAACAATAGGTGTTAGCAAGCCAAGCAGGGTTTCAGCATGATCTCGCTCTTCACCCGGCTCACCATGCTCCACCACATCAAGCATTTGTGCGGTATACAGCACCAACATGCGACCGCCTTCAGCAAAGGCTTTCTGGGTAAGCAGCATGCGGCGCACATCGGGATGAACGATGATCGGGTCCGCCGGCTTTTCAGGTGCCTGCTTACCTGACAGGCCACGCATCTGCAGCCGGTCGCGGGCGTAGCTGAGCGAGTTTTGAAAGCTGGCTTCGATCAAACCCAACCCCTGAATACCCACACCCAGGCGCGCCGCATTCATCATGGTGAACATGCACGCCAGCCCCTTATTGGGTGGGCCCACCAGGTAGCCGGTTGCGCCATCGAAGTTCATCACGCAGGTGGCGTTACCATGAATACCCATTTTGTGCTCTAGCGAACCACAGGTGACGCCATTGCGTTCGCCAGGGTTGCCTTCTGCATTCGGCAGGAATTTGGGAACGACAAACAGCGAAATGCCCTTGGAACCTTCGGGAGCATCAGGGAGCTTTGCCAGCACCAAATGCACGATATTCTCGGCCAGATTATGGTCACCCGCCGAGATAAAAATCTTAGTGCCGGTAATCGCGTACGCATCACCATCGTCGGGCACCGCGCGGGTCTTGATCAGGCCGAGATCAGTGCCGCAATGCGGCTCAGTGAGGCACATTGTCCCCGTCCAGACGCCTTCAACCAGCTTGGTGAGATAGGCCGCCTTTTGCTCTTCGGTGCCGTGATGGCGTAGCGCGTCGGCCGCACCATGCGAAAGCCCCGGGTACATGCCCCACGCCAGGTTCGTCGCGCAGATCATTTCCGAGAGCATCATGGCAAGCGAGGGCGGCAAGCCCTGGCCACCCTGCTCAGGGTCGGCGGCCAGACTTGGCCAGCCACCTTCAACATACTGCTGATAGGCCTCTTTAAATCCTTTAGGCGCTTTTACCTCACCACCCTCTAACAGGCACCCTTCTTCATCGCCGCTTTGGTTAAGCGGCAAAAGCACATCACGGGCAAAGCGCGCACCCTCTTCCAGAATAGCGCTCACCACATCGGGAGAGGCATCTTCACCGTTGGGTAACGAGGCGTAATGGGCGGGGTAGTCAAACATTTCATCCATGACGAAACGCATGTCGCGCAAGGGAGCCTGGTAGCTGGGCATGGCACTTCTCCTAAAACGGGGGGCTGAAAGCAACGAGCGTCTTCAGACAACGGCTTTCAAACACATGTTTGAAAATTAGCGCGAGCCCGCCCCAGAGTCAAGCGGTCGTTTTAATTTAGCTGTCTCAATCGCTACCACTTTGGTCGTCTATCGGGTCTGCCGTGCCCCAGAAACGATAAGGCCTGTCGACGAGAACGCCGACAGGCCATCTAATAGCATGAGCACAAGGCCATTACTGCATTCGAATGCCACCATCCAAACGGATCACCTCACCGTTGAGCATGGGATTAGCGATTATCTGCTCGGCCAGCTGGGCAAATTCTTCTGGTTTGCCCAGCCGCTTGGGGAAAGGCACTGCCGCCGCCAACGCCTCGGCCGCATCGTCAGGAATCTCGCTCATCATGGGCGTTTCGAACACCCCGGGGGCAATGGCCATCACACGAATAGCATGACGCGATAGTTCGCGCGCCGCGGGAAGACTCATGCCTACAACGCCGGCCTTGGATGCACTGTAGGCGCATTGGCCTACTTGACCATCAAACGCCGCAATAGACGCCGTATTGATAATCACGCCGCGCTCGCCACTTTCACCAGGGGCATTTTTAGCCATCGCCGCGGACGCAAGGCGCATGACATTGAAGGTGCCCACCAGGTTGATGTTGATGGTTTTCGCATAGCTGTCCAGATCGGCCGGATTACCCTCCCGGTCTACCAGCTTGGCCACGCTCACCACGCCTGCGCAGTGTATAACCCCCGAAAGCCCTCGCTCGCCTCCAAACGCAACCGCCGCATCAACCGCCTGCTGCATTTGCTCTGCTGAGGTAATGTCAGCCAGACATGCCTGAGCGCTTTCCCCCAGCGTCTGGGCGTGGGTGTTTACGCTGTCGTTTAGGTCGCAGAGCATCACGCGGGCACCTCCGGCGACCAGACGCTCGGCGGTGGCGGCCCCCAACCCAGAAGCAGCACCGGTGATTAAAAACGTATGATCCTTCACTTGCATGATGGTGTTTCCCTGTAATGAAAGCGTTATTGGCTCAGGCTGGCGTCTTCGGCGGCCTGGGCTCGCAGCTTGAAGCGCTGGATCTTGCCGCTTGGCGTCTTTGGCAGCTCGTCGACAAACTCGATAACGCGAGGAAACGCATGGGTCGATAGCCGCTCGCGCACCTGCTGGCGGATTTCCTCTGCAAGCGCTTCACTGGCCTCAAAACCCTCACGCAGCACAATGTAGGATTTGATCACCTCGCCGCGGATCTCATCAGGCTGGCCGACCGCCGCCGATTCCGCCACGGCCGGGTGCGCCATGACGCTGTTTTCGACATCGGTAGGCCCGACCCGGTAGCCCGAAGTGGTGATAATGTCGTCGTCGCGGCCGGCAAACTGAAACGAGCCATCCGCGTTGCGGATCACCACGTCACCGGTCAGGTAATAGCCCTTCACAAAGGGGTCTTTCTCTTGCCAGGTATAGCCCTGGAAAAAGTGCGCCGGGGATTGCTCAATGTCCACGGCTAATACGCCGGGCTCGCCAGGCGGCAACTCGTTAAACTCAGCGTCCAGAATCGCCAGACGGTACCCCGGCATGGGCACCCCCATGGCACCGACGTGCTTGGGGTGGTCAAGGGTATGGTGATTGTTGCAGGTCATCCCCGTTTCGGTTTGCCCGTAATGATCCATCACCGAACAGCCCAGCGACTTTTCAACCCAGGTCACGACCTCGGTATTCAGCGGCTCACCGGCAGAACTTGCCGCACGCAGCTCCAGGGTCTGGTGAGCGTCATCGAAAAGCCCGGAGGCCTTCATCAGACGATAGGCCGTCGGCGCTGCGGCAAAGTTGGTGATGTGATGGCGCTTCATGAAGGCGAGCGCACCCTCGGCCGTAAAACCGGCTTCGCAGAAGTGGGTGGTCACCCCCAGTAAAAGCGGACCCGCGATGGCGTAGTAAAGACCATAGGCCCAGCCAGGGTCGGCCATGTTCCAGAAGCGGTCGTCGTCGCGAAGATCCACCGCCAGCTCCATATAAAGCGCGAACGCCGTCATGCCGGAAAGCGGTACGGCAACGCCTTTAGGCTTACCGACCGTGCCGGAGGTAAACATTTGCAGGAAGGGCTTTTCGGGGGAGAGCCGGGGTGGCTTCCCCGTCATTGACGCATGCGTCAAGGCAGCGTGCCAGTCGTGGTCGCCCGGATGTTCGCTGCTCGAACCACCCACCGCCAATACGGGTGGACACTGGCTCAAACCATCAAACTTATAGCGATTCGCATGATCGGTGATCACCAACCGGGTATCGGCCCGGCCAAGCCGATAGTCCACCGCATCGGGGCCAAAAGCGGTAAACAGCGGCTGGTAAACGGCGCCAATACGCCAGGTCGCCAACACTGCCACCATCAACGGTAGTGAACGGGGCAGCATGCACGCAATGCGGTCTCCCTCGCCCAGCCCCTGGGCCTGAAACCAGCCGGCCAGATGAGCGCTTTGCTCGTCAAGCTCGGCATAGCTGAGGGTATGCGTGGCTCCGCCTACATCTTCCTGCACCAGGGCTAACACATCGCCCCTACCTGCCCGAACATGACGCCCACAGCATGCTTCGAAGGCGTTTAACTGCCCATCTTGATGGTCATCGAGCCTGGCAATGACCTCACCAATGGAAAACGTATCAAGGTAATCCGAATAGGAAGGGAGTGTTATCGATGTCATGTTAGCTCTCTTGGATATTGTTGGTAGTGAGCAACAGGCTACGTCATCGCGGGCATTATAATTATCAGTTTACGTTAACGGAAACCTGTGAATAAAACCCAAGCTAAAAGCAAACGCCTGGAAGCGCAAGCCAGTCGAGTCAATTGTTGGTTATACGTTAGTCGAGCGGGGGCTAAACATTAGGGCCCTGGCCCGCCATGATCATGGCGACCAGTTCATCGGCGAGATCATCCGGCGTTCGGGGACCATCGGGGTCGTACCAACGCACCGTCCAATTCAGCGCGCCGAGGATAAAACGCGAAACAAGGAACCGGTCGCCGTGGATCAAACCGGCGGCCAGCGCATCATCAATCACCCCCAGCCACAGCGCCTCATACGCATCGCGCAGGTGACTGAGGTGTGCGCTGGCGTCGGGTGCCAGGCGCCGCCATTCAAAGAGCGCCACCACATGGGCATTACGGTCGGTAAACAGCGTCTCGAGATGCGCCCGCGCCATCGCCCGAAGGCGTGCCTCGGGATGCGCTGTGCAGTTATCCAGGGCCCGTCGGGCAATGACGAGCGCATTCTGGGTACCCTCCTCGATCACCGCCGCCAGAATTTCCTGCTTATCCTTGAAATGGTGGAACAGGCTGCCGGACTTGATCCCCATTTCCTGCGCTAGCATGCGTACCGTGGTACGGTCGAAACCTTCTTGGACAAATAGCTGAGCCGCGAGGCGCGTTAATTCCTTGCGACGAGGCGAAGCATTCATTACATTCATGTCGTTCACACTAGCGCTTGCTTGGTTATCAAGAAGAAGACCACAGCACCGGCAACGGGTCAACGCATAGCGCTCCCATCAGCGATGATAATCACAAGAACCGTGAAGGAGACCACCATGAATAATGCAACAGACGTTGTGTTTCTGTCGGCAGCACGCACCCCGATGGGCGGTATGCTGGGCAGCCTGGCAAGCATGAGCGCACCGGAACTCGGCGCGGCGGCCATCCGCGCCGCTATCGAGCGCGCCGCTATCGACCCGGCATTGATCGAAGAAGGCATCATGGGCTGCGTTTTACCTGCCGGCGTAAAACAGGGCCCGGCGCGGCAGGCCATGCGCCAGGCAGGTATTCCCGATGCCAACGGTGCGACCACCATCAACAAGCTGTGCGGCTCGGGCATGAAAGCCGCCATGCTGGCCCATGACCTGATCAAAGCCGGCAGTGGCGATGTGCTTCTTGCCGGCGGTATGGAGTCCATGTCCAACGCCCCGCATGTGCTCACCAAGGCGCGCCACGGTTACCGACTGGGACATGGCGAACTCAAGGACCATATGTTCCTGGACGGTCTGGAAGACGCGGAAACCGGCAAGCTGATGGGTGTCTTCGCCCAGGACGTTGCTTCCCAGCGCGGCTACACCCGGGAGCGGCTGGATGACTTTGCGATTGCCTCGCTAGAGCGGGCCATGGAAGCCACCAATAAAGGTCATTTGGCGGCGGAAATGGCCCCAGTAACCGTCACGTCTCGACATGGCGATACCCTGGTCGAGCACGATGAACAGCCCTTCCAGGCCAAGCTCGACAAAATCCGCCAGCTACGACCCGCCTTTGCCAAGGAAGGGACCATTACCGCCGCCAACGCCAGCTCCATTTCGGACGGCGCGTCGGCACTGATCCTGGCGAGTCAGGCAGCGGCAGATCAGCACGGCATCAAGCCGCTAGCACGCATGCTCGGCCACACGACGCACTCCCGTCACCCCAGCGAGTTCACCATCGCCCCTGTCGGCGCGATCGAAAAGCTGATGCGCAAGCTCGATTGGCAGGTAAGCGATGTGGACCTGTTTGAAATCAACGAGGCCTTTGCCGTGGTAACGCTCATGGCCATGGACGACTTGGGCCTTCCCCACGACAAGGTCAATGTCTTTGGCGGCGCTTGCGCCCAGGGACATCCCATTGGCTCTACCGGCTCACGTATCATTGCGACACTGATCCATGCATTGCGCACCAAGGGCGGCAAGCGCGGCATCGCCAGCCTATGCATTGGCGGCGGCGAAGCCACCGCCGTCGCCGTCGAACTGATAGACTAGGTCAATTGCTTAGCTGAGAGCCGCCACAGGACCCGATGCAGCACGCTCGCTTGTCGTCGGGTCCGAGTAGCCCAGGCTTTCCCAATCCGGCGGCGTTTGTCCCGCCGCCGATTGCTGCGCCGGCAGTGTCTCGAGCGCGTCAGCCACCCGGAATTTCCCCGCATATTCACGCATTTTCAGCGCTTCTTCCGACATACCCAGCGAACATTGGGCTGCCTGATTGACCAGTCGCATGGTACCTTGGGTGGTCGTGTCGATTTGAACGACGGCCTGGTTGACCTCCTCTATCCCCCGCCGCTGCTCCTCGGACGCACTCGCCATTTGCGTCATCAGCGTATCGACGTGACTGGCTGCCAGCATGATCGCACGGGTGTGTTCGCCCGCCTGCTGAGAAAGTTGGCTGCCTTGCTGAACGCTGTCGCGCGACGCCTCGATACGCGCCCGAATATCGTTGGCCGCATTAGCGCTGCGGGTCGCCAGCGCCCGCACCTCGTTGGCCACCACCGCAAACCCGCGTCCATGTTCTCCGGCACGGGCCGCTTCAACCGAGGCGTTGAGCGCCAGAATATTGGTCTGGAACGCTATACTCTCTATCATCTTGATGATGCTTTGAATCGCTTCGGAGTGATCGTTGATCGTCTCCATGGTGGCGATAAACTGAGTAATGACCGCATCACCCTGTTGCGCTTTATGGGCCACGTCCGCGGTTGATTGACTGACATGCGCCGCGCTTTCGGCGTTTTGATTCACCGTGGCGGTCAATTGCTCCAGGCTCGCCGCCATCTGTTGCAAGGCGGATACCTGGGTGTCCGTCTGGCTTGCCAGGAGGTGGTTCTGCTCGGTCATCTCCTGGCTATTGCTATGCACCTGCCGGCTACTCACGGTCAGTCGATTCACCGTCGTCCGCAGTGATTGCTGCATGCTGGCCAACTCGCTGAACAGCTGACCAATCTCGTTGTTGGCGTGGGTCTTGACCGGAACTGAGAGGTCGCCTTGAGCAATGCGCTGGAAGTGTTCGGTGATCGTCTTCAACGGGCGAAGCACGTGACGACGCACCCCCCAAACCACCATTGCCACCACCAACAGCGAGGCGGCCAACCCCGCGATCACTCCCCAGAAGAGTAGTGATGACACCTGCTCGAAGCGTGCTAAGAGCGCATTGCCGCGCTGGGCTGAAGCTTCAAAGAATGCGTCGGCACTGTCAATAAAACGCTGACTGCTCTCGTCCACCCGCGACTCACCTGAGAAGAAACCCGTTATATCGCGTTCTTCAAGCATCATCATCTGCAGACTGAGGTTATTGTTCACAAATGATTGAAAGTCCGACGCTAACTGATCGACAACCGCCTGCTGTCCCGAATCAAAATGACTTGCCTCGAAGCGAGCAAAATTCTGCTCTGCCGAAGCAAGCAGTTGCTCAGCCTCTTCTATCAAGGGGTCGGGGCGATCAAACGACGGTGTCCGAATCAGCTCCGCTGCCCGATTCATCTGAATACGGGCTCGCAATAGCTGATTGTAGGCGCTATTGAGCTGGCTGATTTGTGTCATGTCGCGCTGGTGCAACGATGTAAATGCGTCACGACCAAAATGGTTGGCGAACAATCCCAGTCCGCCAATCACGACTACCAAACCGCTGAATGCTACCAGTACCAGCGTCCAGCTTGCTTTAACGCTTAACGTATTGATCCCCTTCATCACCCACCTCTTTCCGTTTGGTTTACTCAGACGTATGAAGCGGCAGCCACAGCTGCAGGCGCCGACGAATTTCCTGCAGCGCCTGCTGGTAAGCATCAGGTTTGTTGATCAATCGCGGGTCACGAATATCCCAATACAGTTTCTCTCCCGCGTTTCCCTGCCAATCCCGGCAGGCCTGCTGTGCCTTGTCGCAAAGTACAATCACATAGTCAAAAGTTTCGTTTTCAAACGCATCGAGCGACTTGCTGTGCAACCCTTGTGTAGACAGCCCCTGCTTGTTGAGGGCCTCCAGGGTCAGCGCATGGGGTTCATCGGGCTCGGTGCCAGCGCTAAACGACTCAAAGCGATCGCCCGCCATATGGTGAAGCAGCACTTCGCCCATCAATGAACGAGCCGAATTGGCATTGCAGAGGAACAGCACGCGACGCTTGGGCATAAATAAACAACCTCTCATGTAATGAATGGCTGTCACTCTACGCCTGGTACATGACGACAATGTTGCATGCATAGCGCGGCACTAGAAATATATGGAAAAGCATATACTATGGAGGTAGCGCATAAGCAACTACACTGTAAGGGAGCCATGAAATGGGTTCGTTAGACGATTTACCCAACCTGGATGCCAGACGCTTTGAAGCACCCAGTCATGAAAGACTCGGCCTGCCGACAAGTTACCCACAACCACCAAAGATACTGCTGCTATACGGCTCGCTTCGGACGCGCTCATTTAGTCGTCTGGCCACACAGGAAGCCGCTCGACTGCTAAACGCCATGGGCGCCCAGACACGGATTTTTGATCCACAGGGCTTACCGCTTCCGGATAGCGAAGATGCCAGTCACCCTAAAGTCGATGAACTACGCCAACTGGCCCAATGGTCGGATGGAATGGTGTGGTGTTCGCCTGAACGTCACGGCGCGATGACGAGCATCATGAAAGCGCAAATTGACTGGATACCGCTCGCTCTCGGCGGAGTACGCCCCACTCAGGGCAAAACGCTTGCCGTTATGCAGGTATGTGGGGGGTCGCAGTCGTTCAATACCGTTAACCAGCTGCGCATCCTCGGCCGCTGGATGCGCATGGTGACAATTCCCAACCAGTCGTCGGTTCCCAAGGCGTTTATGGAATTTGACGACCACGACCGAATGAAGCCCTCACCGTTTTATGACCGTATCGTGGATGTCATGGAAGAGCTTGTGAAATTTACCTTGCTAATGCGAGATCGGAGCAACGTGCTGACAGACCGCTATTCGGAGCGCAAAGAGAGCACTGAAGAAGTCTCGAAACGGGTTAGTCAGCGCGCTATTTGATCAGGAGATAATCATGGCAACCCAGGATACGACCTCCCCCAGCACTGCCGAGGGTATGGGCCTTTTTGAACGCTATCTATCACTATGGGTGGCGCTGGCCATCGTCGCGGGAATATTGCTTGGGCAACTGGTGCCTGCCGTACCGGAAACGCTCTCTCGCTTTGAAGTCGCTCAGGTGTCTATTCCTATTGCGGTGTTAATCTGGGCCATGATTTTCCCCATGATGGCGCAAATTGACTTCACCTCACTGCTGGGGGTGCGGCGCCAGCCCAAAGGGTTGACTATCACCACCACGGTGAACTGGCTCATCAAACCCTTCACTATGTTCGCCATCGCCTGGTTCTTTTTAATGGTCGTGTTTCGCCCGCTGATTCCTCAGGAGTTAGCCAGCCAGTACCTGGCCGGGGCAATTCTTCTCGGAGCCGCTCCCTGTACCGCCATGGTGTTTGTATGGAGCTATCTAACCCGCGGTGATGCCGCCTATACCCTGGTACAAGTAGCGCTTAACGACATCATCATGCTATTTGCGTTTGCCCCCATCGTGGTGTTCTTGCTGGGTATTTCCAATATTCAGGTGCCCTGGGATACGGTCGCGCTTTCGGTCGTGCTCTACATCGTGATCCCGTTAGCGGCGGGCTATCTGACACGGCAAACGTTAATCGCCAAACGCGGCTCAGAATGGTACGACAACGTCTTCATGAAGCGCGTGGGGCCCATTACGCCCGTTGGCTTGATCATCACCTTGATATTGTTGTTTGCCTTCCAGGGCGAGGTCATCCTGCAAAATCCCTTGCATATTGTATTGATCGCCATTCCGCTGATAATTCAAACGTTTCTAATTTTCTTCATTGCCTATGGCTGGGCTAAAGCATGGCGGGTTCCTCATAACGTCGCCGCTCCCGGAGCAATGGTCGGCGCCAGCAACTTTTTTGAACTCGCGGTAGCCGCCGCGATTGCGATCTTTGGCTTGCAGTCCGGTGCGGCGCTGGCGACGGTCGTCGGCGTATTGGTCGAAGTACCGCTGATGCTCGCGCTTGTGCGCATTGCCAACAAGACCCGCCACCACTTTCCAGCCGAATCCACCTGAGGCGAGGCATCCATGGCTCACTACCTAGTCTTTCTTGGCTCGACTCGTACCACTACGCCGCCCTCACCCGCTCGCCTTGGCGAGCGGGTGGCTAAAGCCTGCAAGCGCTTGCTCACTTCACTACCCCATACAACGGCGGAGATTATCGACCCGCTAATGCTAAATTTAAGCGATCCCTTTAAGCCGCATTTCGCGTACAGCAAAGCGGACGCCCCCGAAGACTTAGCACAGCTTGCAGATAAAATTGCCAAAGCTGATGGCTACGTGATGGTCAGCCCCGAGTACAACCACTCCATGAGCCCCGCCCTCGGTCATCTGCTCAATCACTTTGGCGCGTCACTTTTTGCGTTTAAACCCAGCGCTATCGTGACCTACTCGATGGGTCAGTGGGGAGGTGTACGAGCAGCGGTTAGCATGCGCGCGTTTCTATCGGAGCTTGGATGCCTGCCAGTGTCGGCTATGGTGCATATACCGAAAGCCCAGGAAGTGATGAACGACGCCGGGGATTTTGCTCAGGATCAAGAGCGCTGGGAAAGCTATTTTGACCGCACATTAGGTCAATTAATGTGGTGGGCAGAAGCCGCAACAAACTATAGATATCAGGTAGATCCAGCGCATGTATCGCCTGCCTTTAAAACTAGGCCCTCACAGCGCAATGCCCCCGGCAGTTGATACAGCTGAAACTGTCGTGTTGGCGGAATTGTTTACTATCCAGCGTGTAATGCCGCAACAATGATCTTGGAATAAAAAATGGATAATGTGATTGATATAGGCAGCAATGCCTTAGACTTTATCAAACAACAAGGTGGCGTCGTCACCGTGCGCTTATCACCCCGCTATGGCTGCTGCGGGGGGCTCGCCAACGTTGCCGTTGCCGAAGCGAGCGCGCCAGCATCCGCTTCGCTTTACCAGCGCCATCGTTATGAAGGTGTAACGCTATTCATTGACCCAGCGCTTGTCGGCCAAGGACTGAGTATCAATGTCGAGGGATGGTGGAAACTGCGCCACCTTTTTGTAAATGGCGCCGCTTAGTCAGGATGCTGGCAAAACCCTTTAGTTGCTTAAGGGTTTGTTCTCGGTAGCGCTAACGCCATCAATGCGCTGGCTGCCACCAAGGCTGCCGATACCCAAAGACAAGCGCTTAAACCGTAGGCCATATACAGCCAGCCTGAGAGTAACGTTCCCACTAAACGCCCCATGGCGTTGGCCATGTAGTAAAAGCCGACATCCATGGAAACGCCATCGGCACGGGCATAATGCACAATCAGATAGCTATGCCAGCTGGAATTGATCGCAAACAGCACCCCAAACGCCAGCAGGCCGACGACCAGCCATTCAACCTCTGCCAGGGGTAGCAACGCCAGCAGGATCGCAAGCCCGGCTAACGCCGCTGCCCAGCCGGCGGTAAGCGCACGGGCACCGCCCTTGATCAGCCGGGTGAGTTTGGGCGCCTGGGTTTGCACACCCCCGTAGCCGATAACCCATATCGCCAGCAAGCCGCCTACTGTCCAATGTGACCAGCCATGCTGGTCGTAAAGAAACACCGGCAGCGCCACGACGAACCACACGTCGCGGGAGGCAAACAGACAAAATCGCGCCGCGGACAGTACATTGATGGCGCGCGATTTCGAGAAAATCTCGGAAAACTTGGGTTTTACCTTTTGGCGTCCCAGGTCCGCCTTCAGCCGCCATAGCGAAAGCAACAGCACGCCCCCGAGCATCACCGCCATCACCATCACTGCAGCCTGAAAGCCAACCAGGGTCAACAGCAGGCCACCGACAAAGAAGCCAAGCCCTTTAAGGGCGTTCTTGGAACCGGTGAGCATCGCCACCCATCGGTAAAGCGCGCTGTTGGCATTGGCACTATCGCTAGGCACCAGCACCTTGACGGCACTCTTGGCGCTCATTTTATTGAGGTCTTTGGCGATACCCGAAAGCGCCTGAGCGGCCATGACCCAGGCAACGGTCAGTAAGCTCGCAGGTACCATCAGCATGGCAAGGGCGACAATCTGTAATCCAAGCCCCACATTCATGGTGCGATTGAGCCCCAGCCGGGCACCCAGCCAACCGCCTATCAGGTTGGTCACCACACCAAAGGCTTCGTAAAACAGAAACAGCATGGCAATTTCAAACGGCGAGTAGCCCAACTGGTGAAAATGCATCACCACCAGCATGCGCAAAGCGCCGTCGGTAATCGTGAACGCCCAATAGTTGCCGGTTATCAACATGTACTGGCGCACCTCGAAAGGTAGCGCCTTTACCCGCGCAAACAGTGAATCAGCCACGCTCCACCTGCTCGCTCCCGACCAGACAGGCAAGCTCGGCCGTGCGGTTGGCATAGCCCCACTCGTTGTCGTACCAAGCGTAGAGTTTGAGCTGCGTGCCGTTGATCACCATGGTGGAAAGCGCATCGATAATCGAGCTGCGCGGGTCGGTACGGTAATCGATCGACACCAGCGGGCGCTCCTCATAGCCCAGAATGCCCGCAAGCGGGCCTTCGGCGGCTGCTTTCAATACCTGATTGACTTCTTCAACGGTGACTTCACGCTCAAGCTCAAAGACCATATCGGTAAGCGAAGCATTGGCCAGCGGCACGCGCACCGCGTGGCCGTTAAGCTTGCCTTCAAGCTCGGGGAATATCGCGGTGATCGCTTTTGCGGAACCGGTGGTGGTGGGAATCAAGCTCATACCGCAGGCCCGCGCCCGCCGCAGATCCTTGTGCGGGGCGTCCAGAATGGTTTGCGTATTGGTGATGTCGTGCACCGTAGTCATGGAACCATGCCGGATACCGAAGGTTTCCTGGATGACCTTGACCACCGGCGCCAGGCAGTTGGTCGTGCAGCTGGCAGCCGTGACGATCTTATGCTCTACGGGGTCGTAAAGGTGGTCATTCACCCCCATCACGACGTTGAGCACGCCTTCATCTTTAAGCGGCGCACTCACCACCACGCGCGCAACATCCTGATCCAGATACCCCTGGAGCTGGGCGGCGCTTTTCATTTTACCCGAGCATTCGATGACCACATCGCAGTTGGACCAATCGCTATCCACGATGGCCTGATTGGCGCTGAACGCGACCGTATCGCCATCGATGACGATGTTGTCACCGTCAGTTGAGATTCCCTCACCCGGCGCCCAATGCCCGTGCACCGAGTCGAACTCCAACAGATGGGCAAAGGTGGCCGCGTCACCGCCCGGATCATTGATGCGTGTCAACGCCACCTCGCCCGCTTCCACCTTGACCCACAGGCTACGTAACGCCAATCGACCAATACGGCCGAAGCCATTTATACCGATGCGCAGTGACATGGGAATCTCCTAAGCTATTTGCTGCATGAAAGCATAATATTTATATACGCCAAAACATATATATAGGGGCAAAAAAAACCCTTCCCGACAGGCCCGCCGCACCGGCAGCGGGCCTGAACGATCGGCTGTTTATCCGTACCGGCCAGAAATATAATCTTCGGTCTTCTTCTTCGCCGGGGTCGAGAACATCACTTTCGTATCGTTGTACTCAATGATTTCGCCCAGGTGGAAGAATGCCGTGTAGTCGGCCACTCGCGCCGCCTGCTGCATATTGTGGGTCACGGTAACGATGGTGAATTTCTCTTTCAAACGGTCCATCAAATCCTCAATGGTGGCCGTTGAAATCGGATCGAGCGCCGAGGTCGGCTCATCCATCAGGATCACATCGGGCTGGACGGCAATCGCCCTGGCAATACAAAGGCGCTGTTGCTGACCACCCGACAACGACGTACCCGGCTCTTGCAGCTTGTCCTTCACCTCGTTCCACAGCCCCGCGTCGCGAAGCGCCTGCTCTACCAGCTCGTCCTGGTCGGCTTTGCGGCTCACCATGTCGTGCATGCGCGGCGCATAGGCCACGTTTTCAAAGATCGACTTGGGGAACGGGTTGGGTTTCTGGAACACCATGCCCACGCGGCGACGAAGCGCGACTTCGTCCATTTTGGACGCGTTGACGTCATGGCCGTCCATCTCTACCAGTCCTTCCGTGCGCACGCTGGGAATAAGGTCGTTCATGCGGTTCAGGCAGCGCAGGAAAGTCGACTTGCCGCAGCCGGAAGGCCCGATGAGGGCCGTCACATTTTTCTGGAACAGGTCGATATTGAGATTTTTGAGCGCTTGGTTCTTGCCGTACCAGAGGTTCAAGTCCCGGACGCGGATGCTCAGGTCATGGCACGCTTGATCGTTGCGCGTATAGGGCTGACCAACGCTCGGTGTGTCTTGCTCGCTCATTACAGGTGCTTGGCTATTCATATCGATATCCTTTTTAACGCGCTGGGTTACCAGCGACGCTCAAATTTCTTGCGCAGTAACACGGCGAAGGCGTTGAGGGAGATGAGCACTGCCAGAAGGACCAGAATACCCCCCGCGGTTTTTTCCACAAACGCCGCCTCAGGCTCACCGGCCCAGGTGAAGATTTGCGCGGGCATGACCGTTGCCGCTTGGGTAAACGAGGCGCTTACATCGGGGATAAACGCCACCATCCCCACGATGATCAACGGGGCGGTTTCCCCCATGGCTTGCGCCAGACCAATGATCGAACCCGTCATGATGCCTGGCATAGCGAGCGGTAATACGTGGTCGCGCACCACCTGCCAGCGCGAGCAGCCAACGCCAAAGGCAGCGTGGCGTATCGAGTCCGGCACGCTACGCAATGCGGCGCGTGTCGAGATAATGATCACGGGCAAGGTCATCAGCGCCAGCGTCATACCGCCCGCCAACGGAGAGGACCGCGGCACACTAAAGAAGTTGATAAAAATCGCCAGGCCCAGCAAACCGAAAAGAATCGAGGGAATGGCGGCCAAGTTATTGATGTTGATTTCAATCGCCTGGGTAAATCGGTTATCCGGGGCGAATTCTTCCAGGTACACCGCCGTCATGACGCCAATCGGGAATGAGATCGCCAGGGTCACGATCATCGTCATTACGGTGCCCACTACAGCAGCTAGGATACCGGCCCGCTCGGATGTTTTTGAATCGCCTTGGCTGAAGAAGGTGCTGTTGAATGCCAGCTCGACCTGCCCCGACTCAACGCGCTCATCAATCGCAGCGCGCTCCTCTTCGCTCAGACTATTCCGATTCCCCTTGAGGTACTGGTCAGCCTCGCCGTTGACCAACAGCCACTTTTGCTCGGACGTACCTAACAAGTCTTCGTCATTACGCATTTCCAAAGGAATACTACGAATCTCGGTGCGGCTGACAAGCGGTACCAAATCATCAGCAATGGCTTGGCGCGCGTCGCTGGCCGCCTCCTCTGTATAGTTTATCTCGGTATTAACATAGGCCTGCTGAAAGGCAGGCAAGCCCTTATTGATCATGTCGGTAAAAAACAGCAGCAAAAATAGACCTGCCAGGCCGAGTGCGCCCATGGAAATCCACTTTAAGCGGCTCGACTTGCGGTGACGCCGCTTGAGCTGCTGGCTGATCTCATCAAAAGTGTGGCTCATCGAATCAGTTCCTCGGCGTTACAGGTTATTCACGCGGTATTTTTCACGGAAGCGGCGGATCATCAGCACCGAGACCAGGTTTAACGACAGGGTGACGGCGAACAGCACCAGGCCAAGTGCAAATGCTGACAGCGTCTCTGCACTTTCAAACTCTTGATCACCGGTCAGCGCTGCCACGATGCGCACGGTCACAGTGGTCATGTCTTCCAAAGGGTTGGCGGTCAGGTTAGGCCGCATACCCGCCGCCATCACCACAATCATGGTTTCGCCCATCGCCCGTGAAACGCCCAATAATGAAGCGGAAATAATCCCCGGTAACGCCGCTGGGATCACCACATCGCGAATGGTTTCGCCCTTGGTCATGCCCAAGGCCAGTGATCCTTGGCGCATGGTATCGGGCACCGAATTGATCACGTCGTCCGAAAGCGAGGAGATGAATGGGATGATCATGATGCCCATGACGATGCCTGGAGCCAGCGCATTGTTGTAGGAAGCATCCAGGCCGAAGAAACCGGCGAAATTGACGATAATGGGCGCCACGGTGATAGCCGCAAAGAAGCCGTATACCACGGTGGGGATCCCTGCCAATATCTCCAGAACGGGCTTCGCCACGGTGCGTACTTTCTGCGGCGCGTACTCGGACATGTAAATCGCCGAGAGCAGTCCCACCGGCACCGCCACCAGCATGGCGATGGCGGTAATCATGAAGGTACCGGCAAACAACGGCACCGAACCGAACTGCGCACCGCTGCCGTCACCGCGCCCGGCAGACGCCAGGAAACTGTCGCCCGGGCTCCAGGTCGTACCGGTGATGAACTCCCAGAAACTATGCATCTGGAAAAAGCGGATGGCCTCGGAAATGATCGAAAACAGGATGCCGAAGGTAGTAAATATCGAGATCAGGGCCGCTGACGCCAATGCCAGCCGAATCACTTTTTCGATTGCCTGGCGGGCGTGAAAATCGGCACGCACTTGCGCCAGCCCCACCACCAGCCCGGCAGCAGCGACTACCAAGCTTGCGGCAAGAAGATAGAACGTGGGGATGTCCGCCCCCAACAGCAGCATGACAAAGGCACCCACCGCACCCACCAATATGGCAGGGCCTGCGGTGGAGAGCACGGCAAACCAGGCATACTGATCGGGTTGGGCGAACATCTTGCCACCCGCGCTGCGCACACGTGCGGCCTTGGTGCGACCAATAAAAAAGGCCACTAGCCCCAGTATCAAGAGCACAGTGCAAAAGAGTAAAACTAGCTGGTTGGTTTGCATCTAATCTCTCTCGCGTTACTGATGAAATCGATTTGGGAAACACTTTGCGGTAAAAACATGACAGCTATATGACAGCCCGTAAATCAAATCCGTTGTCGCAACGACAATCGCAAAATAAAAGGCCGACAGCTTACGCTGCCGGCCATTGCCACATTCTCAATCGGACGCTCTGTTACTGCAGGTCAGAGAGTTCCAACTGAGCGCGGTCTGCCATTTTCTGGCGCCACTCTTCACGCTCGCCTTCCGGCAGCACGATCAGGCCAAGATCCTTCAGATAACCGTCTTCGCCGATCATCTGCTCTTCCATGAACATTTCCGTATATTCGTACATCGGCGGCACTTCTTCAGCGTGCTGGTTCTTGACGTAGAACCAAAGCGAACGAGCGACCGGATAGTCACCAGAGCTGATGGCTTCCGGCTCGGGCTCAACACCACCAATGCTAGCTGCGTTCAGCGTGTTGGTGTTTTCAGCCAAGAAGGAATAGCCGAAGATACCGAAAGCACCGGTGTCTTCCTCTAGACGCTGAACGATCAGATTGTCGTTCTCACCCGCATCGATGTAGACGCCGTCAGAGCGGATATCGGTGTAGGCTTCTTCGTATTCGTCCATTTCTTCAGAGGCGGCTTCCATCACCAGCTCTTCGAACGCGTCACGGGTACCTGACGTGGTGGGCGGTCCATAAATTGAAATTTCGCGATCCGGCAGCGAAGAATCGATGTCGCTCCAGTTGGTGTAGGGGTTTTCAACCAGCTCACCGTCCTGGGGCACCTGCGCTGCCACGGCCAGGAAGATTTGCTCGAGGGTCAGGTCAAGCTCGTCGTTTTCGTTGGACTGACCCATTACGATACCGTCAGAGCCAATCTTGGCTTCAGTGATATCGGTCACTCCGTTTTCTTCACAACGCTCGAACTCTGACGGCTTCATGCGACGTGACGCGTTGGTGATGTCCGGGGTGCCATCGCCAATACCGTTACAGAACAGACGTAAACCGCCGCCTGAACCCGTAGACTCGATGACCGGCGTCGGGTAATTGGTGACCGCGCCAAACTCTTCAGTCACATAGCTGGCGAACGGGTAAACCGTGCTAGAGCCAACAATGTTTATTTGATCACGGGCTTGAGCAACACCGGCAACGCTCATCACAGCAGCCGCGAGCACGGTAGTTTTGAGAATACGGTTCATGCGAATTACTCCTGAATATGTAGGGGATCTTGCTTTCGCAGGGATCACTTTGCCGTCCTTGGATGACAGCTTCATGACAAACATTGTCACGCAATAATTTTTTTGGATTTCTTGCGTGCAAACCAACCCTCATAGCAGAAGCCCCACCGCTGCCAGGGTACATAGCGCCAGTGACGCGGCCTGAAGCCATTGCCTATCGATACGGTGAGCGACCCTGTCGGCCAATCGGTTGCCCAGCAATACGGCGGGCAACAGGGAAAGCGCTACCCCCATGTGCCAACCCCTCACCTGCCCTGCCAGGGCAAGGGTCGCAAGGGTGAGCATCGAGGTAATGATAAAGAAAGCCGCCAGGTTGCCGCGCAGCCGATCAGGCGCAAAACCATGCATCAGCAATACCATTGGCGGACCGCCAATGGCGGCGACGGTACCAAAGATTCCTGACAACACGCCGGCGACAAACAGCGATAGTCGATTCACCGGCAGTCGGATACGACATAGCGTCACGAACACCGCAAACAGCACAATGGCGGCAATCAGCTTTTCCAGCACCACCATGGGCGCGGCTATCAAAAGCCACAGCCCTAGCGCATTGCCTGGCAAACGCCCCACCAGCGCCATGCCCATTGCGCCCAGGCGAACCTCGTGCCAGTAGGTGCGGACCATCATCAACGAGACCGTGAACCCAAACAGCACCAGCACCACGGGTACCAGACGCGGTTCGATCATCAATAGTAGCGGCGCACCGATAATCGCCAACCCGAAACCGGTGGCGCGCTGAACGAAAGCCCCCAGCGCCAACACCAGGGCACACCCCACCCAGGTGTTGAGGGACATACCCATCCACGCGGCAACACCTTCCATCATACCGACGGCTCTTCCGTTGCCGCCGGCGTCAGTAGCCGTACGCCGATATTGCCGATCAGCGCGGCGGCCAGCATGGTCAACACCATTGGCCAGAGGTGTTCGACTTCAAACAAGCCCACCATGGCCCCCGCCAGCGCACCACAGCTGAATTGAATGCCGCCTAACAAGGCGGTAGCCGTCGCGCTGATATGACCAAAATGATCGAGCAGCGAGGAAATGGAGTTGGGCGTAATCAGGCCGATCATGCCAGTAAAGAGCATCACCAATGGCACTACCACCACCAGCGTGGCGACGTTAAACGCCGTCGCCGCTACCAGGCCCAGGGCAGCGACCAGCTGTACCGCCAAGCCTAAGCGTAAATTCTGCTGTGGCGAGCGCTTGCGCAACAGGTAAATATTGACCCGGTTGGATGAGGCGATCATCACCACATTGACGCCAAATACAAACGGATAGACCGCCGGGCTTAGCGAAAAGTAGTCCAGGTAAAGAAACGGTGACGCCGTGACAAAGGCAAAAAGACCGGCAAACGAGGCCGCAACGGCACAGATGTAGCCCATGCCTTCGCGATGACGCAGCACGCTTGCATAGTTACGCAAGACCTGGCGTGGCGATGCCGCCGGTAACGACATGTCCCGGGTTTCGGGCAGCCGCGAGCCTAGGAGCCAAAGCAGAAACCCGGCATAAGCGGCGAGAAACACAAAAATGAGCCACCAGTCGGCGACATACAGCAGCAGGCTTCCCACTGCCGGCGCAACCAGGGGCGCCAACATCATGATCATGGCCATGGTCGACATCACTTTCGCCGCCTCGCGACCGCTAAAGCAGTCGCGCACAATGGCCGCCGAATTGACCACGCAGGCGCCGCCGCCCAAGGCTTGCACAAAGCGCAAAACGAGCAGCGTGGTGAGGCTATCGGCCAGGGTGATCATCAAGCTGGCGCACAGAAACACCACCAGCCCGCCCATCAGGACGGGTTTGCGACCCAGCCGGTCTGACAGCGGCCCAAAGCACAGCTGACCCAGGGCAAAGCCAAACAGGAACACGCTAATCGACAGTTCAGTGCGGTGGATACTGGCATCGACAGTATCCGCAATGGCGGCCATTGCCGGGAGATAAGCATCGATTGCAAAAGGGGCCAACGCCGTGTTGGCCGCCACCAGAATGGCGACGCGACGGGGATTAAGTTCCATGTCTCTCCTTAGGGGTGGCCACACTCACCTCGGCAGCGTAAAGATAGGCCGCTAATTATATGCCTTTTACGCCGCGTTGTCGGCCTTGGTCAGTCAAGAGAGTCAGATTGCTGACCCCATTGTCCGCAGGAGAGATAAAATCGAGGAAGACTAGTGGGAAAGAGAGTTAATGGTGGGCCGTTTCTTGCGACTCGAGCATATCCACCAGCGGCTGAAACTGCTCGCGGTTATGCTCATTCATGTGCATAAGAATGCGGTGGGCTTCCAGGATACGCTCGCGAAGCCCTTCTTCATCGGCAGGCTCCTCGGGCAATTCTTCAAGCGCTCGATTCAACCCGGCATTCGCCTGCAAGGGGGCTTCCATCAGGGTAAAAAAACGGGCAAAGCCCATCACATCGAGCATTTTGCGCACGTCTTGGTTGTCCACGATGATCGTGGGCGGCTGTTCCAGGCGGCCTTTGACGGCCATGGCCACCTTGGCGAGAAAGCCGAGCGCCGTGGAGTCGACGTTGGTCGCCTCGCGCAGGTCGATCATCACGGCCTGTAGGCCCGGCGTTTCGGCCAGCCGTTGGGCCTGGGTGTCCAGGGTGGCACACAGCGTCAAGCGCACGTCGCCACACAGTTTCAATACGAAAACACCGGAGTCGAACGCCGCTTTCAAGCGGCCTTCTTCAATCAGCATGACCAAATCCGCTCACCATCATGATTGTCAGGTCGTCGGGCAAAGCATCGCGGTCGGGTTTGGCCTCATCGTCAACTTGCTGTTCACTTAACAGCGTGTTGTTGCGGGTCAGCCGATCACGTAGCTGTTCAAGCGTGTCACTCACGCTTACGAGTTGCTCAAGTTCCCTGAGCCGCATGTCGAGCGTTTCACCCGGCAAGCACTCCAATACGCCGTCTGAGCACAGCCAAAGCCGGAAATCAGGCGGTAGTTCACAGCTGAGCACGGGGTATTCCACATCAGGAAATAGCCCCACCGGCATGCCTTCTCCCGGCAACCGGGTCAGTGTATCGCCCGCCGCTAACAGAGGCATTGGCAGCTGTGCTCCGAGCGAATAGTGCAGAGTATGCGCTTCATGGTCAATAACGCCAACAAATAACGTGGCGTGTTTGCCAATATCAGTTCCCTGTAGCTCACGGTTCATCGCCGCCAACCACTGCTGGGGAAGCTGGTCGGGCTGAGTGCCGTCCCACTCCCCCAGCCAGCGATTACAAAGATACTTCAACAACACGGTCACAAAGGCCGACGAGGCCCCATGGCCCGATACATCGGCAAAATAAAACGCACTGAAACGCGCGTTATAGCGCTGATAATCGAGAAAATCGCCGGACAGGTACAGCGAGGGTGCAAACCAGTAATCGTAACGCACCCCGTTAATCAGCTTGGGGCGAGGCGGCAACAAGCGCCGCTGAATGTGCCCGCCACTTTGCTGGTCCATGCGCAGCAAGGCCAGGTGCGTTTCCAGGCTCTCGTTGAGTTCCGCCAAACGCTCGTGATCTCGGGCACGCGCCTTTTCGAGCTCAGCCAGTTCAATGGCCTTGCGAATCATGCGACGCAGCAGCTCGGCATGACGCAGCGGATGGACGATATAGTCCACCAGCCCGACATCCACGGCCTTGATCAAATCAGCATCCTGACGCGAGTCGCTGACCACCAACGTGGGCAGCTGACGCGTCAGCTGCGACCACTGTTGACGAGGCACCGCCCGGGCATGGGCCACAATCAGGGCGGTTTCCGCCGGCAGATGCGCGATATTGTCAGCGGCATACACCCACATGCCATCGCAGGTAATGGCCTCAGCCAGGGCATCGCGCTCTTGGCCGGGCTCGTCGATCACCGCAATAAGCTGCTTAGGCGCCATGGCGAGCCTCAGTCGGCGAAGTCGGCATCATCAAACTCAAACTCATCGGCAGAAAACGGGTCGTCGCCCAGTTCACCATCACTGATCTCGAACTGACGGCGCTGGAGGTAGGCATCACGAATAAACCGGTAGCGGTCGCCCTGGATCAGCTCTTCCTGGTCCAGCAGGCCGGCCCGAGTATCCACGACATTCAGCGCCGTCAGACCAACCCGCACTGCGTCATCCTCGACGTAGGTAACCGGATAAGCGGCCATATCGGCGGGCAGGCCTGACGTGTCGCGCAGCGTGCTCGGCCCCAATAGCGGTAGCACCAGGTAGCGCGAATCCTGCCATCCCCAGGTAGCCAGGGTCTGGCCAAAGTCTTCGTCATCGGCTTCTACATCCATGCGCGAGGCAATATCGAATAGCCCGCCGAAACCCATGGTCGAGTTGACCAAAAAGCGCGAGGTCGAACGCCCGGCATTAGCTGGCTTGCCCTGTAAAAGACTATTTAGCGTGGTGCGGATCTCACCCAGATTGCTGAAAAAATTACCGACCCCTTGCTGTAACGGGTCGGGGGTAATAGTGCGGTATCCCGTGGCGACCGGCTTCAACGCATAGAGATCAAGCACGTCGTTGAAGACGAACACCTTGCGGTTGAACCCTTCCCAGGGGTCGGCTGGGTCCGGCGCCTGCGACGTCTGTGAGCCGGTGCTTGCGCAGCCGGTGAGCACCAGTGCCATGGTCACCAGCGAAAGCCTCCTGGCGGTGCGGAGCGTTGAGTGACACGTCCCTATACTAGGCATACTGCGTTCCTCTATTTTTTTGCATTTTACTGTCTGTGGGCGACTCATCGACGCCTTATCACCACACTGCCTGCACTGTATCCCGCGCCGAACGAGCAAATGACGCCAAGGTCACCGGCCTTCAGTGATGCACGGTGCAAGTGAAACGCAATGATGGACCCTGCCGAGCTGGTGTTCGCATAGCGATCGAGGATGATCGGGGCCTGCTCTTCGCTGGGGTCATAGCCCAGCACCTTGCGCGCGATCAGGTCATTCATGTGCCGGTTTGCCTGGTGTAACCACAGGCGCTTTAGATCGCTGCCCTGTAACTCCAGTGAGGCGAGGTGCTGCGAAATCAGCGAGGCCACCATCGGGCACACCTCGCGGAAGACGCGGCGGCCTTCCTGGACGAACAGCTTGTCCATCGCCAGCGGATCGCTATCGGTCACGCGATTCAGGAAACCAGCGTTGTTGCGAATGGCATTTGAGTACGCGGTCGCCAGCCGGGTACCCAGGATTTCATAGACCTCGCTGGCCGTCGCGCAGGCGGAATTCTCAAGCACGATCGCCGTGCATGCATCGCCAAAAATGAAGTGGCTGTCGCGATCGGTAAAGTTGAGGTGTGCCGAGCATATCTCAGGGTTGACCACCAGCGCACGTTTTACGCTGCCGGCAGCAATCGCGTTGGCCGCCGTTTCAATGGCAAAGGTGGCCGAGCTGCAGGCCACATTCATGTCGAAGCCGTAGCCGCCTGCGCCGAGGGCCTGTTGCAGTTCAACCGCCACGGCGGGATAGGCGCGCTCAAGGTTGGAACAGGCGACAATCACCAGTTCGATATCGCCGGCCTCTACCTGGGCATTTGCCAGTGCTTCACGCGCCGCGCTCAATGCCATGCCGCACTGGATCGATGGCTCGTCGTTGTCCCGCTGAGGCAGTTTGGGGCGCATGCGGGCCGGATCGAGAATGCCATCGGCGTTCAACACATAGCGGCTTTTGATACCCGACGCTTTTTCAATGAACTCGCTGCTTGAATGGGCCAGCGGCTCGCGCTCCCCCCGCTCGATGGCATCGGCGTTGCGCGCGTTCTCCTGATCCACCCAGGCGTTGAATGCGGCCACCAGTGACGCATTATCAATGGCGTGTTCCGGTGTATAAAGCCCTGTGCCGGTAATCACCACGTTTGTCATGCCAATCTCCTTGTCACGGCTGCCTGCACGTTAAGGCCTAACCGCCACCAATATCATTACTGTGTGCGTTTAAGGCGCATTTTTCCAGCCTGCGCCTAAACGTTAATTATCTCTTGCCAGCGTTTTTCAAGTCGTTTTACCGAAACCGGCATGCGCGTGCCCAGTTGTTGGGCAAATAACGATACGCGAAGCTCCTGCAACCACCAGCCAAACTCGACCAGCGCCGGGTCTTCGACGTGTCCGCGACGTTCGTTCTCGCGCCGCGTATCAAATTTTTCTTCCATCGCCTGAACGTCCTGCATCAGCATCTGGTCGCGGCCTCTTTCACGGGCTGCTTTTTCCAGGCGAATCAGCGCCGCCTCGGTGTAACGCGGGTATTCCGGCAGCCACTCCCCGGCCTGGGCGATAAAGCCCGGGTACACCAGACGCTGCATTTGCGCCTTAACATCGCTGTATACCAGTGCCAGAGCGAAATTGAGCTTGCCTTTCAGCACCTTGCTGACCGCCAGGTGGCCTTTTAGGGCAGCCTCGACGTGATCCAGTAAGTGTTCGGCGTGGGGTACCAATTCGCTATTGACCGTCGCCAGGCGCTGGCTCAATTCGTCCGCCGAGCGCGGCAACGGTGATTGTGCGACGACCTGGGTGAACACGGCCACCAACAGATCATCGACTAGGGCCTGTTTACTACCCACGTTGGTGAACAGCAAGGCGCACTTCTCCACCCCTGGCAGCGCCTTGATCGCCTTGACCTGGGCGGGGCATTGCTGCATCGCCAAGCGGGCCACCCCCAACTGATGGGCCGCCTGGGCTTTGGCCGCATGATCGAACAACGTTACCTTAAACGTCTCGCCTTCACTGACCAACGCCGGGTAGGCTTCAACTCGAATGCCTGCCTGCGTGGTCACGCGGGAATCCGGAAGCGGCGCCTCGGGCAGCCCCGACAAGGCAGGTGCCTCGCTTACTTGCTCAGCGAGGGCCTGGGCGCCGGCCTTGGCCGCCGCTTCAAACTGCGCCTCCAGGGCGCGCAACGAACGCCCCTGGCCAAGCGTCTCTCCGGCGTGGTCGACCACCCGGATGTTCATCACCAGATGATCCGGCAGCGTCTCCAGCCGCCAGTCATCCGGATGCACGCGAACGCCCGTACGCTGACGAATAAACTCGCCCAACGCCTCGGTCAACGGCCGTTGGTCCGGCACCAGGGTTTCCAGCGCTGCGTCGACCCAGTCGGGGATCGGCACGACCTGGCGCCGGATACTCTTGGGCAGGGCTTTCATCAGGGCAATGCATTTTTCCCGCAGCAGTCCCGGCACCAACCACTCCAAGGCGTACTCTGGGAGCTGAGGCAACATGGCGGCGGGTACAGTAAGCGTGACGCCATCGTCTTGCGCGTCGGGGTCGAAGTGATAGCTCAGCGGGTAGGCCACACCCGCCAGTGTCAGGTGGTCAGGGTACTGCGCCTGGGTCACGTCACCGGCATCGCGGGCTTTGAGTGCCTCGATGTCAAACTTGAGCAGCTCGGGATCTGCCTGCTCCGCCTGACGGCGCCAGTGCTCGAACCCCTTGCCGTTGACGATATCGACAGGGATTCGTTCGTCGTAAAAAGCAAACAGCGTGTCTTCGTCCACCAGGATGTCACGACGGCGAGCACGATCTTCCAGCGATTCGACTTCTTCGATCAACGCGCGATTGTGGGCAAAAAACACACCCTTGGTATGGAACTCGCCTTCCACCAGCCCGCGGCGAATGAACAGCTCCCGCGATTCGGCAGGGGCAATGGGGCCGTAGTGCACACGCCGACGGGTCACGATGGGTAACCCAAACAGCGTCACCTGCTCGAACGCCACCACCTGGGCGCGCTTCATTTCCCAATGAGGTTCGCTGTAGCTGCGCTTGACCAGATGTTCCGCCAACGGCTCGATCCATTGCGGATCGATCTTGGCAACGGTGCGGGCAAACAGTCTGGAGGTTTCCACCATCTCGAATGCCATCAGCCACTTGGGCGTCTTTTTAGCCAGCCCCGACCCCGGATGAATCATGAACTTGCGGTTGCGTGCGCCCAGGTATTCGCGGTTTTCCAGCAGCGTGCCCAGATTGGACAGCAGCCCCGTGAGCAAGGCCTTGTGCAGAGCGCCGGAGGTTTTGCGCCGCGCCTGGCGGGCCTGCTCTTCGCTTTCATCAGCCTGGACGGGCTTGGGCGCCGGCACCTCGATGTCCATGTCACGCAGCAACTGGCGCAGCTGACGAAAGGTATCGTGCCACTCGCGCACCCGCAGATAATTAATGTAGTGGTCGCGACACCAGCGACGCAGCTGGTTGCCTGACAGCGCCTCGCGGGCGTTATCGATGCCGTGCCACAGGTTCAGCAGCGCCACGAAATCGGAGTCGGGATCATGCCAGCGCTGATGGGCCTGGTCGGCGGCCTGGCGTTTGTCCGCCGGGCGATCGCGGGGGTCCTGGATGGCCAGGGCAGAAACGACCACCAGCACGTCGCGCAGGCTGCCCTGTTCGCTGCCTGCCAGCACCATGCGTGCCAAACGGGGATCGATCGGCAGGCGGGCGAGCTTGCGGCCCAGCGGGGTCAGCCGCTGGCGCTCGTCGACCGCGCCCAGTTCGAACAGTAACCGGAAGCCATCCTTGACGAAGCGACTGTCCGGCGGGTCGACAAACGGAAAGTCTTCAATGTCGCCAAGTTTGAGCGCCAGCATGGAGAGAATGACCGACGCCAGGTTGGTTCGCTGAATCTCCGGATCGGTAAACGCCGGGCGCGCCAGAAAGTCGTCCTCGTCGTAGAGACGAATGCAGACGCCTTCGGCAATCCTGCCGCAACGCCCCATCCGCTGATTGGCGCTGGCCTGGCTCACCGGCTCCACCGGCAAGCGCTGAATCTTAGAGCGATAGCTGTAACGACTGATGCGCACCAGCCCCGGATCAATCACGTAGCGGATGCCGGGCACGGTCAGCGAGGTTTCGGCGACGTTGGTCGCCAGCACGATACGTCGCCCACGGTGGGGCGCAAACACCCGGTTCTGCTCGGCATTGGAGAGCCGCGCGTAGAGGGGCAACACCTCGCAGTCGCGCAGTTCAGCGCGCCGCAGCGTGTCGGCCGTTTCGCGGATTTCCCGCTCGCCGGGCAAGAACACCAGCACGTCCCGTGGGCCGTGCTGCCAGCCTTTCTGACGCTCCAGCGACTCGATTTCCTCGACGGCGTGAAGAATGCCCTCCTGCAGCGTGCGGTCCTCTTCGTCTTCGCCGTCGCGCACCAGCGGCCGATAGTGCACCTCCACGGGGTAGGTACGGCCCGAGACTTCGACCACCGGCGCGGGGCGCTGGGCGGTACCGAAATGCTTGGCGAAGCGCGCGACGTCGATGGTCGCCGAGGTGATGATGATCGACAGATCCGGGCGTTTGGGAAGCAAGCGCTTCAGGTAGCCGAGCAGGAAGTCGATGTTGAGACTGCGCTCGTGGGCCTCATCGATAATGATGGTGTCGTAACGAAGCAGCAGCGGGTCGTGCTGGGTTTCGGCCAGCAGGATCCCGTCGGTCATCAGCTTGACCAGGGTGTTCTCGTTGCTTTGGTCGGTAAAGCGAACCTGGTAGCCCACCTGCTCGCCCAGCGGTACCGTAAGCTCCTCGGCCAGTCGGGTGGCCACGCTGCGCGCTGCCAGCCGGCGTGGCTGGGTATGGCCAATCTGGCCGCGCCGGCCACGGCCAAGCTCAAGACACATCTTGGGTAGCTGGGTGGTTTTACCCGAACCGGTCTCACCCGCCACCACGACCACCTGATGGTCGCGTAGCGCTTCGAGGATATCCTCGCGCCGTTCGACCACGGGCAACTCGGGGGGATAGTTCCAGTCGAGTGCCTGGTGCTTCCGCTGGGACAACACTTGCCGAGCCCGAGCCATGTCGGCTTCCAGCTCATCCAGGCCCCGATCGATCGGCTTGCCCTCTTTCAAGCGGCGCGACAACCCCGACAACCGACGCTCGAAGCGCTGGCCATCGCGTCGCATGACGCTGTCCAGGGTGGACGTCAGCGCCTTGAGGCGTTGTGCATCGGAGGTCGGTGCAAGCGGCATGTCGTTGGTCACAATAGGGTCCGGGTCCTGTTAGCACTGTCAGGGTGGTGCGTATAAAAAAATCTGCCCGCTCAACCGAGCGGGCAGACCATTGTAACGCGTTCACCTGTCACACGCATAAATCCCGCTGTCCCTCACGAGGCAGCGTTGTGGTTATCCTCGTCACGCAGCTGACGACGCAGCACTTTGCCCACGTTGGTTTTGGGCAGCTCATCCCGGAACTCGATGTACTTGGGCACCTTATAGCCGGTGAGCTCGCTCTTGCACCAGCGGCGCAGCGTTTCGGCATCCAGGTCGGGATTCTTACTGACCACGAACAGCTTGATGGCCTCCCCCGCCGCCTCGTCGGCAACGCCTACCGCGGCGGATTCGATCACGTCGGGATGGCCCGCCACGACGTCTTCCACTTCGTTGGGGTACACGTTGAACCCGGAGACCAGAATCATGTCCTTTTTGCGGTCCACAATGCGGATATAGCCGTCTTCCTGCAGCACGGCAATATCGCCGGTGTGGAACCAGCCGTCCGCATCGATGGAGGTGCGCGTTTCTTCTTCGCGCTGCCAATAACCCTTCATGACCTGAGGGCCCTGCACGCACAGCTCGCCGGGTTCGCCCAGGGGCTGATCCTGACCGTCGGCATTCACGACCTTGACTGCGGTACCCGCAACCGGCTTGCCGATGGTGCCCAACTGAATGGCGTCGGTGGGGTTAAAGCTGACAATCGGCGAGGTTTCGGTCAGCCCATAACCTTCTGCGATGGGGCAGCCGGTCACTTCTTCCCAGCGCTTCGCGGACGTCTTGGTCAGCGCCATGCCACCGGAGATGGTCAGGTGCAGCTTGGAGAAATCGAGCTGCTTGAAATCTTCGCGATTACACAAGGCGTTAAACAGCGTATTGAGCCCGATGAAGGCGGTAAATGGCATGCCCTTCAACGACTTGATGAAGCCATCCAGATCACGCGGATTGGTGATCAGCACCGAATGATTGCCGGTCTCCATCAGAAACAGGCAGTTAACGGTAAAGGTGTAGATGTGATAGACGGGCAGCGGTGCAATCACCAACTCGTCGCCGTCGGTAAGGTTACCGCCGATCGCTTCCCGGGCCTGCAGCATATTGGCGACCAGGTTGCGGTGAGTCAGCATCGCCCCTTTGGGCATACCGGTCGTACCGCCGGTATATTGGAGCGCCGCCAGATCTTCCTGCTCGCGCGTCACCTCGCGATGACTCAACGCCTGGCCCTTGCTTAACGCATCGCGCAGGCTGACCGACTGGGGCAACGAAAAGCGGGGCACCATTTTCTTGACGTACTTGACCACACTGTTGATCAACAGGCGCTTGGGGAAATCGTGCAGGTCGGCAAGCTCGGTGACCACGACATGCTTGATGTCGGTCTTGTCGAGCACGCGCTCAAGCTTGTCGGCCATGTTGGCCAGAATCACGATAGCCTTGGCGTTGGCATCCTTGAATTGGTGGGCCATCTCGCGCTCGGTATATAGCGGGTTAGTGTTCACCACCACCAAGCCGGCGCGCAGCGCACCAAATACCGCTACCGGAAACTGCAGGACATTGGGCAGCTGAATGGCAATACGGTCGCCGGGCACCAGGTCGGTCTCATGCTGCAACCAGGCGGCGAAGTTAGCCGAGAGGCGGTCCAGATCATTGAAGCTGAGCGTTTTGCCCATGCAGCTGAACGCCGGCTTGTCTCTGAAGCGCTCGACGGCGGCATGAAAGACATCGGTTACGGCGCCGTACTGTTCCAGCCCTTCAAGCGCGGGACCGCGAAGGATAGGGGCTTCAGCTTGTTCGCTCATGGGCAATCTCCAGTTTCCATGTCGATGTCGTCATCGACCTTGTTGTTGTCGAGTCGCGAAAACCGCAACGATATACGACTGACCTACCACTGTAAAACGATCGATTGAAACTTGCGTTTCAACTTTAGCCCTAGCCCTGCATCAGGCCTGACTCAAATAACGCGCCTGAATCTCGCCATCCCGCCATACCAGCAGCTCCCCCGGCTGCATGCGATACCACTGCTCATTATGGGTCAGCGGTTCGGTGGCGATCACCGACACCACATCGTTGGGTGTCGTGTGCTCGGCAAAGTTGACCGTCAATTCAGCGTCGGAGAGTACCGCCTCTCCAAAAGGCGCCGCACGGGTTATATGAGCAAGTTTAGTTGAACAGTAGGTATAGAGGTATGTGCCATCCGAGAGCAATAGATTAAATACGCCCAGTGCGCGCAACTGCTCACACAACCCATGCAGGGTTTGCCATAGTGGCGCCTGTTCGTCAGGAGGTGTGGGAAACGCCTGGCGCAGCTCGCTCATCAACCAGCAGAAAGCGTGCTCGCTGTCCGTGGTCCCCACCGGGGTATAAAAGCCAAGCGGCAGGGGCTGCCAGTTGCTGAGCTGGCCGTTGTGCGCGTAGCACCATGGCCGCCCCCACATTTCACGGGTAAACGGATGGGTATTGGCCAGGCGCACGCCGCCCACATTGGCCTGGCGGATATGGCTGATCACCACGTTTGACTTGATCGGGTAATCGCAGATGAGCCGCGCTATGGGCGAGTCGACCGAGGGATGGGGGTCACGAAATTCCCGGTAGCCGCCTTCTTCATAAAAGGCGATCCCCCACCCATCGCGGTGGGGTCCGGTGCCGCCTCCCCGGTGCAAGAACCCGGCAAAGCTGAAGCAGATATCCGTCGGCACATTGGCGCTCATGCCCAGTAGTTCGCACATTAAGGTGCTCCCGCCGGGGCTTAGCCGATCACCGGTTCGCGACGACGGGTGTCATCGGGATCGTTGGCGGGGTGTTCTTCTTCCTCCGGAGCCGCTGTTGCCTTGTGACGACCGCGCCACCACAATGCCACACCGACAGCGCCCCCGATCACCATCCCCAGCAGCACGCACAGCAGACCATTACGCAGCGCGCCTAGGTTACTCTCCAGAAACCCTACGGCGGCGACCATGGCCGAGGGCGCCCAGCCAGCATAAAACTCGCCCTCTTCGATCAACGGCAACCGAAATGGCGCCGGCGCCCACATTGCGCCACCGATACACCAGGTCAGCACCAGGCGCGGCAGCCTGGGCAAGAAGGCAAACGCAAAATACACCGCCACCAACACGACTAGCGATACCCCGTAATAACTCAACCACAACAGTGACATTGAATCAGCAAACAGCATAATACTCCTCATGAGGGTGAACTCACCCAACGTAGATTTTCCGTTATGGTACCTATCAATTTATGAAAGCACAGCCAGCCTTGCACGTCGGCCACCCGGTTACCGACTATTATCGCGCGGATGATCCACAATGGCACTGGTTGGAGCAGCGCGATGACACTGCCGTCAGCGACTTTCTGACGGCGGCCAATAAGCAGCACGCCGCGTGGTTCAAACCACTGGAACCGCTCGCCGATACGCTTTACGACAGCCACCTTCGCCGCCGCGAACTGGCCGTCACCAGTCTTCCGACAACGCTCGACCACTTTACGTTCTGGAGCGAAACCGCCGCCGATGAGGATTATCCTCGCTGGTGGCGGCATCGCAACGGGCAGCCTGAGACGCGCGAGCTGGTGCTGGACGTCCCCCAGCGCGCCGACGGCCAGGCCTTTTACGATATGGGCGACATGGCCCTTTCCCCGGATGAACAATGGCTCGCCTGGACCGAGGATACCCAGGGCGACGAGCGCTTTCAGCTATGGCTCAAGCGCCTCCCCGAGGGTCAGCCGACACAGCTGCTGGGCGACATCGGCCCGGGCATCTGCTGGGCGGAGGACCAGACATCGGCGGGCGCATCGCTGCTGTTTAGCCGCTTCGACGACACCCAACGCCCGGACAGCCTGTGGTCAATCTACCTTGCCCTCGATCAAACGCCACGCTGTCAGTCAGAAACCTTGCTGCTGCGCGAGGAGGATCCGGAATTCTGGCTGGGAATGGGTAAAACCCGCTCCCGGGAATGGCTGATTCTGGAAAGCGCCTCCAAGGACACCAGCGAAGTCCATGTGGTCCCGGCCCAGACGCCGACGCACGCGCCACGCTGTCTTCAGCCCCGCCAACCAGGAGTCGAATACACCATCGACCACCGTCCTGGCGTATTTTATCGCTTACATAATCAATCCAGCACGCATTTTCAGCTGGATTTTTTACCCATTAACGAGCTGGATGCCGATACGCCCGCCTGGCGGACGCTAGTCGCCGCGCGCCAGGACACCACGCTTGAAGGCGTTGACGCCTTTGCCTGGGGGCTGATGCTTGGCGAGCGCGACCATGACCAAGCCCAGGTTCACCTCCGTCAGCTCGAGCTTGACGACCAGCATCAGATCACCCACGACGACTACCTCGCCCAGCCAGAGCCGCTGTGCTCGCAGCTGCTTGAGGATGCGCCACACTTTGATACCCGGGTGCTGCGACTGCGCGAAGAGTCGTTTACCCGTCCGCCCAGCTGGTACGCGCTGGATCTGACCACCGGCGAGCGCACCCTGCTCAAGCGCATACCGGTGTATGGCAGCCTGGCCCCAGAACAGCTGACCAGCCGACGCATATGGGCCACCAGCGCAGACGGCGAACGCGTGCCCGTCTCGATCGTCATGCGCAGCGACCTCGACCACCAGCCACTCCCCACCCTACTTTATGGCTACGGCGCTTACGGCGAACCACTCGACCCATGGTTTTCCATTGCTCGCCTGGATCTGCTCGAACGCGGTGGCGCGTTCGCCGTGGCCCACGTGCGCGGCGGGGGCGAACGCGGTGAACCCTGGTACCTGAATGGCAAGATGGCGCACAAGGAGCACAGCTTCGATGATTTTCTTGCCGCGCGCGACGCCCTGGCCGATCAGGGGCTGAGCGACCCACAACGTATTGTCGCCTGCGGGGCCAGCGCGGGGGGACTGCTGGTCGGCACCTGCATTAACCGTGCGCCCCAGGCATTTTGCGGCGCGGTGCTGGAGGTGCCCTTCCTTGATGTGCTGCGCACCATGCAAAACCCGTCCCTGCCGCTAACCACCGCCGAATACAGCGAGTGGGGCAACCCCAACGACCCCGCAGTAGCGGAACGCATAGCCCGCTATTCCCCTGTCGATAACATTACCGCGCAAGCCTACCCCGCGTTGTGGCTGGAAGGCAGCTGGTTCGATACACGGGTAAGTTACTGGGAGCCGGCGAAATTCTATGCAAGGGTCAGTCAACAACAGCAGGGGACCGCGCCCGTCTTGCTGCATACCGATATGAGCAGCGGCCACGGCGGCGCGTCCGGTCGCTTCAAGGCGTGGCGTGATGCCGCCCGTCAGGATGCATTCATCCTGTGGGCGCTAAACCTGGCGGATTGACCTTGCCGACGCCGAGGGCGGCAGATGCTAACGCCCTCGGCATCCTGCCAAGCTTTACCGCAGCTACCTGATGCTCGCCGACCGCCCAACAATTTTATGGAAAACATTTCCATAAAATGAAATTGTATGGCATATTATCCTTTAGTCGAAACTACTAACGACGTAGACCTTGAGGAGAACATCATGTCCTATCGCGAGCACTTTCCTACTATCTGGGACGCCCCACAAAAGCCACGCACCCGCAAAGCGGCCTCGCCCGCTCACACGCTGACCGAGGCCACCAAGCCGGTAAAAGAAGCGTTTTTGTCCATCTGGGACAAGCCGGCCCGCACGCCGACCGTCTAGAGAGCGCTATGATGCCTGGCAGCCTGAAAGTCCAAGGACGGCGGGCTACATGGGCAAAACGGCAATAATGTGGGATTCCAGCTGATGCTCGGGGACATCGTCCTGGGAGACGGCATAGCTGCGGACACTGACCCCTTTGCGATGCACGCGCTCTGCATCGTTACTCAGCAAGGGGTGCCACCCAGCAAGCTTGCGCCCTTCAGCGACCCGGCGATAGCCGCAAGTCTTGGGTAGCCAGGTGAACTCCTTAACCAGCTCTGGCGTGAGCTGGGTGCAATCCGGCACGTAGGCAAACCGGTTGGCGTAATCGCTGCACTGGCAGCTGTGCGTATCCAGAAGCCGACAGGCGACATTGAGCACGGCAAGCTCCTGGCTATCTTCATCGTGAAGCTTCAGCAGGCAGCACTGTCCGCACCCATCGCAGAGCGCTTCCCATTCGGCAGGCGTCAACTCTTCCAGCGTGTACCGCTCCCAAAAACGTTCACGCAGTTCGCTCGTCATTGGCTCACCTTTCAATTTCCATCACTGCTCGTCTGTGGGGCTAAATCACGCTGACTGCCCAACGCCGCGTAAAGCGCTGGCCAAAGCACCTCGAAATCGTCTTTCAACTGAGCGTAATCATCGTGCAGCCACGGAACAAGCTCAGCCAGTCGATTGGGGCCTGAAAGCCCTCTGCCAACCCCGGCGATCGCCTGGCAGGTAAAGGTAAAATCGGCGTAGCGTCTTAGCCAGTCGTGGCTGACCAAAGGGCCTACCATCCCGGCCAGACGGTTGGGCGCCGAACGCTCATTGAGCAGATGATAGCAGCGCTCGATCAACGCCTGCTGGCGGTGGTCAGTCTGGTGTTCAAGGGACAAAAAATGGTCCCAGACAATGTCCAGTGCTATCCCCGCCACCCGGCGATGCGGGGAAGGCACCCGGCGCAACACCGCGCTGGTACGCGGATGGCCATCCACCCAGGCGTCCACTCGACGGTGATGACGAATACCCAGTGCGGTGGCCGCGGGCCAGGCCGAGAGATCGCCGCCCTTGACCCCATCGGCAATCAGGTTGCCGTAAAGAAAATCGTCGCTCCCCTCCCGAGCAAGCCAGGCGTGGGCAAGAAAATTCATGTGTCTGACGCGCGCTGCTCGGCCAGATGCTGTGCTAACAGGTTGGGCTCATCACCGGGGGGCATCTGCAAATAAAACCCCTGTTCGGCAATCGTCTCCATCACCTCGGCGGCATCGGCACGTGCCAGCTTTTTGTCCGCGGTCAGAATCATGGTCAGCAAGGGCTCGGGTTTACCAAATGAACCCAGCAGCGCCTCGGGCACGTGTTCGAGCCCCTGGCGCTTATCCACGTAAAGGTACATGGCTTCTTTGCGCGTGCTTTTGAAGATTTCACACAGCAGTTTATCGCTCACTCTGCCTGCGCCTCCAGCGTTGTCGTCAAATCATCATTGAGGCGTTCACCTCGCCACCCGGTTGGCAGAATCAACGGCGAGCCCGCCAGGGATTGCATGACCAGCGCTTCCAGATCACGACGGCGCATCAGCACCTCCGGGGCGACCCCCAACTGAGTGGCGTGCTCGTTGATCACTTTCTTCAATGCCTTGAAGCGTCGCTTGAAGGCCGGCTGCATGGGGTCGGGCCAGGGTGTGGGCAGCCGCTCGCTAGGCGTATGCTGCGCTTGCTTGACGAACCCGAGCAAAGCGTCGCCTTCCTTTTTGATAAGCGGCGGCGTTAACCCCTCGACCTGGGAAAGCTCATAGCGATTGGTCGGCATCGCTTCAGCGATGGCCATCAGCCGTTTGTCGCTGATCAGCCAGTTACGCGGCAAATCGCGGCGGCGGGTCTCGCCTTCCCGCCAGGTGGTCATCAGCTGATACGCTTCCAACTGGGTCGCATTCAGCCGCCAGAGCTGGCGCTGACGGGTGTACCACTGGGTATCGTTGTCATCGCTACGCCCCGCCTGATCGATCAGTTGACGGCAGTCGCTCTCCAGCCAGGCCAGACGATCAAGGCTTATCAACGCCTCGCGCTGCTTGGCCCATACGTCCAGCAAATAGATAACGTCCAGCGCGGCATACTCGCACTGGGCAGCAGACAACGGACGTTCGAGCCAGTTGGAGCGGGTTTCTTCCTTGGGCAATGTCTTGCCGACCCAGGCCTCTACCAACTTTTGGTAGCCCATCCCTGGATTGTCGCCGAGAAACCCCTGGGCTACCTGGGTATCGATCAAGGGGGTGGGCACGACGCCCGCCCAGATCTGAAAGACCTCAAGGTCCTCACTGCAGGCATGCAGCAGTTTGACGGTTTGGTTCTGCAACAGGTGTCGAAAGGCGTCGGTACAGGGTGTCGCCAGCGGGTCGACCAGGAAGGCATGCGCCCCGGCGCTGAACTGGATAAGCGCGGGCACCGGGAAGAAGGTGTTTTCCCGGAAGAACTCCGTATCCAGCGCGATCACGGCGGCGTCAGCCACCTGCGCGCAGGCAAGGTCAAGCGCCTGCGGTGAATCAATCCAGCTGATATCAGCGGGCTGAGATGAAGACAAAAGGCTATTCCCTGTCAATACAATCGCCTGAGCGCTTGCTTAAAGTGAGTTATTCGCTGCTGAAAGGCTGGCGGCCATTGAACGCCCGGCTCAAGGTACCGCCGTCCACGTATTCCAGCTCGCCGCCCATCGGCACGCCGTAGGCCAGCCGCGACAGCGATACGCCGTAGTCCGCCAGCAATGACGCGATGTAGTGCGCAGTCGCCTCTCCTTCCACCGTTGGGTTGGTGGCGAGCACCACTTCGCTGATTTGTCCCTCGGCCACCCGGGCTTCGAGCAGGTCCAGGCCGATAGCCTCGGGACCTACGCCGTCCAGGGGCGACAGATGGCCGTGCAGCACAAAATAGCGGCCCTGGAAACCACCGGCTTCTTCAATGGCAAGCTGATCTGCGGGGGATTCCACTACGCAGAGCAGGTGATCGTGACGACGCGGGCTTTCGCACAACGCACAGATATCGGCCTCGGTCAGCGTTCGGCAGCGCTGACAGTAGCCGACTTCGTCGATCGCCTGCTGGATGATGGCAGCCAGCTTTTGGCCGCCGGGGCGTTCGCGCTCCAGCAGATGCATCGCCATGCGCTGCGCGGTTTTTGGGCCAACGCCCGGCAACACGCGGAAGGCCTCCATTAGCTGTTCAACCAGCGGAGAAAACCGCATCATTTAAAATGGCATTTTGAAACCGGGGGGCAGATCAAGCCCGGCAGTGGCTTCTTCCATTTTGGCTTTTGAATTAACCTCGACCTTGCGCACCGCATCGTTGACCGCGGCGGCCAGCAAATCTTCCAGAAGCTCTTTGTCTTCCTGCATGACGCTTGGATCGATATCCACCGAAATGACGTCGTGACGACCGTTCATGGTCACTTTCACCATGCCGGCCCCGGCTTCGCCCAACACTTCAGCATCGGCCACTTCTTCCTGGGCACGCTGCATTTTTTCCTGCATCTCTTGGGCTTGTTTCATCAAGTTGCCCATGCCGCCTTTCATCATGGTAAGACTCTCCAATTATCAGTTGATCGCACAGCGTTAGAGCGCTGAGTCAACGGGTTTGACACTGGTTTCGACAAGCCGTGCGCCGAAGGCCTGCTTCAACTCTACTATATGGGGGTCGTGCTGCAAGACATCAACCGCCTGGGCATGACGCTCGGTCTGGTGGCGCACCTCACGCTGCCGCGGCGTCTCCAATGTCTCCGGGAGCGCTTCCACAAAAAACACAACGCGGCGCGTCACCCCAAGCTCAGCGAGTGCCTTTTCGATGCGGGTCTGATGAACCTCGGCCTGCATGGCCGCCTGGCTGGGCGCCAGGCGTAGCGTCAGCGTATGACCATCGTCGCTTTCCAACAGGCAATTGGCCGCCAGGTTACGCGTCAAGCCACCCAACCCAAGCGCATCGAACTGGGCCAGCCACTGGGCGTGATCCCAATGCCCGCCCGGTACCGTTACGCTTGCCTGAGCCGGCTCTGGCTCTGGCTCTGGCTCTGGCTCTGGCTCTGGCTCTGG
>JBNJJK010000020.1:0-35610 GCA_051750125.1 Pseudomonadota bacterium
GAACGTGGTCAAGCAGGCCAATGAGCTACTCGGTTAAGCCTTAAAAGCATTACAACAGCTCAAACCTGGCTCCTTGCGTTGCTATAAAACAAAAGGAGCCTATTTACTGGGTCAGTAAGGCTGAGGAATCTCTCCATCATCGTCGTCGTCATCGCGCATGCGCGCCTGTCGATCAGCCTCTTCCTCTTTGGCGTCGTCGATCACTTCCATGAGCTCATCGACGTCGGCAATGTGAGTATCAAAGTCGAAGTGGCCGGTCAGTTGGCTATCCGGATGCAGCTCGCCGGATTCGTAAAGCGCCCACATTTCCTTGCCGTAATGGGTGGTCAACAGCTCGGGAGCAAAGCGACCGAAATAGTCACGCATATTGTCCACATCGCGGTAAAGCATGGCCGCGGCGCTGTTGTTTCCGGCGGCGTCAACCGCCTGAGGCAGGTCGATGATCACCGGGCCTTCGCCGTCCACCAGCACGTTGAATTCCGACAGGTCGCCGTGAATCAGACCGGCACACAGCATGCGAATCACATCCTGGATGACCTTGGCGTGATAGCGCAGCGCCTGTTCATGGGTCAAGGTGACGTCACCCAGACGCGGCGCCACCACGCCCTCGGCGTCGGTGATCATTTCCATCAGCAGCACGCCGTCGACAAAGCCGTAAGGCTTGGGTACGCGGACATCGGCGGCCGCCAACCGATAGAGGGCATCCACTTCGGCGGTGAGCCAGGCCTGCTCCTGCTCTTTTTGCCCGTAGCGAGTTTTCTTGGCCATCGCCCTGGCGCGGCGGCTGTTGCGCTCTTTGCGCCCTTCCTGATACTGCACCGCCTGCTTGAAGCTGCGCTGCTTGGCTTCCTTGAACACCTTGGCACAGCGTTCTTCGTCACCGCAGCGCACCACATAGACCTGCGCTTCCTTGCCGCTCATCAACTGCATCATGACTTCGTCGATCATGCCGTCATCGACCAGGGGTTGTAATCGTTTAGGGATTTTCATGGGTCGCTGCGTTGGCTCCTCTATGTTACGAACGCGTTACGAACGCTCAGCTATGCGCTCAATGGCGAATGCGACGAACGCGGAAGGCTCGCCCTTTTAATTTATCCCGCTCAAGCTTTGCCTGCGCCTGCTGGACCACCTCGCGGGCGACCGCCACATAGGCGTTGCGTGCCTGCACGCTGATTTTACCCACCTGATGACCCTTCACCCCGCCTTCGCTGGTCAGGGCGCCGAGAATGTCACCCGGGCGCAGCTTGTCTTTCTTGCCACCTGCCAGCTGAAGCGTCGCCATCGGCGGCTCGAACGGCGTGTTACTGCTGGCCTTGGGCAACGGCTCGGTGGCCAGGCTTTCACCCAGCACGTCGGCCAGTCGTTCCAGACGATAGGCCTCCTTTGGGGTCACCAGGGTGCAGGCAATCCCGCTCGCCCCGGCACGCCCCGTGCGACCTACCCGGTGGACGTGAACGTCGAGTTCCCGGGCGATCTGGTAGTTGAAGACGGCGTCCAACTGGGCGATATCCAGCCCACGGGCAGCCACGTCTGTGGCGACAAGAATCGAGGCGCTCTGGTTGGCAAACAGCACCAGCAGGCGGTCACGATCTTTCTGCTCCAGGCCACCGTGGAGCGCCACGGCGCTGAAGCCGGCGTCAACCAGCCGATCCGCCACCGCCTGGGTTTCCCGCTTGGTGTTGCAAAACACCACGCTGGTGGTGGGATGGTTGACCATCAGCAGCTGCTTGAGCGCGTCAAAGCGGGCCTCCTCGTTGGCCACACCATAAAAATGCTGCTCGATGGTGCTGGCATCGTGCATCTCGGCGACCTTGACCGCCACTGGGTCGTGCATGACGCCACGCGTCATCGCCGCCAGATCACCGGACGTCTGTTCTTCCGGGAACGTCGCGCTGAACAACAGCGTCTGGCGATCCGCCGGGGTGTCGGCAATAATCGCGTCAATCGATGCCTGAAAGCCCATGTCCAGCATACGGTCGGCTTCATCCAGCACCAGCGCCGTCAACGACCCCAGCGTCAGGGAGCCTTTGCGCAGGTGCTCTTCGATGCGCCCCGGCGTGCCCACCACGAGATGTGCACCGTGATCCAGTGAGGACAGCTGAGGCCCCAGCGGCGCCCCACCGCAGAGCGTGAGGATTTTCACGTTGGGCATGGCCCGGGCCAGGCGACGTAGTTCCTCGGCCACCTGATCGGCCAGCTCCCGCGTGGGGCAAAGCACCAGGCCCTGCACCGCAAAGGCGTCAACGCGCAGGCCGGCCAGCAATGCCAGCCCAAAGGCAGCGGTTTTACCCGAGCCGGTCTTGGCCTGGGCCATCACGTCGCGGCCGGCCAACATCGGCGGCAGGCTTTGCGCCTGAACCGGCGTCATCTGGTGATAACCGAGAGAGTCGAGATTGCTGGCGAGTGCACTGGGCAGCGCCAGGGATGCAAAAGAAGTGTCGGACACAGAAATTTCCTGAAGGGGCGAAAATGCCCTGCAAAGCATGAGCGGCCTGAATGCCTCGCACCATACCAGAAAGTGCCTCGCCCCGCGCTGTTGTCATGCGGCGATAGGCGCCAGTTGCGCCTGGCTGAGCGCCAGCAGATCGTTCGGCGCCAGCTCGATTTCGAGCCCGCGACGACCCGCGCTGACATACAGCGTAGCAAAGCTCTCGGCCGAGGCATCAAGAAAGCTGGCCAGGCGCTTTTTTTGACCCAGCGGGCTGACACCGCCCAGCACATAGCCGGTCGCACGCTCGACCTCCGCGGGGGCTGCCATGGTCGCCTTCTTGGCCCCTGCTGCCTTGGCGATCTGCTTCAGACCAAGCTGTTTATCCACCGGCACCATGCCCACCGCCAGCTGTTTGCCGTCGAGCATCACCACCAGGGTTTTAAACACCTGGGCGGGGGGAACGCCGAGCTTCTCCGCCGCTTCAAGGCCGTAGGACTCGGCGGCGGCATCGTGTGCATAATCGTGAACGTGAAAGGCAATGCCCGCGTGTTTTGCGCTGTTAATTGCCGGTGTCATGGAACATGTCTCCGGGTTAGGCCGGTCGTGTGGAAAGCCATTGACTGGCTGCTAAGCTTAATAGCGTGACAGACCAAAGGAAGTCAACCGACAGGAGTCATATATGCCAGCCACGTCAAAAGCACAGCAAAAAGCCGCCGGTGCCGCGCTCTCCGCCAAACGCGGTGAAACCAAGCCCAGCGAACTCGTCGGCGCCTCCAAGGAGATGTACGACTCCATGGACGAGGACGAGCTGGAGGAAATGGCCGGCACAAAGCGTAAGGGCAAGCCGCAGAAGAAAGACAACGATGGGTGAACGGCTTTATTGAAACACCAACGCCCGTGTTTTGAGTGATCAAGTGGCCAGGGTGATGCTGGTCACCGGTCGCAGGTTGCGCTCTTTGCAATGCTGTTCGACGCTTTCGACAATGTCTTCGGCGTTGTCGATCTGCTGCTTGTCGATCTGGATGTCCACCATCAGAAAGCTGCCTACCTGTGCCAGACGCACGTCGTCATCGGCAATATCGAATTCAGCCACTTCCTTGACGACCTCCTGGCGTACGCTGCCCACCGGCTCGCCAAACATCAGCTCGCGCAGAGCCCCGCGCACCATGCGGATCGGCATGGGCAGGAAGTAACCGGCAATCATCAGCACCATCACCGGGTCGGCAAACCGCGCATAACCCGCCCATGGGGTCAGCGTAAGCCCCCAGGTCAAAGCGAACCCGAGCATGACCGCGGCGCTTAACCCGGTATCCATCTGCCACTGGCGCAGTTCGGCGGTGAGCAGCGAGGAATCGGCGATGCGCGCATAGCGCTTGAGCCACCACCAGGTCAGCAAACAGCCGCTGACGTTGACGGCCCCGAAGATCAGCGCCAGGTCGAGGGTCACGACCTGCCCCCCGCGCATCAGGCTCCACAGTGCCGACACCAGCGAGAACAGACACACCAGCGCAATCACCACGCCTTTGAGCAGTACCGCCAGCGGCTCTACCGTCAGCCGCCCGAAGGGATAGTGATCGTCAGCCGGTTTGCGCGCCTGCTTGAGCGCCAACAGCGAAAGCGAGGCCAGCACCAGGCTGAGCAGCGAATAGCCGCTATCGAACAAAATGGTGATCGATCCGCTCGCCAGCCCAAGCACCAGCCCGGCCAGGGCAAACAGGCCGGCCGATAGCGCAGATAGGCGTAGCGCGCGGCGCTCAGCGATAAAGGGGGTCACGGGGGCTCCGTTTAGTTCGGGGAGTGGGCTCATGATAACCGACGGCGCTGGCGCAGCGTTGAAATAGTTTTGGTGGAAAAAACCGCCAATGCCTTCCACGCTATTAAAAAGCGCTAAATAAGGAGGTACTAGGACACGCCATCTTAACGACACAGGCAAGTGTCATTAGGGCGTAAGACGCACCTGCCAGTGTCGATGTTGCCGTCAACCACGGAGTGAATGCCACGATGGTACGACTCGATAAGAAAGCAACTAGGCTTTACGTGCTGGACACCAATGTCCTGATTCATGATCCCGCCGCGCTCTACAACTTTGATGAGCACGATGTCGTTATTCCCATGACCGTCCTGGAGGAACTGGACAAGCATAAAAACGGTATTCGCGAAATCGCCCGCACGGCACGCCAGATCAGCCGTACGCTCTCGGATTTAACCAGCCAGGTAACCTTCGACGAAATTCAGCAAGGCATTCCGATCCCCCGCATTACCGGCGAGTCCGGTCACCTTCACTTTCTCTGCTATAACGATTTGCAGTCCTTTAGTTCGCTGGACGACAGCCCGGATAACCGCATTCTGGCGGAAACCTGCCGCCTGCGCGATGAACGCCCCGACGCATCGGTCATTCTGATCACCAAGGATATCAATCTGCGTGTGAAGGCGGCGGCGTTAAAGGTCCCCGTTGAGGATTACCTCAATGATCGTGCGTTCGATGACAGCGACGCGATGATTGAGGGCGCCCAGGTATACGCCTCGGCAGGCCAGCACGGGGCGTCGCTTTGGGAGGCGCTGAATGTCGACGTCAACGTCGAACGAGTTGACCACCATACCTTCTACCAGTTGAGTGGCGACATGCCCCGCCACTGGCACGTCGGCATGCTGGTGTCGGATAGCGAAAACGGCGCCGAGTTCGAGGCGATTATCCGCGAACTATCGCCCTCGTCGGCACGCCTGCAGCTGCTGACCAACTACCGCCATCACGCCGGCGTGTGGGGCGTTCACGCCCACGACAGCCGACAAAACTTCACTCTTAATCTGCTAATGGACCCGGAGATCGACCTGGTCACCATCGCCGGTAACGCGGGCACTGGCAAAACCTTCATGACGCTGGCCGCTGCCTTCCAGCAAACCCTTGATCAGAAGCAGTTCGAACGCATTGTATTTACCCGCGCGCCGATTCCCATGGGCGAGGATATCGGCTTTCTACCCGGCACCGAAGAGGAGAAAATGTCGCCGTGGATGGGCGCTTTCCATGACAACATGGATAATCTGCTGCGCAATGAAGAAGGCGAATCCACCTGGGATAACGGCGCCACACGGCAGCTGATTGGCTCACGGGTGCAGATACGCGCGCCCAGCTTCATGCGCGGGCGTACCCTCAATGACACCTTCCTGATCATCGACGAGGCACAGAACTTCACGCCCAAACAGCTGAAATCGCTGGTCACTCGGGCTGGACGCAATACCAAGATCGTCTGCCTGGGCAACGTCGGACAAATCGACACGCCTTACCTGACCGCCAACACCTGCGGCATGGCCGCCGTGGTGGAGCGGTTTCGCGACTGGCCCCATGCGGGTCACATCACGCTGAAAAGCGTCGAACGCTCCCGCCTGGCGCTGGCCGCCGAGGAACTGCTTTAAACACCTTTCTTTCCATCAGGCTTTGCCTTCCGCCCAACGGCGGAAGGCACCCATTACGACGCCTCAATCGGTCCATCACTCAAGGCTTCTTCACGTCCTTCAACGGTTAGTCACGATGAGTGCGGTCTTCAGGTGAGCTCAGGGTATCGTCATCGCCTTTCCAGGGATGCTCTCGCCCCAGCGTATCGGCGGCGTAGGCCTCGCGGCAACCCAGCGGGCGGTCCTCACCGATAGTGGTGTCCTGGCGGGTCTGGCGCTCGAGCTCGCAGTTGATCTCGGCGCCCAGAAACACCACAAAGGCCGAGAGCAAAAACCACAGCATCAAGACCACCACCGCCCCGAGGGAACCGTAGAGCTCGCTGAAGTTGGCAAAGTAGCGCACATAAAGCGACAGGCCGGCCGACCCCAGCAGCCATAACAGGGTGGCCACCAGCGTACCGACACTCAACCATTCCCATTTGGCAGAGCGGCGGTAAGGAGCAAAACGGTAGAGCAGCGCAATGACCGCACTCATCATGACCAGCAGCGCAGGCCAGCGCATGAAATCAACCACGTGGTCGAACGGCGAGGCCACCGCCAGGGCATCGACGAGCATCGGCACCAGCGCAATGAAGCCCAAGGTCAAAAGCGTCATGCCGATCAGCCCGAAGGTCATGGCGGTCACCAGCAGCCCCAGGCACCAGACGCTGCGCTTCTCCTTCTCGCCGTAGACGACGTTGAGCCCGACAATCAGTCCACTGACACCTTTCGAGGCAATGAACATGGCGATCAGCAGGCCCACCAGCGCCGCCATTTCATTACTCGAATCAACACCGTCCACTACCTCCTGAGCCTGCTCGTCGATGAGCTTGGCGGCTTCGGGGGGCATCAATCGAATCAGGTTATAGAGCTGATGGCTCGCTTCGTGAGGATCGAAAAACAATCCCCAGATAGAAATGACCGCGGCAATGGTAGGAAATAGCGCCAGTAGGGCATAAAAGGCAACGCCCGCCGCCAGCAGCATGATGCGATCGCGACGTGCCGAGCGAATGACCCTCCAGACAATATCGTGCCAGCCCGCTTTGGGGATTTCATTGGGGAGCTCGGCTTGGCGGCCACGCGAAGGTCGAAACATGCCTAATCCTGAAAATGCCTTAGCGGCGCGGATGGGAAGGCTGTCGTCAGGCGCTCAGGCGCTGCAACAGCCAGCGACCGATATCGCTCACCTGCTGCGGGCAAAGCGAATGGGCCATGGAATACTGGCGATAGTTGACCGCATAGCCCAGGCTCGATAGGCGGTCTACCCCGCTTTTACCCAGGCTTTCCGGCACGATGGGATCGAAGCTACCGTGCTGGACCTCGATCGGGATCTGCTTGTTCGCCTCGGCCAGCACAATGCTATCGGCGGTGGCAAAGTAGCTCGACATGGCCAGCAGCCCACCCAGAGGCTGCGGGAAGGAAAGCGCTGCGTGGTAAGCCACGGCGCCGCCCTGGGAAAACCCGGCCATAATAATCCGCTGACTGTCGATTCCCTGGTCAATCTGCTCCTGGACGAGACCCTGAACGCGCTCGGCGGATGCTTTCAACTGAGTTTCGTCCACCCGGCGACCGAGGTCCATCGCCAGAATATCGTACCACGCAGGCATGACCATGCCGCCGTTGATGGTGACCGGCAGCCGCGGGGCATGGGGCATGATAAAGCGCACGTTGGCGCTGGCAGGCAAGCCTAACGCCGGCACCAGGGGCTCGAAGTCGTGTCCGTCGGCACCCAGGCCGTGCAGTATGAATACGCACGCATCGGCGGGCTTGCCGCTTTTCGGTTCGATGATGAGTTCGCCAGGCGCTGTCATGATCATCCATTCCTTACTTAAAAACGTCACCCTAGCGCAAAGCGACGGCCGGGGCGAGTAATGTGGCAGCTTTTCATACACATACAAAAAACCCCGCATGAGCGGGGTTTTTTAGCACATTAGCGCTGTACGCTAATGGCAAACATCAATGGGCTAGCTTATAGCACTTTGATGTTGGAAGCCTGAAGGCCTTTTTTACCCTGAGTGACGTCGAAGGAAACCTTCTGGCCGTCTTGCAGAGTTTTGAAGCCGTCAGCTTGAATTTCGGAGAAGTGCGCGAACAGGTCGTCGCCATTGTCGTCCGGAGAAATGAAGCCGAAGCCTTTAGTGTCGTTAAACCACTTAACAGTACCAGTTGCCATGATCGAAATCCTCGATTAAGCGTATTTAGAGCCGGGTAATACCCGAGTTGCAGTGGGTAGAACAAGAAACTTTCACCAGACTCAACGCTTGCGGCGCTTCGATACTGCTGACTACGTTCGACTTGCTAACCTACTGCCGAGAAGGATGCGCCTTGTTTCAGCACACGTCAACACTATCGCTCAAAAAAATGTCAGTTCGATGACCGTGTCGATAATATCCATCCGGCCGCTTTTTCGGCGATCATCAGCGTCGGCGAATTGGTGTTGCCGCTGGTGATCGTCGGCATCACGCTGGCATCCGCCACGCGCAGGCCACTGACGCCGCGAACGCGCAACCGGCTGTCGACCACGGCCATCGGGTCGTCTTCCCGCCCCATGCGCGCGGTGCCCACCGGATGAAAGATCGTCGTGCCGATGTCCCCGGCCAGACGCGCCAGTTCATCGTCGCTCTGGTATTCGAGGCCGGGCTTGACTTCTTCGGGCTGGTACTTGGCAAAGGCGGGCTGCTCGGCAATTTTTCGTGTCACCCTCAGCGAATCAGCGGCCACCTTGCGATCTTCCGGCGTACTCAGGTAATTCGGCATGATGGCGGGCGCCTGACGAGGGTCGCGACTTTTAATCCTGACCGACCCGCGGCTACTGGGATTCAGGTTGCACACACTCGCCGTAATCGCGGCGTACGGGTGTAGCGGCTGGCCAAAAGCGTCCAGGCTTAACGGCTGAACGTGGTACTGGATATTGGCATAGTCATACTCCTCGGAGCTGCGCGTAAATATACACAGCTGCGACGGCGCCATACTCATGGGCCCGGTACGTTTAAGCGCATACTCCAAGCCAATTTTAGCCTTTCCTATCAGTGAGTTGGCTATCGTGTTGAGCGTTTTACCCCCCTGTACCTTATACACCGAGCGAATTTGCAGGTGATCCTGCAGGTTTTCGCCCACCCCGGGCAGGGCGCTCACCACCTCGATACCATGTTCGTCCAGCAAGTCAGCGGGACCAATACCGGAAAGCTGTAACAACTGAGGCGAACCAATCGACCCAGCGGACAGGATCACTTCCTGGCTGGCATTCACACGCAGTGTTTCACCTTCGCGCACCACGTCGGCACCAATACATCTTGGCGTTGTGCCATCGTTAGCGAATACCAGTTGGTTGACATGGGTTGAGTGCCAAACGGTAAGGTTACGACGCTGTCGCACCGGCTTCAAAAACGCTTTTGACGTATTCCAGCGCCAGCCGGCGCGCTGATTGACCTCAAAGTAGTCCACCCCTTCGTTGTCGCCGCGATTAAAATCGCGTGTCCGGGGAATGCCTGACTGTGCCGCCGCTTCAGCAAAATCATCCAGCACTTGCCAGCTTAGCCGCTGCTTTTCCACCCGCCATTCACCGCCGTGGCCATGAAAATCGCGGTGCTCAGCATCGGCATCGCCACCTTCATCCAGGCGATGATGGTGTTCGTGCTTGATAAAATCTGGCAGACAATTTTCCCAGCGCCAAGCATCGTCACCGGTCACCTCGGCCCAGTGGTTATAATCCCTCGCTTGACCGCGGATATACAGCATGCCGTTGATGCTGGAACAGCCGCCCAGGGTCTTGCCCCGTGGATAAATCAGCGAGCGGCCATTGAGCCCTACGTCGGGCTCGGTACGAAACATCCAGTCGGTGCGCGGATTATTGATGCAGTAGAGATAGCCCACCGGAATATGAATCCAGTGGTAGTTATCGCGCCCGCCCGCCTCGATCAGTAATACCCGGTGATTCGGGTTGGCGCTCAAGCGGTTGGCCAGCAGGCACCCAGCTGTGCCTGCGCCGACCACGATGTAGTCAAACTGATGAAGGGTATCGGACATGAGCTGACTCCCGCTGCGAGTGCGATTTACTTGGCCGTGGGCATGACAAAGTCCGCCCCGCCATCGATCGAGTCGGACCAGCGCTGCATGATCGACTTTTGCTTGGTATAGAAACGTACGCCTTCCTCGCCGTAGGCATGGGTGTCGCCGAACAGCGAGCGCTTCCAGCCGCCGAAGCCGTGCCAGGCCATGGGCACCGGAATCGGCACGTTGATGCCGACCATGCCTACCTGGATGCGGCGACCAAACTCACGCGCCACGCTGCCGCTCTCGGTAAAGCAGCTGACGCCGTTGCCGAATTCGTGGTCGTTGATCAGCTGAATGGCGGTCGCCGCATCGGGCACCCGCACGCAGACCAGCACCGGGCCGAAAATTTCTTCTTTATAGATCGTCATGTCCGGGGTGACGTGGTCAAACAGCGTGCCGCCCATCCAGAAGCCGTCACCGCAGCCATCGCCGGTCTGGGCCGCATCAAACTCGCGCCCGTCGACAAGCAGCTCGGCGCCTTCCGCCACGCCCTTGTCGATGTAACCGGTGATCCGCTGGTGCGCTTCCCGCGTCACGATCGGCCCCATCTCGGCATCCAGCTGCATGCCATCTTTGACCTTGAGCGATTTGGCACGCTCCGTAAGCGCGGGGACGACCTTGTCGGCGACGTCGCCGACCAGCACCGCGACGCTGATCGCCATGCAGCGTTCGCCCGCCGAGCCATACGCCGCGCCGATCAGCGCGTCCACGGCTTTATCCAGGTGCGCGTCGGGCATCACCACCATATGGTTTTTCGCCCCGCCGAGCGCCTGGACGCGCTTGCCGTGGCGGGCGCCGCGCTCGTAAATCAGGTTGGCGATGGGCGTGGAGCCGACAAACGACAGCGCCTTGACGTCAGGATGATCCAGCAGCAGCTCGACCGCTTCCTTGCCACCCTGCACCACGTTAAACACGCCGTCAGGCAAGCCGGCCTGCTTGAGCAGATCGGCAATCAGCAGCGAGGCGCTGGGGTCCAGCGGGCTGGGCTTGAGAATAAAGGTGTTGCCGGTGGCAATGGCGACCGGAAACATCCACATGGGCACCATGGCCGGAAAATTGAACGGCGTGATACCCGCCACGACGCCCAGCGGCTGGCGCACCGTCCAGTTATCAATCCCGGTGCTGACCTGTTCGGTGTAGTCACCCTTCATCAGTTGGGGGATACCGCAGGCGAATTCGACGATGTCGATACCGCGGGCCACTTCCCCCTGGGCATCGGTAAACACCTTGCCGTGCTCTTTGGTAATCGCCTCGGCAACGGCATCCTTGTTGGCATTGAGCAGCTCGAGGAACTTGAACATCACCCGTGCCCGACGAATCGGCGGCGTGTCGGTCCAGGCAGGAAACGCGGCCTCAGCCGCCTCCACCGCCGTGTTGACCTCGCGCTCCCCGGCCAATGAGACGCGCCCGGTCACCTGCCCCGTGGCCGGGTTGAACACGTCCTGGGCAGCGCCGGTCCCTTCGCTAGTCCGGCCGTTGATGAAGTGATGGATAGCGGTCGTCGTTGTCGGGGTGGTCATGGAAGCAACCTTTATAAGTGTCATGAGGGTCAAGGGATCGATAAGACCACATTACCGGGCTTTGCGGGGCAATCAATTGAGTAATTCTTAACCAAGATATAAGCTTTCCTGATATCACTTACCCCTAAAGGGAGCCGCCCATGCAGGAATACGCCACGCTACGCGCGTTTGTGGCCGTTGCCCGAACGGGTAGCGTCTCGCGCGGCGCCGAGCAACTACACCTCACCCAGCCCGCTGTTAGCCTAAAGTTGAAGCAGCTACAGGCCAGCCTGGGACTGACCCTGTTCAACCGACGTCCCCAGGGCCTGAGCCTGACGGCCGATGGCCTGGCGTTGTTGCCCGCCGCCGAGAAAGCCCTGGCCAGCGCCAGCGTCTTTGACCAGACCGCCAGTGCGCTGCACAGCACGCTGCGCGGCAAGCTGACCATCGGCACCATCGTCGACCCTGAATTTATTCGCCTCGGGGCGTTTTTGAGCCGCCTGATGTTGCGGGCGCCCCAACTGGAAACCGAACTACACCACGGCATGAGCGGGCGTGTGCTGGCGCGCATCGAACAAGGCGAGCTGGACGTCGGTTTTTACCTGGCCCCACCCGGGGAAGGCACCGGCCACCCGGCGCTTGCCTGGCGGGAGCTCACCCAGTTTGACTACCACGTGATTGCCCCCGCCGGCTGGGAGACGCGGCTGACCGATACGCGCTGGGCGTCGATGGCGCGACTGCCGTGGATCGTCACTCCGCCCGACTCGGTGCATCACCGGTTGCTGCAAAGCCGGTTTGCCGCCAGTCAGGTGACGCCCAACCGCGTCGCCCAGGTCGATCAGGAAGCCTGCATGCTCGATCTGGTGCGCGCCGGCGTCGGGCTGAGCCTGGCACGCGACGCCCTGGCCATGGCCGAACGCCAGGAGAGCGGCCTGGCCGTGGCGGACCAAGTGCGCCTGCCTTGTGCGCTGGGTTTGATATGGCGACAAGACCGCGCAGTTGAACCTCCCATTGCCGCCGCGTTAAAAACCCTGGATGACGTGTGGCCCCCTCGACATGGCTAAAGATGGAGAATTGACCGTCAACCGACTGTAAGGAAAGTGAACCACTCAGCGACTTAACGACTCACATTTAATGAGTTGCACGCTTCACTCAGATGGAGTCCCCCCATGATGCCATGCTTATCTCTACGTCCATTGACGCTGTGTATCGCGACCGCCGCTATCGGCATGACCAGCAGCTCACTGCAGGCCGAAACACCCGCTGAAGCCGTCTTTGCCGGTGGCTGCTTCTGGTGCATGGAGCCGCCTTATGACCGCCAACCCGGGGTGACGGCCACGATATCGGGATATACCGGCGGCGAGCTTGAAGAGCCTACTTACGACGACGTCAGCAGCGGCGATACCGACCATATCGAGGTGGTCAAGGTGGAATACGACGCCGACCGGATCAGCTACGAACAACTACTCGAGATTTACTGGCGCAATATCGACCCGTTTGCGGTCGGCCGGCAGTTTTGCGACCAGGGCGACCAGTACCGCTCGGCGATTTTTTATCAGAATGACGAGCAGCGCGAACTCGCCGAAGCCTCCAAAGCCGAAATGGAAGACCGCTTCGACGAAGAAATCGCCACCGAAATATTGCCCGCCGATACCTTCTGGGAGGCCGAGGAATACCACCAGAACTACTACGACAAGAACCCCGTTCGCTACAAGTTCTACCGCTTCAGCTGTGGCCGTGATGATCGCCTGGAAGAGGTCTGGGGTGACGAAGCAGGCGGGCCGACGTTTGACTAGCCCGTTCCTTATTACCCCATAGGGTTTGTCTATTAGGCAGCGGCGGCATTTTTCTACTACAGTATTTTCAGCATGAGTAGACCAGTCGTCTAATACAGTTATGCGTTAGAACGCCAAGCGCCGACTCTGCATTGATTCAGACAATACTTTGCTTGATTGGAAGCAGTTTTAAAAAGTATTGATTTAACGCGTTGATCTAAAGATAGGAGATCTTATGAGCAACAGCATCACGACGGTTAACCCAACCACCGGCGAAACGCTCGAAACCTATGCGCTGATGGATGCCAGCCAGGCGATTCAGGTGGTTGAGGCAAGTCATCAGGCATTTCTCGACTGGCGGCTCAAACCCCTCGAACACCGTGCCACAGTGGTCAAGGCCATCGGCGAGGCGCTCAATGCGCACAAGGAAGAGCTTGCCGACTTCATGATCAAGGAAATGGGCAAGCTGCCCGAGCAGGCCTACCAGGAAGTCGACCTGTGTGTAGGCATCTGCGATTACACCGCCGAGCACGGCCCGGAAACGCTCGCCGATGAAGTACGTAACCCGAGCAACGGTGAGCGCGGCATCGTGACCTATTCGCCGATGGGCGTCATCTACGGCATTCAGCCGTGGAACTTCCCTGCCTATCAGGTCGTGCGTTATTCGATCGCCAACATCATGGCGGGCAATGCCGTGCTGCTGAAACATGCCGAATGCGTCACCGGCAGCGGCCTGCTGCTTGAGAAAATCTACCGCGAGGCGGGCCTGCCGGAAAACGTCTTCCGCACGCTGGTGATTTCCCACGACGTATCCGACCAAGTCATCGCCCACAAGGCGGTGCGCGGCGTCACGCTGACCGGCAGCGACGGTGCCGGCCGCAAGGTCGCCGCCAAGGCCGCCGAGCATCTGAAAAAGACGGTGCTCGAGCTGGGCTCCAACGATGCTTACCTGGTGCTCGACGATGCCGACCTGGAGGTCGCCGTGGACACCTGCGTCATGGGTCGCGTCTACAATACCGGTCAAACCTGCGTGGCCGCTAAACGCTTTGTGGTTACCGAGGCAAACTATGAGGCCTTCAAGGAGCGCTTCGTCGAGAAGATGAACGCCCTGCAGGTAGGCGACCCTACGCAAAGCGGCACCGATGTAGGTCCAATGGCGCGCGTCGATTTACGCGACGATCTGCATGAGCAGGTGGAAGAAAGCGTACGCAAGGGCGCGAAGATTCTGTGCGGCGGCCAGAAGCCCGAAGGCAAAGGCGCCTTTTATCCGGTCACCGTGCTGGATAACGTCACCCCCGGCCAGCCCGCCTACGATGACGAGCTGTTTGGCCCGGTGGCGGCATTGATTCGCGCCAAGGATGACGACGACGCCATGCGCATCGCCAACGACAGCCGTTACGGCCTCGGCGGCGGCATCATCTCCAAGGATGTGAAGCGCGCCACCGAGCTTGCCAGCCAGTATTTCGATACCGGCATGGTGTTCATCAACGGCTTTGGCGTCGCCACCCCGGAAATGCCCTTTGGCGGCGTGAAGGATTCCGGCTACGGGCGTGAACATGGCGGCTTCGGCATGCACGAATTCGTCAACGCCAAATCGGTCATCGTGGTCAATGAGTAAGCCTACAGGCACGGCATGCTAAGCCGATAAGAAAACGCCGCAGGCTTTTGGCCTGCGGCGTTCTTATATGCATCCGACAGCAGGGTTCGTTAACCGCTGCGAAGCTGGTAGCGATGCCAGACGAATAGACCACTGGCAATAACGCACCAGGTCACCAGCGCGGCGATTACATCATCCAACACGATGCCAAAGCCGCCGCTGACATACTCCGCCAGATGAATCGGCGCTGGCTTGAGGCTATCGAAGAAGCGATAGACCGCAAACGCCAGCGCCATGATCAGCGGATGGCGCGCGGCGCTAAGGCCGATGACCGCCAGCGGAAATGCCACGTATTCATCGGCGACGATACTGCCATGATCCAGCCCGGCATAATGCCACGCGGCGACGTGACAAACCGGCACCGCCGCTACCAACAATACGCCGATTACCGCCGCTTGCTGGCTCGTTGGCCTGCCCAGTAACCACCAAGCCAGCGGAATACCCAACAGTGAACCAAAGGTGCCCGGCGCCACCGGCGCCAACCCCAGCCCGAAGCCGGTGGCAATCCAGAAATTGATTGTCTCCAGCATTAACCCGCCTGCTGCGCTTGGCGCTCAAGCTCGGCGGTCATCTCCTTGGACAGATCAAGGGCGTTTGCAAGCTGATCCAGCCAGGCACGCTCCATGGGGTTTTGCTCATCGGTAACGGCAACGCTGATCAGGTACATTTCCCGTGCCGCCTGGGGAGAATCCGCTTCGCGTGCCAGGGCCTTGGCATCCAGCGGGGCTTTCAGTTGCTGCTCGACCCAGCGGTGCATCTCCGCGTCGGCGCCCAGCGCATCGATCTGCTCGGTAATCAGCGCCTGTTCCTGCTCATCAATATGGCCATCAGCCCGAGCGGCCATGATCATCGCCTGCAACAATTCCAGGCTGCGACGCTCCTGGTACTCGCCGTCCAGCACCTCGACGCGTTCGCCTTCCGCACTTGCTTGCGACTCGCTGGAAGCGTTTTTACCGGCCTGTGAGCTCTGCCAGGCCTTCCAGGCGAGCACACCCACCCCGGCAATGGCACCGTACTTGAGCGCTTTACCACCCAGCTTGCGACCGCGCTTGGACCCCACCAGCATGCCCATGGCACCGCCGCCCAGCAGGCTTTTCATGTCTACCCCGCCGGAACTGCCGCCTTTGGCGCCCTGGCTACCGCCACCGAACTGCTTGGAGAGACCATCGAGCATACCCTTTACGTCGACACCGCTGCCTTTCTGGCTGCCTCCCGCCTGCTGCATGAGCTGCTGGAGAATCTTGCTTGCATTCATGGTTCCACTCCTAGAGTTAAACATCTGGCCAAGATGATTGAACGGCTCGTGCAGCGCTACGCTAGCGCGTGCCCTGAAGCGCGATGGTGCTCCCCTGGCGGCTGGCAAGCACGTCTATACGGACTGGCATTTGCTCCTTGAGTTCGCTGACGTGGGAAATAATGCCGATCATGCGCCCGCCCATCTGCAGTTCGCTGAGCATGGCAATCGCCTGGTCCAGCGCATCCTGATCCAGGCTGCCAAAGCCCTCGTCGATAAACAGCGTATCCAACTGGATGCCGCCGGCGTAGGCCTGAACCACGTCGGAAAGCCCCAGCGCCAGCGCCAGCGCGGCCATGAAGGATTCGCCGCCGGACAGCGTCGCCACCGGGCGGTTCTTGCCGGTGTAGGTGTCGGCGACATCCAGTTCCAGCCCCGAGGCTTTATTGCCCTTGGAGGGGTCCTCGCGCCGCACCAGCTGATAGCGCCCGCGGCTCATGCGAATCAGCCGTTCGGAGGCCTGGATCAGCACGTCGTCCAGCAACACGCCGAGCACGAAACGCTGCAGACTGATCCGATGCCCGGTGCGCCCATTGGCCACCTCGCTGAGCGTTCCCCACACGCGATACTGCGCCTCCAGGTCGGCCTGGGCAGCCTGGGCGGCGTCGAGTTTCTGGCGCGTGGCGTCCAACTGAGCGACCCGCGTCGCCAACTGCTGATAGGTCTGCTGGTGGGCCTGCTCCTGGCGCTTTGCTTCGTCGACGCGCTCCGCCAGAGCGGGCAGGTCCGGCGGCGTTTGCCCTTCAAGAAGGGCCTGGTTGGCCTCCAGCTGCCCCTCCAGCTTGGCCTGCTCGCGCTGAAAGTCCGTCACCGTGTCTTGCAGGCGCTGGTGTTCGACCTCGCTAAGCCGGGCTTGGTTAAAGGCGGCTTCATCGTCAAAGGCGCTATCGGCCAGCGCTTGCTGCCAGGCTTGCCGGGCCTCGTCGAGCGCGCTTTCGGCGCGGACTTCGCGCTGGCTGACATCCGCAAGCGTGGTCTCGGCGCGGGCCAGCGCGGTTTGCGCTTGCTGAGCCGTTTGCTGGGCGATTTGCCAGGCGCTTTCGGCCGCCTGGATAGCGTCGCTGAGCTTGGCCTGATCGGCCTCCAGCACCTCGAGCGAGGCGTGTTCGCCAAGTTCCTCACGCAGCCGCTGGCAGTGGGCGTTCTTGTCGGCCAGCTGCTGGGCGAGCTGGGCATGGTGCTGCTCGGCCTTGGTCAGCGTCTGGCGAGCCTGCTCAAACGCCGCGCGCGCTTTTTTCACATCGCTCTGGTTCACCGGCGTCTGCTCAGCGACGGCGGGCGCAGGATGCTCACGGCTACCGCATACCGGGCACGGTGCATCGGCTTCCAGCCGCTGGGCGAGCAGCGCGGCCTGGCCCTGGTGCCAGCGCATTTCCTGCTCGGTGGCGTGCTGCTCGGCGGCCTGGGTGATCGGCCGCTGGCGGTCGATCTCGGCGCCGGCTTGCTCAACCTGGTCGGCGAGCCGGTGGCGCTGAGTGTCGAGCGCGGCCAACTCCTGGCACTGCTTGACAGCATGCTGCAGCCGGAACGCCTGCTCACGCCAGGCGGGTAGCTGTTCGGCATCGGGCCTGGCCGCCTCAAGGGCACGCTGCGCATCGGCCTGTGCCGTCTGTTGCTCGGCCATAGCCTGTTCCGCCTGAGCGCGCTCGTCGCGGTTCGCCCGGGCCGTGTGCAGCGCCGTCTGCAGCTGCTGATATGCCGGCGCCAGCGCCTGGGTTTGCCCATGGGCGGCAAGCCGTGTTTGCGCCGCCTGTATCTCATCCTGACGGTCGAGCAGCGCTTGCCTGGCAGCGTTGAGCGCGGTCCGCTGATCAAACTGCGCCTGAAGCGTCCGGCCCTGACGCTCGGCCTGCTCGGCGGCTTCGCGGCGGGCTTTGGCGTCCAGAAATGCCTGTTCGGCGGCCTTACACTGGGGCGCCAGGATGCGGCGTTCGTCTTCCAGGGCGGCGTCGCTGTCCACGTCACTGGCCTGCAGGATGCCCTTTACTCGCTGGCGATGGTCGTTCACCTCGCGTTCGATCTGATTGGCCTGGGTGCGCAGGCGCTCTTCAATGCGCTGGAAAATCTGGGTTTGAAACAGCTGGGAAAAGATTTTTTCACGATCTTTGGATTCGGCCAGCAGCAGCTCGCGGAATTTGCCCTGGGGCAGCACCATGACTTGCCGGAACTGGCTGGCGTCGAGGCCTATCAGGCCCTGAACCTGGGTCGTGGCATCGCTGACGCTTTTGGCCACGAGGCACTCGCCCTGCTCGCCGTCGGCGGTGAGCCGCCACAGTTGAGCCTCGGCATTTTGAGTGGTGGTGCCTTCACCGCGCGCCTTGGGACGCGCCTGCTGGGGAACGCGGCGCACCCGGAAGGCCTCACCGCGCAGGCGGAAGTCCAGCGTCACTTCGGTGAGCAGCGTTGCCGCCGCCTGATCGCAGCGCATCTGGCTGGCGTCACGTTCGGCGCCGGTGGTCTGGCCATAAAGGGCAAAGCACAGCGCGTCGAGAATCGAGCTTTTACCCGCCCCGGTGGGGCCGTTGATCAGGAACAGCGGGCTTTGGCCGAGCGCCGCGAAATCAACCGTTTCGCGACCGGCAAAGGGGCCAAAGGCCTGCATGGACAAACATAGCGGCGTCATTGCCCGGCCTCCTGGTCGCGGCCAAGCTCGCCGATCAATTCGCTGATCGCTTCGGCCTGCTCGTCGCTCATGGGCTCGCCACTGGTCTGGGTAAAGAAGTCGCTGAACATATCCAGCGCGCTGAACTGCAGCCGCTCGCGATCAAGCGTCTGTTGGCCACGCCCTTCCAGCATGCCGGGCTTTTCCAGATGCAGTACGTTGGGGTAGACCTCGCGCAGCTTGCCCATGGGGTCGAGAATGGCGTGGCGGTCGGTCAAGCGCACCAGCAGGTAGTCGTCGGCGTTGGTATCCGTTCGCCCCTGGTCGATCAGCGCGTCCAGCTCGCCCTCCAGCACACGAACTTCGCGGCGGGGGACCAGCGGAATGTGCTCAATCCCGGTGACGCCGCTGGCGTCGATATCCACCAGGGTAACCCCTTTGCGCTGCCGGGCTTCGGAAAAGCTGTACTTGAGTAGCGAACCGCTATAGCGGATATGCTCGCCGCCTCTATACTGCGGGCCGTGCAAATGCCCCAGCGCCACATAGTCGAAATCCTGCATAGGCTCCCAGGCCACGCTTTCGGCGCCGCCCAGCGTCAGCGGCCGCTCGGAATCCGAGGCGCTTCCGCCGTCCACAAAGCAGTGGCTCATCAGTATCGTGGGGCGTGTTGGGTGGCGCCGGGCGTTGATCCGCTCGACCAGGTAGCGGTGGGCGCTATCGAAGTCGCGCACGTCCACCGACAGCTGGCTGCGCACGTACTCCGGGTCGGCGTAGGGGATGCCGAAGACATCCACCTCCACGCCGTTGGCGGACAGCGTGACCGGCCGGTCGCAGTCGGTTAAATCCGACAGGATATGCAGCCCGGCCTGGCGCAAATGGCGCGCGCCAAAGCCCAGCCGCTGAGCGCTATCATGGTTGCCGGAAATCATCACCACCGGCAGATTGCGTTCGCTGCACAGCGCCGTCAGCACGTCATCCAGCAGTGCCACCGCTGTAGCAGGCGGCACCGAGCGGTCGTAGATATCCCCGGCAATCAGCACCGCCTCGACGCCTTCGCGGTCGATGATATCGATCAGCTGATCGAGGACGAAGCGCTGGTCATCCAGCAACGACAGGTTGTGAAACAGCCGACCAAGGTGCCAGTCGGCGGTGTGCAATAGACGCATGGCAAACTCAGCAGAAAAACGTAAGGGCATCATACCAACCTCACTACCGAAACGCCCCGCTCGAAGCGGGGCGTTTTTCTTGAGGCTTAAGTTATCCTTTAACTAGCGGCGAAACGCCTCCGGATAGCTGGTCAGGTCAACGCCCCACATCATCGGCAGCAGGAAGTAGACCGCGGCGACGATCAACAACAGCGCCAGGATATTCAGCCCGAAGCCATTGCGCACCATCTCGATGATCTTGAGCTTGCCCGTGGCGAAGATGATCGCGTTGGGCGGCGTGCCCACCGGCAGCATGAAGGCACAGTTGGCCGCCATGGCCGCCGGCACCATCAGCACGAAGGGGTGCACGTTTAGCGCCAGCGCCAGCGACGCCAGCACCGGCAGAATCATCGTCGCGGTCGCGGTGTTCGAGGTAATTTCGGTCAGGAACAGCACCATGGCGCTGGCCATCAAAATCACCAGCAGGAAGTTGACGCCCTCGAGCACGCTCATCTGCTCGCCGATCCATTCGGCCAGACCCGAGGAGCTGAAGCCGGCGGCAATTGCCAGCCCGCCGCCGAACAGCAGCAGGATGCCCCAGGGCACGTCCTTGGCCACCTCCCAATCCAGCAGGCAGCCGCCCTGATTCCTGGCGGGAATCAAAAACAGCGCAATGGCCGCGACTATAGCAATCATGGTGTCGTTGATGCCGGGAATTGTGAGCAGTTGCCCTTCCCACAAAAACGAGCGGGTGATCCACATAAAGGCGGCGAACAGAAACACCGCCAGCACGGCTTTCTCTTCAAAGCGGGTGGCACCCAGGGCCTGCTTCTCCTTATCGATCACCGCCTTGCCCCCAGGCAAATCGGCAAACCTGACGCGATAAATTACCTTGGTCAGCAACAGCCAGGCAGCGAAGAGCAGAATCACCACCACGGGAAAGGCGAAGAACATCCATTCGGCAAAGGAAATCTGCACCCCGAACAGCTCCGACACGGTGGCCGCCAGGATGATGTTGGGCGGAGTGCCGATCAAGGTGCCCAAGCCGCCGATGGTACCGCCGTAGCCGATACCGAAAATCAGCGCCTTGCTGAACTTGTCGATATCCTCGCGGTGGTCGTCTTCGCTTTTACCCAGCTCCTGAGTGACCTGATACACGATCGCCGTACCGATCGGCAGCATCATCATCACCGAGGCGGTGTTGGAAACCCACATCGACAAAAAGCCGGTTGCGGCCATGAAGCCCAGCACGATGCGATTGATACTGGTGCCCAGCACGCCAATGATCGCCAGCGCGATGCGCTTGTGAAGCCCCCACTTCTCCATGGCCAGCGCGATCATGAAGCCGCCCAGAAACAGGAAGATAATCGGGTTACCGTAGGCCGCTGTCACCCGACTGCTTTCCAGCGCCCCGGTGATCGGCAGCAAGACAATGGGCAGCAGCGACGTGGCCGGAATCGGGATCGCCTCGGTAATCCACCACACCGCGACCCATAGCGTCGTGGCCAGCACCATCCGGCCTTCAAAACTCAGGTCGGCGGGATGAAAGAACAGCACCACAAAGGCGAACAGCAGCGGGCCAAGCAGCAGCCCTACTTTTTGCGGCTTTTTATACGCCGGTGGACGAGGCTCAGGTCCAGAGTCATTATTGCCAGACGCACTACCGCCTCCCGAACCGCCCGTGGTAGGTAGCGCGCACAGTAACAGGGTTTTTGCCTGCTGGTGGGAAGCCCAAAGCTGGTTCCACACCGTCATCATTCCATTGCTTAGCATACGACGACTTCGCTCACCGAAAGTGTGTAAGGTTATGAAGAATACGCACGACTACTCATTGAATAATAAGCCAACCAGCCCGCACGCATTCTTCGGCCCCCGTTTTCCATGTCCCTACGCCTTTAGTCCAGCATTTTATGTAAATTAATACCAAAGTATAACGACTTTAGTTTAACCAATACGGACTTCCTAATAGGCCAGGTCACCACTCGACTGGTGTGTTAGCTTGCTGATTTCATCGTCATTCACCACAAGGAGCGCCGCATGCTAGACCGCTGGACCATGCCCCTGACCCACCGCCCCCTTGAACGGCTCGCTCAACGGTTGAAGGGGCACGCCACGCCCGACCAGGTGACCTGCGTCGCTTTCCTGATCGGCATCAGCGCCCTGCCGCTGCTGGCCTGGGAATACTACGGCCTTGCGCTGGTGGCCGTGGTACTCAATCGCCTGGGCGATGGCCTGGACGGCGCGCTGGCACGGGTCAGCGGCCAGTCGAGTGAAGCCGGCGGCTTTCTGGATATCGGGCTGGATTTTGTGTTTTACGCGGCGGTGGTGCTGGGCTTTGCCCTGGCCAACCCGTCGGAAAACGCCCTGGCGGCGGCGCTGTTGCTGTTTGCATTTATCGGCACCGGCACGTCGTTCCTGGCCTTTGCCATTGCCGCCAGGCAGCAGGCCATCGAGCGCCCCCACTTCCCCAACAAGGCGTTCTACTACCTGGAAGGGCTGACCGAAGGCACCGAGACCGTTGTGGCCCTGGTACTGTTCTGTCTGTTTCCAGCGCACTTCTCCACCCTTGCGGTGGTGTTTGCCTTTGCCTGCCTGATCACCACGGCCACACGGCTATGGGGCGGCTACTGGACGCTGCGCCACCATAAGGCCAGTGTTCAAGGCACCGTCTGAAACCTCACGTTATGTGCGCCAACGAACCGACGTAAGCCCACGGCAGGATCATTGTCCCGGTAAGGATTCAGCGTTTTTTTGCGGCCTGTCGAGCCCACTTTCACCGGGATGGAATCTGTGAACCAATATGTCCGTTTTGTGCGTCCGCACCATGCGTTTGCTGCGCCGTGGGATTCGACGCTGCCCGTCAGAGAAGAATTGTTCAGCGCAGAGCGGCTTGAACAGCACGCCGGCAGCCTGGCGCATGCCCAGAAAGTGACTGCCACGCCTCCCAAGGTGGTGTCGCTGACGCGCCGGCTCAACGATAACGCAGCCACCCTGCTGAAGGCTTACCGCGCCAGTGCCAAAGCCCTGGCAGAGGGCCGCGATATCGTGCCAGCCGCCGCCTGGCTGCTCGACAACTACCATCTGATCGAAGCCCAGATTCGTGAGATTCGCGGTGACCTGCCCCCCGGCTATTACCGTCAGTTGCCCAAGCTCGCCAAGGGCCCGTTTGCCGGTTACCCACGGGTTTTCGGCATTGCCTGGGCGTTTGTGGCACACACCGACAGCCATCTCGACCTCGATACGCTGCAAACCTTCATGACCGCTTACCAGCGAGTTCAGCCGCTGACTATCGGCGAGCTATGGGCCTTGGCGATCTCGCTGCGTATTGTGCTGATCGAGAATCTGCGCCGGCTTGCTGACCAGATGATCAGTGAGCAAACGGCACGGGACGACGCCGATACCCTGGCGACCCGGTGGCTCAAACCTGCCGAGCAGCAGACGGCGCAGGAACGCCATACCTTTCATTTGGAAACCAGCGACTTCACGTTCCACACCGGATTGCTGGCCGAGCCCTTCACCGCCCAGCTCGCCAAACGGCTACGCGGCCTGGACCCACGCAGCAGCCCGCTGGTGGGCTGGCTGGATGAGCAGCTCAGTCGGCGCGGTGAAACCATCGATGAGATGGTTCAGCACGCCCAGCAGCGCCAGGGCGCGGCGAATGTCACCGTGCGCAACATCATCACCAGCATGCGCTTCGTGTCCAGCATCGACTGGGCCGAGCTGTTCGAAAGTATCAGCCCGGTAGACACACGGTTGCGCCAGCAGAGCGGCTTTGCGCAGCTCGACTTTCCCACCCGCAATCAATATCGCAGTGCCGTAGAGCAGCTTGCCCGGGGCTCGCAGCATACCGAGCTTGAGGTGGTGGAGGCCGCGCTCTATTTATCCCGCGAGGCCATGGCCACCGCCGACGACCCGATAGAAGCCGCCCGGATGGGCGATCCCGGCTACTTCCTGATCGGTTCCGGCCGCGCCGCACTTGAACACAAGCTGGCATTCGAACCCTCCGCGCGTCAGTGGCTGCGCCGCACGTTGATTCGTCACGGCATGCGCAGCTATTGCGTGATGATGGCGGCGGTGACCCTGGGCCTGATGACGCTGGCCGGCAGTCTACTGCTCTGGCTCCCACTGCCGCTCGGTGAGGCGCCGCTGGCCTGGCTCATGCTGCTTGGCGTGGTGGGGTTTTTACCCATTGTGGACGTCGCCACACAGGTCGTGAACCGGCTGATTATTCACTGCATCGACGCCCAGCCGCTGCCCAGCCTTGACCTCTCCAAAGGAGTGCCGCCCCGGCTTCGAACCCTGGTGGCCGTGCCCACGCTGATGACCGGCGAAGATGACCTGCATGAACAGATCGAACGCCTCGAAGTGCATCATTTATCCAGCGGTGACGGAGCGCTCGCCTATACGCTGCTGCTGGACGGCGTTGATGCCAACCAGGCGGAACTACCCGGGGAGGCGGCGCTGCTTTCCTCCGCCCACGCCGCAGTCGAGCAGTTGAACCTTCGTTATTGCCCCCAGGCTTCCGGCAGCGACAGACGCTTCTTTCTGCTCCACCGGCGCCGGGTATTCAACACCGCTGAAAACACCTGGATGGGCTGGGAACGTAAGCGGGGCAAGCTCAAGGAGCTAAACCGGCTGCTGCGCGGCGCGCTCGATACCACCTTTATCGATCCGCCCCAGCTACCCACCGACGTGCGCTATGTGATTACCCTGGATGCCGACACCCGTTTGCCCCGTGGGGCGGCCAGCCAGCTGATCGGCAAGATGGCCCACCCGCTGAACCAGCCACGTCTGGATCAGGCGCAGCGCCGGGTGGTGGAGGGCTATGCCATCCTGCAGCCGCGTGTCACCCCGTCGCTACCCACCGGGGGGGAAGGCTCCATCTATCAGCGGCTGTTCTCGGCGCCCGGCGGCATCGACCCCTACGCGGCGGCGATTTCGGATCTTTACCAGGACCTGGTCGGCGAGGGCTCGTTCGCTGGTAAAGGCATCTATGCGGTCGATGCCTTTGAAGCCTCGTTGATCAACCGCGTGCCTGACAACAGCCTGCTCAGTCACGATCTGTTTGAGGGTATTTTTGCCCGCGCCGGGCTTGCCTCCGATATCGAAGTAATCGAAGACTTCCCGGCCCGCTACGACGTGGCGGCCAAGCGCCAGCACCGCTGGACCCGCGGCGACTGGCAGCTGTTGCCCTGGCTGGTGGCCCCGGGGCTTCCGCTCACCGGGCGCATGAAAATGCTCGGCAATCTGCGCCGCTCGGTGTTACCGCCATTAGTCCTCGCCAGTCTGGCCGTAAGCTGGCAGCTGCCGCTGAGCATGGCGCTCATCAGCACCCTGTTGCTGCTCGCCGTCGTTGGGGCACCGGCCCTACTCTCCCTGGCGAGTACCGTTATCCCGTTTCGCGCACGGCGGCAACTACGTCACCATTATCATCTGTGGTTTGACGAGCTGAAGCTGGGGAGCGCACAGAGCCTGCTGCAGGTGGTCTTTCTACCCGACCAGGCGTGGCGCATGCTGGATGCTATCGCCAAAACCCTCATCCGCGTGCTGGTCACCCACCGGCGCCTGCTTGAGTGGACCTCCGCCGCCCAATCAATGAAAAGCCCGCCGCTCACCGTACGCGGCTTCTATCAACGTATGGCCCCAGGCACCGCGCTGGGGCTGGCGGTGGCCATCGCCACGCTATGGACGGCTAGCCACGCCTGGCCAATTGCACTGCCCATGGCGCTGCTCTGGCTGGCCGCCCCCGCCGTGGCCTCATGGTTAAGCAGCAGCAATAGCGCCGTCACCCAGCCGACGGTGTCGGCCGAAGAAGCGCTCGAGTTACGCCTGATTGCGCGGCGCACCTGGCGCTTTTTTGAAACCTTTGTTACCGCGGCGGATAACCGCCTGCCGCCGGATAACTTCCAGGAGGACCCTCACCCCGTCCTCGCCCAGCGCACCTCGCCAACCAACATGGGTTTGTACCTGCTCTCTACGCTGGCCGCGCGGGATTTCGGCTGGATCGGTACCCAACAGGCACTGGAGCGACTCGAATCGACGCTTGAGGTCATGCTTGGCCTGCCGCGCTACAGGGGACACTTCTACAACTGGTATGCCACCCACGACCTGCGACCGCTGGACCCGCGTTACGTCTCGACCGTCGATAGCGGCAACCTGGCGGGTCACCTCATTACGATCGCCAACGCCTGCGAAGCCTGGCAGGCCGCCCAGTGCCTTGCGGACCCTCGCCCGGGGATAGCCGACACGCTGGCCCTTGCACGGCAGGCGCTCAAGCACGCCACAACGCTGCCGACCACCGTAACCGCCCCGCTTGGCAAAGCCTTTGATGCGATTGACGCGCAGCTTGAAGGGAATGCCCTGTCGTCGGCCTGCCTGGCGACGCTCGCCCCGTTGACGGATGACGCCTTGTGCCTGGCGCGCACTCATCTCAACGACCACGGCGATGAGACACACAGCGAGGAGGTGCTGTTTTGGGTGACCGCACTCAACAGCGCGGTTATCCAGCATCGCGCCGACCGCAACGACCCGATCGCAGAGGACCTTTCCCTGCGCCTGCAACAGCTCGCCGATACCGCACGGCGTCTGGCATTGGGCATGGACTTCGCCTTTCTGCTCGATAGCGAGCGCCAGCTGCTGTCGATCGGCTACTCGCTGGATGACAACTGCCTGGATACCAGCTGCTACGACCTGCTGGCCTCCGAGGCACGACTGGCCAGCCTGTTTGCGATCGCCAAAGGCGATGTACCGACCCGCCACTGGTTCAGGCTCGGCCGGGCGGCAACGCCTATCACCTTTGGCTCGGCACTGATCTCCTGGTCGGGGTCGATGTTTGAATACCTGATGCCTTCGCTGGTAATGCGAGCTCCGGCGGGCAGCCTGCTCGAGCAAACCAACCGGCTGGTGGTCAAGCGCCAGGAAACCTACGCAGCGCAGCTCTCTGCGCCCTGGGGCATCTCCGAATCGGCGTATAACGCCCGCGACCTGGAGTTTACCTATCAATATTCCAACTTCGGCGTGCCGGGGCTGGGGCTGAAGCGCGGGCTTTCCGCCGACCTGGTCATCGCCCCCTACGCTACAGGGCTCGCCGCCATGGTTGACCCCAACGGCGCCTGCCGCAACTTCAAGCGCCTGGCGGAAATGGGCGCGCTCGGCCGCTACGGCTTTTATGAAGCGCTCGATTTCACCCGTTCGCGGCTACCCGCCGGGGAAACCGCCGTGATTGTGCGCAGCTTCATGGCCCACCACCAGGGCATGACCATCGTGGCCATTGCCAATACGCTCCACCACGGCCAGATGCGCGCCCGCTTCCACCGCGAGCCGATGATACAGGCCAGTGAATTACTGCTGCAGGAGCGTGTGCCCAAGGACGTGGCCATTCTTCACCCCCGTGCCGAAGAGGTGAAATCAACGGCCAGCCAGAGCATCAACGAGGCACAAACCATTCGCCGGGTATCCACCGCAGCCAATGGCCCGCCTGTTACCCATTTACTCTCCAACGGCTGTTACTCGGTCATGCTCACCGCCACCGGCGGCGGTTACAGCCGCTGGCGCAACATCGCGATCAGTCGCTGGCAGCCGGACGCCACCCGCGATCACCTGGGCAGCTTCATTTTTCTGCGCGACACCCAGCGCGCTGGCGTATGGACCGCCACGGGGCAGACGGCGAGGACCGCCAGCGACACCAAAGACGATCACCACCATGCCCTCTTTGCCGAGGACTACGCGCGTTATACCCACCGCCACGGCGACATCACCAGCCATATGGAGGTGCTGGTTTCCGGCGAGGACGACAGCGAGGTGCGTCACCTATCGTTGACCAACCACGGCCGCCGCGCCCGGGATATCGATATCACCTCCTATTCGGAGCTGGTCTTGACCACGCCGGACACCGACAACGCCCACCCCGCGTTTGCCAAAATGTTTGTGGTGACTGAATACCTGGAAGCCTGTAACGCGCTGATTGCCACAAGACGACGGCGTTCGCCTGACGATCCGCCCGTCTGGGCGGCCCACTTTGCCGTGGTGGAAGGCGTCACCGTCGGCGAGCTCGAGTTCGAGACCGACCGGGCACGCTTTCTGGGCCGCGGGCGAAGCACGCTGAACGCCTCGGCGCTGGCCGCGGGGGAACACCTTTCAGGCAGCATCGGCAGCGTTCTGGATCCGGTGTTTGCGCTGCGCTACCGCCTGCGCCTGGCACCTGGCAAAGACGCCCGTATCGCTTACTGGACGGTGGTCGCCGACTCCCGCGACGCGCTGATGGACCTGATCGATAAGCACCACGACCGCAGCGCTTTCGAGCGGGCCAAGACCCTCGCCTGGACCCAGGCGCAGGTTCAGCTTCGCCATCTGGGTATCCAGCCTGAAGAAGCGGCGGATTTTCAGCGCCTGGCAGCGCCGATTCTGTACCCCGACCCGCGTTTCAGGGCCCCCGCCGAGGCCATCGAGCGCGGCGCCGGCGCGCAGTCACGGCTCTGGCAGCACGGGATTTCCGGCGACCTGCCCATCATCCTGATGCGCATCGATAGCCTTGACGATATTGCCCAGGTACGCCAACTGCTTCGTGCCCATGAATACTGGCGCATGAAGCGGCTGGCCGTGGACGTGGTGATCATCAACGAACGGGCTTCCTCCTACGTTCAGGACCTGCAGCAAGCCATTGACACTGCCGTGCTCAGCAGCCAGGCCCAGCCGCGTTTTAAAAAGGATCACGTTCCCGGTTCGGTGGTTGCCCTGCGCGCCGACCTTATGAGCCTGGAGACGCGCACGCAGCTGCAATCGATCGCCTGCATTGCGCTGATGGCCCATCGCGGCAGCATGGCCAACCAGCTCGCCATGACCTTGCCGGTGGAGCGACCCTCAGCCAGCCAGAACGACGCCAAGGGCGCGCTTCCCAATCCCTCCACCGCGAACGACACAACACCTCCGCCCGAACTCGCCACGCTTGAATATTTCAACGGCCAGGGCGGCTTTGCCCTGGACGGCCGCGAGTATGTCACGGTCCTTGAAGCGGGCAGCACAACGCCTGCGCCATGGATCAACGTCATCGCCAACGTGGGCTTCGGCTTCCAGGTATCGGCGGAGGGCGCTGGCTACGTATGGGCGGATAACAGCCGCGATAACCAACTGACGGCGTGGTCAAATGACCCTGTGGCGGACCCCAGCGGCGATGCCCTCTATGTGCGTGATGAAGAGACGCTGGCGCTGTATACCGCGACCGCACGCCCTGTACGCGACCAGGGTCGCTATACCGCGCGCCACGGCTTCGGCTACAGCCAGTTCGAGCATCAGGCGGACGGCATCGCACTGGCGCTCTTGCACCTGGTGCCGCTGGAGGCCCCGCTCAGGCTGTCGCGGCTGCGTCTCACCAACCATTCCGGGCGACCCCGCAAGCTCTCGGTGACGGCTTATGCCGAGTGGGTGCTGGGTACCTCGCGCAGCGGGTCAGCGCCTTTCCTTATCTCTCGCCCAGACCCCGAGAGTGGCGCACTGCTGGTTGAAAACCCCTGGAATATTGCCTTTCCCGACCGGGTGGCGTTTCTGGATATCGGCGCCCGGCCCGATAGCTGGACGGCCGATCGCTGCGAATTTATCGGCCACGGCGGTAGTCTGGAGGCGCCCGCCGGGCTTCGCCGTCGCCGTCCGCTTTCCGGCACCCACGGCGCGGGGCTGGATCCCTGCGCTGCACTCAGCCGTAGCGTGACGCTGGCAGTGGGTGAAAGCATCGACATCACAGTGCTGATGGGGCAAAGCAGCACTACCGCCGAGGCACAGGCACTGATCGCCCGCTACCGCGAGGCCGATATCGATGCCGAACTTGCGCTGGTAACTGCCCACTGGCAAACGCAGTTGAACGCTATCCAGGTCACGACCCCGGACCGCGCCATGGACATCATGCTCAACGGCTGGCTGATGTATCAAACCATTGCCTGCCGGATCACCGCGCGCTCCGGGTTCTACCAGGCCAGCGGCGCGTATGGCTTCCGCGATCAGCTGCAGGACGGCATGGCGCTGACCTTCACCCGCCCCGAAACGACTCGTGAGCACTTATTACGTGCCGCTTCCCGTCAGTTTGTCGAAGGCGATGTCCAGCACTGGTGGCTGCCCCACTCCGGCCAGGGCGTGCGTACGCGTATTTCCGATGACCGGGTATGGCTGGCCTATGCCTGCGCCCGCTATATCGCCACCTCCCAGGACGCCGCCGTGCTGGACGTGCCGGTGAGTTTTCTGGAAGGCGCCGAATTAGCGCTCGGCGAGCACGACCACTTTTTCCAACCCATGACAGCGGGGGAAAGTGCCTCACTGTTCGAACACTGTGCCCGGGGTCTCGACCAGAGCCTGACGCTCACCGGCGAACATGGCCTGCCGCTGATCGGCGGTGGCGACTGGAACGACGGCATGAACCGTGTTGGCGAGGCGGGCAAAGGGGAGAGCGTGTGGCTAGGCTGGCTGCTGGCGCATACCCTTGAGCTGTTTCTGCCCTTTGCCGAGCAGCGCGAACCAGCGCCCACCGCAGCGACTACCACGCCCCAGGCGCAACCCCAGGCCACACGCACCGAGCGATGGCGTCGCCACGCCGCGGCGCTACGCACCGCCCTGGAAAACACCGCCTGGGACGGCCAGTGGTATCGACGGGCCACCTTCGACGATGGCAGCTGGCTGGGCAGCCAGGACAGCGACGCATGCCGGATTGATTCGATCGCCCAGACGTGGGCAGTGCTCTCGGGGGTGGCCGACCCTCAGCGGGCAGCCACGGCCATGCGCTCACTTGAGCGCGAGCTCATCAGACACGACGAGCAATTGGCGCTGCTGTTCTGGCCGCCTTTCGACCAACCACAGCGCGACCCTGGCTATATCGGCGGCTACCCACCCGGCATGCGCGAAAACGGCGGCCAGTACAGCCACGCGGCGATGTGGGTGATCTTCGCCTTTGCCAAGCTAGGCGACGGTCGCAAGGCACACGAGCTGTTTGCGCTGCTCAACCCGATCAATCACGCCCGCACGCCCGACGCGTCCGCCCGCTATAAGGTGGAACCCTATGTGGTGGCCGCGGATGTCTATTCTGTGGCGCCTCACACCGGGCGTGGCGGGTGGACGTGGTACACGGGCTCGGCGGGCTGGATGTACCGCGCCGGTATAGAAGGCATCCTGGGTATTCGCCGGGAAGGCAGCTGGCTGGTGTTCGCCCCCTGCCTGCCCAACGACTGGCCGGGTTATAGCGCAACGCTTAACATCGCCGGCACCCACTATGTGGTCAAGGTCAGTGCCACCCAGGCCGCGCACGGCGCAACGCTTGACGGTCATGCGCTGGTGCCTCACCAAGACGGCGTGCGTGTGCCGCTGGATGGCAAGTCCCACCGGCTTGACATTGTGGTGTCGAGTGGCGTCGCGGTGGACTAAACGTCATGGCGTCGCCATGGGGTGCCATGGCGACCGTTTGGGTGACGTGACTTCGGTTTCAGGTGGATGGCACGGCAACGCCAGAGGCGAAATCCAGACACAAAAAAACCCCCTTTCGGGGGCCTTGATGTGTTTCTCCGACGTCCTGTCTTGCCTATCCATCCTGGATACCTTTCCGTGGTGCGTGCAACGTGACGTCCTGTCATCGACTTCCTGTCTCACTGACTTGTCCGTAATCCTGCCTTTCCTGGCGAGTTCGACAATTCCCTGTCGCGCACAACACAAACCTTAGTTGCTAACGGTGCATCTTGCAAACATTTGCACAAATTTATTTGTTTGGCCGCTAATAATGAGACACCCTCATGTCTTTATGGCACACTTATCCCAGTACCGAATTTAACTAAATGTTATCTAAGCATTTATTACCAATTTTCAAGCTACCCCCGGTGCCTTATAAATCGTTTTCGATAATAATGCATTTACATATCCCAGGTTATCGCGCCGCTGGAGTCATTCTAATAGGCTTCGTCGTGTATAATATAGGTACAATTTTAAAAACCATCGGCAAGTGCCGATGTTGAACCGCATTCACAAGGAGAAGTGCTATGCAACACGAACAGCGTATTGAGATTTCTCAAGCCGGGTTACAGCTCGCTATCCAGGAAATCAGGGAAGATATGTTTGATACCCCCGCCTGCGATTACACCGTGGCAAAGCTGCTTAGCCACTGCGGGCGCTTTGACGAAGCCGAACAGGTGATCGATACCATGCTGCTGCGCTGGGGGCCGTCACCGGATGTGGTCGCGCTGGTCGAACAAGGCTATGCCAACATCGACGCCATGAGGGTGCCCGCGGCGACTGCAACGCCCGCCCCCAACACAAGCGCCGCCTTCGCCTAGAGAGCACCCCACCGCTGCTCACCCCCAGCGGTATTGGTCAGTGTCAGCTGACACGTCGTTTGACAGCCGCCTGTTCTTTATATAGAACGTTCTATAAAAGGAACGTTTTAACGCAACACGGCGGCTCTCATGGATTCACTCTCCCTCAGCACCCTGGGTCATCATTTACAGGCACTCCGCGTCGAGCGCGGCTGGTCGCTTTCGCAGCTGGCCAGCGCCGCAGGCGTCGCCAAATCCAATCTATCGCGCCTCGAGCAAGGCAACGGCAACCCTACGCTGGACACCATCTGGCGGCTGGCCGTGCAGTTGAACGTGCCGTTCGGCACGCTGGTGGCGCCCATATCGGTGCCGCTGGGCGAGGACGGCGTGCAAGTGCGGCTGATCGATCAGGGGACCGACACGCCCCAAGTAGATGCCTACTGGATGCGCTGCGCGCCGCATACCTTGCGCCATGCTGAACCTCACACACCCGGCACGCTTGAATCGCTGACGCTGGTGAGCGGCTGGCTGGAAGCCGGTCCGGAAGGCGCCACGCGGACATTGACGGCAGGGGAATCGATAACCTTTGCCGCCGACCAGCCCCATCTTTATCGCACCGAAGATACCTGGGCGACGCTGCTGTTGACCGTGGTCTATGCCGCGACGGGAGCCACGCCATGACGCCCTTCGCCACCTCTCGTCGTTCGCGGGCCTGGGTGACCGGCGTGCGCGAAGCCATTCCGCTGCTTGGCGGCTATATTCCGGTCTCGCTGTCGTTTGGCGTGGTCGCCACCCAGGCAGGGTTCAGCACCTGGGAAGCCGCCGTGATCTCGACGCTGATTTACGCCGGTGCCTCGCAGTTCCTGTTCGTCGGCATGGTGGCCGCGGGCTCCCCGCTCTGGTTGGTGGTCGCCATGACGCTGCTGATTAACGTGCGCCATCTGGTTTACGGCCCGAACCTGGCGGCTTTATTGCCGCGCAGCCGCCACTGGCCCTGGCTGATGCACGGTTTGACCGACCAGGTATTTGCCCTGGCGCTCACCCGGCTTCCCCAACTACCGGCAGCCGATCGGTTTGGCTGGTTCACCGGCGCCGCCCTGCTCGCCTGGGGCGTATGGATAGTAGGAACGGTGGTGGGGGCCACGGCGGGTGAAACGCTGACCGCGCGCTGGCCCCTCCTCGGCGAGGTCATGCCGTTTGCGCTGCCTGCCCTGTTTCTCACCATGGTCGCGCCGCGCTTCACGGATAAGCGCTGGGCGGTGGCGCTGAGCGCCGCCATTGGCTCGGCGCTGCTGCTGACAATTTACGGCTGGAGCAACGTCGCCATCCCCCTGGCCGCCGCCAGCGGCGCGCTATGTTTCTACATGGTCAAGTTCAAGACAGAGAGGCGAAGCCCATGAGCACTGGACTATGGATCGCCGTGATGGCGTCCGCCCTGGGGACCCTGCTGATTCGCGTGGTGCCGTTCCTGTGGATGCAGCGCCGCCTGGACAGTACCACCGGCCTCAACAACATGCCCCAGTGGCTCGGCATTCTCGGCCCGCTGATGATTGCAGCGGTACTGGGCGTCTCGATCATGCCGGTCAACCCAAGCGCCATTTCATGGATCGCGACCGCCATCGGGTTGGGTGTCACCCTGCTGGTGTGGTGGCGGCTACGCTCGCTGGGCTGGCCGGTTGCCGCCGGCGTCGCGGTCTTTGGTGCGGTGCAATTGGCGGCGGCCGCCGTAGGGTAAGCCGCAAGGCTGGCGAATTCAGCTGCTGGCTGCTCATTATAGAAACACCCTAAGCGGGGAATGGCAGCACCCCATGATGCAGAAAATCATCCAGATAATAGGTCGTTACCCCTGGTGTGTCTTTACGCTTGAATGAGACCTGAACGGCATTTGTGACGCAAAACCAAGGCTGCATATCGGATGGCGCTTGCTGGGCGAGCGCGTCAGGGGAAAACAAGCCCACACAGGCACCGCCTTGACGATCTCTTGCGGAGGCGTACTCGAAGGCCTCCACCCCCGCTCTGCGCATCGCACTGCCCAATTGCTGACAAGGCGCGTAATCGACCGGATGCGTCAGCGCGGTGATGTGATCGATAAAGGCGCCAGCATTTAGCCTGACGCCGTTTTGAGCAGCATAGTCCGCCGACAATAGCGTGTGCTCTGATCGCAGCGACTCGGTAACGGGTTCACCTTCCATGGAGTACCAGAAAACCAGTCGGTAGTAGGCAGATTCAGCGAGGGTGGTGGCGATACGTTTACCGCCATAGAAGATGCTTGGCTCAAACACTCGGCCAAAACGTGACCCCCATTTGAGAGGGGGATACCGAAAAGGTGTTTTGAGTAGGTAATGCAGGCTTCGCTCCTGCTCAGGGTAAGGCGGTTTAGCGTCTTCAAGCAGTGCTTCAAGCATCTCCTGCTCTTCTAACGTGTCGACATAGCTGAGCGTCGCTACCTGCTCCTGACTTTCCACCAGCCGATAAAGCGTGCCGGAGATGGGTTCGATATTTCGCGTGCCGCCGCAGGCCTCCCACACACTCACACCTTACCCCGCATGCCATCAACGAATCTCAGTACTGCAAACAATCCCTCCAGACGCGTCACCTGCTCAGCCGGTATGCCGCCCGTGGCGCGGTTGGGCGTGCGCATGAAATGCTGGATCCAGGCCTGATCACCGCCGGTAAGCGTGAACAACGCCCGGGCGAGCCGAATGAGCAGCAAGGCTAGCTCGCCCTGTTTAGAGTTCGGGTCAAGCGTGAGGCTTTTCTTGAGTTGCGTAATGGTCGTGCGGTGTACGCCAAGCACTGCCGCCAGATCAGACTGCGATAACCCCAACTGATCGGCAGCGCGCAATACTGCTTTTGCTAATACCCCTTCAGGGGTGGGCGTTGGTTGAGCAAGGGCGGGCATGACACACCTCAGCGAGATGAATTTTCATCAATCATAGCAAAAAAGTTGCTAATTCACATGCCAGACATCGCTGCTCTGTTCATTCAGGCGACAGGCCCAAGGATTTCATTCGACGACAAAGGAAGTTCTCGGATTAGCTTAAACGTCCACAGACATATGAAATGGTTCTTCGTCAATTCATGTGAATTTGGCCTGATTGAAGAGGCTACCAATCAGGTAAATCATGGCGATGAAGTTGGCCTCGTTCCGGTAGCCACGTGCCTGTGACCGAGCCGCCTGAAACAGGCCGTTCATCCCTTCCAGTCTTGGTTCGTCAGTCCCGAGTGCCAGCGTCTGACACCGCGTCGGCGTGTCGCTCAAGCATCGCTAGGGCCTTGCCCATCGGCTTCAGTAGTGGCTTTTCAGAAACTGCCGCCTGCATGACCTTGAGGTAATTCGTGATGCGCCATCGAGCCGCTCTGGGTGTCGAGGCTTTCTGGATCTAGCGTAGCTTCTGCTTGATCACCTACGCAGAAGCGTCACGAAAAGACATTTATGTAACCACC
>JBNJJK010000021.1:0-24642 GCA_051750125.1 Pseudomonadota bacterium
TGCCACCATCAGCTCATCCCAGTTCGTCATGTAGTGCGGGCTGCGGTGGGCGCAGCGCAGGTGCCAGGGGCGTTCTTTTCCGGTAGCCCCAGGCGTACCGTTCCCTTTCCCATCTTCTCGTTCAGCGCGCCCATGGTGGCCATAAGCTAGTTGCTTCGCTGGCATTCTTCTTTTGCTTACCGGGTATCCAACAGGCCTAGTTGTTGAGGGCTGGCCTATCGGGCCGCTTTGCTGCAAGCATAAATGCCATTTTTTACTACGCTTGGGGTGTTGCTCTGAAGTATGCGAAATGGTGACCCGCTCGCCAAATGGATGCGGCAACGGCCCCAACTTGCAGAGGGCATTTCACTGGATGAAAAGAGGTACAAAATGGCTAATTTTACCAAGACGAACTTGAGTCTGGATCACTATACCTGGGAAGCTGAGCCTGATGATGATGCCCGCGTGGCAGGCGAGCCAGACAGCACGTTATTTAACCGCCAGCAGGGTTACGAGGTGCTTTACATGCTGAATACGGTGCTTTCCGCGTCAGCGCCCATCACGGCACTTCACAAGGGCGAACTATTGATTCGCGATGAGCTGCCCAGTGATACACTCCAACAGCTGGACGTGAAGAAATGGCTTGATGCGCGTCTGTGAAGACTCGGTCGTTCTACAAAACTTTTTCCCTAGTCACGAGTTGGCTGGTGAAATCGAATGAAATATTTGTATCTTCTTCAAATAACATCTCGCATACCCCGCCGTTAGCTTTAGCGCTTCTCTATTCGCCTCAATCTCCAAGTATGCCTGCTTCAGTGGCGACCACAAGCGCGACGCTGCGTGGGCGTAATCTCAGCGGGCCACCGGCTGGGTAATCCGGGTAGGGCACGCCAATGACGGCGGTGGAGACCGTGTGGATGGTATGGGTGCGGTCGTTTATTTCCGCAACGCGCACGCCGTGATGGGCAAGGCGTGAAAAAGCCCGCCGAAGCGGGCTTGGTTTGATTAGAGTAACGTTGGCCAGCTTGGCCATAATGTATGCGTTAACTCTGTCAATTTTAATGTTATTTCAAAGAGGTACAGCGCGATTTCTAAAGTCCTCATCGCGACGTCCCCCAGTGAAAGAGTTTAGATGTCGATTTGTGTTTGGCTAAAATGTCCAAACGATGTTTGCACTTAACACGTAATGTGTTAATTTTCTGCATAAGGATTTGTCCTATGTGGAGGGCGGTGAGAGGCCCAAAACATTGCATCGAGGCTGGAGCCATTTTTTGGCTCTGGCCTCTTTGCGTTGTGAACAACAAATGTTGCTCACAACGCATACTATATATAGCCTATTTAGAAAGCAATCCAAGCATATGTGGTATTTTTCATCCACAGGATATTGACAGCCAAAGCCCAATGCTAAGCGTACAAACAGTAAAATAGCCTTTTCTGGAAGGCTATTATTTTTGATGCCAGACTCAGTCTTGATGCTTCTTAAATGACTGTAAAATATATAAAAATATTTCATGAGCGCACTTCCGTTATTTTCAACGACCAGTTATTTTTCAGTTACTTTGGTTTGCCGTGGGTGTGCTTTTTGGAACACGTCGTTTTTTTGACGAATGGCTCGCAACTGGTTCCATGAAAACGCCAGCCAGATAGTGGGATAGTGGGGCGCTTCATTTATGCGGCTTGCAAAGCATTAAGCAGTAACCATCCATTAAAAAGTAATGCGGGGTTAGAAATGAGCGGAACAGAATTGACGCTAAAGAGCTTCAGTGTGGCCTACCGAGGCTATATGGCGTGGAAGTTTGATCGGCTACTCCAGAAAGCAGAATCCCATGGAATGACTGAAGAAGAACTATCTAGCAGCGATCAACGCTTCGCGCTCTTTATGCGGGTAGGTAGAGCTTTTGAAATTTGCTCAGAACGGGAAGTGGTCGATTACATTGCCGATGCCATGATCGGTGGAGTTCAGTGTGGTGATGCCGATAAGCGTCCTGACTTGGCGCAAATGGTAATCAGCGCGCTGAACGGGGTGACCAGAACGGAGTTAAACCTCATATTGCTTATGCGTGAGCACGGTTTGTGGGGCACATCAGATGAGGAGATCCTAGATGAGTCTGGATTTGAAAGTTTTCATGCTTCACTTTGCAAAGACCTCGGCCTGAATGAGCTGACCGCAAGCGCCATTTTGAACGGCCTTACCCGAACTGGCTTGTTGACGCCACAGGCTAGCGGTATTGGGAGCACGGTTACCATACAAGGAAACAGACTTACCCACTTGGCTCGTGAACTGTTTCAGTATGTCGATTATGCGCGTCGATTGACCTCGTAAAAAACCGCCGGTTTGGCGGGCTGGGTGTACTGAGATAATGGCTACTAACTGATGGTCTAAATCCCCTCCCGATCCACACCTTCCAGCGCTGCATCAATGCATCTTTCCGCTCCCAGCTATGGTCGTACATGCCCACGATATTTGTAAGGGTGGAAGTGGATACGCGATCAGGCTCATTTTAATTAATTAAATGTTGGACGAATGCTAGATGATTAACTAATATTTTGTACGAGGCACAGTGCCTCGAGGTAAATTCATACACGCCCCATACCGTGAGGTATCAACATGGCGCTATCCAATTATCAGTCTCGCTTCACTTCCTCTCTACCGCCAAACGATGGCAATGCCTATCGAGTGCTGTGGCAACGCACTGGCTCATCAGCCCACATACTGTCTACCCTCTTCTACTCAACAGCAGGCTGGGTGATTCGCAATGTCGAAGGCCGTTGGATTGGATTTTCAAACTTAGATGCAGTGCTGGCACACAAGCCTCAAGCGATAGCAAAGGAGGTGTCCCATGCCAATGTTCAAACCTGGTGATGTAGTGAAACCGCGCTCCGGTGGTTCGCGGATGGTAGTCAAAGCGATTGATAGAGATACTGTCAGTGCTTCTTGGCTTGATCATGATGGGCATTTAGCAGAAGCGACTTTTTTGGCAATACAGCTGGAAGCGGTTGCCGAAGAGCCCAATAGCTTTGAGCCTGACTTCGAAAACTAAATGAAAGCCCGCCTTTCGGCGGGCTTTCTGCTAAACGCATTTCCTTTTACGGGTGATCAAAGCACATGTGCTGAGTATCAAGCTGGCCTGGCGCGCGGGTAGGCTGTAACTCGTGGTCATTATCATTGTCGTCCATGTACTTAATGACGTACCTGAAATTTTCACAAATACGGCACATCTCACGGCCATCATCAAATGCATGTTCTTCGCAATAAATTTTTTCTGGCTGCGACGTCACCTCCGGCCACGGACTGGCTGGAGTGATTTCTACTCTTGAAGAGATCTAGCACAATCCAGGATTTCATCGCGATTTTTGATGAGGCTTATGCCTACATCCATGATCGCTAGGCATAAACCTATAAAGGGTATGGAGCGCTTCATAAGCCAGAGCCTTATCGCACGCGCTATGGGGGACTGCATTGTCTCAATAGCCTGCTTGATTGCCTCGCTGATAGTAAAGTCGTTAATTAATAATTCTACGTAGTTACTTAGCTGGTTCTTATCATTTTGCTCAAGTGACGATGCCATTCCTTCCACATAAATAGCTTGGTTTTGTTCTCGCAAAAAGTTTTCGAGCTCGTCTGCACGCATGGGATCAATGTTGAATATATCAGCCAGCACTCGTATCACTGCCTGCATGCAGTGGCGAGTCGCGGAGACAGGCAGCATCCAGTCAATATCGCTTGCATGACGTAAAGGGATAGATTCATTGAACGCGTCAGGGGTGAAGTTAGTGCGTGTCCATTCCTCAACCGTCATATCATCACTTTCTTCGATCTCAGGGACTATCCTGTCTAGCTCTGTCTGTAATACATCAAGTATTTCGGCACTGGATTCGATTTGATCTTCAGTTGATGGATTTAGGCATAGAAGAGCAAACTCTTGTTTCGCTGATGCTTTAACGGCATTGATAGTGTTGTAAGCCTCGATATCTAAATAAACGTTACCCTGCTGTCCTAGCACATTGATGGGGTAGGAAATCAGTGCGCCACCCCCAACACTTGCGCTTGCTATGAAAGCCCTTCGGCTTATCTTGCTATTGTCTTGCATGATGTCGCCCCTATTTTTTGCCTATACATTGGTTTGTATAGTATGGGCCAAGGGGAGCGAAACTAGCGGGCCAAATGTGTAATAAAAGGTTTGTCAGATTTTTAACTGATGGACGTTAAAGTGTTCATAAAAAATTATGATAAGACAGCAATGGACTCCAGCCAAAGAGTGGCTGGAGCTCTATGCAAGTGAAATTAAAAGCGTTTACTCATCATCTGGCTTTGTGACCTGTGCCTCTGTTTCTTCTTCCGGGTCTTTTTCAACTTGTTTAACTCGTGGGGCCGGGGCGACCCAGGCTTTCAAGTATTGGCCTGCATGGCGATAGAAGTCGGGCACTATTTTTTCCAGATGCTCTATGAAAACGCGGTTGCCTGCGAACTTGCTTCCCAAATCAACCGAAGTGAAGACTTCAAAGGAAACAGGCAGTGAGTCTGTGTTTTCAGCATCTAGTATGGTTGGATTTTTTCGCACATCTTCTAAGGGTTTATCAGTATCCATCGCTTGGCCCTTTCGGATGGCTTTGATGCTGATCACTGGTCCCTTTTCGCTAGTGGGTAGCTGGCGGGTGAGCCAGTTGATTTTCGCTGAGCTACTTTTTTTATCGCCTGGTGCTTCAAGTCGCATCCCACAGGTGATCGATTTACGAGCTATATCGACGGTAACCATCAGGTCAGAGGCTGCATTGGGAATTGCAATGGTGCCGGTGAGGAGGTGTTCCGAAACTAACTTTTCGCAATCGTCAGTCATGCGTTGCTTAGGGTCGTTTCGGTGGGCTCTGGGTAGCTTTAGATCGACTTTTTCACCCACTAAAGGCCACATTTGAAGGCAGAGTTCTCGCTGCTCTTGGTGCCAACTGTTCACCGTGTTTATTACTTCATCAGAGCTTTTGCTTAGCTTTGAGTTGTTAAAGGCACTTTGGACGATTCCCTTCCATTCTTTATTCATACTGGTAAAACCAGCTTTTCCACTTCCTGGATCTTCAAGGTACTTTACTACTTCATGAAGAATAAACCGCTGATCCTGGCTTTCCACTTTATCCTGAGTTAAAAGCAACTGGGCCATGGTCACTATGTACGTCCATGACCAATGGTAAATATCAACCGAGCGCAAGTGTTTTTTGGGGACGGGGACAGGATGGTGGGTTGGTAATGCCACAAACTGGTTGGTGATGGTGATAACGGCGTTAATGCCGTGATCTTTGGCTTGTTTGATGTACTTCAGGAGTTGTTCTTCTCCAACGACTTCACTGCCTACTTTGGCTTCGATTAGCGCGTGCCACTTTTTCCGGCCGGTATCCAAAACAAGGAGGCCATCGGGTCGATCGTCGGGGCTCTGTTTTTTGTTAGGTGGAGTTTCGCTTTTGAAAACGACTTCCGTCCAAGCTTCTAATTTCGTGCGTGCCCCTACGCGCTGGTTGATCGATTGAAGCATTGCCTTGCGAAATTCGTATACCGACATCAGGGCGGCCAGCAGTATAGAGGTGGCGCGTTCCTCTTTTTTACTATCAGCTAGGGTCGGGATTAACCGGGCATATTTACCCTGAGAGGTGTAATCGGGGCGGGCTTCGCTCATGTAGGCTCCATTATTGTCATTGGTTATGAATCAACAAAAGCGAAATTGACTTTGTTTGTCAATGAAAGGTGTCAAAAAGTGACGAAGTTATGCCTGTTCAATTGCATCAGACTTCGGTATGGCAAGCACAAATACCATTTTTTGCTACGCTTTGGGTGTTGCTTTGCAGTATGCGAAATGGTGACGCGCTCGCCAAATGGATGCGGCAACAGCCTCAACTTGAAGGGGCTATTTCACTGGATGAAAAGAGGTAAAGAATGGCTAATTTTACCAAGACGAACTTGAGCCTGGATCACTATACTTGGGAAGCTGAGCCTGATGATGATGCCCGCGTGGCAGGCGAGCCCGACAGCACGCTGTTTAACCGCCAGCAGGGTTTCGAGGTGCTTTATATGCTGAATACGGTGCTTTCGGCGTCAGCGCCCATCACGGCGCTTCACAAGGGCGAGAAGTTGATTCGCGATGAGCTGCCAAGCGATACACGCCAACAGCTGGACGTGAAGAAATGGCTTGATGCGCGTCTGTGAAGACTCGGTCGTTCTACAAAACGTTTTCCCTGGCCAGGATGGCCGGGGGAATCGATTGATATGGTTGTATATCCCCTTGAAATAACGCCTCGCATTCCTCGCCTTTAGCTTCACCGTTTTTCCTATTCGCACCATCCTCCGCAATTTACGTATGCCTGCGCCGAAAGCGATCTTCGGTGGTGCTTGCTGTCTGCGCCGTGCACATTTGTGCGTTAAAAGGTCGGCACGGTAGGGGAGCGCAATCTGTTCCTCAATCAGTGGGTTAATTCGCTGTGCTTGTCGTGGGGGAGTGATAAGCTGGCCTCAATGGTGGTCGAGGAGCGGATATGTATAAGATGAGAACAGGTTTCGGGCTAACGCTGGTTGGCATCGTGTTGTTCACTATGACACTGCTTGTCGGCTGTAGCGATTCCGAAGAGCAGGCTTCCCGGGAGCAGCAGGCCCGCGAGGCGGAAAATGCCGCGGCCGAGGAGGAGGCCGCGAGTCGCGAGGCGCAGCGCGAGGCCGATGCACAAAGAGAACCGCTGGACGTGCGCATCCTGGTGTCGGCGTCGATTGGTTCGGACCGCCGCTTGCTGATCGAGGGCGAGACGAATCTGCCGGATGAAGCCCAGGTGCAGGTGATCGTCGAGCGTGAACTGAGCCGCGTTCGCTGGCGCGAGCGGGTCGATGTGGCGCAAGGGCAGTTTACGGCGGGGCCGTTTGGCCCCGGCAGTGGTCTGCCGGACGGTGGCTACAGCGTGACCGTGGAGCTGTCTGAGGCCACGGTTCAGCCTGAGTCGGTGCAGCAGCGCATCGGTGAGGAGGGCGAGTACCTGGCTGGCGAGCTGGTGGCGGAGTCTCGCCATGGCCTGGGCCAGATCGCCACCTACACCACGCGCTTTATGGTGGGCAGCGAACCCAGGCAGTCACGGGGTGACGCTCAGCTATTGCAAACCCCTTGAATGGCTATCTCAGGCCGCCTTCCAGTGTGCCAATAGCACGGCTTGAATCGCCACGTCGCTGGTGGCCTTGCTCAACTCTTTCAGCTGCAGCTTGCCGTCCTGTTCGACCAGATAAAGGCCCGCCTTGTGAAAGACACGCGTCGGGCCGAGCAACAGCAGATCCCCAGGCGCGGCGGGCGAAAAATCGCTTCCGGGCGCGGGGGTTACCATCATGCACGGCGCCTTCCAGTTGGCTTTGAGCGGCAGGTGTTCCGGCACGGTAAGCGCAGTTGACTGCACATGCTCCCAGGGTAGCGGGCCTTCGTGATGAAGGGTCAGCAGTTGAGGAGCACTATCTCCTTCAAGCAGCGTTGCCAGGGAACAGTCCAGGGCTTCGGCCAGTGCGACCAGGCGCTCATGACCGATTTGCTTGATCGCCCCTGATTCCCAATAAGAAATGGTGACATCAGAAACGCCAACGTTACGTGCAAGGGCAGCTTTATTGAGCTTGGCCCGAAGCCGCAGTTGCTTAATACGTGAGCCTAGCGATTCCATTTCAATTTCCTAAAGTTATCCATCGTCTCGATGGCGTTAAACAATGTGTCTCACCTGAAAATGAGACGTGAACCCGAATAATAAGCGCTACGCCATACTAAGCGATTGTGCAAGAACGCGCATCTGTCCGCATACAACGTTTATTTAACTGATGTGTGACGCTTTCTAACGCAAGTCGTTCCCTAGGTGTGGTGTTGGTTAAGCACAGGGTGCGTATAATATCGCCACGCTTTATTGCCAAAAGGACGTTCCCATGACCGTACGTACCCGTATTGCGCCATCGCCTACGGGCGATCCCCACGTTGGTACGGCGTATATTGCGCTGTTCAATCTGTGTTTCGCTCGTCAGCACGGCGGCCAGTTCATCCTGCGTATCGAAGACACCGACCGGGTGCGTTCCACGCCGGAGTCCGAGCAGATGATTCTCGATTCGCTGCGCTGGCTGGGCCTCGAGTGGGATGAAGGTCCCGATGTGGGTGGGCCGCACGGCCCGTACCGGCAAAGCGAGCGCGGCGATATCTACGCGCAGCATGCCCAGCAACTGCTGGACGCCGGTCACGCGTTCAAGTGCTACCGCACCAGCGAGGAGCTGGACGAACTGCGCGAGGCGCGCAAAGCCGCCGGTATGCATCTTGCGCTGAAACCCGCCGACCTGGCGCTGGATGAAGACGAGGCTGCACGCCGTGCCCAGAAAGGCTGGCCCTATGTGGTGCGCATGAAGGTTCCCGGCGACGGCTTGTGCGTAGTGAGTGACATGTTGCGCGGCACTATCGAGGTGGAGTGGGCGCAGGTCGACGCGCAGATTCTGCTCAAATCCGATGGCATGCCCACCTACCATCTGGCCAACGTGGTCGACGACCATTTGATGGGGATCACCCACGTGCTGCGCGGCGAGGAGTGGATCAACTCCGCGCCCAAGCACCAACTGCTTTACGAGTACTTTGGCTGGGAGATGCCGCAGCTGTGCCATATGCCTCTGTTGCGTAATCCGGATAAGTCGAAGCTTTCCAAGCGCAAGAACCCTACGTCGATCAACTATTATCGCCGTATGGGTTTCCTTCCCCAGGCAGTGACCAATTACTTGGGTCGCATGGGCTGGTCGATGCCCGACGAACGCGAAAAATTCAGCCTGTCGGAAATGATGGCGGAGTTCGACGTTCAGCGCGTGTCTCTGGGCGGGCCGGTGTTCGATCTGGAAAAGCTGACCTGGCTGAATGGGGTCTACATCCGAGAAGACCTCGATGATGACGGGTTGTTGCAGGCGCTGCGCGAGTGGGCGTTCAACGAAGACTACGTAAAGCAGATCCTGCCGCAGATTCGGCCGCGCATCGAAACGCTTGCCCAGGCAACACCGCTGGCGGGGCATTTCTTCTCGGGCTTGCCTGAGCTTAAAGCGCAGGACTTCGATAGCGTCAAGATGGAAAAAGAAGAGCTGGTCAGGCTGCTGCAGTTCCTGGTCTGGCGCTTTGAAGCGGTGCCTGCCTGGCACAAGGAAGCCCTGCTCGAGGAAGTGAAACTGCTGTCTGCGCATTTCGACCTGAAGATGAAAGCGTTTCTCGCCCCGGTGTTCATCGCGATCACCGGCAGCACTACCAGCACCTCGGTAATGGATGCGATGGCCATCCTGGGCTCTGACGTTACGCGTGCCCGGTTGCGGCATGCCATCGACGTGCTGGGCGGGGTTTCCAAGAAGCAGGCGAAGCGTTTTGAGAAGGCGTTTCGCGACCTCTAACGGCCTGGAAAACGCCAATCAAAACAGGGAGAAGTTTTTGGCGTTTTTCTGGTTGACGAAGGCGAGCGTAATCAGTAATATACGCTCCGTCTTCGCGACAAGTGGGGCCTTAGCTCAGCTGGGAGAGCGCAACACTGGCAGTGTTGAGGTCAGCGGTTCGATCCCGCTAGGCTCCACCAATAATGACTTCGTCATGACGCGAAGCGCGGTATGAAACGTCCCATTCGTCTAGTGGTCCAGGACACCGCCCTTTCACGGCGGTAACAGGGGTTCGAACCCCCTATGGGACGCCACCGTTTCTTTGCAATTCCCCTCCTTTTCGGAACCCTGACTCAGCTCAATTCATGTGCTGTGCCTTGGCTATGTCCGTCTTTTTTGCAACCCTATTATGTGCTGAAAATACGCCGATTTAGCGTATTTTGTACTTGACTTGTCCACTTTTACGCAGTTGTAAGACAGGTTGTGCACAACCCCGCGGAATTAATCCCCTAAACCATTGTTTTCTGATTAAACCTTTAAAAACAACAACTTGCGCTAGGTTAAAAAATGACCAATTTAAGACATTCCCACTGATCATGGCGATTGTGGGACGTTTTCTAGTGGTTGTGAACAGGGTTGTCCACAGATAGTGTGGAAAACCCTGTGGGGGTCAATGCAGGGGTGAAATGTCAAGTAGCTATTAGGCTTTGCGTAGACGTTTTAGCAGCGATGAGGTGTCCCAGCGACCGCCGCCCTGGCGTTGCACATCGGCGTAAAATTGATCCACCAGTGCGGTCACCGGCAGGGTGGCTTCAAAGTGACGTGCCTGGGCGAGACAGATAGCCAGGTCCTTGCGCATCCAGTCCACCGCGAAGCCGTGCTGGTATTCATCGGCAATCATCGTTTTATGGCGGTTTTCCATTTGCCAGGAGCCGGCGGCGCCTTTGGACACCACGTCGATCACTCGCTGCTGGTCGAGGCCTGCCTGTTCGGCAAAATGCAGCCCTTCGGCTAGCCCCTGGACCAGGCCCGCGATGCAGATCTGGTTGACCATCTTGGTCAGCTGTCCGCTACTGGCGCTGCCCATCAACGTCACCGCGCGGGCGTAGTGCGCAAGCAGCGGCTCGACTGTGTCGAAGTGCGCCTGCTGGCCGCCGCACATGATCGTCAGCGCGCCATTTTCGGCGCCTTGTTGCCCCCCTGATACGGGTGCGTCAATAAAGCCGATGTTTCGCTCACGGCAGGCGGCATCGAGTTCCAGCGCCACATCTGCCGAGACAGTGGTGTGATCAACCAGGAAGCTGCCGCTACTCATTCCGTGTAATACGCCGTTCTCTCCGGTGGACACTTCTCGGACATCGTCATCATTGCCCACGCAGAGCAATACCAGGTCGGCGCCTGACGCGGCTTCGCGTGGGGTAGGGTGGGCGCTGCCGCCATATTCGTTGACCCAGGCGTCGGCCTTGCTGGCGGTGCGGTTGTAGACGCGGGTGGTAAGGCCCTGTTTGGCGAGATGGCCCGCCATGGGATAACCCATCACACCCAAACCGATAAATGCGACTGTCTTGATGGTTGGCATAAATCACCTCTTCGTTGTTGTGTATATCGAGTTGTCTGTCGAAATAGTGTCTTTTAAGAGGCGCAAACGCAAAAGGCCACCAGGAGGCGGCCTTTTTCATTGCGCATGTCAGCGTACGGTATCGCGACTTATTTTTTAGTCGGATAATCGCGCTGGTCGTGGCCAATGTAGAGCTGGCGCGGGCGACCGATCTTGTAGCTTTCGCTGAGCATTTCGTGCCAATGCGAAATCCAGCCGATAGTGCGTGATACCGCAAAGATGACCGTGAACATGTTTCTCGGCACACCCATGGCCTTCAGGATGATGCCCGAATAGAAGTCTACGTTCGGGTACAGCTTACGATCGATGAAGTACTCGTCTTCGAGTGCAATCTGCTCAAGGCGCTTGGCGATCTTGAGCTGCGGGTCGTCGGCCATGCCCAGCTCGGCCAGTACTTCGTCGCAGGTCTCTTTCATGACTTTGGCGCGCGGGTCGAAGTTGCGGTAAACGCGGTGACCGAAGCCCATCAGCTTGAACGGGTCGTCTTTATCCTTGGCCTTGTCGACGAAGCGCTGGATGTTCTCTTCGGAATCCTCGCCGATTTCGTCGAGCATCGCCAGAACGGCTTCGTTGGCGCCGCCGTGCGCCGGGCCCCAAAGGGCGGCAATGCCAGCGCTGATGCAGGCGAACGGGTTGGCGCCGGTCGAGCCCGCCAGGCGTACGGTAGACGTGGAGGCGTTCTGCTCATGGTCCGCGTGGAGCATGAAGATGCGGTCCATGGCCTTGGCGTATACCGGGTTGATTTTGTATTCCTCGCAGGGATTGCTGAACATCATATAGAGGAAGTTCTCTGCATAGCTCAGTTCATTGCGGGGATAGTTGAACGGCTGACCGATGTTGTACTTGTACGACATCGCCGCGATGGTCGGCATCTTGGCGATCAGGCGGATAGCGCTGATCTCGCGGTCTTCTTCCTTGGTGATGTCCATGTGGTCGTGATAGAAGGCAGCCAGGCCACCTACGACGCCACACAGGATCGACATCGGGTGTGCGTCACGGCGGAACCCTTTGAAGAAGTTGTTGATCTGGTCGTGAACCATGGTGTGGTTACGAATGCGCGACTCAAAGTCAGCGTACTGCTCGTCGTTCGGCAGGTCACCGAACAGCAGGGTGTAGCACATCTCGACGAAGTTGGACTCTTTCGCCAGCTGGTCAATGGGGTAGCCGCGGTGCAGCAGTACGCCCTTGCCGCCATCAATGTAGGTGATGGCTGACTGGCAGGAAGAGGTGGCCATGAAGCCGGGGTCGTAGGTGAACAGGCCTTCGGCGCCCAAGCCGCGGACGTCGATGACGTCAGGGCCAAGTGAGCCGGAGTACATCGGTAGTTCGATCGGTTTTTCCAGACCGTCTACCGTTAATGTCGCTTTCCTGTCAGCCATGCTGGCCTCCTTTCGAGTTCGGGTTGGGACGTAAAGTCGGTGCTGCGCATACCGCGCCGGCGAAAAGGCTTGCCCACTATAGAAGCGTGCGTCATTTTGTCAATTAGCCCTATCGGTAGGTATGCTTGTACAGTGTGAGATGTCTCGGTTAATGGTTGTCCATGGTTGATATGCCGCTTTGCAGGAAATGCCGTTGTCCGGATAATACGTTAACCTGCTTACGAACGTGCTGGCTTACCGACACTATAACCATGCTGCGATGCAAAATCGACTCACAGGATGGGGTTTTTTCTTGCACAATGGTCGAGTAAAACCTTAGTTCGGTTTGTCAGCGGGGGCGAAGCTTCTTATAATCTTCGGCGCGCGACCGGCAGGTAGGTGGTCGTGCCCGACTTGGCAACGGCCGAGCCCCTTCCAGTAATCACTGCCCGCTCGGGCTTCGCCCGACCTGTCGCAGAGCGGGCCAAAAGAGTGTGTATAAGCCGTGAATAGCAAACGACCCGTAAATTTAGACCTAACGACGATACACTTTCCCCTTCCGGCATTGACGTCGATCGCACACCGCATCACAGGTGTCATCCTGTTTGTTGGCCTCATTTTCGCTTTCTGGGCACTCGGTAAATCGCTGTCTTCACCGGCAGGCTTTGATGCCGTGAGCAGCGCCCTGGCCAATAACTTCTTCGCCAAGTTTGTGGCGTGGGGCCTGCTGTCGGCCCTGGCGTTCCACTTTGTTGCCGGCATCAAGCACTTGCTGATGGACGCCAACATAGGCGTAACGCTCGAGGGCGGTGTAAAAAAAGCGCAGATCACCGTGGTGGCTAGCGCTATTCTGATTATTCTGGCAGGAGTCTGGGTATGGTAACCAACATCACAAGTTTTGGCCGTAGCGGACTTTCCGATTGGCTGATGCAGCGTGTCTCGGCGGTGGTGCTGGCCCTTTACACCGTGTTCATGGTGGCCTACCTGCTGTTTAATCCTGACCTGGATTACTACGCCTGGAGCGCGCTGTTCGATCAAACCTGGATGCGCATCTTTTCTCTGCTGGCCTTCGTTTCTCTGGCGGCGCACGCCTGGATTGGTCTGTGGACCGTGACTACCGACTACCTAACGTCCACCTACCTGCGCGTGGGTGTCCAGTCTCTCATCATTCTGGCCATCTTCGTTTACCTGGTGTGGGGCATTCAAATTCTGTGGGGAGCTTGATACATGTCTAACCTACGTAGCCTGACCTTTGACGCCATTATCATCGGTGGCGGTGGCTCTGGCCTGCGCGCTGCTCTTGAGCTGGCGAAATCCGGTAAGAAGACAGCCGTGTTGTCAAAAGTGTTCCCAACACGCTCCCACACCGTATCGGCCCAGGGCGGTATCACCTGTGCCATTGCGTCGGCAGACCCTGATGACGACTGGCGCTGGCACATGTATGACACCGTCAAGGGCGGTGACTATATCGCTGACCAGGATGCGTCGGAGTACATGTGTTCTGAAGGCCCCAAAGCGGTCTTTGAGCTCGAGCACATGGGCCTGCCGTTCTCGCGTTTCGACAACGGCCGCATTTATCAGCGTCCGTTCGGTGGCCAGTCGAAGAACTTCGGCGAAGGTGGCCAGGCCGCACGTACCTGCGCCGCGGCCGACCGTACCGGCCACGCGCTGCTACACACGCTGTACCAAAACAACCTCAAGAACAACACGACGTTCTTGAACGAGTGGTACGCGGTGGATCTGGTCAAGAATAGTGAAGGCGATGTGGTGGGCTGTATCGCCATGTGCATCGAGACCGGTGAAGTGGTTCACGTCAAATCGAAAGCCACCGTGCTGGCCACCGGCGGCGCGGGCCGTATCTACGCCTCGACCACCAACGCCCTGATCAACACCGGCGACGGTATCGGCATGGCACTGCGCGCCGGTTTCCCAATGCAGGACATGGAAATGTGGCAATTCCACCCGACCGGTATTTACGGTGCGGGCACGCTGGTCACCGAAGGCTGCCGTGGCGAAGGTGGTTACCTGATCAACAAGGACGGCGAGCGCTTCATGGAGCGTTATGCGCCGAACGCCAAAGACCTGGCGGGCCGCGACGTGGTGGCGCGTTCCATGGTTATGGAAATCCTCGAAGGCCGTGGCTGCGGTGAAAAGGGCGATCACGTCTTCCTGAAGCTCGACCATCTGGGCGAAGAAGTTCTCGGCAAGCGCCTGCCCGGTATCGTCGAGCTGTCCAAGACGTTCGCTCACGTCGATCCGGCCAAAGACCCGATTCCGGTCGTGCCGACCTGCCACTACATGATGGGCGGTATTCCGACCAACATTCATGGCCAGGCGATCACTCAGGATGAAAGCGGCAAAGACCACATCGTCAACGGCCTATATGCCTGTGGTGAAGCGGCGTGCGTATCGGTTCACGGCGCCAACCGTCTGGGCGGTAACTCACTGCTCGACCTGGTGGTCTTCGGCCGTGCCGCAGGCATGTTCATCGAAGGCGCGCTGAACGAAGGTATCGATTACCTCGATGCGTCCGAGTCGGACGTCGAGTTCGCCATGAAGCGCATTACCCGCTGGAACGAGTCGGAGGGCGGCGAAAGCATCCCTGCGCTGAAGGCAGAGCTTCAGGACATCATGCAGACCTCTTTCGGTGTGTTCCGCGAAGAGAAAAACATGCAGGAAGGTGTCAAGCAGCTGGAGGAGCTACGCAGCCGTATTGCCAACGCCCACCTGCCCGATAAGTCCAATGCCTTTAACACCGCGCGTGTCGAAGCCCTGGAGCTCGATAACCTGATGGAAGTGGCCGAAGCGACGGCGATCGCGGCCCTTGAACGTAAAGAAAGCCGTGGTGCCCACTCGCGCTATGACTACCCTGACCGTGACGATGTCAACTGGCTGAAGCACTCGCTGTACTTCCCCGCCACCAAGGTGCTGAAGCAACGCGACGTCAACTTCAAGCCGAAAACCATGGATACGTTCGAGCCTAAGGTTCGTACCTACTAATCTCTGCAACGAGAGGGAGTCACTATGTCCAATCTTCAGGTATCCATATACCGTTACAATCCGGAAACCGACTCCGCACCTTATATGCAGGAGTTTCAGGTCGATACCAAAGGCCGCGATGTAATGGTGCTGGATGTTCTTCACATGATGAAGGAACAGGACAGCGGGTTGGCGTTTCGCCGTAGCTGCCGCGAGGGCGTTTGCGGTTCCGACGGCATGAACATGAACGGCAAGAACGGCTTGGCGTGTATTACGCCGCTGTCGGACGTCGTCAAGGGCAACAAGCTGACGCTGCGCCCGTTGCCCGGTCTGCCGGTCATTCGCGATATGGTCGTCGATATGGGGCTGTTCTATAAGCAGTACGAGCGTATCCAGCCGTACCTGCAGAACGATACCCCGGCGCCGGCGATCGAGCGTCTGCAGTCTCCGGAAGAGCGCGACAAGCTCGACGGCCTGTACGAGTGCATTCTGTGTGCCTGCTGCTCGACCGCGTGCCCGTCATTCTGGTGGAACCCGGAAAAATTCGTCGGTCCTGCAGGACTCCTGCAGTCTTACCGTTTCCTGGCGGATTCGCGCGACACGGCAACCCACGAGCGTTTATCCGACCTGGAAGATCCGTTCTCCGTGTTCCGCTGCCGCGGCATCATGAACTGTGTGGCGGTATGCCCTAAGGGGCTCAACCCTACACGGGCAATCGGTAAAATCCGTGAGATGCTGCTGGCGGATGCCACCTGAGAAAAGGGGTTTCTATGCAAAAAAAGCGAATACCACTTAAGTTGCGCATCAATGCCACTTAAATCGTGGCGCTTCGCTTGTTATCATAGTCCCCGTCATGCGGTGCGGCGTTGCGCCGCACCGCATGACCAGTCAAGTTTAAAAGCCGGTGCCGCGAGTACCGGCTTTTGAGCATGAACTGATAAGAAATTGAATTGAAAAGGGTTTCCGGCTACTGGCCGGTGCCGCCGGCAAATGTCCCGCCCCGCCGGCAGGGCAATACCGATGTCGCCGCGTTGATGCGACGATACCGATACCACCCCATCAGTGCAGGGTGACCGAGAGATGCAACAAGGCATAATGGAGTTGATGTGGCGTTCCTCTCACGTTAGTGGTGGCAATGCCCACTACGTGGAAGCGCTTTACGAGCAGTACCTCGCCGATCCTGAGTCTGTCCCTGACGAGTGGCGCAGCTATTTTGATCAGTTGCCGCGGCCCGAGGGCAGTGCCTCCCACGATGTTCCACTAAGCCCTATTCGTGATCAGTTCTATCAGTTGGGCCGTGAAAGTCGCCCTGCCCGGGTAGTAGCCGCTGAAAGCGGCGAGAACAAAAAGCAGGTGAAAGTCCTGCAGCTGATCAACGCTTACCGCTTTCGTGGCCATCAGAAGGCCAATATCGATCCGCTTGGGCTGCGTAATCCCACCCCCGTCCCCGATCTCGACCTTTCTTTCCATCAGCTGTCCAAGGCTGATCTGGATACCGAGTTTCAAACTGGTTCGTTCTTTTTAGGCATCGACAAGGCGCCGCTGCGCGATATCGTCGATGCGCTGGATCGCACCTATTGCCGCTCTATCGGCTGCGAGATCATGCACATTGTCGATACCGAAGAGAAGCGCTGGCTGCAGCGGCGCTTCGAGTCGGTACGCAGTGCGCCCAAGTTCAGCGATGACGTGCGCAAACACGTGCTGGAGCGCCTGACGGCCGCCGAAGGCCTGGAAAACTATCTGGCGTCCAAGTATCCGGGCACCAAGCGCTTCGGTCTGGAAGGCGGCGAAACCTTTGTACCGATGATGGATGAACTTATCCAGCGGGCGGGCGGATACGGCACTAAAGAAGTCGTAATTGGTATGGCTCACCGCGGGCGCCTCAACCTGCTGGTCAATATCCTGGGTAAAAACCCGGCGGAATTGATCGACGAGTTCGACGGCAAAAAGGTCATCGAGCGCGGTTCTGGCGACGTCAAGTATCACCAGGGGTTCAGTTCCAATGTCATGTCACCGGGCGGCGAAGTCCACCTGGCCATGTCGTTCAACCCGTCTCACCTGGAAATCGTCGCGCCGGTCGTCGAAGGCTCGGTACGTGCCCGTCAGGATCGCCGAAACGACGAAGAAGGCAGCAAGGTCCTGCCGATCAACGTCCACGGCGACGCGGCCTTTGCAGGCCAGGGTGTGGTGATGGAGACATTCCAGATGTCTCAGACCCGCGCCTACAAGACCGGCGGCACGGTTCATATCGTCATCAACAACCAGGTGGGCTTTACCACATCGCATCCGCTGGATTCGCGCTCCACCGAGTACTGCACGGATATCGCCAAGATGGTGCAGTCGCCGATTTTCCACGTTAACGGCGATGACCCGGACGCGGTGCTGCACGCCACGCAAGTGGCTCTGGACTACCGTCAGGAATTCAAGAAAGACGTGGTGATCGACCTGGTGTGCTACCGCCGTCGCGGTCACAACGAAGCCGACGAGCCCTCCGGCACCCAGCCGATGATGTACTCCAAGATCAAGGATCATCCGTCCTCGCGCTCGCTGTATGCCAAGCGTCTGGTCGAGGATGGCGTGCTTTCCGAGGAAGCCGCCAAGGCGATGATCGAGACTTACCGGGACGATCTGGTTGCGGGCAACCACGTAGCCAACGCCCTGGTTCAGGAACCCAACAAGTCGTTGTTCGTCGACTGGACGCCGTACCTGGGGCATGAGTGGACCGGCAACGCCGATACCACCTTCGACATGAAGCGGCTACAGCAGCTGGCGGCGAGAATGTGCGAGATCCCCGACGGGGTCGACGTTCAGCGCCAGGTGGCGAAGATCTATGAAGACCGGCGCAAGATGCAGGCCGGTGGCATGGGGCTCAACTGGGGCTTCGCGGAAACGCTAGCCTACGCCACGCTGCTCGAGCAGGGGCATCCGGTGCGCATTACCGGTCAGGACGTGGGCCGCGGTACCTTCTCCCACCGTCATGCGGTCGTGCACAACCAGAATGATGGGTCGACCTACGTGCCGCTACAGAACATGTCCGACGGACAGCCGCGCTTCACTATTCACGACTCCTTCCTGTCGGAAGAAGCCGTGCTGGCGTTCGAGTACGGTTATTCGACCACGGCACCCAACGATCTGGTGATCTGGGAAGCCCAGTTCGGTGACTTCTTCAACGGTGCGCAGGTGGTGGTGGATCAGTTCATCTCCTCCGGTGAAACCAAGTGGGGCCGGCTGTGTGGCTTGACCATGCTGCTTCCTCATGGCTATGAAGGCCAGGGGCCCGAGCACTCCTCGGCACGCCTTGAGCGCTTCCTGCAGATGTGTGCCGAGCACAACATGCAGGTCTGCGTACCGACGACACCCGCGCAGATCTATCATTTGCTGCGTCGTCAGGTGATTCGTCCACTGCGCAAGCCGCTTGTGGTCATGTCGCCCAAATCGCTGCTGCGTCATAAACAAGCGGTGTCCAGCCTCGAAGATTTGGCCCACGGCAAGTTCCACATGGTGCTGCCGGACCAGGCTGAGCTGGCGGACGAGAAGGTCACGCGCGTGGTGCTGTGTGCGGGCAAGGTCTACTATGACCTGGCAAATTGGCGCGCTGAAAACGAGCGTCACGATACGGCCATCCTGCGGCTCGAACAGCTGTATCCCTTCCCGAAAGAAGAGCTTCTCGAAGCCCTTCAGGCATATACCCAGCTGGAAGATATCGTCTGGTGTCAGGAAGAGCCGTTGAACCAGGGCGCTTGGTACTCCAGCCAGCACCATATGCGCACCGTGGCCGATATGCTCAAAGATGGCCTGGGACGTGAGTTGAAATTCGCAGGACGCCCGGCCTCTGCTGCTCCGGCAGCGGGCTATATGTCCGTCCATACTGAACAGCAGCGCCAGCTGGTGGAAGACGCGTTTAATCTTTAAGCGCCCACCGGATTTAGAGAACACATAAGGGAAACGACATGGCTACCGAGATTAAAGCGCCAACCTTTCCGGAATCCGTTGCCGAAGGCACCGTCGCCGCATGGCACAAGAAGCCGGGTGACAGCGTTGAGCGTGACGAGCTGATCGTTGAGATCGAAACCGACAAAGTGGTGCTCGAAGTCGTCGCACCGGAAGCGGGTACCCTGACTGACGTGATGGCCGAAGAAGGCGATACCGTTCAGTCAGAGCAGGTGCTGGGCAAGATCGGCGAAGGCGAAGCCTCCGGCGATAGCGGCAAGAAAGAAGACAAATCTTCTGACGGTGACAGCGCTGAGAAGTCTGAAAAGGCGTCTGAAGACAAGTCGTCAGGCGATAAGAAAGAAGCGCCCAAAAAGGCCAGCGGTGGCGGCAAGCAGCACGACGTCAAAGCCCCCAGCTTCCCTGAGTCGATTCAGGAAGGCACCGTGGCCACTTGGCATAAGAAGGTGGGCGAAGCGGTCAAGCGCGATGACGTGCTGGCCGACATCGAAACCGATAAGGTCGTGCTTGAAGTCGTCGCACCCGCTGACGGCGCTCTGGCCGAGATCAAGGCCGAAGAAGGCAGCCAGGTCGAGTCAGAAGCCGTGCTTGCAACCTTCACCGAAGGCGCCGGTGGCGACAGCAGAGGCGGTGATGACGCCAAGCCGGCCAAAGCGGAAAGCAGCGAAGACGAAGGCGGCGACGAGAAAGTCGGCGACAAGATCCTCGCCCCGGCTGCCCGCAAGATGGTCGCCGAGCACGATCTGGACGTTACCAAGATCAACGGCACCGGCAAGGGCGGACGCATCCTCAAGGAGGACGTGCAAAAAGCCGTGAAAGACGGGTCGGCGAAGAAATCGTCAGGTGGCGGCGCTGCCGCGCCTAAAGCGGCAGCGGCCGCTCCGGCGGTAGAAGGCGAGCGCCCCGAGAAGCGCGTGCCGATGAGCCGTCTGCGCCAGACCATCGCCAAGCGTCTGGTACAGGCGCAGCAAACCGCGGCGATGCTCACCACCTATAATGAAGTCGACATGACCGCGGTCATGGAGTTGCGTTCGCAGTACAAGGATACGTTCCTCAAGGCGCACGATACCAAGCTCGGCTTCATGGGCTTTTTCGTCAAGGCGGCCTCCGAGGCGCTCAAGCGCTTCCCGGACGTCAACGCCTCCATCGACGGTACCGACATCGTCTACCATGGCTACCAGGATATTGGCGTTGCCGTGTCCACGCCGCGTGGCCTGGTCGTTCCGGTACTGCGCGATACCGACAGCATGAAGATCGCCGATGTCGAGAAGACAATCGTCGACTTCGGTAAGCGGGCGCGTGACGGTAAGCTTGGCATCGATGAAATGCAGGGCGGCACCTTTACGATCACCAACGGCGGTATTTTCGGCTCGCTGATGTCGACCCCGATTATCAATCCGCCGCAAACCGCCATCCTGGGTATGCACAAGATTCAGGAACGTCCGATGGCGGTCAATGGCAAGGTCGAGATTCGCCCGATGATGTACCTGGCAGTTTCCTACGACCACCGGATGATCGACGGCAAAGACGCCGTTCAATTCCTGGTGACCATTAAAGAGCTGCTGGAAGATCCCGCACGCCTGTTGCTGGACGTGTAAGGTCATCGCGACCTACCAAGCTCTCACGTTCAATCGCACCCTGCCTTCTGCCCCACAAGGGAGAAGGCACCCAAGCTAAAGGAGCCAACATGGCTGACAAGTTTGATGTGATCGTTATTGGTGCCGGCCCCGGTGGTTATGTAGCGGCCATCCGTGCGGCGCAACTCGGGCTGAAAACCGCCTGTGTCGAAAAATGGATCGGCAAGGAAGGTAACGTCGTGCACGGCGGTACCTGCCTGAACGTTGGCTGTATCCCGTCCAAGGCGCTGCTTGAAGCATCGCACAAGTTCGTCGAAGCGAAAGACGATTTCGACGACCTGGGCATTCAGGCCGGTGACGTCACCATGGACGTCAAGAAAATGATGGCGCGCAAGGACAAGATCGTTAAGAACTTGACTGGCGGCATCTCGGGCCTGTTCAAGGCCAACGGCGTCACCGCCATTGACGGCACTGGTAAAGTCATTTCCGGCAAGCAAGTGGAAGTGACCGATAAAGACGGCAAAGCGACCACCTACGACGCCGATAATATCGTCGTGGCGGCGGGCTCGGTGCCGGTGGAAATTCCGCCGACGCCGCTGACCGAAGGGCTGATTGTCGATTCCACCGGCGCGCTTGAGTTCACTGAAACGCCGAAACGTCTGGGCGTGATTGGTGCCGGCATTATCGGCCTGGAGCTGGGCAGCGTGTGGAATCGCCTGGGCTCCGAAGTCACCGTGCTCGAAGCCATGGATTCCTTCCTGCCCATGGTCGACGGTGCCATCAGCAAAGAGACCCAGAAACTGCTCAAGAAGCAGGGCCTGGACATCAAGCTGGGTGCTCGCGTGACCGGGTCGGAAACCAATGGCGACGAAGTTACCGTCAAGTACACCGACGCCGACGGCGAACAGGAAATGACCTTCGACAAGCTGATTGTCAGCGTGGGTCGTCGTCCTTACACCAAAGGCGTGATTGCCGATGGGGTCAGCGTTGAGCTGGACGAGCGTGGTTTCATCTTCGTTGACGATCAGTGCCGCACCAATGTCCCGGGCGTTTACGCCATCGGTGACTGCGTACGTGGCCCGATGCTGGCGCACAAGGCCTCGGAAGAAGGCATCATGGTGGCGGATATCATCGCCGGTCATAAGGCCGAGATGAACTACGACGCCATCCCCAACGTCATTTACACGTTCCCGGAAGTGGCGTGGGTAGGGATTACCGAGGAAGAAGCCAAGGCGAAAGGTATCGAGGTGAAAACCGGTAGCTTCCCCTTCGCGGCCAGCGGCCGTGCGATGGCCAACAACGCCACCGAAGGCAACGCCAAGATCATTGCCGATGCGGAAACCGACCGTATTCTGGGCATGCACATTGTTGGCCAGCACGCCGGTGAGATGATTGCTCAGGGCGTGATTGCGATGGAGTTCGGCTCCAGCGCTGAAGATCTGGCGCTGACGTGCTACGCGCACCCGACCATGTCGGAAGCGGTACATGAAGCAGCGCTTGCGGTGGAAGGCCATGCCATTCATATGGCTAACCGCAAGAAACGCAAGTAATCCAGTAAGCAACAACGAAGCGCCACCGACAGGTGGCGCAACACTTTCGGCCTTGGCGTTACGCTCAAGTCACGAAAGCACGGGGATGACCGGCGCCCCAGGCGTTGGTCATCATTCGAGTCACATGCAACCAATGGCATGAATCGATGAACCTTCACGAGTATCAAGGCAAACAGCTGTTTGCTGATTATGGTCTGCCAGTGTCCAAGAGTTTTGCTGTGGACACTCCCGAAGAAGCTGAAGAAGCATGTAAAAAGATCGGCGGCGACATGTGGGTGGTTAAAGCCCAGGTGCACGCAGGCGGTCGTGGTAAGGCGGGCGGCGTCAAGCTGATCAAAGATCCTGCCGATGCCAAAGCCTTTGCCGCGCAGTGGCTGGGCAAAAACCTGGTGACGTTCCAGACTGACGAACACGGTCAGCCGGTCGCCAAGATTCTGGTTGAAACCTGCACCGATATCGCCGATGAGCTTTATCTGGGCGCGGTTGTCGACCGTACGACGCGCCGCGTGGTCTTCATGGCCTCTACCGAAGGCGGCGTCGAGATCGAAAAAGTCGCTGAAGAAACACCCGAGAAAATTCTCAAGGCCGAGATCGATCCGCTGGTCGGCGCACAGCCGTACCAGGCGCGCGAGCTGGCCTTTGCGTTGGGCCTTTCCGGCGACCAGATCAAGCAGTTCACCAAGATCTTCCTGGGGCTGTCCAAGCTGTTCCACGAGAAAGACCTGGCACTGCTGGAAATCAACCCGCTGGTCGTTACCGAGCAGGGCAACCTCCACTGCCTCGATGCCAAGCTGGGTCTCGACAGCAACGCGCTGTACCGTCACCCGGACCTGCAGGCCATGCGTGACCCGTCTCAGGAAGACGAGCGCGAAGCCGAAGCAGCCGCTTGGGAACTCAACTATGTCGCGCTCGATGGCAACATCGGCTGCATGGTTAACGGTGCGGGCCTGGCCATGGGCACCATGGACATCGTCAACCTGAACGGCGGTAGCCCGGCCAACTTCCTGGACGTTGGCGGCGGCGCGACTAAAGAGCGCGTTGCGGAAGCCTTCAAACTGATTCTGTCTGACGACTCCGTCAAAGCCGTTCTGGTCAACATTTTCGGCGGTATCGTACGTTGCGACATGATCGCTGAAGGTATCATCGGTGCCGTTGAGCAAGTGGGTGTCAACGTACCGGTGGTCGTACGTCTGGAAGGTAATAACGCCGAGCTAGGCACGGAAAAACTCGCATCTAGCGGTCTGAATATCATCGCGGCTACCAGTCTGACCGACGCGGCTCAGCAGGTCGTTAAAGCGGCGGAGGGCAAGTAATGAGCATCCTGATCGATAAGAACACCAAGGTCATCTGCCAGGGCTTTACCGGTGGCCAGGGTACGTTCCACTCCGAGCAGGCGATTGCCTACGGTACCCAGATGGTCGGCGGCGTAACGCCGGGCAAAGGCGGCCAGGAGCACCTGGGTCTGCCCGTTTTCAACACCGTGAAGGAAGCGGTCGAGAAAACCGGCGCGGAAGCCAGCGTGATCTACGTACCGGCGCCGTTCTGTAAGGACTCGATCCTTGAAGCTGCCAACTCGGGCATCAAGCTGATCGTGTGCATTACCGAAGGTATCGCGACCCTCGACATGCTCGACGCAAAAGTAAAATGCGACGAGCTGGGCGTTCGCCTGATCGGCCCGAACTGCCCCGGTGTCATCACCCCGGGCGAATGTAAAATCGGCATCATGCCGGGCCACATTCACCAGCCGGGCCGCGTGGGTATCGTATCCCGCTCAGGTACGCTGACCTACGAAGCCGTCAAGCAGACGACTGATCACGGTTTCGGCCAGTCTACCTGTGTCGGTATCGGTGGTGACCCGATCCCGGGTTCCAACTTCATCGACATCCTGGAGATGTTCGAGAAGGACCCGAAAACCGAAGCGATCGTCATGATCGGCGAAATTGGTGGCACCGCTGAAGAAGAAGCAGCGGCGTACATCAAGAACAACGTTTCCAAGCCGGTGGTTTCCTACATTGCGGGTGTGACGGCACCTCCCGGCAAGCGTATGGGCCACGCGGGCGCGATCATCTCCGGCGGTAAAGGCACCGCTGACGAGAAGTTCTCTGCCCTGGAAGATGCCGGTGTCAAAACCGTGCGTTCGCTCGCCGAAATCGGCGACGCGTTGAAGGAAGTAACCGGCTGGTAAGCGGTTACCCTGAAAGGCGCGCGATACAGCGTGCCCGATCGAAAAAGAGCACCTACGGGTGCTCTT
>JBNJJK010000022.1:0-19412 GCA_051750125.1 Pseudomonadota bacterium
GCAGAGGCTATGTGAGGCGTAACAGCGGGTCGGCAAGCCCGTGCACGCCAACGTCGGCGGTGAAAAGCCCGCCCGCCTGGGGCTGCTCGCGGCGCTGGTCGGCAGTGAACCCTTCCTGGGCGGTGGTGATGTAAAGCCGCTCCAAGTTCTCGCCCGCGAAAGCTGGGCAGGAGGGTTGGCTAACGGGGATATGAACGTTATCAATGACCTGGCCAGCATGGTTCAGTCGTACCACTTTGCCAGCGCCCCACAGGGCGAGCCACAGGCAGCCTTCGCTATCGATCACTGCTCCGTCCGGATTGCCTTCAACCGACGTGAAATCTGCCCAGGCAACCGGTTCGCCGACTGGCCAACCTTGGTCGTCCAATGCCCAACGCATCACGATCCCGGTGACTGTGTCGGTAAAATACGCCGCATCGCCCAAAGGTGAAAAGCAAATAGCGTTGGGAATGGTGAGCCCGCTGCGCAGCCGAGTCAGCTTGCCTTTGTGCAGGCGGTAAAGGCTCCCTGCCCCGGGTTCGGCTGATTTGCCCATGGTGGAAAGCCATAGGCTGCCGTGGCGGTCTACCCGGGCATCGTTGCTACGGGTAACCGGGTTGTCGGCTTCGAAATCGGCAAAATGTGTCTGGCGCTGGTTGTCGGGATCGAAGACGCTCAGGCTATGTTCGCCCACCAGCAGCAATTGACCGTCCTCCAGCGGGGTGGCGAGAGACACCATCTGCTCAAGGGCATAATGGCCGTGCTCCCCGCTTTGCGGGTGCAGCCAGTGCAGGCGTTTTTCCAGAATATCGCACCAGTAAAGACGTTGGTGCACGGTGTCCCATTGGGGACCTTCGCCCAACTCGCAGCGGCAGTCGACGGCGAGCGTCGCGGTTGTTGCAGCGTTCATGATTGACCTCCGGCTTTCTGCCAGGCATCGACCAGCGCACGGGCCTGGGCGCCGACCTGCTCGGGGGATTGTCCTGGTTGATAAAGCGCGCTACCCAGGCCAGCGCCATCAACGCCGGCGGCCCGCCAGGCGGCGAAGTTATCCGCGTCTATACCGCCTACCGCGTAAAGCAGGGTGCCCTTGGGCAGCACGCTGCGAACCGCTTTCATGCCGGCCATGCCGACCTGAACGGCAGGAAACAGCTTAAGCCCCGTGGCGCCAGCGTCCAGGGCGTCAAAGGCTTCGGAAGGCGTGACGATGCCCGGCCAGCTTTGCATGGCCAGGCGGTGCGTTTCCTCGATCACCTTGGGTCGGCAGTTGGGTGAGACAATCAAGCGACCCCCGGCAGCGTGAACGTCGCGGACCTGGCCGGGTGTCAACACCGTGCCGGCGCCGATCAGCGCCCGCTCGCCAAAGGCCTCCGCCAATCGCTGGATGCTGTTGAACGGGTCGGGAGAGTTGAGCGGCACCTCAATTTGCGTGATGCCTGCGTCGAGCAATGTCTCGGCCACGGCCACCGCTTCATCGGGGGCGACCCCGCGTAAAATGCCAATCAAAGGTAGCGTCATATCTCTCTCCTGGAATAGGGGCCTTAAAGCGCCATGTGTCGGTAGGCAAGTGTGAGCCCCGCAAGCACCGCCGCGTCACCATCGACGCGCTGGGCCTCGATCCCCAGGGTGTCCAGGGCGAGGGCATAGCGCGTGCAGAGCGTCTCATTGCCAATCAGGGTAACGGTTTCGCCGGGTGTCAGGTCCTGGCAGGCGCCGGCCAGCTCCAGGCCAATCGCCATGCCGGAAAGGTGCGCGGCGAGGATAGCCCCCCGAGCGCTGCCGTTGGGTAGCGTATTATCCAGCAGGTCCTGGGCGCGTACGCCGAAGAGCCGTTGGCTGAAATTTTCAGGTGCCTGATAGGTCGCCGTCACCGCCCGGGTGAAGGCCTGACGGCACCCCTCGTGATACAGGTCATCCTGGCCCACGGAGTGTTTCAGCACTGACTGCTGGGCCAGCAGCTGGTATAGCTCGCCGGTCAGGTAGGTGGCAAACTGAGTGACGGTACCGTCAGTCAACCGCGCCCACTTAGCGTGGGTGCCCGGCAGGCACACACGCCCGCTAAAACCTTCTGCATCGGCCAACAGCCCGGCAAGCTGGGTCTCTTCTCCGCGCATCACGTCAAAGTGGTTTGCCGTCGCGCCGGACTGGCTCAAGCCGGGCAGCAGGAAAACGCGCAGCCGCGCATCGTCGAGCGGCGGCGTGACCGCGCCGCGCGCAAGCTGGTCAAGCTGCGTGGGGGTAGCCAGGTAGGCGGCTTCCTGCCAGCCCTGGCGCGCCCCGGCCATCCCGCAAACCAGCACGGGCACCTGGCCGATTGCAGGCAGCCAGCCGTCAATCACCCGGTGCAGCTCGGCCTCGTACTCCTTGGGCGAGAGTGACAGCATGCCGCGCTGGCTCGACGCGCTTGCCAGCACCTTGCCTTGATCATCCATCGCCCAGGCGCGCAGGTTGCTGGAGCCCCAGTCCACCGCCACCCAGGCGAGGCGGGTGGCGACTTCTGTTGCCGCACTGTTCATGGGGCGTTCCTCCTGTTGATTAGCCATGGTGTTGATAGCCATGGCTTACCACTCGGCAATCGAGCCGTCTTCGTGGGTCCAGACCGGGTTCCGCCAGCGGTGGCCTACCTTGGCGCGCTCCTCGACGAACGCCTCATCAATCTCGACGCCAAGCCCCGGGGCCTGAGGAATAGCGCAGAAGCCGTCCTCGATCGACAGGGCTGATTTATCGACAAGGTAATCCAACACGTCGTTGCCCTGGTTGTAGTGGATGCCCATGCTCTGTTCCTGAATGAACGCATTGTGGCTGACCGCATCCAGCTGCAGTGATGTGGCCAGGGTAAGCGGACCCAGCGGGCAGTGGGGCGCCAGGGCTACGTCATAGGCAGAGGCCAGCGCGGCGATCTTGAGCCCTTCGCTTATACCGCCGCAGTGGGAAAGATCGGGCTGGATGATATCGATCATGCCGTCCTTGAGCAGGTCGCGGAACTCAAAGCGGGTATGCAGGCGCTCGCCGGTGGCCAGCGGGTAGCCAAGGCCGCTGGCAATGTCGCGCAGGCAGGGCAGGTGTTCCGGGGCGACGGGTTCTTCCACGAACATCGGGTGGAAGGGTTCCAGCTCGCGCAGCAGCGCTTTGGCCATGGGGCGGTGAACGCGGCCGTGAAAATCGATGCCAATGCCCACGTCCGGGCCCACCGCATCGCGGGCCTCGGCCACGCGGGCGACCGCTTCATCCACTTTGCGGTGAGAATCGACGATCTGCATTTCGGGCGTGCCGTTCATCTTGAAGGCGGTGAAGCCCTTGTCGACCAGCGCCTTGGCGCCTGCGCCGACGTCGCTCGGCCGGTCACCGCCGGTCCAGGCGTACATGCGCATTTTATCGCGCACCGCGCCGCCCAATAGCTGGTGGACGGGCACGCCCAGGTCACGCCCCTTCAAATCCCACAGCGCCTGGTCGATACCGGCAATGGCACTCATCAGAATCGGCCCGCCGCGATAGAACCCGGCGCGATACAGGGTATTCCACAGATGCTCGATACGGTGCGGGTCCTGGCCAATCAGATAGTCTGACAGCTCGTGCACGGCGGCTTCGACGGTGGCCGCGCGGCCTTCAATGACCGGCTCGCCCCAGCCGTAGCAGCCTTCGTCGGTTTCGATTTTAAGAAATAGCCAGCGGGGCGGTACTTGCCAGGTTTTCAATCGCGTAATTTTCATGAAGTCTCATCCTTAACTGAATGGCGGGCCAACGGCTAACTGACGATGCCCAGGTCGATGGCCGTGCGGCGAAGCACTTCCCGGGCGGCGAAAGCCGCCGCGTCAGCGTCGCGCCGCACAATGGCCTCCAGCACGTGCTGGTGGCGCGTTAGGCTGTCGTCGAAGGCGTCGGTGCGGTGCTGTGACCCGTGAACGAGGGCCATGATCGATGGGCGTAACAGGTGACCCATCTGCCGCCATACCAGGTTATGGGTGGCTTGATAGGTCGCATCGTGAAACATCACATCGTACTCGGCGTGCTGGTCGCGGGCGGCGGGTGATGTGGCGGTTTGCTGCATGCCTTCAAAAGCTGCTTCCAGCCGGGCGATGTCGTCTGCGTCGGCGGCCTCGGCCGCGAGCCCCGCGACGACGGGCTCAGCCGAGAACCGAAACGCGTAAATGGCACGAACCAACTGCGGGTCGAGGTCGGTAAGCCCGGTCATCCATTGGCTCATCAACGGGTCCAGCAGGTGCCAGTCGCTCATCGCACGAACGCAGGTGCCTCGCCCGGCGGTACGGTCGAGAAGCCCGGCGGATGTCAGGCTGGTCAATGCATTGCGCACCTGGTTGCGGCTGACGTCGAAATGCTGGCCGATGTCCAGCTCCTTGGGAAAGGCGTCACCCGGCTGCCAGTGGCCGGCGAGCAGCGCTCGGGCAAGCAGGCGCGCCAATTCATCGGCGCCGCCCTGGTGGCGAGGTAATGTCTTCAGCGGCATAGCGGTTACTTATCGAATGATATGTGCTCTATGGTAGTAAATGTCTGACATTTAAACAAGCCAGCCGCTTTAGACATAAGTGCGAGTTAAAAGCACGGAGGTGCATAGAGCAGAAATGCTGCCGCTCAGAACAATGCAGCTTCCGTAAGCAGAATGACCATACCTGCCCCGGCAAGCAGGACTCCACAGATCCGGCTGATCCGCTCTGCCTGAGGAAGCAGCTTCTCGGCCAGGAAATAAACAGCGAGCCCTGCCATCCACACCAAGCTCATGACGCCGCCGACAAACATCAGCAGCATCAAGGCCCAGCAGCAGCCGGCACAGTAGGCACCATGGCGAATACCCATGATCAGCGCTCCGCTTTTGCCTTCACGCCACTCGGTCATCAGAAAGCTTAAGGGCGAACGGCACTTGTTCAGACAGGCCTGTTTAAGGTTGCTGAACTGGAAAGCACCTGCGGTCAGCAGCAGGGCGCCTCCCAGCAGTGGGGTCACGTGGCCCATGGATGAACTTAATAGTGCACTCTGCTGCAATGCCCATTGCATGACGGCGGCTGCCCCCGCAAACGCCAGCCACACGGCAAGGTAACCTGCGATGAAAACCCAGGTGGCTGAGCTGGCGCCGGCCTTGCGTTCTCGCTGCTGGTGGATGCGCAGGAAAGTAAGCAGCATGGGGCTAGCACTGGGTAGCATCATGGCCACCATCATCACGCTCCACATCAGCGTGGCCGTGACCAGTAAACTCATGCCGTTGTCGCTTGCGTTGGCCATTCCCCCGTCCATTGGCATTTGCGCGTGCATGCCATGCTTGATCAGGTAACCCCACGCCAGTATTGACAGGGTTATCAGCGCTAACCAGGTCAGTAAGCGTTCCCGAACATGGAGGTGGCCCATCGTCAGTTCCATCGCCAATGCTCCCCTCAAGTTCCGCTGTAAGCGAAGGGTGAATAAAATGCACTGCGTTCGCTGAGATCGACGTTGATGCCGTAAGCGCGATGCAGCAACGATTGCGATCTTGCCACCACTAGAGACTCGCCCGGCGCCACCGCCAATGGGTGATGATGAATGGTCACCTCAGCGCCGTTCTGACCTTCCAGAGCGGTAATTTCCGTGCCGGCGGATTGGCCAAGTTTCAAATGTCGACGCCCCTTTTCCACTTCAAACTGGATGGGAAGGTGCTCTACCGCGAGTACCTCGCCGATAAAGGTGGCCAACAGGGCCGGGTGGCCACCGGCCTGGCCGCCGAATATGCTACTTAGTGCTTCCAGTTGGACCTCGTCTGCCCGCTGGTCGATATACAGCACGACTTTCCAGTTGCCCTCGGCCATGGGGCCGGGGGAGTGCAGGGCGATGGCCACATTTCTATCGCCAAGATCCACCGCCTCGAACTGCCCTTGAGTAATGTGCCAGCCCACCAGGGCGGTACATTCACCCTCGGTAGGGCTGCCGAGGTAGATACATGGGCAGGCACCTGTGCAATTGCAGCTTTCGAGGTAGTCGCCTTTCAGGCTCCATTGGGGATTCATGTTGTCTCCTCCTAACGTCGTTGGATGGCTTTTGTGATATTTCTTTTCGGTCTCTCTTGTTATAGCGCTGAATCGCTCGCGGGATGTGAGGAGCTGATGAGAATTACGTGAGAATTGCACCTGATTGCCATCGTTCGGCGCGTATCGGCTGTGTCAGGTGCTATTTGTAGCTATGCTGAACTCAGGTATCAGCTAAGCCTGACACGTAGAGAAACCAGCCATGTGGCAATGGACGTCGGATTTGACGACCAACCGGGCCTATCAGGGTTTCGTTGGCCGCACTAATGAGCTTGATACTCTTTGCGGTGTGCTTGAGAGGGCAGGGCCTCGGGTGGTGCATGTCTATGGCATTACCGGCATTGGTAAGACGGCGCTACTGGACATGTTGGCAGCCGAGGCCAGGGACGCAGGCGCTAGCGTCATCCGACTGGACTGCCGCCACATAGAGCCCACCGAACCAGGATTTCTACACGCGCTAGGCGGCGCCATTGGGGATGGTGGGCCTGGGACGGATACGCTGGTGGAGCGATTGGGCCTGCTGGCTCCCACGGTTCTGCTCGCACTGGATACCTACGAAGTGTTCAGGCTGCTCGATACCTGGCTGCGGCAGGTATTTGTACCGTTGTTGCCGGACAATGTACGCATCGTTTTTTTCAGTCGTCAGCGCCCTCTGGATGTTTGGTTCTCGGCGCCTGGTTGGGGCCGCTTAGTCCAATGTGTGCCGGTACAGCCTTTAAGTCCGACGGAGTCACAATCGCTGCTCAGCTTGCATGGCATACCAGAAGAGGAGTCGGAATCCCTTACCAGGGCCGCCCACGGCCATCCGTTGGCACTGAAGCTGGCGGCCACGGCCAGCCGGGAAAACCACGCTCGTTGCTGGCCGCAAGAAACGGTGCTACAGCATGCGGTTGATGAACTGAGCCGTATGTTTCTTGCCGATGTGGACGACCCGGTGAGCCGACATGTGTTGCAGGGAGCCGTGGTGCTGCGCCGGGTGACGGTTTCACTGTTGCAATTACTGTTTCCAGAACTTGCCCCTCAGGATGCCTACGAGCGGCTGCGCAGATTGCCATTTGTGGATGGTGTTCATGATGGGCTGATTATCCACGAGGCCGTACGTGATCCGCTCGCCCGCTCCTTGCATGCAAGCGACCCTAGCCGCTATCTGGACTACCGCCGGTCGGCCTGGCGACAGTTGGTCAGCGAGTCGCAATCCGCCGCCAGCGACGATCTATGGCGCTACACAGCGGATATGCTCTACCTGATTGAAAACCCGGTGGTCCGTGAGGCGTTTTTTCCAACTGTTACAGCGCTTCATACGGTGGAAGCGGCGCAGCCTCAAGACAGTGAAGCACTTGCCGGTATTGTGCGCGCACATGATGGACGTCAGGCCGGTGAGTTGTTGTTGCAATGGTGGCGGCGCTTGCCGCAGGCCTTTTCCATCGTGCGAGGGCACACGGGGCAGGTGGAAGGACTGTACTGCAAACTGCGTTCCGACCAGGTTGAGTCCAATTGGTTACGCAGTGACCCCGTGACCGCTCAGTGGTGTGCACATCTTGAGCAGTCGCCTATGAGGTCAGGCGAGGTAGCGCTATTTTGTCGTCGTTGGCTCAGCCTTGAGGAAGGCGATTCACCCAGTGAAATACAGGCGGCTATCTGGCTGGACCTCAAGCGCAGCTATATGGAGCTACGCCCTGGGCTGCGGCGGGTCTATCTAACAGCGACCGATCTTGGCGCCTACCAACAAGTGGCGCAGCGGTTGGGGTTTGAGGTGCTTGGCGGACGGGAGGTCGAGCTGGATGGCCTTTGCTATCCGAGTGCAGTGCTCGATTTCGGGCCGGCATCCGTAGATGGCTGGCTGGCGGAGCTTGCAGCGGCTGAACTGGGAATCGAGCGTGCCTCCAACTTGTTAGATGTCGAAGCCCGGCAGCTGACGTTGGCAGAAGGCCGCGTTGCGCTGACGCCACTTGAGTTCGGCGTCATGCGCTACCTGGTCGAACACCAGGGCAAGGCAGTTTCTCGCCGTGAGCTGTTGCAGCATGTTTGGGGCACTCATTACCAGGGAGGCAGCAATGTGGTTGACGCCGTGGTGCGCACCTTGCGCCGCAAGCTTGGCAGCCAGTCTGCACGGGTCGAAACGTTGACAGGTGTGGGTTATCGCCTGAAATGACGATACCCCACCCGCATTGCAGATAAGGGCATATGTCGCGTTGCTATCGGTTAGGCAATATCAGCGGGTGTTGGCAGTGCGGCATAGGCACCTGGACGAGTCACTGCGTGGGCGCCGCAGCGGCAGGCGATATCCACCGCGCGGGTGAGAACGTCAGTGTCCTGGTGCCAGCCTTCATCGATGCCGTGACGCGACAGCTCAGCCAGCAGGCCGCCGATGAACGCATCGCCACCGGCGGTGGTATCCACGGCGTTGACCTTAGGCGGCACGATGGACTGATCGATACCTACGCCCTTGAGGGCGACGCGATTGGGGCCGTCGGTGATGAGTACGACCTTGACCCCGGCAGCCAGGCGTTCCGCGATCCAGGCATCCTGCGGGTGGTCGCCACGCAGGTAATCAAGCTCCTCGAGAGATACCTTCACCAGCTCGGCGCTATCCAGCAGCTGCGTGACCAGCCCACTGTCGGCACTGTCGTCGGCCCACAGGTTATGGCGCAGATTGGCGTCCACACTCACCAGGCAGCCTGCGCGCTTGGCCATCGCCGCCATCGCCAGCGTTGTGTCGGCGATCTCAGAGTCGGTCAGGCTGTTGCTGCACAGGTGCAGAATGGCGGGGTGCTCAAAGATACCCTGGGGCAGGTGCTCCAGACGGTAGAGCAGGTCGGCGGCAGGTGGGCGGTAAAAGTCAAAGGTACGCTCGCCATCGCTGTCGCGGGAAACAAACGCCAGGGCCGTGCGCGCCTCCCGGGTGAGTACCACGCCTTGGGTATCGACGCCGTGGTGTTGCAGTTCGCGGATGATGAAATGCCCAAAGGTATCGTCACCCACCATGCCCAGAAACCGGCTGGGGACGCCCAGCCGGGCGCAGGCAACCGCCACGTTGGCGGGAGCGCCGCCTGCGTACGGCGTGAAGGTTTCGGGGCCGGATGCGTCACCCAGGCGGCTTGACAGCATGTCGACGAGGGCTTCGCCAAAGGCAATTATCGGCGTCATCATGGGGTCCTTGTGATTATTGATCTGATGGGAGGCATGAACCTACGCAACACAGTGGCCGCGGGCAGCTTCGAGCAATGCGTACCAGTCGTCTCTGGGCAGCGTGTCGGGGCCTTCGAGCATAGCGGCAATGCGCTCGGGCTTCACGCTGCCGACCACCGGCACTGGCCGATTAGGCAGGCTGCGCAGCCAGGAAAGCGCCAGAGCGCCTGGGGTGCTGGCGTGTTCCTCAGCGAGCCGCCCAAGCGTTTGATTGACCTCGCCCTCGAGTAGCTTGCCGCCCGCGAGCGGTGACCAGGCCATCGGCGCGTGGCCGTCGGCGCATAGGTCGTCGAAGCTACCGTCGAACAGCGGCGTGCTATGGGCGATGGATAGCTCGATCTGATTGGCGCGCAGCGGCTGATGCATGGCGTTTTGCAGGCGGCGCCACTGGCCGGGCAGGTGGTTGGAAACCCCGGCCGCGCCAATCTTGCCTGCCGCAATGGCGTCATCCAGGGCGCGCCCGGTGGCATCGGCGTCCATCAGCAGGTCAGGGCGGTGAATCAGAAAGTGATCGATGTGCTCGATACCCAGGCGGGCAAGCGCCTCGTCGATGGCGCGGCCCAAGTACGTCGGGCTGGCGTTGTAGTGCTTGACCTTGCCACTCCCCGGGGCCGGGTTGTCGTTGGCGATGCCGGCCTTGGTGACCACGTTCAAGCGTTTGGCAAGCGCAGGACGGGCGCGTAGCGCCCGGCCGAAGAGCGTTTCGCCGGCGCCGTTGCCGTAGATGTCGGCGTGGTCAAACCAGTGCAGCCCCTGCTCGAGGCGTGCCTCGATCCAGTCGGCAAGCTTGTCGGCCTGATGCATAGCGTCGTTTTCGTGCAGACGCATCATGCCCAGTACAAACGGCACGTCGAACGTTAACGCAGGCATAGGAGATCCCTGTCGGTTGGCTTAAAACACTTCTTCGTTATGCAGTGCCTCGGCGGCGCCCAGTAGCCCCGTCCACGGGTGAGTAACCACCCAAACGGGAATGTCGGCGTTGTAGGCGCCCATGCGGCCCTTGTTGACGAAGCTTTCGCGCAGCTGGCTTTTCGGCAGCCAATCCAGCAGGCGCGGTAAAATTCCGCCGCACAGGTAAACCCCGCCGCGGGCGCCCATGGTCAGCGTGGCGTCGCCGCATACATCACCGAGGATTTTCAAAAACCGCAGCAGCGTGGCGGTGGCGGTCGGGTCGCCATCGTTGGCGGCCTGGGTGACCTCTGCCGGTGTCGTGCAGCGTGGCAGCTGCTCGCCGAGCACGCAGTGCGCCTGATACAACTCCAGTAGCCCTTGGCCGCACAGGATGCGTTCGACGCTGACCCGCGCATGGCGCTGTAAGAATACATCCAGCAGCGCGCGTTCTGTGTCGTCGGTGGGCGCGAAAGTGACATGGCCGCCTTCGGTGGGCAGCGGAATCCAGGCGTGCTGGCCGGGGAAGACCCCGGCCACGCCGAGCCCCGTGCCGGGGCCGATGACCAGCCGAGTGGAATGGGCGAGGCCCTCGCCGGGCTGCACTTCTACCAGGTCATCAGCGGTGACGTGGGGCACGCCCAGCGCCTGGGCGGTGAAGTCGTTGACGATTTTGAACAGCGAGAGGTTGAGCGTTTCGCGAACCTCGCGCTTCATGAAGTCCCAGTGGTTATTGGTCATCTTGACCCGCTCGGCGTGAACCGGGCAGGCAAACGCCAGACAGGCCTCGCGAGGCGCGTTGTCGCCCGTTGCGCCCACCCGGCTCAGGTAGTCCTGGATGGCCTCGATGACGCCTGGATAGTCGGCGCAGGGCAGGTTGATAATATCGTGCGGGGTAATTTCACCTGGCGCTACCAGCGCCAGGCGTGCGTTGGTCCCGCCGATATCGCCGATCAAGGCCGGTCGCATCAGGCATCCTCTTCGAAGATCTGTCCTTCCTGGCGGGCCAGGTCGTCGGCCTCGAAACCACCGAATACCCCGGCGCCTTCTTCGCCGCGCATGGCCAGGTGGCGAAAGCCCGAGAACAGCTCGCGACCCAGGCCGACGTGGTAGTGGTCAAGATTGCCGATGGCCAGTTCACGCTGACCCCAGGTGACCGGGTCTATCTTGGCGTCGAGGGTACCGGCGTTGGCGTCCAGGCGGACGATGTCGCCATCACGCAGTTTGGCCAGGGGGCCGCCGTCCAGCGCTTCGGGGCTCATATGGATAGACGCGGGCACTTTACCCGAGGCGCCTGACATGCGGCCATCGGTGACCAGCGCGACCTTGTAGCCACGGTCCTGGAGAACGCCCAGGTAAGGCGTCAGCTTGTGCAGCTCGGGCATGCCGTTGGCCTTGGGGCCCTGGAAGCGCACGACCACGATCACGTCGCGATCCAGGTCGCCTGATTCGAAAGCGGCCTTCATCTCGTTCTGGTCTTCGAAAATCTTCACCGGCGCTTCGACAATGCGGTGCTCTTCGGTGACCGCCGAGACCTTGATCACGCCCCGGCCGAGGTTGCCTTTCATGACGGTCAAGCCGCCGGTCGGCGCGAAGGGGTTGGCTACGGTGCTCAGCACCGCTTCGTCGAGGCTCTTCTCGGGGCCTTCGTGCCAGACGATCTTGCCGTCTTCCAGGAAAGGCTCCTGGGTGTAGGCGGTCAGGTCGGTGCCGAACACGGTAGGGATATCGCCGTGCAGCAGGCCCGCGCCCAGCAGCTCGCGGAACAGGAAGCTCATGCCGCCCGCCGCCTGGAAGTGGTTGATATCCGCCTGGCCGTTGGGGTAGACACGCATCAGGCTGGGGGTGACAGCCGAGAGATCGGTGAAGTCGTCCCAGTTGAGCGTGATACCCGCCGCCGCCGCCATGGCGATCAGGTGCATGGTATGGTTGGTCGAGCCGCCCGAGGCCAGCAGCCCGACGACGGCGTTGACGATCGCGCGCTCATCGATCTGCTTGTAGAACGGACGGTAATCGCCGCCGGTTTCGGTGTTGCGAATGGCCTGCTCGGTGGCGTAGCGGGTTAGGGCCTCGCGCATCTCGGTGCCGGGGTTGACGAACGAGGTGCCGGGCAGGTGCAGGCCCATCACCTCCATCATCAACTGGTTGGAGTTAGCAGTGCCGTAGAAGGTGCAGGTGCCCGGGCTGTGGTACGACTCGGATTCCGCTTCCAGCAGCGCATCGCGGCCGACCTTGCCTTCAGCATACAGCTGGCGGATACGGGCCTTTTCCTTGTTGGGCAGGCCGCTGGGCATCGGGCCGGCCGGCACGAACATCGCCGGTAGGTGACCAAAGCGCGCCGCGGCAATGAACAGTCCCGGCACGATCTTGTCGCACACGCCGAGATACAAGGCAGCGTCGAACATGTTGTGGGAAAGACCCACGGCGGTGGCCATGGCGATCACATCCCGGGAGAACAGCGACAGTTCCATGCCCGGCTGGCCCTGGGTAACGCCATCGCACATCGCCGGTACGCCACCGGCAAACTGCGCGGTGGAACCCATGGCGCGAGCGGCGCCCTTGATGGTTTCCGGGAAGGTTTCAAACGGCTGGTGGGCCGAGAGCATGTCGTTGTAGGCGGAGATGATGCCCAGGTTGGCGCTGTTCATCAGCTTGAGGGAGTCTTTTTCCTGCGGGCTACAGGCCGCAAAGCCGTGGGCCAGGTTGCCGCAGGAGAGTTCGCCGCGATGCACGCCGCGTTTGTGCTGGTCGGCCATGCGGCGCTCGTAGAGGGCACGCCGCTCGGCAGAGCGCTCCCGAATGCGCTGAGTAACCTCGGCAACGGTCGGATTTAAAGTGGCGGGTGTTGAGCTCGGCATAGAGACCTCTGCATAGTAGAGACGGTTAGTCAAACCTGTAGTTATTTTACATATATTGACGTCGATAGAGGAGACTTTACGGCAATAAAAACTGTATTTGTAGTTTTATTACCCTAATGGCTAATGACTATCGCGGTAGACGATGGCGCTTGGATGACAGCGAGGGCGTGAGGACCGACTGTCGCCGTTCAAGTGCGCAATTCGCAAGTATAGCAGGCCTGGTTTTGCTACCATTTGGCCTCGTTCGAAGTTGACCACGCCGGAGCCGCCATGCCCACCGATGCTGTCCTGTCCCTTTTCTCGCGCATCACGCCCGTCGATGCCCGCGCAGGCGAGCGCACCCGCGCCTACCTTGATACGCTCACCAAGCCACCGGGCAGCCTTGGGCAGTTGGAAGCGCTGGCGGTTCAGCTGGGCGCCATTACCGGGACGGCCAGCCCCAGCGTATCATCGCCGGGCGTGGTGGTGTTTGCCGCCGACCACGGTGTCGCCGAAGAAGGGGTTTCGGCATATCCCCAGGCAGTGACCGCGCAGATGGTGGCCAACTTTGCCAACGGTGGTGCTGCGATCAATGTCTTTGCCCGCCAGATTGGCGCGCGTGTCGATGTTGTCGATGTGGGTGTTGCAGCGCCGTTGAATTTACCCGGCGTCATCGATGCCCGGGTACGCGCCGGCACCGCCAACTTCACCAAGGCCGACGCCATGAGCCGCGATGAAACCCTGGCCGCGATGGGCGCGGGCGTCGCCGCCGTCGAGCGTGCTCGACACGCCGGGGCGAGGACCATCATCGTGGGGGAAATGGGCATTGCCAATACCACCGCCAGCAGTGCGATGCTGGCGGTTTTCTGTGCTGTGCCGGTCGCCCAGGTGGTCGGCGCGGGCACGGGCATTACCAGTGCGCAGCAGGCGCACAAGGTCGCGGTGATTGAACAAGCCATCGACGCTCGTCGGCCAGATCCCAAAGACCCGCTGGCGGTGCTAGGCAAACTGGGCGGGCTGGAAATCGCCGCCATGACGGGCGCCTATCTCGCCGCGGCGGCAAACCGTCTTCCCGCCATCGTCGACGGCTTTATCGCCACGGTGGCGGCGCTCACCGCCTGCCGGCTGTGCCCTGCGGTGCGCGGCTACCTGGTGTTTGGCCATCAGTCGGAAGAGCCCGGCCACTTGGCGGCGCTGGAAGCGCTGGAGGCCAAGCCGCTGCTCAACCTGGGCATGCGCCTGGGCGAGGGCAGCGGCGCGGCGCTGGCGTACCCCTTGCTTCAGGCCGCCGCCGCCATGCTCAACGAAATGGCGACCTTTGCCGACGCCGGCATTAGCGATAAAACCGACCCATGATAGCCTTTAGCGATTATCTGCCCGCAAGCCTGATAATGCTAAGCGTGGCCATCGTGGTCGACCTCATTATCGGCGATCCGCGTTCGCTGCCGCACCCGGTGGTAATTATCGGTCGTGCGATTAGCGTTCTGGAAACACGCTGGAATCAAGGCGGCGACAAGTGTCGTCGACGGTCTGGCTTTTTACTCACCGTGACGATCGTATCAGGGACTTTCTTTACCGCCTGGTTGGCGCTTGCGCTATTAACCGCGTTGCATCCCTGGCTGGGTATCGCCGCCGAGGTATGGCTGCTTGCCACAACGCTTGCCATCAAAGGCTTGGCTGATGCGGGGCGAACGATCGCCGAGCCGCTCGCCAACGGCGATCTTCCCGCAGCGCGTCAGGCCTTGGCCATGGTGGTGGGGCGCGATACCCAAACGCTTGGTGAGGCCGGGATTACCCGCGGCGGGGTCGAAACCATCGCCGAAAACACCGTCGATGGGATTACCGCGCCGCTGTTGTTTGCGCTGATCGGCGGGGCACCGCTGGCCCTGGCCTACAAGGCCATCAACACGCTGGACTCCATGGTCGGCTATCGCAATCAGCGCTATGCCGATTTCGGTTACGCCTCCGCCAAGCTGGACGATGTGGCCAACTGGCTGCCCGCGCGGTTAACGGTGCTTTGCCTGTGGTTGGCGGGCCTGCTGCTGAGTATTGCAGGATCGCGCCCCTTGCGTTGGCAGGGCGCCCTGCGCGGCACGTGTCGCGATGCGCCACTTCACCCAAGCCCCAACGCAGGCTGGCCGGAGGCCATGATGGCAAGACTGCTGGGCGTGCAGCTCGGTGGCACCAATTTTTATCAGGGTCTTGCGTCCAATCGTGCGACGCTGGGCGAGCCGCTCGAGACGCTTCAGGTGGCGCATATCAACGCTTCCATTCGGCTGATGCACGCCACCTGGCTGCTGTTTGCCGTGATCGCGGCACTTGGATTCATCGTCTGGGGGCTTTTATGACCACGCCCGAATGGCCGAGCCACGGTGGCCAGGCAGAGGCCTTGCTGGAACGTTTCGGGCTGCCCGGCGATCATGTGGTTGACGATGTCAGTGCCAACTTGAACCCGCTGGGGCCGTCTGAGTGGGTCTCCGGCTGGTTGGCGGATAGTCTGGGCGGGCTGGGCTGCTACCCGGAGCCAAGCTACGCGACCGCCCGGCACGCGATTGCCGCTCATCACCAGCTACACCCAGACCAGGTGCTGCTGACCAACGGCGGCGCCGAGGCGATTTTTCTCGCCGCCGCGCTCCATGCCGGCAAGCGCGCGGCGGTGTTGGCCCCAAGCTTTGGCGAATACGCCCGCGCCTGCGCGGCGCATCGGCTCCAGGTGACAAAAATCCCGCTATCCGCGCCGTCGTTTGCGCTTGACCAGGCAACGCTGCTCGAACACGCCGCTGAGGCGGAGGTGGTGTTCCTGTGTCGCCCGAATAACCCGACCGGCACATTAATAGAGTGCCGTGTGATAGACGCCTTGCTGGCCGCGACGCTGGCGCGGGGGACGCAGGTAGTGGTCGATGAGGCGTTTATCGACATGGCGCTGGGGGCCGAGGCGCTAACGCCCCTGCTGGCGCGTTATCCCAACCTGATTCTGCTGCGCTCGATGACCAAGTTTTATACCCTGCCGGGCCTGCGGCTGGGTTACGTGCTGGCCTCGAGTGCAGTCATCGAGGCGCTTTCCGCGCACCAACCGCCCTGGAGCGTCAATCACCTTGCCGCCGAGCTGGTGAAGCCGCTCTTGGAAGATCACGCGTTTGCAGAGCGCACCCACGCCTGGCTCGCGTCCCAGCAGCCAAGCATGTTCCAGGCGTTAGCTGTGCTGGGGCTGGACGTGGTGCCCAGCACCACCTGCTTTTTTCTTGTCCGCCCGGGTGAGGCGCAGCGGCGGCGGGGCATGGATGCCGCTTGGCTGTTCGAGCGACTGCTGCGCGGCGGTATCCTGGCCCGCCACACCCACGGCTTTGCCGGGCTCGAGGGCGAGTGGCTGAGGCTGGCGGTACGCGACGAGGCGGGGAATACGCGACTGCTGGAGGGGCTACATGATTGTCTTCGTTAGCGGCGGGGCGCGCAGCGGCAAGAGCGACGTGGCGGAGCAGTGCGTCCAGCGGCTGGCGGCGGGCAAGCCGCGCTACTATATCGCCACGGCGAGCGTCTACGATGGCGAGATGGCCGAGCGGGTTGCCCGTCACCAGGCATCCCGGGGGACGCAGTGGCTGACGCTTGAGGCACCATTAGCCATTGACCAGGCCGTGGCCCAGGTGCCCGATGACCACGGGGCCCTGCTGGATTGCCTGACGCTATGGGCAAGCCAGGTGCTTTACGCAAGCGACCTCAGCGAGGAGGCCGGCATGGCGCTGTTGGCCAGCACGCTGAGCGATGCTCGCGCGCGGGGAGTCAGCCTGGTGGTGGTATCCAACGATATCAACGAGGACCTGCTGCCCGACAATGCCGAAACATGGCGCTATGTGGCGTTTTTGCAGCGGCTGCACGTTCAACTGGCCGCTGAAACGGACTCGGTGCTGGAAGTGGTGGCGGGCCGCGCCATCGAATGGAAAATGGCCAAGGAGCCGCAATGAAAGACGCACTGTTTGGCGGCTTGTTGGCGCTACAATTCTTGACCCGCCTGCCGGTGCCGGTGGCCTGCCCATGGACGCCGACAACGCGCCGCTGGGCGGTGCGCGCTTATCCGCTGGTGGGGCTGGCGATGGGCGGTATGCTTGCGCTTGCCGCGCACGTGCTCGGCGCGCTTGCCACGCCGACGCCGATTATCGCGTTGGTACTGCTGAGCCTTTGGGTGGCGATATCGGGTGGTCTACATCTGGATGGGGTGATGGACCTGGCCGATGCGCTGGGCAGCAATCAACCCCTGGCGCGGCGTTGGGAAATTCTCAAAGATTCACAGATTGGCAGTTTTGCTATGCTGGCGCTTATCTTCCTGCTGGCGTGGAAAGCCGTGCTGCTCTGGGCATTTGTTCATTACCAGGCACCGCTCTGGTGGCTGGTCGTACTGCCCGCCCTGGGCCGCTGGGCTGGCGTGGCCTTGTTGACGCTTGCACCCTGCGCCCACCAACAAGGCCTTGCGTGGAGCTGGCAGCAGTCGCTACGCCCGCGCGAAGTGGCGCTTGCTCTGGTGCCCCTCGCGCCACTGGCCCTGGTTTATCCCGCGCTCATTGGCTGGCTGGCATTAGTCGCGCTCTTCGTGGCGGCGGCGCGGTGGGCGCTGGTACGTTCATTTAACGGCATCAACGGCGATATGGTCGGTGCCACCATTGAAGGAGGGGAGCTTTGGCTACTGGTCATGATGTGGAGCTGGTGGCAGTTCGCCACGGTATCACCGCCTGGAATCTAGAACGTCGCTACCAGGGACAGCGCGATATTCCGCTGCTGCTACCTGAAGCGGAGGAAGGGCTGATGGCGCTGCGCGAGGCGCTGGTGGATGAGCGTTTCGATGCCATCTACGCAAGCGACCTGAACCGCTGCCAGCAAACGCTCGAGTGGGTTCAGGCTGCCAGGCCGGGTATTCCCGTGCACCTGGAGCCGCGCTTGCGCGAGCTGGACTTCGGCGACTACGAAGGCAAGGTCTACGACGAGCTGAAAGACCTGCCGCACTACCGCGCCTGGGTGGATAGTGTCGGCGAGTTGCAAATCCCCGGCGGCGAGTCGGCGGCGCAGCTGCGTAAACGGCTTGAAGCCTGGCTTCAGGCGCTGGCCGGGAAAGCCCAGCAGGACGGCTATAAAAAAGTGCTGGTGGTCACCCACGGCGGGGTGATTCGCGAATTGCGCCGCCGCTTTGAAACCATCGACTTCTGGCAGGGCACAGTGCATCAGGCGCAAGGCAGATGCTGGCAGCTTACTTATCACCAAGACGACCATGGACAAGGGGAATGGCAATGCAGCTCTTCATCGGCGGTGCCCGCGCCGGCAAGCACGACGCCGTAGCCGAGCGTTTTCCCCAGGCGACGTGGTGGCGACTGGCGCCCGGCCAGCGGCTTATGTCAGCCGCCGATGGGCTGGCGGGTGGCGCGCCGCTGCTCGTTGACGGCGTGTTTGACTGGCTGGCGGCGTCTGTCAATCAGTTGCAAGACGATGACGAGACGCGCCGCCAATGGCAAGACGATCTGAAGCGCCTGACGCACGCGGCGCAAACGAACGACGCCGCGCTGGTGGTGATCGTCAACGAGATCGGCCGGGGCATCGTGCCCATGGATCGAGAAGCGCGCCGTCTGCGCGATCTCAATGGCTGGTTCTGCCAGGACGCCGCCGCCCAAGCTGACCAGACCTGGTATGTGCGCCATGGGTTGGTGATGGCGGTTAAGTAACTATGTCGCTGCTTCATTGCAGCAACGTTGGTGGTTTTCTATTTTTTGTAAGAGATCTCTGATTCTTCTGTAAGCCATTTCCGATTCTGACCGTCTAGGGGTTGCCCTCGTGTTTTGGGTCGCTACTCTGATCGTTTCTCATTAGTAGTTACTGATCCAGGGAGCGGCGCGATGTCAGTAGGTACAGTGGCAAATGGCTCGGGGCTTCACTTCACGCTGACGCTACCCGGCGTTGATGATATCGCGGTGATCGATTTCACCCACCGCGAGGCGCTTTCTCAACCCTTTGAGCTGGTGCTGAACCTGGCCAGCCGCGACGGCAGCCTGGACGCCGCCGAACTGCTGGATCGCGACGCGTCACTAACCATCTGGCAGGACGGCGAGCCGCTGCGCCGGGTGCACGGTGTGGTCAGCGAATTTGGCCGGGGCGACCGGGGCCACCGGCGTACCTTCTACTCGCTGGTACTGCGCCCGGCGCTGTGGCGGCTTTCTCTACGCCAGAACTCGCGTATCTTCCAGAAGGCCGACCCGCTCAACATCATCAATACCCTGTGCGACGAGCGGGGGATTACGGACATCTCTTTTGCGGTCACCTGCGACCTGCCCAAGCGCGAATACTGCGTGCAGTACCGCGAGACCGACCTTACCTTTATCGAGCGCCTAGCCGCCGAAGAGGGGCTGTTCTATTTCCATGAATTTGATGAGGATAGTCATCGGCTGATCTTCGCCGACGACCCCCAGGTGCTGGCAAGCCTCGGCGAGCGTACCTACCACAGCCGTGCGGGTGGCACCGCGCCCACGCGGCATGC
>JBNJJK010000023.1:0-18190 GCA_051750125.1 Pseudomonadota bacterium
CTTCACTGCCGGGTTGGCAAGAGGCGCGGCGACAAAAAGTTAACTTTTGGGTTTGGCCTTGCGAATGTGGGCTACTACACGCCTCTTGAGTTCATTATCTAACGACCCTACTATTGGTCTTACCAATTCCAGGAGCTGTTAAATGAGCTACCCCCCGCTCCGCCAACAGCGCTTGGCCGACGTCATTACTGAGCGCTTAGAGGCTATGATATTAGAAGGCAGCCTGAAACCCGGTCAGCGACTGCCTCCCGAACGCGAACTGTCCGAACGTTTTGGCGTTTCACGGCCTTCGTTGAGAGAAGCCATTCAGAAATTGTCGGCGCGGGGTCTGCTGACCAGCCGTCAGGGCGGCGGCACTTACGTAAATGATTCACTTAGCAGTGGGTACACCGACCCTCTGCTGGAAATGCTCTCCCGGCATAAAGAATTTCATTTGGATCTACTTGAGTTTCGCGACGCCATGGAAGGCATTTCGGCTTATTACGCTGCGCTGCGCTCTACGCCCGCCGATAAAGCGGTGCTGATAGAGCGTTTCGAGGAACTGGATGGCGGTTTTTTCGGCGCCGACCCGGCTCAAGAAGCGAAGCTGGATGCCGCCTTTCATCTGGCGATTGCCGAAGCGGCGCATAATGTTCTGCTGCTACATACTATTCGCGGTATTTTCCACCTATTGGAACAGAGCATCGTGGACAACCTGGCACTCCTCTTTGCCAAGCCGGATTCACGCAGCCAACTGATGCAGCAGCATCGCGCCTTGCTGGATGCCATCCTCGAGGGCCGCCCCGAGGATGCCCGCACGCGTGCGCATGAACATCTCGTATTCGTGGAAGAAGGGCTGCTGGAAATGGCTCGCGCTGAGACACGCGCCCAACGTGCCCTCCGCCGCGCCCAAGGAACAAGTTCGGCACCGACATGAGCATCTCTTTATTTCGCTGGCGATATTTATGGTTAATTGCGGTGCCGCTGGGGCTTGCCTTTTGTATGTGGCAAGCCTCTCTGCTGGCCCGAGAACAGGCGCTCACCAATCTTCAGGAAGAAGCTGAAAACGAGCTTCGTCTCTCGGCTGCCAATCTTAACGGTTACCTGTTGCGCTACGACTATCTGCCCCAGATGCTCGCCACCCGCGAGGGCGTCCTGCGATTTCTTGCGTCGCCTGAACGCCAGGACGCCATGCCCCTCAACTTATTGCTGGATCGCTTTCGCTTCACCTCAGGCGTTTCTGACGTTTACCTACTGGATGAGAATGCGGATACGATCGCCGCCAGCAACTGGCATCGCCCCAATACCTTCATCGGGCAAAATTATGCTTTTCGCAGCTATTACCGAGACGCCATGGCCGGGGGGCAAGGCCGCTTTTACGGCCTGGGCCTCCAGTCCCAGGAGCGCGGTTATTACTTTTCCTCTCCGGTGTGGTTGGATGATACTTCGCCGGATGCGCGCCCCGACGGCGTCCTGGTGGTCAAGGTTCTGCTGAACGACGTTGAAGAAAGCTGGGCGGAGCAGGAATCCACCCTGTTTGTTACCGACCAGGACAATATTATCTTTCTCGCCAGCCAACCCGAGCTGCGCATGAACGCTCTTTACCCGCTTACCGAGGAGCAGCGGCAAACCCTGCATGAAACGCAACGCTATGGCCAGGAGCCACTAACGCCTTCAGGCATTCAGGTTCAGGACGTACACAACGCCCATAGCCAGATCGTTACTTTTCAGGAAGGCCCGCTTAGCGACGAACACTATCTCAATCTGACCCGTGAAATTCCCGAGTTTGGCTGGCAGATGCATATTCTCAAGCCGCTTAGCCCGGTGGTCAGCGCGCAGTGGATGGCCGCACTGATGGCTGGCGGGCTATACGGCGTGGTCGCGCTTGCCGCTGGGATTGGCTGGCAGCGTCTGCGCCTTCGCCGTGAGCGCGAAACATTCGCCGAACGTGAACGGCAAACGCTTGCCCGCGTTCGCGACGAGCTGGAAATGAGCGTTGAACGGCGCACCCGCGACCTCGTGGCCAGCAACCAGCGATTATCGGACGAAATAGAGGAACGTCGCCGCGCCGAAGCCAACCTGCGCCAAACACAGGACGAGTTGATTCAGGCCGCCAAGCTTGCCGTGCTGGGCCAGTTGGCCGCCGGCATCAACCATGAACTGAATCAGCCGCTCGCCGCTATCCGCGCCTACAGCGAAAACGCCCGGCGCTTTCTCGAACTCTCAAGGGTGGAACAGGCGGACGCCAACCTGGAGCAGATTATCGAGCTGACGCAGCGGATGGCCGACATTAGCGCCCAGCTACGCCAGTTCTCGCGCAAAAGCAGCGACCACCCAGAAACCATCTCTGTACAAGCATGTGCCGATTACGCCTTGCGCCTTTTTCAGAGCCGTCTACGCGACGACCACGTCAAGGTCGAACAACACTGGCCTGAAGAAACGCTCTGGGTAAGAGCAGACCTCGTCCGCCTTGAGCAGGTACTGGTCAATTTAATCGGCAATGCCCTGCAGGCCATGAAAGAAACCGGCTCGCCACGCCTTACGCTCAGCGCCCACGCGGAAAATCGACGGGTGATCATTAAAGTGGCCGATAACGGCCCGGGCATTCCGGCCGAATATATTGAGCAGGTGTTCGAGCCGTTTTTCACTACCAAAGCGCCCGGCAGCGGACTAGGCTTAGGGCTGTCCATTTCTTCGCGTATCATGGATGATCTAGGCGGGAAGTTGCAGGCCACCAATCTGCCCAGCGGCGGCGCCTGTTTTACCATTACACTCCCCCTCGCCCCCACCCCGCGAGCCACTCAGGAGATTGTTTCCGATGCATGAGCCGTCGACACTGCCGGTCATGGTGATTGACGACGAACCGCATCTGCGCATCACCGCCAGCCAGACGCTTGAGCTTGCCGGCTATACACCGCACTGCTTTGAATCCGCGGAAGCCGCCCTGGCCGCCTTACCCGCCAATTTCCCCGGCGTGATTGTGAGCGATATTCGCATGCCCGGGATGGATGGGATGGCCCTCCTCCACGAGCTTCATCGCCGCGACAGCACGCTGCCCATCATCCTGATTACCGGGCACGGTGATATTTCAACCGCTGTCGAAGCCATGCGCGCCGGCGCCTGGGACTTTCTGGAAAAACCCTTTGCCGGCGACGAGCTGCTCGATGTGGTGCGTCGCGGGATTGAAACGCGCCAGCTGAGCCTGGAAAACAATCGCCTCAAGGCAGAGCTCGAAGCCCAGCAGGCAGCTCTTGGGCCGCGCCTAGTCGGCCGCACGCCGATCATTTCCCGCCTTGCGGCGATGATCCAGCGTATCAGCCAGGTGGAGGCCGACGTGCTGCTGTTTGGCGAAACCGGCACCGGCAAGGATCTCGTGGCCCGCGCCATTCATGAGCGCAGCGCAAGACGTAACCACCCGTTCATGGCTATCAACTGCGGCGCCGTGCCTGAAAACACCATCGAGTCTGAGCTGTTCGGCCATGAGAAAGGCGCCTTCACCGGCGCCGTGGAACGGCGAATCGGCAAATTCGAACACGCCAATGGCGGTACGGTATTTCTGGATGAAATCGAGTCCATGCCCCTGGCGCTGCAGGTCAAACTGCTGCGCGTGCTTCAGGAACGCCACATTGAGCGACTGGGGGCCAACGAGGCGATACCGCTCGATATCCGGGTGATTGCCGCCACCAAAGTCGACCTCAAGACCGCCGCCGAAGACGGCCGCTTTCGCGAAGACCTGTACTACCGGCTCAATGTGGTCACCTTACCGCTGCCGGCCCTGCGCGAAAGACGCGAAGACATCCCACTGCTGTTCCAGCATTTTGCCGTCGTGGCCGCCAACCGCAGCGGCCTGGAAGCCCCCTCCATCGACAGTCACGGCATTGCCAGTCTGCTTGCCCACGACTGGCCGGGTAACGTGCGTGAGTTGCGCAATCTGGCCGAACGCTATGTGCTACTCGGCGCGGCCTTCGATTACCGGCTGGATGCGCTGCTCGAGGGCGCTCAAGCAGACACCGAAGAGCCGACGCTCCCCCGCCAGGTGGAACTGTTTGAAAAGAGTCTGATCAGCCAGTCGCTTTCCCGCCATCACGGGCGGGTCACCGAGGTGTGCCATCACCTGGGCATCCCGCGCAAAACGTTCTATGACAAGCTGAAAAAGCACGGACTACACGCGGATGACTACCGCCATAGTAGCGAGCCATGAGTAACCAGCTCGCCCAGCACGGTCCATGGGGGCAGCCAGGGCCACAGCGGCAGGATCGCAATCATCATCAGCCAGTTCGACATCGGACGTCGGCCATCGCCTAGCTTCAGCGCCGTGCCGAAAGACCGCTTGAGGCGCGCTCCCTCCAAATCGACGCTATACAGCTCATCCAGCGTCAAATGCACGATAAACCCCAGCCACACGGCGCCGCCGTGTGACCAGGCAAGCCAAGGAGGCTGCGCCAGCAGCTGAAAGCTCACGGCGGCCGTCAGCAGTCCGCAAAGCAAGCTCGCCAGCAGTGAGTGCCAGATGCCTCGGTGGACGGTAAAGCGTGAAAACGAGAACCCGCCAAGGTAACGTACCGCCAGGTAGATCCCCCCGCAGGCCATCAACAACTGACCTGACGACAGCCAGGGCTGCAGCAGCAGGACTCCCAGCACCAGCGCGGGAATGGACAAAATATTGAAAATCAGCCGAATCGAGTGCGACCGGTCAGCATCAATATCGGGCAGGATACCGCCAAACGCGGTCAGCGCCACCATCAGTAACGCCTGGGAAGGCGCCCACCACTGAGCCTGCCAGCCAGCATACGCCAGCAGCATTCCGCCTGCGGCAGCTACTGTGATGTGGGTGCGAAAATTCGCCATATCGCGCTCGACCAGAAAACTGTATAAATTAACAGATTTCCGGCCGGTACAATACGGTTTTCCAAGAAAAAAGCGGGGGAATGAAGCGCTTAAGTAACGTTTGGCTCGGCGAGGAAGCGATCTTTCAGTTTGACGTAGTTACCAGCGGTATAGGTAAAAAACGCCCGTTCCTTATCTTTCAGCGGGCGCATTGCCTTGGCCGGGTTGCCCCCGTAAACGTAACCGCTTTCCAGATGCTTCCCCGGCGTGACCACGGCGCCAGCAGCGATGATCACCTCGTCCTCTACCACGGCACCGTCCATCACGACCGCCCCCATGCCGACGAGAATACGATTACCCAGCGTGCAGCCATGCAGAATAGCTTTATGGCCAATGGTCACGTCATCGCCGACCGTCAGCGGGAAGCCATCCGGGTTAAAGTCGCTCGCATGAGTGATATGCAGCACGCTGCCGTCCTGGACGCTGGTGCGAGCGCCAATACGAATGCGGTGCATATCGCCGCGAATCACCGTCATTGGCCACACCGAGCAGTCGTCGCCTAATTCGACATCGCCAATCACGACGCTTGCCGAGTCAATAAATACCCGCTCACCCAGGCGGGGCGACACATTGTTAAAGGATCTTACGGCGCTGCTCATCGTCTTCTCCTGGCATTGTTGGAAGGAGTGATTGAAGGAACAGGCATCACTATAGCAATCCGCTGAGCAGAACCATAAGCGTCAGCGGGATAGATACCCAGCGAACCACACCACGCCACCACCGATAGCCACGGTCACCGGCCCCTAGCGCACTCATTGCCGTGCCAGAAGGCAACACCCAGGCGGCAAAGATCGCAATCAGAAGCCCACCTAACGGCAGAAAAATATCCGGCGGAATGCTGCTGACCAGCTCGAATATGTTGCGCCCCAGTAATGGCCGGAAGTCGGCAAGCGTCGAGAAAGACAGCGCAGACAGCAGACCGATCGACCACACACTGAGGGCCACTACCGCCGTCGAGACGCTGCGCCGCCAGCCAAATCCCTGAAGCGTAGCGACCATCGGCTCGGCCAGGTTGATGGCCGATGTCCACGTCGCCAACAGCAGCAGTAAGAAGAACACGCTCAGCCATAACGAGCCCCAGGGCAGCTCTGAAAACGCAATTGGCAAGGTCACGAACATCAGCCCGGGCCCATCGGCGGGATCCATGCCTTGGGCAAACACCACGGAAAAGATGGCAATACCGGCTAGCAACGCCACGCTGATATCAAGCACTGCTACTGCCACCGCCGCCTTGGGTAGACTTTGCTCGTCAGGCATGTACGCGCCATAGGCCATCAGCGCACAGGCCCCCACCGCCAGGGTAAAGAACGCATGCCCCATGGCGTGCAGCACAACGCTGGGTGTTATTGCGTCAAACGAGGGGAAAAATAGCCAGGCAAGAGCACTACCGAAGCCGCTGGTCGTGCTCGCATAGACGGCCAGCAACAGCAAGAGTCCGTATAACAGGGGCATTAACAGGTTGTTTAGGCGTTCCAGGCCCTTGGCGACGCCCGCCGCGACCACCGCCATGGTCATCAATAAAAACAGCGTGTGATTAAAGATCAGCAGGCTCGGGTTGGCCAGAAAGGCCTCGAAACCGGCCCCGATCTCCGCCGCGCTGGCGCCCTTGAAATTACCGTTGATCGAGGCGACGAGAAACTCGATTGACCAGCCGGAAACCACCGAGTAAAACGACAGAATGCAAAACACCGTCAATGCCCCGAAGAGACCCAGCCAACGCCAGTGACGGGAAGCGCCCGCCTCTGCCGCCAGAGCGCCCAGTGCCTGCATAGGGCCCTGACGGCCTGCTCGGCCAATCAGTATTTCCGCCATCATCACGGGAATGCCCAGCAGCAGCACAAAGGCGATGTAAATCAACAGAAAAGCGGCACCGCCGTTTTCACCCGCTACGTAAGGGAAGCGCCAAATATTCCCCAACCCGACCGCCGCGCCGGTTACCGCCAGGATAAAGGCACGCTTTGACCCCCAGCGCTCTAGCGTTTTACTCATTGAAGACTCCCGACGTATGACATAAAAGCCCGCAAGACTAACAGGCGCTGGGCTGAAGGCAAGCGACGCGAGGGCATGAGCATTGAAACCGCCTGGGTTCGCCCACACTGTAACGACATGACGGCGTTTGTTGCGCCCCACTGATCTCCCAAGAGGTGCCTATGTCCCGCAATCCGTTGCTCGAGTCTCACTCGCTTCCCCCGTTTAACGACATCCGCGCCGAGCATGTGGCCCCGGCGGTTGAAACCCTGATCAGCGAGAGCCGTGAAACGATTGATCGCATCGCCCAGCAAGCTGCGTCGACGACGCCAACATGGCAAAGCTTTGCGGCACCTTTTGAAGCCGTTAATGATCGCCTCACCCAGGCGTGGTCACCGGTTTCACACCTCAACGGCACCATGAACAGCCCGGCACTTCGCGACGCTTACCAGACCTGTCTGGAACAACTTTCTTCATTCAGCACCTGGGTAGGCCAGCACGAAGGTCTGTTTCAAGGCTGGCAAGCGCTCAAGGCAGGCCCCGAGTGGTCGCAATTAAGCGAGGGCCAGCAGCGCACCGTCGACAACGCGCTGCGCGATTTCCGCTTGGCGGGCGTGGACTTACCCGACGACGAAAAAGCCCGTTATGGCGCCATTCAGTCACGCCTGTCGATGCTCTCCAATCAGTTTTCTAACAACGTGCTGGATGCCACTCAGGCCTGGCACAAGGATGTCGACAGTGCCGACACCCTGTCAGGCGTGCCGCAAAGCGCGCTCGATACGCTGAAGGCCGCCGCTGAGGCAAAATACCTCACCGGGTATCGCATTACGCTCGACTTTCCCAGTTTCTTCCCAGTGGTAAGTTACGCCGACAACCGCGAGCTGCGCCGCGAAGTGTATACCGCCTTCGTCACCCGGGCGTCGGATCAGGGGCCTGACGCCGGCACGTTCGATAATGCGCCGATTCTTGAAGAAATACTGGCGCTGCGCCAGGAGCTTGCTCACCTGCTTGGCTTCGAGACCTACGCCGACTACTCGCTGGCCACCAAGATGGCCGACTCCCCCGAGCAGGTACTCGACTTTCTCACCGACCTGGCGAACCGGGCAGTGCCCCAGGCCAGGGAGGAATTCAACGAGCTAAGCGACTTTGCCCGTGACGAACTAGGCATAGAGACACTGGCGCCCTGGGATGTGGCTTACGCTAGCGAAAAGCTGCGCGAAGCTCGGTACGCCATTTCGCAGGAGCAGCTACGCCCTTACTTCCCTGCCCCGCAGGTGGTCGACGGGCTGTTTCAGGTCGTCGAGCGCCTATATGGCGTTCGATTTACGGAAGATACGACGATTGCGTGCTACCACGACGACGTGCGCTTTTATTGGATTACCGACGACGAGCGGCCGATTGCCGGCTTTTATCTCGACCTCTACGCCCGGGAAGGCAAGCGCGGCGGGGCCTGGATGGCGGACTGCCGCGTGCGCCGCGAGACCCAGAGCGGTCTGCAGCTGCCGATTGCCTTTCTGACCTGCAACTTCACGCCGCCCGTGGCCGGCAAGCCTGCGCTGCTGACTCACGATGAAGTGACCACCCTGTTCCACGAGTTTGGTCATGGCCTGCACCACATGCTCACCAAGCAAACCATTGCTGACATCTCCGGCATCAACGGGGTTGCCTGGGATGCCGTGGAGCTGCCCAGCCAGTTCATGGAGAACTATTGCTGGGAGCGGGAAGGGCTGGATCTGATCGCCCGCCATGTCGACAGCGGCGAGCCTTTGCCGGAAACCCTGCTGGAACGCCTGCAAGCGGCGAAGAATTTCCAGTCGGCGATGGGCATGGCGCGACAAATCGAGTTTTCGCTCTTCGACCTCCGCCTGCATCACGAGCTCGAAGCGCCCAGCGCCGCTGATGTTCAGGCGCTGCTCGACGAGGTTCGTGCGAACGTTTCGGTGGTGCCCGCCGTCACCTTCAACCGCTTCCAGAATAGCTTCGGTCACATCTTCGCGGGCGGCTACGCAGCGGGCTACTACAGCTACAAATGGGCGGAAGTGCTTTCGGCCGACGCCTGGAGCGCCTTCGAGGAAGCCGGAATTTTTGACCCGACGATGGGCCAGCGCTTCCGTCAGGAAGTCCTTGAACAAGGTGGCGCACGTGACGCAGCCGAGTTATTCCGCGCCTTCCGTGGACGTGAACCCAGCGTCGAGCCACTGCTACGCCACAGCGGTATCCGTGCCGCTTAAACCCGCCCCGCCAGAACGAGCCCTCTCACGGGGGCTCGCACTTGGAGTCCGACCATGTCTAGTGTGAAACGTTTTATTGCCGGTGTGACCTGTCCGCGTTGTGCCGCCATGGATCGTATTCGTGCCTGGGAGCAAAACGGCATCCGCTACCGCGAGTGCGTCAGCTGTGATTTTTTCGAGCAGTTGCCCATTGAAGATGACGCACCCGGCGAGCTAACCACCCGCGTCAACCAGCCACGCCCGGAACCGGCCGAAAACGAGATCCAGACCGTGCGGATCATGGACCCAGACCGCAAGCCATCCGACTCATAGTGCGCGAAGTCGACTATCTGGTCGCAACCCGCCGACGAAGTGTGCGGATTTCCGCACGCCAAATAGCGCTTATCGTGCGCATCACCAGACACTTCACCGTTCAGCAGCTACGACTAACGTTTAATAAAAAAATTCTAACCTGCTGTTTTTAAGAAAAATAAACCACATTGGCACAACAATCGCTCTAGTTTATAGCTCACCGTTGGTGGCGCGGCCTCGGCTGTAGGTCTACCAGCGGGTTAACAACCTCAATAAACGACTAGGGATATTCGCCATGCGCAATTTCAAACCGACCACACTGGCATTGCTGACCGGCGGCGCCTTGCTGGCAGCCAGCAGCGCCCATGCCGATCGTGAAGACTGGCCGGACAATTTCACCGTCGGCACCGCAAGCCAAGGCGGCACTTACTTCGTTTATGGCTCTGGCTGGGCCAACTTTATTGCCGACGAGCTGGATATCTCCGGCGGCGGCGAAGTTACCGGCGGCCCGACGCAAAACCTGGCACTGGTACACGGCGGCGATGCGGCATTTGGTCTGGCGACCATGGGCCCGGCCGCTGACGCAGTGAATGGCGAAAGCCCGCTTGCTCCCGGCACCAAGATGGATAACGTCTGTGCCATGTTCCCGATGTACGAAACACCATTCTCCATCACCGCATTGGCCGATAGCGATATCGAATCCATCTCCGATATTCCCGATGGCGCTCGCATTGGTTTTGGTCCGTCTGCCTCAACGTCTGACACCTACTTCCCGGCCATGCTGGAAGAGCTGGGCGTCGACTTTGAACGCCGTAATGGCGGCTGGTCCGACCTCGGCGGTCAGTTGCAGGACGGCCTGCTTGACGTTGTTGCTTTCGCCGCCGGCATCCCGATTCCCGCCGTCAGCCAGCTTGAAGTTCAAACCGACGTGAACATTATCGAGTTCACTGAGGAAGAGCTGGAAATCATCAAGGAAAACTTCCCGGTCGCGGAATTCTCCATCCCGGCCAGCACTTACGAAACTCTTGAAGAAGACGCCCGCGCTGTATCCATGTGGAACTTTGCCATCGCCGGCTGCGACCTGCCGGAAGACTTTGTTTACGAAGTCACCAAGGCCACTATGGAAAATAATGACCGCATGCAGTCGGTTCACCGCAGTGCTGCCAACAGCATTCCAGAGAACATCAAGCACAACACCGTGCTGCCGTTCCATCCGGGTGCTGCACGCTGGTACGAAGAAAACGGCTACGAAATTGACGAAGACATGATCAAGTAAGTCACGCTCGTTGTCGTCTGCCCCGTGCCAACCAGGGTTGTCACGGGGCAGTTTCGCTAATGCCCCTTTGTTTGCTGTGAGGGTGAACTCTAATGAGTCACAAAATCGACCAGGAACCCAACGGCCTCAAGGATGACGCCTCGGCTGATTCATCCGCCACTGAGCTGCTCGCCGAAGGTGTCGATGAAGAGATTGTTGAATCGAATCGCCGCCTTTTCACCGGCTGGCAATTTTTGTTATTCGCGGCGTTAGCCATCGGTTATTCAAGTTTCCACCTGATATCACTCAACGTGTATCCCATGGAAACTTGGTCATTTCGTATCGTGCATATTGCCGGTGCGCTCGTTCTGGGTTACGGGCTGTTTGCCGGTGCCCGTTTTGCCGACGACGATCACCAGGCCTCGGGCGCGTGGCTTACATGGCTCAGTTATGCGCTGCTCATTCCCGCTGCGTATACGCTGGCGCAAGTGTTTTTAATGCAACAGACGCTCAACGGCGGTGCGATGCGCATCGACCCAGGCGTCGAAAACTGGCACTTCGGCTATCCACTGATGGCAACGACGGCCGGTGCTATTGCCCTGTCGTGGTTCTACCGTCAGGCACGTCACCGCTTCAACCCCACTGATCTGGTCCTGATGATCTGTGCGATTTCCAGCGCTGGCTATTTACTGCTGGTCTTTAATTCGCCGTTACGCGCCTCGACCGGCACCTCCTTTGCCCCCATCGGTATCTCCTGGGCGGCGATAGCCGGCTCCCTACTAATTCTCGAGCTTACCCGCCGCGTGGCAGGTTTGGCGTTAGTGGTCATCTCAGCGGTATTTCTGACCTACGTCTTTGCCGGCCCTTATTTACCCGGCTTCCTGGGCTACCCCGGGCTTTCGCTGCAACGCTTCTTCAGCCAGGTGTATACCGATACCGGTATCCTTGGGCCGACGACCGCCGTGTCGTCGACCTATATCATCCTGTTCATTATTTTCGCCGCTTTCCTGCAGGCTTCCAAAGTGGGCGACTACTTTGTGAACTTCGCCTTTGCCGCTGCCGGGCGCGCACGGGGTGGCCCGGCGAAAGTGTCTATCTTTGCGTCAGGCCTGATGGGCATGATCAACGGCACGTCAGCCGGTAACGTCGTCTCCACCGGGTCACTGACCATCCCGCTGATGAAAAAGGTCGGTTACCCCGCGCGCAGCGCCGGGGCGATTGAGGCGGCGGCATCCACCGGCGGGCAAATCATGCCGCCTATCATGGGGGCGGGTGCCTTCATCATGGCGGAAGTTACCGGTATCCCGTATACCGAGATTGCCGTTGCGGCACTGATTCCCGCGATTCTTTACTTCGCGTCCGTCTACTTCATGGTGGACTTCGAGGCGGCCCGTAAAGGCATGCGCGGCATGCGCAAGGACGAGATCCCGCTGTTCTCCAAGCTGGTGAAACAGGTCTACCTGTTTGCGCCGATCATCATCCTGATCGCTGCGCTGTTCATGGGTTACTCGGTGATTCGTGCCGGCACCCTGGCCACAGCATCAGCCGCCGTTGTCAGCTGGATTTCGCCCAATAAAATGGGGCTGCGCGACATTTTAAAAGCGCTCCAGTTAGCCGGCACCATGTCAATTCAGATCATCGCGGTGTGTGCCTGTGCCGGTTTGATCGTTGGGGTTATCTCATTGACCGGTGTGGGCGCACGCTTCTCCTCGCTGCTACTGGGCCTCGCGGGCGTGAGCCAACTTCTGGCGCTGGTGTTTGCCATGCTGATCAGCATCCTGCTGGGAATGGGCATGCCCACCACAGCGGCATATGCCGTAGCCGCATCGGTGGTCGCGCCTGGCCTGATCAACATTGGTATCGAGCCCCTGGTAGCCCACTTCTTCGTGTTCTACTTTGCGGTGGTATCCGCCATCACGCCACCGGTGGCCCTCGCCTCCTACGCGGCAGCGGGTATTTCCGGGGATAACCCGATGGGCACCTCCGTCGCCTCGTTCAAGATTGGCCTGGCCGCGTTTATCGTGCCGTTCATGTTCTTCTACAGCCCGGCCATGCTTATGGAAGGCTCCCCCATGCAGATACTCCGCGTGGGCGTCACCGCAACCCTGGGCATCGTCCTGCTCTCGGGCATGGTGCAGAAGTGGTTCTTCGGACCAGTGAACACCCTGCAACGCGTGGTGATGCTGGTGGGGGCAATGTTCATGATTTACGGCGGTATCTATACGGACGTACTCGGCCTTGCGATTGGCGCCGTACTGTTTGTCATGCAGCGTAAACAGCATGGCAAAGCCGATAACACCCCGAGCACGACCTGACCCCAAGCCTCTGCGCTGTTAATGAAAAACGCCCGCTCGATGCCATCGAGCGGGCGTTTTTTTATTGATCAGGTGCGACATGGGCCGCTGGCGGTTCATCCGCTCAGGTTATCAACCACCTTCAACACCGGAGTCGATTGATTAAGCGTGTAAAAGTGCAGGCCTGGCGCTCCACCATCCAGCAGACGCTGGCAAAGGCGGCTCACCACGTCGGTACCAAAGGCAGCAATCGCCTCGCTGTCGTCGCCGTATGATTCAAGCTGCTTGCGGATCCAGCGCGGAATTTCCGCGCCACAGGCATCGGAAAAACGGGCCAGCTTGGTATAGTTGGTGATCGGCATGATCCCTGGAATGATCGGTTGTTCGACGCCTAGCGCGCGTGCTTTATCGACAAAGTGAAAGTACGCATCGGCGGTAAAGAAATACTGGGTGATGGCCATGTTGGCGCCCGCTTTCATCTTACGGGCAAAGTTTTCCACATCCCGGTCGAGGTTGGGGGCCTGTGGATGAGATTCGGGATAAGCGGCCACGGCGATATCAAAGTGATTGCCGGTTTCATCGCGAATAAACTCCACCAGCTCGTTGGCATAGCGCAGCTCGCCAATACTGGCCATCCCGGAGGGCATATCGCCGCGCAGCGCCACTAGACTATCGACGCCCTCTTCGCGGTACTGCGCCAGCAGATCGCGCAGTTGGGCTTTTTCACTGCCAATGCAGGAGAGGTGCGGAGCGGTGGTGACGCCACTCTCGCTGACCTTACGGACGATCTCGCGGGTGCGCGCCTGGGTCGACCCGCCAGCCCCGTAGGTAACCGAGAAAAACCGCGGCTGTCGGGCGGCCAGCTCATCGCGAACCTGTATTAGCTTGTCGCGCCCGGCCTCGGTGCCGGGGGGGAAGAATTCAAAGCTAATACCTAGCGGATGCTCGTGGCTGCTCATGGGATTTCCTCGTCATGCGTCAAAGTGGTGACATTTTGCGGTATTCTCGCTTTTCAGCCGCAAGGGGGCCAATGAAAGATTCCACGGTTGGCCTTTAATACGGCTCATGTTGGCGTTGGGCCGAGTAATCAGGGAGGACATATGGATTTAGCACCCGGTGCCTTGATGGGCCCGCTATTGATGCTGTTGGGGTTTGTGGGGTTGGGCTGGATAGCCGCACGGCGGCTGAACATCGACCCACGCCCGATTGCCACGCTGTTGGTGTACCTGGTTGCACCGCTGACGATTTTCCGTGCCCTAATGAACGGCGGCCCGACGGCTGAGTATCTGGTGTTAACCCTAGCGCTGTTTATTGTGGTGAGTAGCATGGCGCTGTTGGTTCGCCGCGTCACCCAGCACCGCTTTGGCCCCCAGGAAGGGGCGCTGCTGGCATTTTCTTCCGGCACCGGCAATACCGGCTACTTTGGCCTTCCGGTGGCGCTGATTCTGCTGCCACCCGAAGGTGTGACGCTGTATTTATTTTGTATGCTGGGGATCAATCTCTACGAGTTTACCGTCGGCTTTTATTTAAGCGCCCGCGGGCATTTTTCCATGCGCCAAAGCCTGATCAAAATTGTCCGGTTACCGCTTATCTATGCGTTTTTATTTGCGCTGTTGCTGAATGCACTAAATGTTACGCTACCCGCTTCGCTGATGGGCTCACTGGATGTTTTCCCGGCCACCTATACCCTACTGGGCATGATGATTATTGGCATGACGCTGAGCCAAGTGACGCTTTCCGCCTGGGATTCGCGTTTTGTGGCGACCTGCGTGGGGCTGCGTTACCTGCTCTGGCCCCTGGTCATGCTGGCGGCGGTGCTGCTGCTCCAATACCTAGGCCCACTTTCACCTGAGCTGGGTATGGCCTTGCTGCTATTGGGCGTGGTGCCCATGGCGTCCAACGTGGTGGTAGTAGCCATGGAGCTGGGCATTCAGCCGCAAAAAGGCGCCCTGGCAGTACTCGTCACCACGCTGCTCGCCCCGCTGCTGATTCCCTTTTACCTGGGCCTTATGCTGCGCTTGACGGGGCTCGCTTAAAAACCGTCAACCCCCGCGTCGTTTAGCCTTGCCGCCATACGCTGCACCTCTGGATGGCTGAAAAACGCCACCAGGGCATCCGCGCGCACCGGGCCAACGCCCGACACGGCTTGCCAATCGGCGCGGTCAAGACCTGACAGCGTCGCCCAGTCACCACGGCGTTCGCTGCCGCCCGGCGGCATGCCAAGCGCCTCCATCCAATCATCGAAAGACGCCGTGCGCGCTTGCTGAAACTGGGCCATTAAGGCTTCAGCGGTCGCCTCACCAATGCCGTGGACCTGTTGGAGCCGATGGGGCTCAACGTCCAGCCAGTCCAGTAACTGGGTGACCACGCCCGCCTCCATCAGCGACTGCCAGGTTCCCTCTCCCACGCCTTGCATGCCCAGCCGCTCCCCCAGGTAACTCAGCCGCGCCAATAGTTGGGCATCGCATCCCGAGCGCTTCTCGAAGCAGCTCAACAGATGATAGCGCTCGGGGGACGGCGGGCTTACCGGGGCACGCGCTTGGGTTTGCCACACCACGTCGGTTAGTTGGGGAATGGTCAACCCGGCCAGGGTAATGGCCACCTGGTCGCCGGGACGCACGTCCAGCGATTCCCAGCGCGCCAGCGAGCCCAGCGATACGCGGCTGATACGTCGTCCCTCGAGCATTTCCGGGTCGAGCCACACCAGCGGCGTCACACGCCCGGTGCGGCCCACGCGGAATTCGATACCGCGTACCTGGGCAAGCACCTGCTGGGCAGGGTATTTCCAGGCCAAGGCCCACTCGGGCGGCGCGGACGACCACTGGCGCACGCCGGGGCGCTCGCCCTGCTTGAGCACCACACCGTCAGTGGCAAAAGGCAGCTCGCTGTTGAACCATCGCTCCCGCCAGTCGCCCGCGTCGCGCCGATCATCCAATCGATGGGTATAGTCGGCGGTGTCAAAACCTAGCTCACTCAGCTGCGCCAGCCGTTCGGCCATATCCGTCGGGCCATCGGGCCAGCCCCAGACGAAGAGACCGATTTGCGCCCGCGTCTGCGATGTCGGCACCTGCTGAGCCATCGCCCCCGCCACCTTTCCCCGCGCCCCCGTGGCCGGATCACGCGCCTGGACATGATCGTTCAAACGCCAGTACAGCTCACCCTGCAACACGCCCGATAGCGGGGCGGGTAGCCACGTCGGCACGGCGGGCAAGCGACTGACGCGGGCGGTCCAATCCTGGCCGCGCTCGCCATCGCCTCGGCTAACGGCCTCGACGAGCTCACCTTCATGATAACGAAGCGTCACCGCCACGCCGTCGACCTTGGGCTGAATCCACAGGTTATCCCGGCGGCTGCTGAAGCGCCGCACGCCGTCGTTATCGGTTTTTTCAAGGCCCGTTTGCGCGTATGGATGGGCAAGGCTATCGCGGGTACTGGTGATACGCGTCAGCGGTTGGTGATCAGGTGTCTCGCCCAGGCACGCCTGCCATTGGGCTAGCCGGGCCACGGCCTGGTCATAGAGCGCATCGTCAATCAGCGCTTCGCCCTGGTCATGATAGGCTCGATCCCAGACCGCCACCTGTGCCGAGAGGGCCTGGCTTTCCTGGGTCAGCCGTTGTGTGCTCCAGTCGGGACACTCGGCGGCCTGAGCCGATAGCGCCACAGCACTCAACCAGCCCCACAGCATTCCCTGAACATACCATTGCCTTTTCACGTCGCCTCCGCCAATCGTCCGGTGATGGCGTTAGCCTAGCGCACCGCGCATAAAAAACGTCCCCGGCAAGTGCCAAAGGGACGTTTTCTTACAGCACAGCGAGCAAATCTCTTACAAAGCCGCCGCCTGACGCAGTGCGTCGGCTTTGTCGGTGCGCTCCCAAGGGAAGGCGGTGAAGGTTTCTCTCTGCGCTTCGCCCTTGTCGTTTACCCAGCTGTAGCTGTGCTCAAACGGGGCACGACCGAAGTGACCATAGGCCGCGGTCAATTGATACATCGGGTGCAGCAGGTCGAGCATCTTGGTAATCGCGTAGGGACGCAGGTCAAAGTGCTCGCGAACGAGATCCACGATCAGCGTATCGCTGATCTTGCCGGTGCCGAAGGTGTCGATAGACACCGAGGTCGGCTCGGCGACGCCAATGGCATAGGACACCTGGATTTCACACTTGTCGGCAAGCCCAGCAGCAACCACGTTCTTGGCCACGTAGCGGCCAGCGTAGGCGGCACTGCGGTCGACCTTGGACGGGTCCTTGCCAGAGAAAGCGCCGCCGCCATGACGCGCCATGCCGCCGTAGGTATCGACAATGATCTTGCGCCCGGTCAGCCCGCAGTCGCCCACTGGGCCACCAATCACGAACTTGCCGGTCGGGTTGATGTGATACTGGGTCTTGTCATCGAGCCATTCGGCGGGAATCACCTGCTCGATAATTTCCCGCTTGACCATCTTGCGCAGGTCTTCCTGGTCGATATCAGGATCGTGCTGGGTCGAAAGCACTACCGCATCCACACCGCAGGGCTGGCCCTGGTTGTCATAGCGGAACGTCACCTGGCTCTTGGCATCCGGGCGCAGCCACGGTAGCAAACCGTTTTTACGCAGCTCGGCCTGACGCTCCACCAGACGATGCGAATAATGGATCGGGGCGGGCATGAACGAATCGGTTTCGTTGGTGGCATAACCAAACATCAGGCCCTGGTCCCCGGCGCCCTGATCTTCAGGCTTGCTACGGTCAACGCCTTGAGCAATGTCGACGCTCTGCTTGCCGATCAGATTGACCACGCCGCACGTGGCGCCGTCGAAACCGACGTCGGACGAGGTATAGCCAATCTCGGTGATCACATCACGCACCAGGGTTTCAAGATCCACCCAGGCGTTCGTGCTGATTTCACCGGCAATGATCGCGACCCCGGTCTTTACCATGGTTTCGCAGGCCACGCGCGCCTGCTTGTCCCGGGCGATAATAGCGTCTAGCACCGCGTCGGAAATCTGGTCGGCAATTTTATCGGGGTGCCCTTCGGAGACGGACTCGGAGGTAAACAGGGAATATTCGCTCATCGCGCACTCGACCCTCTGTATGACGGCTGCGCTCGAACCGCAGCATCAGCAGGAAATCATGGCAGGAAGACCCCTGCCCGTATTTAAAGAAGCGATACTGGCGCTTCGGGAGGCAGAGTTTACACGCTGTTGGGGGTTCTTCCCAGAACGAGGCCGCCAGAATTTGCCGCCGCCGGGGAAGTCAGCGACAATAGGCGCCTTCATTATTTTCGTTTTCAAGCGAGGAGCACCCCATGCCGTC
>JBNJJK010000024.1:0-14808 GCA_051750125.1 Pseudomonadota bacterium
CATCCCCGGTGATGCCCCCTGGCGGGCGACGCCCAACCCCAAACCCCGCGTCGATGGCCCCCAGGTCGCCTTTGTGGTCGGCCCCGACGGCGAAGAGATTCACTGCGACGAGCACGGCCGGGTCAAGGTCCAGTTCCCCTGGGACCGCTACGCGGAACCCAACGACACGGCTAGCTGCTGGGTACGCGTCGCCCAAGGCTGGGCAGGCGGCGGCTACGGCAGCATCGCCATTCCGCGCATCGGCCACGAAGTGATTGTTTCCTTCCTGGAAGGCGACCCCGACCAGCCGCTGGTCACCGGACGCACCTACCACGCGGTGAATACCGCGCCGTACCCGCTGCCCGAGCACAAGACCCGCACGGTGCTGCGCACCCAGAGCCACAAGGCCGAAGGCTTCAACGAACTGCGCTTTGAAGACCAGGCCGGCGAAGAGCAGATCTGGCTCCACGCCCAGAAAGACCTGGAGCTACTGACGCTTAACGACCGCACCGAGGAGATCCGCCGCGACAGCCACCTCAAGGTGCACAACGACCGCATCAGCGAGATCGACAATGACGACCACCACACGGTGCATAACAATCGTCACACCCAAGTAGACGGCGACGACCACCTGATGATCGACGGCACCCGCCACGAGAAGATCGGCCGCGCGCACCTGATGGAAGCCGGCCAGGAAGTGCACCACAAGGCAGGCATGAAGGTGGTGATCGAAGCAGGTGCGGAAATCACCCTCAAAGCCGGCGGCAGCTTTCTGAAAATCGACCCCAGTGGCGTCACCATCGTCGGCCCGCAGGTCAAGATCAACTCCGGCGGCAGCCCCGGCAGTGGCAGCGGTCAGGCCGCGCAGGGGCCGCGGTTGCCGGAGGAGGTGGAGGCACCGCCCGTGTTTACCCCGGTAAAAGCACCGCAACAAGCGGCACTCTTGCAGCAACAGGCCCTGTGCCCCGTCTGTGAGGCAGCAAGTGAATGAGTAGCTGGCCGCTAAGTGTTGGTTTACACGGCGAGGCATGGCCCTGGCCAGTTGATCGGCGGGTATATCTACTACTGGATGGCGTACGCGTTGAGCAACTGGCCAGGCGGCTTTATGAATGGTCGTCGGATCATCAACTTGATGCCGACCTGCTTTACGCAGGCACGCCGTTGGCGGATGTTAGCGATGTTTCCCCATGGCTTATCGAGTTGCCGGATGCTCGCCATCCCGTTTTGCAGGCTTTTTTAGCGCAAGGGCTTGAAGACGAGTGGGGGTACCTTATTGAAAGCCAGGCATCCCTTGAGGAGGTTGGGGACCACCTGCGTCAACTGTTGCAGGTGCGCCATCCATCAGGGGTCAACATGTGGCTGCGTTTGGCAGACCCCGCCGTAATAGTGGCGTTTCTGCCTGACCAAAGCGACCCAGACATGGTGCCGTGGGGACCTGTTGAATGCTTAATCCGTCCCGATGCGGTGGCGGAAACATGGGTAAGAAGCGCACCTGCTAAAAGTGCCGCTGAGCCGGCAGTATCGATTCCTACTAATGGGTATCTACTCAATGAAACGCAGCTCAGCCGCTTACAAGCATGTGATAAACGACGTGATGTTCGTACGCTGCTGCACTTCGTTGAGAAGCACTGCCCTGAATTCCCGCTGCCAGTAAAGCAGCTCGAACGTTACAACTTGCTGGTGGCGCTGACTGAACCCGCACGCGGGTACGGCTTTACTAACCCTCGCCAGTGGGGCCTGTTGTGTACGCTTCTTTCACGTTGGGATTGTGCTAGCTGGGAAGCGCTAAGCGGCAAGGCACCTGGGCTGTACGCTTGCCTGACGAATACGTCAGAAGCCTCGCCCTCTGAGCGGCTTAAAACAGCCTTTACTATTTCTTCCACCCACTCTGAGACGACATAGGGAGTTGTCATATGTCTGCGTTTGAGCGACCCGCTGATGACCGAGAAGATGGCGCCTTGGCCGCCTATGAGCTCCCATGCCGCGATAGCGAAGAAGGCGCTACCTGCCCCCTGCTTCAAGGCAAAGTACAACTGCTCCCGCTGCGTTATGGGCTGGTCGAAACACTAGTCCCTGGTATCGCTACACCTTTCGAGCTAAGTGCCCGCCCGTTAGGAATCCGTTTAATGCGTAACGGCTACTTATACGTACTCGATGGCGCGACCAATGAGCTGGAGGAATACCAGTTCAGCGATGAGGGGAGCAGCGTAAGCGGAAAGCTCGAATACGAGACAGACCGCACGCTCTACGTCTGCTTTTCGGAAGTCCAATGGACCGCAGCAAAGCGCGCCCAGGTTCAGGAAAGCGAAGAGGATCGCGATGCCTTCATGCAGGCGGTTAATCTTGAAGGAGCCAACCCTGTTTCCGGTGGTGGCGAGCACTTGATCACTACTGCCCAGGCAGAAGAGTGGGTGGCCGAGTTCGCGGAAGATGCCGAGCTAGAGGTGCCAGAAGAAGGCTATGAACAGGAAAGTGAAGCCTATCACTGGGAAAATGACCACTATTACCACAAAACGCGTTTAGGCAAGCTGCTAGATCAGCATGACGTTGAAGATCGCGACGAGTGCCTGTGCCTGATCGTACGCGATGATCTTGGTGTGATGCGTGATTTGGCGCAGTTCCAGGATGAAGTCGTAGGGTGGATAGAGCAGTGGGCCACTGAGAATGAGGGGCGTACCGAGCGGGATTACATGCTGGCCTGCTATATAGAGTCGCTCTCCCAACTGAACGAAGCTTCATTAGACGACATGCGCCAAGTGTCTGATGATCCTGCCGTTCAGGCAATGTTGGACGAAGTGGCCGCGATGGAGGAACCGCGGCAAAGTGAGGTTCGGCAGGAGCTGCTTGATTTTCTCAATCAGGACAGTAATACCGGTAGGTTGCCACAGCCCACCGACCCGGGCTTACCCGATGATCTTAAAGAACGCCTTGACGAAATCCGTAGCGACGCGGACCGTACTAATCCGCGTACAATCGTCGATCAGTTGAATAGCGAAGTGCATGGCTACTACCTCAAAGAGAGTCTTGGCGAGAGCTTAGGTAGCGACTTTCTAGATCGCCATGGCGAGGCGTTGCTCTCGATGAAGCAGGGACACAACGAGCGGCTCAAGGCCCTGCTAAAAGGCAGTAAAATTGGAGAGCGAGGCATTAATGACCTGATTGAACGCGAGCGCATGGATGATTTTCTCGCTAAGCAACGCCCCCGCTTGCAGCGCTGGAATACTGTGCTCGATGCTATCTCTGATGACCGCGCCGATATGCTATGCAATACACGCTTCCATAACGCTGCCTGGTATTTTGATGCCCAGGATGACGAACAGGTACTTGAAGGCTTCAAGGCCCAGTACGGCTGCTTGAAAGACATCTGCCGCAACGACGAGGTAACGGAGCGGATAGCTGATTGGTTGGAGGGCGAACCGCACTATGATAGGCCGCTGTTCCATACGCTGCCGCTTGCTGATCAGAATGATTTCATCGGCCAGTACTCTACCATTGCTAATGCTGGCTACGGCACTTTGCTCAAGCTGGATGATTTACGTAGTGAGCTTACGTCCATTGAGTCGGGGCAGTTACCCGCAGTTGATGCACTGCCCGAGAATACTCAGGTTATTGCCGATAGTGCCCATCAGACCCTGGGGCCCGCTATCTCGCGGGGAATCGCCAAGGTTATGGAAGAGGTTTATCAGGGCATCGACCGTCAGTCGATGCCTGATATTGAGGAGCTGTTCCGGCGCCTGCCCAAGGCTCTACCAGCGAGAATTCTGGATGCCGCCCAGCGTACAGGGGCCAGTTTTGTGGTGGCGTCTCGTCAGGAACTAGAGAGTTTCCGTCGCACCATGCAGCGTGTCTTGGCGCTGCGTGAGGAGCTCGACACGATACGCAAGCGCCGCAACGAGGTTAAGAAAACCGCTGGCCACCGCTCCCCTGAAGCTAAAGACCTGCTTAAGAAATTTGAGAGCCTGCGCCATGAACTACAAACGGTGCATGAGCCCTCCCTCGCGCGCGCACTCAGCCCGATTGAAGAACTCCCCGAGGACAGCGTTCGTATCTCGGGCGCTGTACCCGGTCGTGCTGGCCTGACATTGGTATTGCCCGCGGCCCAGCAGACTGAAGTGGGTAGCTTGATTCGCAATTTTCGGCAGGGGGTTGCGGCGGCACCTAGGGTAAATCTGGCTGGAGATGGGTTGGGGCTTTTGGTTTTTGCAGCTCAGTTTTCAGTCTTGAGCAGCTCTATAAAAATGTTGGTAGAAAATTACCTTAATGGTGAAAAAAGTGACTGGACTCCTGTTTTAAAGAGTTTTGTCGCGACAGGCAGTGCTGGATTCCTAGCTGCTCAGGGAATTATGGATACTGCCCTCAGTGCTAGGTCAAACGTGCTTGCAAATGCTTTTGACGTTTCTGGTGCTCAAGGAGTGCGTACAACCCTTGGAAAGTTACATGTTTTTTTGGGGATTTTTACATATTCTTTTGGCATCTTTGCGTCATACGAAAGCATTTCTAACCGGCATGGAACATGGCAGGAAGCTTTACGTAGTGGTAACCGTAGCGCCCAGAGTGCTGCCATGGCGAGCACGATAGGTGCAGGCGGCATGCTGGGCGCCAATATCTATGGTTGGAGTCATACTCTTCATACCTCTTTTTCAGTGGCGTTTCGGGGGGCAGAGTGGGCCGCTGCGAGTGCACGCCTAGGAACGGTATTTTGGCGTTTTAATCTCGCGGGGGCGTTGTTTACAGTTCTTGAGCTGGGCGGAAGCTGGCTCTATAACCATTACAGCGTTAGCCGCCACGACGAATGGCTACTTTCCACGCCCTGGAGCCAGGATGCCTCTAAGGCCAGCAGTGATACGCTTGAAGCGTATCAGGCACGGTTACAAGAAATTGCCCAGGCACCTAAAGTTAATGTCAGTATTGAAGAGGCTGACAGCTGGTGGAAGAGGAAAATAAGTGGGCCAGAATCGGTCGATCTTAAACTCGCCTTGCACATCAGCCTGCAGGACCTCACGGCACCGTTTGGCGGCAAGCCGCCGGTGCGTCTTTCCCTGGGCGGCTATCAGGTGCAGCCTGAAGATGGTGGCCGAGATTATCGGCCTGAGCGTTGGGTGACGGCTACCGATAAAATCGTGGAAAGTTTAAAGCTTGCTGATAAAGCGCCACTTGTGTTTGCCCTGCCTCGACCAGAACCGCTGAGCTCAATATCGGGGCGCCCCACTCATAATGTTTTTGCCGTTCGGCTGGAAGTGCTGGGCAGCGATGGCCAATATCAGGCCAACGATTACCATATTTACGTACCTCCCGCGGGTGGCGGCGGGGATTACACCCCATCGGATGTTGCTATTCGTGGCGAGGAAGCCACCTGGCAACATATTGATCCCCTTCTTTTTACTTGATTTAAGGCTCCCCTATGTCGGCCACGCAACACCCAACGCCGCGTCCAGATATCTTACGGCCCCACCGGGCTGGTGATATTGAGTCCTTTCCAGGTGGCAAGGTTATTTACCTGTCGCCGACTCCCTTGCCTACGGGAACAGCCCCCTTGGATTTCAACCAGGCGATTGGAGAAGTAAACGACGCTTATTTGGACTTTGGCGGAAGTCTCCCTACCCCATTTACATGGCAAGTGGTATTAGGAGGCCCTTTTATTAGCTTTTTAATGTTTGCTTTTCTTATTCCTGTGATGGGGGGGGGGGCGATGTGGGCTATAGGGAAGGACATCACCTTATTTTACGTAGGGTTTGCCGGGCTTTTTAATGAAGTATTTGCCAAGGCTTTAGTGATCTGCACCTTGATATTGATTCTCGCCTTGTTTATCAAAGCCCACTACCACTTCAAGTTCCGTGAGGCTGTCCCCACTCGCTTTCACCGCCAGCGCCGCGAGGTCGCTTTTGCGCCGGGCGGAGGTAAGCCACCCATCATTGTGCCCTGGGAAAGCGTGGCGGCTTGGGTGACCCAGGCTCAGGGGGTGACGCAATACGGCGTACAGCGTCAGTACGGCTTGGGGATAGGCTTTATCGAGCCTGAGACAGGGCAGCAGCATTTCCTGGAATTATCACAGCCGGGTATGCCATTGGCGTTGGGGCTTTGGGAAGCGGTGCGGGCCTACATGGAATACGAGGTCAACACTCGCGAGGAGATCCAAGACCCTCACGGCCTGCATCGCCCAGGCGATCCGCCCTACGAGGGCGTGCATACCTTCCACAACGCCCGGCGTCGATTGCACCGCCGCTACCGCGAGGGCGAAATAGGCCTGTTCAAGGTCACGATATGGTACCTGTGGCACATTCTCGACCTATGGACGATTCCCTTCCATCTTGCGGAATGGGAAATCCGCGCTATTCAGAAGGCCGAGCGCAAGACCCTGCCAGCGAGCCTTGATGAGTGGTCGCAACCTCTTCCCGAAGCCCAGTGGGCCAAGCCTAGTGAAGAGCTCATGCGCCTATCAAAAGAAGTCAGACAGCGCCACGCGCAACAGCCAAACCGGCCGATCACTGCCATCTTCGCCGAGGTTTATGGCGAGGAGACGTCACTTTCGGCCTGACGAAGTGGGCAACACATTGCCTTCTTCTTTTTACTTGATTTAAGGCTCCTCTATGTCGGCCAAACCGACAGCCTCAACCGCGACTGGCAGGCGGTTAGCGTGACTCACCACGGCGAGCAACCCCAGGCGCTTGAAGAAGACGGTATCACTCAAAGTGATTCTGCCGGGATGACCCGTTACCACAACCAGGTCACGCTGATTCCCGGCGATGCGCCCTGGCGGGCTACCCCCAACCCCAAACCTCGCGTCGATGGCCCCCAGGTGGCCTTTGTGGTTGGCCCCGACGGCGAAGAGATTCACTGCGACGAGCACGGCCGGGTCAAAGTACAGTTCCCCTGGGACCGCTACGCAGAGCCTAACGACACGGCCAGCTGCTGGGTGCGGGTTGCCCAGGGCTGGGCAGGCGGCGGCTACGGCAGCATCGCCATCCCGCGCATCGGCCACGAAGTGATTGTCTCCTTCCTGGAAGGCGACCCCGACCAGCCGCTGGTCACCGGGCGCACCTACCACGCGGTGAATACCGCGCCGTACCCACTGCCGGAACACAAAACCCGCACGGTGCTGCGTACCCAGAGCCACAAGGCGGAGGGCTTCAACGAACTGCGCTTTGAAGACCAGGCCGGCGAAGAGCAGATCTGGCTCCACGCCCAGAAAGACCTGGAGCTTTTGACGCTTAACGACCGCACCGAGGAGATCCGCCGCGATAGCCACCTCAAGGTGCACAACGACCGGATCAGCGAGGTCGACAACGACGATCACCACACGGTGCACAACAACCGCCACACCCAGGTAGACGGCAACGACCACCTGAAGATCGACGGCACCCGCCACGAAAAGATCGGCCAAGCACACCTGATGGAAGCTGGACAGGAAGTGCACCACAAGGCAGGCATGAAGGTGGTGATCGAAGCAGGCGCGGAAATCACCCTCAAAGCCGGCGGCAGCTTTCTGAAAATCGACCCCAGCGGCGTCACCATCGTCGGCCCGCAGGTCAAGATCAACTCCGGCGGCAGCCCCGGCAGTGGCAGTGGTCAGGCCGCGCAGGGGCCTCGGTTGCCGGAGGAAGCAGAGACAGAAAGCCACCAGGCCGTTGCGCCTGTCAATCGGCCCGCCCAGCTTAAAACGCTGCTGAAGGCACCGCCAAGCTGTGAGATTTGTGAAGATCCGAGCCAGGGAACACGCTAGATGGAACGACCACAGGGGATGACGCATGCATTGGTGGATGGCGTTCGTTACCCCAATGCGCTCCAACGCTTGTATAGCCGCAATGACGTCGATGAAATCGAGCCCCTCTACCTGATGACCCGCTGGTCATCGTTAGCCGATCAGGGGCCTATTCTGGTGCGCCTTAAACGTAATGGCTTCGTAGATGACGCGGACGCTCGCGACGAAGAGGGGTATCGCGCGCTGTCATTACTGAGCAGTCAAGCAAGCACGGGGGAAGTGAGCCAGCACCTTTGTCGGTTGGTGACCTTTAACGGGGAAAGCGGGCAGGAGCAGCTGCTGCGCTTCGCTGACCCTCTGGTCACCAGGCACTGGTTGAGCAGCTATGGGAATGTCCTCCCGGCAGCTCTCATGGGTCCCATTGATACGTGGTGGGTGGCGGACTGGGCGCCTAACTGGGCCAAGCTACGCCCCGTCAGGTGGCAGGCATATCAGCCTCAGCTCAGTGACGCGCCTAAGACGACAGTGCCATCAAATACGTTCCCGCCGATGGGGCGTGACCAGTTTGCGGCCCTTGAGGCGGTGACCCGCTGGCAACTCAAGGAGCGCCTGACGGATTACTTTAGCGAGCATGCGGCCGAGGCGTGGCGACGTCTTCCGATTGAGGGTCGTGGTCGATGGCTTGACGAACGCCTGGACGATGCCCGCGCGTGGGGGGCCAGCACGGAACGCCAGCTAGCTATTTGGATCGGCTTAAGCCTGCGTTGGGGCGATGGCTTCATGGCTGCAAGCGACGGCTTGTATGCCCGCTGGCTTGCCCAAGACCCCAAATCAGCGGTGCTCTCAAGACAAGAGCAGCTTTATGCACTAGACGCGTGGAGCCGGACGCCAGCGGCGGAGACTGCTGACATGACGCTTCATCCCGCATCACCTTTCACCGACGAGGTCTCCCATGGCTAACACGGATGCACAGGCCCAAGCTCGCGATTCCCAGTTCGATGAAACCCCCTTTGGCACAGGTATGTGCCCCTTACTCATCGACGTCGCCCTTTTCCCCGTCCGCTATGCCATTGATGAAGCGCCCGCTGAAGCAGGCGCTCCGGCACCTCACCCGATTGCCGGACAGGCAACGGACTATCCTGATATCGAAACCCGCAGTTATACATTACGCCAACTGCGCGATGGCTGGCTTTACGTATGGGTGGAAGAAGAGGGTGAACAGCGGCTTGACGAATACCGCGTTGAAGGGGCGGCCTTCAGTGGCGCGCCTCATCTTACGTACTCGACCCGCGCCTCTATCGCGCTAGCCTACTCATCGGTGCAGTGGACCGATCGCATTCGCGAGCACATGCTCGAAAACGCCGACGCGCGCCAGCGCCTGATGCGCCCGGTAAACCTGATGGCGGCGCTGAACGCCACTGCCGACGGGACCTCATTCTCTGCCCACGCAGGGCCTTTAACCCAGCTCGCGGAGCATGTCGCCGATATTACGCCCAACGGCGCCGTTGATGGCTTTACGACCACCACCGTATCGACCGTTGAGCGCGAGGCTGAACCGGAAAGTAGCGAAGAAGAGGCTGGGGGTGAGAGTACCTATGAGCTGCTTGCGGTAAAGCCAGAAATCACCCAGGACAGCGTGCTGGCGACTGTTGAGCATCACGACGAGGCACTGTTTGTAGCGCTCGATGATGATTTGGGTATCGTTAATGACCTGGCCATGGCGCTAATGGGGCGACAAGCCGAGCTCGAAGCCTTCAACGATGAGTATGGCCACCCATTGGAAATGGCCCAGGTAGCGCAAACCCTTTGTGGACCTGACGATAGCGATTTACCTCAGGCAATACGTGATGACTCTGAGTTGCGCATCCAGGCTAAAGAGCTGCTTCAACAGCGACTGGAAGCCCAGCAGGCCCAGGAAATGTCTAGCGCCGTTAACCGCGGCTCGCCTTTTGGACAGCAAGGTTCCACTCTTCAGCGTCATCACGAAGAACGTCTCGAGACGATTGATTCCAACTTGGAAGCTTTAGGGATTGAACCTCCGAGTAGCGACGACATGGAGGCCTGGAAAGGGAAGCGTCAATGGCGCGATGACGTGCGCTACGATGAAGCCGTGGACTTTATCGCAACATATCAACCACGCCTTGAGCGTTTGCAGCAGCATGTGGACAGCATTCTTGAAGACACGCTGACATGGCTAGAGCGTCTACCGTTAGAAGGGGAAGCAATTGGCTATGACCCCTGTGATCAGCCGCAAAGCCAACAACTGATGGACCTTTGTGCATTCTGTATCGAGTCCGTGGGAGCGAGCGAGAAAGGGCGAGAATGGTTGACTCGCACCTTCCGTGAACGCGATACCCTGATCGGGACGAGCTTTTACAACTTTTCCCCTACGCTGGCGCAGGCATTAGATCAAGTGGCCCTTCAATGGCTGATCGCCGGTGATCCAGATGATCAAGGGGAAGGCGTTGAGATGGGAGACTTGCTGAATGTAGGCAATGTCGCCGTTAATCTTGAGACGGTCCTAGGGTATGAGCATGTCCAACAATCTAAAGTGTTCCAAGACTTGGCTCCCCACATCAGGGACACCTTTGAGGTGCTTAAGCAGGCCGCTGCAGGTGCGGGGAAAGCCAGTTGGCAATTAATTGCTTATCATGCGCTACCGGCTGCAGGGGCAGGCACCCAAATTGCAGCGCAGCAGCTAGCAAGAAACCTCACCATCACTATGGTGGTGGCGTTTGTTCACCCTGACAACGATGGCCTTTATTTGGAACGTCATGATGCAGCGCGTGCCCAGCACCGCCGTTGGCGGCGAGACATGCAGCGCTTTTCGCAGTCAATTTCGCGGCTCACGCGCAGATTGAGTTTGCCTATGTCGCCTGGGGGGCGCGCCAGTATCCATCGCGATATTACTCAGCTTGAGCAGGAACAACGCTCGCTGGCGTTAAACGAACCGAAACGCTTTACCGTTGGGGGCGGCACTCAAGGCAATGCCGCCGTACTGGCCGACCTTGGATTTGGTGAATTACGCGAACAGCATCGGCAACGGCTTGGACGCACGGCGGCGAATGTGGCAGCAGCACGCCAGCGTATGGAACGCTGGATAAATGCCCGGGGCATCGGTGGTCTACCGCTACTGATTGCCGCCGTCAATCTAGTGAATGTGACCAATACCATGCTCAGTGCCCAGAAGGATGGTGTTGACCGCAAAGAGATGACCACACTTGCCAGTCAGGGAAGTTACGCCACCGCCGCGGTAATGTCACTTTGGGTGCTGCCCTATTGGCAGCGCCATGCTAATCGAGCGGCAGCATTTGGTACAAGCACATTAAAAGTTACGCAAGCTGGAAGTAAGCGCTGGCTGAATGTTGCGGAAAGCAAAGAGTTCTCTCGTCTAGCTGGACGATTGGCTAGTCGCGTTGCCGGCCTAGCCGCCTTTGCGGCGATTGGGGCAGGGATAGAGTCCTGGCAGATATGGCAGGAATTTAATAGCTCAACTGCTGAAGATGAGAGACAAGCGCTATTAGCAAAACTTACTATGACTGGAACTATGGCGGGTGTTGGTATTGTGCAGTTGGGCGGCGCGCTTTTAGGGCACTGGGTCGCGTTTGGCTGGATAATGGCAGCCTGGGCTGGATGGGCGATGCTGGTGCTCAGCGTAGGCTACCTGCTGTTCTCCGGGTTGGCAGAGCATTATCGCCGAGAGGGTATACGCCTCTGGCTTTATCAAAGCACATGGGGTATGGGCAATAAATGGTCGGGCAGTGACGGTGACAATAACGGCGAGTTACGTGCCTTGAATGAAGCGCTGCTTGAACCTTCCCTCAAGCTAACGCCCGTGGCAACCCTGGGTGCGGAGTTCGATTCCTCTCGCACAATGTCACCCTACTCCCCAGGTAGGCGTGTACCCATCATACAAGGCTACTGGGTGCAGTTAGCCCTGCCTGCCAGCCTTTCAGGGGAAACCATCACTATCTCAGAGCGCTTGGCGTCAGGTGGTTGGGCTCCTTCGGATAGCGTTCAAACGTCGCCGTCATCGGAAGTACCCCAGCAACTACCTGAGTCTGTTTCTTATAGCGCGGATGACCCGCTAAGAGTATGGCAGGCGTGGTTATCGGTGGATCAACTACCCGAAGGACAGGCGTTTCTGTTAGAGGTTGTGTATGACGAAGCGATCTACAGCGATAGCCAGGGCGCGTTGCGTTTTCCCTTCTACAAAGAAGAGCCTAGCCAGGGGAATGGCGTTGTAGAGACCGATGAGCGTTACCAATACGCAGACAGCTCAGAGTCCTTATCACTGACGCTACCCACTGCCTGATTTAAAAAGAGAGTATTCATCATGTGGTTTATTCAACCCAAGCGGGACTATGTAGAAGAAATGCCCTGGAAGCATGCCGATGAGCCAGCGGTCATGACGTGGCAGATTCGCACGCGAGATTACAATACGTTCATTGCCAATTTATATTTCGTTTTTATTTGTATGGTTTCTTTTGCTGTAGGGGGGGGGCTTTTTTATGCCATGTATTCATATAATGAATCTGTTCTTTACGCATTTTTGCTAGGTGGGGGAAGTGGAATTTTTGTTTTATTAATAGGTATGAGCATAAGTCACCAAACAGCCATTATCGTTTACCGGTTAACCGATATGCATATCGAGGTGTTTTCCTGGAAGCCTCAGATAGACTCGGTTAAGCCGGTGATGAAATGGACGGCGATTATTTCCGGCGTAGGGGTGCTATTTCTAGTCTTGGTTAACCCTGACTTGATAGTGGCGTCGATTGGGCCTATTGGAATTGGTGTTATGGCGGCGTTAATGGGTGATTCTAAAGGCTATCAGTCGATGGCACGCAATCAGATGGAAGATGATGTTGCCTGGCGAGATGTACAGAATATCTATGCTTATTCAAAGAGAAGTATTATTGGCTTGAACTTGTACTGGTGTCATCCCGAAACGGGAAAGGAAATGAAGAACTTTGTTAAGGCAATATTTGTTCCTAAAGAAAAATATGATGACATATTGAGCTATCTTAAAAAAAGCCTTCCTGACACCCCGGTAATTGAAGGGAAGTTTGATGTCTATCATGTTTGATTCTGTTGGCCTTAACTATCCCAGTTAAAAGGTGCCTAAACTATCGCACTACAGACGCATTTAGGCCTGCCTCTCGGTCGTAATCATCACTATCTCAGAGCGCTTGTCGGCGGTACCTGTGGCCGCAGGCGGCTTTGAGAAAACCCCTATGAACAAGGAGAGGGTGGTGCAGCGTTACCCGCCGACGCAGAATACAACTCAGACGATGTGCGAATCTGGCAGGCCTGGATACCGGCCAGCGAACAAGCAAAAAATGCCTCTTTCATCCTCACGGTGGACTATGCCGAAACGTTGCTCTCAAGCGACAATCACTTAAGTTTCACCTTTTACAAGCCCAACGCTACCGCAGGAAAAAAAGAGATCGAACCCAATAGCGATGAGAGCCAGGGCCTCAGCGCGCCTGCCCGTTTTGCACTAGCGATTCCCATAACCCCAGAATAGTAAGGATTCATATATGTGGTTTATTCAACCCAAGCAGGACTATATTCCTGAAATACCCTGGAAGCATGTCGATGAGCCTGCCGTAATGAGCTGGCAAATTAAGGCGCGTAATTATAATACGTTAATCAGCAATATTTTTTTAATCCCAATAGTGTGCTTAACCATTGGGATTGGGTATGTAATGTCCCTGATGGCAGAGACGTTGGTTTTCTCTCTTTTTGCTTGGGGGGGATGGTTATATTTGGTCTTCTTCTTGGTATGAGTATGACTCATCAAACCACCATTATTGTTTACCGCTTTACCGAAACGTTGGCTGAGGAGTATTCATGGAAGCCACAAGAGGCTGCTGCTGCTTCTTTCCTGAAGTGGTCAGCAATTATTCTGCTACCCATAGTCGGCGTGCTGATTTTAATGGATCCTTCCCTAGTGATTGCTGGCATCGGCCCATTGGGAATGGGCCTAATCGCGTGGATGATGGGAACGCAGCAGGCTAAGCAGAATAAAAGTCAACATAAAGAGGTGAAATGGACAGAAGCCGAGGGAATTGTAGCTTGGCGTAAGCGGAATTTAATTGGTTTACGTTTTACTGACATTCACGAAGGGGGAATAGAGACTTTTTTTATAGCACCATTTATTGTCAGCCGCATAATTTTGACGAAAATATCCAATACCTGAGAAAGGCATTGCCTAACGTTCCGTATCACGAGCGAGAGCTTAAGGTGTTTAGTAACTATGCCTTATAGGGGAATCCGAACTGGGGGCTCAGCGCGTCCACCCGCTTTGCACTCATGGTTCCCATAACCCCAGAAGAGTAAGGGTGCGAGTATGTGGTTTATTCAAGCTAAGTGTCTAGGTCAATATTTTCAGGAATAATACCGTCTGGATATCAGCTTAGGAACTTAAAGGCCTAGTTGCTTTCTTTGGAGAAATATATGTTTGATATAAGAATGATAGTTATGTTGTTTATGTTATGTAATTTTTTCTTATTGTCTGCAGCATTGAAAAGTTTTTTCGATGCAAAAAAAATCAAGAGGAATATGATTGATAATCATATATGTCGGCCATTGACGGAAAAAGAAAAAACCATTGCAGCTCTAGGATTGACCTTCGCTGATCACAGGTATCAAGGTGGGGGAGCTTACAGGCTTGAAGGCTACTTGAGAGAGTATAAGTTTAAGTATAGAGGGGCTGTTACCGAGGTTAGATATAAAGTGGATGGTATAGAGGTTATTCCTGCATTTGATGCGCTAGATTTTATCAAGGGTGATGTTGTAGTAGATGTGGTTGATGTGGGGAAGGGGAAAATGGGGATAATCAAGGTAGGTGATGAGTTTGATTTAGAGAGCTCTGTAGTAAGAAAAGGGCTACAGTTTCAAGTAGGATTTTTGGAGGGCACCCTGGGCACGCTTTATGGATCTTCAGGCGATAGCAAGAGAAAAGAAATAGAAATTATCAGTGTTGCTGATCATGACGGGAAAGGGGTTTACGATGACAGGGTAGATTCGGAGAAATTTTACTTCTCGACACTTCACCTACTGGCAAGCTTTGGATTTCTTCTGATTGCTGCCTTGGTGACACAACACAGCATTTGGGGTCTTATGTT
>JBNJJK010000025.1:0-11928 GCA_051750125.1 Pseudomonadota bacterium
GGGGCTGGGTGACTGCATTGGGTTTTGTAGGAGCCCAATTCATTGGGCGATCAGGAATGATCGTGGCGCCGGAGGTGAACGCCTGTAGATGGTCTGATCGCCCGACAAGTCGGGCTCCTACAGGGCTGGGTGCAGGCATGGGGTTTTGTAGGAGCCCAATTTATTGGGCGATCAGTAAGGATCGTGGCGCCGGAGGTGAACGCCTGTAGACGGCCTGATCGCCCGACAAGTCGGGCTCCTACAGGGGCTAGGCCTCGCCTAATAACCCTAAACTTGCGGCGGGGGCTTGGCGGCGGAGGCTGCGGGAGAGGCTGTGGCCGATGACGCCGATCAGGAGTGCGCCGCCGATCGGGAGTGCCAGCCATAGCTCTGGGTGCAGCCGGGGCGGCAGATCGAGCAAGTAGAGGTACAGCACGGCGGTGGCGAGTTCGGCCAGGGCCGCGCCAAGTAGCCCGCTGGCGAAGCCTAGCAACGCAAACTCCGCGCCTTGGATCCGCGAGATCATCGTCTGCCCTGCCCCGAACACGCGCAGCAGGCCGCTTTCGTGGGCGCGCACCGGGCGGCTGGCGGTTAGCGCGGCGTAGAGCACGCTCACCCCGGCGAGCAGCACCAGTATCAGTACCAGTTCCACCGCGCGGGTCACCTGGGCCAGCACGTCTCGCACCTGGCCGAGAATCGCTTCAACGTTGAGCAGCGATACCCCGGGGAAGTCACGCACCAGTTGATTGACCAGGCTTTGCTCTTCTTCTGGCAGGTAGAAGGCGGTGATGTAGCTGTGGCCGAACGATTCCAGCACTTCCGGCGGGAAGATCACGAAGAAGTTGGGCCGGAAGGTATCCCAGTTGAGGCTACGCAAGCTGGTGATTTCGGTGGTGATCTCGTCGCTGCCCACGGCAAAGGTCATCCGGTCGCCAAGCGTCAGCCCCAAGCGTTCGGCCAGGCCGTCTTCCACGGAGATGGGCACTGGCGCCTCCTGAGCGGTGGCGTCGACTTCGCTCATCCAGTCCTGCTGTTGGTCGGTGCCCTCCTCATCTGCAAACCACTCCCCGGCGACGATTTCGTTGCCTTCCGGCACCTCGGCCTGCCAGGTGAGGTTGAGCTCGCGGCGCAGGGAATTATCGCCGCGGGCGTCGGGGCGCACGGCCTCGCGCGGGTCCTGGTCGTTGATGGCGATGACCCGACCGCGCACCATGGGATACAGGGCGCTTTGCGCTTCGGCGCTGGGGCCGATGGTGTCTTCAAAGTCTTCGCGTTCGCTTGGCTGAATATTGATCGCAAAGTAGTTGGGCGTGTCAGCGGGCAGTTGGTCCTGCCAGGTGTTCAGCAGGTCGCCGCGTACCAGCACGATCATCGCCATGGCGAAGAAAGTCACCGAGAAGGCCATCAGTTGGCCGAGGCCCGCCTGGCGCCGCCGCCCTAGCTGGCGGCCGCCGAGACGCAGCGCCTGGGACCAGGGGCCTTTACCGGAAAGCTTCTGCACGCCGCGCAGCACGCCGGTGAGCAGCAGTGCGCTGATGCCCCACAGCACGCCGAGTAGCGCCGCGCCGCCGAACAATAACGCCAGCGCGAGCGGCAAGCTGCCAGAGTAAAGCCACAGCAGGCCACCAAATACCAGGCTTGCAAAGCTGACCACTACCCACGCCGAGGGCGGAAGTGGGTCCAGCTCGCGGCGCAATACTTTAAGTGCACTCACGCGCTTGATGCGCAACAGTGTTGGCCCGGCAAAGCCCACCAACACCGCCAAGGCGGTGAGCACGCCAAGCCCGAGCGGCATGATGCCGGGAGGCGGCAGCGTCATGGGTAAGAAGTTGGCCAGCAGCCACAGCAGTAGCGCCTGGCCCGCGAGCCCCAGTAACGCACCGATCAACGAGGCCACCAGCGCGAGGCCGAGCAGCTGCAGCGAGAAGATAATCACCAGCTGGCGTTGGCTGGCCCCAAAGCAGCGCAGCAGCGCGGCGGTGTCCAGGTGGCGCTCCACATAGCGCCGGGTGGACATGGCCACTGCGACCCCGGCCAGCAGCACGGCGGCAAGCCCCGCCAACCCAAGATAGCTTTCGGCACGCTGTAACGCATCGCCGAGCTGGGGCTGGTCAACGCGCACGTCGCTGACCTCTACGCCTTCGCGGCGAAGCTCGTTGAGCAACGCCTGCACGTTATCCAGCGCTTGGGGCGGGCCAGCAGCGAGAATTTCAAACTCGACCCGGGAGCCCTCCTGGACCAGCCCGGTGGCCTCCAGGTCGGCAGTGTTGAGCATCAGGCGTGGGTTGAAGCTGCCGAAGCCGCCGGACTGGTCGGCCTCGCGTTCGATGATGCCGCTGATGGTCAGTTCGGTCTGGCCGACCTGAACGCTATCGCCAATCTCGATATCGATCAGCTGGGCCAGGCGCGGGTCGGCCCAGGCCTCACCGGGGGCCGGGCCGGAAGCGACTTGCTCGGTGCCCTCGCCCAGGTCAACCCGCGAGCTGCCATAGTGCGGGTAAACGTCGTCCACCGCTTTAAGGCTGGCGGGCTGAAAGCGATCACCCCGGCTGATCATCGAGACCAGATCCACCTGGTCGCTCAGCGTGAAGCCGGCGTTTTCAAGCTCGGTGCGCAGGTCGTCGCTGAACGGGTCGCGCTGCTCGAGCACCACGTCACCGCCCAGCATCTGGCTGGCCTGGCGCTCCAGGCCGCGATCCAGTCGGTCGAGGAAGAACGCGATCATGGTCGAGGCGGCCACGGCGAGCATCAACGCGACAAACAGCGCTCGCACGTCGGCGGCGCGCAGGTCACGCTTGAGGCTACGCATGGCCAGGCGCGCATTGAGATTGCTCATGGACGGGCCTCTTCGCTGGTCCTCGAATCATCGATCAGGGTATCGCTTGCCAGCGTATGCGGGTCGAAGGCGGCGAGGTGGCCATCGATCAGGCGCAGGCAGCGGTCGCAGCGGCGTGCCAGGGCGTGGTCGTGGGTGACCAGGATCAGCGTGGTGCCCGCCTGGTGGTTGAGGCTGAATAGCAGATCGATGATCTGTGCGCCGGTATCCGGGTCGAGGTTGCCAGTCGGCTCATCGGCGAACACCAGCTCGGGGTCAGTCACAAAGGCGCGGGCGATGGCCACGCGCTGCTGCTCACCGCCCGACAGCTGCTTGGGCAGGTGGCCCTGGCGTTCGCCCAGGCCGACGCGGTCCAGCCACTGGGCGGCGGTGTCGGTCTCGCCTGCGCGGGTCGAAAGTTCCAGCGGCAGCAGCACGTTTTCCAACGCGCTGAGCGTGGGCAGCAGTTGGAAGTTCTGGAACACAAAGCCCACCCTGCCGGCACGCAGCGAGGCACGGCCATCTTCATCCAGCCGGCTGAGCGGATGGCCGAACAGGCTCAGCTCGCCGTCGCTTGGGGTATCCAGGCCTGCGAGCAGGCCAAGCAGGGTCGATTTGCCCGCGCCGCTTTTGCCCAGAATCGCCACGCTTTCTCCGGCTGCCACGCTCAACGATAGGTCGTGTAAGATGGTCAGCGTACGCTCGCCGCTGGTAACGCGTTTGGTGAGGTTTTCAGCATGAAGTACGCGTTGCCGGCCCGCATTGGCGGTCGGTTCAGGTGAGTCTGATGAGGAGTAAGACATGAAGCGTGGCATCCTTGTGGCATGGCGAAAACATTACCGCATACTAACCCTGTGGCTGGGGGTGCTGATAGCCACCGCAGCCGCCTCGCCAGTCAACGCTGCACCCTCGCCGACCCTGTTGGTGATGGGCGACAGCCTGAGTGCGGCGTATAACATCGAGCGTGAAGAGAGCTGGGTAGCCCTGCTGGAAACGCGCCTGCCGGATGATGCAACGGTGGTCAACGCCAGCATCAGCGGGGAAACCACCTCGGGCGGCGCGCAGCGGTTAGACGAACTGTTAGGACAGCACGCGCCGGATATTGTTCTACTCGAACTGGGTGGCAACGACGGGCTGCGCGGCCTGCCGCCGCAACAGATGCGAAACAACCTGGCGGGCATGATCGAGGCAAGCCAGACCGCCGATGCCGAGGTGTTGCTGCTGGGTATCGATATTCCGCCCAACTACGGCGATGCCTACCGCGAGGCGTTCACTAACGTTTATCTCGACCTTGCCGATGAATACGACGTCGAGCTGGTGCCGTTTTTGCTGGAAGGCGTTGCCACCGAAGATGGGCTAATGCAGAACGACGGCATCCACCCCACCGCCGAGGCCCAGCCGATCATATTGGACACGGTGTGGGAAGCGTTAAAGGATATGCTAGACGCCCAGGGCTGACTTCTATTCCACATCTCCTGATTCCGCACCCCCTGATTCCGCACCCCCTACCTCGGTTCAGGCCCTTATTATTCAGGGCCTTATAATGTGCCGCAGCAAGCCTCTGACTGGCATATATATGCAACATTTTGTATCGTTAGCGTAGGGATTAATTAAATAAAGTGATGTAACCCACACTTTTCGCTAGGGACACAGTGGCCTTGCATGAATTCATCATACGCTTTCACCCGCCGCCTTTATGGTACGGCGGTACCGCCTGTTTATCTGTTGGTCACCCGCCGCTGTGTGCTGCTGGGCCTTTTGAGCATCGCGATATTGCTATTCGCGCTACTTTTCAGCCACGCCGTATCGGCCGACCAGCCTGTCAAACGCCTGCAGTTGATCGACTATCACGGCGAGCTCCCCCCCGCTGCTGCCCCTGAAAGTTTCACGGCCACACCGCTACCTGAACGCAAAAATCTTAACCTGGGGATAAACGTTGAGCCCGTTTGGCTGCAATTTGAGGTGGAGGCCGATGACCCGCCAATATTGCAGCTGAACAATCCGCTCATCCATCAGATCGCCTTACATCGCTACTTGCCTGAGACATCGACATTTTCAACCCCGATCCAGCGGGTTGCGTTTACGCCTCTGCTTGGCGACGAGCTCGACCGCTGGCGACCTGTATTTGAACTTACCGAACCAGGCACTTACTGGCTAAAGCTGTCGTCGCCCCAGGCGCTGCGTTTTCAGCTTTCTCAAACGAGCTTGCCGCAGTTAAATAGTGATTGGCGCGGTTTTTTACTGGGCCAGGGGTTATACCTGGGTATGTTGCTTGGCCTGATGGTTTATAACTGTGTGCTTCTGCGGTTTTTGAAAGACAGCAGCTATTTTTGGTACCTGGGATTTGTCGGCAGTTCGGCGGCTTATTTTTTCTTGCAAAAAGGGTTGATGTTCGAGCTGGTGCCTTCGTTTCCACAGCTGGTCAACGAAGCTTTGTTGTTCACTGCCCTGTCGATCGGCATTATTTCAGCACTGTCGTTCTGCCGTACTTTCTTGATGCTATCCGGGCAAGACCGCTTGATGGACCGGCTGTTCATGGTTTTCATCGTTTTTGGGTTAGTCTGCTTGGCGGGCACATGGTGGCTGCCGGGCCATGTTAGCGTGAAGATGTTTTCGGTGCTGGGCCTGGGGACGATGACGCTCTTTTGCCTCGCTTCCTGGCGGGCGCTGCGGCGACGTTTTCGACCCGCCCGCTGGTTGTTAATGGGGTGGTCTGCATTGATAGTCGGCTGTCTGGCCTTTATTTTATCGATATACGGCGTTTTGCCTCACAACTTGCTGACGTATTACGGGTTTCAGTTTGGCTCGGCGCTGGAATCACTGCTGCTTTCTTTGGCGCTGGCTGATCGCATCAACCTGTTACGCCGGGAGCGTGAAACCCTGGTGAAAGAAAAACTGCGCTTTGCGGCAATGAGCGTCACGGATGGTTTGACCGGGTTGTACAACCGACGCTACCTGACCCGTCATTTGGAAGAGAGTGTGCAGCAGGCCCGGCTCCACCATCAGCCTCTTAGCCTGGTCATGCTGGATATCGACCACTTCAAGGCGTTCAATGACCGCTGGGGGCATTTGTTGGGCGATAAAGCTCTCCAGCATTTTGCTGATATTCTGACAGAGGCGGTTCGCGAAGAAGATGCTGTGTGTCGCTTTGGGGGCGAGGAATTTACCATTGTGTTGCGCCACCAGCCTATTCAGCACGCGTTGGAGGTTGCCGAACGTATTCAAAACACCTTGAGGACAACACCTTTAAGGGCCGATGCCCATCCGCCTATTCCGCTCACTTGCACCATCGGGGTTGTTCAATATCAGGTGCCAGAATCAGCCAAGGCGTTTCTAGCACGCGCCGACTCAGCGTTGTATCAAGGTAAAGAAGGCGGCCGTGACCGCGTAACGAGTGACTTAATGACGCATCAGGGTTCAACATAGTGATCACGCGGCGGCAGCTACTCTCGGGGCTGGGCTCGGGGTTGCTGTGTCTAATGATTGGCGCCCCTTCAACGGCCTCGGCATTTAATCCGGAGCGGATCCGCCAGAAGATGCAGCAGGCGCATGGGGCCTCGGGCGTGGCACTGATCGATGAGTGGCTGGCCATGATTGAACGGCTGCGCGGGCAGCGGCTTGGCGACCAACTGCGCGAGGTCAACGACTTCTTCAACCGCAAGGTCCGCTGGCGGGACGACATCGACATCTGGGGCCAGGAAGATTACTGGGCCACGCCTCTGGAGACGCTCGGCAAGCGCGAAGGTGACTGCGAAGATTATTCGATTGCCAAGTACATCACGCTCAAGGAGCTGGGCGTGCCGGGCGACAAACTGCGCATGATTTATGTACGTGCGCGGATTGGCCGCTCTGAGCGAACCCAAGCCCATATGGTGCTGGGGTACTATCAAACACCGGCTTCCGAGCCGTTACTGCTGGATAACATTATTCCCTCCATTCTTCCGGCCTCTGAGCGGGACGACCTGGACCCGGTATTCAGTTTCAATAGCAGCGGCTTGTGGGCCGGTGGCTCGCAGGAGTCACGGGCTGACCCCATGGCGAGGCTTTCTCGCTGGCAAAGCGTGGTCAATCGTATGCGCGATCAAGGATTTATATAAGAGGATAGGATATGTCTCTCATCAAGCAGCTCTGGCTGACGGTCATTCTGATACTGCTGCTGGCGTTTGTAGGCAGTTTAGTGGTGAGCGTGACGTCTACCCGGCATTACGTTGAGCAGGAAGTGCAGATTAAAAACGCTGACAATGCCAATGCCCTGGCGCTTTCCATGACGCAGATGGAAAAAGAGGACGTGAGCATCGAGCTGTTGCTCTCCGCCCAGTTTGATACCGGGCACTACCGCTTGATCGAGCTGCGCTCGCCCGAGGGTGAGGTGATGGTGCGCCGCGAGGCCGAGACCATGGACGACGGCGTACCCGACTGGTTTGTCGATCTGGTCCGCTTCGAGGTCTCCCCTGGCCAGGCCGTGGTGCAGGACGGCTGGAGCCAGTACGGCACCCTGACCCTGGCCAGCCAACACCAATACGCCTACCGCACGCTGTGGCACAGCACGCTGGAAATGACCGCCTGGTTTGCGCTGGTGGGTGTGATCAGCCTGTTGCTGGCGTGGTGGATTGTGCGCACAATTCGTCGGCCACTGATCGAGGTGGTCAGCCAGGCGCGCAGCATCAGTGCGCGCCGCTTCACCACGTCTCAGGAGCCGCGCACGCTCGAGTTGCGCGAAGTGGTGCAGGCGATGAATACGCTTTCGGGCGCCGTGCATGCCATGCTTAGCGAAGAAACCGGCAAGCTCGACCAGTTGCGCCGCCGCCTGCAGGAAGATGCCACCACGGGGGCATCGAACCGCACGACCCTGCTGGAGCACCTGCAAAACAACCTGGACAGCGATTCACAGCGTGCCAGCGGCGTATTGATCATGGTGCGCGTGGATGACCTGCCCGAGGTGAATGAACGCCTGGGCCACCAAGCCACCGACGATGCATTGCGCTCGCTGGTGGTCCATTTATCGCAGTTGGCGGGCGAACTGGGCGGCGGCGAAGTGGGCCGCTTGAACGGCAGCGACTTTCTGCTGGTGGTACATGGCGCTCAGGACATCGACCACGTAAGCGAGGCACTTAAACACCAGTTAACGCTGCTGCGCGAGGCCGTAGCAGAGCCGCTGCGGCTACCGGCGGCGCTTACCGAATACACTCACGGCGATACCCCTTCCCAGCGGTTAGCCGCTCTGGACGGCGCCCTGGCCGATGCCGAAGGCCGTGGCGATATGGCGCTGGTGGTGGCATCCGGCGCGGCTCGCTCGCCGCTGTATACCAGCCACGATGCCTGGCGCACGGCGCTGCTGAAGGCGATGGAGGCCGGCGTGGCGTTGGCCCGCTTCCCGGTGGTCAACGCACGGCAGGAGGTGGTGCATTACGAAGCGCCTTCGCGGCTTGAGCTGGACGGCGAGTGGCGCAGCGCGGGCCTCTTCATGCCTTGGGTAGCCCGGCTTCAGTTGGAAGATCGCCTGGACTTGGCCGTAGCAGAGCGCGCTCTGGCGCTCATCGAAAGCGACCAGCAGCCGCTGGGCATTAACCTTTCTGGCCGCGCGGTGGGCGATATGGCGTTTATCAAAGCGCTGCGCCAACGCCTTGAGCGTGTACCTGAGGCGGCCAAAAAGCTGTGGATCGAGCTGCCGGAAAGTACCGCACTGCATGATCTATCCAGCTTCCGGTTGTTATGCCGTGAGCTGCAGCCTACCGGCGTGAAGATTGGTCTGGAGCACGTGGGCAGCGAATTTACCCGCCTTGCGGACCTGCACGACCTAGGGCTGGCCTTCCTCAAGTTTGACGCCAGCCTGGTCCACGGCATCGACCAGGCCTATGACCAGCAGACCATCCTGCGCGGCATGGCCACGCTTGCCCACTCGCTGGGCATCCTGGCCATCGCCGAAGGGGTTAAACGCCCGGAAGAAGCCGATACGCTGTTTGATCTAGGGCTGGATGCAGTGACCGGCCCTGGGGTTCAAGCGGAGTAAGTTGAAACAACGATTTGGGTAGCGACAGGAAGCCACTGATCAACGGTATGAGCGACGTCTAGATGACGTCGCTATCGTCATCACTAATCAGCCCCACATCGTTGACGCGCTTACGCAGCGACTGCCTGTCCAAAAGCTTCGTCTGGGCTTTTTCGGGCAGGTCCGTAAAGCGGATGATTCCCCGATCCATCAGCAGGTTGATGACGTCTTCCAGCACCCGCACGAACTCGAGGTCCGACTGACGCAGCCGCTCGGCCTCTTGATCCTCAGCGTTCTCGGCATTAATGAAACGCTGAAGCTCCGCCGACTCCGGCGGGACAAACTCCTGGCACTGCTCATTGGCGCTTCGGCTTACCTGGCTGATCTGGCCTTGGCTATCGCGGTTAACGTACATGGTGGTAGCGCTCCCAGTGGCAGCCAAGCTGCCGTCATCGGTGAATATGATTAGCCTAACAAAAGGCCCCGCTTGGCGGTACCAAGCGGGGCGTAGGGGCTTACAACTTAGCGTTATTGATCGATATTTAACTGGCCGCTTTCGATAAGCTTACTGATAAAGTCCTCACCAGAATTGACCCCTGGCCCGAAGTCGCTAAAGGACTTACCTTCAAGCGTTATCTTTTGATCAGCTTTGCTCGCATCGCCGTTAAGCTTACCTTCAGTGCTGATGCTAAGCACAACGTTACCGTCACCATCTTCCTCGGCAGTGATGTACTCGTTGCTATCTTCACCCTTCAGAAGATCGGAGAGATCGAGCTTGTCAGCATTGTCGTTCTCACCGAATTCTCCCTGAGTGAAGTCCATTACGCTATCTTCGGCCGGTTGACCCACGACACCTTCATCGCCAAAGTCCCAGGCGAAAGTATCTGCACCTTCACCACCGTAGAGAACGTCGTTGCCTGCACCGCCAATCAAGGTGTCATCGCCGTCCTGACCGTAGAGAATGTCATTACCCGCATCACCACTGAGAATGTCATCTTCAGAAGTCCCCTGCAGAGTATCATCGCCTTTGGTTCCAAACTCCACGTCCGTATTGCTATTGATACGGATGGACAGCGTAGCGGTTTCAGAGTCGCCCTCGTCATTAATGACCTGATAGTTGAACTCGTCAATGCTACCCAAGTTATCGATGTCGGAATCTGGCTCATAACCATAAGAACCATCCGGATTCAATGTCAGCGTGCCGTATTTACCCGCCACCTGCATTCCTTCCGTTACGTCCTCAAAGCCATTATCCGTTTCGACCTGTAGCTGGGTGTCGTTACTACCCAGTGATACCCCATCTTCCGTCAGGATATTGCCTGATGCATCGCTGGTGTTTTCGACCATTGGTGTGACATCGATTTTGATGTATTCAGCCTTTGCGGAGGAGTAATCGTAGCCAAACCACCAGTTGCTCCTACCTGCTGCAGAAGATGATAGCTCTAGTCGATAACTGCCCGCCTCTTCCAATTCGGAGAAAGACTTCCAGCCATCATAGGAATACTGATCCGATTTGACTTCTTCCCATCCTCCATTGCTATTTTGCTTGAATAGCGTAGCAGAAACCTTGGCGTAACCATTCGACCCTTCAACATGGGTATTTACATTAAAGGCGATGGAAGCACTGTCGCCCTCGCCAAGCGTGAATTCATGGCGTTCAGTGTCTTCACCACGATGGCCATTACCATAGCTTTGAGCAAAGACATCATCTTCCTGCCACTCGTTGAAGGTATTCCCCTCAACTAGGTCGATATAGGCATCACTGCTGCTATCTACCAGCTCGATGGGCGGATAGACACCGTTTAGATCCAAGTGGAACTGGCTGGTGGCCTCATCGCCATCGCCATCCTTGATCGTGTAACTGAACTCCTCCGTCAGGTTTTCGTTTTCCTTCAGCGCCTGACGTCCATCAGAAGTCAAGGTATAGGTGTACGAAAATTCACCATTACCCTCATCCATGACGGTCAGAGTCCCATATTCGCCTTCAATAACAGTTTGCCCGGAGGAGTCAGGCGTAGCGACATTGCCATTCGAATGCGTGAAGGTGATGGGGGCGTCATCCGCCGGTCCATCAACGCCCCAGTCAACACTGAGACTTCCCTCTTCCTCGACCGGCTCACCAACGTAGTCCACGCTGGCGAACAAATCGAAAGACGTAGACTGATTCTCTTTGGTCGTCACCTGCTCGACGAGGTCACCATTTCCATCCTTGAAGCCGGGAATACTGAATTCGTAACCAGCCGCTGCGAGATCGTCAATGACGCTTTGATCGGTAATAGTGACACTCTTAATTGTAATAATGTCATTATTTCTCGAATCCCAATCAGGGTAGTCATTGGAAGTCTCGTTATGATCTATTTCAACCTCGACCGGGATGGAATACGTCTTTCCATTCAGCATGACATCTACATTTAAAGACATCGTCACTTCATGAATCGACGTTCCTGCTGATATCGGCTGATTGACATGAGTAAATGTTCCCAACGAGATTGGGGCACCGGATACAACACTCTCTTCAGCATCGATATCCTCAGCGTATTCAAACTTATAGCCTGAACCGTTGTTGAAGTTCGAACCGCCCCACACAATCCCTATGCCGTTTGAAACAAGGTGATTTGCCGAAGAGGATGAACCACCTCGTGCATCTTCCCACTCCCCATTCAGGTCCGTAATGCCGAAATCATCTAGTGCCACATCGATATTAATGTTATCCGGCGAAGAGTTCAGTATTGGGCCGTCATCATTAACGTCAATCGTCAGACTAGCTTCAGGCGATACGCTGCCATCGCTGTCAGTGGCTCGAATTCCAAACTCATCCTGAATTTGATCTGCCAGACCGATCTCATTAATCTCGGAATGATCCAACGAATTACCGTTGAGTTCATATTCCCAGCTACCGTCCTGATTGACCGTTAGGGTGCCGTATTCACCTACGATTTCGGTGCCATCAGCATCGATGCTAATCCATTCACCTGACGCAGGGCGCACCTCGATCAGATCGAGCGTATCGCCGCCTGTGTCAATCTGGAATGTACCGCTGGTTGTGGTGGTAATCGCTGAGCCACCTTGACCACTGCCTTGCGGCAATGCGGACTCCCAGACCATATCGCCATCTCCGTTAAGATCCGGGGTCGTGACCGTGGGC
>JBNJJK010000026.1:0-8835 GCA_051750125.1 Pseudomonadota bacterium
ACCGCAGAAAACCCAGCCAATCGGCTGGGTTTTTCGTTGGGCGGAAGGAAAGCCCCGAGCACATTGTGTTTGGGGCTTTTTTGCGGGCGTACACTTGCTACCAATACCGGTTTTGTTTATTTATCTGGCTGAATTTTGTGTCAGAATGCGGCTCTCAAGGAGGAACGTCATGACACAAATGCGCTGGGAACAGTTACTTTCCCCTAAACGGCTCCACGACCAACGTTCGGCAAGCACTCGCGAAATCGGCCGCAGCCCGTTTCACAAAGATCACGACCGCATCGTCTTTTCCGGTTCCTTCAGGCGCCTTGGTCGCAAGACACAGGTACATCCGCTCACAGAAAACGACCACATTCATACCCGTTTGACTCACTCGCTGGAAGTCGGCTGTGTGGGCCGCTCCTTGGGGATGATCGTCGGTGAGCTGCTCCGTGACCGGTTACCGGAGTGGATCACGCCTGCAGATCTGGGTGTCATTGTTCAAACCGCCTGCTTGGGGCACGACATCGGTAATCCGCCCTTTGGGCATGCCGGCGAGTATGCCATCCGTGACTGGTTTCAGCGGGCCCAAGGTAGCGGTTTGCTGGATGGGTTGGCTGACGCCGAACGCGAAGACCTGCTTACCTACGAAGGCAATGCACAGGGTTTTCGCGTGATTACCCAGATCGAATATAACCAGTTCAATGGCGGTATGCGACTATCAGCCGCCACGCTGGGAGCGCTGCTTAAATACCCCTGGACCGTTCGCTATGGCGGGCGAGCGGGCAAGTTCGGAGCTTATCAGTCAGAGCAGGCGTTGCTAAAAGAAGTGGCTGAAGCGGTGGGGCTATTGCCTCAAGGCGATCAGCGCTGGTGCAGGCATCCTCTGGCCTGGCTGGTCGAAGCCGCTGATGACATCTGTTACGCCCTGCTGGATCTGGAAGACGGTCTGGAAATGGGTATCCTGCGCTACGAAGAAGTGGTGGAGGTGTTGCGCCAGATTGCGGGTGAATTCCCGCCTGAGTACGCCGAGATGCAAGCGCGCAACGTATCCCAGCGCCGTCGAATCGCACTGCTGCGCGGTGCGGCAATGGAGCGTGCCGTCAACGATGTTGGTGCCGTGTTTGTGCAACACGAACAAGCGCTCTTGAGCGGTACGCTCAAGGACGATCTGCTTGAGCTGTGCCACCCCGATTTAGGCTGGGGGGTGAGGGCGGCGAAGCAGCTGGCCCGCGAGCGGATCTTTCAGAATGAGCGTAAAGCCAAGCTGGAAATCGGCGCTTACACCACCCTGGGTATATTGCTTGAAGCCTTTATTGGCGCGGCCCACGAGCTTCACCACACTGGACATAGCTCGTTTAAACATCAGCGGGTACTGGCGCTAATCGGTGAGAACACCCCACTGGCCTCTTGGCCGCTCTATGATAGCTACCGGCGCATGCTCGATTTTATCGGGGGTATGACCGACCATTACGCCGTCGATCTGGCCCAGGAGATGGGCGGACGTTTGCGAGGCGACTAGGGGTTTATACCGATGGCTGACGCAGATGGGTCAGTTCCATCAGTTTGGCGCGCTCAAGCAGAGTGTTGATAATCTTGTCGTGGATCGGGCCGCTGAGCTGTCCCGGGGTCAGTTCGGTCAACTGTTTTGAAAGCACATTGCCGCTGACCACCAGAATGTCGGGGGCGGCGTCATCAGTATCGATCTCCCACCCCGGCAACACCAGCACACCGCGCACGGGCACGGGAACGCCGCAGCGCTGCTCAAGCCACTGGCTGAGCCAATTTACGCCTTGCCGGGTTTTGTGCAATGGGCGACGTTCTTGCCAATAGGGAAAGCGAAGGCGCTCGCGCTCAACGGCGACGACATTCTGCTCATGTCCAACATGACTGATAGGAACCGTACGCGCCCGGGTTTCGACCACAAATACCCCATGCGGGGTAACCACCACGTGGTCAATCGTGAAACTGTCCGTCGGCACATCGTGAAACACATAGTAGGGGTGAGCATCGGGACGAATTAGCCGCTCAAGCTCTTGCCCCACCGCAAGCTCGCAGGCCAAACCCAGCTTCAGTCTACGAATGCGTTGATAGTCGCGTACCAACAGCAATGAAAAAGCCAGCACCAGCAGCGTGCTAAGCAAGCCATAAAGCGCCCATTCGACCCAATCCTGTTTATCGACAAACAGCATCCTCCCCATGCCATAAACCAGTGGCGCAAGGCTTACCAGGGGACCCAAAGCGCCATTGAGAAACAGGCTCGAAAAGGCCTGGTCCAGGCGGTGGCGCAACGCCTGGCCGGGTTCGCGCAACGGCGTATCGAAAGGTGAATGCACTCGGGCATCATGGAGGCTGCGCAGTGCCAGGACGATGCCCCCCATTGCTGCCATTGGTAAGAGAAAAATCAGCGGGAGCAGGTATTCTAGCCAGATCATTTCAATGCCCTAGTGCAGCGTGACAGCACAGTGACGGTCCTGCAGGATATGGATTAGCCACCAGCCAGTTTGACCTGGTAGCCGCGCGCAGTGAGTTCCTGCTTCAGGCTATCGCGATGGTCACCTTGTATTTCAATGATGCCGTCTTTAACCGCACCACCCGTGCCACAGCGTTTTTTAAGGTCTTTAGCGAGCGCTTTAAGATCTGCCGTCGTCAGCGGAATACCGCTCACCGTGGTAACGCCTTTGCCTTTACGGCCACTGGTTTCGCGTCGAATGCGCACGACGCCATCCAGAGCGGCAATACGTGCTTGCTCGCTATCAGCGTTGCAGCGACAAGCGTCAAGAGGTTCACGGCAAGCGGGGCAGGTATTGCCCTTTTCAGTGGAATACACCAATCCACCCAGCTGGTCGCGTAATGAAGCCATGACGTTATTTCCCTTCAGAGTAATAAGGCTCGGCCGTCGGACTCACTTCCTTGCTTAGCTGCCGGACGACGGCAGGTAGCTGAAACATGCTGCTAATCATAATGGCGTTTTCCGGCGTGGTCTCGGCATCTGGAAAACGATTTAAATGGATAACGGTCATTCCCGCATCCAGTGCCGCGCGCACGCCCACCAGTGCGTCGTCAATCGCAATGCAGTGGGCCGCGCTGAACCCCATAATACTCGCTGCATGGAGGTGCAGGCAGGGTTCGGGCTTCCAGCAGTTGGCGGTATAACCGCTGAAGAGACGCTCGGCAAAATAGTGGTCGAGGCCTGTTGCCTTGAGCGCGGTGCGAATCTTGGCTTCCGGACCGTTGGACACCACGGCACTCGGATAAGCGGATAACTGCTGAAGCGCCTCTTTGGCACCAGGTATCGTCGTCAGTTCCTGGGCTAGTCGCTTGGCCAGGTTGGCGCGCATGGCGCTTTCCATGCTGTCCAGTTGGTCATTGCTGATGTCGCCATGGCGAGCCTGAAGCTGAGCCACGATGTTGCGAAAGCGCGTGCCGCGAAACTCACCCAGATAATCAGATGGCACAAAAGGCAGCCCCACACTGTTCAGCCCTGTCGACATCTCTTCGGCAAGTAGAGGTTCACTATCGACCAAGGTGCCATCGCAATCAAATAACAACAGAGGGAGCGGCATGGGATTTCCTAGCAGTGACATTGCAGCTGCAGTGACAGAACGAATAGACCACAAGGCTATTGAACGAGATTTTAGCGCTTTTGTGAACAGTGTTCTGTAATTTTTTGCTTGCCTGTCACTGTGTGCTGATTCAGATTGACCTAAAACGTGTGACTAGCATGCCGATTTTGACCGTTTATTTAGCGGCATTTTTACGTTTTATAGTTAAGGCGCGAGGCGCGAAATGACGTGCTAAGCTGTACTACCACAATAAGGAGACCGTGACGATGCGATTAACCCCCTGGATCATGCCACTAGCGTTTGCTGCCGCCATGCTGGCCGCCACGAGTGCGGCAACGGCTGATGAGCATGAGCACGAGCCTCTCGACGATAAAGCGCTCGAGGAAGAATATGGCATTAAAGAAGGCGCTGTGAAGAGGGACGAGGAAGACCGCAGCAGCGACACCTCTGATTCCGAGAGTAATGGTGCTGAGGAAGAAGAGGAAGAAGGTGATGAAACCTCAGCGGGTACGGGCGGCACCGGTGATGCGAATGCGGATGACGAAGAAAGTGATGACAGCGAAAGCGACTCGGAAGACGAAGAATAAGTGCCCCGTTAAATAAGTGTTCATTAAAAAAGACGGCCAAGTTGGCCGTCTTTTTTGGTTGGTACTGCCAAGACATGATGCCGTTGGCGTTACTTTACCTTGGGTGCCAGCTCGCCACGCTCGTAGCGCTGGTACATGGTTTCCAGGCTGATCGGCTTGATCTTGCTGGCATTGCCTGCGGTACCAAAGGCTTCATAACGCGCAATACACAGCTCGCGCATGGCCGATACCGTTTCCTTGAGGAATTTACGCGGATCGAATTCTGATGGATTCTCTGCCAGGAAGCGACGAACCGCTCCTGTCGACGCCAGACGCAGGTCGGTATCGATGTTGACCTTGCGTACACCGTGCTTGATGCCCTCAACGATTTCTTCGACGGGCACCCCGTAGGTTTCAGGGATCTGGCCGCCATACTGGTTGATGACGTCCAGCCACTCCTGGGGAACGGAAGACGAGCCGTGCATTACCAGATGGGTATCGGGAATGCGTGCGTGGATCTCCTTGATACGCTGGATCGACAGCGTGTCGCCCGTCGGCGGCTGGGTAAACTTGTAAGCACCGTGGCTGGTACCGATGGCAATCGCTAGCGCGTCCACCTGAGTGGCCTTGACGAACTCGGCGGCTTCTTCCGGATCGGTGAGCAACTGCTCCATGCCGAGCTTTCCTTCGGCGCCGATGCCGTCTTCCTCACCGGCCATGCCGGTTTCCAGGCTGCCCAGGCAGCCCAGCTCGCCTTCGACGGACACGCCGCAGGCGTGGGCCATGTCGACGGCGCGACGCGTCACGTCGACGTTGTATGCGTAATCCGCCGGCGTCTTGCCGTCTTCTCCCAGCGAACCGTCCATCATCACCGAGGAGAAGCCAAGCTGAATGGAGCGCTGACAGACTGCCGGGCTGGTGCCGTGATCCTGGTGCATGACGACCGGGATGTGCGGAAATTCTTCAACGGCCGCAAGGATCAGGTGGCGCAGAAAAGGCGCACCCGCGTACTTGCGAGCACCGGCGGAGGCTTGCACGATGACCGGCGAGTCGGTGACATCGGCCGCTTCCATGATGGCGCGCATCTGCTCCAGGTTGTTAACGTTGAACGCCGGAATGCCGTAGCCGTATTCGGCAGCGTGGTCGAGCATTTGGCGCATGCTGATCAAAGCCATGGGGTTACCTTATCTGTGTTGTCTAGACGGGTTAGCAGGGTAAACGGATGCAGTGAGCATTAGTTCGAGATGTTAACGATTAACCGCGCTGAGCGGCCGCTTCGAGTGCGGCGACGGCAGGCAACTGCTTACCCTCAACGTACTCGAGAAAGGCGCCGCCGCCGGTTGATATGTACGAAACACGATTGGCGATGGCGTATTTATCAATGGCCGCCAACGTATCACCGCCCCCGGCGATGGAGAAAGCGCTGCTGTCGGCAATGGCGTGCGAGATGACCTCGGTGCCCTTGCCAAACTGGTCAATTTCAAAGACGCCGACAGGGCCATTCCAGAGAATCGTGCCAGCACCTTTCAGAAGGCTGGCTAGGTGCGCGGCGGTGTCAGGGCCGATATCCAGGATCATTTCATTATCCGCCACCTGATCCACGGGTTTGACCACGGCATCGGCAGACTCCGAAAATTCGGTGGCCACCACGACATCGGTGGGCAGTGGAATGGCGACTTTGTCCATCAGCGCTTTGGCCTGGCCGATTAAATCCGCCTCATGAAGCGATTTGCCCACATTATGGCCGGCGGCGGCGATAAAGGTATTGGCGATTCCGCCGCCGACAATCAACTGGTCGCATTTTTCAGAGAGGGCGGTCAGCACGTCCAGCTTGGTCGAGACCTTGGAGCCGCCGACAATCGCGGTCATCGGCCGCGCAGGGTGAGCGAGGGCCTTTTCGAGTGCCTCCAGTTCCTGGGCGAGCAGCGGACCGGCACAGGCTTGGGCGGCAAAGCGCGCAACGCCATGGGTCGAGGCCTGTGCGCGATGCGCCGTACCGAAAGCATCCATCACGAAAATATCGCATAGCGCGGCGTACTGTCTGGCGAGCTGCTCGTCGTCTTTCTTCTCGCCGATGTTGAAACGGACGTTTTCCAGCAGGGCAACCTCGCCGTTGGCAAGCGTGGGCGCTCGGTCTAGATAGTCGGTGATCAGCTCAACTGGGCGGCCCAGCAACTCGCCGAGATGCGCGGCGACGGGCGCCAATGAAAACTCGTCGGCGGGTTCGCCTTCCGTTGGACGTCCCAGGTGGCTCATCAACAGGACTTTCGCGCCGGCCTTGGCGGCGGCTTGAATACTCGGTAGCGCCGCCCGCAGACGCGCATCGCTGGAAACACGCCCGTTCTTGATCGGTACGTTGAGGTCTTCACGAATCAGGACGCGTTGCCCTTCCAAAGGCAGGTCGGTCATTTTTTGCACGTTCATGTGAGCGTTTCCTCGTGTTCAAGCGGATGAAAAGTCATGGTGCGGCCCCGCTCGTCTAGCGGGTGTTGTCAGCCGTGAGGATTGCCAGACGCTGCGTGATATCCAGCATACGGTTGGCAAACCCCCACTCATTATCAAACCAGCACAGTAGTTTGACCAAGCGCTTACCTGCGACCCGCGTCTGCGTGGCGTCTAGGATGCCAGAGCGCGGGTCGTGATTAAAATCAATCGAGGCCATGGGCGCTTCGGTATAGCCAAGCACGCCGGCCAATCGCTGTTGGCTGGCCTCACGAAGCAAGGCGTTTATCTGCTCGGCATCGGTGTCATGTTGCACGGTGAGCGCGGCGTCCATGGCCGATACGTTGATCGTGGGCACGCGCACGTGCAGGCATTCAAAGCGTCCGGCAAGGCGGGGCATCAAGCGGCTAATGCCCAGGGCGAGCCCGGTATCCACGGGCACGATGGATTGCATCGCCGAGCGTGTCAGTCGCAGATCGGTTTGATGGTAGGCATCGATCACCGGCTGGTCATTCATCGCCGAGTGGATCGTGGTGGTGACCCCGTGCTCCAGGCCCAGCGCCTGGTCCAGAACGGTGAGCAGCGGGATCAGGCAATTGGTGGTGCACGAGGCGGCCGAAAGAATGCGTGACGAGCGGGTCAGCTCGTCTTCGTTAATGCCCCAGACAATGGTGGCGTCGACATCGCTTTCGGCGGGCTGGGAAAACAGCAGCCGCTTCGCACCGGCCGCTAAATGCTGCTCGGCGGTGGCACGGTCCTTGAAGCTGCCCGAGCATTCCAGCACCAGGTCGATATCCAGCGCTGCCCAGGGAAGTGCTTGTGGGTCCGGTTCGCAGAGGACATGAATGCGCTGCCCATTGATCACCAGCGCCTCACCGTCGTTATCCACTTCGCCCGGGAAGCGACCGTGGGTGGTGTCGTATCGGGTCAGGTAGGTAATGGTCGCCAGATCCGACAACTCGTTAATCGCCACCACTTCAATGTCAGCGTGGCCGCGCTCGATCAATGCGCGCAGGACGCATTGACCGATGCGCCCGTACCCATTGATAGCGATGCGATACCTTGTGGAGTTAGCCATGTCGCGAGGCGGCTCTTGGAAAGTGAAACGGGGCCACGGTGGGCGCGAAAGTAGGCGCGATGATAGCGTATTTCAGCGGTCGATGCTTACCCGACGCCCATGCCTACCAGCCGCCAGGCGAGCGGCAGGAGCAGAGCGGTAAAGATGCCGGTGAGGCTCATGCCCAAGGAGGCAAAGGCGCCGGCGGTGGGGCTTAATTCAAACGCTCTGACGGTCCCAATGGCGTGGCCATTGAGGCCCAGCGCGAAACCGATAATGCGCTCGTCGTCGATGTTCAATAGCCGCGCGGCCAGACTTACGAAGGGAATCGTCGCGACCCCCGTGACCAGCAGGGCGCCCATCAATAGCGCTACGTTGCCACCCAGCTGTTCGGTAATGCCGATGGCAATGGGGGCGGTAACCGATTTGGCGGCAATAGAGGCCAGGATCTGTCCGGGGCTGCCCATCAGCCAGGCAATGCCCAGGGCATAACAGGCGGCAAGCGCCGCCGCGATGGGTAGGCACACCGCTAACGGGCGCCAAAGCGCGCGGATACGCGGCAACTGCTGATAGAGCGGCATGCCCAACGCCACCGTTGCCGGACCCAGCAGTATCGTCAGCCAGACGGCGCCTTCCTGGTAGGCTTCATAGGGCAGTCCAAGTACCGTCAGCATGGCCGTCAGCAGCAGCGCGGCGATCAAGATCGCAGGCAGCCAAGCGGGTTGTCTGAGGCGTCTGAACAAGGCGTTGCCCAGCAGATAGGCCGCCAGCGTCAGTCCCACGGCAAACAGCGGCGTTGAAGTCAGCGTCGACAGCAGGCTAGTGGGCATGAGACCCCATGAGGCGTTTCAACAGCCAGAGCGTCGTGACCACGCTGAGTAGCGTTCCCAGCAGCAGCGCCACCAGAATGGCCAGCCACTGGCCGGCCAGTTCATCGAGGATAAAGAACACGCCGACTACGCCGGGCATGATAAGCATGGCCAGCAGGGCGATGAGCGGTTGGGCGGCGGCGGCAAGGCTACCGGGCACGCGGCCAATCACCGTCAGGGTGGCGCACAATAACAGCATGCCGATCACCCCGGAGGAAACGGGCAGGCCGGAGAAGTGGACGACCACCTCGCCGACCAGCCAGTAGCTAATCAGCCATAACAAGCCGGCTAGCGCGGGCATGACAGGTCTTGTCCGTGGTTAACCGAGTAGCTCATTGGCTTGCTTGACCACGTTT
>JBNJJK010000027.1:0-6581 GCA_051750125.1 Pseudomonadota bacterium
TGTCCGCCTTGCTGGGGAAGCGGCCGTAGGCGTTAACGTCTTCGGGTTCTGCGGTATAGCTGTCGCCATAGCCGGGCACGGATTGGGCCATCAAATCTGGGCGGCTGCCCCAGGGGGCGGCATCAACTACCTGTCGGTGCTCTTCGCGGAGTTGTTTCAGCTCCTTCTCGCTTGTCTTGGCATAGAGATCACGCCAGTAGGTCGCCGAGCGACCGCGCTTGCCGGCTTCATCGAAGGCTTTGGTGGTGGGGTCGAGATGACGGAACGGCTCCAGGCGGGGAATGTCCGGCAACGGTTGGCTGACATCCATATAGCGGCCCAGCATGTCCCACATGGCATAGCGCTCGGCGATGCTGCCGGTATCGGTGGGGAAGGTGAACTCCATTGGCAAGCCACTGTGTTTGTCCTTGCTGAACTGCGGATAGCGATGACGCACCTTAAGGGTATGATACTGATTACCCTTCATGTCCGCGCTCATTTCGATAAAGGCATCGAACTCGTAGAAAGGGAAATTCCCCTGAAAGCTCTTGACCAGGCCGGAACGGCGACAAAAGGCAACTTCATCCGACCAATTCTTGTTCTTTTTGTAGAAATGGAGACTATAAGTCTCGAAAAGCCGCCTCATAACCGTTGCCACTCCACATAACGCAAACATAGACAATGGAACGGAAATACCACCATATGGAAACTCTTCACTAGGGTCAAAAGCCTCTAACACTAAAACAAATATCAGCACAATTAGAGCAATGAATGAAATAAACCACCCTCCCCCTTTACCTCCTCCAGGCCCAATGAAACTAAGAAGATGCGTCCAAAAAACAAACCAAAAACGAAAGAAACGGTAAATTGTACTAATATCTTCATCGACAACCTGAGACCAACGCATCTCATTGACCATATTGTAATCATGAAAGTCACTTTCCCCCATGTATTGATAGGATCGGTACCAAGACTCAGAATACTCATATTGGAACTCGGAAGGGTTAATGCCTATATAATTCCCCCAAGGTAGCCGGGCCACATCTAAATTGCTGCCCAGTTTTTTCCAAGTGCTTTTTTCTGGCGGTGGAGCTTGGCGGGGAATGGCGTCGGCCCGGAACGCGGTCTCGGCATAGTGATCTTGTGGTTGCTCCGTCTGGCTCATACTCCGGCTCCTTGTTTGTTCCACACCCAGGTCAGCGTCGAAGGTTGCGCCGCAAAGGCAACGCTATCTTCTAGCTTACGGTGTTGTCTTTCGACTGGGTCCCAGTATTCCACGCTGCCCTGGCCTTCAAGATCCCCCGGGGTTATGCGCACCAGGTAACTGCCCTGGTGGTATTCACGTTGATAATCCGGCTCATGGCGGAAGCTGTGATGACTGGCCTCCAGCCATTTGGCGGGCACATCGCCAAGCCCCGTGGTGGGAACCCCAAAACGATGCCACTCCCGAGGAAGACGAATGCCCAAATAACGCACCGTTGGGTTCTCTGGATCCTGTCTTGAAAGCTCCACCAGTAAGCGCCGACGATCCATGGGAGCGTATTGATAGGTGTGACGCCTGTCCGGCACGGGGGCCGAGCAGTCGGCTTCAACCTGAGTGATGGGCAATTGAAACTCGCCATAGCGCAGCCCGGGGCAGGTCATGCGAATAGCGATATCGCAGTCAAGGAAATCGGAATCGAGATCGACCAGGCCTTGGGGCGCCACCAGCTCGAAGCGTGCCTGGAAAAGTCCTTGCAATAACTGGAAATATGCATCTTCGGAAGAAGCTGACTGAAGGTCTTTGAGGTAATCGTGCTTGTCCATCTGCCGAGCATCATCCTCGGCCTCCTCCGCCAGGGACTGGAGCTTCCCTGCCAGTTCATCCTGATGATTCCCGAAGGGTCCATAGCGTACCCAAAGGGAGAGGCGATCATCGCGAGCGTTGGTAGCCATGTACTGACATACCAAGGCCACCCCGAGGCTGACCAGCATCACCGGCACCGGGCGCGGCGTACCCACCAAACCCAGAAGGCCGTTCAGAAAACGATTGCGCACCAGATTCATCTTGGCGGCGTTCGCCATCCCCTGACCATAGCCGGAACCAACATAACTACCTACGCCGATAGCGCCACTGGCGCCCGCTGTCCACTTAGCCGAATCCTTCAGCCCTTGCTGATAGAGTTGATAGGCATCAATAGCCACCAGTGCTGCCGTAAAGAGTCCAGCACCGAACGCCATTCCCCCTCGTACCTGTCCCGCCTTGCCCATAGCTTTTCGCCATTCTTCATTTGTAATGAAGCGTACGTCAAGGAACTCATTGGCCTGGGTAGCCCAACTCCAGCGTACATTGGCTAACTTCAGGCCTTGCAGGGCAAGTAAAAAGGCATCAATAATGGCGCTACTAGCTTTGGCGATATGCAAGGCACTTCTTTTTTCCTTAACTTGATTGAAAACCGAACCCAGATTCCACAGCTCTAACACAACCAACCCCGACCAAAGCCCAATATACCCCGTCTGGGTCCATCGAAAGGCCTGTTCACTGGTTACCTGGCCGGTCACCTGGGCACGGCCCGTGGCCGCTGGTGTCGAGGCGACGTCGCCGCCCAAGACGTTGCGAGCGGAGGCGGCCTGGAGGGCAACGCCGCCCTGTGCCATCTCCTCGGTCAAAGGTTTGAACTGGCTGGGCAAGAGCCAGTGAACGGCGCCATCGACATCGGCCACCTCGATGGGGAGGCCACCCATCAAAGCGCCTTTGAGGTCGGCTATATCGGAGGCCAGGGTGATGGTCATGGTCTCGCCCAGTTTCAGGCCCGACACCGCGTTGAGCAGGGTCGGCAAGATGCTGCTCGCGACGGCGTCTGCGCCGTTGAGCGCCGAACGTGCTCTACTCATGGCCGGTCCCAGATCACCGGCGTCTTCATCCAGGCGCTGCTGCCAGGCAATCAGTTGTTCCCCGGTCGGGGTAGCGACCCGGTCCTGCTGGTCCATGACGTTTTTGGCGGCCACCTGTAGCACGTCCAGATTCCTGGCATAAGGGCGCCCCCAAACATTCGTGCTGCAGTTCTCCTCGTCGAACAGCAGGGGAGAGCAAGCATGGCCAGCCTGCAGCTGATTGGCAGAGAACAGTGCTTCAAGGGCTTGCCGACACTGTGCAGGGGCCTGGAGTGATTGGGCTTCTTCGGGCGTTGCCTTAAGGTCGAGGCAGTTCAAGCCGGTTTGCAGGGTCTCGATACACCGCGCCAGCAGCGCGTAAGGCTCCAGGTGGTTGATATCATCAAACAGCATGGCGTCGCGCAGGGTATGGCAAAAGGCCCCCGGCGATGTGTCATTGAACAGCGTCACCAGCGCCGACAGCCGCTCGTCGATCCGCAGGCGGGCCAGGCGGCGTTCTTCTTCCTTGATCAAGCGGGCGAACAGGCTCTCCCTGGAGCGGTCAAGGCGTGTGTCATACCAGGTGTCGAGGTAGAGCGGGTTTTCTTCACCACCCGGGCCATACGGCATGAAACAGTTGGCCTGGATCAGTTCAGCCGACTTGCCGTGGGGATGATATTTCATGCCTTCAGAAAGTACCCAAAGCAGTTCTTGGCCCGCCTGAATGTCCTCAATCAGGTGGTCAATCGCCTGTTTGGGGTCGCGCAAGAAAACAGCGCAGAGTTGCTGGTCGCGAAGCGCCGCCAGGCAATCGTCGGCTTCCTCCGGCGCGGGGAGCATGGCAAGCGAGGCGTCATCCGCCCGCTCGTCATCCGCACGGCAGGCATTGTTCCATTGCTGCACCAGGCAGCTACGCAGCGCGGGGGAGAAGTGCCGTTGGCGTGTCTGCGTATCGATGTCTGGCGCTACTGCCTGTTGGTCGTCGGACTCGAAGAACTCACGCTCGGCCTGTAACTGCTCGACAAGGGTATTCCAGCCCGCCGCTGTGGTATCTTCAAGATAGTTCCTGGCGCTGCCCCAGGCTTGCTCGTACATCACATCGCGTGGGCGCATGGACGGCAGCCAGTCCAGGGCGGCCTTGCCAGCGCACTCGTCATGGTTCGTTTCCACGCTGTGGGCGTACATGTTACGCATGTCACCACGCAGCATGGCACTTACGGACGATTCATTGAGGGCAAACGGTTGGCAGCGCTGGTTGATCAACGCTGGGTTGGCTTCCAACTGTTCGATGTGTGCCCAGGGCCAGGGATGGTCGGAGAAAGCCAGGCGCACATTGGCTATTTCGCCGTTGAGCTTGAGGGGTAAATGAAGGTGTGCCAGAGCGGGACCGGTGAACTCGCGAACGGTGGGAACGTCACCCTGCTGCCGGTACGTCGCGATGTCGCTATCGGTGAACCGCGGCGCTTGGTTCGGCTCGCCGGATACCACCAACTCCCTGATCAGTCGGTTGTCGAGAAACACGTAGATGAAGCCGCCACGGCATGGCCCTGCCGCCAGCTCCTGATGATCGAGGTAGAGCATGGGCACGGTCGAGACCATCAGGTGGTGCTGGAAGTCGCGTTGCTTGGGAATCAGGCCGCATTGAGATACCTCTTCCACCTGCAGTAGCGGCACTTCAATATCGCCTATCCTTTGCACAAGGCGGTAGTTGGCTAACTCTTCCTCAAAATATTCTTGCCGGGATTCGACGATTGGACCAAAACGTCCTTCCGAGGCATCTCCCTCTGCCAGGCATTCTACGGTGCTGTCACCTTGATAAAGCCAGTATTCATTCTGGTCGTTATCCGTATGACGACCGGTGATTTCCACGTAGATCGCCTTGGGGCTGCACGCATGGTTCTGTGACATTCCCGTGTCCTTTGTCATGTCATTGCATCGAGAGAAAGGGACTCGATGAAGTGTTCAAATGCATCACTCTTTACCAACATACCTTGAGCGTTATCTACGGCTTGCTTGCGAGTCAGGCTGGCTTGCAACGTGGCAACCCAGTACCGCTCTAACGCTATCCAGAGAGAGGTAATCTCTTCATCTGTTTGCAATAGGTCAAAACGATGAACGGCATCACCCAGCAACGGCATCAACCGAGAAAACTGCCTTAAGTCTTGCAGCCGATGCTGAGTCGCCGCGTTCAGCCGTAGTTGCTGGTCATGCGTATTGCGACTGCCACCAGTCGAGAAATGGCGTTCATAAACGATACCGTCAGGGCTCAGGCAAAGCGGCCACGACCAGCAGGTGTCCTCACCCAGTAGGGCAAGGCGGTCAACCTGGTCGAGCTGTTGCTCCCCCAGCAAGAGGTGCAAAACTGCCTGCTCGTGAAAGCGCAGCAAGCCCTTTCCGTTGCCAGGCGTGTCAATGGTCAGGCAGGCGGCCAAGCGTTGCTGCAGATCGTCTAGAGAGGTAGGCGTATCGATGACCACCGACGCGGCATACGGCATCCATTCCGCCTTGTGTTGCTGCCAAACACTGTCATTCTGTGTGATGTCCAGCAGCACTGGGCCGCTGTCTCGCACCTTGTGATAGGGCGTACCGTCGTAGAGCCAGCGAAACATGGGCTGGTTCGTTGAGGCATAAAAACGGCGCAGTACTTCACCCTCAGGAAGGCTGGCCGTGTCGACTAGCCAATAACGCTGCTCTTTTTGCTCCGGTAGCTTTACCGCGTAACGCATTAGCTCGCCCTTTTGCGGCATGGGCAGTCAGCGAGGGGGCAACTGCCATCGGTTTGCTTTTGGCATAGCTGAACAATGCTAGCTTCCTGTGCCGAAGCCTCTAGTAGCGCCTCATGCGTCACAGGCGGTATCGCTTCATGCGCTTCCGCCACCGCATGCCCTGGTAATAGCGGGCCTTCCACCGCCTGGCCGGAGCCAGAGCCGGGGCTGCCGCCGGCGTTGACCTTGACGTTGGGGCCGACGATGGTGACGCCGCTGCCGTCCAGCTTGAGGAAGCTGCCGCCGGCGTTCAGGGTGAGTTCGTTACCGGCTTCGAGCACTACTTTATGTCCGGCCTTGATGTGCAGTTCGCGGCCGCTTTCGCTGAGCCAGGCCTGGCCTGCGTTGATATGCAGGGTGCCTTGTACCGTGAGGTGCTGCTGGCCCTCGGTATGTTCGAAACGCTTGCCGTGCACCGTGTGATGATCGTCATTGTCGACTTCGCTGATGCGGTCGTTCTTTACCTGCAAAAAGCTGTCGTGGCGGGTTTCTTCAACACGGTCGTTAAGCGTCAGTAGCTCCAGGTCCTTCTGGGCATGGAGCCAGATCTGCTCTTCGCCCGCCTGGTCTTCAAAGCGCAGTTCGTTGAAGCCCTCGGACTTGTGGCTCTGGGTGCGCAGCACCGTACGGGTTTTGTGTTCCGGCAGTGGGTACGGCGCGGTATTCACCGCGTGGTAGGTACGCCCGGTGACCAGCGGCTGGTCGGGGTCGCCTTCCAGGAAGGCAACAATCACTTCGTGGCCGATGCGCGGAATGGCGATGCTGCCATAGCCGCCGCCCGCCCAGCCCTGGGCGACGCGTACCCAGCAGCTCGCCGTGTCATTTGACTCTGCATAACGATCCCAGGGGAACTGGACTTTGACCCGGCCGTGTTCGTCGCAGTGAATCTCTTCGCCGTCGGGGCCGACCACAAAGGCCACCTGGGGGCCATCGACGCGGGGTTTGGGATTCGGGGTTGCTCGCCAGGGGACATCACCGGGGATC
>JBNJJK010000028.1:0-4068 GCA_051750125.1 Pseudomonadota bacterium
CAACGGACGAAAAGGTGATAATTTTGAAGCACAGGAAGCCCAAGATATTTAGCTGACAAACTGAGAGCGTCTGATGGCTGTTCAACGAGAGATCACCAGCGTGTAATTTTTATTTCAAGGGAAGCTCATGCCTAACCAAGAATCACCAGTACTCAAAATCCACTCGACGTTGGTTGAAAAAATCAATTTTGCTTGCCACCAAAGCTCATTTGCGGTGTTGCGTGAGTTACAGATCGAGAACCTCAATGATGAGCTGGATCTCTCTGGTCTTACCGTGGTGCTGGAGGCATCGCCTGCCTTTGTTAAGCAAAAGATCTGGACGGTAGACCGACTAGCAGCGGGTGGGCTGCTCGCTTTGAAAGATCGCGATCTTGAGTTAGATGGTGGTTTCCTGTTTGGGCTGACGGAGTCCATGCGGGGTACGGTAACGCTTAGCGTTCGCCAGGGCGAAGAGACGCTGGCCGAGCAGACGATGCAGGTGGAATTGCTCGCCTGTAATGAGTGGGGTGGCGCTGGATATATGCCAGAGCTGCTGGCAGCGTTTTGTACGCCTAACGACCCGGCGGTAGACCGGTTGCTAGGGCAGGCCAGCCAGATTCTCCGCAAAGCGGGCAAGCCGGATCAAATTAACGGTTATGAGTCCAACAGCCGCGAGCAGGTATGGCTGATGGCTTCGGCTATTTACACGGCTATTAACAAAATGCAGCTTGGATATGCATTGCCGCCTGCAAGCTTCGAAAATAATGGCCAGAAGGTCCGCCTGCCACACCAAATTGAAAACGCCAAGGTGGCGACCTGTCTGGACACTACATTGCTATTTGCAGCAGCGCTGGAGCAGGCGCAATTGAACCCGCTGGTGATTATCACTGAAGGCCATGCCGTAGTGGGGCTATGGCTAGAAAAGGAAGACCTTTCCAGTGTAGTAGTCGACGAGGCGGAGACCTTACGCCAGCGTATTCCTCTGCAAGAACTCATCCTAATTGAAACAACTTACACAACAAATCACCCTGCGCCGCCTTTTTCCAAGGCGGTGGAAGCAGGAAACAAGCAAGTGTCGCTAGATAACGATCACCAGTTTATCGCCGCAGTTGATATTCGGCGCGCGCGCGCTCACCGGATCAACCCTATAAGCCTGAAATCTCAGTCAGAAAGTTCTCTCGAAGCAAACGCTACAGACGAAGCACTCGAACCGAGCTTGGAAGACGCTCCCAATTTGCCTTCATCAACAGTGCATATAGAAGAGGAGGTCTTCGAAGATTCGCCGGGTGGCCGTTTGGAACGCTGGCAGCGCAAGCTGCTGGATCTATCTGCCCGTAACCCGCTGCTTAATCAAAAGCCAAACAAAACGAGTTTGCCGCTGGTATGTGGTGATCCCGGTGCACTTGAAGATTTGTTGGCAACCGGTGCGCGCATTTCTATTGCACCTTTTCCTCGGTTACAAGCTCAAGATCAGGACGAAGGTATTCATCGCCAACGCACAGGGGAAGATCTTAAAGACGTTTACTCTCGAGATGCGCTTTCCAAGAAACAAGTGCTGGTGGAGTTCACCCAAGAGGAGCTGGATAAACGCTCGGTGGAGATCTATCGCAAGGCCCAAACTTCATTGAAAGAGGGTGGCTCCAATACTCTGTTCATGGCAGTAGGTTTTTTGCTGTGGAAACCGAGCGATAAAGGCAACCGTCGTTATCGTGCCCCGTTGATTTTGTTACCCGTTGCTCTGGAGCGTAAATCCGTTCGCAGCGGTGTAAAAATGGTCGCTAGTGATGACGAGCCTCGTTTTAATACCACCTTGCTGGAGCTGCTGAAGAAAGATTTTGGCATCGAAATTAAGGGCCTAACGGGGACTTTGCCTGAAGACGAGAGTGGTGTGGATGTGTCAGGCATCTGGAACCGAGTACGCCATGCCATTAAAGATGTTCCCGGTTTCGAGGTGGTGGAAGATGTCGTGCTCGGCCATTTTTCCTTTGCCAAGTACCTGATGTGGAAAGATCTGATGGACCGGTCTGTGGCGTTAAAGGAAAGCCCGGTGGTGAAGCACCTACTGGATACGCCACGTGAGCCCTATGAAAGCGATATTCGCTTTGTAGACGCGAGGGACATTGACCGCGAATACACGCCGGCTGATCTGCTGACTCCGCTTCCCGCGGACTCGTCTCAGATGTCGGCTATTGCTACAGCAGATCGGGGTAAAGATTTTGTCATCATCGGGCCACCTGGAACCGGTAAAAGCCAGACAATTGGGAACCTGATTGCTCACATGTTGGGTAAGGGGAAAAAAGTACTCTTCGTTTCTGAGAAGACGGCTGCACTTGAGGTGGTTCATCGCCGCCTCAAGGATATTGGTTTGGGTCAATTCTGTTTGGAACTGCATTCCAACAAGGCGAAGAAAGCAGATGTGCTGGATCAACTACGAACCTCCTGGAATAGTGCTTCACAATCTTCGGTAAGTGAATGGCAAGCGGAGGGTGAACGCCTTAAAACTCTACGTGATCGCTTAAATCGCGTGGTAAATGCCTTACACCAGCGACGTCGGAATGGACTAACGGCTCATTATGCGATTGGTGTAAAAGTACGTGATGTCAATTTGGCCGCTAAGGTGAAGCTCAGTTGGCCGAACGCCGACTATCACGATGAAAAACAGCTGGCTCAGCTGCGCGATATGGCCGCGTTGTTAAGCGTGCAGGCCAGTGCCGTAGGTGACTTAGTGGATCATCCCCTGAGTGCAATCAGCAATCACGAGTGGCGGCCACAGTGGGAGGAAGAGCTAGTTAGCGCTGCCAGGCAATTGCAAGCCAGTGCTAATAAACTGTCGCAAGATTTATCGGCATTGGAAAAGGCAATGGGGGTTAGCTTGGGCTCGCTGAGTCTAGCCAAGCTATCGGCTGTAGCGGAGTGTGGCCAAGTGCTGCTGGATGCCTACCGCCAGCAAGCCTCTTTTGCTTTGGAGCCTGATGCAGTCGATCGACTTGATGCGTTGGAAGAAGCGGTCACGGAGCTTAAAACCTATATCGCCACTCAAGAAAAATTGAGCTGTACTTATGCTCCGCTTGCTTGGAAAACGCTAGATGCAACCGAACTAGATATTGCTTGGTCGGCAGCCAACGAAACCTGGTGGCCAAAAAGCTGGTTTGCAAAGCGTAATGTTGTAAAACAAATGCGTGCAGGTGGTGCTCAGGGTACCCCAGATCCCAATAATGATATCTCGGTGTTAAAGCAACTCCATGAAACGGGCGGCAATATTGATCGTTTAGATGGGGTGTTAAAGGGATTACGTGGCTGGGACGCTTATAACTCGGACCCGGAAACCATGGATGCCTTGAAGCTATTGGGCTCGCGTGCGCGGGTAGCAGTGGGAAAATTGGCAGATGACGCAGAATCGCTTGCAGCGTTGCGGGGTAAGATTCGTACGTTAATGTACGATGCCAACGACCTGCTCGCACCGGATGCCACCGTTGGGCGTGTGATTAATGATTTCAAAGATACATTTGACACGTTTAGTGCAAGAAAAGCGAAGTTTGAAGAACTTATTGGATCGACGCTGGATAAGCGTTTATCTCACGAATTGCCCGCCCTGGAGGCGCTGAGTGATCAATGCCAGCAGATCATTGATCATCATGTTTCACTTAAAGATTGGTGTGCTTGGGTGCGCCGCCGTTCTGAGGCATTGGATTATCAGTTGGGTCCTCTGGTAGAAGCCATTGAAAATGGCAGTATGGCGGCGGACCAAGTCGAGGAAGTTTTTGAGGCTGCCTACTGTGCCTGGTGGTCTTCGATGGTGATTGGTGAAGATGAAGTGCTGCGGACTTTCTCCTCGCCAGAACATGAAGCCGCGATTCAAAACTTTCGTGATCTGGACAGCCGATTTAGTCAGTTGACTGCTCAATATATAGCAGCGAGTTTGGCAGGAGACATACCAGACCAAGATGGTATCCAGAAAAGCTCTTCCTGGGGCGTGCTTCGTCATGAGTTGCAGAAAAAAATGCGCCATAAGCCGGTAAGGGAAATGATGGAAAACATTCCTGATGCAATTACCACACTGGCTCCCTGCTTGATGATGTCACCACTCTC
>JBNJJK010000029.1:0-3824 GCA_051750125.1 Pseudomonadota bacterium
TTATTCATGTTCGCAATACCTTGGGTGTTGGTTGTTATATTCAGTCGCGCATCGTTAGCCGTGGGACATTAGCGGCGAGCAGTTAAGCGTTGAGCAATCAGTGACTCTAAAATTTGCTGGTCGTGAGCAAAACGACGGATCCCATCAGCCAGCATGTCATTCGCCATGGCATCCAGATTGTGTTCCCAACGAAACGCCGATTCTGAAAGGGCCGTGGGGGCAAAATGATCGGCCGTTCTAGCTTGAATGTTGGGAGATACCTCTCCTTCCAGGCTATCAAGTTGCTCGAGCAGGGCGGGTGAGATGGTCAGGCGGTGGCAGCCCGCCAGTGCCAAGACCTGATCGGTCGTCCGAAAACTGGCGCCCATCACGACGGTGTCATAACTGCCAGCAGCAGCCCTCTCGCAAATGCCCTTTACGAATAGCACGCCTGGGTCTTCCGCTGGCGTGTACTGTTTACCCGTTGTCTTTTGGTACCAATCGCTGACACGACCCACAAAGGGCGAGATCAGGTAGACCCCTGCATCAAAACAGGCTTGCGCCTGAGCATCGCTGAATAAAAGCGTTAAGTTGCAATTGATGCCGTCGCGCTCCAGGTGCTCAGCGGCGCGAATGCCTTCCCAGGTAGACGCGAGTTTGATCAGGATACGATCACGGGAGATACCCAGCTTTTCGTAGAGCTCAATCAGCTCGTAGGCCTTGCGAATGCTGGCTTGGGTATCAAACGAAAGGTGGGCAGACACCTCTGTCGAAACCCGTCCGGGAATCACTCTGCAAATTTTCTCGCCGATAGCCACGGAAAGCCGATCGATCACGCATTCCGGGGAACGCTCTTCATGACGCGATTCGACAATCACCTTGTCGATCATTTCTTGGTAACCCGTCAACTCGAATGCTTTGAGAATCAATGAGGGGTTCGTGGTGGCGTCCTGTGGTTGATAGCGCTGTATAGCCTCCAAGTCGCCAGTATCGGCTACGACCAGTGAGTATTCGCGTAATCCTTCCAGAAGCGACATTGTCGATTTCTCCTTAATAATGAACACCGAATGATCAAATGATTGTCTTTTTTTGATGGTGACGTCAAATTAGATGCGTATTTTCTGGAAGTAAATAAGACTATACAAAAGTATAAGATTGTTTTTATTTACGCATAAATTGTAATTTATCCTTTGTTATTCAAAAGCTTATGTATATTTTATTTTTATTGATCTGTTTTTGAATTAAAGATAGGTTGGTGATCTTATGAACGTCTTGTTTACAAATGATCGTTTGGTGATAAATTGAAGGCGTCAGTAGGCGGCTTTGTGTGGTGTCTTGACCGGCACTGCGGTAAGTCGCCGGTGTTTCGATTACCTGAAAGGGAGAGCATAAATGCCTAATGCGACGCCTTCTCTCAAAGTCGCGATTGGCGGTGATGAGGCTGCTTACGACCTGAAAGAGATCCTCATTAGCCATATCCGTGAGCTAGGCTATGAGGTTGAAGATTTTGGCACGTTCAATGCCGAGCCGGTGCTGTATCCCGATGTTGCCTTTGAGGTGGCGACGGCCATTAAAGAGGGGCGTTTCGATCGTGCGGTACTGGTATGCGGAACGGGCATCGGTGTCGCCATTTCTGCCAATAAAGTGCCGGGTATACGCGCCGCTCAGGCGCACGATACCTACTCGGCAGGAAAGGCACGGACCAGTAATGACGCACAGATTGTGACGCTCGGGGGGAGAGTGGTTGGGCCTGAACTGGCCAAGTCAATTGTATCAACCTTTTTGGGCAGTACTTTTTCTGGTGGCGCCTCTGAGTTAAAAATAGCCAGGATTGCGGAGTATGAGTCTCGACTGAGTGCTCCATAAGCGTAAGTCGCTCCTACTCGTCGATACTGATTAATAACAACACCACGCAAGCTGTGATGACGCAGTTTGTCCTCACTCCAGAGGATATAACGATGACACGCCTATTTAATGACCCGAGTGATTTCCCTGAAGAAGCCCGTTTAGGATTGGTGGCGGCTAATCGCGATAAGCTGATGGCCGTGCCGGGCGGCGTCGTGCGCAGTACGCGCACTAAGCCTGGTACGGTTGCAGTTGTGATTGGGGGTGGTAGTGGCCATTACCCCACCTTTGCGGGATTGGTTGGGCAAGGCTTGGCGCATGGTGCCGTCATGGGCAATCTATTTTGCTCTCCTTCGTCCCAGCAGGTTTATTCAGTGGCGAAGGCGGCCAATAACGGCGGTGGGGTGCTGCTTTCCTTTGGCAATTATGCGGGCGATGTACTGCACTTTGGTGAAGCGCGTGAGCGTCTCATCGCGGAGGGAATTCCGTGCGAAATTGTGTTGGTGACCGATGATGTGGCCAGTGCGCCACTGGAGGAGTTTGATAAGCGCCGTGGCATCGCCGGTGATCTAACGGTTTTCAAGGCCGCGGCTGCCGCGGCTGAACAAGGTCTGGACCTGGAGAGCGTGGTCGAAGTGGCTAAAGAGGCAAACCGCTGCACACGTTCTTTCGGCGTGGCGTTTGAGGGTTGCACGTTGCCTGGGGCGGCCGATTCACTCTTTCATGTGCCTGAAGGCAGGATGGCTATTGGCCTGGGCATTCATGGTGAGCCCGGTATTAGTGAGGCGGATATTCCTACGGCAGATGGTCTAGCAGAGGTACTTGTCAACCGATTGCTGGAGGAGGTTCCTGAGGGTGTCAGTATCCAGGGGGCTCGAGTGGCGCCGATTCTTAATGGCTTGGGTACCGTTAAGTATGAAGAATTATTCGTTATTTATCGTAAGGTTGATGAGTTATTGCAGAGCGTTGGCGTCACCATTGTGGAGCCCGATGTGGGGGAGCTGGTGACCAGTCTTGATATGGCCGGGGTGTCGCTGACGTTGTTCTGGCTTGATGGAGACATGGAGCCGCTGTGGACCGCAGCTGCGGATGCGCCAGGCTATCGAAAGGGTAGTGTCGAGCCTGCCCAGGCGCTGGATCCCGCCGAGGTAGAGGTAGTCGCTCAAGATGAAATTCCTAAAGCAAGCGACTCATCGCGAAAATTAGCGCAAGGCGTTGTTGAAGCACTTGCAGTGCTCGCCAAGACAGTCGATGAAAACTGCGACCTGCTGGGCCAGATTGATGCAGTCGCGGGTGATGGTGATCATGGCATTGGCATGCAGCGCGGTAGCAAGGCTGCGCTTGAAGCTGCCCACGAAGCACTTGATGGAGGGGCGGGTGCTGAGACGGTGCTGCAGTGGGCGGGTCAGCGCTGGTCGGATAAAGCGGGCGGCACCTCAGGTGCAATCTGGCGGGTGATCCTGAAAACAATCGGCGAGTCGCTTGGCAATGAGAAACTGCTATCAAGTCAGCGTATTGCGGCTGGTGTGATGGGCGCACGCCAGCAGGTAATGGCATTCGGCAAGGCTGAGCTGGGTGATAAAACATTGGTCGATGTGCTGGTGCCTTTTGCCGATGCTTTGTCCAGCGAGGCTGAAAAAGGCAAGGACGTGGTGGCCTGCTGGGAGGTCGCGGCCATGGTGGCGAATGAGGCGGCTGACGCGACGGCGAAACTGCTTCCACGGGTAGGGCGTGCACGTCCATTAGCAGAAAAAAGCCTGGGTACGCCTGACGCTGGCTCCGTTTCGCTCTCGCTGATTATTCAGGCCCTTATCCCCGTGTTGAAAAAGTGTGAAACAAGCTGACATTATACCTACTCATGCGAGGCTCTCCTGGGTTCGGAGAGCCTCATTTTTGAGCCTTCCTAAATGCTCTCCAATAACGCCTGGATGTCGAGGATGAACGGTCAAGACGCTGCCGATATTGACTTAATGACAGAGATATCAACTCTCTACTATGTG
>JBNJJK010000030.1:0-3785 GCA_051750125.1 Pseudomonadota bacterium
TCGGCCAAAAGCGGACTTTCAGACCGCCCTCATATAACGATTAAGCTAACGGGCAGGCAAAAGCGCAGCTATTGACTTTCCAGCGAACGAAGTGAGTGGCGTTGAGCGCATTGTTAGCCGCCATCACGATTGCCGCCCCGATATTGGTTCCAGAGTGCAAGAGCGGATCTATCTACTTCGGGGAAGTTTTCCCAATCAGGAAAATACAGGCAGCTATTTGCAAGTACCTCTAATCTCGATTGGTCTTCTTCTGTTGATGGGTGGAATGGTTGCCAGTACTTCTCTGCTAATCCTATATTTTCTGGGTCTGTAACTAGTTTTTCGTATAGTGCGACGTCCGCATGATGAAAGGTTCCACCGCTGCGGACTATATAGCAGCGTTCCAGTGAGCGGTTATGCCAATTCCAGTCTACTTCTCTGGCTTCAGCTGTGGATTTGTCATGATTCAAATAGTGACAGCGAAGTCGTGATGGTAGATTTGGATATTTTGCTTGCCGTATTTCTTCAAGCAAGTTCTCTGCTTTCAAAGCTGCGCCCGATTTCATCGAAGCTGGCGCAATGCCGCCTAGCAAATCTTCTTGAGCGAGCACAAGGCCATTAGACATTTTTGCATTGTGCAGCATGAGCCCGAAACTAAGAGGGCCAACATTTCCGTCAGTTGGTACATAGCCTGTTCGAAAAGGGCAGAGTATCCAATATTCATGATTCCATAGCTCATGATGGCTTTCGTCATCACACTTTAGAATGAACTCTGAAAGGTCAACAGAAACCACTTTTGCCATATGTTGCTATGCCTCTAATTTTGGCGGCTAAGGTTGCCAGCACGCTCCGCGTCAGCGGTCGCCGTGCCTGGCATGGTTATGGCGGGCGAATGGGACCGACCACTATTCACACTTGAAGCTTTTAAGAATCCACAAAGACATTGCTTCATCCGGGCGAAACTTACCCTTATTCTGCTCTTGCGCCCAATCAATCGATTGGCACGATGTGTAATGATCTGGAGCTCCGGCCATTTCCCAGAATCCATTTGCAACAATCCAAATGCAAAACACCGCTACGCCGATAGCTATTTTTTTCAAACCCTATTTCTCCTTTGAAACTAGCGCTTCAGACTGCGGCTTAAAAATCGAATTTTTATTATATTCAGAGGAAAACCATAACTGTTCACCCCCAATGAACGAGCCTCCTGCATTTTCCGGCATGTCGGCTTTGGGTCGATATCAGCTATGCATATGGGTGAGCATTCCTATTTTGGCCAAAAGCGGACGTTGAGACAATACTGATACAATGCCGTTTTTTGCGGCTAATTTTAAGTTTTGTTAGGCTATTTCAACGGCAATTAAAGATCACTATGACTGATTTTTACATGTCGATTTTTTCATGGATAATCAATCAGGGGTGACGCCGGGCGAACGGAAAAGCTTGCTATATTTCACCTAACCTTTACAGCGATTGAAATTAGTTATTGAGCTATACTTCGTGAGTTTTCGATCAATCAATATTCAATTTCATCTGATCAACATTTCTGAAAACACGATTAAAATTATCTTTGAAATCATCTACGCCATCTGAAAGCTCCATAATAGTTATCAACTTAGTAATATGTCTCTCAAGATGGGGAACCCCTATATCGCCGGTTAAAAATTGATGGTGTTTTTTGACACGGTTTCCATTTTCATTTCTTGGATTTTTAGCTTTTAGCTCTGCTAGTACACCCTCAGGAAGATGGTCATATACATATTCGTTAGTGAATTTCCCTAGATACTGAGGGTGCTTCATACTAAGAGGGTTGTAGTCCCAGCCGTAAAGACGGTACAACTCTTGATAATATTTCCGTGGAAATCTTGCCTGCCATTTTAGAAAATCTTCTGAAATATATGCCTTCAATAACTCTTGAAGAGCATTATTTTCCCTATCATATTGGTAGCCAGTAGCTTCATCTATTAGAGCTGTGATGCCAACTTTTGCTAATGATCTGATTAAAGTATTGGCCTGTACAACCATTTTTTCTTGGCTATCTATGAGAGCTTCATAATCGTGTGCAATTAAATATAATTCACAGACAAGTGGAATGAGCTCAGCATCATATCCAGACGCTACATTTCCGTTCTGGAGATAATAATGAATGGGCTCAGCTTTCTCTCGCAATTCATCACTCACAAAAGGAATGAGATTTTTTGCGCCGACAATTGAAGGCAATCCTTCAATTCGCTTCTCACCCTTTCGAGGCCTATCAAAAGCATCAAATAATGCAGTCTGCGTAATAATTCGTTTACCGTTACTCAATACAGCACAAGAAATTGATTTTTCAGCAATTAACAAATCTCCCTTGTGAGTGCATTCAAAAACGTTCATAAAATAGCCTCATTGGTCACAGTTGACATATCTCAACCATGACCCCAATGGTCATAGATGTCAAACACAATATGTGACCAACAGATTTTTATCTGAATATTGCTGAAGCCCTGGGTCATGCTCACGTCGAACGATGAGGGCCGACTGCCGTTCTGTTCTACTACGTCCAGGGCCAGTCATAATGACAGCCGATAATTTAGTGAGAATCTCTAACGTTAACGCATGGGGCAAAGTATAAGGCCTTCATAGATCAGCTGTGGTCAAAAGTAGGTTGTTGAAATTTAAATGCTTATTCGCTAGATACGAAATATACTTTATAACGAGTATATTGACGGTTCCTGAACGAACATTGGCTATTGACGAAATTGATCCACATTTTTTTGACCTATTGGCTTCACCTACTGGTTAAGTGACTCATGCCCCAGCTTACGAAGCAACACGTGAATCGTTGCTAAATAGTAGTAAAACATCCAGCTTAACCACAATGCCGCATCGTAGCCCGTTTTTTGTTGATCGTTGTGATGACGAATCCCAAAGTTGTTTGCAAGGTTAAAAAGATCCTTTTCATCTTGTTTCGTGATAACAAATTTAACCTTTGGTCTTAAATACTCCAGCACATCGGCCAAATCCCGAACAGCTTGGCGCCTGTCATCAATCGTCGAGCCATGCCTCCGGTATCTCAATACAGCAGAACTTACCCTGGACTTTATATTGTCGTCATTAGAGGGAATATCCGCCTCGAAAATTGGCTCAAAGCCTTTTTCAGGCTTGTGTAATATTTCGCCTTTTGGAGAGAGCTCAAACGACCCTTTATACAAAGCCAGTAATTCGTTCATACTTTGGGCGAATTCAGTCTCACCTTCAGATTTATTGAAGGTTTCCCAGTGCATACCGCAACTCGCAAAATCATGATAGTTTCCATCTATTGGTTTGGACGCGTTTTGATAGAGATACTCGATAAGATCGAAAACATCATCCTCGACTAGATCTGGCAGGTTACTTTCAATAGGCCAGATACCTTGCTTTCTCAACTTCAAAAGGATATCCAACTCCACATCGGAAACCTTACCTGAAACTGGGCCTATATCAACACAAGCCCAGCCAAGATACTCGTCAAAGTACCCATCTTCTTTGAATTTTTTGAATGATCTAACGAATAAATCCAAAAACTCTGGGAACTCAAAGCCTTCAGTATTTTTATTTCTTCCAGTTCTGACTGAATAATAAGTGTGTGCCATACCTATACCTACTTATTAGCATATTATACTTCTAATATTATGATTGAAAAAACTTACCGATACGTTTATCAGACAATTGCAGCCTAAAAACTCAACCTAAGTGCATGAAATACAACATCATTAATTTCCATTAGTCTGTATGGCCAAGTTTCGAACGGCTTATGCATTTCCAAGAATGGCCGCTTTGGGTCG
>JBNJJK010000031.1:0-3004 GCA_051750125.1 Pseudomonadota bacterium
TGGGCTGGGTGCAGGTGATTACACATTGTTCAAGGAGGAGCAGTGATGCCACGAGGTCATGCGTTGAGGATGGGGCGGCGGTGTTTGCCGGGCCACTATTACCTGGTAACGGTGGTAACCGTTGACCGATCACCTTATTTTCTGGATTTTACGCGTGGCTGTGCGGCGGCGCGGGCATTTTCTCACCCTTCCGTGTGCCAGCACGCAACGACCTGGGCTTATGTGGTGATGCCCAATCATGTGCATTGGCTGTTGGCGCTAGAAGGCGACCTTTCGCAGGCGGTGAAGCTCTATAAATCGTATGTGTCGTTGGCGTTGGGCAAGCCGATTTGGCAGCGGGGCTTTCATGACCGGTTAATACGCGAGGAGGAAGGCGTGCGGGAGACCGCGCGTTATATCGTCGCGAACCCGCTAAGGGCTGGGTTGGTTAATCAGATTGGCGATTACAGCTTTTGGGATGCCCGTTGGTTAACGCCGGATGCGGGTGATCAGGTGGTTGTGTGAGCGCTCTGGGGTTCCGAAGGTAATTGCTAGTAGACGGCCTGATCGCCCGACAAGTCGGGCTCCTACAGGGGATTGGGCGCTCACCTTTCAGCGCTATTTTGGGGCCGTATTTTTCATCAGCTCGTTTAGTGAAATTGAAGTCCCAATATGACGGTCTGCAAGTTTTTGATCGTCAGTTACCAACACAAAGCTACCGATTAGCGCTGTTGCTGAAATAATACTATCGGGTAACTTTAAGGACGAAGTTCTACGTATTTTGATCGCTGTCTTCTGAATTGGCTTTTCTAGCTGTATCACAGTCACCTTTTGAAGCGACTCTTGCAGCTTTGCTTCATCTTCTCTGGTTAGGGAAGGCCAGGACAGCAGTTCCATCTCTGTAATGACTGAGACGGCATATTGGTTAGCCGGTAATTTAAGCTTTCGATTAATTGCGTAGATAATGGCATTGGTATCAAGCAGATATTTACCATTCATCCCGCAATTCCCTTTGAAGCTCAACGGCATCCTGTTCTTTAAACGCGGTTATTTCGGCATCACTAAAATCTAATGTTGATGCGGGCAGCTCCTTAATGGGGCTGTCTTTCACCATCACCACAATATGCGCATGATGGTTTTGAAGTTCGTCGTATTCAGGCGGAATCTTTACCACGCCGTTTTTAATATCTGCTTCGAATTCAATTGCATACATGGCATCTCTCCCAACCAGTCACTCATAAGCCCATTTATCTACCAGCGATCACGCCAAGCCAATAATCTACCAGTACTTGGCATCACGTATCATAAGATAATAGTTACATATTTCTCTATACGCTCCTACCTTAGCACCCATTCAGTAAGAATCAGGTCGCCAGAGATAATTGCTAGTAGATGGTCTGATCGCCCGACAAGTCGGGCTCCTACAGGGGCTGGGTGCAGGCACCTGGGGTGTTGTAGGAGCGCAATTCATTGCGCGATCAGGAAGGATCTTGGCGCCGGGGGTGAACGCTTGTAGACAGCCTGATCGCCCGACGAGTCGGGCTCCTACAGGGGTTGGGTGCATGCACCGGGTTTTGTAGGAGCCCAATTTATTGGGCGATCAGGTGGTGGCTTACTTATATACGGGGAACTTGTTGCATACCGCGGTGGCTTTATCCAGCACCTGGGCTTCGATGGCGCTGGTGTCTTCGCCCTTGGCGAGGACGTCGAGGATGTCGCAGATCCAGCCGGCCAGGTCGCTACACTCTTTTTCACCGAAGCCGCGGGTGGTCACGGCGGGCGTGCCGATGCGCAGGCCGGAGGTGACGAACGGGCTTTGCGGGTCGTTGGGCACGGCGTTCTTGTTCACGGTGATGTGCGCACGGCCAAGCGCGGCGTCGGCGTCTTTACCGGTGACGCCCTGCTTGATCAGCGAGAGCAGGAACAGGTGGTCTTCGGTGCCGCCAGAGACGATGTCGTAGCCGCGATCCATGAACACTTTAGCCATCGCCTGGGCGTTCTTGACCACTTGCTGCTGGTAGGTCTTGAACTCCGGTGCCATGGCTTCTTTGAAACAGATCGCCTTGGCGGCAATCACGTGCATCAAGGGGCCGCCCTGGCCGCCGGGGAATACCGCGGACTGCAGCTTTTTCTCGATATCCGCGTTGTTTTCGGCGGAGAGAATCACGCCGCTGCGCGGGCCACGCAGGGTTTTGTGCGTGGTGGAAGTGACCACGTGGGCATGCGGTAACGGGCTTGGGTAAACGCCGGCGGCGACCAGGCCGGAGACGTGGGCCATATCGACCAGCAAGTAAGCGCCTACTTCGTCGGCGATTTCGCGGAACTTGGCCCAATCGACGATTTGCGAGTAGGCGGAGAAGCCGGCGATGATCATTTTCGGCTTATGTTCATGTGCCAGTTGGGCGACCTGGTCGTAGTCGATCAGGCCTTGCTCATTCAGCCCGTACTGCACGGCGTTGTAGTGCTTGCCGGAGAAGTTAGGCTTGGCACCGTGGGTCAGGTGACCGCCGGCGTCCAGGCTCATGCCGAGGATGGTGTCGCCGGGCTTGACCAGCGCCTGGAAGACAGCGCTATTGGCCTGGGAGCCGGAGTGCGGCTGCACGTTGACGTAGGTCGCGCCGAACAATTCCTTGGCGTAGTCGATGGCGAGGTTTTCGGCGATATCGACGAATTCACAGCCGCCGTAGTAGCGCTTGCCGGGGTAGCCTTCGGCGTATTTGTTGGTCAGCTGGCTGCCCTGGGCTTCCAGTACGCGCGGGCTGGCGTAGTTTTCTGAAGCGATGAGTTCGATGTGGGCTTCCTGGCGCGCCACTTCTTTCTGCATGGCGTCAAACAGCACATCATCGAATCCGGCAATTGTCATATCGCGGCTGAACATCGGCGGGGAACCTCGTACGAAGGGTCGGTCATGAAAGAGTAGGCGGCTATGATACCTCAGGTGCAAGCGGGTTTCATCGCATCCGCATCAGGATGCAGATGAATCCCGCTCAAGTGGCGCCGAGGGTGAATGCTGGTAGATGGCCTG
>JBNJJK010000032.1:0-1932 GCA_051750125.1 Pseudomonadota bacterium
TTTTTGTGTGCGCCAGGCATGGCGCGCAGCGCCTTGTCTGGCGCTGTTCCTGGGGGTGGTGCCCCAGGATGACTTGGGGGTGAAAGTCCCCTGCACGCCCGGCAAGGGGAAGTGCTAGCTGACGGCAAGGGTGTCCCTCGCGAGAGGGAATCCGAAGGCAGCCCGAGGCAAAACGCTGGCCTGACGAACAGGAAGCGGATATGAGGCGTCATGGCGGGGTAAGGTGGCACGAATCACCAAAGCCCAATACTTGCACGGAACGCCATGACGTATATCCGACAGGCATAAGCGGGAAGGTCGCGCGTCTTACCCTGGGAGGTCTGGTGGTCTGCCACAGTGCTACCGGCGTCGAGAGGCGACGGGATGGGTTGCCAGACGTCAGCCGAGGCCATAGTAAGTGCCGGCTCACCACGGCACCAAGGGCCGAACATGAAGAACCGCGAGTAGGCGATAACGTCTCGAGGATCGATCATGAAGACAGACCATGACGCTAATACCGTCACTCACCCAGAGGGGCAGGGGCAGTACCCCGCGTCCCAGCCGGTGAGCGTCGAGACGACCCCGGCGTCGCTATCGTGGACGAAAGCGGAGCCACTCTCGCTCATGGAACGGGTTGTTGACCCGGAGAACATGCAGCGGGCTTACCGTAAGGTGGTTGCCAACAAAGGGGTGCCGGGTGTCGACGGCATGACGGTGCATCAGTTAGCGGACCACCTAAAACAGTACTGGCCAACGCTGCGCGAGCGGTTATTGGCCGATGAGTATCACCCCAGCCCGATCCGAGCCGCCACGATCCCCAAACCTAAAGGCGGAGTACGGCAACTCGGCATCCCCACGGTCACTGACCGACTGCTCCAGCAGGCGCTGTCACAAGTGCTCATGCCGATCTTCGACCCGACCTTCTCCGAGTCGAGTTACGGTTACCGCCCCAAGCGCAGCGCGAAGCAGGCCGTCTCGGCCATGAAGGATTACGTCACCGCCGGCCACCGTTGGGTAGTCGACCTTGACCTGAAAGCCTTCTTCGACCGAGTGAACCACGACCTGCTGATGGCACGGGTCGCACGGCGCGTTGACGACAAGCGCGTGTTGCGTCTGATCCGCCGCTATCTGGAGGCGGGCATGTTCCAGCCCGGCTTGCCCACGCCGAGACGGCAGGGGACGCCCCAAGGCGGGCCGCTCAGCCCGCTACTGGCGAACATCCTGCTGGACGACATGGACAAGGAGCTGGAACGCCGAGGCCATCGGTTCTGCCGGTACGCCGATGACGTACAGGTGTATGTTAAAAGTCAGCGAGCAGGCGAGCGTGTCATGGAGAGCCTGAGTGAGTATCTCGAGAGCTCACTTCGGCTGACGGTCAACCGCACGAAAAGTGCGGTGGATCGGCCATGGAAACGCGACTACTTAGGCTACCGTCTTACTTGGCACAAGCAACTGAAGCTGACACTGGCCAAGACAAGTCTGAAGCGCATGATGCAGCGTGTTCGTCAGATGCTAGCGCGAGGCAGAGGACGTCACCTCCAGCAAGTGATCAAAGAGTTAAAGCCCATCCTGCGGGGTTGGGCCAACTACTTCGACCAAGTTGACGTGAAGCGTCCGCTGGAAGCCTTGGATCAGTGGATACGTCGTCGCTTACGCGGCCTGGTCTGGCGGCAATGGAAGCGTTCAAAGACGCGGCACCGGAAACTTCGAGGGCTGGGTCTAGACGCATACCGTGCTTGGAAATCGGCGGGTAATGGGCGAGGCCCCTGGTGGAACGCCGGGGCAACGCACATGAACCAAGCCCTGTCGAGAAAGTGGTTTTACGACCAGGGTCTGATCTCGGTACTCGATACGGTAAGATGGCTTAAACGTTCTTCATGAACCGCCGTGGTACGGAACCGTATGCCCGGTGGTGTGAGAGGACAGGGGAGGCAACTCCCCTTCCTACTCGAT
>JBNJJK010000033.1:0-1579 GCA_051750125.1 Pseudomonadota bacterium
AATTCATTGTGAGCGCTTACCGCGAGGATGATGCATCGTTTAAGGAGGTGATCCAGCCGCAGGTTCCCCTACGGCTACCTTGTTACGACTTCACCCCAGTCATGAACCACACCGTGGTGATCGCCCTCCAAAGTTAGGCTAACCACTTCTGGTGCAGTCCACTCCCATGGTGTGACGGGCGGTGTGTACAAGGCCCGGGAACGTATTCACCGTGACATTCTGATTCACGATTACTAGCGATTCCGACTTCACGGAGTCGAGTTGCAGACTCCGATCCGGACTGAGACCGGCTTTAAGGGATTCGCTTGCTCTCGCGAGTTCGCAGCCCTTTGTACCGGCCATTGTAGCACGTGTGTAGCCCTACCCGTAAGGGCCATGATGACTTGACGTCGTCCCCACCTTCCTCCGGTTTGTCACCGGCAGTCTCCTTAGAGTTCCCACCATTACGTGCTGGCAAATAAGGACAAGGGTTGCGCTCGTTACGGGACTTAACCCAACATTTCACAACACGAGCTGACGACAGCCATGCAGCACCTGTCTTACAGTTCCCGAAGGCACACCAAGATCTCTCTCGGCTTCTGTAGATGTCAAGGGTAGGTAAGGTTCTTCGCGTTGCATCGAATTAAACCACATGCTCCACCGCTTGTGCGGGCCCCCGTCAATTCATTTGAGTTTTAACCTTGCGGCCGTACTCCCCAGGCGGTCGACTTATCGCGTTAACTTCGCCACAAAGTGCGCTAGGCACCCAACGGCTGGTCGACATCGTTTACGGCGTGGACTACCAGGGTATCTAATCCTGTTTGCTACCCACGCTTTCGCACCTCAGTGTCAGTGTCAGTCCAGAAGGCCGCCTTCGCCACTGGTATTCCTCCCGATCTCTACGCATTTCACCGCTACACCGGGAATTCTACCTTCCTCTCCTGCACTCTAGCCTAATAGTTCCGGATGCCGTTCCCAGGTTGAGCCCGGGGCTTTCACAACCGGCTTATCAAGCCACCTACGCGCGCTTTACGCCCAGTAATTCCGATTAACGCTTGCACCCTCCGTATTACCGCGGCTGCTGGCACGGAGTTAGCCGGTGCTTCTTCTGCGAGTGATGTCTTTCCTACCGGGTATTAACCGATAGGCGTTCTTCCTCGCTGAAAGTGCTTTACAACCCGAGGGCCTTCTTCACACACGCGGCATGGCTGGATCAGGGTTGCCCCCATTGTCCAATATTCCCCACTGCTGCCTCCCGTAGGAGTTCGGGCCGTGTCTCAGTCCCGATGTGGCTGATCATCCTCTCAGACCAGCTACGGATCGTCGCCTTGGTGAGCCATTACCTCACCAACCAGCTAATCCGGCATAGGCTCATCCGATAGCGGGAGCCAAAGCCCCCTTTCTCCCGTAGGACGTATGCGGTATTAGCCTGGGTTTCCCCAGGTTATCCCCCACTACCGGGTAAATTCCTATGCGTTACTCACCCGTCCGCCGCTCGTCAGCATCCAGCAAGCTGGATCTGTTACCGCTCGACTTGCATGTGTTAGGCCTGCCGCCAGCGTTCAATCTGAGCCATGATCAAACTCTTCAGTTTAAGATC
>JBNJJK010000034.1:0-1295 GCA_051750125.1 Pseudomonadota bacterium
CAGTCGCTCTTTAACAATGTATATCATGCTGACATGAACGTTTGTTGAAAACGTTCATACGTAATTGTTTTGTGATACGTCTCAAGCGTATCCGGCAATCGTTATCATTGCGAGATACCAGACTCCTTCGGGTTATAGGGTCAAGCAATGAAGCGCACACGGTGGATGCCTAGGCAGCCAGAGGCGATGAAAGACGTGGAAGCCTGCGATAAGGCTCGGCGAGGTGGCAAACAACCTGTGACCCGGGCATTTCTGAATGGGGAAACCCACTCATCATCAGATGAGTATCCCGCGCTGAATATATAGGCGTGGGAGGCGAACCAGGGGAACTGAAACATCTAAGTACCCTGAGGAAAAGAAATCAACCGAGATTCCCCTAGTAGCGGCGAGCGAACGGGGACCAGCCCTTAAGCATGTGACTGATTAGGCGAACACGCTGGGAAGCGTGGCCATAGCGGGTGATAGCCCCGTAGTCGAAAGTCTGATCATGTGAAATCGAGTAGGTCGGGGCACGAGAAACCTTGACTGAAGACGGGGGGACCATCCTCCAAGGCTAAATACTCCTGGCTGACCGATAGTGAACCAGTACCGTGAGGGAAAGGCGAAAAGAACCCCGGAGAGGGGAGTGAAATAGATCCTGAAACCGTGTGCGTACAAGCAGTAGGAGCAGACTTGTTCTGTGACTGCGTACCTTTTGTATAATGGGTCAGCGACTTATATTCAGTGGCGAGGTTAACCGTATAGGGGAGCCGTAGGGAAACCGAGTCTTAACTGGGCGACACAGTCGCTGGATATAGACCCGAAACCGAGCGATCTATCCATGAGCAGGTTGAAGATTGAGTAACATCAATTGGAGGACCGAACCAGGATCTGTTGAAAAAGATTTGGATGACTTGTGGATCGGAGTGAAAGGCTAATCAAGCTCGGAGATAGCTGGTTCTCCTCGAAAGCTATTTAGGTAGCGCCTCACGTATCACCGCCGGGGGTAGAGCACTGTTTCGGCTAGGGGGTCATCCCGACTTACCAACCCGAGGCAAACTCCGAATACCGGTGAGTGCGAGCGTGGGAGACACACAGCGGGTGCTAACGTCCGTTGTGAAAAGGGAAACAACCCAGACCGTCAGCTAAGGTCCCGAAATCCTGGTTAAGTGGGAAACGATGTGGGAAGGCTCAGACAGCTAGGAGGTTGGCTTAGAAGCAGCCATCCTTTAAAGAAAGCGTAATAGCTCACTAGTCGAGTCGGCCTGCGCGGAAGATGTAACGGGGCTAAACCAGGTACCGAAGCTACGGGTGTG
>JBNJJK010000035.1:0-1227 GCA_051750125.1 Pseudomonadota bacterium
ATCGCCCGACAAGTCGGGCTCCTTGTGTCTCTCAAGAGGGAATGATTAGCTACCATTCTCTCTGACCAGAAGGGTAACCCGTCGGGCTCCAGATGGGCATTGACCCTGTTTTGTAGATGGGCCCCTTCTGGTTTCTTATCTCGTAAATTTGGACGGTATCCAAAGCCCTTCGCACGACGAAAGAGGCTGTACGAACAAGGCGAGACAACGAGATGGCATATATCGGCGTTGATGTTAGCAAGCAAAAACTTGATTGCCTGTGGGTGCGCGATCTGAGTAAGGGAAAGGTGAAAACGAAAGTATTCCCTAATCGCCCTCAGGATTTCCCAGGTTTGCTCGATTGGCTCACCAAGCAGACTGGCGAAGACATCGACAACCTGCATATCTTCCTAGAAGCCACCAGTATTTACCATGAACCCTTAGCGTACTGGCTGCATGACGTTGGTGTCACTGTGTACGTACTGAACCCTGCCCAGGTGCGCCATCACGCCAAAGGGATGGGCGTTCGAAGCAAAACTGACCGTAAGGACAGCATGATGCTTGCCCGTTATGGGATTGAACGGAACCCTCAACCGTGGCAACCAGAGCCAACGGAGGTGAGAGAACTCAAGCGCCTTATCAACCGGTTAGAGGCCGTAGAAGACGACCTACAACGCGAGCGTAACCGCCTGGAGAAAGCTGAATTCAATACCGACACCAAAGCAACCGAATCCATTAGCTACATGCTGGTCGCCATTGAGCGAGAGGTACAACGGCTCCAGCAGGCGATCACTGACCATTTCGAGGCGCATCCGTCGCTTAAGCAGGATCGTAAGCTTCTCGAGAGTATTCCCGGCATCGGAAACGTCCTGTCAGCTCGTCTGGTTGCCACGCTACGTAGTCGAGATTTCCGCAGTGCTCGACAGGCAGCAGCCTTCCTAGGCCTCGTGCCGATACTGAAAGAATCAGGTACATCGGTGAAATTGCGATCCCATCTTTCCAAGGCAGGAGCGCCCAGTATCCGCCGGAAACTTTATATGGCCGCCGTCGTCTCGACTCGCTGTAATCCTGACGTCAGCGAGCAATTTGCGCGACTCAAAGCTCGTGGCAAGCCAACGTTGTCGGCGTTGGGGGCGGCGATGCGCAAATTGGTACACATCGCTTTTGGAGTGTTGAAGTCACAAAGCGAATATCGGCCGCAAGGGACATAAAGCCCCTTGCAGTTGGTATCGAGAGACGGTATCTACA
>JBNJJK010000036.1:0-1221 GCA_051750125.1 Pseudomonadota bacterium
TGTACAGTGATGGTAATTGCCTGACACATCTCCCCGTGGGCTCTATATAGTTAAGCAGTGTTTTCTGTCGTTTTCCTGGCCTCTTTCTTCAGCGTTTTAGGGAGCCCCTTTTTGAAGACGGTGTAAGGCGTCATCCCCTTCATATTACGGCCTTGATGAGGGCGCTTTGTGTTGTAGGTCACAAGGTAATCGTCCAGGTCCGTCTGCATTTCATCCAAGGCTTCGTACCACTTTGTGCGGCCTTGTATGCGGAAGTGCTCATCCAAAAGTGTCCTATGCAGCCGCTCAACAAACCCGTTGCTCTGCGGTCGTCGTACCCGGGTTGTGCGGTGCTCAATCTCTTCGAGTTGGAGGAATAGTTCATACGGGTGATGATCCTTGCGACCGCAAAATTCCCGACCGTTGTCACTGAGTACCGTGCTGATCCTGGCATTGTGGGCTTCGAAGAAAGGTAGTACATCGTTATTGAGGACGTGGACGGCCGTCACAGGTAGCTTATTGGTGTACAAGCGGCCCCAGGCATAGCGGCTAAAGCAATCGATGACTGATTGCAGGTACACCTTCCCTACGCCCTTGAGAGTGCCAACGAAGAAGGTGTCGACGGCTACCAGCTCACCGGTATGGTGGACCTCAATATGGCGTTCGCGGAACTCTGGACTGAACCGCTCCAGGTGACGCACCTGGTCATCGGACAACTCGATCTTCTGCTCGCGGGTGGCACGTTCGAGGCGTAGAAGGCGCTCATTGCGCGTGAGCAAATCATGGCGTCCCCAAACACCTCTGACACCCGTAGAACTGACCTGGACACCACGTAGTGCCAGCTCTTGAGCCACCCGAACAGGGCCGTGGGTGGGGAAAGCTAGGCTGTGCTCGAGAATAGCTGTTTCGATCTCCTCACTGACCCGATTGGGGTGGGGGCCCCTTGGGCCTGGGAGCTTGTCAATCAGTCCCTCAGACCCGAACGTTTGATAGTTGCGGCGAATCTCGTAGAACTGCTGTCGGGAATAGCCCATTACCTTGCAGGCCTTGCTGACGTTCTGCAGATCTTTGGCCAGTTCTAGGAGGCTGAGCTTGCGGCGTGCTACCTTTTCTTCGGTGGTCATAGTCTTTTCCTCATGGTGTTAAAGTCGAGCGTCAGATACTCGTTCTATAACCCACGGGGATAGCTATGGCCACTTTGCTTTAAGCGGCCGACTGTCAGGTGAATACCATCACATCACA
>JBNJJK010000037.1:0-984 GCA_051750125.1 Pseudomonadota bacterium
CCGCTTCCCCAACAAGGCGGACCGCTTCGTCGAGCGCGCTAAAGCAAAAGACGCTTCCCCGCAAAACAAACGCGATAGTAATTAACGACACCACAGCAAGCATTATCAATATTTTCTTTCGGAAGGCCGCTGGCGGCCTTCCCTGGCGGTAGCGTGGCTAACCTGGGTATGGAAAAAGCAAGGAGCGAGAGTATGAGCCAAACGGAACAGCCACAAGATCACTATGCCGAAACCGCTTTCCGGGCCGATGCCATTCCCCGCCAAGCACCACCGCCAGAAAAGAGCGTATGGGGAAAACTAGGCAGCAACTTCGATGTCGCTCGGCTACCCTGGGGCCACTATATCGGCGTCAATCCTACTCTGTATGAATATGACAATGAGTGGTTTGAAGACTATCAATACATGAAGGAAGATTATTATAACTATGCCATGATCAACGAAGCACGCTGGTCAAAATTTGTCGATGAAGATATCAGCTTGCTTTATCGCTTCTTGCGCTTTTGGTTTGTGGTCTTCTCTCACGGTTTTAGCTTTATAGGTGGGGGGGGATATTTTATAGCAGGCATTGCTTTATTTTTAACAGTACTGCTACTTGGCGCTGAACTTTTTGACCCTAGTAAAACATTTCCTTTTGATGCGTTTTTAGTTCCAATTGTGATGGTTGCCTTCTGCGCAGTAGCCACTGTTCTACGTAGGCTTTACGAAAAAAACAGTATCCGTTTCTACAAAAGCAATAAAAACTGGTCGGATGATATTGCCTTCTGTCGGCGCACTGGCATGGTAAAGTCCTCTCGCGGTGATTTCCCTTTCTATGAATTCGATGCCTTTATCGAAATGAGTGCCGACATGAAAGGTAACCAGTTCCATAGCCTTAAAGTGCGCCACCGCTACCCTCAGCACAGCAAAGACCCTCGAAACAATCTACCGCTTGATTATAGTTTTCCGACCGACGGGAGTATTGCCCAGTTGTATGCGATGTGGGAA
>JBNJJK010000039.1:0-813 GCA_051750125.1 Pseudomonadota bacterium
CGGCTCAGTACGCGTATCCGGTTCTTTCATCGTTATCATCACGACCAGACCCCTTGGGTGTTATAGGGTCAAGCCTCACGGGCCATTAGTACACGTTAGCTCAACGCCTTGCAGCGCTTCCACACCGTGCCTATCAACCAGCTGGTCTCGCTGGGCCCTTCAGGAGGCTCTAGGCCTCAGGGATGTCTCATCTTGAAGGGGGCTTCCCGCTTAGATGCTTTCAGCGGTTATCCCGTCCGCACATAGCTACCCGGCAATGCCACTGGCGTGACAACCGGAACACCAGAGGTGCGTCCACTCCGGTCCTCTCGTACTAGGAGCAGCCCTTCTCAAACATCCAACGCCCACGGCAGATAGGGACCGAACTGTCTCACGACGTTCTAAACCCAGCTCGCGTACCACTTTAAATGGCGAACAGCCATACCCTTGGGACCGACTTCAGCCCCAGGATGTGATGAGCCGACATCGAGGTGCCAAACACCGCCGTCGATGTGAACTCTTGGGCGGTATCAGCCTGTTATCCCCGGAGTACCTTTTATCCGTTGAGCGATGGCCCTTCCATACAGAACCACCGGATCACTAGAACCTGCTTTCGCACCTGCTCGACGTGTCTGTCTCGCAGTCAAGCACCCTTATGCTCTTGCACTCATTGCACGATGTCCGACCGTGCTGAGGGTACCTTCGTGCTCCTCCGTTACGCTTTGGGAGGAGACCGCCCCAGTCAAACTACCCACCACACACTGTCCTCGATCCGGATAACGGACCTGAGTGAGAACGCCAATGATGCCAGGCTGGTATTTCAAGGTTGGCTCC
>JBNJJK010000040.1:0-645 GCA_051750125.1 Pseudomonadota bacterium
GGTAGCGGCTGGCTGACGTCCATATAGCGGCCCAGCATGTCCCACATGGCATACAGCTGGGCAATGCTCCCGTCGGCTGGAAAACTATAATCGAGCGGCAGACCGTTACGAGGATCTTTGCTGTGCTGTGGATAGCGATGGCGCACTTGAAGGCTATGGAACTGATTGCCCTTCATGTCGGCGCTCATTTCGATAAAGGCATCGAATTCATAGAAAGGGAAATCACCGCGAGAGGACTTCACCAACCCAGTGCGCCGACAGAAGGCAATATCATCCGACCAGTTTTTATTGCTTTTGTAAAAGCGAATGCTGTATGTCTCGTAAAGTCTTCGAAGTATGGTAGCTGCTCCGCAGAAAGCGATAGTCCATGCTGGAATGATCAATAAGTTAACTGATAGCTTAGGATTTTCAGAAAAAAGTTGTGGTACTGCAATCAACAATGAAGCCGCAACAGTAAGCCCAACAATAAAGTATCCCCCCCCACCGATAAAACTAAATCCGTGAGAGATGACCACAAACCAAAAGCGCAAGAAGCGATAAAGTAAGCTGATATTTTCATCGACAAATTTTGACCAGCGCGCTTCATTGATCATGTTGTACTGGCGATAGTCGTCTCCCATGTGTTGATAACTTCGAAACCAGCCT
>JBNJJK010000041.1:0-641 GCA_051750125.1 Pseudomonadota bacterium
TCGGAGTCGTCGGCCACCGTCACCGTCAGTTGGGCGTTGGACTCGTCGCCGTCAGCGTCGGTCAGGGTGTAGTCGATCACGACCTCACCTTCGTAACCGGCGGCCGGCGTGAAGGTGATCTCGCCATTTTCGTCGGACGCGACCGTGCCGGCATCGCCGTAGCCGTCGGCCAGGCTCGCTGCCGTGACCGTGGCACCGTCGGCACCGGTGGTGTCGTTGGCGATGACGTCGTAGGTCACCGCGGTGTCTTCCGCGGTATTGGTGCTGTCGTCACGCGCTGTCGGTGTGTCGTCAACGATGTCGATCGTCAGGGCGTCGTCGGTGGCGCTGCCGTCACTGTCGGTGGCTTGCAGATCGAACACGTCTTCGACGTTGTCGCCAGTGGTGGCGCCGTCGAGCGTGTAGGTCCAGGTGTAGTCGCCATCGTCGCCTTGGGTGACCGTCAGCGTGCCGTGCTCACCTGCCACCGTGCCGCCGTTGGTGACGTTGGTGCCGTTGATGGTCAGGCTTTGCAAGGTGTCGTTGCCGGTACCGACGGTGAAGCTGCCGGTGGTGATGTTCGAGTCATCACCGGCGTTGCTGCCACCTTCTAGGCCAGCTTCGTCGGCCTCGCCCGTCGCCGGGGTGAGGCTGAACGTGGG
>JBNJJK010000042.1:0-610 GCA_051750125.1 Pseudomonadota bacterium
AGGTTGGTATCGTGACTACGAGTATATGGGCGAGCATGATTTCCATGACTTTAATCATATTAACGAATTGCGTTGGTCGAAGTTCGTCGATGAGGATATTAGCCTGATCTATCGCTTTTTCCGCTTCTGGTTTGTCGTTGTTAGTCATGGGTTTAGTTTTATTGCGTCGGGTGGAGGTAAGGGGGCTGGGTGGTTTTTCACTAGCATAGTTGCAGTCTGCACGATTTTGTTTTTGTTTGCCGCAGATACTATCTTGGCTGCGCTAACGCCTCTAGCTATTACGGTAGGTGTGTGTGGTGTAGCTACTGTATTTAAAACTCTATTTGAGAAACATAGCATCCGTTTCTACAAGAGTAACCAGAACTGGTCGGACGATGTTGCCTTCTGTCGTCGTTCGGGCCTGGTCAAGAGCTTTCAGGGGAATTTCCCCTTCTACGAGTTCGATGCCTTTATCGAGATGGCCGCGGACATGAAGGGCAATCAGCGTCACACCCTTAAGGTGCGTCATCGCTATCCGCAATTCAGCAAGGACAAACACAGCGGCTTGCCGTTGGAGTTCACCTTCCCCACCGATACCGGCAGTATCGCCGAGCGCTATGCCATGTGGGAC
>JBNJJK010000043.1:0-389 GCA_051750125.1 Pseudomonadota bacterium
GTGAAGGGCTGGTTCACCGACGATACGGCCAAGCGGTTTGAAGCCTACGGCTGGCACGTGGTGCCGAACGTCGACGGCCACAAGCCTGAAGAAATCAAGGCGGCCATTGAGCTGGCGAAAAGCCATGACGATAAGCCGAGCCTGATTATCTGCAAAACCATTATCGGCTTTGGCGCGCCCAACAAGCAGGGCAAAGAGGAAGCCCACGGGGCGGCACTGGGCGATGATGAAGTGGCGGCGGCACGCAAGCAACTGGATTGGCCCCATGCCCCCTTCCATGTGCCGGAGCCTATTTATTCGGCCTGGGACGCACGTGAAGCCGGCAAACAGCGTCAGCAGGACTGGGACGCCCGCTTCAGTCGCTATGCGGAAGCATTCCCCGCCGAAGC
>JBNJJK010000044.1:0-301 GCA_051750125.1 Pseudomonadota bacterium
ACGCTCGACAAAGCGGTCCGCCTTGTTGGGAAAGCGGCCGTAGGCGTTAACGTCTTCGGGTTCTGCGGTATAGCTGTCGCCATAGCCGGGCACTGATTGGGCCATCATATCCGGGCGGCTGCCCCAGGGGGCGGCATCAACTACCTGGCGATGTTCTTCGCGCAGTTGCTTTAATTCCTGCTCGCTGGCATTCGCGTAGAGATCACGCCAGTAGGTGGCTGGACGACCACGCTTACCCTCTTCATCGAAGGCCTTGGTGGTGGGATCGAGATGGCGGAACGGCTCCAGACGGGGAATATCT
>JBNJJK010000045.1:0-295 GCA_051750125.1 Pseudomonadota bacterium
TTCGGCGGCGGCATCCATCGCCAGCCCCACCTCTGAACCCGTGGCGATCAGAATCAGCTCGGGGGTGCTTTCGCTGTCTTTGAGCACGTAGGCGCCGTTCTGGATCGCCGCCAGCTGTGCTTTGGTGCGCTGCTGATGGGGCAGGTTCTGGCGCGAGAACACCAGGGCGGTGGGGCCGGAGTGACGTTTGATCGCGGCATCCCAGGCAGCGGCGGTTTCCACCGCATCACAGGGCCGCCAGGTGTTCAGGTTCGGCGTGGTGCGCAGGCTGGTGAGCTGTTCCACCGGCTGGTGG
>JBNJJK010000046.1:0-295 GCA_051750125.1 Pseudomonadota bacterium
CTCGGCGGCGGCATCCATCGCCAGCCCTACCTCTGAGCCCGTGGCGATCAGAATCAGCTCGGGGGTGCCTTCGCTGTCCTTGAGCACGTAGGCGCCGTTCTGGATCGCCGCCAGCTGTGCTTTGGTGCGCTGCTGATGGGGCAGATTCTGGCGCGAGAACACCAGGGCGGTGGGGCCGGAGTGACGTTTGATCGCGGCATCCCAGGCGGCGGCGGTTTCCACCGCATCGCAGGGCCGCCAGGTGTTCAGGTTCGGCGTGGTGCGCAGGCTGGTGAGCTGCTCCACCGGCTGGTGA
>JBNJJK010000047.1:0-264 GCA_051750125.1 Pseudomonadota bacterium
GCGTAGGCGTTCACGTCTTCGGGTTCTGCGGTATAGCTGTCGCCATAGCCAGGCACGGAGTGGGCCATCAGGTCTGGGCGGCTGCCCCAGGGGGCGGCGTCCACGATCTGTCGGTGCTCTTCGTGTAGCTGCTTGAGTTCTTTCTCGCTGGCCTTTGCGTAGAGATCGCGCCAATAGGTAGCCGGGCGACCGCGCTTGCCTGCCTCATCGAAGGCTTTGGTAGTGGGGTCGAGATGACGAAACGGCTCTAAGCGAGGAATATCC
>JBNJJK010000048.1:0-263 GCA_051750125.1 Pseudomonadota bacterium
ATGCTGGGCCGTTATATGGACGTCAGCCAGCCGCTGCCGGACATTCCGCGCCTGGAGCCGTTTCGCCATCTCGACCCCACTACCAAGGCCTTCGATGAGGCAGGTAAGCGCGGTCGCCCGGCGACCTACTGGCGTGATCTCTACGCCAAGGCCAGCGATCAGGAACTGAAACAATGGCGCGAGGAGCACCGAAAGGTGGTCGACGCCGCGCCTTGGGGCAGCCGCCCAGACCTAATGGCCCAATCAGTGCCCGGCTATGGCGA
>JBNJJK010000049.1:0-255 GCA_051750125.1 Pseudomonadota bacterium
CCGTTTTGAGCTGGCTAACGCCATTCGCGCCCTATCCATGGATGCCGTCCAGAAGGCCAAGTCAGGCCATCCCGGCGCCCCTATGGGCATGGCGGATATTGCCGAGGTGCTGTGGAATGACTACCTCAAGCACAACCCCGAAGATCCCAAATGGGCCGATCGCGATCGGTTCGTGCTGTCAAACGGGCACGGGTCCATGCTGCTCTACTCGCTGCTGCACCTGACCGGCTACGAGCTTAGCCTGGAACAGCTGCA
>JBNJJK010000050.1:0-248 GCA_051750125.1 Pseudomonadota bacterium
CTCGAGCAGCAGGGCAAGGCCATCCGCGTGGTGTCCATGCCGTCCGCGTATCGCTTCAACGGTCAAGACGCTGATTACCGTGAGAGCGTATTGCCGAAAGCCGTCACCAAGCGCATCGCGATTGAAGCCGGCCATGCGGACTACTGGTACAAGTACGTGGGCCTCGAGGGCCGCGTCATTGGCATGACGACCTTTGGCGAGTCCGCCCCGGCCGGGGATCTGTTCAAGCACTTTGGCTTTACCGTCGA
>JBNJJK010000051.1:0-243 GCA_051750125.1 Pseudomonadota bacterium
CACCCGCATTCGCCTGGAACAGCTGCGCCGTGAGGCGATTACTGCCAGCGCCGAAAGCGACCTGCCCGAGCTCGCCCCCGGTGTGCGCTTCACGCTGACCGACCACGACACCGACCGCCTCAACCGCGACTGGCAGGCTGTTAGCGTGACTCACCACGGCGAGCAACCCCAGGCGCTGGAAGAAGACGGTATCACCCAATCAGACAGTGCCGGGATGACCCGCTACCACAACCAGGTCACGCT
>JBNJJK010000052.1:0-227 GCA_051750125.1 Pseudomonadota bacterium
TGTAGCACTTTATTTCCACAAATTTCTGTAAGACAAGGCAAAATGTGACGACGTATAGCCTGCTATACGAGGAACATTTTAACGCCGTATTACAGGAATTTGGTGGGTCTGGGCAGACTTGAACTGCCGACCTCACCCTTATCAGGGGTGCGCTCTAACCAACTGAGCTACAGACCCGGTTATTCAGCTGAATGCACAAGTTTACACTTATGCACAGCTAAAATAGC